>NZ_SHKL01000001.1:3860468-5180936 GCF_004217185.1 Pseudonocardia sediminis | reverse complement strand
GACGAGATGCCCACGACGTCCGGCACCAACGGCACGAAGATCCGCGCCGCGACCCTGCGCGAGTGGGCCGCCGAGCTCTGAGCCGAGGCGCCGTCGCGGGGTCGAGGGGGCGGTGTTAGACAGGCGCGGTGACATCCGACGATCCACTGGCCGCCGCGCTCGCCGCCGCCGGGCTGGGCGACGTGCGCCCCGGCGAGACCCTGCCCCCGGCGCCCCGGATCGAGGTCGTCGACTCCACTCCCGTCGAGCCGGAGCCGGTCGAGCTGTGGCCCGAGGGCATCGGCACCGGTGTCGGCTCACTGCCCGGGACCGACCCGGTCGAGGCGTCCGCGATCGTCACCGGGGAGACGCCGCAGATGCCCGCGCTGCCGGAGCTGCCCGCCCGGGGCGTCGGCGCCGACATGATCGGGCGGACCCTCGGCCTGCTCGTCGACATCGCCGCCGAGGTCGTGCCGACCGGCTGGCGGGTGACCGCCCGCCCGGGCCGCGACCACCGCCGCGGCACCGATCTGATGCAGGCCGACCTGGACGCGTTCCACGACGCCTGCGACCGGATCCGCCCGTCCTGGGTGAAGGTCCAGGCCGTCGGTCCGTGGACGCTCGCAGCCTCGGTCGAGGTGGTGTCGGGGCACCGTGTGCTGACCGACCGCGGCGCCATCGCCGAGTTCGCCGCGAGCCTCGCCGAGGGGCTGCGCATCCATGTCGCCGAGGTCGCCGAGCGGACCGGGGCGACGGTCCTCGTGCAGCTCGACGAGCCGTCCCTGCCCGCGGTCATGGCCGGGTCGCTGCCCACCGCGTCGGGCTACGGCACGGTCCGCTCGATCCGGTCGCAGGACGCCGCGGACACGCTGCGCGACCTGATCGGGCAGATCGGGTCGCCCGTCGTCGTGCACTGCTGCGCCGACCGGCCGCCGATCCGGATGCTCGCCACGACCGGCGCCGCCGCGATCGGGATCGACGCGACCCGCCCCGCGTTCGCCGGCGACACCGCACTGCCCGCCGCGCTCGACGCGATCGGCGAGACCTGGGACGCGGGCATCCCGATGATGCTGGGCTTCCTGCCCGGGACCGCGCCGGCCGTCGAGCCGAGGATCGGCGACCTGGCCCGCCTGGGCTACGACCTCGCCGACCGTCTCGGCTTCGACCGCCTGCGCCTGGCCCGGCTCGGCGTCCCGACTCCGGCGTGCGGCCTGGCCGGCGCGACGCCGGAGTGGGCGCGCCGCGCGCTCGCCCTCAGCCGCGAGATGGGCAAGGGCTTCGCCGAGCCGCCCGAGCTCAGCTGAGCCGTGCGCGGATATCACTGCTCCCGCAGCGATATCCACTCACGACCGGGTCAGGCGTCGGTGGTGCTGCGCCCCGTCCGGTCGTCGACCCGCGACGGGGAGAGGACCAGGACCAGAGCCCCGCCGACCACCAGCACGGCCCCGAACAGGTACAGGCTCGACGCGGTGCTCCCGGTCAGCGAGGTCAGGAACCCGACCAGCGACGTGCTGACCGCGCCGGAGACGTTGCCGACGGAGTTGACCAGCGCGATCCCCGCGGCCGCCCCGGCCCCGGTGAGCAGCGCCGAGGGCAGGCTCCAGAACGCGGCCTGTGCGCTGGAGATCGCGGCGGCGGCCACGGTCAGCGCGAGCAGGGCGAACACCGTGCTCTGCAGCGACATCGCCGTGGCCACCAGCCCGAGCCCGCCGACGGCACAGGGCACCGCGGTGTGCCAGCGACGTTCACCGGTGCGGTCCCCGTGCGCCGCGACGGCGACCATCGCGACCACGGCGACGAGGTAGGGCAGCGCCGAGAGCAGCCCGACGGTCAGGGCGGAGTCGACGCCGCTGTCGGAGATGATCGTCGGCAGCCAGAAGCTGATCGTGTAGATGCCCAGCGCGACGCAGAAGTAGATCCCGCCGAGCAGCCACATCGTCCCGCTCCGCAGCGTGTCCCGGACGCGGGCGTGCGCGTCCGGCTTCGCCTGCTCACCCTCGGCGACGGCCTCGGTCACGACGGTCTTCTCGGCGTCGGTGAGCCAGGTGGCGGACGCGACGTCGTCGTCGAGACGGCGCAGGACGACGAACCCGAGCAGCACCGCCGGGATCGCCTCCACCACGAACAGCCACTGCCACCCGGCCAGTCCGCCGGCCCCGCCGAGCGAGGTCATGATCCAGCCCGACAGCGGCCCGCCGAAGATCGTGGCCACCGGGATCGCGGTGAGGAACAGCGCGGTGATCCGTCCGCGGCGGTGCGCCGGGAACCAGTACGTCAGGTACAGCAGGATGCCCGGGATGAACCCGGCCTCGGCGACGCCGAGCAGGAACCGCAGCAGGTAGAACGTCCACTCCGAGTTCGCCAGCGCCATCGCCGCCGACACCACGCCCCAGCTGACCATGATCCGCGCGATCCACCGCCGCGCGCCGACCTTGTGCAGGATGACGTTGCTCGGGACTTCGAACAGGATGTAGCCGACGAAGAAGATCCCGGCGCCGATGCCGTAGACGACGTCGGAGAACCACAGCTCGTCCTGCATCTGCAGCTTGGCGAAGCCGACGTTGACGCGGTCGAGGTAGGCGACGGCGTAGCAGAGGAACAGGAACGGGACGAGCCGCCAGGCGACCTTCCGGAAGACCTGGTCGGGGTCAGCGGTGGACGGCATCGGTTCGGCTCCTCATCCTTGAAGTGCCAGGGGTGCCCGGCCGCGGACGAGCGGCGCGAATACGCACACTCTGGGACATTCTGAATTCAGAAGTCAAGATGTACCGACGACGCGGATGCCGCCTCACCGCACCACGTTGAGCCCCGCGTCCGCGCGTCCAGGCACCGCCGGAGTCACGGTCGCCCGGCGTCGGGGCGAGGGCCGGGCGGGGCCGTCAGGCCCGGTCGACGGCCGGGAGCGAGTCCAGCGCGTCGAGGATGAGCTCCTCGCCGTGCTCGGCGTGCCGGCGCGCGAGCCGCTCGGCGGCGTCCGGGGCACCGGAGGCGATCGCGTCGAAGATCGCCGCGTGGTCCTCCCACACCCAGCTCGGTGCGCCGCCCCGGTAGAGCAGCTCGCCCATCACACGCTGCACGTTGCGCCAGATGACTCCTGCGCTCTCCACCAGTAGCGGGTTGCCCGACTGCTCCATGACGAACTGGTGGAACTCGACGTCGGAGCCCACCATGTGGGCGTAGGCCCGGTCCCGCTCGGCCTCCTGACCTGCGATGACGAGCGACCGCCCGCGATCGAGAGCAGCCGGTGAGAGCTTGCCCGCGGCGCAGCGCGCGGCGTAGCCGTCCATCACCGCGCGCAGGCCGTAGAGGTGCTGGACGAACTCGCGGTCGACGGGGGCGACCTCCAGGCCGCGCCGGCCGGTGTCACGCAGCAGGCCCTGGGTCCGCAGCAGCAACAGGGCCTGCTGGACCGGCTGGCGGGAGACGTTGAACCGTTCGGCCAGCTCCTCCTGCCGCAGCCGGGTGCCGGGCGCGAGACGGCCCGTGCAGATGTCGTCGACGATCGCGTCGTAGACCTGCTCGACGCGTGACGGCGGGGTGGGGAGCGCCGTCATCGCGGCACCGTGTGCATCGCGCCACCTCGCTCGTTCCTGCGGGATCTCGTCGGACCTGGCCGTTCAGGCTATCGAGCCTCCACCGGGGTTCGGGGTGGTGCCCCGGGCACATCGTGCTCCGAGTTGCGGTCTGAATTCAGTATGCCCCAAGGTGGTGAGGCGGGTCACGTACCGCCACGATCGAACGCTCGACGAGGAGCACGCTGCATGGCTCAGGACACGTCCGACTCCACCCCGGCGTCACGGACCGCCGCGGAGCTGATCGCCAGGTTCCTGCACGAACGCGGGGTGAGACGCGTGTTCGGCCTGCAGGGCGGCCACATCCAACCCATCTGGGACCGTCTGGCCCGGCTCGGCGTGCAGATCGTCGACGTCCGGGACGAGGCCGCCGCCGTCCACATGGCGCACGCGCACTCGGAGATCACCGGCGAGATGGGGATCGCGCTGGCCACCGCCGGGCCCGGGGTGACCAACACCGTCACCGCGGTCGCGAACGCCTCGGTCTCGCGGATCCCGCTGATCCTGATCGGCGGCTGCCCGCCGCGGGCGCAGGCCAACAAGCACCCGCTGCAGGACATCCCGCACACCGAGATCCTGCGTCCGGTCACACGGCAGTCCCGAACGCTGCGGGTGGCCGACGAGATGCTCCGCGAGTTCGACGAGGGCTGGGCCCGCGCCACCGGCGACGCGTCCGAGCCGGGCCCGGTCTACCTGGAGATCCCGACCGACGTCCTGCGCGAGACGGTGCCCGCCGCCGTCGTGCTCGACGAGCACCTGCGCCTGCCTCCGCGCCGGCGGTCGCTGCCGCACCCCGACGACGTGGCCGCCGTCGCCGAGCTGGTGCGCGGGGCGAGCAAGCCGGTCGTGATCACCGGCCGTGGGGCGCGCCGGGCGCAGGAGGAGCTCGTCCGGTTCCTCGACGCCTCCGGCGCCGCGTACCTGGACACCCAGGAGGGACGCGGGCTGGTCCCGGAGTCGCACCCGGCCGTGGTCGGCGCGCTGCGCTCGCGGGTCATGCGCGACGCGGACCTCGTGATCACCGTCGGGCGCCAGCTCGACTACCAGCTCGGGTTCGGATCCCCGGTCGCGTTCCCGTCCGCGCGGTTCGTGCGGATCTCGGACTCGGCGAGCGAGCTCTACGACAACCGCCGCGGTGAGGTCGAGGTGCTCGCCGACGTCGGCGCCACCCTCGGCGCGCTGGCCGAGCAGGTCTCGGGTGACGGCGACGAGGACCGAGGGCACTGGCGCGACGAGCTGCGTGCCGCGCACCTGGAGCGGTTCTCCGGCTACCGCGACAAGCTCGCCTCGGCCGAGGCCGGCTCGGACGGCAAGATGCACCCGAACCGGATCTTCGCGGCGCTGCAGGCGCAGGACCTCGACGGCGCCACCGTCGTCGCCGACGGCGGAGACTTCCTGAGCTTCGCCCGCCTCGGCGTCCCGTCGCACGTGCGCTACCTCGACGCCGGTGCGTTCGGCTGCCTCGGCGTCGGCGTCCCGTTCGCGATCGCGGCGGCGCTGGCCCGGCCCGGGAAGCCCGCGGTCGCGGTGACGGGCGACGGCGCGTTCGGCATCAACGCCATGGAGGTCAACACGGCGGTGCGCCACGGCGCCCCGATCGTCGTGATCGTCTCCAACAACTCGGCCTGGAACATCGAGCGCTTCGACCAGGACGAGAACTACGGCCTCGTCGTCGGCACCGAGCTGGAGGGCAACGACTACGCCGCCCTCGGCCGGGCCCTCGGCGCGCACGGCGAGCGGGTGACCGACCCGGCGGAGCTGGAGGGGGCGCTCAAGCGGGCGTTCGAGAACGCACCGGCCGTCGTCGACGTCGTGACCAGCCAGGACGCCCCGTCCCCGGACGCCGGCAAGGGCCTGGGCTGGGTCGGGGAGTACCAGGCACTCACACCGTGGAACGACGCAGAGATCGAGCGGAGGAAGGTCTGATGGCAGGCGAGAAGATGGAGGAGTGGCACTGGCCGGCGGGGTACGACCAGAACTATCTCCCCGACCCGGGCAGCCCGTACTGGTTCCCGAACCGGGAGACGATGGACCCGCAGGAGCGGGACGCCGCCGTCCTGGAGCGGCTGCCGCTGGTCATCCAGCACGCCTACGACAACTCGCCGTTCTATCGGCGCAAGTACGACGCCGCGGGCCTCGACCCGAAGGACATCACGACGTGGGAGGCCTTCGAGCAGGTCCCCGTCGTGGTCAAGGAGGAGCTGCGTCAGTCCCAGGTGGACGCGCCGCCGTTCGGTGACTACATCTGCGTGCCGGACTCGGAGATCCACCACATCCACGGCACGTCCGGCACCACCGGCACCCCGACCGGCTTCGCGATGGGCCGCCGGGACTGGGAGGTCATCGCCGACAACCACGCCCGGATCCTGTGGGGGATGGGCGTGCGGCCCGGCGACACCGTGTTCGTCTCCGCGTTGTTCTCGCTCTACCTCGGGTCCTGGGGTGCGATGTCCGGCGCGGAGCGCCTGCGGTGCAAGGTCTTCCCGTACGGCGCCGGTGCGTCGGGCATGACCAGCCGGGCCATCGGGTGGCTGACCCGCACGCAGCCCAAGGCGTTCTACTCGACGCCGTCCTACGCACTGCGCCTGGCCGAGGTCGCGGAGCAGGAGAAGGTCGACCCGCGCGAGTTCGGCATCAAGATCATGTTCTTCTCCGGCGAGCCCGGCGCGTCCGTGCCCGCGGTGCGGAACAAGATCGAGAAGGCGTTCGACACCCGGGTCGTGGACTGCGGGACGATGGCCGAGATGACGCCGTTCATGTCGGCGTCGGCGACCGACGGCAGCCCGGACGGGATGCTGCTCTGGCAGGACATCGTCTGGCACGAGATCTGCGACCCGGACACCTACCGCACCGTCCCCTACGGCGACGAGGGCACACCGGTCTACACCCACCTCGAGCGCACCTCGCAGCCGATGATCCGGCTCGCGTCGAAGGACCTGTCGCGCTGGGAGATGAAGGACAACGGCTGCGGGCGCACCTACCCGAGCCTGCCGTCGGGCGTCTACGGGCGGATCGACGACATGATCCACATCCGGGGCGAGAACGTGTACCCCACCGAGATCGACAACGTCCTGCGTGAGATCTCCGGTTACGGCGGCGAGCACCGGGTCCTGGTCTCGCGCACCGGCTCGATGGACGAGATCAAGGTCCGGGCCGAGTGCACCGACGCCGACACGGCCGAGTTCGAGAAGGCCGCCACGTCCGGCCTGCACCGCGTCGTCGGCCTGCGGGTCGGCGTCGAGGTCGTCGCGGCGAACACGTTCGAGCGCAGCGAGCACAAGGCCAAGCGCGTGATCGACGACCGCGAGCACACGCAGAAGAAGTAGACGCACCCGTACGCACGGAGGTAAGGAATGACGACCACGGAGCAGAGGCTCACCGTGGACCAGGACGCACGGACCGCCGAGCACGCCTCGATGTTCATCGACGGCGCGTTCGTCCCGGCCTCGGCGGGCGCCACGTTCGGCACCGTCGACCCGAACAACGGGAAGACGATCGCCCAGGTACCCCGCGCCGACGGCACCGACGTCGACAGGGCGGTCGCGGCGGCCAAACGCGTCGCCGTGGACTGGCAGTTCACCGACGCCCTCGGCCGGGCCGCGCTGCTGCGGGCCCTGGCCGCGAAGGTCACCGAGAACGCCGACGAGCTGGCGCGCCTGGAGGCCCTGGACTCCGGGCACTACCTGGCCAAGGCCCAGGAGCTGGTCGGGGCGATCCCGCTCTGGCTGGACTACTGGGCCTCGCTCGCGGACAAGGTCGGCGGGCGCCAGATCGAGGTCCCGGGCAACAAGCTCTCGTTCACGATCCTGGAACCGCTGGGCGTGACCGCGCACATCGTGCCGTGGAACTACCCGCTGCTGATCCTGACCCGTTCGGTCGCGCCGGCGCTCGCGCTGGGCAACACCGTCGTGGTCAAGCCGGCCGAGGACACCTCGCTCTCGGCGCTGAAGTTCGCCGAGCTGGTGAAGGAAGCAGGTTTGCCGGACGGCGTGTTCAACGTCGTCACCGGCTACGGGGCCGAGGCGGGCGCGTCGCTGGCCGCGCACCCGGACGTCGCAGGCGTGACGTTCACCGGTTCCACGGCCACGGGCAAGGAGGTCGCGAAACTCGCGGCCGACCACGTGGCGCAGGTCAACCTGGAGCTCGGGGGCAAGAGCCCGACGGTGGTCTTCCCGGACGCCGGACTGGAGGACGCCGTCGAGGCCGCGGTGCAGGGCTTCTGCTCGCACACCGGGCAGGTCTGTGTGGCCGGTACCCGGCTGTTCGTGCACGCCGACATCAAGGACCGGTTCCTGGAGGCGCTCACCGCCCGGCTGCGCGAGACCACGATCGGTGACGGGTTCGCCGACGGCACCGACATGGGCCCGCTGATCTCGAAGACCCAGTACGACAAGGTCCGCGAGTACATCGAGATCGGCAAGACCGAGGGCACGCTGTTCTACGGCGGCGGGCGCCCGGAGGGCACCGACGAGAACGGCTTCTTCGTCGAGCCGACCGTCTTCACCGACGTCACCAACTCCGCGCGGATCGCCCAGGAGGAGATCTTCGGCCCGGTCGCGTCGGTGATCACCTGGTCCAGCGAGGACGAGCTGGTCGAGGCCGTCAACGACAGCCCCTACGGCCTGTTCGCGGTGCTGCTCGGCAGCGACATCAAGCGGCTGCTGTCCACCGCCCGCCGCCTGCAGGTGGGCGGCGTGATGATCAACGACTGGTTCGGCGAGCTCCCGATGACCCCGCACGGCGGGCACAAGCAGAGCGGCACCGGACGCGAGGAGGGCCTCGAGGCCGTCTACGGCTACACCCAGGTCAAGCACGTGAGCATCAACCTCGACGACTCGTTGAGGGCCGGGACCGAGTGGCCCGGCGCCCCGCTGTAGCGATCACCCCTTTCAGACCCCGAGAGGAGACACCGTGAGTGCATTGGGAGAGGCGCCCGCACCGTTCGGCGCGCCCGAGGAGACGGCACTGCCGGGGGAGGCCGGCGGATTCTTCGAGAGCGGCCGGCCCCGCATCGGCGGCCTGCTGCACCCGGTCGCGTTCAGCGACCTGCAGGAGAAGGTCATCAAGGCCGCGGCGGACACGATCATCCCGCCGCACCCGAAGTGGCCCACCGCGAGCGAGATCGGCATGGTCGAGTTCGTCGGCCGGTACGTCACGCCGAGCGGGTACAAGAACAAGCACTTCCCGTTCGCCACCGAGGACGAGTTCAAGTCCGGCCTGGACAAGCTCGGACAGTCCTTCGTGGACGCGGACGTCGCGGGACGGACCGAGGCGATCTCCGCGCTGGAGAAGGCCGAGGATCCGCTGTTCGAGCAGCTGCGGGCGTTGTTCTACTACGGCTACTACTCGCGCCCGAGGGTCACGCTGGCGATCAACGACAACCTGCCGGCCGGCCGGGACTTCCACGGCCCGCCGCTGCCCTACGGCTACCTGCAGACCACGGAGCCCTGGGACGAGGAACTCCTCGCCCAGGCCGAGGAGCACGGTTCCTACCTGGAGACCGACGAGGTCGTCCGGGTCGACCTGTCCCAGCTGTCCTGGGCGAAGTGAGGAGCACCATGGCCGCATATGAGGAGACCGACGTCCTGATCATCGGCGCAGGCCCCGGCGGGGCCGGCATCGCGCTCAAGCTGGCCAAGGCCGGCGTGAACGTGGTGTGCCTGGAGCAGGGCCCGTGGCTGGACGCGTCCGACCACGCGCACTACCACAACGAGTGGGAGCTGGAGAAGCAGCGCGGGTGGGCCTACGACCCGAACGTGCGTCAGCTGCCCGAGGACTACCCGGTGACCGGGACGACGACGCCGTACATGATGAACAACGTCGGCGGCTCGACGATGCACTACGCGGGCCACTGGCCCCGGTACAAGCCGGTCGACTTCCGCAAGGGCACCGAGCACGGCCTCGAGGGCACGATCGACTGGCCGATCAGCTACGAGGACCTCGCCCCGTTCTACGACGAGAACGACGAGATCTACGGCATCTCCGGCCGGATCGGCGACCCGTCCTACCCGGACCGCAAGCAGGCCGTCCGTGACCCGGAGGTGCTGCCCGGCAAGCTCGGGCTCAAGTACGCCCGTGCGTCGCGGGACCTGGGCTGGCACTGGTGGCCGTCGGACAACGCGGTCATCACCGTCGACCGGGAGAACCGCAAGGCCGACCAGGCGATGGGCAACGAGCTCTCCGGCAGCCCGACCGGGTCGCTGTCCACCCCGGCGAACGCCCACTGGCCCTACGCGATCCGCCACGGTGCCGACCTGCGCACCTACGCCCGCGTCGAGACGATCAACGCCGAGGGCGGCAAGGCCACCGGCGCGACCTACATCGACCGCAAGACCGGCGACCGGCACGAGGTCCGGGCCAAGATCGTCGTGCTCGCGGCGAACGGGATCGGGTCCCCGCGCCTGCTGCTGCAGAGCGCCCAGAAGGGGCACCCGGACGGGCTGGCGAACTCGAACGGGATCGTCGGCAAGTACCTGATGCACCACGTGTTCGCGTTCTGCGACTCGTGGTTCGACGAGCCGATCGAGGGCTTCAAGGGCTCGTTCGGTGCGCCGCTGTACTCGCACGAGTTCTATCACACGGACGTCAACCGGGGATTCGTCAACGGTTTCGGCATGCAGGTGGCGCGCAGCTTCGGACCGGCCTACGCCGCGATGGGCACGCACACCGGCTACACGGCGCCGTGGGGCGAGAAGCACCGCGAGTTCTTCGACGGCCACTTCGCCAACCACCTGATGGTCTTCATGTTCGGTGAGGACCTGCCGGTGGCGACGAACACGGTCACGCTCAACCCCGACGTCAAGGACTCCTCGGGGCTGCCGGCCGCGCACGTCAACTACGAGCTGCACCCGAACGACATCGCGCTCGCGAAGTACGGCATCGAGAAGATCTTCGAGGCCACCCGCGCGGTGGGGGCGGTGGAGACCAACGACACCGGCGTCCTCTACCCGCCGCCGGCCTGGCACCTGATGGGGACCTGCCGGATGGGTAACAACCCGGAGGACTCGGTCCTGAACAAGTGGTGCCAGACCTGGGACGTGCCCAACCTGTTCGTGGTCGACGGCAGCACGCTGACCACCGGTGGGGCGGTCAACCCGACGTCGACGATCGGTGCGCTCTCGCAGCGCACCGGTGAGTACATCCTGCGCCAGTTCGACGCGATCACCGCGCAGAAGACGACGCCGAGCAACGCCGACGCCCCGGACATGTGACCTCCGTGCGCGGATATCGCTGCCAGGGCGGTGATGTCCGCGCACGACCCGGGCCGCAGCCGATCGCCGGGCGGGCACCCGCCCGTTCGGCGATCATGGTCGGTCCGGGGGCGGACCCGTCCCCGGACCGACCCTGCGGACGGGAGTCCCCGTGTCCACTGTGTTCGTCCTCGGAGCAGGTCCCGGCATCGGGACGGCCGTCGCGCGCCGCTTCGCCCGCGAGGGCTTCGACGTCGGGCTGCTCGCCCGCTCGCCCGAGACCCTGTCCCGGGCCGCGTCGTCGGTCGGCTCCGCAGCCGGTTCCGCGGGGCGGGTCGTGACCGCGGACGCCGACGTCACCGACGAGGCGGCGCTGCACGCCGCGCTGGAACGACTGGTCGGCGAGCTCGGTGTGCCGGACGTACTCGTCTACAACGCCGCGATCATCCAGGCCGACGGGATCGGCGACCTCGACGCGGCCGGGCACCGTGACGCCTGGGCCGTCAACGTCGTCGGCGCGGTCTCGGCGGCGTCGTTCCTGCTGCCGCGGATGTCCGGGACGTTCCTCCTGACCGGGGGCATGCCCGAGCCGTTGCCGCAGCTGACGAGCCTGTCGCTGGGCAAGGCCGGGGTCCGCGCGCTGGTCTCGCTGCTGGACCGGCAGTTCGCGCCGGACGTGCACGTCGCCACCGTCACCGTGTGCGGGCCGGTCGCGCCCGGTACCGCCTACGACCCCGACGACATCGCCGAGCACTACTGGGCCCTGCACACCCAGCCCGCCGGATCGTGGGAGCACGAGGTCCGCCACGGCGACCCCGCCGACGCCGCGGGCTGACCGCGCTCGTCCGGCGACGTCGGTCCAAGATCGATAGCGTGCGTTCGAATCCGACGAACGAGGAGGAACCGCTCGACATGACCGGACGTCTCGAGGGCAAGCGCGTACTCGTCACCCACGCCGACCGCTACATAGGCCCGCCGGTCGTCGAACGGTTCCGGGCCGAGGGTGCCGAGGTCGTCGCCGACACGACCGACTACACGGCCGCCCCGGACGCGATCGACGAGACCGTCCGCGAGGCCGGCCGGATCGACGTGCTGGTCGCGAACTTCGCCGGTCCGCACGAGCGGATGCCGGTCACGTCCATGATCGGCGACGCGACCGCGTTCACCGACGCGGAGTTCCAGGACTACCTCGACCAGCTCGTCTGGCCCCTGCTGCGAGTGGTGCGCGCCGTGCTGCCGCAGATGATCGAACGGCGCGAAGGGAAGGTCGTCGCCGCGACCAGCGCGACGCCGGTGCGGGCCATCCCGGGCCTGGCCGTGTACTCCGCCGCCCGCGGCGCGCAGAACGCGTTCCTGCAGGTCGTCGGCGCCGAGGCGGCACCGCACAACGTGCAGGTCAACGGGCTCGGACCGGCCCACATCAAGAACAACATGTACTACACCGACGAGATGCTGGCCGACGACGCCGTGCGTGAGTCGTTCGAGTCGCAGATCCCGGCCGGACGGCTCGGTGAGGGCGCCGACGCGGCCGCTCTCGCCCTCGCCCTGGCCACCGACGCGAGCGACTTCCTGGCCGGGCAGATCATCCCGATCTCCGGCGGCTGGGCGACCTGACCGACGCCGGTCACCAGTCCGGGAACGACCCGGAACGGCCCGTGTCCCCGGACGGGGAGTCCTCACCGGAGGTGACGCCGCTCTCGGTGAGGTCGACCCCGTCCGGGCGGTCGTCGTGCCCGCCCAGCTCGATCACCGCACGCAGCCGCCCGGCGTCGCGCCGCAGCCCGCGCCGCAGCATCCCGGTCACCGCCCACGGGACGAGCCGCAGCAGGCCCGGCGGCACGACCCGCAGCGTGAGCTCGATCCGGCAGCTCTCGCCGTCGCGCGGCACGACCGCCCGGGACCCCTCGGCGCGCACGCCGGACGTGGTGCGCCAGGTGAAGCGGCGCCCGTCCTCGACGGTGGTGACCTCGCCGTCGTTGCGCAGCGTGCGCCCGGCCGCGCGCATCGTCTCCGCCGTCCTCGTGCCGGCGCGCACGGGACCCGGCGGTGTCGGCACCATCGATCGGACGCCGTCGCGCCACTCGACGTCACGGGCGTAGTCGGCGAGCACCGCCCACGCCTCCGCCGCCGGCGCGTCGACCTCCACGACGGCGTCCACGGCGATCACGCCGCGAGCGGCGATGTTCATGGTTTCCATGACAGAAAAGTACGACATCGAAATATCAGTGGTCAAGGTACTTCGAGGACGTGGATTTCGAGGACGAACTAGGGTGGCCGTCGTGAGCGATCCCGACGCCGTGGACCTGTTCGTCGACCAGTGGCGTCGCGAGCGCCCCGACCTCGTCGGCGACCTCGACGCCATGGCGACGATCGGGCGTCTCGGGCGGATCGCCGCCGTCGCCGGGCCGCTGGTGGAGCGGGTGTTCGCCCGGCACGGCCTGCGCATTGGCGAGTTCGACGTGCTCGCTGCGCTGCGCCGCTCCGGCGAGCCGTTCACGCTCACGCCGTCCGCGCTGGCCCGGACGCTGATGCTCTCGCCGGCCGCGACGACCAACCGTCTCGACCGCCTCGACCAGGCCGGACACGTCGCGCGACGCCTCGACCCGGACAACCGCCGCAGCATCCTGGTCTCGCTGACCGACGCCGGGCGCGAGCTCGTCGACGCCGCGGTGACCGAGCACGTCCGCAACGAGCGGGCGCTGCTCGCCGGCCTCGACGACGCCGATCTGCGCACACTCGACGACCTGCTGCGCCGCCTGCTGGCGGGGATGGACCAGGCCTCCTGAGGGGAGCCCGTCGTCGTCCGGCACCCATGCGCACGAGGCGATAGGTTCGCCCGGAACGATCACTGGACGACCTTCTGAGGAGCACCCGTGCCCACGTTCCCCGCGATCCATCACCTGGCCCTCTCGGTCACCGACCTCACGGTGAGCGAGCCCTGGTACGTCAAGCTGGTCGGCGCCGAGCCCGCCATGACCCTGTCCGACGGCCCGTTCCAGCGTCGCGTGTTCGCGCTGCCGTCCGGGCAGCTGATGGGGCTGACCCAGCACGACGCGGTCGACAAGTCGGCGACGTTCGTCCCGTCGGCGCCCGGCATGGACCACGTCGGCTTCGGCGTCTCCGGCCGCGAGGAGATCGAGCAGTGGCGCGACCACCTCGACTCGGTCGGCATCGAGCACTCCGGCGTCGTCGAGGCCGACTACGGGCTCGCGCTGTCGTTCAAGGACCCCGACGGCAACGCGCTGGAGTTCTTCCACCTGGCGGGCTGAGAAGCCCCTCGCCGGGTCGTCTAGGAGATCGACGACCCGGCGGGCATCGCGTCCATCCGGACGTCCGGGAACTTGCGGATGACGATGTCCATCCGCCACTTGTTGCTGAACAGCGCCAGGTACTCGCCGTCGGAGTCGCGGCGCAGCACCTCGGTCTCGGACTGCGCCGACAGCGCCGCGGCGCCCTCGGCGTCGGTCAGCCGCGCGATCTGGAACGGCAGCCGGTCCAGCGTGACCGGGGCGTTGAACTCGGTCTCCAGGCGCGCGGTGACGACGTCGAACTGCAGCGGCCCGACGGCGGCGAGCACCGGGGCCTGGTCACCGCGCAGGTCCGAGCGCAGGACCTGGATGACGGCCTCGTTGCCCAGCTGCTCGATGCCGCGCCGGAACTGCTTGGTCTTGCCGGCGTCCTTGCAGCGCACGACGGCGAAGTGCTCCGGCGCGAACGCCGGGATGGTCGGGAACTCGACCGGGTCCGAGGCGTAGAGCGTGTCCCCGGGGCGCAGAGCGTTCGCGTTGACCAGGCCGACGATATCGCCCGGGAACGCCTCCTCGACGGTGGTGCGCTGGTTGCCGAACACCGACTGCGCGTACTTGGTGGCGAACGGCTTGCCGGTCTCGGCGTGGGTGAGCACCATGCCGCGCTCGAACCGGCCGGAGCATATCCGCAGGAACGCCATCCGGTCGCGGTGCGCGCGGTCCATCCCGGCCTGCACCTTGAAGACCAGGCCGGCCGTCGGCGCGGCGAGCGGGCGGTCGTGGCCCTCGGCGTCCGGTCGCGGGGCCGGGGCCGGCGCGAGGTCGACGAGGGTGTCCAGCAGCCGGGCGACGCCGATGTTGGACAGCGCGGAGCCGAACAGCACCGGCGTGGCCTTCCCGGTCAGGAAGTCCTTCTCGTCCCAGACGGCGCCGATCTCGTCGAGCAGCTCCAGCTCGTCCTGGGCGGCCTGCCAGTACAGCGGCTCCTCGGCCTTGGCGGTCTCGGCGTCGACGACGGTCGCGGTCGCCTTGGTCGCGCCGCCCGCGGCCCGCAGGAACGCCGTGTACTCACCGGTCTCGCGTTCGATCAGGCCCTTGAACTGGCCCGCGATGCCCAGCGGCCAGGTCATCGGCATCGGACGCAGGCCGATCGTCTGCTCCACCTCGTCGAGCAGCTCCAGCGCCTCGCGGCCCGGCCGGTCCCACTTGTTGACGAACGTGATGACCGGGACGCCCCGGGAACGGCAGACGTCGAAGAGCTTGAGCGTCTGCGGCTCGAGGCCCTTCGCCGCGTCGAGCAGCATCACCGCGGCGTCGACGGCGGCGAGCACCCGGTAGGTGTCCTCGGAGAAGTCGCCGTGACCCGGCGTGTCCAGCAGGTTGATCACGTTGTCGCGGTAGGCGAACTGCAGCACCGCGGAGCTGACCGAGATGCCGCGGGTGCGCTCCATCTCCATCCAGTCCGAGGTGACGCCCTTGCGACCGGACTTCCCGTGCACGGCCCCGGCGGAGTCGATGACCTCCGCGTGCAGCGCCAGCGCCTCGGTCAGCGTCGACTTGCCCGCGTCCGGGTGGCTGATCACGGCGAAGGTGCGCCGCCGCGCGGTCTCGTCGAGTACGCGGGCGTCCTGCTGGTCGGTCACCCCTCCAGGGTAGGTCTCCGCGCCCCGTTCCCGGTCGGGGCACCGTCTCCCGGGCTCACGACCCCGCGGCGCGGTGCTCCCGCAGCAGCTCCCGCATGCGCGGCAGGTCGAAGTGCTCGGCCGCCCCGAGCGCGGACGGGCTGCCCGCCGACGGGTCCCCGCCGGCGTCCAGCAGCGCCGTCACCGACGCCTCGGACTGCGCGAACGTGGCCGCCGCCAGCGCCGTCTGGCCGCGGTCGTTGACCCGGTTCGGGTCGGCGTCACGGGCCAGCAACGCGGCGACCGTGTCCGGGTGGCCGTGGTAGGCGGCCAGGATCAGCAGGGTGTCGCCCTTCGGATCGGTGATCTCCACCGGTACCCCGGCGTCCAGGTAGCCCGCGAGCCGACCGGTCTCGCCACCGCGGGCGAGGTCGAACATCCGGTGCGCGAGCTCGAGGGCCTCGTCGTCGATCTGCACGGCGGTAACCGTAGGACGAGTGGCTACGCCCCGCCGGGGGCGCGCTCACCGTTGCGCCGGGAGCGTGCGGACCAGGACCCTGTCCGGACGGCGTTCGACCACCGCCCCGACCGGCCAGGGGGCGAGACGCACCGACAGTGTCGGCGTCCGCGGAGCCGCAACGCGATCGGGCGTCACGTTCCGGTCGCGCGCGCCGCCAGAACGTGACGCTCGGTGGCCCGGACGAGGTGGGTGGTCGCCGCTCGCACGGCGGCCCGAGCGTTCGTCGGAAACTGTCGGGGGACCCGACTAACCTGCGCACCGTGAATGCTTCGTCGGACGCCCGCGAACGGCACGCCGCGCTGTCGGCCGAGGTGTCGGACCTCCAGTTCCGCTACTACGTGCTCGACGCCCCGATCGTCTCCGACGGCCAGTTCGACGAGCTCTGGGGCGAGCTGCTGGCCCTGGAGGAGGCGAACCCGGAGCTGGTGACGCCGGACTCGCCGACGCAGAAGGTCGGCGGCACGTTCTCCACCGTCTTCACCGCGCACGACCACCTCGAGCGGATGCTCAGCCTGGACAACGCGTTCTCCGCCGAGGACATGGCGGCCTGGCACGACCGGGTGGTCAAGGAGGCGGGGGAGGACCTGCACTACCTCTGCGAGCTCAAGATCGACGGCCTGGCCGTCAACCTGCTCTACGAGAACGGCCATCTCACCCGCGCGCTGACCCGCGGCGACGGGCGCACCGGCGAGGACATCACGCTGAACATGCGCACCCTGGCCGAGGTGCCGCAGGACCTCACCGGCACCGAGGAGTTCCCGGTCCCGGCCCTGGTCGAGGTACGCGGCGAGGTCTACTTCCGGCTGGAGGACTTCGAGCGGCTCAACGCCTCGCTGGTCGAGGCGGGCAAGCCGCCGTTCGCGAACCCGCGCAACACCGCGGCCGGGTCGCTGCGTCAGAAGGACCCGCGCGTGACGGCCTCGCGCAACCTGCGCCTGATCTGCCACGGCATCGGCAAGCGCGACGGGTTCACCCCGACCACCCAGTCGCACGCCTACGACGCCCTGACCGCGTGGGGCCTGCCCGTCTCGCCACGCACCCGGGTGCTGGGCGGGATCGGCGACGTCGTCGAGTTCGTCCGGTACTGGGGCGAGCACCGCCACGACGTCGAGCACGAGATCGACGGCGTCGTGGTCAAGGTCGACGAGGTGGCGCTGCAGCGCCGGCTCGGGGCCACCTCGCGCTTCCCGCGCTGGGCGATCGCCTACAAGTACCCACCCGAGCAGGCGACCACGAAGCTCCTCGACATCGCGGTCAACGTCGGGCGCACCGGGCGGGTCACCCCGTTCGCGCAGATGGAGCCGGTGCTGGTCGCGGGGTCGACGGTCTCGCTGGCGACCCTGCACAACGCCGACGAGGTGCGGCGCAAGGGCGTGCTGATCGGCGACCGGGTCGTCATCCGCAAGGCCGGCGACGTGATCCCCGAGGTGCTCGGACCGGTCACCGACGTCCGCGACGGCAGCGAGCGCGCGTTCGTCATGCCCACGCACTGCCCGGAGTGCGGCACGGCGCTGGTGCAGCAGAAGGCCGGCGACGTGGACCGGCGCTGCCCGAACGCCCGCTCCTGCCCGGCGCAGCTGCGGGAGCGGCTGTTCCACGTGGCCGGCCGCGGGGCCTTCGACATCGAGGGTCTGGGCTACGAGGCCGCGGTCGCGCTGCTCACCTCCGGCGTGCTCACCGACGAGGGGGACGTGTTCTCCCTCAACGAGGACGACCTGCTCGAGACCGACCTGTTCCGGACCAAGGCGGGCGCGCTCTCGGCGAACGGGCGCAAGCTGCTGACGAACCTCGACGCGGCGAAGGACCGGCCGTTGTGGCGGGTGCTGGTCGGCCTGTCGATCCGGCACGTCGGGCCGACCGCGGCGCAGGCGATCGCGCGGCAGTTCGGGTCGATGCAGGCCCTGGCCGACGCGGCCGAGCAGGCCCGGGAGCTGACCGAGGCCGCCGGGGTGGAGATCACCTCCGACGGCACCGCCGAGGACCCGGCCGAGGCCGAGACGACGGGCCCCGCGCGGGAGGACCCCGCGACCGCGACCGCGGAGAAGGAAGAGCCGCCGGGTGAGGCGGTGGTCGACGGCGACGCATCGGGCGGGGACGCATCGGGCGGGGACGCGGCGGGAGGCGACACCGGCACGGCCGACGCGGACGGCGATGAGGCCGGCGGGGCCGATTCAGAGGACTCCGCGGCCACCGATGCCGAGAAGGCGGCGATCGAGGCCGCCAAGCAGGAGCGGGCCGCGACGCGGGCCCGGGCCAAGGTCCTCGCCGAAGCGTTGGCCCCGATCGCGAGCGGCGACGGCGTCGGCCCGACCATCGCGGCCGCGGTGCGGGACTGGTTCAGCGTCGACTGGCACCGCGAGGTCGTGGAGAAGTGGAGCCGGGCCGGGGTGCGGATGGTCGACGAGGTCGATGAGTCCGTCCCGCGCACGCTGGAGGGGATGTCGATCGTGATCACCGGGTCGATGGACGGCTTCTCCCGCGACGAGGCCAAGGAGGCGATCATGGCCCGCGGCGGTCGCGCGGCCGGGTCGGTGTCGAAGAAGACGTCGTTCGTGGTGGCCGGGGAGGCTCCGGGGTCGAAGTACGACAAGGCGGTGGAGCTGGAGGTTCCGGTGCTGGACGAGGACGGGTTCCGGGTGCTGCTCGACCGGGGGCCGGACGCGGCCCGTGAGTACGCCGGATCGGCTTGAGCGGCAAGGGAAACGACTCCGGGCGAGAGGTGCACCCCGGCGACGGAGCGTGATCATCTCGCGACCTCGGGAGGAGATTGTCCGCCGTCTGCCGCGTCGTCCGTCCCGGACACCGACCGTGTCCGGTGTGCACCACCGGTGAGCGGCGCGTCCGGGGAGGCGTCGATTAGTCTCGGCGAGTCGCGCCGGGCTCCGGCGCGGCGTCGTCGCGATCGGAAGGAGCACCTCGGTGCTGCAGGCGGTGCTCAACGGGTCTCGCCCGGCGGACGCGCATCCCGCGCTGCCGGTCCTGTCCCGGCACCTCGCCCGGGACGCCCGGGCCGTCGCCCGCCTCGGTGTGAGCTCGGTGCACGTGCACCCGCGCGACGAGACCGGCGCCGAGACGATCGACCCGATGCACGTCGGCGACGCGGTGTCACTGATCCGCCAGGAGGCTCCCGGCATCGAGATCGGTGTGACCACCGGCCGCTGGATCCAGCCCGACCCCCAGCGCCGGGTGGAGACCGTCCTGGCCTGGGGCCGTCTCGGCGAGGGCAAGCCGGACGTCTGCTCGATCAACGTGCACGAGCGCGGCTGGACCGACGTCTGCGCCGCCGCCGCGTCGGTCGGCATCGCCGTCGAGCTCGGCGTCTGGACCAGCGGCGACGCGGTCACATTGCGCCAGAACGGCCTGCCCCCGGGTACCCGGCGCGTGCTGGCCGAGTCCACCGTGACCGACCCGGAGACCGCCGTCGCCGAGGGCATCCGGATCCTGCGCGCGCTCGGTCAGCCCCCCGTGCCGGTGCTGCTGCACGGCGAGGAGGAGGGCGCCTGGCCCGTCCTGGAGTACGCGACCCGGGTCAAGATCGACACCCGGATCGGCTTCGAGGACGTCCTGGTCCGCCCGGACGGCTGGCTCGCCACCGGCAACGACGACCTCGTCCGCACGGCGCTGTCCATCCGCGTCTGAGTGAGACCGGCTCGATCCGCCCGGTGACCCCGCCCGGCCGATCCAGCCCGCCGATCCCGCCTGGCCATCCGCCCGGAACGCACGCACCTCGCCGTGCCGCACGCACCTCGCCGCACTGATGGCCCATTCGTGCGGCGGCACCGCACGGAAGGTCCGTGAGTCCGGGGGCGCGGAGGCGGTCAGGCGTTGAGGACGGTCGCGACGATGCCGGCGAGGTGCGCCAGGCGGGCCAGCTCCGACGGGCGGAAGATCGGGCCACCGGGACGCCCGACGACCAGCGTCTTCGGCGGGGTGCCGGTGCCGAACGGGGCGGCGGCGAGCTCGGTGTCGAGCGCGCGCCACGGGTCGGGCACCCAGTGCCGTTCGTCCAGCGCGACGGCGGAGGTCAGCGGCAGCCACGGCAGGTCCCCGGCCCGGGTCTCCGGGGCGGCGGCGCTCTCCGCGATCCGGTAGGACCGGCCCTTCTCGCTCACGGCCACCAGCGCCCAGCCGGCCCGGAACAGGCGCGGGACCTCGGCGGCGAGCCGTTCCAGCCCCTGCGACGGCGCACCCGCGATCTCGTCGACGAGCTCCAGCTCCCGATGGGTGTCCAGATGCCCGGAGTGCGGCCGGACCGACTCGACGGAGACCCCGGGTACGGACTCGGCCGCGGTGATCAGGACGTCCGGCGGCCGACCCGCGGGCAGTTCCACGGCCAGGTCGTCGATCGCCTGGCCGTCGCCGCGCTCGACGACGTCCACGCTGAGGATGTCGGCTCCCGCACCGCCCAGTGCGGAGGCGACCGCGCCGAGGTTTCCGGGCTTGTCCGGGAGGATCACCCGGAGCAGGAACGACACGTGCGGGGTCCTCTCCTCGGCTTCCGACCGGTGTGATGGCAGCACGCGGCCCGCGCCCGGCGTGGTGCGGGCCCGGACGGTGATCCTGCCAGTCCGCGGCCCGGTCGATCGCAACCCGTGCCGGATGACGGTCGCCACTCCGCGTCACGACCCCACGACGCCCTGCATCGACCCCCGCCCACCGCCGGGGTGCCGCGGGCGCGGCGGGACCCGGCGGGGAACCGGTGCGTGCGGTGCACGGGGACGGGCCGCGCACCGCCCGCCGGGCTCTCGCCGGACGGGCCTAGACTGGGCCGCTGCACCGGGGCATCGCGCCGGTTCCCGCGCGGATCGGCGCCGCACCGTCGCCGACCGCCCGTTCCACCGGGCGTCGCGCCCACGCCGAACACCCGAGGAGGGGCATGTCCGCCGATTCCCCCGCCGACCCCACGGGCGGGGTCATCACCCGGGACGAGGTCGCGCATCTCGCCCGGCTCTCGCGCCTGGCCGTCACCGATGCGGAGCTGGACGTGTTCGCCGGCCAGCTCGACGTCATCCTGAGCTCGGTCGCCCGGGTCGGTGAGGTCGCCGCCGAGGACATCCCGCCGACGTCGCACGCCGTGCCCCTGCAGAACGTGTTCCGCGCCGACGAGCGCCGTCCCGGTCTGGACCAGGAGCAGGCGCTGTCCGGGGCCCCGGCCTCGGAGGAGGGCCGCTTCCGCGTGCCGCGCATCCTGGGGGAGGAGCAGTGAGTACCGACATCATCCGTCTGACCGCGGCCGAGCTGGCCGGGAAGATCCACGCGGGGGAGATCTCCGCGGTCGAGGCCGCCCAGGCGCACCTGGACCGGATCGCCGCCGTCGACGGCGGGCACGACGGCGTGCACGCGTTCCTGCACGTCGCGGGCGAGTCCGCGCTGGCCGCGGCCGAGCTGGTCGACGCCGGGATCTCCGCGGGCACCGCGCCGGCGTCGCCGCTGGCCGGGGTACCGCTGGCACTCAAGGACGTGTTCACCACCCAGGACATGCCCACCACCTGCGGGTCGAAGATCCTCGAGGGCTGGCAGCCGCCCTACGACGCGACCGTCACCGCGCGGTTGCGCGCGGCCGGGATCACGATCCTGGGCAAGACGAACATGGACGAGTTCGCGATGGGCTCCTCCACCGAGCACTCCGCGTACGGCGTCACCCGCAACCCGTGGGACCGCAGCCGGGTCCCCGGCGGGTCCGGCGGTGGCTCCGCCGCGTCGCTGGCCGCGTTAGAGGCGCCGCTGGCGATCGGCACCGACACCGGGGGCTCGATCCGCCAGCCGGCCGCGTTCACCGGCACCGTCGGCGTCAAGCCCACCTACGGCGGGGTCTCCCGCTACGGCCTGGTCGCCTGCGCGTCGTCGCTGGACCAGGCCGGGCCGTGTGCGCGCACCGTGCTCGACGCCGCGTTGCTGCACGAGGTGATCGGCGGGCACGACCCGCTCGACTCCACCTCGATCGATCAGCCCGTCCCGTCTGTCGTCGAGGCGGCCCGCCAGGGTGCGCGGGGCGACCTGTCGGGCCTGAAGGTCGGCGTCGTGCGCGAGCTGGGCGGCGAGGGCTACGAGCCCGGCGTCCGCGCGGCCTACGACGCGTCGCTGCGCCGGCTGGAGAAGCTCGGCGCCGAGCTGGTGGAGGTGAGCTGCCCGCACTTCGAGTACGGCATGGCCGCCTACTACCTCATCCTGCCCAGCGAGGTCTCGTCGAACCTGGCCCGGTTCGACGCCATGCGCTACGGCATGCGGTCGAGCACCGGCACCAGTGCCGAGGAGGTCATGGCCGCGACCCGCGAGGCCGGGTTCGGCCCCGAGGTCAAGCGCCGGATCATCCTGGGCACCTACGCCCTGTCGAGCGGCTACTACGACGCCTACTACGGGCAGGCGCAGAAGGTCCGCACGCTGATCAGCCGGGACTTCGACGCCGCGTTCGCCCAGGCCGACGTGCTCGTCTCCCCGACGACACCGACCACCCCGTTCCCGATCGGGGACAAGATCGACGACCCGCTGTCGATGTACCTCAACGACCTGGCCACGATCCCGACGAACCTGGCCGGTACGGCCGGCATGTCGGTGCCCAGCGGTCTCGCGGACGGTCTGCCGACCGGCCTGCAGATCATGGCGCCGGCGCTGGGTGAGGCCGTGATGTACCGCGTCGGGGCCGCGTTCGAGGCCGCCCGCGACGCCGACGACGGCGGTCCCCTGATCGCGCGAGTTCCGGAGGTCTCCCGATGACGGCTCCGACCCTGGTGGACTTCGACGACGTCGTCGCCCGCTTCGACCCGACGCTCGGGCTCGAGGTGCACGTCGAGCTGTCCACGAACACGAAGATGTTCTGCGGCTGCCCGACCGAGTTCGGCGCCGAGCCGAACACCCAGGTCTGCCCGACCTGCCTCGGCCTGCCCGGCTCGCTGCCGGTGGTCAACCGGACCGCGGTGGAGTCGGCGATCCGGATCGGGCTGGCGCTGAACTGCTCGATCGCCCCCTGGGGCCGGTTCGCCCGGAAGAACTACTACTACCCGGACATGCCGAAGAACTTCCAGACGAGCCAGTACGACGAGCCGATCGCCGTGGACGGGTACCTCGACGTCCAGCTCGACGACGGCTCCACCGTGCGGGTCGGCATCGAGCGCGCCCACATGGAGGAGGACACCGGCAAGTCGCTGCACGTCGGCGGCGCGACCGGCCGGATCCACGGCGCCGAGTACTCGCTGCTCGACTACAACCGGGCCGGCGTCCCGCTGATCGAGATCGTCACGAAGATGATCCCGGGCACCGACGCCCGCGCGCCGGAGGTGGCGCGCGCCTACGTCACCCAGCTCCGCGAGCTCGTCAAGTCCCTCGGCGTCTCCGACGTCCGGATGGACCAGGGCTCGATGCGCTGCGACGTGAATCTGTCGCTCTCGCCCCGCGGCTCCGGGGTGCTCGGGACCCGTACCGAGACGAAGAACGTCAACTCGTTGCGCTCGGTCGAGCGGGCCGTGCGCTACGAGATGACGCGGCAGGCGGGTGTCCTCGACGAGGGCGGGGAGATCGTCCAGGAGACGCGGCACTTCGAGGAGCAGTCCGGCTCCACCCGCGCCGGGCGGCGCAAGGAGACCTCGGAGGACTACCGGTACTTCCCGGAGCCCGACCTGGTCCCGATCGCACCGAGCACCGAGTGGATCGAGGAGCTGCGCGGGACGCTGCCGGAGCTGCCGTGGGAGCGCCGGCACCGGATCCAGGCCGAGTGGGGCGTCTCCGACGAGGAGATCCGCGACCTGGTCAACGCCGGTGCGCTCGACCTCGTCGAGGCGACCGTCGCGGCCGGTGCGCCATCCGGTGAGGCGCGCTCGTGGTGGGTCTCGTACCTGTCGCAGCAGGCCAACACCCGCGAGCAGGAACTCACCGACCTGCCGATCACCCCGGCGCAGGTGGCGCGGGTGATCGCGCTGATCGCCTCCGGGGAGCTGACCAACAAGATGGGGCGCCAGGTCGTCGACGGTGTCCTGGAGGGTGAGGGCGACCCGGACCAGGTCGTCGAGAAGCGCGGCCTCAAGGTCGTCTCCGACGAGGGTTCGCTCATCGCCGCCGTCGACGAGGCCCTGGCCGCCCAGCCCGACGTCGCGGAGAAGATCCGCGGCGGCAAGGTCCAGGCCGCCGGTGCGATCGTCGGTGCCGTCATGAAGGCGACGAAGGGCCAGGCCGACGCCAAGCGCGTCCGCGAGCTCGTCGTCGAGCGGTGTACGAGCAGCTGACGCTGCCCGTGCGCGGATATCGCTGCCAGAGCAGCGATATCCGCGCACGACCCCGTTCGTCCACAACCTGAGCCGCTCATCCACAGCGGCGCGGTCGGTCGCTTCGCCGGCCCGGTTTCGGTTCACCGTCGATGCATGACGACCATGCGACGCGATGTTCCCCGGGAGGTCCTCGCCTCCGGGCGGCTCCAGGAATGGGATCGGCTGCTGGCCGACCAGGCCGGCATGGTGCACGTCGCCCAGCTGAGGCGGCTCGGCGTCACGTGGTCGTCGCTGCTCGCGCAGGTCGAGGCGGCGCGGTGGCGGGCCGTCGTGCACGGGGTGTACGCGACGTTCACGGGTCCGCTTCCGCGTGAGTCCCGGATCTGGGCCGCTCTGCTGTACGGCGGTGCCGCCGCGATCCTGAGCCATCGGACGGCGGCGGAGGAGTGGCACCTGACCCCGGTCGTCGACGGCCCGGTGCACCTGACCGTGCCCTACGGGGCGTCTGCGATCTCCCAGCCCGGCCTGGTGACCGTCCATCGCTCACGGGCCCATTCCCACATCGTGGTGGGCACCGTCCCGCCGCGGACGTCGCGCGCCGACACGGCCGTCGACGTGGCGGTGGAGGAGCCGGACGCGCTCAGCGCCCGGACCGCCCTCCTCAGCCTGCTCACCGGTGGCGGGGTGCGACCACTGGAGGTGGAGCGGAGGTTGCGGGAGCGACCGCCCCGTCGCTACCGCCGTGCCCTGGCCGCCGCGGTCGGCATGGTCCGCGACGGCGTCCACTCGGTGCTCGAGGAGGTCTTCGCCGTGCAGGTGGAGCAGGCACACGGCCTGCCGCCGGCGCACCGGCAGAGCCCGTTCGTCGTCGACGGCGTCACCCTGTGGGAGGACGCCACGTACGACCACGTCGGGATCCCGCTCACCGTCCGGCTCGACGGTCGGACGCACCTGCGCAACGACGTGAGCTTCCGGGACCGGCGCCGGGACAACGCAGCCGAGCTGGCCGGACGTTCGCGGCTGACGTTCGGCTGGACGGACCTGTCGGCGGATCCCTGCGGCGGTGCGGAGGAGGTCGAGCAGGTCCTGCGCCGCCACGGGTGGACCGGCCGGTCCACACTGTGCCCGGCCTGTGCGGGGCGCCGGTCGCTCGCGCTCGACCGCTAGATCGTGAGCGGATATCGCTGCCGGAGCGACGATATCCGCGCACGGGCAGCGAAGCTGCGCCTCACGGCCGGTGCACAGGATCCGCGGGCAGTCTTGGTACGGAGCAGGCGGTCCGCGACCACCCCCGACCGGGCCATCGCCTGCCGCCGCTCCTGGAGGAGGTGCGTGATGACCGTGCTCGACCACCCCGCCGTCCCGCGTCCCGACGCCGGGTCCGCCAGCGTGCGGGGCCGTCGCCGGGCACGGCACCGGGCTCGCCGCGGCCGTCGCGGACGGGATCGGCGACTCCACCGCCGCAGCGAGCGCCGCACGGACCGCCGCCGCGACCGCTGTGCGCACGGCACCGCTGCTCGGCACGGCCGGCGCGCTGCGGGCCGCCCGCGACGCCGTGCGCGCGGTCCCCGGCAGCGGCGACGCGGTGCTCGTCGTCGCCGCGGGAACGCCCGGCGGAGGGTGGGAGGTCTCCTGGGTCGGCGACGCCCGCGCCCTGCTCTGGGACGGGCACACCCTGCTGGCGCTGACCCGCGACCACACCATGGCCGAGGAGCTGCGTGCCGCCGGCGTCGACGCGGGCGGGACCTGGGAGAACGTCGTGACCACCACCGTCGCCACGGCCGGCCCGGCCACCGCGGGCCACGTCCGCGGACCGGCCGGCCCGGGCACGCTCGTGCTGCTCAGCGACGGCGTGCACCGGAGTCTCGACGCGGGCGCGATCGCGGCCGAGCTCGCCGTGCCGCGGGGCTCGTCGGCCACGGCGAGGGCGCTCGTCGAGGCCGCGCTGGCCGCCGGGACCCGCGACAACGCGACCGCCGCGGTCGTGCCGCTGCCGCGGGAGTGGACCGTCGACCCGGATGGTGCGGTCACTGTCCGGATCCCGGAGCAGCGCGCGTAGGTCAGGCCGCGGAGCCCGCGCCCCCGCTGGGCGGCTGGATGCGGATCACGCGGTCGTCGGTGGCGCCGGGCCTGCCGCCGTCCTTGTTGACCGTGCCCAGCCAGATCAGACCGTCCGGGGCCAGCGTGATCGCCGCGAGCGCGCCGTAGGTGCCGGTCAGCACCGGTTTCGGATCACCGGTGAAGCTGCCGTTCTCGCCCGGTCGCAGGACGAACAGGGCCCCGGCGCCGCGCTCGGCGACGGCCAGCGTCCCGGGCAGCACCGTGCACCCGGCGACGCCCGGCTTGTCCGGCCACGTCCAGGCCGGCGTCCCGAGCGCGCCCGGCACGACACGGTGCAGGACGTCGCGGGTGGGGGTGCGGTCGGTCGCCCAGACCGTGCGGGTCGACGGGTCCACGCACAGCCCGCCCGGTGCGACCAGCCCGGAGGACAGGACCGGCGAGGCCGGGTCCGGGTTGCCCGGCGCCGGGCGTCCGAGCGTGTCGATCCGCAGGACCTTGCCGGCCAGCGGCCCGGCGCCGGCACCCGTCGCGACCAGCAACGAGCCGTCCGGGTCGACCGCGAGCGCGCCGCCCGCCCCGCGCGGGATCCCGGTCAGCACCGGCTTCGGCGGTTCGCCGGGGGCCAGGCGCAGGACCTGGACGTCGGACGCGGTCCCGGCCAGGGCGTAGACGAGCCGGTCCTCGGCGTAGCCGGGGGAGAGCACCAGGCCGGTCAGGCCGGCCGCCGGATCCACCGGGACCGTCGTGACCAGCTGCGGGGCGCTGCCCTTCTTCACCCGCAGCACGCGGCCGGTCGTGCGCTCGCCGACGAGGGCCTCGTCGCCGGCCGGCAGGACCGCGACCGCACCGACCGGGCCCAGGCACGTCGCGACGACCTGCGGGTCCGGGTCGACGCACGGCTGCGGTGCCGACGGCGAACCACCCTGGGGCTGCTGGTCGGGCTGCGACCCCTCCGGCGGAGGCGGTTCGGGGGAGGCGAGGGCGGGTGGTCCGCCGAGCTCGCCCTGGCCCTCGGCCCGTTCGCGCCAGTCGCGGGCGCCGTCGTCGGGGAACGTCGCGCAGCCCGACGCCAGCATCGCGACGACGAGCATCAGCCCGGCCAGGATCCGAGCGGGTGCGCCGGATCCGGCCGTGGTGCGTGCGCGATCACGCGGCCGGACTCCGTGCATGGGACCCAGGCTAGGCGGACGGGGGTGAGCGCCCCGTGAGTACCGTGCGGATATGAGCGATCCCGTCGTCGTCCTGGTCCCGCACTCCGAGGGCGCGGACATCCTCGCCGAGGTCTCCGGTCTGCGCCCGGTCGTCTACGACCCGGACGCCGCGATGCCGGACGAGGCAAGAGACGCCCGCGTGCTGGTGGCGCCGTTCCTGGCCGGCTCGGACGCCGTCGCGCTCACCGACGGCCTGCCGAAGCTGGAGCTGGTGCAGCTGCTCACCGCCGGGGCCGAGGCCTGGATCGGGCGCCTGCCCGAGGGCGTCGCGCTCTCCGACGGCCGGGGCGCGCACGGTGGCGCGACCGCGGAGTGGGTCGTGTCGGTGCTGCTCGCGGTCTACCGGCACCTGCCGCGCTTCGTGCGCGCCCAGGACGAGGGCCGCTGGGACTACCACCGGACCGAGGAGCTGGCCGGGAAGAAGATCCTCATCGTCGGGGCCGGGGACGTCGCGGAGAACACCGTGCGCCGCCTCGACGGGTTCGACGTCGAGATCACGCTGGTCGGGCGCACCGCCCGCGACGGCGTCCGCGGCATGGACGAGCTGCCGTCGCTGCTGCCCGAGCACGACGCGACCGTGCTGATCGTCCCGCTGACCGACGAGACCCGCGGCATGGTCGACGCGGAGTTCCTCGCCGCGATGCCCGACGGCGCCGTCCTGGTCAACGGGGCGCGCGGCCCCGTCTGCGACACCGATGCGCTCGCCGCGGAGCTGACCAGCGAGCGCCTGCGCGCCGCCGTGGACGTCACCGACCCGGAGCCGCTGACCGAGGGCCACCCGCTGTGGAAGGTCCCGGGCCTGCTGCTCACCCCGCACGTCGGCGGCAGCGTCCCGCTGGCCACGACGCGGGCCTACGGCGTGGCCGCCGAGCAGCTGGCGTACGTCGTCCGCGGCGAGGAGCCGCCGAACGTCGTGCACGGCGCCTACTAGGGGAAATGCGTCGACGCGGGCCCGCCGAGCGGTAGCCTCGCCCGCATGACCCAGCCCACCCAGCAGTACGACTGGGGTTCGATCGGCGGGACCGAGCCGCCGGAGAAGACGGCCCCGCAGCGGCTCCCGGTCCCGGCGCACGGCTCCTACGACATCGGGCTGCTGATCCTGCGCCTGGTCGTCGGCGGGATCTTCGCCGCGCACGGGGCGCAGAAGGTGTTCGGCGTGCTCGGCGGGCTGGGCCTGGACGAGACCACCCGCGTCGTGTCCGGTCTCGGGTTCGTCGTGCACGGCTCGACGCTGGCCTGGGGACTCGGGATCGGGCAGCTCGTGCTCGGGATCTTCCTCGTCGTCGGTCTGATGACGCCGATCACGGCGGCCGGGCTGCTCGCCACCAAGATCGTCGCGGTGGCGGTGACCTGGGGCGGCGTGCCGCTCTTCGCCGCGGACGGCGCGAACTCGCTGGAGCTGAACCTGCTGCTCGGCGGCGGCGCGGCGGCCCTGCTGTTCGCCGGGGCCGGTCGTGTCTCGCTGGACTCCGGACGGACCTGGCAGCGCCGCCCGCTGCCCTACGCGTGGCTCTCGCTGTTCATCGGCGTCGGGGTGGCGCTGGCCGTGCTGCTGCTCCTGCGCCGGTGAGCGCCGCGGTCTCCGCCGGCGCCCTGCCGCCCGACGACGTGTGGTTGCGAGCCCTGGCTCGCCGCACCCGCACCACCCCGGCGATCCTGCGCCGCGAGGCGCTGACCGGCGGATACGTCTCCTCGGCGGTCGAGCGGGTGGACCTCGACGACGGCCGCTCGGTGGTGCTCAAGGCCGCCCGGCCGGAGGAGGTCGCCGCCCTGCGGGCGGTCGCCGTCGTGGTCGGGGTGGACCGGCCGCGGATGCTGGCCTCGGGTCCGGACTGGCTGGTCCAGACCCATCACCCCGGCCCGCCCGCACCGGCGCAGGGCCCGGCGCCGGACGAGATCTGGGCGACGCTGGCACGGGTGCACGCCCACTGGCGCCGCAACCGCCCGCGCGGGGTCCCCGTCGTCGACCCGGCGTGGTGGCGGCGGCTGTGCACGACCGTGCTCACCGCGCTGGACGGCGCCGCTCTCGTCGAGGCCGCCGCGACCGTGCGCCCCTGGGCGACCGACGAGCGCGTCGGCCGGGCCCTGACCGTGCTGCCGAGGACGCTGTGCCACGGCGACGCCCACCGCGGCAACGTGCTGCTCGACCCGGACGGCCCGGTGCTGATCGACTGGGGCAACGCCCGCGTCGCCCCCGCCGGCCTCGACGTCGCGGTCCTGCGCGCCCCGGACCCGTCCGGCCCCGCGGACGCCGAACCGCACCCGGTGCCGGACGCCTACACCGACACCCTCGCCGCCGGACTCGCCCACGGCCTCGGCGGTGCCGACCCGCCGGAGCTCGTCGCCGTCGAGCGGGAGTGGGGGACGTTCCAGGCGCACCTGCAGTACCTCGGCTTCGCCGCCGACCACCAGGGCCCCGACCGCGTCCACGGCATGACGACCGTCGCCGCGGCCGCACTGGACCGCCTCGGCCCTGCCCTGTCCGCCCTCGGCTGATCCGGCCGCCTCAGCGGTCCAGCTCTTCCAGGCGGGTCTGCAGGAACTCGACGGCGGGCGGGCCGAAGCGGTGGCGCACCTCGTCCATCGCGACCAGCAGACGGTGGTACGGCCAGTCCGGCGGGCGCAGCTCTTCCGGCAGCCGCGGGTCCCGGACCAGGTCGATGAACACGGCGTTGAACAGCTCCCCGAACCGCCGCATGGTCGCACCGTCCGCGGCCGGCGCGGTGTCCTCGGCGAGCACCGACTCGAGTGTGTCGGCGTGCCCGGCGAGCGTGGCGGCGACGTCGTCGAGGTCCCAGGCCGGGATCGCCACCCGAGCGGCCTCCGCGGTGTCCAGGGAGATCGTCGCCCGGGTGACGCGGGCGTCGTCGGGACACTCGGCGAGGACCTCCGCGATCTGGGCCGACCGGTCCCCGACGCTGATCAGCACGCCCGCCTGCAGCTGGCCGTACCCGACCAGCGACGCGACCCGCCGCAGCCGGTCCCGGTAGGGCCGCCGGCTCTCCGGTACGGCGAACAGCAACGCGTGGAAGTGACCCTCCCAGACCGGCGGGCCGGTCCCGATCTCCTCGCCGAGCTGCACGACGCGACGACCGAACGGCCCGGCCATCCGGTAGGTGGTGCCCCGCCCGGACCGGACCCCGGCCAGCTGCCCGTCGTCGCGCATCCGGGCCAGGTGCCGCCGGGCCGCGGCCGTGCTGAGCCCGAACTCGCCGAGCAGCGCGACGAGCGCGACGCCGGGGAGCTCGCTGCGCCCGGAGAGCTGGAACAGCGTGGCGACGAGACCGCTCGTCGGGCTCCGCCGGGGTCGCGATGATCCCGCCGTTGGCCCTACACTTTCGCTCACGCTCGTGAAGCCTCTCGTCACATCAGGACGGTCACGATGGTGCTCAGCCGCCGCGTCGACGAGTTCAGCGTCATCGTGCTGGCGTTCCTGGCCGTCGGCGTCGTCACGTCGTCGATCTTCTCCGACCCGCGTCTGTTCCTGGTCGAGGAGTCGGTGGAGACGGCGCTGTTCGGGCTGATCCTGCTCGGGGCGCCGGCCGTGGCGCCACACCCGTTGATGTTCTACTTCGGCCGCCGCTTCGCCACCGGCGGTGCGCCGGCACGGATCCAGTGGTGGAACGGGCTGTGGCGGTACGCGGGCTTCCGCCGGACCCAGGTCGTGCTGACGGCGGTGTGGGGGATCGTGCTCCTGCGGTTTCAGCTCGCCGTAGCGGCACCGAAACCGCATGAGTGGCTCGCTCAGCGACCCACGTTGCGCTGCAGGTGGGCGGGGTAGCGGTCGCCGGCGACGGCCTCCGGGGGAGCGGCGGCCTCGATCGCGGCGATCTCGTCCGCGGTCAGCTCCAGCTCCGCGGCCGTGACGTTCTGCTCCAGGTAGGTGCGGCGCTTCGTGCCCGGGATCGGGACGACGTTCTCCCCGCGGCTCTGCACCCAGGCCAGGGCGAGCTGCCCGGCCGTCACGCCACGCTCGTCCGCCAGCACCTTCAGCGCGTCGACGATGGCCAGGTTCGCCGCCATGTTGTCCTCACCGAAGCGGGGCATGCCCTTGCGCATGTCGCCCTCGCCGAGCTGGGCGGCCGAGGTGATCGCGCCGGTGAGGAACCCGCGTCCCAGCGGGGAGAACGGCACGACGCCGATGCCGAGCTCGGCGCACGTCGGCGCGACGGTGTCCTCGATGCCGCGCGTCCACAGCGACCACTCGCTCTGCACCGCGGTCACCGGGTGCACGGCGTGTGCGCGGCGGATCGTGTCGGCGCCGCACTCGGAGAGCCCGTAGTGACGGATCTTGCCCGCCTCGATCAGCTCCGCGAGTGCTCCGACGGTGTCCTCGGTCGGGACGTCGGAGTCGATCCGGTGCTGGTAGTAGAGGTCGATGTGGTCGACGCCCAGGCGGCGCAGCGACTCGTCGCAGCACTGCCGCACGTAGTCCGGGTCGCCCTGCGCGGACTGGTTGCCCTCGGCGTCGCGGACGATGCCGAACTTCGTCGCGAGGACGACCTGGTCGCGACGGTCGGCGATCGCCTGCCCGACCAGCTCCTCGTTCGCGCCGGAGCCGTAGACGTTCGCGGTGTCGAGCAGCGTCACGCCGAGCTCGAGGGCCCGGTGGATCGTCGCGATCGACTCGGTCCGGTCGGAGGTGTCCCCGTAGGCCTGGCTCATGCCCATGCACCCGAGCCCCTGCGAGGAGACGGTGAGTGAGCCCAGCTGCCGTGTTCCGATCGTCATACGGGTGACGCTAGGCCTTCGAGCGCGCTCGAACGCAACTCGGGACGGTCGTGCGCGGATATCGCTGCTCTGGCAGCGATATCCGCGCACGGGCGCGTCAGCGCACCTCGCGGACGGCGCCGGTGTCGGCCGAGGTGGTCAGGGCCGCGTAGGCGCGCAGGGCCTTGGACACGACGCGGTCGCGGTCCACCGGCTGCCACGGACGCTCGGAGGCCTCCATCTTGGCGCGGCGCTCGGCGAGCACGTCGTCGTCGACGAGCAGCGTCAGGCTGCGTGCCCGGACGTCGAGCGCGACTCGGTCGCCGTTCTCCACCAGCCCGATCGTCCCGCCGTGCGCGGCCTCGGGGGAGATGTGCCCGACCGAGATGCCACTCGAACCGCCGGAGAACCGGCCGTCGGTGACGAGTGCGCAGACCTTGCCCAGGCCCGCGCCCTTGAGGAACGCCGTCGGGTGCAGCATCTCCTGCATCCCCGGACCGCCGGCCGGGCCCTCGTAGCGGATGACGAGCACGTCACCCGGCTTGATCTCCTTCTTCAGGATCGCCGAGACGGCGTCCTCCTGGCTCTCCAGGACCACGGCCGGGCCCTCGAAGTTCCAGATGTCCTCCGGGATGCCGGCCGTCTTGATCACGGCACCCTTCTCGGCGAGGTTGCCGTGCAGCACGGCCAGGCCGCCGTCGGCGGAGAACGCGTGCTCCACGTCGTGGATGCAGCCGCCCGCGGCGTCGGTGTCGAGGGAGGACCAGCGGTTGGTGGTCGAGAACGCCTCGGTGGTCCGGACCCCGCCGGGGGCGGCGTGGTAGAGCTCGATGGCGGTCTCGGACGGGGACTCCGCACGGATGTCCCACTCGCCCAGCCACTGCTCCATCGTCGGCGAGTGCACCGTGTGGACGTCGGTGTTGAGCAGCCCGCCGCGGTAGAGCTCGCCCAGGATGGCGGGGATTCCGCCGGCCCGGTGCACGTCCTCCATGTGGTAGTCGGAGTTCGGTGCGACCTTGCTCAGGCACGGCACCCGGCGCGAGATCGCGTCGATGTCGGCGAGGGTGAACGCGATCTCGCCCTCCTGCGCGGCGGCGAGGATGTGCAGCACCGTGTTCGTCGAGCCGCCCATGGCGACGTCGAGCGCCATCGCGTTCTCGAACGCCTCCTTGGTCGCGATGTTCCGCGGCAGGACCGACGCGTCGTCGTCGCGGTACCAGCGGGTGGCCAGATCCATCACGGTCCGGCCGGCATTGAGGAAGAGCTCCTTGCGCGCCGCGTGCGTGGCCAGCGTCGAGCCGTTGCCGGGCAGCGCGAGGCCGAGCGCCTCGGTCAGGCAGTTCATCGAGTTCGCGGTGAACATCCCGGAGCAGGAACCGCAGGTCGGGCACGCGGAGCGCTCCACCTCGGTGAGTCCCGCCTCGTCGACGTCACTCGATGCGGACGCCGAGATCGCGGTGATCAGGTCGGTCGGGGCCTGCGCGACGCCACCGACGACGACGGCCTTGCCGGCCTCCATCGGCCCGCCGGAGACGAACACGGTCGGGATGTTGAGCCGCATCGCGGCGTTGAGCATCCCGGGCGTGATCTTGTCGCAGTTGGAGATGCAGACCAGCGCGTCCGCGGCGTGGCCGTTGACCATGTACTCGACGGAGTCGGAGATGATCTCGCGGCTGGGCAGCGAGTAGAGCATCCCGCCGTGGCCCATCGCGATGCCGTCGTCGACGGCGATCGTGTTGAACTCCTTGGAGACCCCGCCGGCCTCGCGGATGGCACCGGCGACGAGGTCGCCCATGTCCTTGAGGTGCACGTGGCCGGGCACGAACTGGGTGTAGGAGTTCGCGATCGCCACGATCGGCTTGCCGAAGTCGTCGTCGCCCATCCCGGTCGCGCGCCAGAGCGAACGCGCTCCGGCGGCGTTGCGGCCGTGGGTGGTGACACGGGAACGGAGGGCGGGCATCAGAGGTCTCCAGCCGGGTCGGAAATACGGCCCCCGCTGACGACGGCCAGCGCGGGCAGGTCTCGGAGGTGGACGGCCGGGAGCGGTAGCTCGGTGTCGTCCTTCAGCACCGCGCTGACACTGGACCGTGCGCCCAGGCGCAGCGAGCTGATGTCGTCCCACGGTACGCGCCGCGAGCCGCGGAACGACCGTGCCGTGACCGAGTCGGTGTCCACCGTGGTCCGGACGCGCAGCAGCCACACCGCGAAGCCGACCGGCACCAGCAGGACCAGCCAGAAGTACGGCACCGACAGCATCAGCGGCAGCGCGCAGACGACGAACAGGGCGCCGGCCAGGATCCCCAGCGCGGAGTGCTTGAAGACCAGCCGCGGCGGCGGGGCGGGGGCGCTCTCGGCGTCGGTCTCGGCCGGGGTGGACGGGTCGGTGCTGCTCACGGCGCCATTCTCGCACCGGAGGGGTGAGCAGGCTCGCAGGCCGTTGACGGCCGGTGTGACCTGCGTGCTAGCGTCGAGCCCATGTCCGTCATCCGAATTCTCGTACTTCCCGGGCGCGTCGACGCCTGAGCAGTCCGTTCTCGGACGACGACGCGCCCACCCTCGCACCAGCCCACAACCGGGCGGCGGGGGTTTTTTCATGTTCACACCTGCTCGAACCGATCTCCAGCGAGGCAGACCGAGATGACCACCGCACCCTCCCGAACCGGGTCCGCCGGGCCGAAACCGGCACCGCCGCCCGGCCGCACGGCCACCCAGCGGAGCGACTCCCCGGCCGCCGTGCGCGGCGAGGCGACCGTTCCCGGCCCGCGCGTCGACAACGAGCCGATGACCGGGGCGCAGTCCCTCGTCCGCTCGCTCGAGGAGATCGGCTGCGAGGTCGTGTTCGGTCTCCCGGGCGGCACGATCCTCCCGGCCTACGACCCGCTGCTGGACTCGGAGAAGGTCCGCCACATCCTCGTCCGCCACGAGCAGGGCGCGGGCCATGCGGCGACCGGGTACGCGCAGGCCACCGGCAAGGTCGGGGTCTGCATGGCGACGTCCGGGCCGGGGGCCACGAACCTGGTCACCCCGATCGCGGACGCGCACATGGACTCGGTGCCGCTGGTGGCCATCACCGGTCAGCAGAGCCGTCCGCTGATCGGCACCGACGCCTTCCAGGAGGCCGACATCACCGGCATCACCCTGCCGGTGACCAAGCACAACATGCTGGTGACCGACGCCGCGGAGATCCCGCGCGCGATCGCCGAGGCCTTCCACCTGGCGTCCACCGGCCGGCCCGGACCCGTCCTGGTCGACATCCCGAAGGACGTCCTGCAGGAGGCGACGACCTTCTCCTGGCCCCCGGAGCTGCAGCTGCCCGGCTACCGGCCGACGACCCGGCCGCACGGCAAGCAGATCCGCGAGGCCGCGCGTCTCATCCGTGAGTCGTCCAAGCCGGTGCTCTACGTCGGCGGCGGCGTGCTCAAGGCCGAGGCCGCCGACGAGCTCAAGGAGCTCGCCGAGCTGACCGGGGCACCCGTCGTCACCACGCTGATGGCCCGCGGCGTGTTCCCGGACAGCCACCCGCTGCACCTGGGCATGCCCGGCATGCACGGCACCGTCGCCGCGGTGGCGGCCATGCAGCGCTCGGACCTGCTGGTCGCGCTCGGGTCCCGGTTCGACGACCGGGTCACCGGCAAGCTGGAGAGCTTCGCGCCCGGCGCCAAGGTCGTGCACGCCGACATCGACCCGGCCGAGATCTCCAAGAACCGCCGCGCCGACGTCCCGATCGTGGGCGACTGCAAGGAGGTCATCGCCGAGCTGGTCGAGGCCGTGCGCGCCGACCGTGCCGAGCACGGCGAGCCGGACCTGACGTCCTGGTGGAAGCAGGTCGGCGGGCTGCGCGACCGCTACCCGCTCGGCTACGACGACCCGGCCGACGGCTCGCTGTCGCCGGAGTACGTGATCGAGCGGATCGGCGCCATCGCCGGCCCGGACGCGATCTACGCCGCCGGCGTCGGGCAGCACCAGATGTGGGCGGCGCAGTTCGTCCGCTACGAGAAGCCGCGGACCTGGCTGAACTCCGGTGGCCTCGGGACCATGGGCTACGCGGTCCCGGCCGCGATGGGCGCCAAGGTCGGCGAGCCGGACACCGTCGTGTGGTGCATCGACGGCGACGGCTGCTTCCAGATGACCAACCAGGAGCTCGCCACCTGCGCCATCGAGGGCATCCCGATCAAGGTCGCCGTGATCAACAACGGCAACCTGGGCATGGTCCGGCAGTGGCAGAACCTGTTCTACGGCGAGCGCTACTCCAACACGAACCTCAACACCCACAAGCTGCGCATCCCGGACTTCCCGATGCTGGCCGAGGCGATGGGCTGCGTGGGGCTGCGGGTCGAGTCCAAGGAGGACGTCGACCGCGTCATCCACCAGGCAATGGAGATCAACGACCGTCCGGTCGTGGTGGAGTTCGTGGTCGGGGCGGACGCCCAGGTGTGGCCGATGGTGGCCGCCGGCACGAGCAACGACGAGATCAAGGTCTCGCGCGACATCCGTCCCGAGTTCGACGGCGACGAGCTGGCCGCGTCGATCGACGACGTCTCCGACGTCACCGAGCAGGCCCTGGAGGGCGAGAAGTGACCGAGCTGCACACCCTCTCGGTCCTCGTCGAGGACAAGCCGGGCGTCCTGGCCCGGGTGTCGGGGCTGTTCTCCCGGCGCGGGTTCAACATCAACTCCCTGGCCGTCGGCCCGACCGAGCACCCGGACGTCTCCCGGATGACGATCGTGGTCGAGGTCGACGAGCTGCCGATGGAGCAGGTCACCAAGCAGCTCAACAAGCTCGTGCACGTGATCAAGATCGTCGAGCTCGAGCCGGACGCCTCGGTGCAGCGCGAGCTGCTGCTGGTCAAGGTCCGGGCCGACTCCACGGTGCGCAGCCAGGTCCTCGAGACCGTGCAGATGTTCCGGGCCAAGGTCGTCGACGTCTCCCCGGAGGCGGTCACCGTCGAGGCCACCGGTACCTCGGACAAGCTCAACGCGCTGCTGCGCATGCTCGAGCCGTACGGCATCCGCGAGATGGTCAAGTCCGGGATGGTCGCGGTGGGCCGTGGGCCCCGCTCCATCACCGCCGCGGCCGTCCGCTAGACAGCACTCACCCACCCGCCGGCTCCGCCGGCCCCCGACTTACCGCAACATTGACGCTGGGAAGGATCCACACCGCATCATGGCTGTGAACATCTACTACGACGCCGACGCAGACCTGTCGATCATCCAGGGCCGCAAGGTCGCCGTGATCGGCTACGGGTCGCAGGGGCACGCGCACTCGCTGTCGCTGCGCGACTCGGGCGTCGAGGTCAAGATCGGCCTGCCGGAGGGCTCGAAGTCCCGGCAGAAGGCCGCCGACGAGGGCCTCGAGGTCGTCACGCCGGCCGAGGCGTCGGCGTGGGCCGACGTGATCATGGTCCTGGCGCCGGACACCAAGCAGCGCTTCATCTACGCCGACGACATCGCGCCCAACCTCAAGAGCGGCGACGCGATCTTCTTCGGGCACGGCTTCAACATCCGCTACGACCTGATCAAGCCGCCGTCGGACGTCGACGTCGCCATGGTCGCGCCGAAGGGCCCGGGTCACCTGGTCCGCCGTCAGTACGTCGACGGCAAGGGCGTGCCGTGCCTGATCGCGGTCGAGCAGGACGCCTCCGGCAACGCCAAGGCCCTCGCGCTCTCCTACGCGGCCGGGATCGGTGGCGCCCGCGCGGGCGTCATCGAGACCACGTTCAAGGAGGAGACCGAGACCGACCTGTTCGGTGAGCAGGCCGTCCTCTGCGGCGGTGCCGCCGCGCTGGTCCAGACCGGCTTCGAGGTGCTGACCGAGGCGGGCTACGCCCCCGAGATCGCCTACTTCGAGTGCCTGCACGAGCTCAAGCTGATCGTCGACCTGATGTACGAGGGTGGCATCACCAACGAGCGCTTCTCCATCTCCGACACCGCCGAGTACGGCGACCTCACCCGCGGCCCGCGCGTCATCACCCCGGCCGTGAAGGACGAGATGCGCAAGATCCTCACCGAGGTGCAGGACGGCACGTTCGCCCGCGAGTGGGTGGCCGAGGACGAGAACGGCCGGCCGAACTTCGACCGCCTCCAGAAGGAGGGCGCCGAGCACTCCATCGAGCAGGTCGGCGAGAAGCTCCGCGGCCTCATGAGCTGGGTGGGCACCAAGGCCCAGTAGGCCTCACGCTCTCCGCGCGCAACGTACGGCACCCTCGTCGGAAAGATTCCGACGAGGGTGCCGTTCGCATGTCCTGGGGTGTCCCCTCCGGACGAACGGTTCCGGCGGGGGAGCCTCGCGTTCGGCGCTAGAATCACGGCCGTCCGAAGCCCAGTGTCACGACCCGATTCCGGGGAGCACCGCAGCATCGTGAGCAACGCCGCCACCGATCAGACCCGCCCAGTCGTCCTCCTCGCCGAGAAGCTCGCGCCGTCCGCGGTCGCGATGCTCGGCGACGACGTCGAGATCCGCGAGGTCGACGGCACCGACCGTCGCGCGTTTCTCGAGGCCATCGCGGACGCCGACGCGCTGCTCGTGCGCTCGGCGACGCAGGTCGACGCCGAGGCCCTGGCCGCGTCCACCCGGCTCCAGATCGTCGCGCGCGCGGGTGTGGGTCTCGACAACGTCGACGTCGCCGCCGCGACCGCGCACGGCGTCATGGTCGTCAACGCGCCGACGTCGAACATCGTCTCCGCCGCCGAGCACGCGATCGCGCTGCTGCTCTCCGCCGCCCGCCACATCCCGGCCGCGGACGCGAGCCTGCGCCAGGGCCAGTGGAAGCGCAGCAGCTACACCGGCACCGAGATCAACGGCAAGACCGTCGGCATCGTCGGCCTGGGCAAGATCGGTCAGCTGGTCGCGCAGCGCCTGGCCGCGTTCGGTGTCGAGCTCGTCGCCTACGACCCCTACATCTCCAAGGCGCGCGCGGCCCAGCTCGGGATCGAGCTGCTCGACCTCGACGACCTGCTGCGCACCGCGGACGCGATCTCGATCCACCTGCCGAAGACCCCGGAGACCCTGGGCCTGATCGGCAAGGACCAGCTCGCGATCACCAAGCCGGGCGTGATCATCGTCAACGCCGCGCGCGGAGGGCTGGTCGACGAGCAGGCGCTCGCCGAGGCGGTCCGTTCGGGGCACGTCGGCGGGGCCGGTGTGGACGTCTACGTCACCGAACCGACCACGTCGAGCCCGCTGTTCGAGGTGGAGAACATCGTCGTCACCCCGCACCTGGGCGCCTCCACCGACGAGGCCCAGGACCGCGCGGGCACCGACGTCGCGAAGTCGGTGCAGCTGGCGCTGGCCGGGGAGTTCGTGCCGGACGCGGTGAACGTCCAGATCAACGGCTCGGTCGGCGACGAGGTGCGGCCGTGGCTGCCGCTGGTGCAGAAGCTGGGCACCACGCTGCAGGCCGTCGCCGGCGGGACCCCGACCTCGATCACCGTCGACGTCTCCGGCGAGCTCGCCGACGAGGACGTCTCGGTGCTCTCGCTGGCCGCGCTGCGCGGCGTGTTCGCCCACGTCGTCGAGGACCAGGTCACGTTCGTCAACGTCCCGGCGCTGGCGCAGGAGCGCGGCGTCACCGTCGAGCTGACCACCGCCCCGGAGAGCGCCAACCACCGCAGTGTCGTGCAGCTGCGCGCCGCGATGTCCGACGGCGAGTCGGTCACCGTCTCCGGAACGCTGACCGGGCGCGCGGAGGTCGAGAAGCTCGTCGAGATCAACGGCCGGCACTTCGACCTGCGCGCCGAGGGCGAGGTCGTGCTCCTGGAGTACACCGACCGCCCGGGCGTCATGGGCCGCGTCGGCTCGCTGCTCGGCGAGGCCGCGGTGAACATCGAGGCCGCGCAGATCTCGCAGACCACGGACGGCACGGACGCGATCATGCTGCTGCGCGTGGACCGCCAGATCGACCCGGCGGTGCTGGAGCCGATCGGCGCCTCGGTCGGGGCCCGCACAACGCGCCTGATCTCCTTCGACGACTGAGCCCCCGGCGCGGCGCCGAGCGTCCGCCCGGTGGGAAGGACATCCGTTGCGGGGCACCGCAACGGGCGCCCGACGGTCGCACGGAACCCCTGGATGCGAGGCCCGCTGCGCCGACCGGCAGAATGTGGCCCACTCGCGGCGTGTCGCGCCGCGAGTGCCCACTGCGGGGACCGGGTTCGCGTGGTGGATCGCCCGATCGGGGTATATCGATCGGGTGGCCGGCGTCATGATCATGCGCCCGCTGCTTGTAGCGTGCGGTGACGCCCCGTGAAGAGAGGACATCAGGCATGCGCCTTGCGGTCATCCCCGGCGACGGAATCGGTCCCGAGGTCGTCGACGAGGCACTGAAGGTCCTCACCGAGGTCGTTCCGGACGTCGAGACCACCAACTACGACCTCGGCGCGGCCCGCTGGCACTCCACCGGTGAGCTGCTGCCGGAGACCGTGCTGACCGAGCTCAAGGGTCACGACGCGATCCTGCTCGGCGCCGTCGGCGACCCTTCGGTGCCCAGCGGCATCCTCGAGCGCGGGCTGCTGCTGCGGCTGCGCTTCGAGCTCGACCACCACGTGAACCTGCGCCCGGCGCGGCTCTACCCCGGTGTGCGCGGCCCGCTGGTCGGCAACCCGGAGATCGACCTCGTGGTCGTGCGCGAGGGCACCGAGGGCCCCTACGTCGGCACCGGCGGTCTCCTGCGCAAGGACACCCCGCACGAGATCGCGACCGAGGTCAGCCAGAACACCGCCTTCGGCATCGAGCGCGTCGTCCGTGACGCGTTCACCCGCGCCGAGCGGCGCCCGCGCAAGCACCTCACGCTCGTGCACAAGACGAACGTGCTCACCTACGCCGGCGCCCTGTGGTCGCGGATCGTGGAGGAGGTGTCGCTGGAGCACCCGAACGTCTCGGTCGCCTACCAGCACGTCGACTCGACCACGATCCACCTGGTCACCGACCCGGGCCGCTACGACGTGATCGTCACCGACAACCTGTTCGGCGACATCCTCACCGACCTCGCGGCCGCGGTCACCGGCGGCATCGGCATGGCCGCCAGCGGCAACATCGACGCCAGCCGCACCAACCCGAGCATGTTCGAGCCGGTGCACGGCAGCGCGCCGGACATCGCCGGGCAGGGCATCGCCGACCCGACGGCCGCGGTGCTCTCGGTCGCTCTGCTGCTCGACCACCTGGGTCACCAGGACTCGGCGCGACGGATCGAGGCGGCGGTCGCGTTCGACCTGGCCACCCGCGACCACAGCGCGACCGGCAACACCTCGTCGATCGGCGACCGCCTGGCCGCACTGGTCAGCAGCCGCGAGGTCGCGCCGTCGGCTCCGCTGCAGGGGCGCTAGGCACTCGCACACGAGAGGGGCGGCCGCGGAGATCCGCGGCCGCCCCTCTTTCGTGTCCGGTGGTCTCAGACGACGTTCGACTCGCCGGTCAGCAGCGCGACGCCGGCCCCGGCGAAGTTCTCCAGGTCGGCGACGGCGGCCTGGCCCTCGGGTCCGCCCATGCCCGCACCGAACGAGGCCTCGTCCGCGAACTCCAGCACGGCGACGAGGTGGTACGGCGGCTTGGCACCGTCCGGGCCGGGGCCCGGGCGGGCGACGGAGAAGCGCTGCAGGCCCGGCAGCTTCTTCGCGAGCGGCGCGTGCACGTTGTCGTAGTGCTTGTCGAACGCCGCCGGGTCCTCGGGGTGGTTGTACAGGGCGGTCAGCTGGTACACGGAAATACCTCCGGCGATCGGGCCCGCCCGCCTCGGTGCGGGGGGTCTGTGCCATCCCTAACGCATGACCGCCGCGCTGCCTACCGGATCCCACGATGTGGAACGACCGGCCGTGATCATCGTCGTCCCCCGCGCTATCGTGACCCGCGGGACAGGAGTGGCGGGCCACCGGCTGGGGGAACGGCGATGGGCGAGCGGCGACTGCGATGGCGGTGCCGGAGGCTGCTGCGCGACCTCGACGTCCGGCCACCGATCGACGTCACCGAGCTGTGCCGTCGTCTCGGCGCGCACCGGGGCCGGGAGCTGCGGCTGATGCCGTGGGAGCTCGCCGTCCCCGGCCCGTTCGGCGTCTGGTTCGAGACCGACGACGTCGACGTCATCGCCTACCAGTCCCGGACGTCGCGGGCCCACCAGGACCACATCGTCCTGCACGAGGTCGGCCACATCGTCGCCGGTCACGGCGGCGACTCCACGGCCGAGGAGGACGAGCAGATCCTCCCGGACGTGCCCGGCGGAGCGGGGAGCGCCCGGCGCCTGCGCCGGACCTGTTACGACGCGGCCAACGAGCGCGAGGCCGAGCTGATCGCGTCGATCCTGGGGGAGGGGATGGGCCTGCTGTCCGACGGCGGAGCGTCCGGTGTGGAGCCGGCCGGGTCCCGTGTGGACGGGTCGCTGACGATCCGCCCCGGCTGGTGGAGCTGACGCCGGTGATGCTCGTGATCACCGCGGTGCTCTGCGCCGGTGCGGTCCTGCTCTGGATCCAGACCTACCGCGCGCCGGAGAACGTCCCGATCCGGTTCTTCGCCCTCTCGATCACGCTGCTGTCGGTCGGCTCGGTGCTGCGCAACGCCCCGGGCGGCTCGCTGATCCCGGTACTGCCCAACAACCTGCTCAACATCGTCAACGCGTTCGTGCAGCTCTCGTTCTTCGTCAGCGTGCAGCTCGGCCGCCCCGGGATCCGGCGGATCCGGTGGGAGCTGGTCGCGGCCGTCGTGGCGTCCGCGCTGGTCGTGGCGGCCTACCTGTCCGCGCCGGCCGACGTCCGGCCGGTCATCAACGACACCGCACGCTTCGGGGACCGGACGCCGGTGTTCCTGTTCTCGGTCCCGGCGCTGGCGTACCTGGTCTACGCCGCCGGCTCGATCGCCTACCGCATCCGGCGGATCCTGCCGGTGGTGACGCGGCGGGTCCTGCGGATCAGCCTGGTGGTCATCGCGGTCGGCGCCGTCCTGCAGGTGCTCGGGGGCGCGATCGCGCTCGTCACGTCGACCCTGCGGTATACGGCCGGGCTCGGGACGGTGCCGGTGGACATGCGCCCGATCACCGGTGCGCTGGTGGTGACCGGGTTCCTCGCGCTGGTCGTCGGGGCGATCGTGCCGCTGGTCGACGGCGTGATCCGCGAGGTGCCGCGGATCCGGGCCCAGCGCGCGGCGCTGCGGACGCTGGAGCCGCTGTGGCGCGAGCTGCACACCGAGTTCCCGGAGCTCGCGCTGAAGATGCGGTCGCCGGGTCCGGGACGCGCCCTCTACCGCCGGGTCGTCGAGATCCGGGACGGCCTGGTGCTGCTCGGCCCGTACCTCGACGCGGCGGTGGCGCGGGAGGCCGCCGCGCGGGAACGCGGGGCCGGCGGGTCCCCCGACGAGGTCGCCGTGTCGGTGCAGGCCACGCTGGTCCGCGACGCGCTGCGGGCCCGGCGGGCGGGCGAGCAGCCGCCGGCGGAGGTCGTCCGGCTCGAGCAGGAGACGGCGCCGGGCGGTGGCACGGTGGACTGGCGCGACGACGCCGACACCCTGGTCCGGCTGGCGCGGCGCTTCGACGCCGCCGCGGTGCCCGGCTAGGGCTCGACGGTCCCGGAGTCGTCGGCCGTCTCGTCGCGGACGTTGGCGATGGCGTCGGCGATGGCGAGGAGCTGGCGCTGCTGCACCGGGTCCATCGAGCCGTACCGGGCGGCGATCCGGCGGACACCGCGGTCGCGCATGGCGTCGGAGAAGTCCTGCTCGGCGCGGGCCCGGTCGTCCCCGTCCGCCTCCGGCCCGGACCACGGCAGGTCGACCGGCGTCGTCGGGTCGAAGTAGGACAGCGTGATCCGGACGCCGAGCTCGTGCGAGAAGTACGTGCTCAGTGCCGTCAGGTGCTGCAGCGTGAGGTTGGCGCGCTTGCCGCGCTTGATCTGCCACAGGTACGCGCCGGAGATGCTGGTGCCGGTGTGGTCCCGGATGGACTCGGCGAGGCGCTCGGTGCTCGGGTTCCCGGCGGCGTCCATCAGGCGGGCCAGCTTGTCCGCGAGGTCGTACTGCCCGTCGCTCACGTCGCGTTCCTCCTCCGTCGCGGGTCTGACGATGATCAGATCACGCAGTCTACGGTGGTGCCCGGCGATCATAAACTGCTATAAAGGATCCGTTGGTTCAGCTCGGGGGGAACTGACCGACCGGGTGGTCCGGGCGGGGCTACGGCTGCGCCGGGGGGATGTGCGACCACCGGCCCGGTCCGGTCCCGGGCGGTCGTGTGGCGGGGGGTCCGCAACGGCCGTCCGGGCCGGACCGGCGTCCGCGGCGGAGCCCGGGGACGTCCACGGATAGGCTGCCCGGACCATGAGTACTCCTGCCCAGGTCCGGGTCCGGTTCTCCCCGTCCCCGACCGGTACCCCGCACGTCGGCCTCATCCGCACCGCCCTGTTCAACTGGGCGCACGCCCGGCACCACGGTGGGGCGTTCGTCTTCCGGATCGAGGACACCGACGCCTCCCGCGACTCCGCCGAGTCCTACGACGCGCTGCTCGACGCGCTGAACTGGCTCGGCCTGGACTGGGACGAGGGGCCCGAGATCGGCGGCCCGCACGCGCCCTACCGGCAGAGCGAGCGCGGCGAGTACTACGCCGACGCGCTGCGCCGCCTGGTCGACGCCGGCGAGGTCTACGAGTCGTTCTCCAACGCCGACGAGATCGAGGCCCGCCACCGTGCCGCCGGCCGCGACCCGAAGCTGGGCTACGACAACGCCGACCGGGACCTGACGCCCGAGCAGGTGGAGGCGTTCCGGGCCGAGGGTCGCGCGCCCGTCTACCGGCTGCGGATGCCGTCGGCCGACGTGACGTTCACCGACCTGATCCGCGGCGACGTCACGTTCCGTGCCGGGCAGGTGCCCGACTTCGTGCTCGCCCGCGGCGACGGCACCCCGCTCTACCCGCTGACCAACCCCCTCGACGACGCGCTGATGGGCATCACCCACGTGCTGCGCGGCGAGGACCTGCTCTCCTCCACCCCGCGCCAGATCGCGCTGCTGGAGGCGCTGCAGAGGGTCGGTATCGGGAACGGCCCACTGACGTACGCGCACCTGCCGCTCGTCACCGGCGAGGGCAACCGCAAGCTGTCCAAGCGTGACCCGCAGTCGAACCTGTTCGCCTACCGCGACCGCGGGTTCACCCCCGAGGGCCTGCTCAACTACCTGGCCCTGCTCGGCTGGTCGATCGCCGAGGACCGCGACGTCTTCACCCTCGACGAGATGGTCTCCGCCTTCGACGTCGGCCGCGTCTCGGCGAACGCCGCCCGCTTCGACCTGAAGAAGGCCGAGGCGATCAACGCCGCGCACCTGCGCCTGCTCGAGCCCGACGACTTCGCCGCCCGGCTGCTGCCGTACCTGCGGGCCGAGGGCGTCCTGGACGGCGAGCCGGACGACGCGCAGCGCGCGATGCTCACCGCGGCCGCACCGCTGGTGCAGGAGCGCAGCACGGTGCTCTCCGACGCCGCCCGGATGCTCGCGTTCCTCTTCGTCGACGAGGAGGCGTTCACGCTCGACCCGGACGCCGCGGAGAAGAACCTCGGCGCCGACGCCGCCCCGATCCTGCAGGCCGCGATCGCCGGGCTGGAGAAGCTCGAGGAGTGGACCACCGAGGCCGTCGAGACCTCGCTGAAGGAGTCCCTCGTCGACGGGCTGGGGCTCAAGCCGCGCAAGGCCTTCGCCCCGATCCGGGTCGCGATCAGCGGCCGGACCGTGTCCCCGCCGCTCTACGAGTCGATGGAGCTGCTGGGTCGTGAGCGGTCGCTGGGTCGCCTGGGGGCCGGTGTCCGGCGCTCCGAGGGCGTGGGTTAGAGTATGTCCATCACGGATTGAGGCACTCGCTCCGGAGCGATGAGCACCGGAGCACGAGACCAAGATCCATTGGGGTATGGTGTAATTGGCAGCACGACTGGTTCTGGTCCAGTTAGTCTAGGTTCGAGTCCTGGTACCCCAGCGGAAACGCAAGTTTCCAGCACATGGTTCACATGCCGCGGCCCCGTCGTCTAGCGGCCTAGGACGCCGCCCTCTCAAGGCGGTAGCGGGGGTTCGAATCCCCTCGGGGCTACACACGAGAATCCCTCACTCCGGTTCGGAGTGAGGGATTCTTGCTGTTCGGAGCGAGTAATGCTGGTGGCAGCCTGGCGAACGCCCGAGGCTGCGCTAGCAGGGATCTGACTAAAGCAGCTGCGCCTCGAGCCCGACTGCCGGGCGAGGTCTCCCGGCGCCGGCCACACGGAGGCAGCCGACGTCGTTGGTCAGTTGCCGCCTCCGCCGTTGCCTCCGTCGCCTCCCCCATTACCACCTCCGCCGCCGTTGCCCGGGGCACTGGCGGTCGTGGTGGGCGTGGGCTTCGGTGTCGTCGGTTTTGGGCTGGGAGTGGGAGGCGGAGTCGGGTTGGTGGGGACGACCACCGGCGGCACGACCGGTGCGGGAGTGTTCGGCTGAGGCTGTTGCGGCTGCTGCTGCTCCGTCGTGGGTTCGCTGGACTGCTGCTGCGACGGGTCACTGTTGGCTGTGGTCTGCGGAGCGGCGGGCGCGGGGGCCGGGGCGGAGGTCGTCGGCAGGGCCGGGAGGTTCGGCGTCGCGTTGCTGACGGTCTGCTCGTTCGGCCAGAACAGGACGGCGCCGATCACCGCGACGGCGGCGACCACACCGCCCGCGCCGATCAGCAGGGCGGGCGAGCGGCCGGCCCGCGGCGCGGGCTCGGGGGACAGGGCGGTGTCGCCGGCCCAGCCCTCACCGGCGTACCCGTCCGGCCCGTAGCCGTCACCCGGGTACCCGTTCGCGGGGTGGCCGGGTCCGTAGCCCGCGTAGCCGCCCGCCCCGAGGACGGGGAGCTGCTCGGTCGGAGGCTCGGCGGAGTCGTAGCCGTGCGGGACGTAGGCGGTCCCGGCCTGCGAGGGGTCCAGGTACTCCGTGCTCGGCTCGGCGGTCGTCCCGGCCGACATCCGGTCCGTCACCGGCTCGCCCGCGACACCGGAGGTGCCGGCGACACCGGCGGCGCCCGCCGCGGCTCCCGCACCGATCAGGCCGGTCGCCGCGCCCGCCGGCCATCCACCCGACCCCGACGCGCCGCCGTTGCCGCCTGCGCCTGGGACGCCACCCGGCGCCGCGGCGCTCGCGTCCGGTCCGGCCAGGGCCAGCGCGGCCCCCTTGGCGATGGCGTTCTTCGGGTCGGCGTCGACCGACACCGGGCGTCCGAGCTGCTCGGAGACCAGCTGGGCCACCAGCGGGATCCGCGAAGACCCGCCGACCAGCAGCACCGACGTCAGACCGGCCGGCTCGAGCCCGGCCGAGGCGACGGCCCGGCGCAGTGCGGCGACGGTCTCCTCCAGGGCGGGACGGATCAGCTCCTCGAACTCGCCGCGGTGCAGCCGCACCGAGGTGCCGGCGCCGCCGAGCCACATCGGGACCGCGACCTCGGTGTCGGCCGAGAGCGCCTCCTTGGCCTCGCAACAGTCCCGGCGCAGCCGCGCGACCGCCGCCCAGGTCTGCGGGTCGGACTCGTCGAGGCCGGCGAACGCGTCCGGCGCCGCGGCCCGGACGTGGTCGAACACGGCCTGGTCGAAGTCGACGCCGCCGAGGAACTCGATCCCCTCCGGGCGGCCGAGCAGCGTGAATCCGCCGCCGACGCCGGGTCCGGCGTCCTTGCGGACCACGGCGGCGTCGAACGTGCCGCCGCCGAGGTCGTAGACGGCGATCGTCGAGCCGGGCTCGACCCGCTCGGACCCGGCGTAGCAGAGGGCGGCGGCCTGCGGCTCGGCCAGGAACGTGACCGTCAGCCCGGCGGAGGCCAGCGCGGAGCCCAGCAGCTCCTTCTTGTGCGCGCCCCAGGACGCGGGGTGGGTGATCGCGATCCGGTCCGGCAGTGCGCCCTCGCGACGCGTGACCAGCTCGACGACGTGCCGCACGAGCAGCGCGGACAGGTCCTGCGGGGTGAACGGCTGACCGCCCAGGGACACCGGCGTCGGGTCGCCGAGTCGGCGCTTGAACTCCCGCGCCACCCGGTCCGGCTCGCCGACCGCACGCCGCTCGGCGGCCTCGCCGAACAGGACCGACCCGTCGCCGGACAGGAACACCACTGACGGGACGTCGACGGAGTGGTCACCGAGAGTGATCATCTCCGGTGTGCCCGGTGCCTCGGAACGACTGATCGCGGCAGCCGTCCTGGTCGTGCCGACGTCGATCCCGAGCAGGTAGCCCATCGTCTCCCCGGTACTTGCGCGCCCACGCCCGGCAGGACTGCCGGGTCCACGGCGACCTACGGTAGTCGGGCCCCGGCCACGATCGGACGGCAGGCGTCCACTGCCGCGCCGGGCACCCGGAGACCGGTGCGAGGGGTGCTCAGAGGCGGTGCTGCAACGCCTCCGCGGCGGCCAGGAGGTCGGCGGCCCAGCGGACGCCGGGGCGGCGGCCGATCCGGTCGACCGGGCCGGACACCGACACCGCGGCCACGACCTGCCCGGCGGAGTCCCGCACCGGCGCGGACACGCTCGACACCCCGGACTCACGCTCCGCGACGCTCTGCGCCCAGCCGCGACGGCGGACGTCGACCAGGACCCGGTCGGAGAACGTGGCGTCACCGAGGACGATGCGCTGGGTCGCCGGGTCAGCCCACGCGGCCAGCACCTTCGCCCCGGAACCGGCCGTCATCGGCAGCCGGGCGCCGACCGGCACGGTGTCGCGCAGCCCGCTCGGCGGCTCGGCGACGGCGATGCAGATCCGGTGGGTGCCGTCGCGGCGGTAGAGCTGCACGCTCTCGCCGGTGATGTCGCGCAACCGGGGGAGCACGGCGGAGGCGGCCTCGAGGAGCGGGTCCGGATGCCCGCCGGCGAGCTCGCCGAGCGTCGGGCCCGGGTGCCAGCGGCCGTCCGCGGCGCGGTGCAGCAGACCGTGCACCTCCAGCCCGACGGCGAGGCGGTGCGCGGTCGCCCGGGGCAGTCCGGTGCGGTCGCAGAGCTCGGCCAGTCCGCACGGTCCCTCGGCCGTCGCGCGCAGAACCCCCACGGCCTTGTCGAGCACGCCGATTCCGCTAGACTGTTCCACGCCTCGATACTAACGTCCCACGATCTGGAATGTCCATGTCGGTGGAGATCGTTTATACACCACCACCGGGGCCGACGAGCGGAGAAGGGAGGCGAGCGCCGTGTCCGAGAACGGAGGACGCACGCTGGCCGAGAAGGTCTGGGACCAGCATCTGGTCCGCAAGGGTGAGGGGCAGGAGCCCGACCTGCTCTACATCGATCTGCACCTCGTGCACGAGGTGACCAGCCCGCAGGCCTTCGACGGCCTGCGCCTGGCCGGCCGTCCCGTGCGGCGCACCGACCTCACGATCGCCACCGAGGACCACAACGTCCCCACGCTCGACGTCCTGGCGCCGATCGCCGACGAGGTCTCGCGCACCCAGGTCGACACGCTGCGCCGCAACTGCGAGGAGTTCGGGGTCGAGCTGTACCCGATGAACCACGCCGAGCAGGGCATCGTGCACGTCGTCGGCCCGCAGCTGGGGCTCACCCAGCCCGGCACGACCGTCGTCTGCGGCGACTCGCACACCTCCACGCACGGCGCGTTCGGCGCGATGGCGTTCGGCATCGGCACCTCCGAGGTGGAGCACGTGCTGGCCACCCAGACGCTGCCGCTCAAGCCGTTCCGCACCATGGCGATCAACGTCAACTCCTCCGACGGCACCCTGCGCCCGGGCGTCACCAGCAAGGACGTCGTGCTGGCGATCATCGCCCAGATCGGCACCGGAGGCGGTCAGGGCCACGTGCTGGAGTACCGCGGCAACGTCATCGACAACCTGTCGATGGAGGCCCGGATGACGATCTGCAACATGTCGATCGAGGCCGGCGCCCGCGCGGGCATGATCGCCCCGGACGAGACCACGTTCGCCTACCTGAAGGGCCGCGACCGCGCCCCGCAGGGAGATCAGTGGGACGAGGCCGTCACCGCGTGGCGCGAGCTGCGCACCGACGACGACGCCACGTTCGACAAGGTCGTCGACATCGACGCGGACGCGCTGACCCCGTTCGTCACCTGGGGCACCAACCCCGGTCAGGGCCTGCCGCTGAGCGAGAACGTCCCGGACCCGGCCGCCATCGCCGACGAGGGCGAGGCCGCCTCGACCCGCAAGTCGCTGGAGTACATGGGCCTCACCGCCGGCACGCCGCTGCGCGAGGTCCCCGTCGACGCGGTGTTCGTCGGATCCTGTACCAACGGCCGGATCGAGGACCTGCGCTCGGTCGCGGAGATCCTCGACGGCCGTCAGGTCGCGAAGGGCGTGCGGATGCTGGTCGTGCCCGGCTCGATGCGGGTCCGCTTCCAGGCCGAGGACGAGGGCCTGGACAAGGTGTTCACCGGCGCCGGGGCGGAGTGGCGCTCGGCCGGCTGCTCGATGTGCCTGGGCATGAACCCGGACCAGCTCGCCCCGGGCGAGCGCTGCGCGTCGACGTCCAACCGCAACTTCGAGGGACGGCAGGGCAAGGGCGGGCGCACCCATCTCGTCTCGCCGCTGGTCGCCGCCGCGACCGCCGTCCGCGGAACCCTGAGCTCTCCGGAGGACCTGGACTGATGGAACCCGTCTCCACCCACACCGGCATCGGGGTCCCGATGCGCCTGTCCAACGTGGACACCGACCAGATCATCCCGGCCGTCTACCTCAAGCGGGTCACCCGCACCGGGTTCGAGGACGGGCTGTTCTCGGCCTGGCGCAACGACCCGTCCTTCATTCTGAACCAGGAGCCGTTCTCCCGCGGGTCGGTCCTGGTGGCCGGCGCCGACTTCGGTACCGGTTCCTCGCGCGAGCACGCCGTCTGGGCACTGATGGACTACGGCTTCCGTGTCGTGATCTCGTCGCGCTTCGCCGACATCTTCCGCGGCAACTCCTCCAAGGGCGGACTGGTCGCGGCCGAGGTCGCCCAGCCCGACGTCGAGCTGCTGTGGAAGCTGCTGGAGAACGAGCCGGGCACCGAGGTCACCGTCGATCTTCGGGAGAAGACGGTGCAGGCCAAGGACATCACGGTCCCGTTCGACATCGACGACTACGCGCGGTGGCGCCTGCTGGAGGGCCTCGACGACATCGGGCTCACGCTGCGGCACGCCGACGCGATCGACGCGTTCGAGGCGACTCGCCCGTCCAGGATGCCGACGACCACCGGCTGATGACGCTGTGTGCCCGGTGAACGCCGGGCATCCAGCGTACGGGTGATCGTCGTCGGTGTGGCGACGACCACCCGTACGGACCTGTACCGCCGGGGGGTAACTCGCCGGGATCGGCCCCGCGGAACTGGTGTGGCCCTGGGAAAACCCTTACCGTCCGGGGTCATGAACAAGGCCCAACTGGTCGAGGCGTTGACCGCCCGGCTCGGAGATCGAAGAACCGCCGCTGCAGCGGTCGACGGAGTCGTCGAAGTGATCGTCGAAACGGTGGGTGCCGGTGACTCGGTCACCCTCACCGGATTCGGCGTCTTCGAGGCCCGCCGCCGTGCGGCCCGAGTGGCCCGCAACCCGCGGACGGGGGAGACGGTGCCGGTCGCGGAGACCGTCGTCCCGTCGTTCCGTCCCGGGGCGGCGTTCCGCGAGCGGATCGAGAGGAGCGACGCGGCGGCCGCCGGAGCGACCAGCGCGCCGCGCCGTCCACCGCGGACCGCCACCCGGACGACCCGGACCGACGGCGTCACCCAGATCGACACCGACGGATCCCGCACCGCCTCGGGCCGTAAGCCCGCGGCCAAGCGGGGCACCCGGGCGTCGCCGAAGGAGACGGCGACGTCACCGGCGAGGGCGGCGGGAACCTCGGCCGCCGACAAGGGGCCGACGTCGCAGGGCGCCACCGCGAAGTCCCCGGCGACGAAGTCCCCGGCCAAGAAGAGCAGCACCAAGTCCACCCCAGCCGCCGCCAAGAGCTCCACCGCGAAGACCAGCACCACCGCGAAGACCAGCACCACGAAGAAGGCTCCGACCCGGCGGCCCTCCGCCGAGAAGTAGGCACCACGCCGCGAGAACCACCCGGTAGAACCGCCCAGGACCCCGGCGGCCTCCGGATGCCGGACCGCGGCCCCCGCCTCGAGGATCAGCTCGGCGGACGCCGGTAGTAGTCGGCGAAGAGAAGCTCACCGTCGGATGCGAAGCCCAGCACCCACGTGCTCGCCTTGTGCGACGGCACCCCGTCCTGCGGCACCGCGACCGACCCCCGGTGCCCGTTGCCGCGCTCGGCGACGAGCAGCGCCTCCACCACGTCCGGGATCACCCCGCCCTGGCTGGCCACCACGCTGACCCCGGTCTCGGCGGCGAGGGCGCGGAAACGGGACAGGCCGGCGTCGGCGTCGTCCCAGTAGTGGTGCTCGCCCATCAGCGGCTCGTCGGCGGCGATCGTCAGCCCCGTCGACGCGGCCAGCGGCTCCAGCGTCTGACGGCAGCGCAGCGGCGGGGCGGTGCACATCCGGTCCGGGCCGAAGCGCGGCAGGAACTCCGCGAGCCGCTCGGCCTGGGCGTGCCCGGTGCCGGAGAGGGGGCGCAGGTCGTCGTCGCCGTTCCAGTTCGCGCGGTTGCCGGCCTTGGCGTGCCGGACGAACAGCACCGTCGACGACGGCACCCCGACCGAGGCCAGGCGCGCCACCAGCTCGGCGTCGTGCGGGTAGGTCAGCAGGTCCGCGGCCTGCGCCGGGGTGACCCAGCGCCGCTCGTCGGTCTCGGAGTTCGGTGTGAAGCCGTGGTCGGCGACGACCTCGGCGGCCCAGTAGTGCACGATCTTGGCGCCCTTGCCGGGGACCTCGTAGGAGGTGTGCGGTAGGCGACCACCCAGGCGGGCCCGCAGGCCCGCCTCCTCGAGGGTCTCGCGCAGCGCGGTCGCGGTCGTCGCCTCGCCCGGGTCCTGGTGGCCCTTGGGCAGCGACCAGTCGTCGTAGCGGGGGCGGTGCACGATCGCGACCTCGATGCCGCCCGCGCCGTCCCGGCGCCAGGGCACCGTCCCGGCCGCGACGACGTCGACGCCGGCCCCGGGGTCGACCGGGTTGCGACGGCCCTCGGGAGCGTCGGAGGTGGCGCTCATTCGCCGTCGCCGAGGCCCTTGCGGGACGCCATCAGCTCGACCTGGTGGTCACGCACGCGACCGGCGTCGGTGCCCGGCGGCGGTGAGGGCTCCCAGGTGCCGCCCGGTCCGAGCGTCCAGCAGCGGGTGGCCGGGTCCAGGCACGAGTCGAACACCGCGCCCAGCTGCTCGGCCAGGGCGGGGTCGGCGACCCGGAGCATCACCTCGACGCGGCGGTCGAGGTTGCGGTGCATCATGTCCGCGCTGCCGATCCAGTACTCGTCGGCCGCGCCGAAGTGCAGGACCCGCGAGTGCTCCAGGAACTGCCCGAGGATCGAGCGCACCGTGATGTTCTCGCTCAGACCGGGCTGGCCGGGGCGCAGCGCGCAGATCCCGCGCACCACGATGTCGACCGGCACACCGGCCTGTGAGGCCCGGTAGCAGGCGTCGATGATCGCCTCGTCCACCAGCGAGTTGGCCTTGAGCCGGATCCGGGCCCCGGTCTCGCCGGCGCGGTGCGCCTCGATCTCGTCGTCGATCCGGCGCAGGATCCCGCGGCGCACGCCGTAGGGAGCCACCAGGAGCGAACGGTAGGAGGTCTGCCGCGAGTAGCCGGTCAGCGAGTTGAACAGGTCGGTCAGGTCCGCGGCGATCGTCGGGTCCGCGGTCAGGACGCCCATGTCCTCGTAGAGCCGGGCCGTCTTCGGGTTGTAGTTACCGGTGCCGATGTGGCAGTAGCGCCGGATCTCCGAGCCCTCCTGGCGCACCACCATCGACGTCTTGCAGTGCGTCTTGAGGCCCACCAGCCCGTAGACGACGTGCACGCCCGCCTTCTCCAGCTCACGCGCCCAGCGGATGTTGGCCTGCTCGTCGAACCGCGCCTTGATCTCCACCAGCGCCACGACCTGCTTGCCGGCCTCGGCGGCGTCGATCAGCGCGTCGACGATCGGGGAGTCGCCGGAGGTCCGGTAGAGCGTCTGCTTGATCGCCAGCACGTTCGGGTCGGTCGCGGCCTGCTCGATGAACCGCTGCACGCTCGTGGAGAACGAGTCGTAGGGGTGGTGCACCAGCACGTCGCCCTCGCGCAGGGTGGCGAACACGCTGCGCGGGGTCTCCCGCTCGGCGAACGCGGGGTGCGTGGCCGGGCGGAACGGCTCGTCCTTGAGGTCGGGGCGGTTCACCCCGTGCACCTGCCACAGGCCGGTCAGGTCCAGCAGGCCGGGGACCGTGACGACGTCGTTCGGGTCGACGTCGAGCTCGCGCAGCAGCAGCTCCAGCACATGCTCGGACATCGTGTCGACGACCTCGAGCCGCACCGGCGGCCCGAACCGGCGACGGGCGAGCTCGCGCTCGAGGGCCTGCAGCAGGTCCTCGTCGCGGTCCTCCTCGACCTCGAGGTCGGCGTTGCGGGTGACCCGGAACGGGTGCACCTCGGCGACCTCCATGCCGGTGAACAGGTCACCGAGGTGCGCGGAGATGAGGTCCTCGATCGGCAGGAACGTGACCTGGCGCTGCCCGTCGCGGGCGTCGGCGCCGTCGGGGTCGACCACGACCAGTCGCGGCACGTTGTTCGGCACCTTGACCCGGGCGAAGCGCTCGGTGCGGCCCTCCGGGTCGCGGACGGTGACGGCCAGGTTCAGGGACAGGCCGGAGATGTAGGGGAACGGGTGCGCCGGGTCCACCGCGAGCGGGGTGAGCACCGGGAACACCTGCTCGGAGAAGAAGTCCGACAGGCGCAGGCGTTCGGCGTCGGTGAGGTCGTCCCAGCGCCGGATGTGCACGCCGGCGGCGTCGAGCTCGGGCTTGACCTCCTCGGCGAACACCTGGGCGTGCGCGCGGGACAGGGCCCGGCTGCGCTCGGCGATCCGGGCCAGCTGCTGGCGCGGGGTGAGGCCGTCGGCGCTGCGCACGGACAGGCCGGTGTCGTCGCGGCGCTTCAGCCCGGCGACCCGGACCATGTAGAACTCGTCGAGGTTCGAGGCGAAGATCGCCAGGAACTTCACCCGCTCCAGCAGCGGCTGGCTGGCGTCCTCGGCCAGGGCGAGCACGCGGGCGTTGAAGTCGAGCCAGGACAGCTCGCGGTTGAGGTAGCGGTTGTCCGGCAGCACGCTCGGCACGGGGCCGGTGTGCGCACCGGCCGGCGGAGCGATCGGCGAGGCGCCCAGCACGGCCGGGGAGACCGGGGCGCCGGGCTGGGTCGGGATGCGCGCCGCGGTGCCGTCCTTGTCCGTCTCGCCCGCCGCGCGGTGCACCGCGCTCGTCCGGCGCGCGGCCGGTCGGGGGGCGCGCCGTCCGCCGGGGGCGGGCCGAACCGGTCGGTCCCGTCGGTGCGTCGGCGCCGAGGACTCCGACGGGGTCGCGCCGGACGTGCCCGGGTCACCTGTCGCGTCGTCGTTCACCGGGCGATTGTTTCCTACTCCGGGCCCCGCGGCCAACGTGACCACGCGTCGACCGGGGGAAATCTTCGGCCGGTCGGTGGATCTTGGTCACAGGGGTCGGCCGTCGGCCTGGGGCTGCTCCCGGGCCGCGAGAACGGCCCGCGTGCGGGGCCCGATCCCGAGCGCGGCGGCCTGCTCGAGATCGGCGGTGACGTCGACGTCACGGCGCAGGCCCGGCCACTCGCCGTCGAGGGACTCCGCGCCCGAGGCCAGGTGCGCCGCAGCCGATCCGCGGCCGAAGTGCGGGTCGAGCTCGATGCCCGGTGCGGCGACCAGCAGGGTGGTGCCGGTACCGGGCTCGTCGGCGCAGAACGCCCTGGTCGCACCGCTGCCGAACAGCTCCGACGCCGCGTCCAGGGCACCGTCGAGCTGGTCCGGCCGCAGGGCCGGCAGGTCGGCCTGCAGCGCCGCGACGGCGCAGGCGGGCTCGTGCTCGCGCAGTACCCGGGCGCCGTGGCGCAGGGCCCCGTTGAGCCCCTTCGACGGGTCCGGGACGACGTCGGCGCCGAGGGCGCCGAGCTCCATCGCGACCGCCGGGTCGGAGGAGATGACCACGATCGACCCGACGCGCCGCGCGGCCCGGGCGGCGGTGACGGTGTCCATCGCCAGGGCCAGCGCCAGCCGGGTGTGGGCCGTGAGCGAACCGACCCCGCCGTCGGCGGCACCACGCAACCGGGTCTTGGCCACCGGCAGCGGCTTGACCGGCACCACGAGATCGACCCGGAATCCCCTGATCACCTGACCACTGTCCCACTTCCCGCGACGGCCGGTCGGCACGATCGCCCACGCCGGCCCGGGACGTCCACGGTTTCGGTCCGGCTCCGTGTGACGACCCGGCTGGACCAGCGTGCGGATCGCCCGTAAGACTCACATTCCCGACACGCACGAGGGCCCGTCATCGACGGGTCGTGAGGAGGCCGCCGGTGGCCCGCGAGAAGAGCGGATTCTGGATCTCCCTGGCCGCGACCGTGTTCTACCCGGTCGGCTACCTGACCGGGCGTCCGCGCTACGTGGGTCGTGAGCACCTGCCCGAGGTCGGCGGGGCGCTGATCGTCGGCAACCACATCTCGCACCTGGACCCGATCCACACCGCGCTGTGGCTGCACACCGCGGGCCGCACGCCCCGGTTCATGGCCAAGCACAGTCTCTGGTCGGTGCCGGTGCTCGGGCAGATCCTGCGCGGGTCCGCCCAGATCCCGGTCTACCGCGGCTCCGCCGACGCCCAGAACAGCCTGGCCGCGGGCACCCAGGCCCTCGCCGACGGCAAGACGGTGATCATCTACCCGGAGGGCACGATCACCAGGGACCCGGACGGCTGGCCGATGCAGTCCCGTACCGGCGTCGCCCGCCTGGCCCTGACGTCCGATGTCCCGGTCATCCCGACGGTGCACTGGGGGACCCGCGAGATCCTCGACGGCTACAACAAGAAGTTCCGCCCGCTGCCGCGCACGACCGTCACCGTCCACGGCGGGGACCCGGTCGACCTGTCGGCCTACCGCGGCCGCCCGATCGACGCGGCCTTGCTCCGCGAGGTCACAGACCTGATCATGACGCGCGTGCGTGATCTGCTGGCCGAGGTGCGCGGGGAGCCGGCGCCGGAGGGCTTCTACCGCGTCTCGAGGTCGCCGGACGCGACCGACCCGGGCCGCGGCGGACCGGCGGCCGCCCCGTGAGCGGGGCCGACCGCGGTGAGGCGGTCGACACCGTCAGCGGCGCCGGCGCGCCCGTCGCCCCCGCCCCACGCCCGGTCAACGAGCCGGTGCACGACCTGACGAGGATCGCGGTGCTCGGCGCCGGGTCCTGGGGCACGGCGTTCGCGAAGGTCCTCGCCGACGCCGGCCGCCACGTCACGCTGTGGGCGCGGCGCGAGGAGGTCGCCCAGGCGATCAACGCCCGTCACCGGAACCCGGACTACCTCTCCGGCATCGAGCTGCCGCACACGCTGACCGCCACCTCCGACCCGCGCGCCGCGCTCGAGGGCGCCGACGCCGTCGTGTTCGCGGTGCCGTCGCAGTCGCTGCGGGAGAACCTGGAGCGCTGGCGGGACCTGCTGCCGCCCGGCGTCACCCTGGTCAGCCTGGCCAAGGGCGTCGAGCTGGGGTCGCTGCGGCGGATGAGCGAGGTGATCGCCGAGGTCGCGCGGGTGCCGGCCGACCACGTCGCCGTCGTCTCCGGGCCGAACCTGGCCGGGGAGATCGCGCACGAGGAGCCGACCGCCACCGTCATCGCCTGCGCCGACCACGGTCGTGCCGTGGCGCTGCAGACCGCGTCCGCGACCGGCTACTTCCGCTCCTACACCAACACCGACGTGATCGGGGCCGAGCTCGGCGGCGCGGGCAAGAACGTCATCGCGCTGGCCGTCGGGATCGCGGCCGGGATGGGGCTCGGCGACAACAGCCGGGCCTCGCTGATCACCCGCGGTCTGGCAGAGATGTCGCGTCTCGGCGTGGCGCTGGGCGCGAGCCCGCTGACGCTCGCCGGGCTGGCCGGACTCGGCGACCTCGTCGCGACGTGCTCGTCCCCGCTGTCGCGCAACCGGACGTTCGGCGAGCACCTGGGGCAGGGCGCGAGCCTGGCCGAGGCGGAGAAGGCGAACAACGGCCAGGTCGCCGAGGGTGTGAAGTCCTGCGTGTCGATCTGCGAGCTGGCCGGGCGGCACGGCGTGGAGCTGCCGATCGTCGACGCGGTCCGGCGCGTGTGCCACGAGGGCATGTCCACGTCCGCGCTGGCCAAGGACCTCATCAGCCGGGCGCCGAAGCCGGAGTGACCCGCCGGTAGCGTTGCACCATGGACGACGGGACCCGGTGTGTGCGTGGCGGTACGGCCCCCGGGCCGCACCCGGTCGGCTCCCCGGTGCATCCCGGACCGGTGCTCTCGGCGACGTTCCATCTCGGCCTGCCGCACGACGCCGACTCCGGCGCCGACTTCTACGGCCGCGCCGACAACCCGACCTGGCGGGAGCTGGAGTCCGCGATCGGGGACCTCGACGGCGGCCCGTGCACGATCTTCGCCTCCGGGATGGCCGCCATCGCGGCCGTGATGCGCTCGTTCACCGGGCCCGGCCGCGGGGTTCTGCTGCCCAGCGACGGCTACTACGTGTCCCGGCTCGTCGCCGACGAGGACCTGGCCCCGCTGGGGATCGACGTCCGGACCTGCGCCACGGCCGGCGACTGGACCGCCGCGTTGCAGCATCGCCCGGCACCGGGGCTGGTGCTGCTGGAGACGCCGTCCAACCCGGGCCTGGAGGTCTGCGACATCCGCGCGATCGCCGAGGCGGCCCACGCCGTCGGGGCGCTGCTCGCCGTGGACAACACGACCGCCACCCCGCTCGGGCAGCGCCCGCTCGAGCTCGGCGCCGACCTGGTCGTGGCGAGTGACACCAAGGCACTGGCCGGGCACGGCGACGTGCTGCTCGGGCACGTCAGCGCGGCCGACCCGGTGCACGCCGAGCGCCTGCGCGCGGCCCGCACCCGCGGCGGCGCGGTGCCCGGGCCGATGGAGACCTGGCTGGCGCTACGCGGCCTCGGGACCCTGGACCTGCGTCTGGCCCGTCAGGCCGAGAACGCCCGCGCGCTGGCCGTCGCGCTGCGCGAGCACCCCGCCGTCACCGACGTCCGGTGGCCGGGGCTGGCCGACGACCCCGCCCACCTGCTGGCCCGGTCCCAGATGCGCCGGTGGAACGGCATCCTGCGTTTCACCCTGCCCTCGACGCACGCGGTGGGGGAGTTCCTCGACGCCTGCGAGCTCGTCGACTCCACGACCAGCTTCGGCAGCCTGCGCACCTGCGCCGACCGCCGTGCGCGCTGGGGCGACGCGGTGCCCGAGGGCCTCGTCCGGCTCTCGGCCGGGTGCGAGGACACCGCGGACCTCGTCGGCGACGTCCTGCGGGCACTGGACGCGGTCGTCCGCTGACCTCGGGCTCGGCTATCCCCGGGCCGAGGCGAACCTCCGCAGCGAGCCGCGCAGCTCGCCGGCCAGCGAGGGGGCCACGACCTGCAGCACCACCAGGAACACCCCGAGCACGAGCAGCGCCTCGCCGGCGAGCGAGGCCAGCCCGAGGGGCAGCGCGAGCCGGTCGGAGTGCACCACCAGGTGTTCGAGCGCCCCCACCGCGAGCACCGCCACCGTGCCGGCCACGACGGCCGGGACGAGCCCGCCGAGCACGTCGCGGACCCGCGCGCCGGTCACGTGCGCGGCGACCACGACGGCGGTCAGGCCCATCGCCACGTTCGCGGCCGAGACGGCCAGCCCCACCCCGAACAACCCCAGCGGGGCCAGGACCAGCAGGAACCCGACCGTCCCGACGAGGCTGACCGCCGTCGTCCAGTGCAGCAGGTGCGATCGGCCGCTGCCCTTGACCGCCTCGTCGGACACCGCTCCGAGGCCCTCGCCGAGGCCGAACCCGGCCATCGCGGCCAGGGCCAGGCCGGCGTCGCGCCACGGCTCACCGAGCAGCACCACCACGATCGGTTCGCCGAGCGCGACCAGGATCGCCGCCAGTGCCGCCGACGCCGTCCACACCACGGCCAGGGCCCGCCGGAACCCGGCGCGGAACCGCTCGGGGTCCCCGCTGATCCGGGCGAACGCGGGCAGCAGGACGTAGGACCCGATCTCGACGACGGCGGTGCCCGGCAGCATGCACAGCCGCCGTCCGTAGCGGTACTGGCCGACGGCGGCCTCGTCCAGGCGGCGCCCGACCAGCACCGTCTCGAACACCTCGCGCAGCCGCCACGCGGTGCCGTTGAGCACCAGCGGGAAGCTGAACCGGGCGAGCTCGCGCCACAGCCGCATCGTCGGCCGTCCGCGGCCGGGCCACCAGCCCCCGAGCGACCAGCTCAGGACGACCCACACGACGTACGACGCGTAGTTCGCGACGACGAGGCTCCACACCCCGAGCCCGCCGACCGCGCACCCGATCGCCACGCCGGCGTTGGTCAGGGCCACCGACGGGTTCACGATCAGCCGTCTGCGGAAGTCGAAGCGCCGCTGCATCAGGGCGTCCGGGACGACGGTCAGCGAGTGCAGCAGCGTCACCCCGGAGCCGGCGGCGGCGATCGTCGCGGCGGCCGTGCTGTCGAACACCAGTCCGATCAGCGGGGCGGCGGCGAGCGCGGCGAGGGAGAGCGCCAGGCCGGTCAGCAGCGACGCCCGGAAGACGGTGTCCGCGGCGTCCTCGATGTCGGTGGCGTCGCGCTGGATCAGGGCGACGGCCAGGCCGTCCGCGGAGGTCGAGATCAGAAACCCGGTCAGCACGGTGCCCGCCGCGAACAGGCCGATCTCGGCCGGGGTGAGGAGGCGGGCCAGCGTCACGATCTGCGCGAACGCGACGATCTGCAGCAGCGCGAACGTCCCGGCGGAGATGACGACCCCCCGGCGCAGGACCCGGCTCAGCGAGCCGACCGCGCCGCTCCCGCCCCGGGCCGCCGGGCCGTCCGGATCCTTCTCCGTCCTCACTCGCGGTCGCCCGAGACCACCGCGCGGGGCCGGGTGACCTCCGGGGCCGGCGATGGCGTCGGCGGGGGTGTGGCCCGGCCGGCGAGGTACGCGCGGCGGGTGGGTCCCGGTGCGACGGTGAGGGCGGCGAGGACGGCCGCGGTCCGCAGGTCGCGGCGCTGCGACCAGGCCCGCCGGGCCGACCGGCGCGCGGCCGCCACGTCGCCGTCGAGCAGAGCGACCCGGGCGCCGACGATCCCGCGGCGGTGCCGGCTGCGACGCAGCTCCCGCGCCAGCGCGGCGAGGTCCTCCGGCCGTCCGGACGCCGTCGCGTACCTCGTGACCACGGCCTCGCGCTGCTCCTCGAGGCGCAGCACCGAGCGGCCCCCGCGGGAGATCGACTCCGCCGCCTGGCCGTACCCGGCCAGACGGTCCGGGAGCAGGACCAGCCCGTACCCGGCCGAGGCGATACGCAGGAAGATCTGCAGGTCGGAGACGCAGGTCGTGTCGTCGTCGAAGCCGCCGAAGCGGTCCCAGACGTCCCGTCGCACGGCCCCGGTGTAATAGGGGCACGGGCCCTCGACCAGCTCGGCGAGGGTGAGCAGACGCTGCTCGTCGGGACGGTCGGCGCCGCTGCCCTGCAGGTAGGAGAGCGGCAGCCGCTCGCCGGTGGCCGCGGAGAACATCCATGCGTCGGGCAGCGCCGCGGCCACCTCGGGGCGGGTGTCGAGCACGGTGCCCAGACGAGCGCAGAAGCCCGGCTCCACGCGGTCGTCGCTGTGCAGCAGCGAGACGTAGCGCCCGCGCGCCACCGCGGACGCGGCGTTGACACCGCCCGCGATGCCCCGGTTGGGCTGGCGGACGAGCCGGATGCGCGGGTCGTGGGCGTACTCGCCGACGATGCGGGCCATCTCGTCGGACATGCCGTTGTCGACGACGACGAGCTCCCAGTCGGGGTCGGTCTGGGCGCGGACCGAGTCGATCATCCCGGCGACCCTGTCCTCGGTCCGGTAGGCGGTGGACAGGAAGCTGAACCGGGGTGCGCCGGGCCCGGACGCGACCGGCTCGGACATGGATCTCCTCCTCGACGGGGCCGGGAACGGGACACGTTTCCCAGGACCTCGCAGAGATCCGCCCGGCGTTACCAATTGTCCGGATTATTCTCGTTCGCCCGTAACGGTGGAGGCCTGATCCGCGACTCCCTGCGGACCACATCGGACGAACGAGGGGATTTCGGATGGCTCCGACGGGTGTGCAGGTGCTGAAGCGGGCGGCGAAGGACGCCGCCCGCGTCGTGGCCCCGCCGGCCCGCGTGGTGGTGCGTGGCGCCGTCACGAGATTCCCTGCGATCGGCCCGAGGGTCGCCGACTGGGGCTGGCTCTGGCAGCCGGGCTGGAGCCGGACCCACCACGAGCGGTTCTACGGCGCGGCCGAGGACCCCTACGGCTTCGACACCAAGCCGTTCGAGCGGATGAAGTACGACGAGCTGCTCGACGCGCTGCCCGAGGGCCGGTTCGGCCGGGCGCTGGAGGTCGGCTGCGCGGAGGGCGCGTTCACCGAACGCCTGGCCGATCGCTGCGACGTGGTGGTCGGCGCGGACATCTCCGAGGTCGCGATCGAGCGCGCCCGGCGCCGGTTCGCCGGTCGTCCCGGGGTGGAGCTGCAGCGCCGGACGCTGCCCCTGGACTTCCCGGACGGCGCGTTCGACCTGATCGTCTGCTCGGACGTGGTCTACCTGTGGGAGCGCGGCACCGTCGAGGTCGGCCTGCGGCGCATGATCGAGGCGCTGCGCTCGGGCGGGGCGCTGGCACTGCTGCACTACCGGGGCCGGTTCAACCAGCCGGTGCACGCCGACGAGGTGCACGACCTCGCGCTGCGCCTCGGCGCCGAGGCCGGTCTCGTCCACCCCACCGGCTACGTGCACGCCGACGTCGGCCCACACGGCTCCGGGTTCCGGGTGGACGTGCTCGTCCGCCCGGCCTGATCCGGCCCGAGTCCCGGCTCTCTCTCGCGGTACGTCCCGATCCCGCGGCCCGGGCGCCGGCGTCGGCCGGCGGCCGGGTCCGTGTCAGCCCGCGGCCGGGGTGACGGCCGACTCGCCGGCCGCCGCGCTGCCCGGAGGGAGCGCGACCGGCCGGGCGTGGACCGTCGAGTAGACGTGGCGGACCACGCCCGGCGCCAGCGCGAGGCCGGCCCGGATGGCGGCCGTACGCAGGTCCCACCGCTCCCGCAGGGCGTCGTCGCAGGCCCGGCGGGCGCCGGTGACGTCGCCGTCGAACAGCGCCACCCGCGCCCCGACGACGCCGCGGCGGTGCCGGCTGCGGCGCAGCTCACGGTCCAGCGCGGCCAGGTCCTCGGGGCGACCGGACTGCCGCGCGTGCCGGGTCACGACGACCTCGCGCTGTGCCTCCAGCGCCAGCACCGATCGTCCGCCGCGCGACATCGACTCCGGCGCCTGGCAGTAGCGGCCGAGCTTGTCCGGCACCATCACCAGGCCGTGTCCGGCGCCGACGATCCGCAGGAAGATCTCCAGGTCGGCGACGGCGACGGTCTCGGCGTCGAGCTCGCCGTAGGAGTCCCAGACCTCCCGGCGCACCGCGCCGGTGTAGTACGGGCAGAGACCCTCGATCAGCTCCGCGAGCGTGACGAGGTGGTTCTCGTCGGGGCGCGGGGCGCCCCAGTTCTCCAGGTACGACTTCGGCAGCTGCTCGCCGGTGGTGGAGGAGAAGAACCACGCGTCGGGGCAGACGGCGTCGATCTCGGGCCGGGAGTCGAGCACCGCGCCGAGGCGGGCGCAGAACTCCGGCTCGACGTGGTCGTCGCTGTTCAGCAGGCTGACGTACCGGCCGCGGGCAGCCTCGGACGCGGCGTTGATCCCGCCGGCGGCACCGCGGTTGGGCTGGCGGACGAGCCGGATGCGCGGGTCGTGGGCGTAGCCGCCGACGATGCGGGCCATCTCGTCGGACATGCCGTTGTCGACGACGACGAGCTCCCAGTCGGGGTCGGTCTGGGCGCGGACCGAGTCGATCATCCCGGCGACCCTGTCCTCGGTCCGGTAGGCGGTGGACAGGAAGCTGAAACGGGGCACGTCCGGCTCGGCCATCGGTGGGTGCCTCCTACGCCGTCGTCGGGGCGGGCTGGACGCCGCTCCACTCAGGAATCGGCGTCCCGGTCACGACGTTACGGTGACCACCGTCGCAAAGTCGTCCGTCCTGCGTAACGGGTCACCGCCGATCGGCGACGCACGGGTGGGAACGTCGTGATCATGTCGGGAGGTCGTGGTGGGGAGTGCGCCGCAACGTGTCCGGTGGGTGACCCTCTGATGCTGGCCCCACCCGAGCGACTCGCCGACTTCGTGGACTGGCCGGCCGAGCCGGAGCACGTCGGCCGCTGGCCCGTCTACGTCGACTACGACGACTCCATCCTCGACCGCACGCGCCTGCTCTCCGGCGGCGCCGTCAGCGAGATCGACCGCAGCAGCGGCGTGAAGGCCGTCATCCGCCGCGCCCTGCGCCGGGTCACCAACCCCGACGGGCGGACCCGCGGCAACATCGACACCCTCGTCGACACCCTGACGCGGGAGCGAGCACGGGCGACGGTGCTGGTCGTGGGCGGCGGCGACATCGGCAACGGCGCGGACCGGCTCTACTCCGACCCGGGCGTCGAGGTGCTGGCCTTCGACATCTACGCCGGCGAGAACGTGCAGTTCGTCGCGGACGCGCACAAGATCCCGTTCTCCGACGCCTCGGTGGACGCCGTCGTCGTCCAGGCCGTCCTGGAGCACGTGCTCGACCCGGCCCGCGTCGTCGCCGAGATCCACCGGGTGCTGCGCCCGGACGGGCTGGTCTACGCCGAGACGCCGTTCCTGCAGCAGGTCCACGAGGGCCCCTACGACTTCACCCGGTTCACCGAGTCCGGGCACCGCTGGCTGTTCCGCGCGTTCTCCCGGCTCGACTCCGGCGTCGTCGGCGGCAGCGGCGTGCAGCTGATCTGGACGCTCGGCGCCGTCGCGGCGGGGGTCACCCGGTCGAAGGCCGTCGGCCGGCTGACCCGGCTGACGCTGTTCTGGCTGCGGTTCCTGGACCACGTGATCCCGCCGTCGATGCAGGTCGACGGCGCGTCCGGGGTCTTCTTCCTCGGCCGCCGCGCGGAGCGTCCGCTGTCCGCGGCGGAGATGCCCGGTCAGTACCGCGGTGCCCAGTGACCCCGCTCCCGACGACGCCGCGGGTCGCGTTCACCCTGACCCAGGACCGCGGGGGACCGGTCGACGTCTGTCTGGCGCTGGCCACGGAGCTGGTCCGCACCGGCGCCGCCGACGTCCGCGTGTTCGGCCCGCCGCCCGCCCGTGGCACCGGGACGCTGTCCGAGCACTGGACCACGACCGGCGTCGACACGAAGCTCGACGTCGCCGCGGCCCGGGCGCTGCACGCGCAGCTGCGTGCATGGAGACCGGACGTGGTGCACGCCCAGGACCGCCGGGCCGGACTCGTCCTGACCGGTATGCGCTGGTCACGCGACCGTCCCCGCCTGCTGCAGACCTATCACGGCGTGCCCGAGGACGTCACCGAACCGTGGTTCCGCGGGCTGCCCGCAGCGACGAGCCCCTCGCGGTACACGCGTGCCACGCTGGCCGCGGACGCCGTCGTCGGGCGGGTGCTGGACCGCACCGTCGTCCCGTCCGAGCCGATGCGCCGCTTCCTGCACGACCGGCTGCGCCTGCCCGCGGGCCGGCTCGTGCACGTCGACAACGGCCTGGAGCTCGGCCCGCCGCAGCCCCCGCAACGGCCCGTCCGGCGCCTGCTGGTGGTCGGTCTGCTGCTCGCCCGCAAGGGCATCGGCGACCTGCTCGCCGCCCTCGCCCGCCCCGGCACGATGCCGGCCGACGCCCACCTGACGATCGCCGGCGACGGCCCGGAGCGCGCCGCGATCGCGTCGCTCGCGGCCGGGTTCGGGGGACGGGTCGAGATGCTCGGCTTCCGCAGCGACGTGCCGGAGCTGATGCGGGCCGCGGACGCCGTCGTCGTGCCGTCGCGGATGGAGCAGCAGCCGCTGGTCGTGATCGAGGCGATGGCCGCGGGCAAGCCGGTCGTCGCGACCGACACCGGCGACGTCGCCACGATGCTCGACGACCCGCGCCTGCTCGCCGTCCCCGGCGACGTCGACTCCCTGGCCGCGGCCCTGCGCCGCCTGTTCGACGACCCCGACCCCGCAGCGACGGGCCGGGCCCTGGCCCGGCGCGCCGCCGACCGCTACTCCGCCGCCACCGCCGCCCGCGCCCACCTCGACCTCTACACCGCCCTGACCGGCGCGGACGCGCCCGCGGGACGAGCCGCGTGACCGCCGTCCTGACCCGCCCCGGCGCCCTGGTGCGGGAGATCCGCACCGACGGCGTCGAGGCGCGGCTGCTGCAGGCGCTGGCGTTCCTGACCGTCGCGCTGTCGTCGTTCGAGGGCTATCTGCTCGAGATCAACGACACGGTCACCAAGATCCCGGCCGGGCTGCTCGTCGTCGCCTGGTTCGTCGTCCGCGTGCGGCAGCGGCGGCTGCCGGCGTTCCATCCCGCGCACGTCGCGCTCGCCGTGCTGGCGGTCGCCGTGCTGGCCTCGGCCGCGATCCACAACGGCGACACGTTCACCCTCGACTACACCCAGCGCTGGGTGTCGTTCCTGCTCACCGCCCTGGTGCTGCTCGACCTGGCCTCCCGCGAGGTGCCGGTCCGGGTCCTGGTGTGGGCGTCGGTGCTGGGGGCGGCGGTCGCCGGCGGCGGCGCGCTGTGGAGCTTCCTGATCGACGACTCCCCGCGCGCGACCGGCCCGATGGAGGACCCGAACGACCTCGCCTACGTGCTGGTCTCGGCCGTCCCGCTGCTGGTCGCGCTGTTCGTCCCGCGACGGCGCCGCGACGGTGCCGATGGGATGCCGCGGCGGTCGATCCCGCGCGCCGGTGCGGTGCTGATCGGCGTCCTGGTGCTGATCCTCGTGCTCGGTGCCGCCGTGACGGTCTCGCGCGGCGGGCTGATCGCGCTGACCGTCGCGGTGACCTGGCTGGCGCTGCGCCGCGGCATCGCGCCGCGGGTGATGGTGGGCGTCGGCGCGGTGGTCGTGGTCGCCGGGGCGGTGATGGCGCTGGCGTTCAGCACGCTGGTCGGGCAGGCGCTGTCGCAGAAGGACCAGGTGGCCGGGTCGAACGTCGACACCCGCGCGCTGCGCTGGCAGATCGCCGCGGAGATGTTGCCGGAGCACCCGCTGCTCGGCGTCGGTCCGGGCGGGTTCCGCAGCAACTACCTCGGCGTCTCGCACAACGCGGAGCTCGAGGAGCAGACGCCGGTCGCGCACAACATGTACGTCGAGGTCGCCGCCGAGCTGGGGCTGCTCGGCCTGGCCGGGTTCCTCGGGCTGATCGGGGTCGCGCTGTGGTCGTCGGAGAAGGCGGTCCGCGCGGCCCGCGCCGGACCGGACCGGCTGCTGCCGCTGGCCGTGCAGTGCTCGCTGATCGCGGTGCTGGTGGCCTCGACGTTCCTGTCCGAGCAGTACTACATGCCCCTCTGGTCGATGATCGCCGCGGCGTGCGCGCTCGGCCTGCGGAACGGAACGGAAGCTGTGCGATGAGCGGCTCGACGATGCGGGTGCTGCACGCGATCAACGAGATGGGCGACGGCGGCGCGGAGCGGGTCGTCGCCGACCTCGCCCGCGGCGGCGTGGTACACGGCTGGACGTCGGCGGTGCTCAGCTCCGGCGGCCGTCGCGCCGACGAGGTGGCGGCCGAGGGCGTCGCGACGTACGCGATGCCGCTGGCCCGGCGCTCCCCGGTGGCGTTGCTGCGCAGCGCCGCCGGTGCCCGCCGTGCCGCCCGGGAGTTCCGGCCGGACGTCGTCGTCGCGCACAACGTGCTTCTCAGCGTCGTGCTGTGGCTCGCGCTGCACACGCTGCGCCGCCGTCCCGCGCTGGTCACGGTGTTCCACGGCGTCGGCGCATCGGACTACCGCGGGGCGGCCCGGCTGCTCTCGTGGACCTCCGACGTGGTCGTCGCGGTGTCCGGGGCGATCGCCGACCGGCTGCGCGGCGCCGGGCTCACCGGCACCCGGCTGACCGTCGTGCGCAACACCGTCCCCGCGCAGGCCACCGGCCGCCGGGGTGCCGCGCGGGAGGCCCTCGGGCTGCCGTCCGACCGGCGGATCGTGCTCTGCCCCGCCCGGATGACGCCGCAGAAGCGGCACGACGTCCTGATCGACGCCTGGTCGCGCGTCCCCGGTGACGCCGTGCTGCTGCTCGCCGGCGACGGCCCGCTGCGGGCCGGCCTGGAGACCGCGGCCGCACCGCAGGGCGACCGCGTCCGGTTCCTGGGCGCCCGCACCGACGTCGACGCGCTGCTCCGCGCGGCCGACGCCACCGTCCTGACCAGCGACTGGGAGGGCCTGCCGATGGTCGTCCTGGAGTCGCTGGCCGCCGGACGCCCGATGGTCGCCACCGACGTCGACGGGGTGCGCGAGGTCCTCGGCGACGGCGCCGGTCTGCTCGTCCCGCCCGGCGACCCGGACGCGGTCGCCACCGCCCTGGCCCGGGTGCTCGACGATGCGGCCCTGCGCAAGTCCCTGACCCGCGCCGGCCGCGAGGTGATCGCCCGCGACCATGACCCGGACGCGATGCTGCGCCGTTACGACGACGTGCTGCGCGGCGCCCGGCACTCCGGCCCGCCCGGACGTCCCGGACGGGTGTGGGTCGCGACCGCGGCCGCCCTGGCCGGGGTGCTCGTCGCCGTCGCCGTGTTCGCCGGCGTCCTGGCCCAGCCGGGCGTCTACCAGGGCACGATCGGGATCGTTGCGCAGCCGACGAACGGCGGGACGACGACCGTGCTCGCCCCGTCGACCTCGTCGGGTTCCACCAGCTACGGCGAGGTCGTCTCGCTGGCGCTGCCGTCGCTGCCCGAGCTCGCGACCGGTCCGACCCTGCTGGCCGCCGCGGCCGCGCAGGTGCCGGGATCGCCGTCGCCGCAGGACCTGCGCCCGGACGTCTCGGTGGAGCTGACGCCCGGCTCCGGCGTCGCCCGGATCAGCGTCCGCAACGGCGACCCGGAGACGGCCGGGCGGCTCACCGAGGCCGTCACCGAGCAGGTCGTGCGAGCGGGCCTGCTGGCCCCCGCCGGCGAGCTGCGGGCGATCGACCGGCAGGCGACCGTGATGCGGGTGTCCGCCGACCCGGTCTACGGCGCGGCGTTCGCGCTGCTCGCGGGCCTGGTCGCGGCGGCCGCCACCGCCGCGGTGCTGCTGCCGCGCCGGCGCAACCGCGAACGCGAGCACGCGGCCCTGCTGCGCGCCCTCGGCGACACCGGGCGCGACCCGGTCGCCGTGCTCGACGCGGCCGACCCCGTCCTGGCGAGCCGGGTCCGGGTGCTCGCCCGCGAGGCCGGGCGCCCGCTGCGGGTGATCGCCGCCGGTCCCGGGCTGGAGGACCACGTCCGGTCGCTGAGCGACGAGCTCGCCCCGGTGACGACCCTGGCCGCCGGGGGACATCCGGACGAGCCGACGTCGGTCCTGGCCGTCGCCGACCGCCGGCGCACCCGCACCGACGACCTCGCCGGGACCGTCTCCGCCCTGCCCGGGGCCGGCGCCCTGCTGGCCGTGGTGCTCGTCTGACCCGCTCGCGAGGGACAGGGCCGTCCGGCGGATCACCTTCCGTCGGCCGCGATATCACACTTACGTAACCCGACCCCCGTATGGTCGACTACACGCACCCGCGTGTGGTTCCCCGGAGGTGGTCGCGTGCCGTTCCGACAACTGGTCCCCATCGGTACCGACCTCGAGTCCGAGGCGGAACCGGGACCCGCGCCGAACCCGGGCGCGGTGCCCACGGGGTCCAGGGTGCTGTTGCTGAACGCGAGCTTCGAACCGCTGGCCGTGGTCACGGCCAAGCGGGCGATCGTGTTGCTGCTCAGCGGCAAGGCCGAGTGCGTGCAGGTCGCCCTGGAGGGCACCTCGTTCCGCTCGGAGAACCTCTCGCTCCCGGCGCCGTCGGTGATGCGCCTGTCCCGCTACGTCCGCGTGCCCTACCGCCGCGCCGTGCCGATGACCCGCGCCGGTGTCCTGCGCCGTGACGGACGCCGGTGCGCCTACTGCGGCCGCCGCGCCGACACGATCGACCACGTCATCCCGCGCAGCCGGGGCGGCAAGCACTCCTGGGAGAACTGCGTCGCGGCCTGCCGCACGTGCAACTCCCGCAAGGCCGACCGCCTCGTCGAGGAGATCGGCTGGACTCTCAAGACGGTCCCGGCCCCGCCCAGCCGCGCCGCCGGGGGAGTACTGGTCCTGGCGGTGGAACCCCTCCCGGCCTGGGAACCCTGGCTCAACGCCGCCGCCTGAGCGGATCCGTTCGCAACGAGTGTGACGGTCGTAGCGTCCGACGCCACGACCGTCACGCTCGTCGCGACGGGGAACAGATACGCCGGGGCCGGTTTGCCGCGCACAGGCTCGGCAGTGGCGCGACGAGAGCGGCATCGCGTAGGGCGCTACGAACGTCACGCTCGTCGGAACCCGTCGGGGCGCCGGGCCGGTGACCCACGCCGGCCCGCCGGGCTCCGGTGACGCGTAGCCGCTCCGGCTGGCGCGCACTCGTGGCGCTTTCGTGCCGCGGCGCCGAACGTATGCGCCATGAGTGCGGGCTGGGCGGGGGCGCAGCGGCAGGCGGCCCGGGTACTTGTGGCGCTCTCGTATTGCGACGCCGAACGTCTGCGCCAGGAGTGGAGGCTGGGCGGGGACGCAGCGGCAGGCGGCCCGGGTACTTGTGGCGCTTTCGTGTTGCCACGCCGAACGTATGCGCCATGAGTGGCGCTCAGTCGGGTGGGGCGGGGCCGGAAATGGGGGTGCCGGATCGGCTGAACCGGGCCTAGGGTTCCGCCATGCCCGGTTGACGCACTCTCCCGCTCCCGGCCCGCCGGATGGTGCGGCTCGCACTCGTCTGGCAGGCCCTGCACTACGCGGTGCCGATCTTCTGGCTCTACGCGTTGTTGTTCGCCGACTCCGGACTCTCGGTCGCGGAGATCTCGGCGCTGTTCGCGATCTGGTCCTCGGCGGGGATCGTCGTCGAGGTGCCCTCGGGCGCGCTCGCCGACCGGTGGTCGCGCCGCGGGTCGGTGGTGGCCAGCGGGTTCGTGATCGCGGCCGGGTTCGCCGTCTGGACGGTGCTGCCGACTTTCGCCGGGTTCACCGCCGGCTTCGTGCTGTGGGGTGTCGGCGCCTCGCTCGCGTCCGGGGCCCTGGAGGCGCTGCTCTACGACGGCCTCGCCGAGCACGGCGCGACGGAGTCCTACCCCCGCGTCAACGGCGCCCTGAACGCGATCGCGCAGCTCGCTCAGATCCCGGCCGGCCTGGCCGCCGGTGCGCTCTACGAGCTGGGCGGGTACGTGTTGGTCGGCTGGGTGAGCGTCGGCTGCTGCCTCGTGTCGTCGATCCCCGCGCTCTTCCTGCCCGAGCCCCGCCCGGCCCCCGACCCGACCGCGGACGCGGAGGGTGAACCGGGCTGGTGGTCCACGATGGTCGACGGCGTGCGGGAGTCGGTCCGGACGCGTGCCGTCGGGGTGGCGGTACTCGCGGTCGCGGTGCTCGGCGGCGTCGACGCGATCGAGGAGTACTTCCCCCTTGTCGCCTCCGACGCCGGCACCCCGACGGCGTTCGTCCCGCTGGCGTTGCTCGTCGTCCCGGTCGCCGGGGCGCTCGGCTCGGCCGCGGGCGGCCGGGTCCGGGGCTGGACCGGGGTGGTGCTGCTCGTGGGATCCGCGGCGGCGCTCGGGGCGGTCGCGCTCACGACGCATCCGGCCGGGCTGGTCGGCGTGACCCTGTTCTGGGGGCTCTACCAGGCGGTCCGCGTCTGCGTGGAGTCGCGGCTGCAGGACCGGATCCGTGGACGCGCCCGGGCCACGGTGACGTCGGTAGCCTCCTTCGGCACCGAGTTCTCCGGGATCGCGCTGTTCGGCGCGTGGGCACTCGGCGGTGCGGGTCTGGTGGCGGCGCTCGTGCTCGTCTGCGCCCCGCTGCTTCGGCCGCGAGCGGGCCCGGAAGATCCGGAAAGTGTTGCCGAACACGCCGAGTCACACGAACCGTGATCCCCGCGAGATACGAAACACCCTCTCGGGTTCTATGATGAGCCCGCCCGGTAGCGATCTTCACGCTGAGTGTCCACTGTGTGCGGTCGACCGGGTTCGGAACGTGACGGTTCGCCGTCGGCCCGGGAGAGGGAGATCGATGGGACGTCATCGGCTGCGGCACCACACGATGCGTGACCGCGTGCTCGGACTGTTCGGCATGGCGCTGCTCGTCAGCGCGGCGACGCTGGCGTTCGCGCCGGTGGCGGGCGCGCAGGAGCCGACCGGGCAGATCCGGCTCGGGCACCTCTCCCCGACGACGCCGGGCGTCGACATCACGCTGTCGGGTCCCGAGGGCCCGTCGTCGGTGGACCAGCGCGTCGCGAGCGGGGCCGCCTACGGTGCCGTCACCGACTACCTGAAGCTCGTCCCCGGCCGGTACTCGATCTACATGCGCCCCGCGGGCAGTGACCCGAACGCCGAGGCGCCGCTCTCGGCCGGCCTGCAGATCGCCGCGGGCACCGCACAGACGCTGCTCTTCTTCGACAACGGCTCCGGCGGCTCGGTCCGCGGCGAGCTCGTCAACGACGACCTCACCGCCCCGGGCACCGCCGACGGCAAGGTCCGGCTCGTGCAGGGCGCCGACGGACTCCCGCCGCTGCAGGCCCTGGCCGTCGACGGCCCGAAGCTCGCCACCGACCTCGCCTACGGCACCGTCACCGACTACGCGACGGTCGCCGCCAAGACCTGGAACGTCCGGCTCAGCGCCGGCGGTCAGACCCTGGCCGGGCAGCTGCCGGTCGGTGGCGGCTCGGTGAACACGGTCGTCGTGACCAAGGACAAGGCCGGCAAGCTCGCCGTCAAGCCACTGTCCGACGTCAAGGGCCTGCCGGTCGGGATCGCCTCGACCCCGTCACCGGCCACGAAGCAGCCCGCCGGTGCACCCGAGGCGGGCGCACCCGCCTCGCCTCAAGCCCCGACGGCGCCCGCGCTCAAGCCCGCCCCGCAGCAGCAGATCCCGATCGGCGGTGTCCCCGCCGGTGCGGGCGCGACCGCCGACGGGGGACCGGGCGTGCTCCCGATCCTGCTGGCCCTGGCCGGCGCACCGCTGCTGGTGTTCGCCCTGTCCTCGATGAGCCGTCGCCGGTCGACCGGCTGACGACGATGTTCATGAGCCGACCGGACGCCGCCGGCCACGAGCGCGGCTCCGGTGAGCAGCCGAAGGCGCCGGTCCGGCTCGGCCCGACCGGCCGGGCGATGATCGCCGTCGCCGTACTGGCCGTGCCGCTGGGTGCGGCCGGTCTCGGCGTCTCGAACTCAGGTGGTCCGACGGAGGGCGGAACGCCGGAGCCCGTCGTCGCCGGGGCCCCGGCCGCCGTCCGCGCCGAGGTGGTGCCGACGTCGAGCCGTGCGAAGAAGCCCGTCGCCGCCCCGGCCGTTGTGGCGGTGCCCGCGATCGGCCTCAACGCCGGCGCCCCGGAGAAGCTCGGGCTCGACGCGGCGGGCGCGCTGACCGCACCCGTCGACTACAACCGCATCGGCTGGTACGCCCAGGGCCCGAAGCCGGGCGAGGCGGGCCCGGCCGTGATCGTCGGGCACGTCGACTCGTTCCGCGGGCCCGCGGTGTTCTTCCGGCTGCACGAGATGAAGGCCGGGCAGGAGATCGTCGTGACCCGGACCGACGGCTGGAAGACCCGTTTCGTCGTTGACAAGGTGGCGCGCTACCCGAAGGACGCGTTCCCCTCCGACGAGGTCTACGGCCCGACGGCGAACGCGCAGCTGCGCCTGATCACCTGCGGCGGGGCGTTCGACCGGGACGTCCGGTCCTACGAGGACAACGTCGTGGTGTTCGCCTCCGTGCACTGACCGGCACCGTCGGTGATCTTGGCAGAGGCGCTGCTCACACGGTCGTGAGCTGCGGTAACGAACGGCCGCGACGTGTCGACGGCTCAGGTGAATCCATCGGCTGCGGGACGGGGGCGACGAGTGCGGATCCTGCACGTGAGCCAGCCCGTCGACGCCGGGGTGGCGGTCGTCGCCGAGGCGCTGTGCCGCGACCAGCGCGACCGCGGCTGGGACGTCACGCTCGCCTGCCCGCCCGGCCCGCTGGCCGACCGCGCCGATGCCGCCGGCGTCCGCGTCCGCACCTGGAACGCCTCCCGCGGCCCCGGCCCGTCGGTGCTCGCCGAGTCCCGCTCGCTGGCCCGGATCGTGCGCGAGCAGGACCCGGACGTCGTGCACCTGCACAGCTCCAAGGCCGGTCTCGCCGGGCGGCTCGCGATCCGCGGCCGCCGCCCGACCGTGTTCCAGCCGCACGCCTGGTCCTTCGACGCCGTCGACGGCCCGGTCGCCGCCGCGGCCCGGAACTGGGAACGCCTCGGTGCCCGCTGGACCCACCGCCTGCTCTGCGTCAGCGACGCCGAGCGCGACGCGGGCCGCGCGGCCGGGGTCGGCGGCGACACCGTCGTCGTCCCGAACGGCGTCGACACCGACCGCTTCACCCCGGCCCCGCCCGCCCCGGCGCGTGCCGCGCTGGGTCTCGGGGACGGCCCGGTCGTGCTCTGCGCCGGACGCCTGGCGCTGCAGAAGGGCCAGGACCTGCTGCTCGACGCGTGGGGAGCCGTCCGCGCGGCCGTCCCGGACGCGACGCTGGTGCTGCTCGGCGACGGCCCCGAGGCCGAACGCTGGCGCGCCGCGCACCCGGACCCGTCGGTGCTCTGGCGCGGATCCGTCGAGGATCCGGCGCCGTACTACGCCGCCGCCGACGTCCTCGCGCTGCCGTCGCGGTGGGAGGGCATGCCGCTCGTGGCGCTGGAGGCGCTGGCGTCGGGACGTCCCGTCGTCGGCTTCGACGTGACCGGCGTGCGCGAGGCGGTCGGCGACGCCGGCGCCGTCGTCGCGCCGGGGGACACCACCGCGCTGGCCGCGGCTCTCGTGGCGCGCCTGGACCCGTCGGGTCCGGGCGCTGCCGAGGGCACGGCCGGCCGGGAGCGGGCACAGCAGTTCTTCGACCGCCGGCGCAGCGCCGACGCGGTCGCGGAGCTGGTGTCGCGCATGCACGACCACGCCGTGGCACGACCGGCGGGCAGCGAAGTGAACGGGCGATCGGGGACGCGATGACCAACAGCAACGGCACACGCAAGCGGAACGCCACGGCACCGCCGACGCCCCGTGACGACGCGTCGGCGGCAGGGCAGGATGGTCGCGTGTCGACCGACCGAGACGCCGCCCGCACCGGGTCGGCCGACCGTCCCCGCACTCCTCCCGCGGCCCCGGTGGGTACGGACCGACGCCGTCCCCGCCGTCGCTGGCCGCGGATCACGGCCGTCGCCGTGGTCGCCGGGATCGTCGTCGCCGCGCTCGTGCTCGGCGTGACCGCGCTGCTCACCCCGTCCTACTCGGGCCGCGTCGGGCTGCTCGCGCTGCCCACCGAGTCCAGCGGGTCCGCGCTGCTCAACCAGTCCGGCGTCTCCACCAGCTACGGCGAGGTCGTCAACCTCGCGATGCCCTCGATCAGCGACCTGGTGACGTCGCCGTCGTTGCTCGAGGCGGTGTCGTCGCAGGTCCCCGGGGCACCGTCGGCCGACGACCTCGGTAGCCGGATCGGCGTCGAGCTGCTCGCCGGGTCCGGTGTCGCCCGCGTCTCGGTCACCGCCGAGAACCCGGAGCTCGCGGGCCGTCTCGCCGAGGTCGTCGCGGCGCAGGTGATCCGCGCCGACCTGCTCGCCCCGGCCGGCACGCTGCGCACCCTCGACGCGCAGGCCGCCGTCACGCAGGTCAGCCCGGACTGGTCGCTGGCGACCGGGCTCGCGCTGATCGCCGGGCTGGTCGCGGCCCTGGCCGCCGCGCTCGCCATGCGCCCGTTCCGCGCCCGCGTGCCCGCCGGACGCGCCGCGCTGGAGGCCGTCACCGCCGCCGGGCGCGCCCCGGTCTCGGTGTTCGACGTCGACGACCCGGCCCTGCTCGACCGCGTCGGTGTCCTCGTCCGCGCCGCCGACCGTCCCCTGCGCGTGCTCGCCGCCGGACCCGGCGTCGACGACGCCGTCCGCGGCCTGCGCAGCGACCTCGCCGCCACCGGTTCCGTGCCGCGGACCGGCGAGAAGGCCGTCGCCCCGTCGGTGCTGATCGTGGTGGACCGGGACGCCGTCCGCGGCGACGACGTCCGCGGTGCACTGACCGCGCTCCCGTCGGCCGAACCGGTGCTCGCGGTCGTCCTTGTCTGAGACCGGCAGACCCGTCGACGTGGCCGCGCCCGAGGAGGGCGCGGCCGGTATCGGCGCCAGCGCCACGCGCGGGTCGTTGTGGCTGGGCCTGGTCAACCTGCTGGCCAAGGGCAGCCAGGTCGTGCTCACCGTGGTACTGGCCGGGTTCCTTACCGAGGGCGAGCTGGGCCTGGTCACGGTCGCCGTCGCGCTGGTCAACGTCGGCCAGGTCGTGCAGTCGATGGGCGTGTTCGACATCGTCTCGCGCACCGCCCGCGACCCGGCCCGGATGGCCGGCACGATGATGACGATCAGCGTCGGCATCGGAGTCGTCCTCGCCGCCGCAGGCGTGCTGCTCGCCGCCCCGATCGCGGCCCTGCTCGGCGCCCCCGCCGCGGCCGGCCTGATCCGGATCGCGGCGCTGAGCCTGCCGTTCACCGCCGCGGCCGGCGTCCAGATGGGCCTGATGCACCGTGACCTGCAGTTCTCCCGCCGCCTAATCCCCGACGGCGGGAGCGCGCTGGTCTCCACCACCGTCACGATCGTGCTGGCCGCGACCGGGCACGGCGCGGCGTCGCTCGCGATCGGCCTGCTCTGCGGGGCGGTGCTGCAGCCGCTGCTCGGCGTCGCCGTCGGTGTGCGGATCCGCCCGGGCTGGGACGCCGGTGCCGCGATGGAGGCCCTGCGCTGGACGCGCGTCGTCGGTCCCGGCGCGGTGATCGCCATCCTGCTGATCAACGTCGACTACCCGGCCGTATCCCGGGTCCTCGGGCCGGACGCGGTCGGCGTCTACTCGCTGGCGTTCCGGATCGCGTGGGCGCCGTACGTGATGGTCGCGCTGGTGCTCGGCGCGGTGTCGTTCCCGGTCTACGCCCGGCTGCGCCGCGAGGGAGGCGAGCTGCGCCCCGCCGTGAGCCGGTTCGTCCGCGCGCTGCTGGTGCTGGCCGGGGCGCCGTACGTGATCGCGGCGGTGATGTCGGACCGGGTCGTCGTCCTCGACGAGCGGTGGGCACCCGCGGGCCCGGTGCTCGTCGTGCTGTGCGGGTACGGGATCGGCTTCGCCCTGCAGTACATGCTGCAGGAGGTCGTGCGCGCGGTCGACAAGCCCGGCGCGTACCTGGTGTTGCAGGTCGCGCACCTGGTGCTGCTGCTCGTCGGGCTCGTCGTGCTCACCCCGTACGGGGTGATGGCCGCGGCCATGGCGCAGTTCGTCGCGGTCTGGATCGTGGTGCCGCCGGCGCTGCTCGTGCTGCACCGCGCCGGCGCGCTGCCGCAGGCCGGACCGGTGTTCCGCACCGTCGGCGGGCTGGTCCTCGCCGCCGGGGCCTGCCTGCTCGTGCGGTGGGGGACCGACCAGGTCGCCCTCCTGGCCGACCCGACGTCCTACCTCGGCCTGGTCGTCGACGGGCTCCTGATGGCGGCGGCGTTCCTGGCCGTGATGGCCCTGACCAACCGCGACCTCATCCGCGACCTCCGCCACCTGCGCGCGGGCTGACCCCTCGTGAGCGGAAATCGCTGCCCTGGCAGGGATTTCCGCGCACGGGTGCGTCAGCGCCGGACGAGGATCTCGCCGTCGGCGGCGGAGATGGTCAGGTCGGAGGTGATCGCGGTGCCGTCGGTGGTGGACAGGCCTGCGGGTGGGGTGACGGTCTCGTCGGCGTCGCTCGGGTTGACCGCGACCCAGCCCCCGGTGAACTCCCGCGTCCACACCCCGGAGTCCTGCTGCACCGCCGGTCCGCGGGGCTCGCCGAGAGCGAGCGACTGGTACCCGGAGAACGCCGGACGCGAGTAGTCGCCGGCGTCCGGGCCAGTCCAGCAGGCTCGGTCCCCGGCCAGCAGCGCGGCCCCGGCGAACCCGGCCCGCCCGGCCGCGCCCGGCGACGACTCCGGCACCCCGGCCGTCTTCGTGACCAGCAGGTTCAGGTGCTTGCCGTCGGAGGAGGTGCGCACCATCTCCTCCCACTGCGTGCCCTGCCAGGTGAGCAGCTCGTCGCCGGCGTACTGGGCGAAGTTCTCCTCCATCGCCCCGCCGAAGCGCGCGTGCTCGGTCCAGCGGCCGGGGTAGAGCCGCGCCTCGGACAGATTCGGGATGAAGAGCTTTCCCTGAGCGGCGAGCGCCGACCCGGCGACGGCCACCATCCGGTCCAGGCCGTCGCGCAGCAGGCGGTCGGTCTCGGCCCGCGACGACGTCCCGGCCAGCACGGCGTCGGAGTAGAAGCCCAGGCTGGCGAAGTCGTTGTCGGCGAACACGCCGTCCCACCCGTCGCGGACCGCCTCCGTCGTGACCGCCGTCGTCCACTCCCGCTGGTAGTCGGCGTTCCAGACGGCCATCTGCCAGTGCTGCGGGTACGGCGCCCACTCGACGCGGCGCCCGCCGGTGTCGGTGGCGAACCAGTCGGGGTGCTCGCGCTCGGTCGCGGCGAAGTCGACGCCGGTGGGCAGCAGGCCGCCGTGCAGGGTCGCGGTCTCGTAGCTGCGCGTGGAGGACAGGTCCTTGTAGACGAGGACGGTGATCGCCGGGTTCAGCGCCTTGAGCCGCTTCTGCGCGGCCGTCTCCCAGGCGTTGAGGATGACGACCTGGTAGCGCTGCGCCGCGTCGACGAGCTGGGCGTCGGTGGGGGCGGCGCCGATCGCGTTCCACAGCCCGCAGACGGCCGGGTCCGCCAGCGGTACGCGGGCGGCCGGCTCGGGGTGCGGCGCCGAGACACCCGCGGCGCATCCGCCCAGGACGGACGCGGTGAGCGACAAAGCGACGAGGAACCGCCCGGGTACGCGGAACCGCCGCATAAGGTGCACGAGTCCGATCATGTCGTAGATCGCGTCGCAGTGTCGTGGCACGTGTTCGAGGAGGTACCCCGATGCCGGGCTGGGCCGTGGTGACCGGGGCGTCGAGCGGGATCGGAGCGGCGTTCGCCGTCGAGCTCGGGAGGCGTGGTCATCAGGTGTTGCTGGTCGGTCGCGACCAGGGCCGTCTCGACGACGTCGCCGCGCGCGTCCCGGGGTCGCGCACGCTCGCCGCCGACCTCGCGGACCCGGCCGGGCTCGCGGCGGTGCAGGCCTTCCTGACCGACCCGGGCACGTCGGTCGCGTTGCTGGTCGCCAACGCCGGCACCGGCGCGGTCGGCAACCTGGTCGAGCTGCGTGAGCCGGAACTGCGCGAGACGGTCGAGGTGAACCTGACCGCGGTGGCCTGCCTGTTGCGCTCGGCCCTGCTCGGCATGCTCGGTCGCGGCAGCGGCGGGATCATCACCGTCTCCAGCTCGGCCGTCGACTACCCGGCCCCGCAGCACCCGGTCTACGCCGCGACGAAGGCCGCCGTCGAGCACCTGACCCGCACGCTGCGCGCCGAGGCCGGCCCGCGCGGCGTCGTCGTGACCTGCGTGCGGCCCGGCTACGTCCGCACCCCGTTCCACGACCGTCACGGCGCCGACCACAGCGAGGTCCCGGCCGGCCGCTGGCAGACCCCTGAGGGCGTCGTGGCCGCGGCGCTGCGCGCGCACGACGGGAACCGGGCGTTCGTCGACGTGCCCCGCCGACGAGTGCTGGACCGCATCTGGCCGCATATCGAACCTCTCCGACGAGTGCTCGGCCCGATCAAGCGAAAGTTCGATAAGCGGGCTCGTGTCACGGACTAGGCAAGTAGAAGCTGCGGTTCACGTGGCCCGCCGCGCGACCAGCGTTATCCGGCGTAACAGAGATTATCCCGGGCCGCGGGTCATCAGAACTGGCGAGCGATGACCGACAGTCGTAACGACGGCTGGTACGCGACGATGAACGGTGCGTGACCGATCTTCGCCCGACCGCCGTAGCGTCCGTTACGACCCGCGAGACGTGGATCGACGTCGCGAAGGGCGCCGCGATCGTGCTGGTCGTGCTGCGGCACAGCCAGGACGCAGTCAACGACCACGGCCAGGGCGTCGCCGCGTGGAACCTGCTGAACGACTCGCTGGCGTCGGTGCGGATGCCGCTGTTCTTCCTGGTCTCCGGGTTGTTCGCGGCCCGTGCGCTGCAGGCGCCGCTAGCCCGGTTCGGGCGGTCGAAGCTGGCGCACTTCGGGTGGCTGTTCGCGCTGTGGGCCGGCGTCTACGTCATTGGGTACGCGGTGTGGGCCGCCGTCACCCGGCAGCCGGAGGGCGCCTGGTGGTGGGCGACCGAGGCGGCGGCGAAGGACTCCACCCCGTGGTATCTGCTGGCGCTCGCCGTGTTCTTCGCACTCGCCCGCGCCGCGCGCTCGCTGCCCCCGACTGCGCAGCTCGCTACGACTGGGGCGGTGTCGGCGCTGTTCGCGACGGAGACGGTGACGACCGGGGTGTGGATGTTCGACCGGATGGGTCACTACGCGGTGTTCTTCTTGGCCGGCTGCTACGGGTCGTCGCTGGTGCGGGCGTGGGTGTCGCGGACCAGCTGGTGGACCGTCGCCGGGGTGGGCGCCGCCTGGGCCGGCGCTGGCGTGGTCGTGGCGGTCGTGGGCCGGGACGGTGTGGCCGGGGATCTGGTGCTGCCGCTGCTCGGGCTGCCCGCCGCGCTGGCGTTGCTCGGCCGGTTGCAGCACGCCCGCGTGGTCGCCCCGTTGGCGGTGCTTGGGCGGAACACGCTGCCGGTGTACGTACTGCACTTCGTCGCCGTGCTGGCGGTCGCCGAGCTCACCGCGGGCTGGGGCGGCTGGTGGCCGCTGGTCGCGGCACCACTGGTGGCCAGCGCGGCGCTCGCGCTGGCTCTGGCAGGTGCGCGTGCGCTGCGGCCGGTGTCGTGGCTGTGGGTGGTGCCGGTCAGCCAGCGACGAGCTGCTTCACGTGCTTGAGGCCCTGGCCGTAGGCGCGGACCTTCACCGTCAGGTTGATGTTCGTGCCGCCGGAGCGGGTGATCCGCAGGACGCACGTCGGGTTCGCCTGCCCCGCCGTGACGATCGCGGCGGTCATGTTCCCGCCGGACGCGACGTCGGTGCCGATGGTGACCTGCCCGGGGTCCTGCCCGTTGGCGTTGGCCTCGATGAGCCGCTTGAACAGGTAGGCGTTCGCGCCGAGGCTGTCGACGCCGCCGGTGATCTCGACCTCGACGAACCCGCGGCCGTACTGGGTGAACCCGATCTCGAACAGGTCGATCGGGGTGACCGTGGAGTTGATGAACAGGGTGGTCTCGAACGTGTTGTCCGACAGCGGCGGGTAGCCGGAGTTGTCGAAGAACCACGGGTAGGTCGTCTCCGACGGCCACTTGTTCCGGCCGAAGTCCATCTTGATGACGGCCTCGCCGCAGCGGATGCCGTAGTCGTAGACGCTGGTGCCGGAGTTGCCGATCACGGCGCCTTCGCGGACCCGCTTGAGCCGGATCGCGGTGCCCACGTCGTTGATCGTGTTCGCTGAGCAGTTGAAGCTGTAGATGAAACTGCTCTGCGCGGTCTCGATGCCGACGGACCCGGCCACGAAGCTGGCCAGCTCGTTCGCGGTGATCGTGACCTTGTCGATGTTCCCGGCGTTGCCGCTGATGAGGATGCCGTGCTCGGTGAAGTTCTCGATGCTGTTGCCGACGATCGGGAACACCGAGGTGCTGGTGAAGTCGGCGATGTCGAGGTGGATGCCCTTGGCCAGGCGGGCGGTGTTCGGCTCCCCGGTCTGCCCGAACGCGTTGATCTTGTTGTTCTGGAAGCGGACCCCGCCGCCGGACCGCCAGTACACGGCCGTCCCGCCCGGGGTGGTGTCGCGGAACTTCCCGATGTGGTTGCCGTAGATCGCCTGGTCGCCGTGGTCGTTGCTGCTGTCGTGCGCCAGCAGCAGTCCGTAGTGGGCGAACTCCAGGATCTTGCAATCGGTGATCGTGTAGTACTCGCCTTCGAGGCACTCGACGTTGTTCCAGAACCCGATGACCATGACCCGGTCCAGGGCGCAGTGGGTGGCCGCGGCGAGCCGGATCCCGGCGCCTGCGGTCGCGCGGGAGGTCTGCCAGGCGGCGTGCTCGACGGCGAGGTCCTGGACGACGGAGCCGACGCCGGACAGGGTCAGTGCGACGCCGGTGGTGGGGGTGAAGTTGATCCGGGATCCGCCCAGGCCGTACATGGAGCCGTGGCCGACACCGACCAGCTTCACCTGGTTCGCGCACGTCAGCCCGGAAGTGACCCGGTAGGTGCCGGCCGGGAAGAGAACACCTGCCCGCCGGCGGCGGGGACGGCGGCGAGAGCGGCCTGGATCGCGGCTGTGTCGTCGGTGGTGCCGTCGCCCTTCGCGCCGAACGACTTGACGTTCAGCGAGCCGAGGGAGACCAGGGCGTACTGGCCCGCGCTGACCAGCCGTACTGCATGATCCCGGCGACGTCTAGAACTGCTCATGGAGGACCTAGGACAGTTGGATTGTCCTCTCGGATCGACTTATCGAGAAGCCTCTCAGTGCTGTCCGCGGCGCAGCACTTCGCGCACCGTGAGCAGGAGGATCCGTGCGTCGAGCCACAGCGACCAGTTCGCGATGTAGTAGTTGTCGTGCCGCACCCGGTCGGCGATCGAGGTGTCCCCGCGCAGGCCGTTGACCTGCGCCAGCCCGGTCAGACCGGTCGGGACGCGGTGCCGCGCGGCGTAGCGGTCGTGGGTCTCGGAGAACTGCTCGACGAACGACGGGCGCTCCGGTCGCGGCCCGACCAGGCTCATGTCGCCGCGGACGATGTTCCACAGCTGGGGCAGCTCGTCGAGCGAGGTGCGGCGCAGGAAACGTCCGACCGGCCCGACCCGCGGGTCGTGGGCGACCGACCACAGCGTCTGCTGCTCGGCGTCGTTCGCCGGGCGCAGGCTGCGCAGCTTGAACAGCGTGAACGGCTCCCCGTCCAGGCCCACCCGCAGCTGCGAGAAGAAGATCGGACGGCCACTCTCGATCAGCACGGCGATGCCGGCGACGAGCAGCAGCGGGGAGATCAGCGCGAGGCCGACGAGGGCGATCGCCGAGTCCAGGAAGCGCTTGACCCACCAGGTCGGGCGCCGCGTCGGGTCGGACGGCAGGCGCACCAGCGGGAAGCTGCGCAGCCGCTCCACGCCGGCGCCGTCGTGGTAGAGCTCGAACATCCGCGGGACGATCAGCACGGTGGCACCGAGGCGGCGCACCTGGATCGCAGCGTCGAGCGTCTCCTCGTCGGGGACGTCGGGGCAGGCGAACACGACGCTCGCGGCCCGGCTCCGCAGCACGGCCGGCACCAGCGGCTCGGTGATCACCGGCAGGTCGATGTGGTCGCAGTCCCCGCCGCGCCCGGTGCACACCAGGCCGACCGGGCGCAGCCCGAACTCCGGGTGCTCGAGCATGGACTGGGTGAGGTCGGTGGCGAGCTTCCCGGTGCCGATGACGACGGTGCGGTCGCCGTGGCCGAACCGGCGGCGTGCGACCCGGGCGATCTGGAACACCCCGGCACGCAGCAGTAGGCCGAGCAGCGCCGCGACCAGAACCTCCTGCAGCGCAGGGACCATCGAGCGTCCGAGGTCGAACACCAGACCGCCGACGACGACGAACATCCCGACCGCCGCCGTGACGGCGACGAGCTCGCGCGGAAGGTCGTCGAACCAGGACAGCCGCAGCCTCGAGCGGTAGACGCGGGCGGACGCCCTGCAGCACAGGAGCAGGCCCGCGGCCGCGGCGACGACCGGTGTCAGCGTGACCTCGCCGATCACGATCAGCGCGGCGGCCAGGGCGAGAAGGTCGGCGAGCACCAGCAGGACCGTCAGCCCACTGAAGCGCTCGTCGAGGCGGCGGAGGAGGCGGGTCGCCGGCCGGGCCTCGACCTTCGTGCCCGTCGAGAACGGCGGTGACGCCACCAGCGGCGGGCCGGGGAACACGGGAACCGCGACCCTGCTGACCGTCAATGCCGTGGTCTCTGCCTGCTGCACCCGATGACCCTTTCCATCCGGGCACACCACTGAAGCCCTACGCCGATGACGGCGTACGACCGATGGAGCGTGGTGTGGCCCGTCCTGGGGTCGGAAATGTGGCTCTCCGTGTCCGGGCGCCGATGACGATAACACTGACGAGTGAAGCTGAGAACGGTCGATCTGTGTGATCCAGCCCGATCTCCGAATTGCCACCCAACGAGGTCCGGCACGATCGACTCCGTGCTGTGATCGCGTCACCGTCTGTGTTGACGATGCCTAGATCGTTCCGACCAGCATCGATGTCGCGCAACGGTGCCCGGCGGGGACCGTGTGTATGGCTAACCGTGACAGATAGTCAGCAACATCGTCCGTTCCGTTAATTTGATTCGATCTTCACAATTTGCCGGCCGTACGACATGACGGGGTGTGATCGAGCCGGGCGTCCACAGAATTGATGATCGGATCCCGTGGCCGGAACGAACGAGCGAAAGCCCCGGCGCGTGGTGCTGTGCGCCGGGGCTGTGAAGCGGTTCGTGCCGGTGGGGCGAGTCGCGACCAGGCAAAATTGCATGACCGTAGCGCAATGGTTCACGGACGGGTGACCCGCCGTGCGTCGTCAGAGGGTCAACGACGGAAGGAGGACCGCGCCCGTCGTCCGGTCCGGAGGCGGAACGATCGGCAGCGGACGGGGCCGCAGACGCCGCAGTCGTCGCCGCCGCGGTAGTGGTCGTGCGCGTCCTCCTCGTGGCCGCAACGGCACAGTCGCAGTGCCTGCCGGTCGATGACCGGCGGCTCGACGACGAGCCGGTCGGGGAGGGGGTTCTCGGCGCTCTCGCGCTGCGCCGGGATCAGGCCGGCGATCGTGACGACGCTGTCGTCGGCGCTCGCGCGGCGCTCGATCGGAGGGGTGGTCATCTCGGTGTGCCTTCCCGGTGCAGGGTCGTGGAGAGAGGGTCAGTACGCGCCGCCGCCGCGGAGGACGGCTCCGGCGGTGCGGGCGAGGATCTTGACGTCGGCCACGGGGGACCAGGTGTCGACGTAGTGGGCGTCGAGGCGGATGGACTCGTCCCAGCTGAGGTCGCTGCGTCCGCTGACCTGCCACAGGCCGGTCAGGCCGGGCTTGGCGTCGAGGCGGCGCATCGCCATCGGGCAGTAGTGGGCGACCTCGCGGGCCAGTGCCGGGCGGGGCCCGACGAGGGCCATGGTGCCGCCGACGACGTTGAACAGCTGGGGGAGCTCGTCGATCGAGAACTTCCGCAGGACGGCGCCGACGCCGGTGATGCGCGGGTCGCGGGCCATCTTGAACAGTGGGCCGGCGGCCTCGTTGGACTCCATCAGCGCGGCGAGGCGGGCTTCGGCGTCGACGCACATGGAGCGGAACTTGATCATCCGGAACTCGCGGCCGTCCTGGCCGACGCGGGTCTGGCGGAACAGGACCGGGCCACCGTCGAGCTTGACGGCGATCGCGACGACGAGCAGGACCGGGGCGGCGAGGACGATCAGCAGGAGAGCGACGACGGCGTTGAGGACGGCGTAGGCGCGACCGGCGCGGCGGGCGGGGGTGGCGTCACCGGTGATGAGCTCGAACCGACGGCGCGGTGCCGGGATGACGACGTCGGAGGTGGCCTGGGCCGGTGCGGTGACCAGGACCTGCGCGGCGGCGTTCATTCTCGCTGTCTCCCCTTCGGCGGTGCGGCGGTGCGACCGTGTGGCCGCGTTCATGAGGCTCATCGCGACGTCCGGACGGCCCATTAGCGAGAGGGCCGTCGATTCCTCAAAGGTGATGAGGGATTTCCGGAGAGGGTGTCGCGGACGACGGCGATGCCGACCCGATAAGGTGCTCTGAGCTGCGGATATACCGCTGGGTGCGGGGTTTGCGAGTACTGCTCGTCACCCGGTCGGTACAGTTCCCGCTCGACGCCGACGCCCCAGGTCGGAGCCGAAGATCGGTAGGGCCCGAGGACCCCGTGCGCGGACGGCGCCGGGATCGTTCCGGCCTACGGACTCATTCGGGCGAATGGCCTAGGGTCGGCGCCACTGCGTGATCGGGGCCATCGGCCGAGTTACCGACGATCGGGGCGTTGCCATGACAGTCCAGGACTACCTGCGCGTGGTGCGCGAGCGATGGCTGGTGATCGTGCTGGCGGTCGTCCTCGGCCTGATCGGAGCGCTGGCCGCGTTCCTCGTCCGGCCGCCGGAGTACACCGCGCAGCTCTCGCTGTACGTCTCGGCCCAGGTCGGGGACAACCCGCAGCAGGCCTACCAGGGCGCGCAGCTGTCGGAGCAGCGGGTGAAGTCCTACAACGAGCTGGTGACCAGCGACCGGGTGACGAGCGAGACCATCCGCCGCCTCGGCCTGGACCAGACACCCGAGCAGCTCGCGTCGCATCTGACCGCCACCAGCGCCCTGGACTCGGTCATCATCAACATCGCGGTGACGGAGGAGTCTCCGGAGCAGGCGGCGTCGATCGCGAACACCGTCGGCACCGTCGTCACCCAGGTCGTCGACGAGCTGGAGCGCCCGGCCGCCCCGAACGGCATCGCCCCGGTCGCGGTGCGCGTCGTGCAGCCCGCGCCGATCCCGGACCAGCCGTCGTCCACCGGCCTTCCGGTCACGCTCGCTCTCGGCCTGCTCGCCGGTCTCGCGGTCGGCGTCGGCGCGGCGTTCGTGCGCAACGCCCTCGACACGTCGGTGAAGACCGTGGAGCAGCTCTCAGCCTCGGCCGGCGCCCCGAACCTGGGTGCGATCGCGTTCGACTCCAAGGTGCTGGAGAAGCCCCTGACGGTGCAGGACGACCCGCAGAGCGCGCGAGCGGAGGCGTTCCGCCAGCTCCGTACGAACCTGCAGTTCATCGACGTGGACAACCCACGCAAGGTCATCCTCGTGACCAGCTCCATGCCGGGCGAGGGCAAGACGACGACGGTGGCCAACCTGGCCATCGCGCTGTCCTCGATGGGTACGCGTCTGCTCGTCATCGAGGGCGACCTGCGCCGTCCGAAGCTCAGCGCGATGCTCGGGCTGGACCGCTCGGTCGGCCTGAGCGGTGTCCTGTCCGGACGGGTACGCCTGTCCCAGGCGGTGCAGCCGTGGGGCGGCGGGGCGTTCGACGTCCTGTCCACCGGGCCCACCCCGCCGAACCCGGCCGAGCTCCTCGGCAGCAACCAGATGCGCGCCCTGCTCGACGAGGCCCGCTCGAGCTACGACATCGTCCTCATCGACACGCCGCCGCTGCTGCCGGTGACCGACGCCGCGGCGATCGCGCCCGCCACGGACGGCGCGGTGATCGTGTGCCGGTTCAGGCAGACGACCCGCCCGCAGGTCGAGGCCGCGGCCCAGGCCCTGCGGTCGGTGTCGGTGGAGCCGCTGGGCACCGTGTTCACGATGGTCCCCGACAGCGGTCCGCTGGCGTACGCGAAGTACAACAGCTACTACAGCGCTGAGGTCGCGGCCGCCTCTCCGGCGGCATCCGCCCCGTCGGGCCCCACCACCGGCGGCTCGCCGGCGGTGTCCCGGCCGCGCCCGGCGCCACAAGGTCAGCCCGGGCCGCAGGGCCAGCAGGCAGGCCAGAACCAGCAGGCACCCCAGAACCGGCAGGCCCCGGCCGGTAAGCAGATGTCGCCGAACCAGTCGGGCCCGATCCCGTCGTCGTCGGAGGCCACCACGCGGGTGGCCCCCCGTCGCGACGGCGGTCAGAACCGCACCTGACCGACGGCCGGGGCCGACTGTGCGTCCCGGCATCTGCATCGGCCGTTGACACCTGCGGCGTGCGGCCTCACTGTCCGTCGCACCGGGCCGCCGCGTGCCCGGCGCGCCGGTGCGAGGGGGGCACGACCGTGCAGTGGTCACTTCGGGTTCGGCCGGCGGTCGTCGCGCTGGCCGTGCTGTCGGTTGTCGCGGTCGTCCTGCTGGTCCTGGCCATCCAGCGTGCCTCTGCGCCGCCACCGGTGTCGGGTTCGCCGCCCGCCGTTGACGGGGCCCGGCCGGCGGTCGCCTTCATCGGGGACTCGTTCACCTCCGGGACGGTCGAGGGAGGCCTCGGGGCGTCCAACTACACGCAGCTGCTGGCGGATCGTTCCGGCTGGACGGTCACCAACGCCGCCGCCGACGGCGCCGGCTACGTCGATCCGGCGCCGGGGGGAACCTTTCGGGAGGACCAGCTCCCACGGGTCGTCGCCGCGCGTCCGGCGCTGGTCGTGGTGCAGGGCAGCCGTAGCGACGCCGACCGGCCGTCGTCCGAGGTACGGGACGCGGCGACCCGGCTCTACACCGAGCTGCGCCAGGCACTCCCGCAGGCGCGGATGGTGGTGATCGGGCCGATCCGGGCGTCCGACGACGTCCCGGAGTCGGTCGAGGGGACGCGGGATGCGATCCGGGAGGCGGCGGCGACCGCGCAGCTCCCTTTCCTGGACCCGATCGAGGACCGCTGGTTCGACGGCACCGACGAGACCATGGTGGGACCGGACCCGGTGTTCTCGCCGGAGCGCCAGGAACAGCTCACCGACGAGGGCCACCGCAGGATGGCCGATCTCGTGGGAGAGGGGCTGCGCCGGATCGGCGCAGCCCCTCGGTGAGCCGTTCGGGGGCGGCTCAGTACGCCCCGCCGCCGCGGAGGACAGCTCCGGCGGTGCGGGCGAGAATCTTCAGGTCCAGGGCGGGGGACCAGGTGTTGACGTAGGTGGCATCCAGGCGGATCGACTCGTCCCAGCTCAGGTCGGAGCGGCCGCTGACCTGCCACAGACCCGTCAGACCCGGCTTGGCCTCGAGGCGCCGCATCGCCAGCGGGCAGTAGTGCGCGACCTCGCGGGCCAGCGCCGGCCGCGGCCCGACCAGGGCCATCGTGCCGCCGACGACGTTGAACAGCTGGGGCAGCTCGTCGATGGAGAACTTCCGCAGGACGCGGCCGATCCGGGTGATGCGCGGGTCGTCGGTCATCTTGAACAGCGGGCCGGCGCCCTCGTTGGAGGCCATCAGCGCGGCCAGGCGGGCCTCGGCGTCGACGCACATCGACCGGAACTTCAGCATCGAGAACTCGCGGCCGTCCTCGCCGACGCGGGTCTGGCGGAACAGGACCGGGCCACCGTCGAGGCGGACCGCGATCGCGACGGCGAGCAGGACCGGGGCGGCCAGCAGGATCAGGACCAGCGCTGCCACGGCGTTGAGAGCGGCGTAGGCGCGACCGGCGCGACGGGCGGTGGTGGGGGTGGCGACGTGAGCGGTGACGAGCTCGACCGGCCGGCGCGGGGCGGGGACGGAGATCTCCGTGGCCTTGACCAGGTCGGTGAGTGCGGCGCTCATGTCGTCCCCCTGCGGCGGTGGTGGTGTGCAGCCGGTCGGCCGCGTTCAGACGGTGTTTCGTGGCGTCCGAACGGCCTATTAGCGACAGGGCAGGACTATCAACAAACCTGATGATCGGGGACCGCTCGCCGCGTCTCGGAAAACATTGCGCGACAACTGGTTTCGACTCGCTGATCAGCACGCACTGTCATGATCGAGCACTTTGTGAGAGCCTCTCGTCGGGCTGGGGCGTCTCGCTCGTCACGTAACGCGACCGTCCGGGCCGGAGAAACACTGCGTGACGTGGGCCCCGCCGTTCGGGGCCCGGCGACCGGCCCGTCGGGGAGTGCACGTGAGCAACCAGGTCCCACCGCGCGGAGGCAGCGGGATGCGCGACCGCGCGGACGAGTTCGTCCCCGGCATGTCCGGGGGCGCGGTACCGCCGAAGCGCCGCGGGCGCCGCGTGCTGGTCGGGCTGCTCGTCGTCGTGCTCGTCCTGATCCTGGCCGCGGCCGGTGCGGTGTTCGCGCTGACACAGAGCATCGGCAACGACATCTCGCGGATCCCGGACGCCTTCCGGAACATCCCGGCCGCCGACCGTCCCGCGACGTTCGGTGGCACCACGTTCCTGCTCGTCGGCACCGACACCCGCGCCACCGAAGCAACCACCGGCTCGGACGCTCCCGCCGATGTCGACGCTGGCTCGCAGCGCAGCGACGTGATCATGCTGGCGACGGTGCAGCCGGACGGCACCACCGGCTCGGTCGTGTCCATCCCGCGCGACAGCTGGGTGGACATCCCCGGCCGGGGCATGAACAAGATCAATGCCGCGTACGCTTTCGGCGGTCCGAGCCTGCTGATCGAGACCGTCGAGGGACTGACCGGCGTGCGGGTGGACCACTTCGGTGTCATCGACTTCGCCGGGTTCCAGACCCTGGTGGACTCCGTCGGTGGCATCGACGTGAACGTCGCCGAGGCCACCAGCAACGCCGGCGTCGACTTCGCCGCGGGCGACAACCACCTCGACGGCGCCCAGGCCCTGGCCTACGTCCGTCAGCGCTACGACCTGCCGAACGGTGACATCGACAGGGCCAAACGACAGCAGAACGCGCTTCGTGCCCTGCTGAACCGGGTCCAGCAACAGGCGTCGACGAACCCGCTCGCGCTCTACGACCTGTCCCAGAACGTCGGTGACACGGTGAGCATCGACGACACCCTGAGCAACACCGGCTTGGCGAGCCTGGCCGTGCAGTACCGCGACCTGCGCTCGTCAAGTGTCAGCTTCGTGACCACACCGGTGGCCGGGCTGGGCCGGAAGGGCGTGCAGTCGGTGGTCTACCTCGACGAGGGCAAGGCGAAGGGGCTGTGGGGTGCGATCCGCAACGGCAGTGTGGCTCAGTATGTCGACGCCAACCCGTCCCAGGCCCTCGGCGACATTCCGTCCTGACGGATGCCGACATCGCCGAGACGATGCAGGTCGCGTCACGACGTGTCGACCCGGACGAATCGGACTGCGGTAGGGCCGATGCGAACGCGTGACGGAGACCGATATTGTGACCCCCTATCGGGTGATTGTCGCCACGCGGTGCTGCGGCGAACCTCCGCACCGAGAAAGGACGAACCCCCTCAGTGGACGTTCTCGAGACAGACCTGACCGGCGTGCTGCAGTTCCGGCCGTCGCCGCACCGTGACGACCGCGGCTTCTTCAGCCGCACCTACGACGACGCCGTGGCCGAGCGTTGGGGCATCGTGCGCGCCGACTTCGTGCAGGACAGCCAGTCGCGCAGCAAGCACGGCGTGCTGCGCGGTCTGCACGGCCGCTCCCACGGCGGCGAGGGGAAGATCATCCGCTGCGCCCATGGCTCCGCGTTCGTGGCGATCGTCGACGCCCGTCCGGAGTCGCCGACGCTGGGTCGGCACGTGACCCTCACGCTCGACGACGAGGACATGGCCTCGGTCTATGTGCCGCGCCGGATGCTGGTCGGCTTCCAGGTGACCGGTGAGGTCGCCGATATGTGCTACTCGATCGACCGCACGCACGCCCCCGACGAGGCGATCGCCGTCCGGTACGACGACCCCGAGCTGGCCATCACCTGGCCGATGCCGCCGACCGAGCTGAGCGACCGCGACAAGAACGCCCCGAGCTGGGCAGACCTCCTGCACTCGCTCGACATCGACCCCGCCCGACGCTGACCCTCCCTCTTCCCAGGAGCGCCATGCCCGACGACGAACTGATCACCGACATCCGCTGCCGATCCTGTCGATCGGACCAGGGCGAGATCGTCCTCGACGCCGGGCGGCAGCCCACCGCGAAGGTCTTCCCCAAGGTCGACGACCCGTCCGAGGACCCGCTGTACCCGCTGCGCATGTGGATGTGCGGGCAGTGCCATCTCGCGCAGCTGGTCGAGGACCCGGACACCCCGGAGGAGGAGCCCGGCCTCGAGCCGGACGCCCTCGTGCAGCAGGCCGAGGATGCCGTGGCGAAGATGGCCGCGGCCGGGATCGTCGGCGAGGGCACGGTGCTGGTCGAGTTCGGCAGCCCGCACGGTGGATCCTGGTGGAACATCCTGACCCGTTACGGCGCCCGTCCGCCCGAGCCCGGCGAGCTCGCCGACGTGGTGGTGGACAACCTCGGCATGATGCACGATGCCGACCAGGCTGACGCGTTGGAGCGACGGACATCGTTGCTGAAGCCGGACGGTACGGTGCTGTTCCAGTTCCACACCTTGGCCTCGATCGTCGCCGGCGGGCAGTGGAACGCCCTGCGCCACGGCCATTTCGCCTACTACTCGACGCCCGCTCTGGCTGGGATGCTCGACTCGGTGGGATGGGCAGCGACGACGGCCTGGTGGTTCCCGCTCTACGGCGGCAGCGTCCTGCTCGCGGCCCGGCGTGATGGCGAGCGCGACCAGGCCCTGACCGACCTGATCGTCTCCGAAGAGGCCGCCGGGATGCTCAAGGCCGACGTGGTGCGGGGACTTCAACACGCCGCCGACGACATGTCCGGGGGCCTACGCCAGTTCATCGAGGCCGAGCGTGCCGCCGGCCGCACGGTGTGGGGCTACAGCGCGGCCTCGCGTGCCGTGGCATTACTGTGCCGCGCGCAGGTCGGCCCGGATCTGCTTCCTGCGATCGCTGATGGGGGAGGTGGCAAACACGGACGCCGGATGCCGGGCAGTGGAGTGCCGATTACCGCGCCGGGCCAGATGGTGTCCGCCAAGCCGGACACAGTGCTGCTATTCATCGCCGACCTGCTGCCCGAGGTCCGCCGCACGGTGCCCGAGATCGAGGCCAAGGGTGGACATTGGCAGATCGCAGACGAGCTTCATGTGGGCTACTAGTTCAACCGCAGCACTGCCCGCTCAGATAGCGGATCCCAAATTCAAGGCACGCCAGATTGGGACAAATGCCAAAAGATAATCGCGTCGAAGTATCGATCGTCACGATAACCAGAGACAATCGCGTCGGCTTGGAATCAACGCTGAGGAGCGTTGATGAACAGAAAGCGATAGAAATCGAACATGTAGTCATTGACGCGTGTTCAAAGGACGGATCCATCACGTTACTTCAAGAGTTCGCTTCTCGAACGGGCAGAATAGTCTGGAGATCGGCGCCTGACGCAGGTCGTTATGACGGGATGAACAAGGGACTCGCTCTATCTACAAAGCCTTTGGTCTGGTTTCTCCACGCCGGCGACACCTTCGCAAACTGTGACGCTGCGCGGACCATCTGCGAAAGAATTCTCGATAGTCACGCTGATTGGGGGTACGGACTCGCGAGAGTCTCGCGAAACGGAGATGTTATTGAGCTACGGGGCGAGGTGCCGTTTCAGAAGGCAAGGTTCATGCTCGGCCAGAAGTCAATTCCTCATCAGGCAGTTGTAATGAAGACGTCATTCCTAAGAGCGATCGGCGGCTACTCTCTAACTACCGGAATTGCAGAAGACCAGAATATGTTGATGCGGGCAGTGCTCCATACGCCGCCGCTGGTGGTTCCAGAGATAGCTTGTGACTTTGACGGCTCGGGCATCGGCTCTCATAGAAAGATCATCGAGCATTATGCCGACTTCCGGCGATTCCGAAAGATAAACGGTGCAATTGCCACGATTACAAGTGGCACCGATTTCATCGTGGGAGCGATGTTGTGCTTTCGCGAGTACGTCAATCGATTCCTACACAGGAATTTCTCATGAATGGCTCCACGCTCGCCGTGGTCATTCCCGCCTATAACGCAGAGCGCACTATTAGGAGGGCGATTGAGTCAGCACGAGCAGTTCACGCTGACGAGATCATTGTTATAGACGATGGATCAGACGATGGGACGGCGGCATTAGCTGAACACCTGCAGGCAAGAGTAGTTGTACAAATTAACTCAGGTCCGGGATCAGCGCGATCTGCAGGAGAAAGACTTGCAAAGTCAGATTATATAGTATTCTTGGACGCAGATGACGCCTTGGTGAAAGAGGGTGTAATCAAGTCGAAGAAGCGACTTGATGCTGACAAAGGTATTGCGGCTTCCGTCGGCAGATACTACGTCCAAGCAGACTCAAGCGGCAGAACGGCTATCGCCGCGCGGGGCTATTTATCGCTAGACACGACTGCCTTGGTCCGGCTGGGCCATGGGCCGACGCCACCGTCTGCAATTGTCTATCGTCGGTCTTCGCTACTTGTGGCTAACGACATTTCTCCCTGTCCTTTGTCGCCGCGGTACTCGGAGGACTACGAGACCTTAATCAGGGCTTCGATGGTTGGATCGGTCGTCGATTTCCCCGAGCCGACTTGCATATACTCTGTCGGGGCAGGAAGGTCTTCATTGTTTGGTAGTTCTGAGTTGGACGACCGAGACAAGGTTCAGCGTTATTACGCTCTCGCAGTAGGTATACAAATAAAACCCTGGGGCTGGTGCCGACGATCGTCAACGCTGCTCCTAAAGCGGGCACGGCATGCTCGATTAAGGGGTAATTTAACAGAGTTTGTGTTCTATTCGGTGTGCGCTTTAATAGTTGACCCGCGCAGTGGATTGAGAGCTATCCGACGACGAGTTAATACCGCTAGCGGCGGGCGGGGATGAGACGCTGGGTGCCGGCTGGCGTTTCATCTAGCTTACGTGCGCGTGCAATTTCGCTTCCAGTATCAGCCGTTGCCGGTGTCGCAACATCAGCGATGATCATTAACGGTCGATCGCCCCATGTCTACGGGTTTGCCATGCTGATCGGAACCATATTTCTCCTATTGCCTTTTGCTGATCTGGGGCTAGGGGCCTCAGTTGTCGATGCTTTCGCGGTCGGGAAATCGACAGATGCGGTCAGAGTACTTGCAGCTAGCCTCAAGGCGCTCCTTTATATCAGCGCAATTCTGGTGATTCTTGCTGGAGGCATAACGGTAACCGTTGGCTGGAATCGACTGCTTGGCATTCCGATAGAGTTTCCGGAAGTAGATAGTGTCGTGCTTATCTGTATCGCAATATTTGCGACAAGCTTACCGTTTGGCTTGGGGCAACGGCTGCTACTAGGCCTTGGAAAAAATCATCTTGCAGTTTGGATTTCGTGTGTTAGTCCTATCGGAACGCTGCTAGTCGCAGGCGTGGGTTTGTGGGCCGCGTTCCTACCAGGTCTGAGTGTGGCTGTTGCCTTTCCCACTGGTCTACTAATAGGCAGTATACTCGCCTTCGCAGTTGGTCTACGTTTAGTTCCAATCAGCTTTGCAGAAGTCGCGAAACTGACAAAGAACGCCACCTTGCGCGATATCAAGAAGCTTCATCGCTTAGCGCTCCCAATGTTAGTCGTCACTTTATCTTTGCCAATAGCTTTTCAAAGCGATAGATTTATCTTAGCGCATCAGAGTACGCCTCACGAGCTTGCTCTGTACGCATTGGCGGCCCAGCTTTACAATCCGATGTGGGCTGTCGCATCGACGGCTGCGCTTCCGCTTTGGCCGACCTTCAGATCGCGGATGCTTGAGTCGATTCGTGCAACCCGGTCCGAGTGGCTTCGTGCCATAGCGCTTTTCTCCGGGCTCAGTGTCTTATTGGGCACTGCCCTAATTGTCGGAGGTCCATTGATCTCCGATATCGTTGGGAGTGGACAGGTCCAGCTGAGTGCTCCTCTCATGGTGGTATTTGCTCTATTTCTTGTCGTGCAGTGTTTGCATTTGCCGAGTGGAATGTTCTTAATGGACGCGGGTGGACTGCGGTTTCAAGCTGTTTGCGTTCTCGTAATGTTGATGGTGAATCTGCCTCTTTCTTGGATACTTGCAGCGCCCTATGGAACCGCCGGGCCAGTGATGGCATCAATCATTGCGGTGTTCTGTTGTCAACTGATACCTGGGATTTGGAGGACTCGGGCAACGCTAATAACGGCCGTAAATCTCGGAAAGTCGTAATATGGGCAACCCGTCCGCCTTCAAGTCGTATGCAACGTGGAAGGTCAGCATGCAGAAGGTCGCATTAGACCTTGTTCCTTTATCACCAGGAAGGGGAGGAGGTGGAGGAGGCGTTACGCGCTACAGCATCGAGCTGCTTCAAAGTTTATCTGAATTGTGCCACCAGCTCGATTTTGAACTCGTAGTCTTCGCTCAGCCAGGCCAGATTGTCGACGTTCAGTCTTTCTCGCTCGTTGAAGTGAATATCGACGTCACCGGCATTCTGCGTCGGCTATTGTGGGTCCATCTAATTTTGCCAGTGCTATGCCTGGTAATGCGTATAGATGTCTTGCACAAACTTGCAACAGAATGTCCTATAGCTCTGCCTGGAACTAAGCTTGTCGTTACGGTCCATGACTTTATGACTGAGTTTTTGAGCGACAATTTTGTTGATACGAAGCTCAAGGCGGGGCCACTGAAGTTTATGCACAGCGCATACTTTCGATTAATCGCGAAGCGAGCCTTAAGTCGATCGAACTTCGTGATCGTGCCTTCAAACTCAGTAGGGGACGAAGCCATCAAACGGTTCGGCCCACGCCCGAACTTGTACACTATTTATAATGGTATCAATAGGCCGAGTGCAGGGTTGAACCAATGTGCTCCGCGGTACATCGATTGTCAGGCACCGCTTAGGATTGCATACATTGCTTCTTTTAGTCCGCATAAGGGTCATTTTCAGGCCTTAGCGGGAATAGAGTTGTTCGCAAAACTGAATCCGCAATATTCCACCCGGCTACAGGTGGAGTTTCGCGGACACGTAGTCGACGTCGACTATCATAGGGACTTCCTTTTCAGATCGAGTAGCTCAGTTCTCAGAAATGAGATTCACTTTATTAACTACAGTTCGACTGTAAGCGTCACAGATCTTTACGCCTCGGCGGATATAGTAATGCTGCTTTCTATGTATGAAGGCTTCGGTCTGCCGCCGGCGGAAGCGCAGGCCCATGGGGTCCCGGTAATCTGTTCGGACATGGAGCCGTTCCATGAGGTACTTCAGGACGGAGCGCTCTACGTTGATTCGGCAGACCCCAGTCAGATCGCGCATGCGATCCATGCGGTTGTCAGTCAGCAGGATGCCACGTCAGCGAGAACGCAGGCAGGTGTAAGAAACTCACAGCGATTTACGTGGAGTAAAACGGCTGATAAGACTGCAAGAGTTTATCGACATGCGTTAGCAAAAAGCGCTGAGAATTGCAGGTGAAGAGATGGCCAACACTTGCTTCGGTTGTTGTGGTGTTCGAATAGAGGCGCTGGATGCGAGAGGCGCGGTCGAGCTATTGGAATCGATGGCGGCTAACGGTGGCGGAGGTGTGCACCTGTGCAATTCATACACATTATCGTTGGCGACGCAAGACAGCGATCTAGCTACGGCTCTGAATGCCGATATCAATTTGGCTGACGGAGTACCCGTAGCGTTAGTCGGCAGATTTGTTCGTCGTATCCGCTCTATGCGTGGACCAGTGCGTGGGCCTTCCCTGATGTACAACGTAATAGAGTACGGCTTAGTGCGTGGTCGACGTCACTACTTCTATGGAAGCACTGAATCGGTCCTGCGGGAGCTGCGCTTACGTCTCATCGAGCAGTTCCCCGACATCGAAATTGCTGGTATGGAGTCTCCTCCTTTCCGCACCTTAAGCGATGCTGAGACCGCCGAGGTGGTTCAGAAGGTGTCCGACAGTGGCGCACACTACCTGTGGGTCGGCCTGGGTACTCCCAAACAGGATTGGTTCATCAGCCGAGTTGGAACCTTGTCCACCGCAGTGAGCGTGGGAGTAGGTGCCGCGTTCGACTTCGCGTCGGGGAATGTGAGGGAAGCTCCTGCTTTCTTACACGGTAGCGGGTTTGAGTGGTTGTATCGGCTACAGCAGGAGCCGAGGAGACTAGTCCATAGATACACAATCGGTGGGCTGCGCTTCGTAGTCGGGTTGTTAAGGATGCAGAGACTGGACAGGGCTCTTACAGGTAGAAGCTAACTTGATTTAATAGACGGGGTAACGGCTTTGAATGCTCGCAAGATAATTAGTTCGCTTGCGCAGAGAGTGTTTCCACATCTAGCTGTTGGTTTCTTGCTGGCTTGCTCGTCTTCTGAGCGCCTGTCTAGGCTGACTGTGCGAGGGATGACCTTACGTCGCCCAGGTGAGGGCTTGCCCGATCTGGAAGCGCCCTTGAGTAAATTCCTACTCGTGCTGACTACGGCGACGATACTTTACTCGTTTGCTTCAGCGGCATGGTGGAAATTCTGTAAGAGGTTGCCGCGCGTCTTAGTACATGTTGCTCTATTTAGTCTTCTGGCTGTAGTAATACTAGTATTTCTATTCTTTTATATGAAGTATGGAAGTCCTCGGGACTCCAGCGGTTACGGAGACGAGGATGATGCGCTCGACTTGTTGGTAAAGGGCCTATTCAGCGGAGTCAACCCCTACGGATCGACCACATACATGGGTAACCCGTTATCTCCGCTAATGGGAGGTGCAGTTCTAGCGACTGCGCCATATTTTATTTTTGGTTATTCAGGATTTCTGAACGTTATTTTGGTCCCCGTCATGACCTTCGCTATTTTGCGTGTCTACGGGCCTCGGGTCGCCCTATTCCTCTTCGGTCTGTGCTTTGCGAGTCTTGGATTTACAGAATATTTCTTACTTGGGGGAGATTTCTTCACAACCGCGTTGTTGTGCTGCGTAGCGTGCTTTTGGTATGTCCGAACTGCAGGGATTCGTCCTCTATCGTATCTCACAGTGATGCTGTTGGCCGTGGTATGCACTACCCGCGCAAGTTTGCTACCGATCCTGTTTGGGACACTGCTGATTACGTTATGGGCAAAGCGAACCCAAGTCCTCGGCGAGATTTGTTTTGGTTTAGGGATTGCAGGAACGCTGATCTTGCCATGGCTGATATTATCTTGGCCATACTTTTTCCCATTGCAGACCATGAAACTTCTTGGTCCGCCGTCCGCTCAGGTTTTGCTATTGACTTTAATGATAGTTTCTTTGGCCTATGCCACTCTGGTCTCGAAGTCGGTATCGAGTTTCTGGGTGCTGTCTCTTGCAATCCTCCCGGTTATTTTTTGGACCCCTGATCAACTATTCAGAGCGTCGATATTTATCTTCTGGGCAGTCCCGATCCTAATCTCAAGTAATTCTTTCATTGGATCGCTCGTTGATGGCGATTTCGCTGAGAGCGGGGAGTCGAAAAATGAGACTGAAACACAGATCTGACTGGTTTCCAACCGTAGTTGCGGTGTTGCTTCCCGTTCAGCTTCCAGGTGTCGCGTCCCTATCCTTCGGGCTAGTGATCGCGTTGCTCGTGTTCCCGGTAGTTTTCCGTTTGCACTGGCTTCAGAGATTGTGGTTTGTCTGGAGTAGCACTATTGTGCTTTCCTTGTCAGGTCTAATTCTTATCATTGTCAACAGAGGCTCCGGCTCGGTAATTGAGTTCGCACCAGACTTGATTCGTCAATCTTACCTTGTTGTATTTGCCTTGGCCGTAGAGGCGCTGGTGGTGGTCTGGCTGGTCTTTAGACTTAAGATATCCCGGACTGTAGTGCTGTTCGCCATTGGAAGTCTTGTGAACTCGGCGTTGCATCCGGAGGCGTGGGGGGAGAACGCTTGGAAGTACGCGTTCGCATTCCCGGCGTCGTTGCTATTTGTCGCAATGCTCGGACGGCTTAGGCGCGAGGTAGTACTTGTCGGAGGACTCTCCCTAGCAGGATTGTCGCTCGCCTTAGCGACCCGAAACACCGCTGGTGCCGTCGCTATTTCGGTTATCTCTCAACTGCTTTTCGGAAGGCGTCCAGTAGGTGGCCGCACTTCGTCGGCACGATTCCTGCTGCTCGGAATGGTTTTAGTGGTTGCAGTTTCCGTGATTTATGACCTCATTTTGTCTTTTTCGCTTCAGGGGGTTTTTGGGCCCGCGTTACAGCGAACCGCAGAACTGCAGTCATTGAACTCGGCACCAGTTGCCGGCCGAGTAGAATACGGAGCGACTTTCTCGCTTTTTTGGTCTCAGCCTTGGGGCTTCGGCCCTGGTGCCGTTCCGCCAGTTGAGGTGGCGGATATCGGAAAGGTCGGCCTGCAGGCGCTTGGTGTTGGCACTAGCGATGACTATGTGAACAATGTAATGTTCGGCAGGACGATTGAGGTGCATTCGATACTCGGTGATCTTTGGGTTCAGTTTGGTGTGGGCGGAATAGTATTGGGATTGACGCTTATAGGAACCCTACTTGTTGGTTTCCGAAAGTCTATAGAGTTGTGTGCGTTGCAGTCGCGGGTAATTGTCACGTTCCTGGTTTTCCAGGCTGGGTGGGACTTGCTTTTCTCTCCACTCGCAGTGAATTATCGGACTGTTGGTTTTTCTTTTGGAATCTGCTTAGCGTTTATAGCGCTTGATTCGTCGAATGCCAATGAGAAGCTCTCGATCTCCGACTTAGAGTCAGATTGGGACTCACTCAACTCTAGCTCGCTCCGAGAGGAGAAGTAGTGCTTTGCGTTTTGCAATATGGTGCGGTAGCGAGACTTTGTCAATGTGAACTGTTCCAAGCGGTTCTGCAGGCGTCCACGCTAGTTTCGTGTCGCTGGTGAATCTCGAAGAATGCGGTGGCTCTGGCTTTAACCTTAGTGTTAATTTTTGATTGGGAATCGAAAAATTGAGTCTATCCTCAACGTGTGCAAGCGTCGGTGGCCGTCATTTGTTGTGTAGACGAGAGCAGCCGGGCTATTCAAATTTATCATTATGAGTTGGAAGTCGCAGAGAATGAGGGAAGGGTCGAAGCTCCTTGGGTATTTCCTAGTTCCTAGACGGTACGGTTCGAGAGTTCGGAGTCGACCATGATGCGGGCGAGTTCTGGGGGGAGGGTCTGTGCTTTCCAGCCTAGGATCTTCTCGGCTTTGGTGGGGTCTCCGATGAGAGCGTCGACTTCCGTGGGTCGGAGGTAGGATTCGTCGAAGCGGACGTGGTCTTGCCAGTTGAGGTTGACGTGGTCGAAGCAGAATTGTGCGAAGTCGCGGACGGTGTAGGCGGTCCCGGTGGCCAGGACGTAGTCGGTGGGCTCGTCGGCCTGGAGCATCCGCCACATGCCTTCGACGTATTCGGGGGCGTAGCCCCAGTCGCGGACGGCGTCGAGGTTACCGAGGTAGACGTCTTTATCGACGCCCTGGGCGATTCGGGCGGCTGCGCGGGCGATCTTGCGGGTGACGAAGGTTTCGCCTCGGCGTGGCGATTCATGGTTGAACAGGATGCCGTTGACGGCGAAGAGGTTGTGGCCTTCGCGGTAGTTGCGGGCGATCCAGTAGCCATAGACCTTGGCGGCTCCGTAGGGGGAGCGCGGGTAGAAGGGGGTGTCCTCGTGCTGCGGGGGTGGGGTGGCACCGAACATTTCCGAGCTCGAGGCTTGGTAGAAGCGACAGTCGACGCCGACCATGCGGATGGCTTCGAGGAGGCGGGTGGTGCCGACGCCGGTGGTGTTGCCGGTGTATTCGGGCTCGTCGAAGGACACGCGGACGTGGGACTGGGCGCCGAGGTGGTAGACCTCGTCGGGCGCGATTTTGTCGATCAGGGTGACGAGGCGGCTGGAGTCGGTGAGGTCGCCGTAGTGCAAGAACAGCCGGGCGTCGGGGTTGTGGGGGTCCTGGTAGAGATGCTCGATCCGGCCGGTGTTGAAGGTGGAGGCGCGCCGGATGAGGCCGTGGACCCGGTAGCCCTTGGAGAGGAGCAGTTCGGCGAGGTACGAGCCGTCCTGCCCGGTGATGCCCGTGATGAGTGCGCGCTTGCCGGTGGTGGTCGAGGGAGCGTCCGACATACAGCTTCTCCTGGAGTCGTCACGATGGGCGTGGGGAGTACGCCTCGATCTGGTGAGTGGCGGCACGATACCGTGAGTCGATACCCCGTCGCTAATCGTGTGTGTCGCTGCTCCGATGGCTGGCAGTGACCGAATAACCCGTTGGGGCGGACGTGGCTCGGGGTTGGAGCGTCGTCGACGGAGGTCTCATCGGGTCTGCCGGCTGCGGCCCAGTTCGCGAGTGCGGCGGCCGTCAACGGCTGGTGTGACACCGAGAGTTGCGGACCACAGGACTGCGACGCGAGACGCCCCTCCCACACCGACGGTCCGAGCGGGAACTCCGTGCCGCGCGCGGCTAAGGGAACGCGCCCAGATGTCCCCTGGCGGAGTGCAGTGACGACACCGTTGTGTGACAACGGCTGCGGGCCGTCCCGTGGCCGTGTGTCACGAGGCGTCCGGTGGTGTCTTGTACCCGCCACGGACACGTGACCGTCGCGTGGTCGTGCGGTGGTGTAGCTGACGGACGGTCGACAGAGACCGGCGGACGTGTGAACGAAGCGCCTCTGCTGCATCGAAGGGGTGACGGCCCCGGCCGATCCGGCCCGCTGGCCGATGTCGTCGGTGTGCCGCAATATTTGCCGCGCAACGCGGAAATGGCGGTCACCGGCAGGTGGGTGACGCAGGACGGCGGCTCTGCTCCCCGACGCCGGAGGTACCGATGAGAATCCGAGACCGTCGCGCCCGCGCCCTGTGCGCCGCCGCGACCGTGCTGCTGCCGCACGCCGGACGGCGCTTCGTGCACCGTCGTCTGCTCGGTCACGACCTGCACCCCACCGCCCGGATTGGGCGGTCGTTCGTCGACGTCGAGAACCTCGTCATGGGCGAGGGCGCGGTGATCGGGAGTCTCAACGTCGTCCGGGGCTGCACCGACGTCGTGCTGGAGAAGGACGCGTCGATCGGGTCGCTGAACTTCATCAACTCGGTGCGGCCCGACCGCGGGTATTTCAACCACAAGGAGCGCCACCCGGCGTTGATCCTGCGGCAGGGGTCGGGCGTCACCGCGTTCCACATCCTCGACGCCTGCGACCGCATCGAGCTCGACGCGTTCTCCTGGATCGCCGGTTTCGGCACCCTGGTGCAGACGCACGCGGTGGACTTCGACAACGTCCGGCAGAGCTGCTTCCCGGTGCGCCTGGGTGACCACTCACTGGTGAGCAGCCGGTGCGTGCTGCTCCCGGGTTCGGTGGTGCCCGACGCGTCGATCGTCGCCTCCGGCGCTGTCGTCACCGGCAAGCTGACGTCGGAGCCGCACCTGTTCGCGGGTGTGCCGGCCAAGCCCGTCCGTGCCCTCGACCCGACGGCGCCGTTCTTCGTCCGGACCGTCGTCGACATCAAATGACCTCGCTCGTGCAGTCGTCGCGCTCCGCCTACGGCGTGGCGGACCAGCTGCTGAGCTCGGCGACCAACTACCTGACGGCGTTCATCGCCTCCCTGGTGTTGACGGCGGACGCGTTCGGCGCGTTCGTCGTCGCCTATGCGGTGGTGACCATCTACTCCGCGGGGGTCCGGGCCGTCGTCGGGGAGCCGGTGCTCGCGCACCTGCCCACGGTCGGGTCGCCGGACGAGGAGTCCCGGCTGGCCGGCTCGGCCCTGGGGACGGCGGGCGTGCTCGGCGTCGCCGGCAGCGTGCTGGCCCTTGCCGTCGCGGCGCTCGGGTCCGGGTCGGTGACCGAGCTGGCGTGGTTCGCGCCGTGGCTGATCGGTGCGCTCGTCGCCGACGCGGGCCGGTTCGTGCTGCTCGCCCGCTCGCGCACCGGCGCGGCGCTGCTCGTCGACGGTGCGTGGGCGATCGCGCAGGGAGCCGTCCTCGTGGTCGTCGCGGTGCTCGGCGCGTGGTCGGTCCTCACCACGGCGGCGGCGTGGGGGATCGGTGCGCTGGTGGCGGTCGCGACGTTGTTCGCGGTCGGGATGGACCGCCCGCGCGCCCCGAAGCCGTGGTTGCACGCCGGCCGCCACCTCTCCGGCTGGTTCACCCTGACGTCGTTGCTCGGACAGATCCAGGTCTACGCCGTCCTGCTGCTGGCGGGCGCCGTCCTGGCCGCGTCCGAGATGGCCGGACTGCGCGCGGTGCAGCTGCTGGTGTTCCAGCCGGCCGTCACGTTGTTCGCGGCGGTGATGGTGCTGACCACCCCGCGGTTCGCCCGCCTGGCCGCCGACCGCGACACCGCTGGCCTGGCCCGGCTCCAGCGCCTGTCCCTGATCTGTGTGACCGTCCTCGGGCTGCTGGCGCTGGTGGCGATCCCGCTGCGCGGGTTCCTGCTGGACCTGCTCTTCCCGCGCTACCTCGGGTTCGCCGCGCTCGTCGCCCCGATCGCGCTGCAGACCCTGCTCTCCGGCCTGTCCGTGCCCTACCAGGCGCGCCTGCGCGGGATGCAGCGCGGACGGCTGCTCTTCCTCGTCCAGGTCGCCGGCACGGTGCTGATGGTGGCCGGGGCGCTGGCCGGGCTGGCGCTGCACGGCGTGCTCGGCATCGCGTGGGGCATGTCACTCGCCGCGCTGCTGACCACGGCCGTGACCGCCGTCGTCGCCGAGCGCACCCGTCCGCCGGTGGCGGTGCCCGCGTGACCGGGCGGGTGCGGCTCGGCCGCCGGGCGCTGTTCGCCCTGGCGGGCGTGGCGGCCTGCGGCGCGTGCGCGGAGGCGCCCGCCGCCCCGGCGTCGCCGTCCCCGGCCGGGGCACGGCTGCACACACGATGGGATACACGGTCCGACGGTCCGGTCCCTGCGGCCGGGGACGAGGGCGTCCCGTTCGTCGTGACCGTCAACGGTCCTCCGGGGCCGCCGTCGGTGCGGGCCGGCGCGCTCGAGGGGAACCTCCCCGACGCTCCCGGCGCGGCCTACGTGAACCAGGACCTCGGGACCCCGCTGCGACGGGTCGGGGCACGGTTCTCCTTCGGGCCGGGGGAGGAGACCGGCTCGCTGTGCCTGGCCGCCTGGGTCGCGCTGCCCTACCGCGACACCCACTGCCACCTGGTGGTGACGCCGCGGCGGTGGATCTACGGCGTGATCCGGGACCTGACCCTGTCCGAGGTCGGGTCGGGCACGTTCGCCCGGCCGTTGCCGCAGGACGAGACCCCGGTCGTCGTCGAGGCGGTGCTCGACGGCCCGCGCGCGACCCTGCACCTGCCCGACGGCACCACCACCTCGCTCGACGACCCGCGGATCGCGGCGGCTCCCGGGTCGATCGCGTGCTGGGAGTTCTACAAGTACGCCGCGGGCGCCGCCGACGTCCGCCTGCACGGGAGCTGGGCGACATGACCGACCGACGGCTCGACCTGTTCACCGGCACCGGATACGACAAGGGCCGGTCACTGCCCGTGCAGGCGGCGTGGTTCGCGGTGTCGCACCTGCTCTTCCAGCCCTGGTGGATGCCGGCCCGGCTGCGGCCGGTGCTGCTGCGCGCGTTCGGCGCGCAGGTGGGGAGCGGGGCGAACATCCGCAACGGCGTCCGCGTGCACTGGCCCTGGAAGCTGAGCCTCGGCGAGCACGTCTGGATCGGCGAGGGCGCCTGGCTGCTCAACCTGGAGCCGATCGTCCTCGGCGACCACGTGTGCGTCTCGCAGGAAGCCGTGCTCTGCACCGGCAGCCACGACGCGCGCTCGCCGTCGTTCGAGTACGACAACGCGCCGATCACCGTCGGGAACGGCGCGTGGGTCGCGCTGCGCGCCGTCGTGCTCCGTGGAACGACCGTCCCGGCCGGTGTCGTCGTCCCGGCCGGGACGGTGCTCTCCCGATCGGCGGCGGCCCGGCTGCAGCCCCGGTCCCCGGTGGAGCGCCGGTGACCCTCGCCGAGACGTCGTCCCCCGCACCGGTCGCCCCGCGGCTCACCGGCACGCAGTTCGTGGTGCCGCTGTTCTGCGCGACGGCACTCCTCGCCGTGCCGTCGGGCCTGTTCTTCCTGCCGGTCCTCGACTCCGGGCGGGCCCACCTCGGACTGTCCACCGTGCTGTTCGGCGCCGGGTTCCTCTACACCGCGGGCCGGCTGGCCTCGCTGATGTGGAGCGGCCGGGCGCAGTGGGCCGCGCTCGGCTTCTGGATCTTCACCTACAGCTGGGTGGCCGTGGCCGGTCTGACCCAGGACCTCGCCCGCAGCAACCCCCTCGGCGTCACGTTCACCCTCGACGAGGCGCAGCGCCAGGGGCTGCTGGTGCTGCTCGGCATCGTCGCGTTCGACGTCGCGCACCGCGCCGCCGGCGCCCGGGGCGGCGACGTCCGTTCCGGTGCCGCCCGGTTCGGTGTGCTGCTGGGCCGGGTCGTCGACCCCCGCCGCACGCTCGTGCTCGGCTGGTTCGCCGTCGTCACCGGGCCGCTGTTCGTGGCGCTGCTCGGCGGCCCGTCCGTGCTGCTGTCCAGCCGCCAGGCGGTGTTCGACGAGCTGTCGCAGTCGGGCCTGTACAGCTCGAGCACGAACGCCACCGGCGGCTCACTGTCCACCGTGGCCAACTGCCTGCCGTTCGTCGCGCTGCTGGTCCTGGGACGGCTGATGGCCGACGACCGGCAGGTGCGGGCGCGCACCTCGACCTGGGTGCTGCTGGTGCTGCTGGTCGGGCTGAACGTCGTGGTCAACAACCCGATCTCGAACGCCCGGTACTGGGCGTTCGCGGTGATCCTCGGCCTGCTCTACGCGTGGCGCGGCTCGGCGCGGCCGCTGTTCCGGGCGGCGTTCGTGACGGCGTTCGCGCTCGGCGCCCTGACCGTCTTCCCGTACCTGGACGCGTTCCGCTACGACAGCGCCACGCTCGCCGCCAACCCCGGCGCCGGTACCTACGACCGCCCGGTCGACTACATCCTGGCCAAGACCGACTACGGCTCGATCACCGACATCGGGATCGCGGTGCGCTTCGGCGACAGCCAGGGCCCGCAGTGGGGCCGGCAGATCCTCGGGGCGGCGACGTTCTGGGTGCCGCGGTCGCTGTGGACGGACAAGCCCGACAACACCGCCTTCCTGCTCGCCGACGAGGTCGGCTTCGCCAACCGCAACATCGACTCACCGCTGTGGGCCGAGGGCTACGTCGACCTCGGATGGGCCGGCGCGGCCGCGCTCCTGGCCGCCGCCGGGGCGGCCTGCCGCCGTCTCGACGACGCCTTCGAGCTCACCCGCGCCGGGCCGACGGCGGCGGTGCCGCTGGCCGCGGTGCTCGTACCCGCTGTCGCCGCGTACGAGTTCATCCTCGTCCGCGGATCGCTGCTGCAGGCGATGGCGAAGATCGCGGTGATGCTCGTCCTGCTCGTGCTCGTGACCACCCGGCCGGACGGCTGGAGAGAGGAGGGGTGATGACCATCCGTGAACACCTCCTGGTCCTGAGGGACTCCTGGAAGCTGATCGTCGGCGTCACGCTGGCCGGGGTGCTGGTGGCCGGGGTGGTGACGCTGCTGACGCCGGCGACGTACTCGGCCGCCGTCACGTTCTACATCTCGACGCAGTCGACGAGCTCCAGCTCGACCGACGCCTACCAGGGGAGCCTGCTCTCCCAGGAACGCGTCAAGTCCTACACCGCGCTGCTGTCCGGGTACCGGCTCGCGAACGAGGTCGACTCCGACCTGCAGCTGGGCGAGGACCCCAACGACATCGCCGAGGACATCTCCGCGTCGGTCAGCCCGGACACGGTGCTGCTCACCGCCGAGGTGCTCGACCGGTCCCCGCAACGGGCCGAGCAGATCGCCGGCGCCGTCGGCCGGACGTTCCCCCGCCTCGTCGCCACGCTGGAGCAGCCGGCCGACCGCGCGCTGCCGCCCCCAGTGACCGCGCAGCTCGTCCAGGGCCCGCTGCTCGCCGAGAAGCCCGTCTCGCCGCGGCCGGTGCTGTTCCTGGTGCTCGGCCTGATCGCCGGACTCCTGGCCGGGGTGACCGTCGCCGTCGTGCGGCGCTCGCTCGACCGGACGATCCGCAACGCCGGGCAGCTGGCGCACGTGTTCCCGAAACCGCTGCTCGGCGCCGTCGAGACGGACCCCGAGATCACCACCACCCCGCTGTTCCTGCGTGACCGTCCACAGTCGGCGGCCGCCGAGAACATCCGGGCCGTCCGCACGAACTTCGACATGCTCAACTTCGGGCAGCACGCCTCCCGCTGCTACGTGGTCACGAGCTCGGTCGAGGGGGAGGGGAAGTCGACCGTCGCGGTCAACCTGGCGCTGGCCGAGGCCCGCTCGGGCCGTCGGGTCCTGGTGATCGAGGCCGACCTGCGCCGGCCCCGCGCGGCGACGTACCTCGGACTGCCCGGTGCAGCGGGCCTGACCCAGCTCGTGTCGGGCCGTGTCCGGTTCACCGACGTGGTGCAGGGGACCGGCACGTCGCGCCTGGACCTGCTCGCGGCGGGGTCGCTCCCGCCCAACCCGCTGGAGATGCTCGAGTCCGAGCAGATGCGCGCCGTACTGCGCGACGCCCGCAATCGCTACGACACCGTCCTGCTCGACGCACCTCCGCTGGTCCCCGTGGCCGACGGGCTGGCCCTGTCCAAGCTCGGCGACGGGGTGCTGTGCGTCGTCCGGGCCCGGGTCGCGCCGCTGGAGTCGATCTCCCGGGCCCGGGAGATCCTCTCCAGCGCGGGCCTGACGAACATCGGTCTGGTGCTCAACGGCGTCGCCCCCGGCGAGTCCGGCTACACCGGCTACTACGCCGCCCGGGCGGACCCCGGGCCGGCTCCCGACCTCGAGGCGACGGCGGGCCTCCATGCCCGCCCGCCGTCCGGAAGCCGGGCACACGCCCGGACCCGGAACTGACCGACCACCGACGCCGGAGGCGACGATGACCATCCAGCACACCGACCTGTTCCCCGAGATGGGAGCAGGCGGCTACACACGCATCGACGGGACCGTGGAGTTCTGGTCCCGGGTGAACGCACTCCTGCCCCAGGCGGCGACGGTCCTCGACCTCGGCGCCGGACGCGGCCAGTTCATGGACGACCCGGTGGCCTTCCGCCGGGACCTGCACGACCTCAAGCCGCGCTGCGCACGCCTGATCGGCCTCGACGTCGACGAGGCGGTGCTCGAGAACACGGCCGTCCACGAGGCGATGGTGATCGAGGGGTCGGGCGCGTTCCCGATCGGCACCGGCAGCGTCGACATGGTGGTGAGCGACTGGACGTTCGAGCACGTCGACCGTCCCGAGACGACCGCGCGCGAGATCGATCGGGTGCTGCGGCCCGGTGGGTGGGTGTGCGCGCGGACGCCGCGCAAGTGGGGCGCGATCGGCATCCCCACGCGCCTGACCCCGAACCGGCTGCACGCGCCGATCCTGCGGACGCTGCAGCCGGACAAGAAGGTCGAGGACACGTTCCCGACGGCCTACCGGCTCAACTCCCGGTCGGCCCTGAAGTGCTACTTCCCCCGGCACCGGTTCTCCCACCACGTCTACGAGTACGAGTCCGAGCCGGCGTACTTCGGCTCGTCCCGGGCGGCGATGCGCGCCGGCATGGTCCTGACCAAGGTGATCCCGAGGGCGGCGTCCTCGACGCTGATGATCTTCATACAGAAGTCGCCGTCGGCGGGCGAGGGGGCCTGACGCGGTGCGTCCCGCCCTGTCCGGACGCCGGTCGTGGGTCGTCCTGGTGGCGCTCGCGGCGCTGACCGCGGTCGTCGTCGTCCTCGTCGCGTTCCGGGCCGGCACCGACCGTCTCCCGGCCCGGGAACCCGCGGCGTGGGGCCCGGGCACGCGGCTCGCCGTCATCGGGGACTCGTTCTCCGCCGGGACGGTCCAGGGCGGCGGTGCCGCACGGAACTGGACCGCGCTGGTCGGGAGCCCGCGGGGCTGGGCGATCGGCAACGAGTCGGTCGGCGGCTCCGGGTACACCGTCGCGCCGACCGACGACGGCCGCTTCGGCGCCGGTCAGCTGCGGGCCACGATCGCGTACCGGCCCGACGTCGTGGTCGTCGAGGGATCGCGCAACGACGCGTCCACGCCTCCGGAGAAGGTGCGCGGTGCGACCGACGCCGTCCTCCGCGTGCTACGTACCGAGCTGCCTCGCGCCCGGGTGCTCGTCGTCGGCCCGATCTGGTCCTCCGCCGGCCCGCCGGCGCCGGTCACCGCCTGCCGCGACGCGATCAGAGCCGCCGCGGCGGCTGCCTCGGTGACCTTCGCCGACCCGCTCGCCGAGGGCTGGTTCGCCGACCCCGCCGGCCTGATCGGAGCCGACGGGGTGCACCCCACCGACCGCGGGCACGAGGTCATGGCGGACCGGATCCGCGCCCACCTCGACCGCCTCACCGAAGCCCGGAACGGATAGGCATGGCAATCGTCTGGATCGGCCCCCTCCCGCCACCGGTGCACGGGGCCAGCCTGATCACGCAGAGATACCTCGACCTGGTGCGACGCCACGCCGACGACGTCGAGGTCGTCCCGATCGAGGGGACGACCGGCCGGGGTCGCGCGCGCTTCCACCTGTCCCGCGTCGCCGCCCACCTGCGGGCCGTCCGGGCGGTGCTCGCCGGGGGAGGGGACGCCACGGTGTACCTCAGCCTGGGAGGCGGTCCGAGCCTCTGGTACCAGCTGCCGGTCGTGCTGGCCGCCCGGGCGCGGGGCGCCCGGCTCGTGCTGCACCACCACTCGTACAAGTACATCGCCGCGCACGCGGCCGCGATGAGCCTGGTGTGCCGCTCCGGGCCCGGGGCGCGTCACCTGTTCCTCAGCGCAGCCATGGCCGACGCGTTCACCGCCCGCTACCCGGTGGCCGACCGTCGCGTGGTCAGCAACGCCCACTTCGTCGAGCCGGCCGAGCGGGAGGGACCCGAGCCCGAGGGGATCGCGCTGATCCACGTCAGCAACCTGTCGGTGCCGAAGGGGTCGCTGACCGCACTGCGGACGCACGCCGCGCTGCGGGAGGCCGGCGTCGAGGCGACCCTGACCCTGATCGGGCCGGTCGCCGACCCGCAGGTTCGCGCGTATCTCGACGACCCGGCGTGCTCGGCCGACCCGAGCGTCCGCCATCTCGGTGCACAGCCGACCGCCACGATCTACCGCGAGCTCGACCGCGCGGGGCTGTTCCTGTTCCCGACGTCGTACGAGAACGAGGCCGAGCCACTGGTCGTGCTGGAGGCGCTCTCGCGCGGGGTACCGGTACTGGCCGCCCGCCGGGGTGCCCTTCCCGAGGTCCTGCCGGGGGACTGGCTCGTCGACGACCCGGCCCCCGGGATCTGGGCCGAGGCCGTGCTGGCGCACCACCGTGAGCCGTGGGCGGAGCGCTCCGGCCGGGCCCGCCGGGCCTTCGGGGCCCGGCGGGCCGGTGCGGACGTCGTCGAGCTGGTGACCGACGCCGCGTCGGCGGGGGACCGCGTCAGTTGAGGACGCGGGGCCGGGCCACGAGGCCTTCGACCCAGTCCACGTAGGCGTGCCGCGCGGTGTCCTCGGCGAGTACCTCCTGGGCGTAGCGCCGTCCGCGCACGCCCATGACCTGGCCCTGTGTCTCGTTGATGGCGAGCAGCCCGTCCAGCAGCGCCTCCGGGTCGCCCGGCGTGACGCATCGACCACCGCCGGAGGCGGTGACCTCGTGCGCGGCCGCACTGCGCGCGTTCGTCGCCGCGACGACCGGACGCCCGGCCGCGAAGTACGAGGTGAGCTTGCTCGGCACGCACATCTCGGCGACCTCGGGCCGCTCGTTGAGGATCAGCGCGTCCGCCGCGGCGAGCGCGGTCTCGAACTCCCCGTTCGGCAGCGGGTCGACGAACTGCAGACGTTCCAGGCCGTGGCCGATCCGCTCGAGCTCGGCGCGCTGGTTCCCCGAACCGAGCAGGACGAAGCGGATCGGCAGCCGGCGACGGTCGGCGATTCGGGCTGCCTCGACGACGTTCTCCAGGCCCTGCTTGCTGCCCATGTTGCCGGCGTGCAGCGCCACCATCCGGCCGTCGTCCCAGCCGAGCCGTGCCCGCAGCGCGCCCGGGTCGCCCTGCGGCGGCCGGGTGTGGGTCCAGTTCCGGATCACCGAGATCCGGGAGGCGTTCATCCCCATCTGCAGCAGGGACTCGCGGAACGTGTCGTGGATGGCGACCAGGCCGTCCGCACGGCCCAGCAGGTTGCGCTCCAACGCCGTCACCGACGACGCTCCACGTCCGCCGAGCGCCCCCGTCTCGGTGACCGCGCGGCCGTAGAGGTCCTGCACGACCACGCCGACGGCCGTCCGCGCACGCCGGCGGCGGTAGGCTGCGGCGACGGAGAGCAGCGCGGGGCTGACCGCGAGGATCACGTCCGGGTCGGTCTCGCCGACCGTCGCGGCGTGTGCGGCGAAGATCGCCTCCGCCGCGATCCGCCCGGCGCCGCCGGTCCCGGACGGGACGGGGTGCCGGACGCGCGTCACGTGCACGGGCCCGTGGCGTTCCTCGATCCGGATGCCGCCGTAGCCCTCGGCGCGGCGCCAGTACGGGTAGTGCGGGTAACCGGTGACCACGTGCACGTCGTGTCCGGCGTCGGCCAGGAAGCGGGCCATCCCGCTGGTGTACGGCGCGATCCCGGTGGGCTCCGGGTCGAAGTTGAGCCCGAGGATCCGGACCTGCAGCGGCCTCATTTCTGCAGGTCCTGCAGCTCCGCGGTGACCATGATGTCGGCCAGCTGCGGCGGGAGCGTCTCGGCCTTCCAGCCGAGGGCGTTCTCGGCCTTCGACGCGTCCCCGATCAGCGCGTCGACCTCGGTCGGCCGGAGGTAGCCCTCGTCGAACCGGATGTGGTCGCGGTAGTCGAGGTCGACCCGGGCGAAGCAGTGGTCGGCGAAGTCGCGCACCGTGTAGGCGGTGCCGGTGGCCAGGACATAGTCGTCCGGCTCGTGGTGCTGCAGCATCCGCCACATGCCCTCGACGTACTCCGGTGCGTAGCCCCAGTCCCGGACGGCGTCGAGGTTGCCCATGTAGACGTACTTCTCGAGACCCATCGAGATCCGGGCCGCGGCCCGGGCCAGCTTCCGCGTCACGAACGTCTCGCCGCGGCGCGGCGACTCGTGGTTGAAGAGGATCCCGTTCACGGCGAACATGCCGTGGGCCTCGCGGTAGTTCCGCGCCATCCAGTAGCCGTAGACCTTGGCCGCGCCGTACGGCGAGCGCGGGTAGAACGGCGTCGTCTCGCTCTGCGGCGGCGGCGTCGCGCCGAACATCTCCGAGCTGGACGCCTGGTAGAAGCGCGTCTCGATGCCGGCCATCCGGATCGCCTCGAGCAGGCGGGTCGTCCCGACTCCGGTCGTGTTCCCGGTGAACTCCGGCTCGTCGAAGCTGACGCGCACGTGCGACTGGGCGGCGAGGTGGTAGATCTCGTGCGGCGCGACCTTGTCGATCAACGTCACCAGACGGGAGCTGTCGGTCAGGTCCCCGTAGTGCAGGAACAGCCGGGCCTCGCTGTCGTGCGGGTCCTGGTAGAGGTGCTCGATGCGGCCGGTGTTGAACGTCGACGCGCGGCGGATGATGCCGTGCACCTCGTAGCCCTTGTCGAGCAGCAGCTCGGCGAGGTAGGAGCCGTCCTGGCCGGTGATCCCGGTGATCAGGGCGCGCTTGGTCTGCGAAGTATCGGTCACGGAATTGCTCGCTTCGATGAGGGGGCGGTGGCGCGACAAAGCGGCGCCGGATCGGGCAGCGCCATCCGGCGCGGCCGTGCGGGTGACCGTCCGTGCTGGACGGAAACCGAGCAAGAACCGCGATCTCTGTTCTCAAAGCGGTAGTGCCGCAACAGGTTTGGCGTCTCTGAACCGCGCGATCTTGCTGGGGGGAACTGTACGCGCGGATTATGCGTAACTGCGACCCGAATTGGATGACGTCAGCCGGTTGTGCCGGACGAGACCTAGATTGGAGGCGCGTCGCAGGCAGTGTGATTCACAACGCCATCAATTCTTCGATGAGACGAGTGAGGCCGTCCGCACGGTGGTGTGACCGACGGAGGCATGCTGCCGAGAGTGACCGACCGGGGGATCCGGGACGCCCCGGTCGGGGTCAGCGGGAGCTGAGGCGGGCCTCGGCATGGTGCTCGACGAACCAGCCGTAGGTGCTGGTGATGCCCTCGCGCAGCCCGATGCGGGGTTCCCAGCCGAGCGCTCGGAGGCGGGAGACGTCGAGGAGCTTGCGCGGGGTCCCGTCGGGGCGGTCGGTGTCCTGGACGATCGCGCCGGTGTACCCGACGACATCGGCGACGGTCTCGGCGAGCTCGCGGATGGTGACGTCGTCGCCGACGCCGACATTGATGGTCTGCGGGTCGTCGTAGACGTCGAGCAGGTGCACGATGGCGCGGCCGAGGTCGTCGACGTGGAGGAACTCGCGCCGCGGCGTGCCGGTGCCCCAGAGCACGACCTCGTCGGCGCCGCTCTGCGTGGCTTCGTGGAAGCGGCGGATCAGGGCGGGCAGGACGTGGGAGTTCTCGGGGTCGAAGTTGTCGCCGGGGCCGTAGAGGTTCGTCGGCATCGCGGAGATCCAGCGGTGGCCGTACTGCTTGCGGGCGGCCTGGACGGCCATGATCCCGGCGATCTTGGCGACGGCGTAGGCGTCGTTGGTGGGTTCGAGCGCTCCGGTGAGGAGGCTGTCCTCGCGGATGGGCTGCTCGGCGAACTTGGGGTAGATACACGAGGAGCCGAGGAACAGCAGGCGGTCGACGCCGGCGGCGTGTGCGGCGTCCATGACGTTGACCTGGATCTGCAGGTTCTCGGACAGGAACTCGGCCGGGTAGGTGTCGTTGGCGACGATCCCGCCGACGCGGGCGGCGGCGAGCACCATGGCGGCCGGCCGGATCTCGTCCAGGTAGGCGAACGTCGCCGCACGGTCGCGGAGGTCGACCTCGGCAGAGGTGGCGCCGACGAGGTCGGTGAACCCGGCGTCCTCGGCTGCCCGCCAGATCGCCGAGCCGGCGAGTCCGCGGTGTCCGGCGATGTAGAGGCGACCGTCCCTGTCCTGCATGGCGACAGGGTCTCAGTAGGCGCCGCGGCTGCGCAGCACGGCCCCGAACGTCTTCCAGATGATGATGAAGTCCAGCGCCAGCGACCAGTTCTCGACGTAGCGCAGGTCGAGCCGGACCGACTCCTCCCACGTGAGCGTGCTGCGGCCGCTAACCTGCCAGAGGCCGGTCATGCCGGGGCGCACGAGGAGGCGGCGGCGGGCGTCGTCGGCGTAACCGGCGACCTCGCGGGGGAGTGGCGGCCGCGGCCCAACCAGGCTCATCGACCCGTTGAGGACGTTGAGCAGCTGCGGGAGCTCGTCCATGGAGTACTTCCGCAGGAACCGTCCGACGGGGGTGACGCGGGGGTCCTCGCGCATCTTGAACAGCGGGCCCGCGCCGTCGTTGGCGTGGGCGAGTGCGGCGAGGCGCGCTTCGGCATCGGTGCACATCGAGCGGAACTTGATCATCCGGAACGTGCGGCCGTTGGTGCCGACGCGTTCCTGCGTGAAGAAGACCGGGCCGCCGTCGTGCAGGCGGACGGCCAGCGCGAGGCCGACGAACACCGGTGCGGCCACCAGCAGGAGCAGGCCGGCGACGGTCCGGTCCATCGCGGTCTTGAGGATGCGGGCCACGCCGGTGAAGCGCGGGTGCGACAGGCGCAGCAGCGGCATCCCGTCGACCGGGGTGATGTGCATGCGCGGGCCAGCGATCTCCATCAGGCCGGGGTCGACGGCCAGCTCGGCGTTGGTGCCTTCGAGCTGCCAGGCCAGGCGGTGCAGACGAGCCGGGCCCCAGCCCGGGGCCTGACAGACGGCGACGACGTGGTGTTCCGCCCCGCGGGCCAGGTTCGGGACGGAGTCGAGGTCGCCGACCACGCGGACGCCGTCGACGTTGAGCCCTCCGTTCGTGCCACGCCCGGTCGGGGTGCAGGCGCCCGTGATCTCCCAGCCGAAGTACGGGTCGCGACGGGTCCGTCGGACCAGGTCCGCGACGGCCTCCTCGCTGCCGACGGCGAGCACGGGGGTGAGGCCACGACCGTTGCGACGCTGGTGGTGCAGGGCCTTGCGCAGAACGAACCGCATGGCGAGGCAGGCCAGACCGGTGACGGGGACGAGCAGGAACACCCACTCCCGGGCCGACTGGACCATCAGGGCCAGGCCACCGAACGCCAGGGCGACGTCGGCGAGGAGGACGGCCCGGCCGAGCCGGACGAACTCGGTGGCGCCCTGTCCGAGCACCCTGCCGTCCCAGGCGCGGGAGAGCGGGAGCGCGACGGCCATCAGGGCGGCGGCGAGCAGGCCGCTGGCGATACGGGCACGGTCACCCGCCTCGAAGCCGGTCAATCCCACCAACACGCACATGCTGACGACGACGGTGATCGTCGTGAGGTCGCTCAACGCGACGGCGGTGGAGAAACGGCGCTGCCAACGCGGGATCCCCTGTGGCTCACGACCGACCGGGGTGGTCGTCGTGACGACCCGTTGACGGGGGACGCGGATCCGGCGGCGGCCGGTCGCGCCCGGGACGACCGGGCCGCGGCCGCGCGTGACATCCGGGTACGTGCTCACGAGAAGGAGGGCTCCTTGCGGGGGGAGTCGGACCATCAGGTCACCGAACGGATCGGCGCCGTCGCCGTGTCGTCTCCGGCGACTGGGGAGCAGCCGTCGACGCGATGGTGATGTGGGGTCTGTCGTCGCGTTGCGGGACTGCGTTACGGCTGACGACACCCTCTCGCAAGGTTGGGCCGAACGGCCTAGATGGATCATGCGGATCGCTGATTGCATGGTCCCTGCAGGAAACGAAGGGGACGCGTCCACAGGTTTGGGGATAGACGCTCGCCACAGCCGTGACCGGCTAACGCCCGCCCGTGCGGGCCGATGGACCGGATAACACACACGGGGGAGCTGACTGATGACGATCGCGCCGCAGCAGATCGGGGACCGCGAGATCCCCGGCCGGCAGACGTTCCTGCCGCCGGCCGGAGCCGTTCGGCCGTCGCGGCCGGGGCGCCACCGCATCCCCACCCAGCGCGGCGACGACGTCATCGCCGAGCCGTTCCGGATCCTGTTCGTCTGCACCGGCAACATCTGCCGCTCGCCCACGGCCGAGCTGCTCACCCGTCACCTGCTCGTCGGCCGCCTCGGTGGCCGGGACGCGGCGCGGGTCCAGGTCGCCAGCGCCGGTGTCCGCGCGGTCGTCGGTGCATCGGTGCACCCGGGATCCCGTGCCGGGCTGGCCCCCTGGGGTCTCGACGGCGTCCACTCCGAGCGCTTCGCCGCGCGGCAGCTCGAGAGCTCGGTCGTCGACGGTGTCGACCTCGTCCTCGGGGCCTCGCCCCGTCACCGCAGTGCCGTCCTGGAGCGCTTCCCCGAGCTGCTGGGCAAGACGTTCAGCCTCCGCGAGTTCGCCCGGCTGGCGGCATTGGTCGACGCGGAGTCGCTCCCGGCCGACCTCGTCCAGCGTGCGCAGGTGCTGGTGGGCCAGGCTCGTCGTCTCCGGGGCACCGTGGCGGCGCCGGACGACGACCGCATCCCGGATCCGATCGGTGGCACGCCGGAGGAGTTCCAGCGGGCGACGGCTCTGACGTTCGAGGCACTCCGTGCCGTCGTCGACGCGATGGCACCCCGCCGACCGTCGGTCACCCGCTAGCGCGGGTCAGCCCGCATTCCGGGCCGGGAGGCGTCGTCCGATCGCGGCCAGCATCTGGCGTGTCAACGCCGGCATCAGCAGCGTCGCGAACAGCAGGTACACGGCACCGAACGCGAGCCCGTCGCACACCAGTAGCCCGACGCCTCTGAAGGTCGGCGCCGAGCCACTGTGCAGGACCAGCCGATCGAGAGGCCACACCACGGCCACCGCGGCGGCCGTGCACAAGAGCGGGCCGACCAGCCGCCATGCCACCTGGGTAGAGCGGACTCCGAGAAGGCGGTTGGCGACCACGACGGCGATGAGGCCCGAGAGGAGTGTGGACGCGGAGATCGCTGCGCCGACGCCGACCAGTCCCCACGGCAGGAGTACCAGGAGCAGGGTCACGCCGCTCACCATGTTGACCGCGGTGACGATGTTCAGCAGCGCCGACCGTCCACTTCCCTTGATCGCCTCGCTGGAGACCGCGGCCAGCGCCTCGCCCATGCCGTACCCGGCCAGGACGGCGAAGGCGATACCGGCCTCTCGCCACCTCTCCCCGATCAGCTGGACGACTGCCGGCTCGCCCAGAACGATCATCAGTCCGGCCACCGGTGTCACGGCGAACCAGATCAGCTCGAGCGAGCGAAGGTAGGCGGCACGGAAGCGTGTCGCATCGCCCGCCATACGTGCGAACGCCGGGAACAGGACGTACGCGCCGATCTCGATGACCGCCACGGCGGGGAGCATGGACAGGCGCCGCCCGTAGCGGAACTGGCCGAGCGCAGCCGTGTCCAGCCCACGTCCCACGACGACGGTCTCGAAGGTCTGCCGGATCTGGAATGCCGTGTTGCTCACCACCAGCGGGAAGGCGAATCGAGCGAGCTCGCGCCAGAGCCTGACCGACGGGTGGCCGCGGCCGGGCCGCCAGCGGGCCAGCGACCACGTGGCGACGACCCACACCACGAAGCTGACGTACTCGGCCGCCACCATCGCCCAGACACTGAAACCGAGCCAGGCCAACACGATCGCCACGGTGGCGAAGCTGAACGCCACGGCCGGATTGACGATCAGCCTGCGCCGGAAGTCGAACCTTCGCTGCATCAAGGAGTCGGGCACGATGGTGAGACTGTGCAACAGCAGCGTTCCGGATGTGGCGGCGGCGATGAACCCGGCCGTGTCGCTGTCGAAGACGAGAGCGACGATCGGCGAAGCGGCCAGCGTGACGAGCGCCGTGCCCAGGCCGGTCACCAGAGTCGCCCAGAACACGGTGTCCGCGACGTCGTCGAGGCGGCCCGATCGCTGGATCAACGCGCTGCCGAGCCCGCTCTCGGAGAACAGGATGAGGAATCCCGATAGAACCGTTCCGGCGGCGTACGTGCCGACCTCGTCGGGGGACAGCAGCCGGGCGATGAAGAGTAGTTGTACGAAGCCCAGGGCCTGTACCGCGACGAACGCGATGGTCGAGTAGGCCACCCCACGCTTGAGCGTGCCGGAAAGACCGGCTGTCGGTGGCCGGCTCCCGTCGTCGGGGGTGCCGTCCTCGACGATCTCCTGGTCGGATTCCGGCCGGCTCACGTCGTGACCAACGAGGTGAACAGCTCTTCGAACCGGCGAGCCGTGCTCTCGATCCGGAAGTCGCGTTCTGCCCGCGCTCTGCCGGCCGACCCCAGTCGGGACGCCACGTCGCCGTCGTCGAGCACACGGCTGATGGCGGCCGCCAGTGCTGCCGGGTCACCCACCGCGACCCGGTAGCCCTCCACGTCGTCGGTCACCATGTCCGGCAGGCCTCCACAGTCGCTCACGACCACCGGCAGACCGGCCGCCATCGCCTCGATGACGGCGATCGGGGCTGCCTCGTGCTGGGAGCACAGCACCGACACGTCAGATGCAGGCAGCAACGCGGCGACATCGTTACGCCGTCCCATGAACAGCACCCGACCGGCGATACCGAGCCGTCCCGCTCGCTCCCGGAGGCGAGGTTCCTCGGGGCCGTCGCCCACGACGACGAGCCGTACCTCCGGATGGCTCGGGGCAAGGAGTGCGATGGCGTCGAGCAGGACGTCGTGTGCCTTCTCCGGGCGCAGTCGCGCGACGATGGACACGACCTGTTCGCGGTCGGTCAGGCCCAGGCGGCTCCTCGCGTCGAGACGGGAACGGGAGTCGGCGACCGGGGGAAGTGAGATCCCGTTCGGGATGATCTCCTCGCGGATTCGCCGCCACATGTAGCGACCGACCCCTTCCTGCGTGTGCAGATAGCTGGCCTGGGCCGGCCCGATCAACGCAAGAGCGTCGGACAGGAAGAGGGTCTCGAGGTCGTGCCGTGGCAGACACCGGCCGCCATGCCGGACGAGGTCGATGCCGTGCACCGCCACGACGTTGGCCGGAACGCCCGCCAGGCGCGCCGCGAGCCGACCGAGTGTGAGTGGTGCACGCGCATAGTGGTTGACCAGCACGACGTCTGTCCGGTGGGTCCGGAACGAGCGCACGAGCTGGGGGACGGTTCGCCGGTCGAAGCGACCGCGGCGTGACAGCACCTCGACCGGGAACCCCGAGTCCCGGAAGTCGGGCGCCAGATCGCCGTCGTGCTTCAGACAGATCAGACGCGGTGCGACGACAGTCGGATCGAAGTGCCGGAACAGGTCCAGGAGCAGCTTCTCCGCGCCTCCCAGCTCCACGTGGTCGAGTACTGCGGTCACGTTCAGCGGACTGGTCTCGCTGGTCGTCACGTCGTTCTCTCCGCTCCACGCCGACCGACCGTCCGTTCGAGCATCTCCTCGCTGAGCTGGACGGAACGGTCGAGGCCGAACCTGTCCTCGAGCCGTCGACGTGCGGCGCCACCCATTGCGTGCCGGCGACTCGGCGTGGCGATCAGCTCGACCAGCCTCGTGGCGAGAGGTCCCGGCTCCCGAGGCGGAACGAGATGGCCGGTGAGGCCGTCCTCCACGATCTCGGGGATTCCTCCGACAGTCGTGCAGACGCTCGGCAGGCCGGCCGCCATCGCCTCGAGGAGCGCCATCGGGAACGCCTCGGTGCGCGAGGACATCACGAAGATGTCGATGAGCGGCAGGATGCGCGGGACGTCGCGCCGCGCACCGGTGAACACCACCCGGTCGGCGATGCCCAGTTCGGCCGCGGCCGCGGCGAGTTCTCGCCGTAACGGCCCGTCGCCGACCAGGAGGAGAACTGCCTCCGGACAGCGCGAGGCGACATCCGCGAACGCCCTCAACAAGATCGCGTGGTCCTTCTCCGGACGCAGCACTGCGACCGTCCCGACGACCACGCGACCGGGATCGAGGCCTAGTTCGCGAGCCAACGACTCATCGCGTCGGGGTGGATAGGGGAGTGGGTCGACCCCGTTGTGTACGACGTGAATCTTGGAAGGCGGGTAGCGAAGCTCGTCGATCAAGTAGGGCAGTTGCCCGTTCGAGACCGCGTAGTACGCGCTGGTGACCCTGTCCAGTGCCCGGTCGGCAGCGACGCGGACCCGGCTACGCGGTCGGAGGTCGCTCGCGTTGTGCAGCCAGACCGCGGAGTGGGGCACGCCGGCGAGCCGGGCGGCGAGGCGGCCGAGGACCTCGGCGTTGTACGAGCGGGTCACCACCAGCTCGATCCGGTCGCGGCGCATCTCCCTCACGAGCTCGGCCAGGATCAGTGGCGCCTCCGCCTTCGTGCGCTGCAGCGCACGGCAGGGGACTCCGCTGTCGACGAGCGAGTCGAACAGACCTCCCTCGTGGCCCAGGCAGATCAGGGAAGGCCGGAAGCGGCGCTGGTCGAGCCGTGTCAGCAACGTGGTCACATGTCGCTCGGCCCCGCCGACGTCCAGGTTCGGAACGACGAAGAGCACCCGGAGGGGGGCGATGGCGATCATCGCCGTGCTCCGCCGGGGGCCGGGACGGCCCCGTTCGCCACGGAGCCCGGCAACAGCTCTCGGTACAGGTCGTCGAGGCGCTGCCAGACGACGTGGACGTCGTGGTGCCGCTCCACCCGTGCGCGAGCCGCCTGCCCGAGGGCGGTGCGCCGGAGCGGATCCCGGACGACCTGGATCAGAGCGTCGCCGAGCCGGCCGACGTCGTCAGGAGGGACGAGAACCCCGGCGTCACCGCCGTCGAGCATCTCGGGGATGCCACCGACCGCCGACGCGACCACACAGAGCCCATGCGCCATCGCCTCGAGCACGCTCATCGGCTGTCCCTCTGCCAAGGAAGGCAGGACGAGCGCATGAGCCGAAGCCAGGAGCTCTCCGACCGCCTCCACGTCCTGCCAGGGCAGTAGCTCCACGGACGAGGTGATACCGAGTTCCGCGACACGGGCCACGACCCGGTGACGGTCGCCGTCCCCGGCCACGACGAGTCGGGCGGTCGGGCAACCGGGCTCCCGGGTCATCGCCGACCAGGCATCCAGCAGATGGAAGAAGCCCTTGTCCTCGCGCATCGGTCCGAGGAACACCACACGGACCGGGCCGGGCCCGCCGGACGCGGTCCGGGCCGGCAGCTGTACCGGATTCGCGATCACACACACCTGCGCGCCCGGCGCGATCGTGCGCAGGCGTTCGGCCCACGTCTCGCCGAGCGCGATCACCCGGTCCGCCCTGCGCAGGGTCGCGATCAGGACCGCCTGCAGATGCCGCGGAAGCGACTCGAAGAACTCCTCGATGTGCCCGCTGTGGACGTGCAGCACGACGCGTGCGCCGGCGGCTCCGGCGAGCCAGACCAGGATCGCCTTGCGTACGAAGCTTCCGTGAGCCGCGCTGTGCAGGTGCACCAATGGTGCATCCCCGGACGCGACACGGCGGAGCAGGTGCCACGTGCCGACGCCGAATCGGGCGACCCGGGATGTGATGCTCCCAGCCCCGTGGGTGGGGAGAACGTCGATCGACCATCTCGTGCCCAGCGGGGACTCGACCAGCGTGTCGACGACCGTCCGGATTCCTCCAGGTCGCTCGGTCGCGCAGAAGACGACCGTGCGTCGAGATCGCTTCTCAGCTCGCGTGGTCATACCTGTGCCACCTCGTCGACCGGTCGTTCGGCCTCGGTGGGAATGGCGTGACCCGCCGCCCAACGTCGTTCCACGACTCCGACGACCACCCCTGCGAGCAGCATGACGAGGCTGTTCTCGAAGTCGAAGAACCGTAGGTCGTCTGCAATGCCGCAGAGCGCCCACATCACGAACCCGAGTAGCACGGCGACGGCCAGACCTCGCCCGCACACCCCGTCGTCCGGGAGGAGTCGGAGAGCGATGACCTGCCGTCGGAGAAGCAACGCGACGACCCCGAGCCAGCACGCGAGCCCGGTCAGCCCCAGTTCCGTGGCGATGCCGAGCTCGTTCTGGTGCGAGACGATCCCGAACCCCATCGACCAGCGAACGTCCTGCGAGAACTGCTCGTGGTGCAACGTGTTCACCGCGGGGAAGCGCCCGACACCCCAGCCCAGGAGTGGGCGTGCCTCGATCGCGTTCACCGAGGTCGCGATGCCGTTGAGCCGCTCCTCGATCTGGGAGGTCTCGCCGACACCGCCGGCCTCGCGGTCCGTGCTCGTGAAGTTCGACCAGTTCAGGCCGACGGTGAGGGTCGCGGCCAGGATGACGGCGAGGAACCAGGGCCGGGCACTGCGAGAGATCAGCGCGCCGAGTACGACGACGACTGCGAACGCAAGCCAGACCACGCGGGTGTGGGTCAGGTACACAGCGTAGGGAGAGGCCAGCACGACGGCCGCGGCGACGATCTTGCCGACACGGCCGGTGTCGCGTTGCCGCAGCAGATGCACTGCCACCAGGAACCCGATCGTCAGCGTGATGCCGTTCTCGTTCGGCTGGTTGAAGACACCTACGGCTCGGTCGTCGAACTCCGTCGTCAGGATGTACTTGGGCCAGACGAGGGCGGGCGGACCGTTGTACTGCATGATGCTGACCCACGCCGAGTACCCGCCCATGGCGACGACCGCCCACAGGAGCCGACGTACGTCGGCCTCCCGTCTGTACAGCACCCGGCCGGCGAGAAACAGTCCGAAGGGCACGACGACTGCGCCGAGGATGAACCGGGGAACCGAGAACTCCCCGGTGCCGTCCACATCGGGCGCTCCGGCCGGCAGCGGGTTCGGCACCACCGCGGACCACACGTTGCAGGCGAGGTAGAGCGCCATCAGGAGTTCGAGAGCGCCCAGACGCGGCATCTGCACCTGCCGACGCCAGACCGCCAGGACCGTACCGGCGAGCAGCATCGCGAGGCACAACGACGTGACGGCGACCGGGAGACTCCAGTCGAGTGCCAGCCTCAGGAACGTCGCGAAGAGGAGTACGACGACAGCCATGGCCGGTCTCCCGAGCAGCACGGCGACACCGAGGACGACGATCCCGGCGAGCCCGATGCCCGATCCGACGGTCATCCCGTCGGGAAGGTCGCGTCGTATCCCCGCCCAGGCCAGGGCGCCGATCGCGATCGCCACACCGACCAGCACGCCGGTGCCAGGAGGGGTCCGGCTGCGGATCGACGCGACGTTCATGTGTCGGAAGCCGAGTCCGAGCCGGCCAGTACCTTCACATCGCTGTCCCCCCGTGGGGTCGGGCTGGGACGTCTCGGCCCGGGCTCTGCTCGGGAGGACGACTCCGCAGCTGCTCCCTCCTGCTCCGGAGTGCTCTCGGGAACATCACGAGCCTCCGTTGCTTTCCCCGCCGCAGTCGATCCGTGCACCCCGTCGAGCTCCGGTGGGGCGTCATCGGAGCCCGACGGGAGCCGGTCGATCGTCGGACCGGTGGCGCGGGGGACTCCGAGCGGAGCCGGGGGAGGAAACGGGGCTCCGTTCCGCGCCTGCGGAATCGAGCCACCGACGACGATGCGGGCCAGAGGAGGTATCGGGGCGTCCTGCCGTGGCGGCCGGAAGAGGACCGCTCCGAGTATCGGGCGGCGCACCAGCTCGAGCGCGGTGCACACTCTGACGGCCTCGTCGCCGCGGGTCACCCCTGGTTCGACGATCAGGACTACAGCATCGGCGGCCGCGCAGATCGCCGTCGCCTCCGGGTTGTCCGACACCGACGGAGCATCCAGAACGACAAGACCGCCGGTGGACCGCAGCTCACCGACGAGAGCTCGGAAACGCTCAGGACCGAACAGGGTGTAAGGATCGGCGGCCGACCTCCCCGCAGGCATGATCCGCAGGTTGGGGACGTCGGTGTCACGCAGATGAGCGTGCAGGGGCGCCGCAGAGCGGGCGGCGAGGTACTCGCACAGGCCCGGGCCGGCCCAGGAGTCCTGGTCCGCGGCCGTCGAGGTGCGGACCAGGATCGTGGGCTCCCCCTGACTCGCCCGGTACGTGGCTACTGCGAGAGCCACCTCGGAGCGGCCGGCGATGTCGGACGTGGTGGTCACGGCCAACACACGCCTGTTCGCGGAGTCTCCGGTGGTCAGAACGTTGGTCAACCGCCTGAGGTCCTGTGCCCGCTCGGCCGGTCCACTCCGGCTTCCACGACCCCCCACCACGGCGAGCGTCGGTAGACCCAGTCGGTCACGAATGTCCTGCGGGGAGACGAGCCGACCGCCGCCGGCGGCGAGAACCAGAACGAGAGCGCTGCCGAGCACCAGGCCCCCGATCAGCCCGAACAGGCCGTCCTGCAACGGGTTCGGTGCCTCGCTCGAGACGCTGGCCTGGCGCTGCAGCGTGCGCACCTCATTGGTCCGGGCGGACTGCAACGACACGATCCGCTCCTGCAGGGACCGGACCTCGGTGTCGAGCGCGTTCATCTCGTCACGGTCGAGGGCGGCGCCGATCGTGAGGCGCTGTTCGGCCAGGTCCAGCTGCCTCTGCAGCCCACTGACGATTGCCCCGGCCTCACCGCCGACGCTCGTGTTGATGTCGTCTCGGAAAGTGTCGGCCATTCTCTCGGCGGCGTTCGCGGCGTCCGCTTCGTCGGGACCCGTTGCCTCGATATAGATGATCGGGCTCGTAGCAGCGGTTCGCGCGTTGTATGTGACGCCTGCCGGGAACGGGCCGCGAGACGCGAGTCCCGCCTGGTATGAGGGTTGGTTGAAATACTCGGAATACGCCTGAGCGAGGTATGCGTCCTGCTCGGGTGCGCGGGTTTCGGACGCTGCGGTCAACGCCGATCGTCCGGTGTAGACCGTCGGTGTGAGGAGTGCCGATGTCAGTGATCCGACGAAGGCGATCATCGCGACCGCAGCGACGAGCCACCATCGCCGCCGGAGCCGATCGATCTGAATGCGGATCGCCCCCGGCTCCGGGACGGCCGAGACGGCCGGCGGTGCCGCGGACCACGGATCCCTGCGGGCCGCCGCAGTCTTCGGGCTGGTCAGGCCGTGTTCCTGATCGGAATCCGAACCTCCCGGATTCACCATCAGCTCCCCCTCAGCTACGAAATGTGAGTGGCCCGCCCTTGTCGTGTGGCGCGGCCTGCAGGATCTCTCGGCGTGGAGGTGACCATTCGTTACACCCAGAACAAGATCCTTTCTTTGATCGGTTCGACGGCACCGTCGAGCAGTGGATCTCGAAGTCTGCGACCGCTGATTCGTCGAGTGCGTGCCAAGGATCGTCCCGTGAATTACGTCGAATACCGCAGACATTATTGGTCCGTTCGGAGTAACGACGACGTGTGGTGAGGTCATTGTGAGTACGTCGCGTAACGCGCGACAGGAATTGGCCGACTGGTGCCCTGTACTCAGCGAGGTCAGTATCGGAGCCCAAGGGAGTCCAACGTGGCGTACCAGCGACCGATAGCTGTTGCGGTGGTCGGATATGGCTACTGGGGGTCCAAACACGCAAGAGTTCTGAGCAGCATTCCGGACACCGAGGTCGTCGTCGTGGACGGGAACGAGGCGCGACTGGCCGAGGCTGAGGCCACACACCATGCGGTGGCGGTGAGCAGGTCGCTCGAGAACGTGATCGACAGGGTCGACGCCGTCGTGATCTGCACGCCGCCCGGTTCACACGCCGCGATCGGGATGACGGCGTTGGCCGCCGGTAAGCACACCTTGGTCGAAAAGCCGCTCGCCACGTCCGTGGTCGATGCCGAGGGCATGGTCACGGCCGCCGACCGGGAAGGCGTCCAGCTCATGGTCGGCCACACCTTCGAGTTCAATCCGGCGGTCTGGAAGCTGCGCGAGGTCGTTCGCTCGGGAGCGCTGGGTCGGATTCTCTACGTCGACACCGCTCGGCTCAGCCTGGGGCGTTACCAGTCCGATGTGAATGTGATCTGGGACCTTGCGCCGCACGACATCTCGATCGCGTCGTACCTCCTCGACGACATGCCGTCGCGCGCGACGGTATGGGCGGAACGCAACATCGGCTTTCGGCACGCCGACGTCGCCTATCTCAAGCTGGAGTTCGACCGTGCGGACACCCATGCGTTCGTCCGGGTCAGCTGGCTCAGTCCGAACAAAGTGCGCAAGGTGACCGTCGTCGGTGAGCGTCAGATGGCCGTCTACGACGACCTCTCCGACAACGAGAGGATCAGGATCTACGACATCGGGGTGGACCCGGCCGATCATGACGAATCGGTCGAGACGCACGCCATGCCGGTGTCGTACCGCACCGGTGACATCACGTCTCCGTACGTTGCCTTCAGTGAGCCACTCCTTCTGCAGGACAGGCACTTCCTGGACTGCATCCGGACCGGTGCCACGTCGGCGAGCCCCGGTAGCAGGGGTGCGGATGTCGTCCGAGTCCTGGCCGCGACCGACCGGGCGATCGAGAGCGGGCTCACCGCGAGCATCGTCCCGGCTCCGGTGGTCGAGCTCGCCGGTGTCGGCGCGATCACCGAGCTCCCCGCCCAGAGGGTGGCTTCGTGACGCGCGCAGCCATCCCGTTCCTCGACCTCACGACCGGCACGGAGAGCATCCGCGCGGACCTCGACCTGGTGTGGAAAACCGTGACCGACCACGGACGGTACGTGAACGGACCGGAGGTCATGCAGTTCGAGCACGCATTCGCCGAGTACTGCGGAGCTGCTCACTGTGTCGGTGTCGGTAACGGCACCGACGCATTGGAACTGATTCTCGCCGGTCTCGGGATCGGCCCGGGGGACGAGGTCGTCGTCCCGGCCAACACATTCGTGGCCACAGCGGAGGCAGTGCTGGCGGTAGGCGCACGGCCTCGTTTCGTCGACGTCCATCCGGATTCGCTGCTGATCGATCCGGATGCTGCGGCGGCCGCCGTCAACTCGGCGACAGCTGCCGTGGTCGCCGTCCACCTCTACGGGCAGATGACCGAACCGGGGCCGTTGCTCGATCTCGTGCACCGTTACGGGCTCGCTCTCGTGGAGGACTCCGCTCAGGCACACGGCGCCCGGCACGGGGGCCGGCGAGCCGGATCCGTCGGCCACGCCGCGGGGTTCAGCTTCTACCCGGGCAAGAACCTCGGGGCGTTCGGCGACGGCGGAGCCGTCGTCACCTCCGACCCTGCCCTCGCGGACCGGGTACGTTGCCTCGCCGACCACGGGAGGGATCCGCATGAACGGCACCGCCACGTTCTGAGCGGCCGAAACAGTCGACTCGACACTCTGCAGGCCGCGATCCTGTCGGTACGGCTCGGGCGGCTCGACGACGACAATCGCCGTCGCCGCGACGCGGTGGGTCGCTACCGGGACGAACTCCCTTCGACCGTGGTGCCCGTGGCGCAGCACCCTGATGCCGAGTCCGTGCATCATCTCGCCGTCGTCCAGCTCGATGACCGGGAGGCTGCCGTCGCAGCCCTGGACCGTGCCGGGATCGGCTGGGGTCTGCACTACCCCGTCCCCTGTCACCGGCAACCGCCCTTCGCGGACTCGACGGTCGATGCCCCGGTTGTCGAAGCCGCGGCCGACCGGATCCTGTCGCTGCCTCTTTCTCCCTCCATGACCGCGGACCAGGTGAGCCGGACGTGCGAGGTGCTGAGCGCCTCTCTGACGAAGGACAAGCCATGACCCTTCGGCGCGAAGCGGGCCGTCCGGTTCGTCCCTGTGGGCGGTTGGCCAGGGTTCTCGACGTCACCCTCGGATCGCTGCTGCTGATCCTGATCCTCCCGGTTCTCCTCGTCATCGTGATCCTCATCCGGATCGACAGCGACGGGCCCGCGCTGTTCCGGCAGCGCCGGGTGGGGGAGTCCAGGCGCGAGTTCACGCTCTTCAAGTTCCGGACGATGGTCCAGGGCGGCGACGACTCCCGACATCGTGAGCAGATCGCCAGGGAGATCCAGGGCGAGGACACGTCGGTCGGCGGCAGCTGGAAACTCGACGACGATCCCCGCGTCACCGGGATCGGCGATTTCCTGCGCCGGACGAGCATCGACGAGCTTCCCCAGCTGATCAACGTGGTCCGCGGGGACATGACGCTGGTCGGTCCCCGGCCCTGCCTACCGTGGGAGGCCGACATCTTTCCGCCCCGATACCGGGGGCGCTTCGCGGTGCGCCCTGGCCTGACCGGACTGTGGCAGGTGAGCGGGCGCAGCACGATGGGGACGTTGGAGATGCTCGAGCTGGATCTGCGTTACGTCGACACCCGCACACCGACGACCGACCTGAAGATCCTGATCAGGACGGTCCCCGCCCTGCTGCGCGACGGGAGCTCGCGATGACCACATCGGTACGGACACCTCCGGTCGTCACGATGCCCGTCGACCCCCGGTCGGACCCGGGCTGGGCGAGACTCGCCATGGGGCCCCGTGGCCATCTGTTCGTCTCCCCGCCGTGGATAGAGGCGATCTGTGGGACCTACGGGTTCGAACCCCACGCCCGCGTCCGCCTCGGCGACGACGGCCGGCCTGTGGGTGGGTTCGCGTGGGTCGGCCTCTCCGACATGCTCGGGGACAGGACCGTCAGCCTTCCGTTCTCGGAACGGGTCGACCCGCCGGTCGACGACCTGGACACCTGGCGGGCCGTGACCGACGAAGCGTTCTCGCTCGGTCCGCCGGTCACCATCCGCGTGATCGACGATCCGGACGCCGTCGTTCTCCGCGACGACCGGCTCGAAAGGGTGGGTCTCGCCGCGTGGCACGGCACCCCGCTGGGCGTTCCGCTGGAAGAGATCGGTGCCGGTATCAGCGCTGCAGCCAGGCGGAACCTACGGACATCCGAACGCAAGAACGTCCGTGTCGTTGCGAGTGAAGGGCTCGACGCACTCCGCTCCTTCCACGAGCTGCACGTCGCGCTGCGCAAGAACAAGTACGGCCTGCTCGCCCAGCCGGTCGAACTGTTCGAGCGGTTGTGGGCGGGTTTCGCCCCGCTCGACGGGATCGTGACACTGCTGGCCCGGGTCGACGACGTTGTCGTGGCCGGAGGCGTCTACCTGGAATGGAACGGAACCCTCTATCACAAGTTCGGCGCCTCGCGGACGGAGTATCGGTCGCTGTGCCCCAACAACGCGGTCACGTGGGCGGCGATCCGGTGGGCCTGCGAGCGTGGGCTGGACGGAATCGACTGGGGGCTCTCCGATCTCGATCAGCCTGGCCTGGTGGGGTACAAGCGACAGTGGGCGAGTACCGAGCGCCGCATCGTCACAGTGCGGTCCCAGCCGGTGTCGGGACCCGGCCGAGACGGGCTCGAAGCGCGTCGATTGCTGAGTGAACTCTCGTCGCTGTTCGCGGACGCGACGGTGCCCGACGAGATCACCGCCCGTGCCGGCGGGCTCCTCTACCGATACTTCTGCTGAGCCCGAACGGCCTCAGGGCTTACCGACCCCGGATGGAAGGCCGATGTCCTTGAACAGGCCCCAGGGCGGAGGCGGGTCGAGATATTCGCTCTGGTTGACCGCGTGCGTGACGCACCCGGTCGCGGCGTAACGATCACGGTCCGCGTCGCTACGACTGATCGTGAGAATCACCGGGTGGTGGGCCGAGGAGAGTGAGTCGGCGGCCCACTGCTGGCTGCACCCGTACGGCCCGAAGTAGTCCTGCTGGCCGTCGTGGTACTCGATGACACCGCCGTCAGCGAGAGAGTTCCCGTGCTTGGTGCGGTCGGGGAATCCGCCGCCCGTGCCACCGACGTCGCCGGCCTCCCAGGTGCCGTTCGTGATGAAGATCAGTCCGTGCTCGTCGGCCACCCTCCGGAACACCTGACTGATCGCCACCGCACCGTCGTAGTACTCCTGCTGCTCGACGCGGGGCCAACTGGTGTAGGCGGTGCCCCACGGCCTGCTACCCAGATCATCGGCGAACCACCCGCCCATGTGCGGGTTCTCCCGCACCATCGTTTCCAGGACGCATTCCAGCTTCAGCTGGACGACGGCGCCGGGCCTGGTGTCGGTGATCCGGCCCCATGAGTTCGACGGGCTCCCCGGCCAATCGGGGACGGCGGGTCCACACGACGACTCGTCGAACAGCAGCTGGTGGTAGCGGCCATACGAGTTCTTGATCATCGGGTCGAGGTACACGAGGACGGTGCCACCCGCCTCGGCAACCGTGCGAAACGCCGGATCCCGGTAGTTGTCACGCCCGGCGACCACGAGGCCACCCGGCTCGGCATACGCTGTGGCGCCTCGAGGATCGCCGCTGTACACGAACGCCGTCGGCTGGGCGGATGCCGGGACACGATCCCCGATGGAATGTTCCCGGGGCGTCGAGGTGGGGTCCGGTGACCCGTCGGTTCTCGCCGTCCCGTCGAGCCGGGGCATCACGAGGACGACGGCGATCAGGGCGGCGGCGAACAGAGCCGCGAGGGCCGGGCCCCACGGGTGTCTCGACCGTCGTCGGAACATTCGGGCCTCAAGTCCTGTCCATGTGATCGGTGTCGGCCTCGTCGTGGTGCCGGACCATGGCCGAACGAGGCGCTCGCGACCTCTACGACGAGTTCGTGCGTGGGCCCCGGTCCGTTACGCCGGCCATTCTCGAGCCCCGCGGCGGCCGTAACGTCGACAGGGTGTCGGCGACATATTCCGGGACATGGATCGGAGCCGACCGGAATGACAACGCTGCTACTCGCCACCACCGGTGGTCACCTCCGCCAGCTCGACCAGCTGGCGAAGCGGCTGCGGCTGGACGACACCAGATGGATCACGAACGAGGATGAACAGTCCCGCGCACTTCTGGCCGGACGTTCCGTCGATTTCATTCCCTATGTAGGGCCTCGGGACGTCACCGGGGTCCTCCGCTGCGTGAAGAGTGCACACAGGACCTTCGGTGAGCGCAGCGTCCACACCGCGGTTTCGACCGGGTCCGGCGTCGCGCTGGGATATCTGCCCTATCTCGCCGCACGTGGAGTCAGCTGTCACTACATCGAGAGTGCGACGAGGGTCAGCGGTCCGTCGGTGACCGGGCGTCTCCTCAGTACCTACCCCGCGATCCGGGTCTACACGCAGTACCGCCACTGGGCGGGGCGGCGATGGTCGTATGCGGGGAACATCTTCGACGACTACGAGGTCCTCGCGAAGGCCTCGACGAGAAGTGACCGGTTCCGAGTCGTCGTCAGTGTCGGAATCGCGACCGGTTATTCGTTCCGACGGTTGATCGACCACCTGATCCCGATCCTTCGTGCGGGCGGCCGGCTGGAGCAACGGATCGGACTGCCGGTCGAGGTGACGTGGCAGACCGCCGGGACACCGACCGACGATCTGCCGATCGAGACGCGGGAGACGGTGCCCTCCGACGAACTCGGCGAACTCTTCGCGTCAGCGGATGCGGTGGTCTGTCACGCCGGGACGGGGTCAGCGGTCGCAGCGCTGCAGCAGGGGAGACGTCCGATCCTCGCACCACGACTTCCGTCCGTCGGCGAGATCCAGGACGACCACCAGGTTCAGCTGGCCGAAGAGCTCTCCTCACGTGGTCTGGCGGTCGCCCGGGACGCGTCCGCGATCTCGGTCGATGATCTGATCGCGGCTCGCGACGTACGGGTACGGAGCCGTACCGACGTCCCGGAGTTCCTGCTCCGGCGCTGACCACGTGACCCGGACGCGCAGGCAGGCCTGCTCAGACCATCGCAGCGGGTACGCGGACGAACTCCTCGATCTCCAGCGGGGCGAGGTCGGAGACACGGAGGAAGTCCCCGAGTGTGCTGCCGGTGGCACCGCTGTCGACGTTGCGGGGTCCCTTGCCCTGGAGAACGTCGTCGATGTTGATCGTCCGCAGGTCATAGGAGAAGCGCGTGACCCCGGACGTGTTGGGCGTCGACGCGTGAAGGTGGTTCGAGGAGAAGATGAACACATCACCGGCTCCCCCGGCGATCCGGATCTCCCCTCGGGACTCGAAGTCCTCCAGCGGCACAGGATGCGGTCGGGTGTCGGCGGTGGTGTTCGATGCAGCCGCCGGTCGATGAGTGGCGACCCATTCGTCGTAGTCGTAGGCGTTCGACGCGTTCTTGACCGGAACGTCGAAGTAATCGGTGAACATACTCATGACGTTGTCACCGACGACCGGGAAGACCGGCGTCCAATAGTTCACGAGCTGCTGAGGGTGGCCGTACCACATATCGCGATGGGCCTTGTAGTTGTAGCTGACCCCCGCCGTCAAGAACTGGTCGGAAGGGATGACGCGCAGTCGTGGAATATCGAAATAGGTGCGCTCCGGGTCGACGCCGAGGTCGGTCGCGAACCGCTGGCAGAGCTCTTTCGTGCGGTGGCCGTTCGTGAACTCGCGCTTGAGTGGCTCGACCCGGCTGATGAACTCCTCGACATCCATCGAATACTGAGCGCGTTCGGGGTCCAGACCGTCGAAGGCGTCGGCGATCAGTGCCTTGGCGTGATCGGCCAGGGCGTCCGCCCCTTCGATGTCGGTGTAGAGGAAGAAGTCTCCTCGGTAAAGCGACTCGCGGCGGCCGCCGTCGCTGATGCGTCGATTCAGATAGATTGTGATCACGGAGCTCTCCCTGTTGCTGTCGACGTCATATGAATCGTCCAGTATCGAAGTCAAGGGTGGCTCGTTCTCGAGATCACCTGCATCGACAGTTCTGATTAAATGCGCAAGGGTCATCATGGGTGTTTTGCGGACAGCTCTGTCACGCCTATTGATCGTGGTTCCGAGCCTTCGATTCGATGACCTTCGTGGTCGACTTCTGACGGATTCAGACGAGAGCGTCGCCGTGGTCGCCCCGTGCTTCGTCGCGGCTCCTCGACCGGATCCAGGCCACAGTCCTTCGAATGCCGGGCTCCAGAGGGACGCCGGGCCCGAGCCTCAGCTCGTGGCGGGCCCGAGAGACGTCGAGGCAGCTTCGCCGCACCTCGCCCGCACGTGGCGGGCGGTGGTCGATCCGCCATCGTTCGGGAGGCACGCCTACGGAGTCACCCACGGCCCTGGCGAGCTCCAGTACCGAGATCTCCGTTCCGCTCCCCACGTTGAAGACGCGATGGCCCACCCCGTCGGTCGTCGCGGCCGCGATGTTCGCAGCCGCTATGTCGTCCACATAGACGAAGTCTCGTGTCTGCAGCCCGTCCCCGAACACGATCGGACGTCGTCCCGCCAACGCAGCATCGCAGTACAAGGCGATGACGCCGGCGTCACCATCGGGGTCCTGTCGGGGGCCGTACACGTTTCCATAACGAAGGACCCTCACGTCGAGGGCACGCGTGCCGGCGAACCATTCCCCGTAACGTTCCGCCGTCCACTTGCTGAGTCCGTAACCCGACGCCGGAGCGGGGATCGCCGACTCCGGTGTCGGGATCACGGCACCGTCGCCGTAGATCGCGCCTCCTGTCGAGCTGAGGACGATTCGAGGAACGCCCACCTCGGCCGCCGCAGTCAGAACGTTGAGGGAGCCGATGATGTTCACGTCGGCATCCATCGCCGGGTCCGCCATGGACGCACGGACGTCGATCTGGGCCGCGAGGTGAAAAACGACATCTGGGAGGAACTCCGATGCCGTCCTACGTACGGCGTCGGCGTCGCGGACATCAGCGGTGACCATGCTGACTCCTGTGGCAAGAGCTGAAGCCAGATTGGACAGAGATCCCCGGCTGAGGTCGTCCAGCACGCAGACCGCGTCGCCTCGGGTGACGAGCATGTCCACGAGGGTGGAACCGACGAAACCGGCACCTCCGGTGACCATTGCACGCATGTAACCCCCTGCGAGTGTCTGATCGCGGTTCCCGCGTGGCGCAACCGACAGATGTGCGCTGGTGGGCTCGTCGCAACGGGAAGAAGTGTTAGCGCGATGCGACCCGTCGGACCGTCCTGGCCCCAAATGAGGCAAACCGCTCGGTCATCATCCTCTTGGTCGGGTGAACAAGCCTCAGTACGCCAGGGGCGACCGTCAGTCCGGCGAACACAGCTCCTGCGCGGAGGGTCCATCGTTGTGCGAGAGCCTGGCGAGCCTCTGTGCGAGCCTCGCTGACATCCCCGGCGATGAATGCGAACCGTGCCCGTCGGAGCGCCTGCACGTACCGGGAGCGGCGCAGGCCGACCTCGAGCGCCGCGAGATCCTGCGGACGGCCGGACGCTCGGGCCGCCTCGACGTGCACCTGTTCGAGGCTGCGTTGCATCTGTCGCGAACTATCCGGATGATATGTCGCCGAGTTGTCGTCCAGCATGTACCGGCTCAGTCGGTCCGGGATTTCGACAATCGACCCGCCGGCACCCAGTATTCTCAGGTACAGCAGACGGTCCTCGATGTTGGGTGGGTCGCTGGAGTAGCCGCCACCGGCCGCCCAGGCCGCCCGGCGGAATGCCCCGACGTAGTAGAGCGGTCGGCCGGCGAGAAGATCGGTGAGTGTGACGCGAGCGGTGAACCTGCGATTGGCCAGGTTGGTACGGAAACTATGGTGCAGCGGTTCTCCGGTGGACGCGGAGATCAGATGGGCATCGCAACAGACGACATCGATGGCAGGATCGTCGTCCAGAATTCCGCCCATGCGTGAGCAGTACTCGGGCGTCAACTGGTCATCGCTGTGCAGGACCACCAGGTACGTACCTCGCGCCTGCGCGGCCGCTGCGTTGACCCCTCCGGAGACTCCGCTGTTCGTCTGACGGATCAGGCGTATGCGCGAATCGTCGGTGTAGCGCTGGACTATGGACGCAATCGTGTCGGACGGTCCGTTGTCGACCACGATGAGCTCCCAGTCGGAACGGGTCTGGGCGAGCACCGAAAGGATCATCGCCTCGAGCTTGTCCTCGGTCCGATATGCGCTGGAAAGAATGCTGATCGCAGGTGTCGGCACGGGGCTCGCCTCCGTCGGTCCGGTCAACTGCATCGCCGCCTCCTTATGAGATGTCGCCGATCGCCGGACGAGCCGGGCGGCACCTGCAATCTCGGAGAGGCCCTCCGGTCGTTACACGCCGTTCGTCGGCGGGGGATACGGACAATCCGGCCGAGTCGAAAGTGGTGTGACAGAGATCGTCGTCTCCCGGGTGCGGCAATAGGGCGTGCGGGTTCGGATGAATGGCGCAGTGCGTAACGACCTGGTCGTCTGCCCCGAGACCAGCCTTGTTCGGTGTCTGATCTGTCCGAATCCGTTGAAGAGGTGTCGAGATGGTCGCGGTCGTGAAGCAGGTGGTCCCGGTGTCCGTACGCCGTCGGGTCCGGAGCATCGGCGGGAGTGCGGTCTCGGCCGCCGCACAAACGGTCCGGGCGGGTGTCCGCTGGGGTGTCAGGCGTGCGCCCAGGCTCGGATCGGCGGTGGCCGGCTGGACGTGGCTCTGGCAGCCGGGGTGGAGCCGCCGGGAGCACGAGCGCCTGTATGCCGAGGTTGATCCATATGGCTTCGATCAGAAGCCGTTCGAGGCCGAGAAGTACCGGCGGCTCATCGACGCTCTCGGTGACCGGCGTTACTCGAGAGGACTGGAGATCGGCTGTAGCGAAGGAGCTTTCAGCGAACGCCTCGTCAAGCTCTGTGACGGGCTCGTCGCCGTGGACATCTCGGAGGCTGCCGTACGTCGGGCTCGTGAACGCACGACGGATCCGACCGTGAGGTTCGAGCGCCGAACCTTGCCCTACGACTGTCCGGAAGGCCCGTTCGACCTGGTGGTCTGCTCCGACATCCTCTACATGTGGGAGCCGGGCACTCTGGAGCTCGGGCTGGAGCTCATGAGCACTCGACTGCGTCCCGGCGGGAGGATCGCGCTCCTGCACTATCTCGGGGAACTGAGTGCCCCGATGAGTGGCGAGGGTGTCCATCAGAGTGCTGCTGCGGTTGCCCACAGACTCGGTCTCCGGCACGTCGGCGGCGCCGATTGGCCCGATTTCGGCCCGCACGGGTCGGGCTACCGGTACGACTGCTGGGAGCGCGTCGCGGTGTAGTCGGTCAGACGTGCCACATGCTGTCCGGGCGGACGTGGTTGCGGACCTCGCGTTCGAGCCCGTCGAGGAGTGTGCCCAGGCGGGTGGCCGGCATCCGGACCTTCCGGCGCCCCCGCAGCTCGACCCGTCCGTCGGAGATCGTCGCGAGCACGAACGCGCCGTACCCCCGGTCCATCGACGACGGCGTCGGCATCACCGAGAACAGGGCGGCACCGGGGCGGTGGTCGACCAGCGTCACCCCGGGCACGCCGGCGAGCGCGGCGACCGTGTTCCCCAGCGCGGCCGGGAGCGGCCCCGGGAGCTGCACCTCGACGACGCCCGCCGGCTCCGGGACGAACGTGTCCAGCATCGAGGTCTGCTGCGAGGCCCAGAGGTAGAGAGCGGCCATGGCCGCCAGCATCAGCCCGAACAGGACGAGCCAGGTCGAGAGCGGGAGGCTCGCGCGGAGCATCACCGGGAGCACGAGGGTGCTCATCCCTGCACCATCGCATTCGTGTCCATGCGCCGGACCTCGGTCAGGAACGACGACATCCGCCAGCGCAGCGTGTAGGCCTTCGTCGCGCCGCCGAGCACCTTCTTCGAGTACCGCGGGACGAACACCTGCACCGTGCAGCCGGTGGGACCGGGCTCGACGCGCAGCGCGATCTGCTGCCGGATGCCGCTCAGCAGGCCGGACTGGGCGACGACGGGGTTGCCCCAGTCGACGATCGTCCAGCCGGTCCCGGTGACGGTGCGTGCGAACGCGTCCACGACGTCGCGCGGCGCGAGCCGGGTGTGCACCGTGCGGGGCCGGAACCCGTTCGTCTTGAACTTGTCGTAGGCATAGGCGGCGACGCCGAAGCCCACGACGAGCAGGAAGAGGACGAGCACCCAGCCGACGGTCGAGCCGCCGGAGTCGGTGAAGGGGTCCGAAGAAGTCATGAGTCGCTCCGTTGCGCCGGTCGGCCGCGTTGTCACTGAGCTGTTCGACCGGAGGCGGTGCGCCATTGCGCTCAAGGCGGGAATGTCAGCAGTTGTGACGACGAGGTGGCCGGCGATGTCGGGTGTTCCCCCGACGTGGCGGGCCATGATCGGCATGGATTAGCGTCACGGTGGTGCAGAGATGGACCCGCAGGTGTGGCGGCACTCCGCCGGCATCGCCGTCGGTGGTCGGCTCCGCCCGCGGAGTGCCTCGTCCATTGACGCACGACGGGGGCGGTCCTGATCATCGGAGGCTGACGGGTCCGTGTCATGTCCCGGTCCGGTGGGGGTCTCGTCAGGACCGATGATTTGTCCGGTTCTCACGTAACGTGACCGATTCCGCGCCCGACCACCGATCGACTGACGTCCAGCACTGGAGAGCACCGTGCCGCCGAGCCGCTTCAACCGGACCGCGTGGCCGGAGGCCGGGGCGCACCGGGAGATGCTCGAGTTCCTCGACGCGGTCCACCGCCGGTTCGGGACCCGGTCGCTGCGCGAGGTCGGCAGGTCGATGCACCTGTCCTACAGCCGGGTGCACGACATCGTGCGCGGGATCTCGCTGCCGGTGTCCGAGGACCAGGTCCGGTCGCTGGTGTTCGCTCTGGTCGGGTCGCACGACGCGGAGGCGGAGCTCGTGGCGGCCCAGGCGGCCGAGCTGTTCGTCAAGGCCCGCCGGGCGCGCGACGAGGAGGGCGTCTCGATGGTGCTCCCGCAGCCGCCCACGGCCCCGGCTGCAGACGCTGATCCTGGGGTGACCGCCGTCGCCGAGGGGAACGGCGCCCCGGAGGTCGTCACCACCGACGCGGCGACGTCGAACGTCACCACCGACGCGGCGACGTCGAACGTCGCCACCCCCGACGGGCCCACGTCGAACGGTGCCGCCCCGGACGCGGTCACGTCGGACGATGCCTCCCCGACCGCTGGTCCACCGGATGTAGCCGCACCGGACATAGATACATCGGACGTCGCCGACCCGGCTGCCGAGACCGACGATGCCGGAGCCGTGGGGAGCCCGGTGGGGAGGGGGCGCGTCGTCGCTCACCGCGGTCTGCTCGCCGATGCCCCGACGAACGATGAGGTCGTACCCGGTCCAGGCGCCGGCCGGCCCCGTCGACGGTGGGGTGTCGCGGCCCTCGCGGCGGTCGTCGTCGTGGCGGTCACGGTCGTTGCCACCTATCTGCTCGTCCCGTCGTCGCCCGAGAGGCGCACCGGATCCGTCGTCCTGCAGGACTCGTTCAGCGGGACCGAGCTCGATCCGCAGCGTTGGCTCCCGCCCACCCGCGCCGACCTGATCTACCCCCTCGGCGGGGCCCTGCACTTCGTGGTCGGCCCGACCGACTCCGCGGACGGCGCGGAGTCGAGGCTCGAACCGCGTTCGATGGACGGGTTCCGCCAGATCTCGTTCGTCGTCGCCACCGCACGCGCCACGAAGCAGGGCCCCGGCGGAGCCGGGCTGACGCTGCGGCTGGCGGACGGGAAGAAGCACCGGCTGGTCTGGGGCCCGGGGGAGCAGGGTTCGCTCGTGGCCGCATTGGTGTGCTCGCGCGCCGTCTGCAACAACTACGACGACTTCGACCCGCCGGGCAGCTACGTGCTCACGCGCCCCGGAAACGGTTCGACCGACCGGGGCGAGGAGGTCCCGGTCCGGATCGTCCAGGTCGTCGACGGCACGGTGCAGTTCTTCGTCCGGGGCCAGCTCGTGGCACAGGGGCCTCCCGGCGACGCTCCGCTGCAGACGTTCAGCTGGGACCTCTACGGCGCGAAGTCCGAGGCGTGGGACCTGACGGTCAACTCGCTGATCGTCACCGACTGAACCGATTCCGCGGAACGTCGACGATTCCGCGTCGCCTCGCAGCGGGACGCCGGAGTCGCTATATCGTCAGGTCGACGACAGTTCTTTGGGTATGCCCCGAACTGTTTTCATCAAATTCGATGACTGACCCTTTCGCGGCTCCGCGATGACGTGAGGAGCACTCCGTTCGACCTAGTCAAACTGGTCTGTTCGGAGTAGCGCAAACTTCGTCGCCGCAGCTCATGGCCGAGATCGACGATCTTCGGTCAAGAACTGATAAAGGTCGCCCGACTTGTTCGGCGCGCGTATGAGGCGCGTTGTAACGGGGTGTCCCGAAGCGTCGATGAGACGTCCACAAGAGAGATGATCACCCAGGGCGGCGGTCCCGGAACGGGCTGCGCGCTCCATACCGTCATGCCCTTTTCCGTTTCCGTGTTCAGCGTGGAGGTACGCCAGTGTCCGCACCGGAGGCCGGGGGGCCGATCGGGGGCGCGCAGTCGTTGCGCGACTTCAGTCAGCTGTCCGGAGCGATCACCGAGCCGCCGCCCGAGGGCGAGACCTACCGGGTGCGCTACCGCAACCTGCACGAGGGCCAGGAGCGGCGGCAGTGGGTCAAGACGCTGGCCATCATCGGCGCGAACATCGGCTTCGAGCTGCTGTTCGTCCTCTGGCTGCTGCAGCCGGGCCACCACCCCGACGCCGACGAGCGCTGGTGGATCCAGGCGGCGAACGTGTTCGTCATCGGCTCGATCGCGCTGGTCGAGGGACTGCGGCTGATCAACGTGTTCTCGCTGTCGCTGGCCTCGGTGATCGCCCGCGACCCGGTCCCGGTCCGGCCGGACCCGACCCTGCGGGTCGCGTTCCTGACCACGATCGTCCCCGGCAAGGAACCGATCGAGATGGTCCGCGCGACGCTGGAGGCGGCGAAGCGCATCCGGCACGCCGGCACGTTCGACGTCTGGCTGCTCGACGAGGGCGACGACGACGAGGTCCGCGCGATGTGCGGCGAGGTCGGCGTCCGGCACTTCACGCGCAAGGGCGTCGAGGTCTACAACCAGCCCCAGGGCTTCTTCAAGGCCAAGACCAAGCACGGGAACTACAACGCCTGGGTGCACGCCGAGGGCCACCACTACGACGTGTTCCTCTCGGTCGACCCGGACCACGTGCCGCTGCCGAACTACGCCGAGCGGATGCTGGGCTACTTCCGCGACCCCGACGTCGCGTTCGTCGTCGGCCCGCAGTGCTACGCCAACTGCGACAACTTCGTCACCAAGGCCGCGGAGTCGCAGCAGTTCCCGTTCCACAGCCTGATCCAGCGCGCCGCCAACGCCTACGGCATCCCGATGCTGGTCGGCACGAACAACGCGATCCGGATCGACGCCCTGGGCACGGTCGGCGGCCTGCACGACTCGATCACCGAGGACATGGCGACCGGCCTGGCGGTGCACGCCCGGCGCAACCCGTGGACGGGGGCGCGCTGGCGCTCGGTCTACACCCCCGACGTCGTCGCGGTCGGCGAGGGACCGTCGTCCTGGACCGACTACTTCTCCCAGCAGCTGCGCTGGTCGCGCGGGACGTTCGAGGTGCTCGGCGGGCCCTTCCTCAAGCGTCTCTACCGCCTGACTCCGGGCCGGATGCTGCACTACGTCCTGATCACCACGTTCTACCCGTCGATGGCGATCGGCTGGATGCTCGGCGCCGTCAACGCGACGCTGTACCTGGCCTTCGGCGTGTCCGGCATCGTCGTCCCGCCGTCGCTGTGGCTGGCGCTCTACGTCGACGCCATCGCGTTCCAGACGTGGGTCTACCTGCGTAACCGCCGCTACAACGTCAGCCCGTACGAGCTCGAGGGCTCCACCGGGATCCGCGGGATGGCCATGTCGGTGCTGTCCGCGCCGATCTACGCCAGCTCGCTGTGGGCGACGATCCTGCGCCGTCCGGCCAAGTTCGTCGTCACGCCGAAGGCCGAGGCGGCGAGCCCGGACCGGGTCGTCACGTTCCAGCGGCACCTGCAGTGGTCGGTGCTGCTCGGCCTGGCCATCCTCGCGTCGTTCGCGCTGGGCTACGCCAACCTCGACGTCCTGATGTGGCCGGCGCTCGCGCTGCTGATCAGCCTCACCCCGGCGCTGATCTGGCTGGGCGGCATCTGGCGCACCCGCGAGGCGATGGCCACCGCCGCCGAGCTCGTCGAGGCCATGCCGTCGACCCTCTCGATCGACATCCCGTCCCAGACCACCACCCGTAGCAACGACCAGATCGGAGCCGTGGCGTGAAGCCGCGTCGTATCGACCGCATCCTGCGCGCCCTCAACGTGCGCCGCCGGACCGTCACCCTCGTCGCCGTCCCGGCGATCCTGCTCGGCGTCAACGTCCCGCCCGCCCTGGCGTGGGTCTCCGAGGCCCGGCACGAGGCGTACCTGCACAGCGAGGAGTACGTCGCCGCGCACGGGCGCTGGGACGTCGTCGAGCTGCCGGCGGACGTCCGCGTCAACGCCATCCACGCCGCGATGCTCCCGACGGGCAAGATCCTGCTGGTCGCGGGCTCGGGCAACGACGAGAAGCAGTTCGACGCCGGCACGTTCTCCACGCTCGTCTACGACCCGGCGACCGGTGAGGCGAACAAGGTCGACACCCCGTCGGACCTGTTCTGCGGCGGCCACGCGTTCCTGCCCGACGGCAAGCTGCTCGTCGCCGGCGGTACGCAGCGCTACGAGAAGCTCGACGGCCAGGTGACGAGGGCGGCCGGTGCGATGCGGGTGCGCAACGAGAACCCGGACGCCGGACGCGACTTCGCGAAGGGCACCGCCTTCCTCTCCCCGGACGGCCGCACGTACCTGGCCGACGCCGCGTTCACCGTGCCGCCCGCGGTCAAGAAGGGCGAGGGCGCGGACACGACCGTGACCGCCAGCGAGACCATCGTGTTCGTCGAGTCCGACCAGGAGGGGCACGGCGGCATGACCGACGCCCCGGCCCAGTACTCGGTCGCCGGTCTGGACCCGGCCGAGGCGAAGAACATCTACGGCATGGGCGCGCAGATGACCATGGCGAAGCAGGACTTCCAGGGCATCGCCGACACCTACGAGTTCGACCCGTTCGCCGAGAAGTACGTCCGCGTCGGGGACATGACCCAGAAGCGCTGGTACCCGACGCTGACCGGGCTGCCGGACGGGCAGGTCATCGCCGTGTCCGGCCTGGACGGCACCGGGCAGATCCTGCCCGGCCAGAACGAGGTCTACGACCCGGCGACGAAGCGCTGGACCGACCGGCCCGACCTGTTCCGCTACTTCCCGACCTACCCGGCGATCTTCCAGACCGGTCGCGAGGGCACGCTGTTCTACTCCGGCTCCAACGCCGGTTACGGCCCCGCCGACGCCGGACGTCAGCCCGGGTTCTGGAACCTCGGCGACAACTCGTTCCTGCCGGTCCCCGGCCTGCGCGACCCCGACGAGACCGAGACCAGTGGCTCGGCCTGGGCCGGGCCGGTGCAGGACCAGAAGATGATCGTCGTCGGCGGGGGTGGGGTCGGCGAGTCGCCGAAGGCCACCGCGCGGATCGACGCGATCGACCTGAAGGCGCCGCAGCCGGCGTTCACACCGGGTCCGGACCTGCGCACGCCCACCCGCTACCCGAACGTCGTGCAGCTGCCCGACGACAACATGCTGATCACCGGCGGGTCCCGCGACTACCGCGGCAAGGGCGCCAGCGACATCCTGCAGGCGAGCCTCTACACCCCGTCGACCAACAAGCTGACCGACATGGCCGACCCTGCGGTGGGCCGCGACTACCACGCCGAGGCGCTGCTGCTGCCGAACGGGCAGGTGCTCACCGCGGGCGGGAACTCGCTGTTCAAGAACGTCGACAACACCAAGCCTGCGCCGTTCGAGCAGCGGCTGGAGATCTTCACGCCGCCGTACCTGTTCCACGGCCCGCAGCCGACGATCGCGACCGCGCCCACCGAGGCGAAGCTCGGGGACACGGTGCCCGTGACGTCCCCGGAGGCCGCGAACATCGCGACGGCACGGCTGATCCGGCCCAGCGCCGTCACCCACGCCACGGACATCGAGCAGCGCTCGGTGGCCCTCGACATCGCCCGCAACCCGGACGGCTCGCTCGGCCTGCGGGTCCCGGGCGAGGCCACGATGGTGCCCCCGGGCTACTACATGCTGTTCCTGGTCGACAAGAACGGGACGCCGTCGACGGCGAAGTGGGTACACGTCACGTGATCCGTACCTCGGAACTGGCACACTCCGCGGTCGTGCGCACCTACTCGGCCCTGTCCGCCCTGGTGTCGGGAGCGTTGGTCGCGGCGACCCTGGTCGGTTGTGGCACCGCCACCGACACCCCGCCGGCCACCGGGCTCCCGGCCCCGACGTCGACATCGTCGGCCTCGGAGTCGGGGTACTTCGTGGACTGGAAGAGCCCGGCGCAGTCGCAGGTCCAGCAGTGGGAGGCCGAGGGGCGGAGCGACGACGCGGAGCAGATCCGCAAGATCGCGAGCCAGCCGTTCCCGATGTGGCCGACCGGTGACGTCGCCGCGGTCGAGGGGGAGACCCGCGACTACGTGGGACGGGCGAAGGACGCGAACCAGCGCCCGCTGCTGGTCGCCTACAACGTCCCGCACCGCGACTGCGGCAGCTTCTCCGGTGGCGGCGCACCGAACGGCGACTACTACCGGAACTGGATCGCGGGCCTGGTCCGCGGTCTGGACGGGACGCCGTCGACGGTGGTGCTCGAGCCCGACGCCGTCCCGCACGAGATCTCCGGCTGCGTCGACGGGGCGTTGCGCGACGAGCGCTACGCCCTGCTCGGGCAGGCGATCGACGCGCTCAAGGCCGGCGGCGCGGCCGTCTACATCGACGCCGGCAACCCCGGCTTCATCTCCGATGTGGACGCCCTCTCCGGGGCGCTGGACCGCTCCGGGGTCAAACGCGCGGACGGGTTCAGCCTCAACGTCGCGAACTTCTACCCCACCGCGGCGAGCGTCGAGTTCGGGACCCGGATCTCGCAGAAGCTCGGCGGATCGCACTTCGTCGTCGACACCAGCCGCAACGGCCGCGGCCCGGCGACGCAGCAGGAGATCGGCGACGCCCCGGCGTTCTGCAACCCGCCCGGCCGCGGACTCGGCGCGAACCCGACGACGAACACCGGGAACCCGCTGGTGGACGCGCTGTTGTGGGTCAAGCGTCCGGGGGAGTCCGACGGCGCCTGCCGTCCGGGTGAGCCGGCGGCGGGGCAGTGGTACCCGGACTACGCGCTGGGGCTGGCCCAGCGGCAGCAGACCGGCTGAGGGGCGGTCAGTTCCCGCTGCCGCTGCTGATCATCCCTGCGGCGAAGATCGTCGTGAACATGGCCATCTGCGCGTCCGAGCCGGCCTTGACCACGGGGTTCTCCTTGAAGTCCTTCGCGATCGCCGCGGCGCGCTTCTTACCGGCCTTGCGCTGCTCCTTCTCGACGTCGGTGAGCAGGTAGCCGGTCTGGTAACCGGCTTCGAGAAGGGTGATCAGCAGAGCGTCGTGCTCCGAGGGCTCACGGCCGACGACGAGGATGTCGTGCAGGCGGGCCCGCAGGGCGCGCTCGGGGCCGGGGTCGGCCTCGGGCAGCTTCGTCTGCTTGAACAGGCCCATCACCTTGCCGGACTCCTCGGTCAGGACGCCGTCGGCGACGAGCCGGCTCGCGATCACCTGCTGCAGGTTCTTCACCTGGTACGGGAGCATCTGCTGCCAGTGCGAGACCGACCGCGTCTTCTTCTCGTCGGCGATCACCTCCTGCACCCGGCGCAGCAGCGGGTGCTCCGGGAAGAAGTCGGTGACCAGCACCTTCTTGTCCACGATCTCGACCGAACCGGAACGGACGAGGTCGAACAGCACCGCGCCGTTGAGGATCGTGGAGTCGAACGTCCAGGTGGGTTTCCCGGACTCGTCGTCCAGGCCCAGCAGCAACAGTTCCTCGGAAATCAGCAGATCGGCCCCCATGCGTCGAAACGCTAGCGCAACCCGGACGTTCCGGGCACCACGTCAGCCGGTGGCGCCGAAGGAGCGTGCGACCTCGACGATGTACTCGCCGTAGCCGGATCCGGACTGTGCCTGGCCGAGGTCGAGGCAGTGTTGTGCGTCGATGAAGCCCATGCGGAGGGCGACCTCTTCGATGCAGGCGATGCGGACGCCTTGTCGGTTCTCGAGGACGCGGACGTATTGGCCGGCTTCGATGAGGGATTCGTGGGTGCCGGTGTCGAGCCAGGCGAAGCCGCGTCCGAGGTCGGTGAGGGTGGCGCGTCCTTGCTCGAGGTAGGCGCGGTTGATGTCGGTGATCTCGAGTTCGCCGCGGGCCGACGGGGTGATGGAGCGGGCGATGTCGACGACCTGGTGGTCGTAGACGTAGAGGCCGGTGATGGCGCGGTCGGATCTGGGGCGTTCGGGTTTCTCCTCGATGGAGATGAGGCGTCCGTTCTCGTCGGCTTCTCCGACGCCGTAGCGCTGGGGGTCGCGGACGGGGTAGCCGAACAGGACGCATCCGGTGCGGCCGGAGCCGACGTCGTCGACGGCGGTCTGGAGGCGGGAGGAGAAGGAGGGTCCGTGGAAGATGTTGTCGCCCAGGACCAGGACCGACGGGTCGCCCGCGACGTGGTCGGCGCCGATGAGGAAGGCTTCGGCGAGGCCGTTGGGGTGTGCTTGTTCGGCGTAGGTGATCTGCAGGCCGAGGTCGTGGCCGTCGCCGAGGAGGCGTCGGAATCCGGGGAGGTCGTGGGGGGTGGAGATGAGCAGGATCTCCCGGATCCCGGCGAGCATGAGGGTGCTCAGCGGGTGGTAGATCATCGGCTTGTCGTAGACGGGGAGGAGCTGTTTGGACACCGCGCGGGTGATCGGGTGAAGACGGCTCCCGGTGCCGCCGGCCAGGATGATGCCCTTGGTCATCGTGTCGCTCCGGCGAGGTGGGTCGCGAGGGAGTCGCGCCAGGCGGGGACGGTGATCCCGGCGCGGGTCAGGCGACTGAGGTCGAGGACGCTGTTCGCCGGCCGGGGCGCGGTGCCCGGACGGTCCGCGGTGTACTCGGCGGTGGTCACCGGGCGGACGTCGGCGGGGTCGCGACCGGCGTGGGCGAACACCTCGCGGGCGAGGCCCGCCCAGCTCACCGGCTCGCCGTCGCCGGTCACGTGGTAGGTGCCGGACTCGGCTCCGGCGAGGGCGACCAGCGCGGCGGCGAGGTCGGGCGCGAACGTCGGACGGCCGACCTGGTCGTCGACGACGGTCGGTGACACCCCGCGCCCGGCCAGGCCGAGCATCGTCGCGACGAAGTTGTGGCCGTCCCCGACGAGCCAGCTGGTGCGAGCGACGACGTGCCGCGGGACGGCCGCCACCGCGACCTCACCGGCGGCCTTCGACGCGCCGTACACGCCGGCGGGGGAGAGCGGCGCGTCCTCCGGGATCGGGCCGGCCGCCGTGCCGTCGAAGACGTACTCGGTGGACACGTGCACGAGTGTCAGGCCGTGCCGCACCGAGGCGCGCGCGAGGTTCGCCGGGCCGGTCGCGTTGGTCCGCCAAGCGGCGGCGCGGTCGGTCTCGGCGCGGTCGACGGCGGTGTAGGCGGCGGCGTTGAACACGGTGTCGACGCGGGTCCAGTCGAACGCGTCGACGGCGTGCGGATCGCCGATGTCGAGCTGCTCCCGGGTGAGGGCGAGGGCGCCGGGCAGGGCGGCGACGAGGGCCCGTCCGAGCTGCCCGCCCGCACCGAGAACGACCGCTCGCACATCCGCTCCTCTCGTCGACGACCTGCCCGGCATCGCACCGCGCCCGTGACGGCCCCGCGCTACGTCGGCCCGGGCGGACTCTGACACGCTGGTCGCCGGGCCTGTCAGCCAGGGGTTGTGAGGGCGCTTTGCTCTGCGCACCCCCACGCCTCCACCGGGGTGGGTCGCCCCTGCCGCGTGGCTCGTGGCGCGGGTGTGTGCAGAGCAAAGGAGGACGATGCGGGTACTCGTGACCGGAGGAGCCGGCTTCATCGGATCGCATTTCGTGCGGTCGACGATCGGTGACGCGTATCCGTCGCTGGCCGGGGCCGACGTCGTCGTGCTGGACGCCTTCACCTACGCGGGAACGATGACGAACCTGGAGACGGTGTCGGGTTCGGCGCGGTTGAGCGTCGAGCGGGGCGACATCCGCGATCCCGCCCGGGTGGCCGAGGTGATCAACGGGGTGGATCTGGTCGTGCACTTCGCCGCGGAGTCGCACGTGGATCGGTCGATCTCCGGGGCGGCGGACTTCGTCTCGACCAACGTCGGGGGCACGCAGGTGTTGCTGCAGGCCGCGCTGGACGCGGGGGTGGCGCGGTTCGTGCACGTCTCGACCGACGAGGTGTACGGGTCGATCGCGGAGGGTTCGTGGTCGGAGGAGCACGTGCTGGAGCCGAACTCGCCGTACTCGGCGTCGAAGGCGGGCTCGGATCTGTTGGCGCGGTCGTATCACCGCACGCACGGGATGCACGTGTGCATCACGCGGTGCTCGAACAACTACGGGCCGCACCAGTTCCCGGAGAAGGTGATCCCGTTGTTCGTCTCCAACCTCCTCGACGGTCGCAGGGTGCCGCTCTACGGCGACGGGCTCAATGTGCGGGACTGGTTGCACGTCGACGACCACTGCCGGGGGATCGCGCTGGTGGCGGAGGGTGGTCGTGCGGGCGAGGTCTACAACATCGGCGGCGGCACCGAGCTGACGAACGTCGACCTCACCTATCGGCTGTTGGCGGCGGTGGGGGCGGGGGAGGAGATGATCGAGCGGGTACCGGACCGGCTCGGGCACGATCGTCGCTACTCGGTGGACTGGTCGAAGATCCGCGACGAGCTGGGTTACGCGCCGGCGACCTCGTTCGATTCGGGGCTCGCGGCGACGGTGGACTGGTACCGGGAGCACCGGGCGTGGTGGGAGTCGCTCAAGGCGGGGGTAAACCGGTGAAGGCGACCGAGCTGTCGATCCCGGGGGCGTGGTTGTTCGAACCGAGCGCGTTCCCGGACCCGCGCGGGGTGTTCGTCGCCCCGTTCCAGGGCGCCCCGTTCCGGGACGCGCTGGGGTTCGACCTGACGGTGGCCCAGACCAACCACAGCGTGTCCGCGCGTGGGGTGATCCGGGGTGTGCATTTCGCCGACACCCCGCCGGGGCAGGCGAAGTACCTCTACTGCGCGTCCGGGTCGATCCTGGATGTGGTCGTGGATCTGCGGGTCGGGTCGCCGACGTTCGGGCGCTCCGAGGCCGTCGATCTCGACGGGGAGTCGATGCGGGCGGTGTATCTGTCGGAGGGGCTCGGGCACGCGTTCATGGCCCTGACCGACGACACCGTCGTCGCCTACCTGTGCTCGACGCCGTACAGCCCCGCAGCCGAGCACGGGCTGACGCCGCTGGACCCGGAGCTGGGGTTGCCGTGGCCGTCCGGGATCGAGCCGGTGTTGTCCGAGAAGGACGCCGCCGCACCGACGCTGGCTACGGCCCGCGCCGAGGGGCTCCTACCGGACTGGGAACGCTGCCGGGCCCGCTACGCCGAGCTGCGCGGCTGACCCCGATCGAACGGGTGCGGCCCGGCGTCGTGCAACGGCAGGGCGGTGCGGGTATGACTGCCCGGTGACATCCCACCCCGTGCTGCCCGGCTCCGACGGCGACAACTTCACGTCGCTGTCCCGCGCCGCCACCCCGCGGTCCGAGCGCTACGGGATCGGGCGCGGGTTGCGGAAGCAGGCGCCGCGCAGGTCGCTGGACCGCTGGTCGAACGCCCTGCGCCGGGTCGACCCGATCGACCTCGTGGTGGCCACGAACGCCGGCCGGGTGGAGAGCCTGGTCCCGGAGCGGATCAAGCGGATGAGCGCGTCGCCGCACGCGTTCCTGCGCGGGGCCGCGGCGGTCCACGCGGCCGACTTCGCGGTGCTGCCCTCGACCGGGATCCACCCGGTGATCTGCGGGGACGCGCACCTGGGCAACTTCGGCTTCTACGCCTCCCCCGAGCGGGAGCTCGTGTTCGACCTCAACGACTTCGACGAGGCCCACCCCGGCGCGTGGGAGTGGGACCTGCGACGGCTCGTCGCCAGCACCTGGGTCGCCGGACGGGACAACGACGCGTCCGAGGACCAGTGCGAGCAGGCCGTCGCGCGGTGCGTCGAGGCCTACCGCCGCCACATCGCCCGCCTCGCCGACGCGCCGCTGCTGGAGCGCTCCTTCGAACGGCTCGACGCGGAACGGCTGCACAAGGGGGCGCGGCACAAGAAGTCCCGCACCGCGGTGGCGAACGCGGCCAAGCGCGCCCGGACCCGCACCAGCGACCGCGCCCTGCCCCGCTTCGTGACCTCCGACGGCGGGCAGCGGCGCATCGTCGTCGAACCGCCCCTGATCACCCGCCCGGACGGCGAGCACCGCGAGCAGATCCTCGCCGCACTGGACGACTACCTGTCCACGGTCCCACCGCACTGGGCCCGGATCCTCGGCGGGTACCGCGCCGTCGACGTCGCGCACAAAGTCGTCGGCGTCGGCTCGGTCGGGCTGCGCGCCTACCTCGCGCTGTGCGAGGGCTCCAGCCCCGACGACGTCCTGTTCCTGCAGCTCAAGCAGGCCAGGCGGTCGGTCGTCGCCCCGTTCGTGCACGGCGACGAGGCCTGGCACGACCACCAGGGCCAGCGGGTCGTGGAGTACCAGCAGGCGCTGCAGACCGTCTCCGACCCGCTGCTGGGCTGGACCTCCATCCGCGGACGGCAGTACTACGTGCGCCAGTTCCGTGACATGAAGGGCGCCGTCGTCCTGGACGGGCTGAACGCGACCGCCCTGGCCGACTACGCCGCCGTCTGCGGGATGCTGCTGGCCAAGGGGCACGCCCGGACCAGCGGCGCGTCGATGATCGCCGGGTACCTGGGCGGCGGTGGGAAGGTCCGCGACGCGCTGTGCCGCTTCGCCCGCCGCTACGCCGACCAGACCGAGCGCGACCACGACGCCCTGCTGCGCGCGATCCGTTCCGGGCGCCTGTCGGATACCCCACCTCGGGACGTGCCCGACGACGACATCGGATAGGTTTTCCCATGTGACAGTCGTGGAGACCCTGCTGGCCTTCGTGGTCGCGCCGGGCGCGTTGTACGGGGCCATCGCGCTGTGGACCAGCGCCGGCTCCCGGCGCCGTCGCGCCCGCTACAAGGCCGGCGACGCCTGGCCGTACGAGCCGCTGTTCTGGACCGCGAACCCGGAGGGCGCGCACCTGCCGGCACACGCCGCGCACGGTGACACCCCCGCCATCGGTAGCGGGGCCACGACGGCACAGAGCACGCTGGGAGGTACCGGTGGCAAGTGGTGAGCACGGGATGAGCGGCTCGATCGTCGCTGTGGACCCGGACCTGCCCGAGGGCGCGGTCATCACGAACTCCGGCCGCATCTCCGCGGCCGAGAACTACACCGAGCCGGCTGGCAACGAGCACCCGTTCACCCCGGTCCAGCTCTCCCGCCTGGACGAGGCGCTGACGCTGACCAGCCGCGAGACCGGCCTGCGGTTCGCGATCTACCTCGGTGACCTCGGCGCCGACGCGCACCGCAGCGCCGTCGACCTGCACGGACGGGTCGAGGGGTCCGACGAGGCCGTGCTGGTGGCCGTCAGCCCCGAGCAGCGGGTGCTGGAGATCGTCACCGGGTCCGAGGCCAAGGTCCGCCTGCCCGACCGTGGCGCCAAGCTCGCCCTGATGAGCATGGTGGCCTCGTTCAAGGAGGGCGATCTTTTCGGCGGCCTGATGAGCGGTCTGCGGATGCTCGCCGACCAGGCCGGGAGCCGTTCTTAGCGTCACCCGGTCGACATCGGAGAAAATGTCCGGTGTGCACGTGACACCACGAAGGTCCTTCCGGATCTAGGGTGTCCCCCATGGCGCGCACTACGGGGGCGATCGGGCGATGACGGCGTCCGGTCCCGTCCTGATCGTCGACGATCACGAGCTGGTCGGATCCTCACTCGCACTGAGCCTCAAGGCCGAGGGGGAGGACGCCCGGTTCTTCCCGGTCCGCTCCGCCCGCGGGGTCCTGGAGAGCGCCGAGCGCATCTCCCCACCCGGCCTGGCGGTGCTCGACCTGGACCTGGGCCGCGACGCCGAGGGCAACCGGATCGACGGCGTCCGTCTCGTCGGGCCGATCATCGGGCTCGGTTGGAAGGTCGTCGTCCTGTCCGGGAGCTCCGACGCCGGCCGGATCGGTGCCGCGCTCGCCGCGGGCGGGTTCGTCTGGGTGCCGAAGAACGCGCCGTTCCCGACGCTGCTCGGCGCCATCCGGGAGGCCCGGGCGGGCCGCTCGGTGATGCCCCCGGGGCGCCGCGAGCAGCTGATCGAGATGCACCTGGCGAAGGAGAACGAGCGCCGCGACGTCACCTCGAAGCTGGAGAAGCTGACCCAGCGCGAACGCGAGGTACTGGCGCTGCTGGCCGCCGGCAAGCGGGCCCAGGCCGTCGCCGAGCACTTCGTCGTCTCGCTCGCGACCGTGCGGACCCAGATCCGGGCCGTCCTGACCAAGCTCGAGGTCGGGTCCCAGCTCGAGGCCGTCGCGCTCTACCGCCGGACGCACGGCGGGGCATGACGCACGGCCGACGATGACGTCTCAGGTCCCCTGACGTCGCCCTCGGCGACCGTTCGACCGCCCACCGCAACCGCTGTTGCTCTTCCCGGGTGACCCACGTCGGAGTGATGTCGCGTACGTCATAGACTTTGCGTCCACCAGTCGTGGTGATCGGGAGGCAGACGTGGCGATCGGCGTGACCAGCGTGATCGGACGCCTGCGCCGGGCGAGGTTCGTCGCCGGTCAGGTGACCGACGGCGTCGCCGTCCTCGCCCTGTGCGCCATCGTGATCGCCGTCGCCGGGGCACGGTTCGTCGAGGGCCGGGTGAACCTGGCGTCCGCGTCGGTGAACCTGACCTACGTCGCAGCCGGTCTCGGGATCGCCGCGGCACTGACGTCGCTGTTCCTGGCCCGGCTCTTCCGCGACCACCGGCCGTCCTGGTTCGGGGCGGCCCTGCTGCTCTACGGCCTGGTCGTGCTGCCGATCTCCGCGCTGATGGCGGGGGAGGCGCGGACCTCGACGAACCGGCTGGCGAGCCTGCTGCTGCTCACCATCGCCCTGGTGATCATGCTGGTGGGCCTGAAGCCCCCGGGCCGGCTGGGCAACTGGGGCGGCTGGGCGATCCTCGTCGTCGGGCTCGGCCTGGCCGCGCTGCTGAACGGCACGGCGCCGACCCCCGTCACCGACGCCCTGTCCGCCAGCCCGTTCGCTTCGGTGGTCACGCTCGTCGGCTGGACCCTGGTCGCCGTCGTCTTCCTGTTCGACGGCTACCGCAGGCAGAGCAGGTCGCGGTCCCGGCTCGGTCTCGGGCTGATCGTGATCGCGGTGTCGCAGCTGCACCGCCAGGTGGTCCCGGGCCTGCCGATGACGAACCTGATCTACCCGTCGCTGCGCGCGATCGGCATGGCGATCGTCCTGCTCGCGTTGCTGCACATGGCGCGGCGCCAGATCACCGCGATGGAGTCGGAGTACGACGCGCAGGAGGAGGAGCTCGGTCAGGCCACCCTGCACCTCGAACGCGCCACCCTGCTCGCCGCCGAGCGCGACCACGAGCTGCGCAACGGGCTCGCCGGGCTCGCCGGCGCCGCCCACGTGCTCAGCACCCGCGGCGGTGGCGATCAGGCGGAGAAGATACGGCTGGCCCTGCTCTCCGAGCTCGGCAGGCTGCGCCTGATGCTCGAGTCGCCGCTGGCCGAGCAGATGGACGCCACCGACAAGGAGATGACCGAGGCGCACGGTGAGCCGGACGAGCACCTGGTCACGCCCCTGCTGGAGCGGCTGGTCCTGATCCGGCAGGGGGACCTGCCGATCGTGCTCGAGGCCGATCCCGACCTGCGGGCGGCGACGTCGGAGTCGGTCACCTCGCACATCGTCACGAACCTGCTGGCGAACTGCGCCCGGCACGCCCCCGGCTCCCCGGTGACGGTGCGCGGCCGTCCGGGCGACGGGCACACCGTCGTCGTCGAGGTCCGCGACGCCGGGCCGGGCCTGCCGGAGGGCCAGGAGGAACGGGTCTTCGAGCGCGGAGTGCACGACGAGTCGAAGGGCGGCTCGGGCATCGGGCTGGGCTACAGCCGCGATCTGGCCGTGAAGAACGGCGGGTCGCTGCACCTCCGGACGGTCCAGGACCCGGTCGGCTGCCTGGCCGTCCTGACTCTGCCGTCCGCGCGTCCCTAGTTACTTCTGATCGAATCACGAACGTGTGATAGCCCTCAGGTGCGTCGTGATCGCATACTGTGGTCGAAATCAGGACACGGATGTCCGGTCGCACTGAGGAGGTCACCCATGGGTGAGTCGCAGCGGAATGGTACGGGCTCGTCCCGTCGTGCCGGTGGTGACCGGGAGTCGTCGGCCCCGAGCGCGGCGGTACTGACACCGCCGACCGGTCTGCCGGCCGTCGGGGATCTCGGCACCGCGATCCCGGCCCCGCGCCAGGCGCCCCGGGAGCAGATCGTGCAGGGTCCGCCGGTCACGACACCGGCACCGCCGGAGACCGGCGTGCGGACGTGCCTGTGCGGGCACCCCGAGGAGATGCACGAGCACTACCGCGCCGGGGACGACTGCGGGTTCTGCGGCCCCGAGACGTGCGGATCGTTCCGCACCGAGGCCGACGAGAACGTGAGCCCCGTCCGCCGGGCACTGCGCCGCTGGCGGCGCTGACCCCACGACCACGACACACGACGGGCCGCCGACCTGCAGGTCGGCGGCCCGTCGTCGTGCGAGCCTCAGCTCTCGGCGTCGAACTCCCGCGCGGCCAGGGCCCGGACGATCCCGGCCCGGCCCTCGGACACCAGACGGCGCAGCGCGGCCGGGCGCGTCTCGTCGGCCAGCCAGGCGTCGGCGGCGTCGACCGTCGACTGCGCGATGACCCCGGACGGGAACAGCCCGAGCACCACATTCTGGGCCAGCTCGGAGGTCCGGCGGGCCCACACGTCGTCGATCTCGGCGAAGTAGCGCTGCACGTACGGGTCGAGCAGGCCCCGCTGGGCCGGGTGCGAGAACCCGCCGATGATCGACTCGTTGATCGCGTTCGGCAGCTCGTCGTCGTGCACGGCGCGCTGCCAGGCGAGCTCCTTGGCCTCGGCCGTCGGGATCAGCGCCCGGGCCCGCTCGGCCTGACGGGTGCCGGTCGAGGTCGGGTCGCGGCGCAGCTCCTCGTCGATCTCGGTCTCGGCGGCCCGGCCGTGCGCGACCAGGGCCTGCAGCAGGCGCCAGCGCAGGTCGGTGTCGACCGTCAGGCCGTCCGGGACGTCGACGTCGTAGAGCCAGCCGCGCATCCGGTCCAGGGTGCCGTCCGGCAGGACGCTGGAGGTCAGCGAGTTGACCACGGCCAGCTGTACGTCCGAGCCCGCAGGAGCGGTGTCGAGACGGAACCGCAGGGCGTCGGTCAGCAGCGGCCAGCCTCGCTCGGAGGCCCACTGCGGGTCGGCGTAGGACGAGACCGCGACCTGGGTCTGCATCAGCAGCCGCTGCACGACGCCGATCTCGGACTCCGAGCCGAACCCACCGGCGACGAGGTTGACGAAGTCACGGGCCTTGAGCTCGGCCTCGCGCGTCATCTCCCAGGCCGAGGACCAGCACAGCGTCCGCGGCAGCGGCTCGGCGATGTCGCCGATCCGGTCGATCAGCACGGCCAGCGACGCGGGGTCCAGGCGCAGCGCGCAGTAGGTGAGGTCGTCGTCGTTGACCAGCACCAGCTTGCCGCGCGGCACTCCGACCAGCTCGGGGACGGCCGTGCGCTCACCGGAGACGTCGATCTCGACGCGGTGGGTGCGGACGAGCTTGCCGGTGGCCGGGTCGTCGTCGTAGACGCCGACCGCGAGCCGGTGCGTGCGCAGCTCCCCGGCTCCGGGCCGGGCGCCGCCCTGGACGACCTCGAAGGAGGTGAACGCACCGGCGTCGTCGACTCCGAACGACGGGCGCAGCAGGTTGAGCCCGGTCGTGCGCAGCCACTGCGCGCCCCAGTCGGACAGGTCGCGCCCGGACGCCTTCTCCAGTGAGCCGAGCAGGTCGTCGAACGTGGCGTTGCCCCAGGCGTGGGCGGCGAAGTAGTCGCGCAGCCCGGCCAGGAACGGCTCCAGGCCGACGTAGGCGACGAGCTGCTTGAGCACCGACGCGCCCTTGGCGTAGGTGATCCCGTCGAAGTTGACCTCGACGGCCTGCAGGTCCTCGATGTCGGCGGCGATCGGGTGCGTCGAGGGCAGCTGGTCCTGGCGGTAGGCCCAGGACTTCTCGACGTTGGCGAACGTCGTCCACGCCTCGGTGTACTCGGTGGACTCGGCCTGGCAGAGCACGCTGGCCCAGGTCGCGAACGACTCGTTGAGCCACAGGTCGTCCCACCAGCGCATGGTCACGAGGTCGCCGAACCACATGTGCGCCATCTCGTGCAGGATCGTCTCGGCGCGGCGCTCGTAGTTCGTGCGCGTGACCCGGGACCGGAAGACGTAGTCCTCGAGGAACGTGACCGCGCCGGCGTTCTCCATCGCCCCGGCGTTGAACTCCGGGACGAAGAGCTGGTCGTACTTGCCGAACGGGTAGGGCACACCGAAGTTGCGGTGGTAGAAGTCGAAGCCTTGACGGGTCTCGGTGAAGATCCGCTCGTGGTCCATGTGCGGGGCCAGCGACGATCGGCAGTAGATGCCCAGCGGGATGGTCGCGTGCTCGTCGCGGTAGGTGTCGGTCCACACCGCGTACGGGCCGGCGATCAGCGCGACCAGGTACGTCGACATGATCTCGGTGGTGGCGAACCGGTGGGTGATCGCCCCGCCGGGGCCGGGCGGGTCCTGCTCGGCGGAGGCGTTGGAGACGACCTTCCAGTCCGCGGGCGCCACGACGGTGATCGTGTAGCGGGCCTTGAGGTCGGGCTGGTCGAAGCAGGGGAACAGACGCTTCGCGTCGGCGGTCTCGAACTGCGAGTAGAGGTACACGGCGCCGTCGACGGGGTCGACGAACCGGTGCAGGCCCTCGCCGGTGTTCGTGTAGCGGCCGGTGGAGACCAGGTGCAGCTCGTTCTCGGCGGCCAGGCCCGGGAGGACGAGACCGTCCTGCTCGACGTAGCCGGCGACGTCGAGGGCGGTGCCGTTCAGCGTGGCCGAGGTGAAGCCGTCGCCGACCCAGTCGATCCAGCTGTCCGCGCCGGGGGAGGAGCAGGTGAACCGCACCGTCGTGTCGACGGCGTAGGTCTTCTCGCCCGGACCGCCGTCGCCGTCGGTGAGGTCGAGGTCGACCCGGTAGTCCGACACGGCGAGCAGCGCGGCGCGCTTCTCGGCGTCGGAGCGGGTGAGGTTCGGCGGGGTCATGGAGTCCCTTCCAGATCGGGTCGCTGGGGCATCCAATCACGTGTGCCCTCCGTGCCCCCGCCTCATTCGGCACACGCGGGAACATCACCCGCCGCCGACGGTGTTGGACCGGACATGACGACTGCTGCAGAACGCGCCCGTGTCGACGTCTGGTTCGACCCGCTGTGCCCGTGGGCATGGCTGACCTCGCGCTGGGTGCTGGAGGTGGAGAAGGTCCGTGACGTGGACGTCGCGTTCCACGTGATGAGCCTGGCGGTGCTCAACGAGGGGCGTGACCTGCCCGAGCAGTACCGCGAGATGATGGCGAAGGCGTGGGGCCCGGTGCGGGTCGCGATCGCCGCCGCGGAGCAGAAGGGCGACGAGATCCTCCGCCCGCTCTACACCGCGATGGGCGAGCGCATCCACAACCAGGGCAACAAGGACTTCGACGACGTCATCAAGGGGTCGTTGGAGGAGCTCGGGCTCGACGCGTCGCTGGCCGAGGCCGCGCACTCGACCGACTACGACGAGAAGCTCAAGAAGAGCCACCACGCCGGGATGGACCCGGTCGGCCTGGACGTCGGCACGCCGACCATCCACGTCGACGGCGTCGCGTTCTTCGGCCCGGTCATCTCCCGGGTGCCCAAGGGCGAGGACGCCGGACGCCTGTTCGACGGGGCCCGCCTGATGGCCGAGAACCCGTACTTCTTCGAGCTCAAGCGCACCCGCACCGAGGACCCGAGCTTCGACTACTGAGCCCACGGCCGGCTCCGGCCGGCCCGCGCACCCATGATCAGGAGTTCGCGCGCGTCACCGGAGTTCGCGCGCGTCCGGACGCGCGCGAACTCCGGTTCGGCGCGCGTACTCCGGATCATGTGTCCGGCCGGACCCGGGTGGGGCGGGCGTGCGGTGCTGACGATCGTGAACACTTCCTGACGTTCCGGTCCGGGCAGGCCGCGGGCACGTCCAGGGTGGCTGGGTGTTGGAGCACCGAGGACCCGTCTGGCGGCATGCGCCGGCCGCGCTGGGGACGGCGCTGCTGGTCGTCGCGGCGGTCGTCGGCACCCAGGTCGCGCTGGCGGACGCCGGCAACCCGCGCGCCCCGCTGAGTCCCTACGGCGAGGGCGGGTTCACCGTCGGCGTCGCCGCGGTCGACAGGCGGATCACGATCACCTCGGCCGACGACGGGTCCTACGTCCTCGGCTACACCCCGGCCGGCGGCGACGTCGTGCTCGACCTCGACCTGCTCTCCGGCGACCGGGCGCAGCCCTGGTGGTACGACGCCGCCACCGGCCGGACGCTGAAGATGGCGGCCCTGGCCAGTGCGGGCGTGGCGCGGTTCCCGGTGCCGAAGGAGGGCGGGGGACCGGCGTGGGTGCTCGTCGTCGACGATGTCGCGGCCGGGTACGGGAGCCCGGACGGTGAGGTCGTCGCCCAGGCCACCGGAGAAGGCGGTGCAGCGGCAGCGGCCGGGGCGTCGGGCACGGGCTCGTCGGCGGCCGGGGCGTCGCCGGCGGGGACGTCGGGGAGCAGCGGCGGCGACACGACCGGGTCGGGCTCGTCCGGTTCGAGCTCCTCCGACTCCTCCGGCTCCGATTCCTCGAGCTCCGGGTCGTCGAGTGCCGACGGCTCCGAGGGTTCCGGGGACTCGGGCTCTATGAGCTCCGGCTCGGGGTCGGGCGGATCCGGGGACCCGTCCTCGGAGGGGAGGGGCTCGTCGGACCAGGTGCAGCCGGGCGACGACCCGGCGTCGGGCTCGTCCCCCGAGGACGGCCGGTACGGCTCGGACGGCGGCTCCGGGGAGGACGGCTCCGGCGAGAAGGAGTCGGGAAACACCGGATCGGACGCCGGGTCCGGTGAGGACTCGTCCGACGAGGGGACGCCGACCGGAGAGCCGGGGGAGAAGTCCGGCGAGGACGGTGGCGACGCGGACGGAAGCGACTCGGGATCGTCCTCCGACGGGAAGAGCCCCGCCAAGGAGGACGAGGAGAAGGACGAGGACTCCGGGGACGACGGGCCGACGAAGGACGCTCCGAAGGCGGAGAAGCCCGGGTCCGAGGCCCCGAAGGAGGAGAAGCCCCAGGCCGAGGCCCCGAAGTCCGCGCCGAAGACCGGGCAGAAGGCGAGTGCCGACCCGTCCTGGGACAAGCTCGCCCAGTGCGAGTCGACCGGGAACTGGGCGATCGACTCCGGCAACGGCTACTACGGCGGCCTGCAGTTCGACAAGGGGACGTGGAGCGACTTCGGAGGGACGACGTACGCACCCCGCGCCGACCAGGCCACGAAGGAACAGCAGATCGAGATCGCGACGAAGGTCAGGGACGCCCGGGGTGGGTACGGTTCGTGGCCCGCGTGCTCCTCCAAGCTGGGACTGCCGAAATGACCACACTCCACCGGCCTACTGGCGAGTAGTGCGGTCGGGGCATGGCGACCGAGATGGATGTCACTCGAATGGGTGAGAAGTGCGGGTGCCCTGCCGCGATGGGCCTCGGCGACATTGCCTACCCTTGGACCTCATGAGCTCGCCCACCCCCGAGACCGCCCGGATCGGGAACCGCTACCGGCTCGACGAGCGGATCGGTGCCGGGGCGATGGGTGCGGTCTGGCGGGGGACCGACGAGCTGCTCAACCGGACCGTCGCGGTCAAGGAGCTGCTCGCGGCCGCGCTGCCGTCGGCGGACCAGCTTGAGGAGTCGCGGCAGCGGATCCTGCGCGAGGGCCGGATCGGGGCCCGCCTGCAGCACGCCCACGTGATCAGCATGTTCGACGTCGTGGTGCACGACGACCGGCCGTGGCTCGTGATGGAGTACCTGCCGTCGCGCTCGATGGCGGCCGTGCTGGCCGAGAAGGGCCCGATGAGCCCGCGCGAGGCGGCCGCGATCGGCCGTCAGGTCGCCGACGGGCTCTCCGCCGCGCACGCGGCCGGAGTGGTGCACCGTGACGTGAAACCGGGCAACGTCCTGCTCGCCGAGGACGGCCGGGCCAAGATCACCGACTTCGGCGTGTCCCGTGCCGTCGACGACGTCCAGCTCACCCGCACCGGCGTGATCGCCGGGACGCCGGCGTTCCTGTCTCCCGAGGTGGCCCGCGGCCAGGAGCCGACCGCAGCCTCGGACGTGTTCGCCCTGGGCGCGACGCTCTACGCCGCGGTCGAGGGCGAGCCGCCGTTCGGGCTCGACGACAACGCCTACGCGCTGCTGCACAAGGTCGCCACCGGCGCGATCCGCCCGCCGACCGACGCCGGGTCGATGACCGCGCTGCTGATGCGCCTGCTGTCCAACGACCCGTCCGACCGGCCCAGCGCGTCCCAGGCCCGGGACTCCCTCGCCCGGATCGCCGCAGGTCAGTCCGTCGCGGGCCTGGCCACGCCGTCGGCCACCGGTACCGCGATGCTCGATGCCGAGCAGATCGCGGCGGACGCCGAGCCGGTCGGGGCGGAGTCGAATCCCGGCACGCTGACCGACGCGCCCGTCCCGGCACCGATGGTGATCCCGGGCGGCGGCGCGAGCGGTGGCGCCCGCCGGGGCGGACGGGGCCGCGGCGGGTTCCGCAAGCGGCTCCCGGTCATCGCCGGCGTCGTCGTCGCACTGCTGGTCCTCGGCGGGAGCATCGCGTTCGGTGTGGTGCGGGCCAACTCGGAGAACACCGAGCAGCCCGCCGTCGCCGCCCCCACGACGAGCGCGGCCCCGACGACCACCCCGGCGCCGACGACCGCGACCCCGACTCCGACCCCGTCGACGACGACGCCCACGCCGACCCCGTCGAGCTCGGCGAACTCCGCCCCGGTGAACGCGGTCGCGTTCGTCCAGAGCTACTACGGGCAGCTCCCCGGCAACACCCAGGCCGCGTTCAACATGCTCAGCCCGGCGGCGCAGGCGCAGTCCGGCGGGTACGGGCAGTTCCAGCGGTTCTACGGCGGCCTGCGCACGGTCTACGCGCAGAATCTGCGCCGCGACGGCGACAACGCCGTGACCGCCACGATCGTCTTCATCAACAACAACGGCGGCCAGAGCCAGGAGAACTACCGGTTCGTCGTCGGGACCGACTCCAGCGGCCAGCAGATCGTCCAGTCCTTCAGCCGCGCCTGAGCGGATCCGCTCGGCCGCGTCTCAGGGCGTCGACGACGAACCCGGTCACGTCGCGGACGACACGCGCGCGGGTGTGCCGGTCGTGCACCTCGTGGCCCTCGTCGTCGAGGAGCAGCAGCTCCACCGGCGCGTCCCGTCCGCGCAGGGCGTCGACGATCGCGCGGGCCTGTCCGAGCGGGACGTTCGTGTCGTGTCCACCGTGCACGACCAGCAGCGGCGCGGTGATCCTCGCGGCGTCGCGGAGGGGGGAGAGCGCGGCGAGGAGGGCGGCGTCGTCGTGCGGGTCGCCGTACTTCGTGGTGGCCGCGGCGCCGATCCAGGGCTCGGTGTCGTCGTAGAAGGCGGGCAGGTCGGACATGCCGCAGACGTCGACGCCGGCCGCGAACAGCTCCGGAAACCGGGTCAGCGCGGCCAGGGTGAGGTAGCCGCCGTAGGACCGTCCGGCCACCGCGACCCGGGCGGGGTCGGCCAGGCCGGTGCCGGTCAGGTGGGAGACGGCGGCGCGCACGTCGGTGATCGAGAACGCGCGACGGTCGAGGTCGTCGGCATGGGAGAACGTCCGTCCACGACCGCCGGAGCCGCGCACGTTCGGCGCGAGCACCGCGACCCCGCGCGCGGCCAGGGCCTGCAGCAGCGGGGCGAAGCCGGGACGTTCCTCGGCCTCCGGTCCGCCGTGCAGCCAGATCAGCGCCGGGTGTGGACCGTCCGCACCAGGCGGGCGCAGCAGCCAGCCGGACAGAGCCAGGCCGTCCTCGCCGGTGAAACCCTCCGCGACCGGCCGGACGAGCCCCTCGCCGCCGGGCACGACCGAGGGCAGCAAGGGCGTGAGCCGGGCGATCTCCGGCCGTGCTTCCGCGGCCCGGGACTCGTCCCGGGGGGGACGGTCGTTTTCCGGCCGCGTGGAGAAGGCGGGCAGTGCGAGCCGCAGGACGTGCGGTGCGGCCGCGTGGCCGTGCCCGGCGACGAGGAGCGCGGCGCCGTCGCGGGTGAACGACGCCCCGGTCACGATCTCCGGTGAGGACGGCATCGCGACCCGACGGGCCGAGCGCAGGTCCGTGAGCTCCAGCTCGCTGCACCCGCCGGCGTTCCACACCAGCGCCGCGCGCACCCCGCCCGGATCGAGGGCGACCAGGTCGAGGTCCTGGCCGTCCCGGGCGGCCACGACCCGGGTCGGCGACACCTCGTCGCCCTCGCCGAGGGTCACCGCCAGCAGTGCCGGATGCTCGCGACCGGCGTCGGTGTGCAGGTAGAGCGTGCGGCCGGTGACGCCGAACCGGGCCGCGGCGACGGTCGCGCCGGCCAGGAGCTCGATACGCCGCCCGCTGCGCAGGTCGATCAGCTCCAGGCGCCGGTCGCCGCGTCGCCCGATGCGCACCACGGCGCGCCGTCCGTCGCCGCCGACGCCGCACACGACGGCCGCGGGCCCGACGGCGAGCACGGTCGACGAGCCGTCCCGGACGTCGACCAGGCAGGCGTAGCCGTCCCCGCGCCCGCCCGCGGGATGGATCGTGACGCCGACCGCGCGCCCGGTCGGTGACCAGGCGCCGAGCTTCACCGCGGCGGCCGAGGGCGCGATCTCCTGCTGGTCGGACCCGTCCGGGGCGATGACGACCACCCGCGTCCGCTCGCCGCCGGCCGGGGCGATCTCGCAGGCCAGCCACCGCCCGTCCGGGCTCCAGGCGATCGACGTGACGTCCGGCGGCAGGTCGGCGCCCGGGCTTCGGGACGGGCGGACCGGCAGCGGCCGGTCGGGCTCGACGACCGGGGACCCGTCGGCGGGCAGCGGCGCGGCGTAGGCGCGGGGCCGTCCGCCGACGTCGGAGATCCAGGCCAGCAGCGACCCGTCCGGCGAGGGCACCGGGTCGGTGCGGGCGGGCGCGTCGAGCAGCGGGCCGGCCGATCCGAACAGCAGGTGCGCCGGTGCGTCCCGGACACCCGCCATCAGACCCCCCGTTCCTGCAGCCACATCTCCAGCACCGCGACCTGCCACAACGCGTTCGAGCCGAGGTTCGTCCGGCGCGAGTTCGGGTCCGCCAGCATCGCGTCGAGCCAGTCCCGGCGGACCAGGCCGCGCTCGCGGGCCGCCGTCGAGGTCAGGGCGTCGGCCACCCGCTCGAGCAGCGGCCCGTCCAGGTGCCGGATCGCCGGCACCGGGAAGTATCCCTTCCGCCGGTCGATCACGGCATCCGGGACGACGCCGCGCGCGGCCTGCTTGAGCACGCCCTTCCCGCCGTGCGCGAGCTTGTGCGCCGGCGGGCACGCGGCCATCGCCTCGACGAGCTCGTGGTCGAGGAACGGCACCCGTGCCTCGACGCCCCAGGCCATGGTCATGTTGTCCACGCGCTTGACCGGGTCGTCGACGAGCATGACGGTCGAGTCGAGCCGCAGTGCGGCGTCGAGGGTGTCGTCCGCGCCGGGTGCGGCGAAGTGCGCGGCGATCAGGTCCCGGCTCGGGTCGTGGTCGAGCAGCCGGCCCGGCTCCAGGACGTTCGCCATGTCGGCGTGGGAGCGGTCGGTGAACACGCGCGCGTAGGCCCGCGCGGCGTCGTCACGGGGGACGCGCGCCAGCGGCGGGTACCAGCTGTAGCCGGCCAGCACCTCGTCCGCGCCCTGGCCGGACTGCACGACGCCGACCGACGTCGACACGTCCTCGGAGAGCAGGTGGAAGGCGACGCAGTCATGGCTGACCATCGGCTCGGCCATCGCCTCGACGCACGCGTCCACGGCCGGCAGCATCCGCCCCGGCTCGATCATGATCTGCTGGTGGTCGGTGCCGAACTCCTTCGCGACGAGGTCGGAGTAGTCGAACTCGTCGCCGCGCTCGCCGCCCGCGGACGGGAACCCCACGGAGAAGGTGCGCAGGTCGCGCTGGCCCTGCTCGGCCAGCAGCGCCACGATCATCGACGAGTCCAGCCCGCCGGAGAGCAGGACCCCGACCGGTACGTCGGCGACCATCCGGCGGCGCACCGCGGTCCGCAGGCGCTCGCCGAGCAGTTCGGCCCAGCCCCCGGCGTCGAGGCTGCGGTACTCGGCCCGGCGCTCGTGCACCGGCCGCCAGTAGAGGTGGTCGGTCGACGTGCCGTCGCGGGAGACCGTCCGAACCGTCGCCGGGGGCAGCTTGGAGACCCCGGCCAGGATCGTGCGCGGCGCCGGGACGACGGCGTGGAAGCTCAGATAGTGGTGCAGCGCGACCGGGTCGATCCCGGTGTCCACCCCGCCGCCGGCGAGCAGGGCCGGCAGCGACGAGGCGAACCGCAGCCGTCCCGGCCCGTCGGCGAGGTAGAGCGGCTTGATCCCGAGGCGGTCGCGGGCCAGCGTCAGCGTGCCGGTGTCGCGCTCGGCGACGGCGAAGGCGAACATCCCGTGGAAGTGCTCCACGCACGCGCCGCCCCAGCGGTGGAACGCCTTGAGCACGACCTCGGTGTCGGAACCGGAGAAGAACCGGTACCCGACGGCCTCGAGGTCGGCGCGCAGCTCCCGGTAGTTGTAGACGCAGCCGTTGAACACGCACGTCAGGCCCAGCTCGGCGTCGACCATCGGCTGGGCGCCGCGCTCGGACAGGTCGATGATCTTCAAGCGGCGGTGGCCGAGCGCGATCGGCCCGGCGGCGTGCACCCCCGACCCGTCCGGCCCGCGGCGGTGCATCGCGCCGGTGATCCGGGCGACGGCCGCGACGTCGGCCGGCCCACCGTCGTACCGGAGCTCGCCGGCGATTCCGCACATCCTGGTGATCCTCCTCGGGGAGTACCGGCCCGGGAACCCGCTGTGGTGCACTCGGGGACATGTCCGGGCCGAACGTGGGTGTCGTCTTCCGTCCGCAGTCCCCGCCGGAGCGGCTGCCCGCGATCGCCGAGGCCGCGGAGCGGGCCGGGGTCGCGCAGCTGTGGCTCTGGGAGGACTGCTTCCTCGAGGGCGGGCTCAGCACGGCAGCGGTGGCCTTGGCGCGGACCGAACGCCTGCACGTCGGCGTCGGTCTGATGCCGGTGCCGCTGCGCAACCCGGCGCTGGCGGCGATGGAGATCGCGACGCTGGCCCGGCTCTTCCCGGGCCGGTTCCTGCCCGCGTTCGGGCACGGCGTCCTGGACTGGATGGGGCAGGTCGGGGCGCGGGCCGCGTCACCGATGACGCTGCTCTCCGAGTACACCGACGCCGTGCGCGCGCTGCTGCGCGGCGAGCGCGTCGACTCCGCGGGGGACTACGTGCGCCTGGAGGGGGTCGCGCTGGACTGGCCGCCGCAGCAGGTGCCACCGGTGCTCGTCGGCGCGCGCGGACCGCGCACGCTGCGCCTGGCCGGGAGGCTCGCCGACGGCGTCGTGCTCGACACCGGCCTGGACACCGACGACGTCCGCGACGCCCTGCTCGAGGTCTCCGCCGACCGCCCGCGTGACGGTTCCGGCGACCGCCCGCGTGATGGCGCCCCGTTCCACGTCGTCTGCTACGTCGCCGTCCGCTCGCACACCTCCGACCTGGCGCACTGGGCGGCCACCACGGCCGCGGCCTACGGCGAGGCGGGGGCGGACTCGGTGGTCTTCGTGCCCCCGGCCGGCGACCCCGACCCGATGCCGCTGATCGAGGCCGTCGGCACCCGCTGAGGGCTGCTCCGGCCTCGGCCGGGCGCGTCCGGGGCGGCGTGCGGGCCGATCACGATGCCGCGCCCGCCGTAGCCGTCGACGGGCTCGAGCAGCAGCTCGGCGAGCCGCTGCTCGTCGTCGGCGACGCCGTTTCCCAGGGCGTTGAGCAGCGCCACCGTGCCCCTGCGAGCGCCGTCCGTGGTGATTCAGCCGAATGCGCTATTTCGTAAGTCTGTCCGGACCAGTTCTCACCTGGTCGGATCCTTAGAGTTAGTCCATTCGGCGTATGTGACGACGATGTCCACCGGGAGGCGTGATGGTCGAGACCACACCGTCGTCGCGCCCCCGCGGGCGTCACCGCCGTCCTCCCGGGGCGGGCGGGCCGCGGGCGCTGATCGCGACCGTGCAGGTGCTCGGGCTCGCGGTGTGGTTCTCCGCCTCGGCGGTGGTACCCGACCTGAAGGCCGAGTGGGGCATCAGCTCGACGACGGCGACGTGGCTGACCTGCACCGTGCAGCTCGGCTTCGCGGCGGGGGCGGTGGCGTCGGCGGCGCTCACCCTGGCCGACCGGATCCGCCCGGAACGCCTGCTCGGGATCTGCGCCGCGTCGGCGGCGGCGTGCACGCTGCTGCTCGCGGCCGTCGCCGACGGGCCCGCGGTCGCACTCGTCCTGCGCACGCTCACCGGGGTGTTCCTGGCCGGGGTCTACCCGGTCGGGATGAAGCTGATGACGTCGTGGTCGGGACCCGCCCGCCGGGCCCGCGACCTCGGCGTGCTCGTCGCCGCACTGACCGTCGGCTCGGCCCTGCCGCACGTGTTCAGCGGCATCCCCGGCCTGCCGTGGCGCGGGGTCCTGGTCGGGGCCGCGATCGCGAGCGCCGCCGCGGCCCTGGTCGCGGTGGTGTGGCTGCGCCCGGGCCCGCTGCTGGCCCCGGCCCCGCCGCCGGACCCCCGCTACGCCGCCCGGATGCTGCGCGAGCGGGGGCCGCGGCTGGTCGTGCTCGGCTACCTCGGCCACATGTGGGAGCTCTACGCACTGTGGACCTGGATGGGGTCCTACCTGGAGGCCGGCCGCTCCGCCGACGCGTTCGGGGTGCGCCCCGACGTCGTCGTGTTCGTCGCGGCCGGGCTGGGCGGGGCGCTGGGGTGTCTGGTCGGTGGCCGGGCCGCCGACCGGTGGGGCCGCGCGCGGACGGTGGTGGTCGCGCTGGTCGCGAGCGGCGTCTGCTGCCTGCTCTCACCGCTGATGGCCGGGGCGGGGCCGGTCGTGGTGGCGGTGTTCTGCACGGTGTGGGGCGCGGTGGCGGTCGCGGACTCGGCCGTGCTCACCACGTCGATGAGCGAGGTCGCCGACAAGCGCTACGTCGGGACGGCGCTGACCGTCCTGACCGCGCTCGGGTTCCTGCTGACGGTCGCGAGCATCCAGATCGTCCCCGTCGTGGCGGAGCTGCTGGGCTGGCCCGCAGCGCTGGCCGTGCTGGCGCTCGGGCCGATGGTGGGGGCTCCGGCGATGCTGCGCGTCCGCGGGCTGGGTACGGGCTCGGCCGCGAACCGGGTGTCGTCCGCCGCGGCGTCACGGCCGGTCGCGGAGCCGGAGCCCGAGATCGCCGTTCCGGAGCCGGTGGTGGTGGGGGTGCGGCGGCGTCCGACGCCGGACCCGGGCGAGCCCACGACGGAGATCGACCCGGTTCCGGACGGATACCCGACGGTCGAGATCTACCGTGCGCTGCGCCGGAGCCCCGACGCCCCGACCGGGCACGACCCGCGGTTCGCCCGGGAGGTCGCCGAGGCCCTGCCGCCGGCCGGGGCCGATGGCCGGGAGCGCTCGGAGCCGGGCCGTCACGCGGTGCGCCCCGGGCCCTGATCGGAGCGCCCGGTCCGCCTGACCTCCGCCCGCCCGGATCTCGGCCTGCTGATCGGGCCCGGGGAGGTGTCTTCGCGAGAACGCCTCACGAACTCAGCGACTCCGTGAGCGATTTTCCGGAGAGCAACCTCCGGGCGGGACCGCACGGGCGGTGTCCCGCGACGCGGCCGGCACGTGCCGGCCGCGCGGCCGTCCTCAGGGCCGGATGTTCTCCAGGTCCTCGAGGAGGCCCGGGTGCGTCGGCTTCCACCCGAGGACGTCGCGGGTGTGCGTGCTCGACGACGGCTGGTCCATGGCGAAGATCGGGCCGAACGGGCCGAAGTCCTCCTCGGGCACCTGCCGGACGGGCAGGTCCAGGCGCCGGCCGATGACCTCGGCCATGTCCCGCACCATGTCGCCCTCGTCGGCGACGGCGTGCCAGGCCGTCCCGGCCGGGGCCGACTCCAGGACCAGCCGGAACAGGACCGCCGCGTCGAGCGCGTGCACGGCAGGCCAGCGCTGGGTGCCGTCCCCGGGGTGGCCGGCCACCCCGGAGCGTCGCGCCTGGGCGGTGAGCAGCCCGGCGAACCCGCCGTCGCCGTCGTTGTGGCAGGTGCGCGGGATCCGGACGAGCGCGCTGCGTACACCGCGCGCGGACAGGTCGAGCAGGGCGTTCGCCGACCGGCCGCGGCCGCCCACGGGCCCGTCGGTGGCCAGTGGGTCGGCCTCGGTGCTGGCGCGGCCCGGAACCCACGGGGTGCCCGAGGCGGCGACGATCGGGCGGTCGCTCCCGACGAGCGCCTCGCCCAGCGCGGCGGCGGCCGCGCCCTCCTCGGCGATGGACCGCGCGAGCGCGTCCGGGGCGCTGTAGTCGCGTCCGAACGCCAGGTGGACGACGCCGTCGGAGCGTGCGGCGCCGGTCTGCAGGACGTCGAGGTCCGAGAGCTCGCCGCGCAGGACCTCGGCCCCGGCGTCGTCGAGGGACGTCGCGGACGCGTCCGAGCGAGCCAGCGCGAGCACGGTGTGGCCGTTGCCGAGCAGTTCGGCGACGACGGCGGAACCGATGGTGCCGTTGCCGCCGGTGACGAAGACGTGCATGGCGTTCTCCTGAATGTGATGGGACCTTTGTCCCGTCAACGTAGCACGGCGATGGGACAAAGGTCCCGTCACGTAGGATCGGCCCATGGGACGGTGGGAGCCAGGGGCGCGCGACCGGCTCGTCGTGGCTGCGGTCGACCTGTTCACCGAGCAGGGCTACGACGACACGACGGTCGCGCAGATCGCCGAGCGCGCCGGGGTCACGAAGAGCACGTTCTTCCGGCACTTCCCGGACAAGCGCGAGCTCCTGGTGGCCGGGCAGGAGACCCTGAGCGGGCTGCTCGCCGACGGGATCGCCGAGGCGCCGTCCGGGGCGAGCCCGCTCGCCGCCGTCGCCGCGGGCCTGGAACGCGCGTCGACCATGATGGGTCCGTCCAACCGGGAGCTCGGGCCCCGTCTCAAGGCGGCCGTCGCCAGCAGTGCGGAGCTGCAGGAACGCGACGCCCTCAAGAGAGTCGGGCTCGCGGCCGCCATGACGGAGGCGCTCGTCGCCCGCGGGGTCCCCGACCCGACCGCGCACCTCGCGGCCGAGCTGGGCGTCCTCGCGTTCAAGCGCGGTTACGCCGAGTGGTCCGAGGGCGACGGCGGCGAGGACCTCGCGCACCACGCGCTGGCCGCGCTGGAGGACCTGCGGCAGGCGACGGCGTCACTGGGCTGACGGGCCGGTGTGCAGTCGCGCCACGACGGCCAGCTCGTCCCGCTGGGCGACGGCCTGCGACGGCGTCATCGGGTCGCCGTGGCCGGGCGCGATCCTCGTCGCGCCGAGCGCGAGAAGTGCGTCGACGGCGGCGGGCCAGTCGGCGGGGTGTGCGTCCGGGCCGTGGCTGGGCGGGGCGCCGTTCTCCAGCAGGTCCCCGGCGAAGAGCACGGCGTCGTCGGGGAGGTGGACGGCCAGGTCGTGGCCGGTGTGACCGGGTCCGGGGTGGAGCAGGACGGCGCGGCGCCCGCCCAGGTCGAGCAGGGCCGTGTCGCCGGGACGCGGGCAGACGGGACGGTCGGGCAGCGGGGGATCGGTGGCCGCCAGCGCGTCGGCCGTCGCCGGGTCGCCGTGCTCGCGGTAGTACCGCACCCACTCCGTGCGCTGCTGCGCGGCCGTCGCGGAGATCGCCGCCGCGCACCCGGCCTGGGCGTACACCGGGACCGGCCCGAACGCGGCGGTGCCGAAGCAGTGGTCGAAGTGGGCGTGGGTGAGCACCACCGTCACCGGCAGGTCGGTCACCGCCCGGACCGCGGCGGCCAGCTCGGCGCCCTGGCGGGCGTCGCCGCGGGTGTCGACGACCAGGGCGCGGTCGGCGCCGAGGACGAGTCCGGTCGTCAAATCCAGCTCGTCGTGACGGCGTGCGAGCACCCCGTCGGCGAGCCCGACCCACCTTCCGTCCCCGGCGCTCACACCACCACCCGCATCGGACGTCCGCGGGCGTCGGTCTCGTCGCCGAGGATCTCGGCCTCGCCGCGCAGCCGGCGGGCGGCGGTCCAGCTCACGGCCAGGGCGTCGAGGACGTCGTCGAGGCGGGTGGGGCCGGGCAGGTCGGCCAGCGCGACCGCCGGGTCCACCCACCGGGCCAGGGCGGCGATCCGCTGGCCCAGCCCGCGGGCGGTCTTCTTCGGCACGAACTCGATGTCCGGCGCGAGGGTGCGCAACGACAGCTCCGGATGGGCCTCGACGACGGTGTCCGGGACGGCGTCGAGCGCGTCCCACTCACGGATCTTGGCCCCGATGTGGAACGTCTGCAGGCTGATCGCCTTCCCGGTGACCTCCCGCGCGACGACGCAGGCCTCGGCGTGGGTGCGTGCGGCGAGGACCTCCCGCGGCGGCGCCGGGAACACCGACGACCGGGCCCGGCCCAGTCGCGCCGCCGTCTCGACGTCGCAGGCCCGCCGTGCCGTCCCGGACGGCAGGCCGATCGGGATGTCGAGGCCCACCGCGTCGCAGTCCCGGGTCCGGGCGAGCACCGCGGCGGCGTCGGGCTCGACCGTCCACGACACCGTCACCTCCGGGGTGCCGGCGTCGCGCAGCACGCACACGACCCATCCGTCGGGGACCCCGTCCACACCCGCGACCTGCATGAGAGAGGATCCTTCCGTGCGCGTCTACCTGGGCAGTGACCACGCCGGATTCGAGCTGAAGGCGAAGCTGATCGAGCACCTGTCCGGGCAGGGGATCGAGACGGTCGACGTCGGTGCGCCGACGTTCGACGCGAGCGACGACTACCCGGCCTGGTGCATCGAGACGGCCCGTCAGGTCGTCGAGGACCCCGAGGGCCTCGGCATCGTGATCGGCGGCTCCGGCAACGGCGAGCAGATCGCCGCGAACAAGGTGCCCGGCATCCGCGCCGCGCTGGCGTGGAACGAGGAGACCGCGCGTCTGGCCCGGGAGCACAACAACGCGCAGGTCGTCGGCATCGGCGCCCGCCAGCACATGTTCGAGGAGGTGCTGGTGATCGTCGAGACGTTCCTGACCACGGACTTCTCCGGCGACGAGCGCCACCAGCGCCGGATCGACCAGGTCGCCGCGTTCGAGCGCACCGGCGAGATCGAGCTCCCGGCGAGCTGATGCCCGAGGGCCACACGCTGCACCGTCTGGCGCGGCTGCACCAGAAGCTGTTCGCCCGCCGTCCGGTCGCGGTGTCGAGCCCGCAGGGCCGCTTCGCCGACTCCGCCGCGCTGCTCGACGGCGCGGTGATGACCCGCGCCGAGGCGCACGGCAAGCACCTGTTCCATCGCTTCGGACCGGACCGGGTGGTGCACGTGCATCTCGGTCTCTACGGCACGTTCGTCGAGGCCGAGCTGGAGCCGGGAGGGATGCCGCCCGAGCCGCGCGGCCAGCTGCGGATGCGGCTCGTCGGCGAGACCCACTACGCCGACCTGCGCGGGCCGACCGCGTGCGAGCTGATCACCGGCGCCGAGGCCCGCGCGCTGCGGGCGCGGCTCGGGGAGGACCCGCTGCGCCGCGACGCCGACCCGGACAAGGTGTGGGCGCGGATCTCGCGGTCCCGCTCGCCGCTGGCCACGCTGCTGATGGACCAGGCCGTCGTCTCCGGGGTCGGCAACGTCTACCGCGCGGAGCTGCTGTTCCGCCACGGCCTGGACCCGCAGCTGCCGGGGACGCACCTCGACCGGGAGACGTGGGACGCGATGTGGACCGACCTCGTCGCCCTGATGCGCGACGGCGTCCGCAAGGGCCGCATCGACACCGTCGCGCGCGAGCACGACCCGCGCCGTCGCGGCGAGCCCGGCCGCAAGGACCGCCACGGCGGCGAGGTCTACGTCTACCGGCGCACCGGGATGGGGTGCCTGGTCTGCGGCACGCCGGTTCTCACGGCCACCCACCAGGCCCGCAACCTGTTCTGGTGCCCGACGTGCCAGCCCGCCGCCTGAACCCGGGACCGAAGCCGGATCCGGGCTAGGGTCGCGCACGTGGCCGAGCACAAACCGATCGAATGCTGGATGACCGACATGGACGGTGTCCTCGTCCGCGAGGGCCGTCTCGTCCCGGGCGCCGACACCCTGCTCGGGCGCCTGCGGGACAAGGGCGTGCCGTTCCTGGTCCTGACGAACAACTCGATGCACACCCCGCGCGACCTGCGCTACCGGCTGCAGGCCACCGGCCTGGAGGTGCCCGAGGAGGCGATCTGGACCTCGGCGCTGGCCACCGCGGCGTTCCTGCACGAGCAGCGCCCGGGCGGCAGCGCCTACGTGATCGGCGAGGCCGGGCTGACGACCGCGCTGCACGACGTCGGGTACGTGATCACCGACTCGAACCCGGACTACGTGGTGCTGGGCGAGACCCGCACCTACAGCTTCTCCGGGATCACCACCGCGATCCGGCTGATCGAGAACGGCGCCCGGTTCGTCGCGACGAACCCGGACGCCACCGGCCCGTCGCCGGAAGGGCTGCTGCCGGCGACCGGCTCCGTCGCCGCGATGATCTCCAAGGCGACCCGGACCGACCCGTACTTCGTGGGCAAGCCGAACCCGCTGATGATGCGCGCCGCCCTGAACCGCCTCGGCGCGCACTCCGAGTCGACGATCATGATCGGCGACCGGATGGACACCGACATCCTGGCCGGTCTCGAGGCCGGGATGCGCACGGTGCTGGTGCTCTCCGGCATCACCCAGGCCGAGGAGATCGACCGTTTCCCGTTCCGCCCGACCCGCGTGGTGTCCTCGGTCGCCGACCTCGTCGACGACGTCTGAGCCCGTCCGGACCGGCCGGGCGCTCAGCCGCCGTTGCGGTCGCCGTCCGGGTCGTGCTCGCCGTCGGCCGCGGAACGGTGCGGGCGCCAGCGCTGCAGCGACGGCAGGTGCGGTTCGATCTGGGCGAGACGGCGCAGGGTGACGGCCACCGTCGCCCGGCACTGCGCCGTCGGCGGGACGGTGATGGCGTCCGGGCCGTCCCCGCCGCGGACGGCGGCGACGACGTCGCGTTCGAGCTCGACCAGCTCGGGCGCGCCGAACTCGTCGAGGATCTCGGCGAACGCCGCGTCGGCCTCGGCGTCGAAGGCGTGCGGACGGCCGAGCGGGCCGAACAGCGGGTGCGCCGGGTAGAGGTGTGCGACCGGGACGTACCCGGCCGGGATCGGCACCGTCGAGGCGTGCGTGCGGCCGCGGGCGAGCAGGTGCGGCAGCAGGTGGGTGTGCGGGCCGTCGGGGGAGCGCCCGTCCGGCGGCGGGATCGGGGCGAACACCTCGGCGCGTCCGGCCGGTCCGCGGAACACCCGGTGCGGCGAGTCCGCGACCAGCGCGCCCGCCGCTCCGCTGTCGAACACCGGCGACCCGGCGAACCCGCGCAGCGTGGCCAGCAACGACGGGTCCGACGTCCGCACGCACGCCTCGACGGCCGGGGTGCCCAGCCCGAGGTCGAACAGCACGCCGTCGCGGTCCTGCGGCCGCACGGCGTCGTGGTCCGGGCCGAGCTCGGTCAGCACGGTCCGCGCCGGGCCCGCCTGCTCGACCGGTACGCAGAACGCCACGGCGTGGTTCCAGGCCAGGTCCGGGCCGGCCGGCGTGCGGTAGGCGACGGCGCGGATATGGGAGGGTGGCGACAGCGCGATCGCACCGCGGTCGGTGGCCCGGGTGCCGTCCACACCGGTGCACGGCTCACGCGGTTCCCGGACGAACTCGGCGATGGCGCCGAGCGTGCCCGTGCTCCAGCCCGCCCGGGTGTCGGTCAGGTGGCGGTGGACGAGCTGGCCCGGCCGGGTGATGGTCACCGGGGGAGAGTCGCAACCGATCGGCTCCCAGGCAAACGCGGGTCACGGTCGGGTTGCGAATGACACCGATGTAGTTACCCTCGAACACATGTACGCATCGCGAGAGACCGCCTGGTGCTCGTGTGCCGGGTGCGGGATCGAGGCCGAGCTGCCCGGGGACGAGACCGCGGGCGTCGACGTGCCGTGTCCCGACTGCACCACCCCGATGAACGAGATGTGGTCCTGGGACGACGCGGCCTGAGAGGGCGCGGCCCGCTCAGGGCGCCACGGGCAGGACGACGACGCTGATGTTGTCCCGGCCGCCCGCGTCCAGCGCGGCGCGGGTGAGCAGGTCCGCGGCCTCGATCGTCGAGCCGGCGGTGCGCACGGTCGCGGCCAGCTCGGCGGGCTCGGGCAGGTAGTTCCACAGCCCGTCGCTGCACAGCAGCAGGATCCCCGGGCCGTCCGGACGCAGGGTCGTGACGTCGGGCTGCGGGTGGTCCTGCGGGCCGATCCAGCGGGTGATCGCGTGCGCGCGACGGTCCCGGGCCGCGGCCTCGGCGTCGAGCAGGCCGAACGCCACCATCTCCACCGCCCACGAGTGGTCGCGGGTGAGCAGCCGTCCGTCGCCGTGGTCCGGTAGCCAGTAGGCGCGGCTGTCGCCGACCCAGCCGACGGTGACCTCGCCGTCGTCGACGTGCGCGGCGACGAGCGTGCAGGACGGCCCCTCGGCGCCGCCGCCCAGCCCGGCGACCGCCGACACCGCCGCGGAGACCGCGGCCCGCATCCGCAGACCCGGCGCCGTCGGCCCCGCACCCGGCTCGCACAGCAGGACGTCGAGCGTCGCGTCGGCGGCGGCGCGGGCGGCCTCCTCCGGGCGGTGGGTGCTCGACACCCCGTCGCAGACGACCGCGGCCTCCGGCCGGTCCCCGGCGGCGACCACCCGTCCGAGCGCGATGGCGTCCTCGTTGCGGCGGTGCGCCAGCCCGCGGTCGCTGACCCCGGCCAGCACGCCCAGGTCGACCTCGACCCGGTCCACCGACTCGCCGAGCCGCGCCCCGCAGGAGCCGCACCACTGGATCCCGGGTGCGCGGCCGGGCATCGACGGCCCGGGTACGCCCTCGCCGCCGCAGTCCTGGCAGGTCCGCGGGGGCTCGCCACCGGCCGTCACCGCCGTGGTGCCGCCACGCAGGATCCGGAGGTCCGTGCCGCAGGAGGGGCAGAACCGATCGCCGTACGGGACGGCCGCGGCGCACCGGCGGCACGCGTTCCGACCGTCGCCGTTCCGACCGTCGCCGTTTCGGGCGGCGTCGGCCAGCAGGCTGCCACCGTCGTCGGGCTGTCGATCGGTCATGCGACGCACCGCCTCCGCTGTGTGCGTACCCGCGGGCCCGTCGATGGGCGCATTCGGGGGAACGTGGCAGTCGAGGATAGCGATGGCGTCTCGCCGGACCACCGGGTGGAGGGGTGTGCTGCTCCGTCTCTGTGGTCGAGGGCTGGTCCGTGTGCGACCACGGGACGGGTGCGGACCGGTGCCGGACCCCCGCCCGGGTCAGACGAGGAAGCCCAGCTTCGAGTCCTCGCCCCGGCCCAGCGCCGCGATGTGCTCGTCCACCGTGGTCAGCGAATGCAGCTCCTCGCCCCGCGCCATCGCCTCGACCAGCGCCTTCTCGGCACGCTCGATCTCCTCGGCGACCGGCAGCGCCGCCTCCAGACGCGCGGCGGAGGCGATCAGCAGGCCGTCGTCGTCACCGGCCACGAGGTCACCGGGGGACACGGTGACGCCGCCGATCCCGACCTCGGTCCCGACGAGGCCCGGGTCGCGCGTCGAACCCGACGCGGGGCAGGTGCCGCGGGCGAACACCGGCAGGCCGATCGTGCGCAGGCCGCGCAGGTCGCGGCAGTAGCCGTCGACGACGATCCCGGCCAGCCCGCGCCGGGCCGCCTCGGTCGCGAACAGCTCACCGGACACGGCGCGCCCGCCGCCGTTCGTGGCCACCACGAGCACCGATCCGGGCTCGGCGGCGCGCAGGGCGGCGAACATCGGCAGGTGGTCGTCGTGACAGGTGACGGTGACGGCAGGGCCCACCATCGCCGTCCCGGGCAGCAGGGCCTGCAACGCCGGGTCGATGACCGGCAGGGTCTTGTCCGCGTCGCAGAGCGAGGACACCTGCACCGCGCGCAGCCGGTCGATCAGTTCGGTCATGGTGTGCCCTCCGGGCCCGTGCGTGGATGTCGCGGTCAGGGCGACGATATCCGCGCACGACCCACTCGCTCGTCCCGCAGGGCGCCGCGACGGACCTTCCCGGCGTCGTCGCGCAGCGGGTGGTGCACGAACTCGTAGGTCCGCGGCGTCTTGTACGGCGTCAGCCGCTCGGTCAGGTGTACGCGCAGGGCGTCCTCGACGACGCCGGGGTCGGCGTCCGCGGCGACGTGCACGATCGCGTGCACGACCTGCCCGTAGTCCGGGTCCGGCAGCCCGACCACCGCGCTGCCGAGGACGTCCGGGTGCGTCTCGAGCGCGCCCTCGACCTCGGCCGGGTACACGTTGGCGCCCCCGACCAGGACCATGTCCGAGCGCCGGTCGGCCAGATAGAGGTAGCCGTCGTCGTCGAAGCGGCCCATGTCGCCGAGGGACTCCCAGCCGTCGCGCTCGCGGGCCTGCGCGCCGAGGTAGTGGTACGTCGGACGCCCGTCGGCCGAGCGCATCCAGATCTCGCCGGTCTCCCCGACGGGCAGCTCGTGGCCGTCCTCGGGGTCGAGGACGCGCATCAGGCCACGGGTGACGCGCCCGACCGAGCCGGGGTGCGCCAGCCACTCGACGCCGTCGATCGTCGTCCCGGCCTGCGACTCGGTGCCGGAGTAGAGCTCGACCACCGTCTCCGGGCCCACCCAGTCCAGCCACGCGCGCTTGACCTCCGGCGGGCACGGCGCGCCGACGTGCAGCACCGTGCGCAGGCTGGTCACGTCCGCCGCGTCGCCCGCGCCGTCCGGCAGGCGCAGGATCCGGCTCATCATCGTCGGCACCACGTAGAGCCAGGTGACGCCGTGGTGCGCGATGAGATCGAGCGTGCGCTGGGCGTCGAAACGCTGCATGACGACCACGTGGTGGCCCTGCAGCAGCGCCATCAGCGAGAACATGTACGGCGCGTTGTGGTGCAGCGGCGCGGTGCACAGGAACACGCCGTCGCGGTCGATGCGCAGGCCGTCGACCCGTGCCAGGGCCTCCTCGATGCTGGCACGCTGACCGGCGACGATGACCTTCGGACGTCCGGTGCTCCCGCCCGAGGTCGGCGCCTTCCACGACGGCCCGACGACCTCCGGCAACGGCTCGGCCGATTCGCCGGAGGCGTCGTGGTCCTCGGGCAGCCAGGCCCGTCCCGGCGTCTGCAGCCCGACGACCAGCGCCGGGTCGGCGACCTCCAGCACGGCGTCGAGCTCACCGGGGGGTAGTCGGTGCGAGACCGGCTGCGGTACCGCCCCGAGCTTCCACACCGCCACCGAGCACTCGACGTGCCGGACCCGGTTCGGCAGCGCGATCGAGACCAGGTCCCCGGGTCCGACTCCCCGTGCGGCGAACGCCCGTGCCAGGCGGTTGGTGCGTTCGTCGAGCTCGGCACGGGTCAGCACGATGTCGCCGTCGGACACGGCGGGAGCGTCCGGATCGGTCCGTGCCAGCTCCCGGAGACGCGTCGCCAGGGGAGTGGAGGTCTGCTCGCCGGACATGGAGATCAGCATCGCCGACGATCCGTCGTCCGGCATCCGCGCGGGCGGGTGACACCGTCGGAACGCGCGCCGCGACCGCTGCCGCGCACCGAACCCGCGAACGCGCGCCCCGCGGCGTGCGCGTCGACGGGTTCGATGCGCGTCCCGACCCGCCTCACACCCCGGCGGCGCCCGCCCGGCGGATGTAGTCGATCTGCTCGTCGGTGGGGCCTCCGCGGGAGAGGACCTCCTCGGCGTTCTCGTCCCGCAACCGGTAGAGGCCCTCGCGCAGGCCCGGGTCCCCGCCGTGGAACGCCTCCAACAGCTCGGCCCAGCGCGTCGCGAGCGCCCGCACCCTCGGCGAGGCCGGGTCGGTGCCCGCGTCCATCTCGGACTGGACGGCCGCGATCAGTCCCGGCCACTCCTGCTCGGTGGCGCGGATGGTGTCCTCGCCCAGCTCCTCGCGTCGTGCCTCCAGCGCGGCGAGCTGCTCGTCGGTGAAGTAGTTGTTGAACGTCTCGGTCATCTTCGACACCTCGTCGATCAGTCCCATCAGGTCCGACGTTCCGGGCGCCCGGGCGCTCCGCAGCCCCGCGACCAGCGCCGCGAGCGTGGTGCGCAGGTCGCGCAACGCCGTCAGGCGCGCCTCGACCTGGGACAGGTGCGCGGAGAGGATCCCCTCGAGCCGGTCGCCCTCGGGGGCGAGCACCTCGGCGACCGCCTCCAGGGACAGCCCCAGCTCACGCAGGGCCACCACCTCGTACACCCGGCGGACGTCGCGGTCGTCGTAGAGCCGGTGCCCGGCCGCCGTCCGCCGCGAGGGCACGACGAGGCCGCGCTCCTCCCAGTGGTGCAGCGTCCGCACCGTCAGCCCGGTCTGCCGGGCCAGCTCGCCGACCTTCCATTCGGTCCGTTCCACCTCGGTACCCTTCTCGTCGGTCCGCCCCGTCGGAGCGGCAGGGACGACGCTAGGAACTCACGTCGCGTGAGGTGCAAGCCCGTATTCCGCGCGACACGTCGAGGATGCGACACGCCGAGTCGCCCACGCCGACATGTCGCCCTGACGGGTGATCCGCGCGGACCCCCGGCCGAGGTCCCTCCGTCACCCTCGGCCACTCACGTCCCGGGCCGGTGAACCCTCCGTACCGGGCGTCCTGCGGAAGCGCCGGATCCGGCGTTCAAACCTGCTGATCTCGCGCTGCGCAACCGGATCATTCGATCGAGCGAGACCCATCGCCCCGCCCGTGACCGGCTGCCTACGTTCCGTGTGTTGCGACGCACCGGTCGTCACGGCACCACTGCTCACCATCGGGGAGATGACATGGTCAAGAAGCTCGCGGTCGTCCTGGCCGCCACCGCAGCGACACTGGTCGCACTCAGCCCACTGGCCTCCGCGGCCCCGACCCCGGACACGGACGACGGCCCGGTCATCGGCGACCAGGACAGCCCGAACGGCGACAAGTTCGGCCTGGTCAACCTCGACGACGTCAACGCGCTCAACGGCGTCAACGTCTGCCCGGACGTCACGGCGACGCTCGGCAACGTGCTGGGCATCCTGGGCGGCGGCAACGCCCAGACCAAGGGCGACCGCGACATCAGCTGCGAGGCCCTCTCCGGCAACTAGGCGCCCCCGACCACGCCGCACCCCGGCTCCCGGGGTGCGGCGTCCCGGCGCGTCTAGCGGTGGAAGACGTACTCCGCCGTGTCGACGTCGGCGGTCTCGGCCAGGTACTGGCGCATGTAGCCCGGCCAGTTCGTGACGATCCGGCCGGTCTCGTCGCGGTACCAGGAGTCGCAGCGGGTCCAGGCGGTGCCGGCGAAGCGCTCCTGCAGCTCGCGGTCGGACTCGGCCTCGACGTCGGTGCGGACCTCGATCCCGGTCGCGGCGCGGCGTCCCATCTCCTGCAGCGCCTTGCGGACGTACCGCGACTGCGCCTCCAAGTAGAGGATGATCGACCCGCCGGAGGTGTTGGTGTTCGGGCCGTAGAGCACGAACAGCGACGGGAAGCCCGGGACGGTCATGCCCAGGTGTGCGTGCGGACCCGCCGACCACTCGTCGGCCAGCGACCGCCCGCCGGGCCCGGTGATCTCCATCGGGAACATGAAGTCGGTGGCCGCGAACCCGGTGCCCCAGATGATCGTGTCGACCTCGTGCGTGCGGCCGTCGGCGGTCCGGACGCCCTCGGGGACGATCTCGGTGATCTTCTCCGTGGTCAGCTCCACGTTCTCCCGTTGCAGCGCGGGCAGGTACCAGGAGCTGAACAGGATCCGCTTGCAGCCGAACGTGTAGTCGGGCCAGGCCTTGCGCCGGACCTCGGGGTCGCGCAGCTGGCTGCGCATGAACACCGTCGACAGCAGCCGTCCGGCCCGCCCCAGCGTCCCGGGGTGGCGGATCATCAGCGTCAGCGCCTCGCAGTACTCGGTGATGAACCGGCGACGCCACCGCTGCAGGCCCGGCACGTACCGGATCGCGGCCTTCCACCAGCGCGGGAACGGCCGGTTGCGCCGGGGCAGGAACCAGTTGCCGCTGCGCTGGAACAACGCCAGGTGCTCGACCTCGGGCGCGATCTCGGGGACGAACTGCACGGCGCTCGCACCGGTCCCGACGACGGCGACGCGCCGCCCGCGCAGTTCGTGGTCGTGGTCCCAGCGCGCGGAGTGGAACTCGTGCCCGGCGAAGCTCTCCCGGCCGGGGATCGGCGGCACGGACGGGCGGTTGAGCTGCCCGGTCGCGACCACGACGACGTCGGCGGTGAACGTCCGGCCGTCGTCGGCGGTGAGCGTCCACGCACCCCCGGCGGACTCGCGCACGCAGGAGACGATCCGGGTGTCCGGCACGACGAGGTCGGCGACGCCGTACTCGCGGGCGACCCCGCGCAGGTACTCGAGGATCTCCGGCTGCGGCGAGCACAGCCGGCTCCAGGTGCGGCGCTGGGCGAAGGAGAACGAGTAGAGATGACTGGGGACGTCGCAGGCCGCGCCGGGGTAGGTGTTGTGCAGCCAGGTGCCGCCGATCCCGGGTGCCGCGTCGATGATCGTGACGTCGGTGAAGCCGTTGGTGCGCAGCTCGATCGCGGCTGCGATCCCGCCGAACCCCGCGCCGACGATCACGACGCTGGTCGATGTACCGGTCATGGGACCTCCCTGTCGCCGAGGAGACCGTAGCGATCACCGCCGGGGCCCCGCGTGCCCGTCCGGGCCCCGGTGGGCCAGCGCCCTGTCACGATCCGCCGGGCCGCACCGATGACTTTCCGGGACGGTCCCGGTCTGCACCGTTGACCTCGTCGAGAAGGAGCCCACCATGAGCGCAGGACAGATCCACGGGATCCACACGATCGGCGTCCCGGTGACCGACCAGGACGAGGCTTTGGCGTTCTACACGGGCACGCTCGGCTTCGAGACGCGCATGGACACCCCGCTGCCGCAGCTGGGCTCGCGCTGGATCGAGGTCGCCCCGCCCGGCGCCCCGGTGAGCGTCGCGCTCGTGCAGGCCCGCGACGGCCTCCCGGCCGGCGGCGAGAGCGGCATCCGGTTCACCACCGCCGACGCGGCCGCCCTGCACGCCGACCTCACCACCGCCGGCGTCGACGTCGGCGAGCTCCTGAACTGGCCGGGTGTCCCGCCGATGTTCGCCTTCCGCGACGTCGACGGCAACGGCCTGGAGATCGTCCAGGACTCCTGAGTCACCCCACTCCTACACCGGAAGGACCGTCATGACGACGATCGCCCCCGCCGCTCTCGACACCGAGTTCACCGCCGTCCTGCTGCAGAGCCCGAACAAGGGCGGCTGGACCTACGTGCAGATGCCGGGCTCGGCCTGCTACTTCGGCACCCGCGGCCTGGTGAAGGTCCGCGGGACCGTCGACGGCCACCCGTTCCGCAGCTCGTTCATGGCCCTCGGCGATGGCACGCACAAGCTCCCGGTCCGCGCCGACCTGCGTCGTGCATTGGGCAAGAGCGCGGGCGACACCGTCGTCGTCCGGCTGGAGGAGCGGGTCGGCTGAACCGGGCTCAGCGTCCGGAGCAGGCGACGACGCAGAACTCGTTGCCCTCCGGATCGGCCATCACGGCGACCACGCCTTCCGGGTGCTCGTGCCGCTGACCCGTGGACCGCCCGCCGAGCCACCCGATCTCCCGCCTGCCAGGACGACCGGCTCACGGCGGTCGATCGTGACGGCCGACCAGCGGGAGGACATGCCCGAGGGCGGTAGCCGTCGGTGGGCATGTGTGGTCGGGGTGGCGGGATTTGAACCCACGGCCCCTCGCTCCCAAAGCGAGTGCGCTACCAAGCTGCGCCACACCCCGTCGGGCCAAGTGTAGGCGTTCGGACTGTCACGACGCCCGGCAGTTCGCCTCGTTCGCCCGAAGGGGCCGGTCGCAGCGGTGAGCGGCGACGGAGGAAGGGGGTGCGATCCCGTCGGTCCCGTCCGCTACGCTGATGGGGCTTCCGGGCAAGATCCGGAGCACGCGGGCGTAGCTCAATGGTAGAGCCCTAGTCTTCCAAACTAGCTACGCGGGTTCGATTCCCGTCGCCCGCTCCACCGTCTGACCAGCGGAAACGCTGCCGATCGCGAACGAGTCAGACAGACTCATGACACGAACGGCCTTAGCGTTCGTGTCATGGCTCGTCTTCAGCCCAGGCCCGCGGGGCGTCAGAAGGGCAGCATCGATCTGCTCCCGAGCGGGGCGCTACGCGTCCGCGTTTACGCGGGCCAGGAGCCCATCACCAAGCGTCGGCACGACCTGATCGAGATCGTGCCTGCCGGTCCGGAAGCGGAGAAGCGCGCGTGGGCCGTCCGTGACCGGATGTTGCGCGACATCGCCGATCGGAAAAACCCGCGAACCGGAGCGACCGTCGCTCACCTCTTAGAGAAGCACCTCGAGCAGTTCTCCGGAGCGCCGAACACGCTGCAGCTCTACCGCGGTCACGTTAAGAAGCACATCGGGCCGTTGCTGGGCCAGCTGAAGGTCGGCGCGCTCGACCCCGAAATCCTGGACTCATTCTACGCCGAGCTTCGCCGATGCCGGCACCACTGCTCCGGCTCTGGGTCGATCGATCACCGGACGCCGCAAGCTCATGACTGTCACCACCGGTGCCGGCCTCATAAGTGCCGACCGCCCTCGGCAACGACGATTCGGCACATCCATTTCATCCTGTCCGGCGCGTACAAGCGCGCCGTCCGCCGGCGGTGGGTCAGCACGAACCCGCTGAGCCAGGCGGAACCGCCTCCGATGCCGAAGCCCAACCCGCGACCGCCGAGTGCCGAGCAGGCCGCCCGGATCATGAACAAGGCATGGGACGATCCGGACTGGGCCGCGCTCTTGTGGCTGGCGATGACGTCCGGCGTGCGGCGTGAGGAGCTGTGTGCGGTGCGTTGGTCGGGATCAGCTTCGAGCCTGGTCGGGAGACGCTGTGGTTGCAGCGCGCGATCCGTAAGAGCGCCGACGGGTGGGTTGAGGGAAACCTAAAGACGCATCAGCAGCGGCGGATCGCACTAAATGCCGAGACCGTGACAGTACTCAGGGAGCGGCAGGGGCGGTGCGTCGCGAGGGCTGAGGCGCTGGCGATTGATCTGCAGGACACGGCTTACGTGTTCGGTGGAGCAATAGATGGGGCGACCATCGTGACCCCGGACAGTGTGACACAGAGATACGACCGGATGCTTAAAAAGCTGGAAATCGATAACTCTCCATAAGCTGCGTCACTACTCGGCGACTAAGTTAATCATTGCTGGCGTCGACCCGCGAACCGTGGCTGGCCGATTGGGGCACGGAGGTGGCGGTACTACGACTTTGAAGACTTACACGGCGTGGGTCTCCGAAGCGGACCAACGAGCGGCCTCCGGACTGGTCTGAGAATGCCGCCACGCCCCGAAGACGTTGTCGCTGAATAGCGAAAGTTAAATCTGGGAGAGTAGGTGTCCCATCTAGCAGCCATCCGACCCGGTCCTAGGCTGTCGACGCGCGCGACTTGAGAGGTCGAACCTAAAAGACCAGGCCCTGAAGGTGATCTAACGCGGCCTTGGCTGCATCGTGGGCGCCTTCGCCGGCGCCAAGAGCTGCCTGGTTCGCGATGGGCATGATGAGACCTCTTAACGCCGCGAGAGCTCGGCGGATTCTTCCTCGGTCGGGAGCTTCTTTTTCGACTTCAACCAGGATCTCATGAGCGCTCGCCTCGGCGTCGTTCGCATCGTCAGGCGCGAGACCGATCTGGCTGAGGTTCGCGAGAGTCTGATTGACCGCGTTAGCGACTTCTTCGAATCCGGGCGCGACTTGGCTCGAGGTCGGATTTGCTTGCGACACGGAACCCGATTGACTCCACGCGAAGTGGCTGTTGTGCGAATCTCCCATGATCACTGGGCCGCTAAAGTTGGTCTCGTTCTTGACTCGTCGAGACGCAGTCGAGAAATCATCCCGGTCTTGCACGCTACCGCCGTCAACCATGTCGACTCCTTTGGAGCTAATTCTCGGCCAACTTGTGCCAGCCGGAAGATCATTGCTTTCTGGGGCTGCCTCAATAAAGTCCTTATCGTATAAGTACTCGGCACCATGCAGAATTTCGCCGCGGCTGTAGCTCTGGCCACCTAAGTGGCTATGCCTGGCGCCGATAAAGCCCTCCCAGTCGCACGGTCGGCCGCCGTACATGGTCTCATGCCGAAGCCAGTGCAGCATCGCGCGCAACAGACTGGAACGACGTGCGACTGGATCTTCTCGAAGTTTCGCCAACGTGCGCGGCGATACTCCCATTTGGGTGGGCAAGCCGCACTGGTCAAGATAGTTCTGAGAAACTCGACGAATATCGTCGTCATCCGGATGTTTTAAGCGACAGATGGTGAGGTAAGTAACATCGCCCTGCGCCACAAGTGTCGGCGTATACGAACGATTGTTGGCGCCGATAATCAATCGTCCGGAAGGTAGGGTGTCAGGGCCCCACCATGATGGGAGCGAATCTATCGAGACTGGAATATCTTGAAGTTCATGGATGTGTCCGAGCCTGTTGATCGATGCAAGCGAGTTTGCGACGACTGGGTCGGCGACCAGGATGAGTGAGAGGCCGGCTCGTCGACCATGACGCGAAAGCCGAGCAAGAATCTCAGCCGAGCGCTTATCAAATCTCTGCGGGAATCCAGTTACAATCAGTACTCGATAGGCCTCGGCGTTTGTCGCGAATTTATTGTGGTCTGCTAGATCTCTGAAATTATGGCTAATACATGAATCGTAGACATCTTCGACTTCTAACCATATAGCGTCGAGGACTCTCTTCATCTCTGCGGTTGTGTGCATGGCTTGGTATCGAAAGAAGGCGGGTGCTTTACGTGCGAACTCCGAGAACCCTGCCAGGTTCTCGAATACTGCCGTAGTGTCAATCCAATTGATGAGAAGTAGATCCGGAGGCGACTGAGCGATTGCATCAAGCAACAGTCCCCGCGCGGCATCGATGGCCCAATCTATTGAGAATCCTGATGCCTCCGGTAGTAGGATAACGTTAGGGTTAGTCGATTCTTGCCATGGCAATACGAAGTCGACCTCATCTAGAGGCTGGATCTCCATAAGGAAGCGTGGTTGGAAGTTGCACAGCCACCCTTGGTTGGCGCTGGTTTGATCTACGCCTCCCTGTTCGACGTCGTTGAAGGTGCGACACGAGCAGTCAGAGTTCCAACACTGAAGCGTACTCTGCAGGTCCTCAGCTAGCGCCTGTGCTTCTTTCGCGAGTGCGAAAGTCTTCAAGCGCTCCCGTTCGATAGAGCGGATCCAGGCGTGACGAAGTTTATCTACGGCGAGCTGAAGGTGCGCTGAGGGTGCTGCAGGACGTCTTGCCTTGACGTAGCTCCACTGTCCATCTCGAATTTCCGCTTTGAGCACGTCGTCAAAGTCCTCGACGGACACTCCTAGGGATCGAATTCGATCGATCGATCGATGGGAGATGTCGCAGCTCTCGATTTCAGTGAGGATATTGCTCTCTACTTCTTCTAGTTCCTGAAGAAGGTCCTCTTGTTCTTGTCGTCTAAGGTCAAGCTGAACACGACGCGTTACGATATCCCGTAGTAGGAGGTCGGGGTCACGTGGCTGTTGCTGGGGCACCTGGTTGCCTTGACTCGTACCTATTCCATCCCAATAAGGTCAGCGTATAGCTCAGTGCTTGAAGTCTGCAGCGTGCTTACGATCTGCGTAAAGGGCTGGCGTGCTGCATGTGGCGCGAGGCTCTGAATGGACTTGGTCTTGGCGTCGGTGTCGCCAGGAAGGTTAGCGTGGTTAACAATAAAAGGCCAGACTTCGTCGAGGCTATGACTAAAGGCGAGAGATGAGATCGCCGCTAACGCAACGTCTGCTCGGGCTGCGCGAAACTCGTCGATTGCGTGCGACGCGGCAATATCGGCAATCGCGGGGCCAACGGATTTTAGATACGCTTCCGAAGAGGCCTTCTCTGCCGCAGCGAGCGCTATTCTTTCGTAAAGTTTATCTCGGTCGTAATTTGCTTCGATGAACTTAGTGTTCTCTTCGGGCGTGTCGGACATTAAACCTACGAAGTTGCCGACCGCTAACGCTGTGCCACGGTCTCGGATAGGTGGAAGACTACGAAGCTTGGAGGCGAGTGTGTCGCCAGACTCCGGAATAATGCGGCACCAGGTAGTAAACCACGTTCGAGTTAACCAGTCGAGGGCCTTGAGTCCTCGCTCGTGCTCGTAACCGTCGGAAACGCTGGTTGCTCGAGATGGGGTTCGCGCTGCAAGCCCGCTTATCGTAGAGTCAGGCAGAAGCTCGTTCAACTCTTTCGCGAGGGTGTTCATTGCGGCAGAATTTGAATCGACCGGCAGCTTGATGGGCGCAGGCTTACTCAGCTCAGCCGCCTCGGGACTCTTAGTTTTACGACGAAAGAAGGGCACAGTTTCCTCCGGAGCCTGGTCGCAGGCCAACCACGATGGCTGCCCTGGAAGCGATCCGTCTTGGTCTCGCTCTCCACGTACGTCGCGTTACGCGGTGACGACGATATCGCCCCGGCCTGAGGGCTTGTCGGGTCCGAGGTTCTCCTGTCAGTGTCCGGCCTCAGGGTCTATCGACTCAATTACGGCATTGACTGGACGCCTAGATCGGCGCGCCGCATTCAAGAGAACGGCCGAATGTCCGAGCTACGGTGTCTGGGTCGCGATGAGTAGGCTGCTCGCATGCGCGAGATCCTGACTGTTCTACTGGACGCCGACTCGCGAGACCGCCATCACCCTAGCTGGTCTAGTTTGGCGTCTGCCTCGGCGACCTTGGTCTCGCACCCTGGGCGCGCCACTTCTCCTGCACAAGCTTCCAGTGATTCTGCTCCTTCAATAGCCGAGCCTTCTCGCGCTCGAATTCCTTGCGGGCGGCGTCTTCGTCGCGCTGGCGTTCCCGTTCGGCTCGGACTCGCTCCTTCTCTTGTTCCTGCTGCACGAGATAATCGGCGGTGAGTTCGAGTTCCTCGATCCGCGCTCGGTGATAGGACTCGCTCACTCGAATCTGCATCGTGCTTCCCAGCTTCGCGATGGTGTCGTGAGCTTTGGTGAGCCGGTCGATCGAAGCGGTCAGACGGTGCGGGCGCATAGTGCAGACACAGTTGTCGGCCTCGGCGTTGTAGGCGCGCAGCATGAGCTTGGTGTAGTCGCGCAGCATCCGCTTGCCTTCCGACGCCGACCCGTTGACGGTTCAGCCGGACGCGGCCAGCACGGCCTCCTCTTTGCGCTGTAGGGACTTGTATCTGTCCTTCAGCTGTTCCAGACGCGACTTGTAGGCGACGGCGTCCTCGAGCCGGTGCCGGAACTCGTAGATGCCGGCCTCCTGCAGCATTGCCAGGTCCTCTGTGACGACGATCTGCTTATCCAGATCGGCGATCCTGGCCCGACGCTCCACGAGCTCGACGTCGACAGTGCGCTCCCGCTCGATCGCGTTCGCGCGCGCCGCCGTCACGATCCGGTCAGCGACGGAGACGGCCTCGGCAAGCACGGACCGGCTCCGCTCCGCAACGTCACGGGCCCGCAGGTGTTCGGTCCGCACGGACTCCGTGGCGCCGGCAAGGGTCGTGCGGACCTGCGCCAGCTGGGCGGCCGCCTTCTCCGTCTCCTGCTCGTACGCGAGCGCATCCCGGTTCCGTAGCCCCAGATTCTCCTGACGGAGCTGACCCACCTGGTGACGAAGGGCCCCCGTCTCCCTATGCGCGCGCTGATCGTTCGATCGGAGCAGGGACTCGAGTTCGGCCACTCGTTCCCGAAGCCCGACGTTCTCGCCCTCCGCTTCGCGCAACGCTCGCCGGGCCCCGAGCAGGGCGACCGATCGGGGCTCTTCGGGGCGATGCGGCGGCTGCTGGTCGGGACGGCCCATCTCGGCTCCTGGCGTTCTCGTCGATCGTTGTCGTTCAACATCTAGGTTCGCGATACGGCGTCGCGAGAGCAAGCGGAGACGTCGCTCCTCAGTTCTGTGGATCCGTCACCCTCGACGGCCGCCTGGGCTAACGCCGCGCGCATCAGCACGATGGAAGGGCGTAGGTGCGGCTCTGACAACCTGTGGAGGACCTGATGCGCGGCGGCTGTCTGGGAGTGATCGGCTTCGCGCTGGTCGTCGGCGTCTTCATCAAGTACTGGTATATCGCCGTCCCGCTCATCCTGGTCGTGGCGGTGTGTTGTTGGGTCGGCGCCGGGAACGAGGAGCGAGCCAAACGGGACGCGGAGGCTGCGCTGAAGGCCGAGGCGGCTGAGCGTGCCCATCAAGAGGAGCTCAAGCAGGCGCAGGTTCGGTACCACCAGCAGGCGCTCGCCGCCGCCGACCCGGTACACCGCGATCTCGTAATGACCCTTGCCGCGGTGCCGGTGACTCGGCCCGGTGACCGTGGACGAGTCGAGCAGGCAATGGCGGAACGGCTCGTTGCGATCGACGAGTTCGCGCGTCAGTTCGCCGAGCTGGAGCGCACCGGCCGACCGGTGCCTGATCATGGCCGCACCATGCAGGATCTCGTGGATCAGGAGCGCGCCTGGGACGCACGGCCGGGACGCCGACGTCAGGGAGATCCTCAGGCCGGGCGGTCACCGTCGGTGCCGACGGCGGGCAACGAGTTGAGGTTCAGTACCCGCCAGTCTTTCGGCCCGCGACGGCTCCGCTCCGAATAGGGACAGTGTCGTCAGGTGCGGTGTGAGCGCAGGCGTCGATTCGTCTCGTCGACCAGGCGCTGATCGTCGGCGAGCCCTTGTTTCAAGTCGCGGTGGTGGGCGCGTAGCTCGTCGAGCCAGCTTGCATCCATGTTCGGCTGAAGCCCCGCGAGCTCGATCAGCCGGTTGGACGTGCTGATCGTGGCTTTCCGGAATTCGACCAGCTGTTCGCCGACGCGCAGGCGGCGCTGGAGGTCGGAGCCGGCGTCGAAAGCCGAGTCCCAGCGGAGCAGATCGACACGATCGCAAGCGCGTCGGTACGATTGCCAGGCCTCGTCGAGTGCATCGCTCATCGTTGGAGGACTTTAGCCAGCGACGGGGCGGACGGGTGTTCGGCGACATGATCGGTGAGACATGCCGTGACACGGAAAACGACACGAACTCCCGGAGACCGACGTGGCCGAAGCACCCTCGGCACCGTTCTCGGCGACTGTTGTCGCAGGTAGCGGCCTTGGGTGAGGGCCGCGAACTTCCTTCCAAATTAGGCTACGCGGGTTCGATTCCCGTCGCCCGCTCCACTGCCCGACCAGGGCGGATGCGATCTTGCGCCGATCCTGTGGCGGTGAGTCCGTCGACGGCCTCACCGCGGTACCGGCGGGCGGCGCGGCACACGACGCGCGTAGTGTCCGATTCAGCACCGCATCTTCCTGGCGACCGGACCGTCCTCCGGCGCCATCGACTCGACGGGCCGTGCTTCGGCCGTCGGCCGTGCATCTCCCAGCCCCGAGGTGTGTCGGCAAATCCCTGTGTGGCCCTGATAGTCAGCGCACCGTGCGCACACGACGTGTCTGTCGTGAGTCTTTCCGAGAACGGGGTGCCGCCATGTCCTCTGGGCACGATGCCGAGCTGGTCTCGGCGCTGCAGAGCGCCGCGAAGAGCCTGATCGAGCGGCGCAGCATCGATGACATGGAGCACGCTCTGGGTCAGATCGTCCTCGCCGCGGTGGAGACGGTCCCCGGCGCCGCTGCCGGTGGGATCTCCACGACCACCGACGGCCGGATCGAGTCACGCAGCCCCTCCGGTGACGACGTCCTGCACCTCGATCAGAGGCAGGCCGAGCTGCACGAGGGGCCGTGCATCACCGCCTCGGAGGAGCCGCCCGACGACGGGGTGGTCATCGCCGAGGATCTGTCGAACGATCCGGACGCGGCCCGCTGGCCGAGGTTCGCGCCGCATGCCGTGGAGTCCGGCTACCTGTCGATGATGTCGACCCAGCTGTCGTTCGACGGCCGCACCCGGTCCGCGCTGAACCTCTACTCGCGCCGGGCGGGCACCTTCAGCGAGGCCGCGCGGACGCTGGCGGGGCTGTTCGCCGCCCAGGCCGGCCTGCTGCTCTACGGCGCCGCTCATGCCGAGCACCTGACCCAGGCCGTCGACAACCGCGACGTCATCGGGCAGGCCAAGGGCATCCTGATGGAGCGCTACACCGTCGACGCCGAGCAGGCGTTCCAGATGCTGGTGAGCTCGTCGCAGGCGACCAACGTCCGGCTGGTCAACGTGGCCAGATGGCTCACGACCGATGTGGGACGACCACCGGCCGCGCGGACGGGGCGACCGAGCATCGACATCAGACCGGGCCCGACCCCGAAACGCTAGGGCCCGGTCTCGCCGTCACCACCTGCCGTCGATCAGTGTTCCGGTTCGCGGCGGACCATCTCCCGGGCGGAGAGCTCCCCGTTGATGATCGCGTCGGCGACGTCGCGAAGCCGGACGCTGTTGTTGCGCGCGGTCGTTCGGATGGCAACGAACGCGGCCTCGAGGTCACCGGAGTTGTGTGCGGCGACGAGGCCCTTGGCCTGTTCGATCGCGATCCGGCTGCTCAGCGCCGATTGGAGCTGTTCGGAGAGATCGGTCTGTGTGCGGTAGGCGCGTGCGGTGAGAATGCCGATCGTCGCCATGGTGGTCAGCGCGCGGACGAGTGTGACGTCCGTGTCGGAGATCGGGACCGGTCCGGCGCTCAGGAGGGTCAGCGCCCCGATGCGGTCGGTTCGCTGCCGTAGGGGTGACGAGTACGCGGTCCGGTACCCGTTGCGCTGCGCAGCCGCGCAGAACTGTGGCCACGGGGTGGGTCCTTCGAGGGCCGCGACGGTGACGGGGCGGCCGGTGACGAACGCCCGGTGACCGGGTCCGGTGGTGCGGTCGAGCCCGAACATCGCGGTGGTCGGTGGGGTCTCCGGTGACGCGGCGGCGACCGCGAGGTGACCGTCGGTCCCGGCGAGGAGGACACCGACCGCATCGGCCAGGAGCAGCTCGCGGCAGCTCCGGGCGAGGTGGTCGGGTGCTGTCGCGGCGTCGTAGCCGGGGGCGAGGACGTCGGTGAGTCGGATGAACGCTTCGGTCAGAACTGCCGACCTGTCGGGGGACGGGTCGTGGGGTGTCGCCATCTGTTGCCCTGCTCGACCGTGGCGGGGCGGGTGCGCGTCATGCTGGTTCCGGGCGGGGACCCGCACGAGCTGAGCATGATGATCGGGCGTGCACAGCCGCTCCTGGCCACGAGTCTGATCGACACGTCCGGAGCGTTTGCTACGCCGAGGTCCGCGCTGTGAACCGATGATGGCATGCCCGACGAACTCGCGCTGCCGGCCGCGTCTGTCGCGTGGTCCCGGGCCGCTCGGCCTCGGCCTGGGCGGCATCGTTCGTCGGCACCACACCACGGGCGATCCGCCACCACCACGAGATCGGCCTGCTCCCCGAGCCCGAGCGGGGCGGTGACGACCGCCGCCGCTACGGGCGCCGACGGTGACCACGATGTCGCGGACATCCTGGAGCGGTTGAAGAGAACCCTCGTCGCCCGGCAAGCGGATCTGCGGCGGCAACGGACCGCTGTGCAGGGCAGCCTGCTGGTCACCGAGCGGATCTTCGGCCCGGGCGCAGCAAGCCGTCATCGACGATTCCGGTCTCGCGCATCGGCCGGCCGCGCAGTGACCGTGGGCCATCCGGCACCCGAGCCGCTCCGGTGCGGCTAGCTGTCCCTGCTCGCGCATGTCCGCACAGCCGATGTGCGCTACGTTCCGCACGACATCTGTTCGGCGCCCCGGACCCCGGCGGCCGACCCGTGATCGGGTTCGGACCGGGGAGTGATCTGCGGTGGCACAACGTCATTTCGTCGCGGACCGGCGCGAGGTGCCGAGATTCATCGGCTCACTGTCCGACGGGCCCGATCAGGTCGTGATCGAGGTCCACGGAGATCTCGACGCGGAGATGCTCGACCGGCTCGCGGCCCATATCAAGGACGCATTCTCCGCACGACAGCGTTTCCTGGCCATCGACGTCTCGGCGGTCACCCGTTCCGTCCCGGGCCTGCTCGATCTGCTGGGTCGAACCCAGAGGCGGCTGGCGCGACGCCACGGCCTGCTGACGGTTCGGGGGTTTCGTCCGCACCTCCTGCCGGGTGTGGACATCGGGGTCGGAGCGGGTCGGTCGCCCCGTCCCGAGCCGGTGCGCACCCGGACGCCGTCCCGGCAGCTCCCGTCGTGACCGGGCAGGTCGCGTCGTGGCCCGAGACACCCGGCGGCCCCGGCTCGACGTCGCGCCGTCTCCGGAGGACGCGCCCGACGGGCCGGGACAGGCGTGTCCGAAGACATCGGCGTTGCCCGGTCGCAGCCGCCCGGCGGTGAGGTCCCGGTACCACCGTCCGGGTCCGGGCCGAGACGGCTCCGTCTGATGCGGTGACGACGTCGCGGTGTGCGCCCGCGCTCGATGCGTCCCGCGGCGGGGCTCAGGGTGTCGCGGCGAGCCGGCCCAGCTGCTCCGCCGCGAGACGGCGTGCCGCCCGGACGTGGCCGGGATCGCCGAGCCGGAGCTGGGCCGTGGCGCCCTCCATGAGGAGGAAGAGCGTCTCGCTCAGATCGTCCGCCTCTCCGGTGGCCGCGCCGGGGCAGGCCTCGCCGACCAGTTCCCCCAGACGCCCACGGACCGCTCGCTTGTGCTCGCGGACGATCGCGAGCGCGGGATGGTCGGCAGCCAGCTCGGCGGCGGCGTTCAGGAACGCGCACCCCCGGCTGCTGTCGAGCTCGGGATGGTCGAAGTAGGCGTCGAACAGGGCCAGCGGCCGCGGTTCCCGTGTCTCGGCGAGACGCTGTTCGAGGTGCTCCCACCAGCGCCGATGACGACTGCGCAGGTACTGGACGACCAGGGCGTCCTTCGAGCCGAAGCAGTCGTAGAGCGTCTTCTTCGTGACGCCCGCCGTCTCGGCGATCGAGGCCACCCCGACCGGGTTGATCCCGCTCTCGTAGAACAACCCGCTCGCCGCGTTGAGGACCCGTCGTCCGGCCCGCGTCAGCGGCTGTTCCCCATCCTGCATGCCGTGACTATACCGACCGGTGGGGGTATCTCTGCTACGGTCTGCCGGGAGATATACCGATCGGTTTACTTTTACGGGATGGGGTTCCATGAACGAGCGACTGTCGACGGTGACCGGAGGCCTGGGTCGTCACGCCGACGTCCGGTCCGAGGGGCCCGATCCGTTGCGCGCCGTCGTGGGCCTGGCGTCGGTCGGGGTCGCGCTGATCGCGGTCTGCTACGGCCTGGCGCGCTTCGCCTACGGCCTGTTCGTGCCGACGTTCCGGGCCGAGTTCGGACTCGACGCCGCGACGGCCGGGGCGGTGGCCTCGGGCAGCTACGTCGGCTACTGCGTCGCCATCGTCGTCGCGACCGTGGCGACGGCCCGGTGGGGACCTCGGGTCGTCGCGGTCCTCGCCGGTGCCTGCGCCACCGCCGGCACCGCGATGATCGCCGTCGCACCCGGCGCCCTGGTCCTGGCCTGCGGTGTCGTGCTCGCCGGGTCGAGCACCGGACTGGCGTCGCCGCCGCTGGCCCAGGCCGTCGCACAGGCGGTGCGGCCGGGCCTGCAGCCGCGCGTGCAGTCGGTCGTCAACGCGGGCACGGGTCTCGGCGTACTGATCTCGGGACCGGTCGCGCTGATCCTGGCCGGCCACTGGCGCTGGGCGTGGGCGGCGTTCGCCGCCGCGGCGCTCGCGGTGACGGTCTGGAGCCGGGTCACGGTCCCCGGCGGCGTCCCGCGGACTCGCCCCGCAGCGTCGTCCCCCGCAACGGCGTCCCCCGCAGCGTCGTTCACCGCAGGGCCGTCCACCGGGACGACGGCGGGCGGTGTCCGGCGCTGGGCGCCTCCGGGGAGCGCGCGCCTGGTCCTGGCCGCCGCGGTCATGGGCATGGGCAGCGCGGCGGTGTGGACGTTCGGCCGGGACCTGGTCGCCACCGCCGGGGCGAGCGAGCTCACCGGGACCGTCATGTGGATCGCGCTCGGCGGTGCAGGACTCCTCGGGGCGTTCGCCGGCGACCTGACCGACCGGATCGGGCACTCCGTGTCCTGGATCCTGCTGATGCTGCTCCTCGCCGTCGCGACGACGGGTCTCGCGCTGGCCCCCGGGGATCCGGTGGTGGCCGTCGCGGCGGCTGCGGCGTTCGGTGCCGTGTACATCGCGCTGACCGGGCTGCTGCTGCTGTGGGGCACCCGTGTCCACGCCGACCGTCCCGTGGTCGGTGTCGGGGCGGCCTTCCTCCTGCTCGCCGCGGGACAGGCCCTCGGCGCGCCGCTGCTCGGAGTACTGGCCGACGCCGTCACCACCCGCGGCGCGTTCGTCGGGGCCGCTCTCCTGCTCGTGCTCGGGGCGGCGGTGCGGCCCCGCAGGGCGCACCGATGACCTCCCGGCAGGGTCAGCCGTCGGTGCGCGAGCCGGACGTGCGGATGTGGTGTCGCCGCGCCTTCATGCGGTTGCCGCACACGGCCATCGAGCACCAGCGCCCGGTCCCCGGCCGGGATCGGTCGACGAAGTACAGGCGGCAGTCGCTGTTCGCGCACGGGCGCAGTCGCCCGGGCAGGTCGCGGGCCAGCCGGTCCCAGGCCAGGACGGCCCGGACCGCGGTGCGCGTTCCGTCGGGGGTCGTGAGAGACCACGCGATCCCCTCACCGGTGACGTGCGGGGTGCTGCCGACCCCGGTCAGGAGCGGCGCGAGGACGGCCGGGGCGTGCGCGCCGTCGACGACCGATTGCAGCAGCTCGCGGGCCCGGAGCAGGACGGCGTGCTCGTCGGTGTCGAGGTCCATGTCGATCTCGGCACCGGCGCTGCGGAGGTACGACGCCGAACCGGCGGGATCGGCGAGCCGGTCCTCGGGGTGGCCGTCGATCACGGGTGTGCTGTTGAGCAGGGCGAGCAGCAGCTCCTCGTCCGGTACGTGCGTCGCCATCGGCTAACCCCTTCAGCTCGCTTGACAGGTTAGCAAAGTCTGATCAGGCTAACCCTCATCAACGCTGAAAGGGGTTAGGTCATGGTGACGCACCACCGCTACGCCGAGGTCGGCGGCAGGACGTTGTTCTACCGGGAGGCGGGACCGGTCGACGCGCCCGTCGTCGTGCTCCTGCACGGGTATCCGACGAGCTCGTTCATGTTCCGGGAGCTGATCCCGCTCCTGGCCGACCGCTACCGCGTGATCGCCCCCGACATGCTCGGCTTCGGGCTCTCCGACGCGCCACCGGTGGAGGAGTTCACCTACACCTTCGACGCCGTGGCCGACCTGACCGGGCAGCTGCTCGACGCACTCGGCGTGCGCCGCTTCGCGATCTACGTCCAGGACTACGGCGCGCCGATCGGCTGGCGGCTGCTGCTGGGCCGCCCCGGCGCCGTCACCGCGGTGATCTCGCAGAACGGCAACGGGCACGAGGCCGGGTTCGTCACCGACTTCTGGGAGCCGATCTGGGCCTACGCGCGCGAGACCACCCCGGAGAACGAGCAGGCGCTACGCCCGGCGCTGGGGATCGAGGCGATCCGCTGGCAGTACACCCACGGCGTGCCCGACCCGAGCGTGGTCAGCCCCGACACCTGGCACCACGACGCCGCGCTGCTCGCGCGTCCGGGTAACGACCGCGTCCAGCTCGCGCTCTTCGCCGACTACGTGACGAACGTGGCGCTGTACCCGGCTCTGCACGAGCGGCTGTGCGCCGAGCAGATCCCGGTGCTCGCGGTGTGGGGCCGCAACGACGAGATCTTCGGGCCGGCCGGTGCGACCGCGCTGGGCGATGTCGCCGGCGCCGACGTCCGTCTCGTCGACGGGGGGCACTTCCTGCTCGAGAGCGCGCCGGCCGAGGTCGCCGGGCCGATGCTGGAGTTCCTGGACCGCCACGTCGGTCGCCTCAGACGGTGATGCCGTACTGCGCGATCTTGCGGTAGAGCGTCGAGCGGGCCACGCCGAGCGCGGCGGCCGCGGCCGCCCGGTTGCCGCCGGACGCCCGCAGGGCCGCCACGATCGCATCGCGCTCGGCCTCGTCGACGGGGCGCAGCGTGCCGCGCGGCGCACTCTGGCAGGACGCGGGCAGGTCACCGACCTCCAGCATCCCCACCGGACGACGGCGCAGCGCCGCCCCCAGAGCCTCCCGCAGCTCCGCCACGTTGCCCGGCCACCCGTGGCGGGTCACCGCGCGCAGCGCGTCGGCGGACAGGCGCGTGTCCCGGCCGGGCGCCAGGTCGGCCAGGACGTCGGTGACCAGCGACGCGACGTCGCCGGTCCGGTTCCGCAGCGGCGGCACCGTCACCGAGCGACGGAACCCGGCGAGCACCTCGGCGACCGCGGGCGCGCACCGGGACCCGTCGACGGCGGTCGCCGCGAGCCGCGCCCCGGAGGCGCGCAGTGCACCGGGCAGGCCGGGCGCGACGTCGTCCCAGCGGTCGACGTCGGTCAGGACGACCAGCGGCGACGGCCCGCCGCGCCGGATCAGCGCCGCCGGGTCCGCGCCGGCCTCGACCGGCCCGACCTCGACGACGTGTCCCGGGCCGTGCAGGGCGCGGTCCAGATCGGCGAGCAGCCGGCGCCGGCCGCTCCCGGCCTCGCCGACGACCAGCAGCGGCGTCGGAGCCCGGAGCGCCTCGGCCGCCGCCGTCCACGCCACGCGCCAGGCGGGGCTGGTGCTCGCCGGCTCCGGCACGGGCCGCAGCCGGGGGAGACCCGGGGACACCGTCATCCCGTCGGCCTCCCGCAGCACCGAGACCTCCGCGACCAGGCCGGCGACGCTCGCACCGACGGTGACCGCGGTGCCGCGCATCCGCACCCGCACGCCCGAGGGCAGGTCCAGGCGGTCGTCGACGTCGGGTCCGCGGTGCATCCGGAACCGCGCGTGCTCCTGCAGCGCGGCGAGGTCGCCCGGGTCCAGCAGCGTGCAGAGCGCGGTGTTCGCCAGTACCGAGCGCGCTCCCACCGCGAGCACCGCGCGCCGGGAGCGGGCGTCGACGCGGGTGTAGAGGTCGAACACCGCCTGCTGACCGGTGTCGCGGTCGTGCAGCAGCGCGTCCTGAATCCGGGCCGCCGCCGAGACGACCACCGAGTGCAGGATCGGCGACGAGTGCTCGGCCCGGCAGCTGACGTCGAGCACGCCCTCGACCCGTCCGGTGAACGGATCGCGCACCGGCGCGCCGGCGCAGGCGTAGGGCTGCAGCGGTTCGACGAAGTGCTCGGCACCCACGACGTGCACCGACCGCCCGGCCTCCAGGACGGTGCCGACGCCGTTGGTGCCGACCGCGCCCTCGTCGTAGCCGAACCCCTCGGCGAACCGGTTGTCGTCGGCGGCCCGCCCGATCTCCGGCGTGGTGTCGAGCCGGACGAGCAGGCGGGCCCGGGCGTCGGTGAGCACGAGACACACCGGGACGCCCGCGATCTGCTCGGCCACCTGCTCGATCACCGGGCGGGCGCACCGCACCAGCCGGGAGTCGACGTCGAGGTCCGGGTGGTGCCGGTTGACGACCGCGCCGGGGTCGACACCGTGGGCGAGGCTGCGGCGCCAGGAGGCGGCGACCTGGTCGGGGATGCCGGGCAGGTCGGCGTCGGGACGGTCCAGGAGCCGCTCGCGGGCGGAGGTGAGGAGCCTGCGGCGCGCGAGGACGTCACCCATGCACGGCACCTCCCTGTCGCCTGCCTCACATCATGCGTCACCGGTCAAGCGTCGGCACCGTCCGAAGTTCGGACACGTCCGGTGACGGCCATCGGGCCTACCGTCGGTGGATCCCGTCACCGTCGACACCCAGGAGACGTCCATGAGCAGTGCCACCGCGGCCGAGCAGGACCGGCGCAGCAGCGAGACCGAGCACCTCGACGTCCTGATCATCGGGGCCGGGGTGTCCGGCATCGGCGCCGCGCACCGGCTGCGGACGCAGTTCCCGGACCGCAGCTTCGCGATCCTCGAGGCGCAGGACGCCCGCGGCGGGACCTGGTGGACCCACCGCTTCCCGGGCGCGCGCTCGGACAGCGACCTGTTCACCTACGGCTACCGGCACAAGCCGTGGCGCGGGGCGTCGATCGCCGCCGGCGACGCGATCCTGGAATACCTCGACGAGGTCATCGACGAGGACGACCTCGCCGGCCGGATCCGCTACCACCACCGCGTCACCGCGCTGGAGTGGTCGTCGCAGGACGCCCGCTGGACCGCCGACGTCGTCCGGACCGACACCGACGAGCGGTTCCGGATCACCGCGACGTTCCTGTGGATGTGCCAGGGCTACTACAACCACGACGAGCCCTACACCCCGGAGTGGCCCGGCCTGGAGCGGTTCGAGGGCACCGTGGTGCACCCGCAGCAGTGGCCCGCCGACCTCGACCACGACGGCAAGCGGGTCGTGGTGATCGGCTCCGGCTCGACCGCGGCGACCCTGGTCCCCGCGCTGGCCGCGACCGCGGCGCACGTGACGATGCTGCAGCGCTCGCCGTCGTACTGGTTCCCCGCGCCCACCACGCACGAGCTCGCGACGATGCTGGAGCCGCTGGACCTGCCGCCGGACTGGACGCACGAGATCCTCCGCCGCCAGTACGTCCAGCAGCTCGACTGGCTGGCCACCACCGGCCGCGACGACCCGGACCAGCTGCACGAGTTCCTCGTCGAGACGATCCGGCCGCTCCTGCCCGAGGGCACCGACGTCGAGAAGCACTTCATCCCCACCTACCGGCCGTGGCAGCAGCGGATCGCGTTCGTGCCCGACGGCGACTTCTTCGACGCCATGCGCGCCGGCAAGGCCGAAGTCGTCACCGACACGATCACCGAGTTCACCGAGAAGGGCGTGCAGGTGTCCTCGGGCGAGGTGCTCGAGGCCGACGTCGTCGTCACCGCGACCGGGTTCAACCTGGCGGTGTTCGGTGACATCCCGTTCCGGGTCGACGGCGAGGCGGTCGACTTCACCGACCGCGTCACCTGGCGCGGGATGATGATCAGCGGCGTGCCGAACATGGCCTACGCCTTCGGCTACTTCCGGCACAGCTGGACGCTGCGGGTCGACCTGATCAACGACGTCGTCGGCCGCGTCTTCGAGCGGATGGCCGAGCGGGGCGCCACCACCGTCGTCCCGGAGCTGCGCCCCGGCGACGAGGACATGCCGAAGCTGGACTGGAGCGACCTGGACAACTTCAACCCCGGGTACGTCCAGCGCTCGCAGGACAATATGTTCCGGCAGGGCGACCGCGAGCCGTGGACGCACATGCACGAGCACGACCACGACCGCGTCGTGCTCCCGGAGGCCGACCTCGACGACGGGCTGCAGTACCGCTGACCGCGAGCCACCGGGGAGGACCGGCCGGTCCTCCCCGGTGCCCGCTCGTCCTCAGCCCTGCGCGGCCTCGGTCTCGGCGACCCGCCGGACCACCTCCAGCACGCTGTCGGGGTTGAGCGACATGGTGTCGATGCCCTTCTCGACGAGGAACTGGGCGAAGTCGGGGTGGTCGCTGGGGCCCTGCCCGCAGATGCCCACCGGCTTCCCGGCGGCGTGTGCGGTCTCGATCAGCTCGGAGACCAGTCGCAGCACCGACGGGTTGCGCTCGTCGAACTGCTCGGTCAGGCGCGGGTCGTCGCGGCCGATGCCGAGGGTGAGCTGGGTGAGGTCGTTGGAGCCGATGGAGAACCCGTCGAAGCGCTCGGCGAACTCGTCGGCCTGCAGGATGTTCGACGGCAGCTCGGCCATCACGTAGACCTTGAGGTCGTCCTCGCCGCGACGCAGGTCGTTGCCGGCCATCTCCTCCAGGACCCGGTCCGCCTCGTCGGGGGTGCGGCAGAACGGCACCATGACGATGACGTTGGTGAAGCCCATCTCGCTGCGCACCCGCCGCAGGGCCCGGCACTCCAGCGCGAAGGCGTCCCGGTACTCGTCGCTGTAGTAGCGCGACGCTCCGCGCCAGCCGAGCATCGGGTTCTCCTCCTCCGGCTCGAACTGTGTCCCGCCGATCAGGCCGGCGTACTCGTTGGTCTTGAAGTCCGAGAGCCGCACCACGACCGGCTCCGGGTGCTGCGACGCCGCGACGGTCGCCAGCCCGCGCGCGAGGTGGTCGACGAAGTAGGCGCCCTTGTCGTCGTAGCCCGCGGTGAGCTCGGCGATCTCGCGCTTCGCGTCGTCGTCGGTCAGCTCGTCGAAGTGCAGCAGCGCCAGCGGGTGGGCCTTGATCACGTTGTTGATCAGGTACTCCATCCGGGCCAGTCCGATCCCGCGGGCGGGCAGGCGCCACCAGCGCATGGCCGCTGACGGGTTCCCGATGTTCATCATCACCCGGGTACGGATCTCCGGAACGTCGCCGAGATCCACCTCCTCGCGCTCGAACTCGAGGATCCCGTCGTAGACGTGGCCCTCGTCGCCCTCCACGCAGGACACCGTGACGTCGCGGCCGTCGTCGAGGCGCGAGGTGCCGTCGCCGGTCCCGACGACCGCGGGCACGCCCAGCTCGCGGCTGACGATCGCCGCGTGCGAGGTCCGGCCGCCGCGGTCGGTGACGATGGCCGCGGCGCGGCGCATGATCGGCACCCAGTCCGGGTCGGTCATCTCGGTGACCAGCACGGCGCCGTCGGTGAAGGTCTCGATGTCGTCGGCCGACCGCACGACCTGCACCGGCCCGGCGCCGATGGCCTGCCCGACGGCGAGACCGGATGCGAGCAGGTCTCCGGTCTCCTTCAGCGAGTACGAGGAGAGAGTGGCGGCGTCGGCCTGCGACTGCACGGTCTCCGGGCGGGCCTGCACGATGAACAGCTCGCCGCTGCGCCCGTCCTTCGCCCACTCGACGTCCATCGGCCGCTCGTAGTGCTGCTCGATGACCACGCCCCAGCGGGCCAGCTGCAGAATCTCGGCGTCGTCCAGGACGAAGGCGGCGCGCTCCTCGGCGGTGGTGTCCAGGTTCTCGGTGGGGTCGTCGCCGGAGTCGGCGTAGACCAGCTTCTTCTCCTTGGCGCCGAGGACCTTGCCGATGATCGGCGTCAGGCTCTCGTCGTCGAGGAAGGGCTTGAAGACGGTGTACTGGTCCGGCGTCACCTCGCCGCCGACGACGTTCTCGCCGAGACCCCACGCGGCGTTGAGCACCATCGTGCGCGGGAAGCCGGAGTCGGTGTCGATCGTGAACATCACCCCGGCACCGGCGGTGTCGGAGCGCACCATCTTCTGCACACCGATCGACAGCGCGACGTCGTGGTGGTCGAAGCCCTGCTCGGCGCGGTAGCTGATCGCGCGGTCGGTGAACAGGGAGGCGTAGCAGTCGCGGCAGGCGCGCAGCAGGTCCTCGTCGCCGGTGATGTCGAGGTAGGTGTCCTGCTGCCCGGCGAAGCTGGCGTCCGGCAGGTCCTCGGCGGTGGCGCTGCTGCGCACGGCCACGTCGACGTCGGTCGTGTCGTAGCGCCTGCCCAGCTCGGCGTAGGCGTCGCGGATCTGCGTCGCGAGCTCGTCGGAGAACTCGGCCTCGGCGAACATCGCGCGGATCGCCGATCCGGCCTGCTCCAGCGAGCGGTCACCGGAGCTCCAGCCCTTGAGCTGCTCCCGGATCCGCGGGTCCAGGTCGTTCGCCTCGAGGAACGCCGTGTAGGCCTCCGCCGTCGTGGCGAAGCCGTCCGGCACGCGCACCCCCTGCGCGTTCAGGTTCCGGATCATCTCGCCGAGCGAGGCGTTCTTGCCCCCGACCGAGGACACGTCGCCCATGTCCACATCGGCCAGCCACTGCACCAGGTTGCGCGTCACGCCGTCGTACCTCCACGACACCAGGTCCCGGGCTCCCGGCGCCGGGACTCGATCATGTCTTTCCCGTGGAGGGGCGGCCGGAAACGGCCGGTGTCTAGGAGGAGAACCGGGGATGCAGCGTCGGCTCCCGCGCGTCGTACTCGCCGAGCCACTCCCGGCCCTGCGCCGTCACCCGGACCCGCTGCAGGTCGTCGCCGGTCCCGCCGGCCGGCTCGACGTAGCCCATGTCGCGGACCGAGGACGCGAAGTTCCGCGCCGCCGACCGCTGGACCTCGTTCTCCGTGTCGCTGCCGAAGATCACGTCCACCGGCGCGGCGTCGTTGCCGCCGGCCACGACCCGGCGCAGGAACTCGGCGAGCCGGTTGTCGGCCTTGGTGCTCATGCCCGGGACCCTAGCCGCCGCACCTGCCGTCGTCTGTGGGTCAACGGAGTGCCGGGCCGGGTCCGGTCGGTCGGTTCGGTCGGTCGGTTCGGACGGTCGGTTCGGACGGTCAGGGTGCGATCCGGACGACGACGACGCCGGTGTCGTCCCCGACGGTGCCCCCGGAGTGCGCGACGGCGGCGTCGACGAGCGCGTCGGTGATCGCGGCGGCCGAGGCGCCGGGCCGGGTGCGGGCGAGGGCGTCCGCCGCGCCCGTCTCCTCGAACTGGGAGTGGCTGCCGGGAGGGCGGGCCTCGCAGACCCCGTCGGTGTAGAGCACGAGGCTGTCGCCGGGGTACAGGTCGAGCGTCTCGGTGGTGATCATCGACTCGGCGCCGACACCGAGGACCCGGCCGCCGCCGCCGAGCTGCCCGACCCCGCCCCGCCCGCCGACGGTGAACGCCGGCGGGTGGCCGGCGGAGGCCACGGTGACCCGCCACGGGCCGGTACCCGGGTCGGCGGGCCGCAGGAAGGTCGCGTAGACGGCGGTGACGAAGCTGGTCCGGCCGGCGAACCAGACGTGCAGGACCTCGTTGACGGTGCCCAGGACGTGGGCCGGGTCGGCGTCGGAGTGTGCGGCGGTGCGGACGGCGGAGCGGGCCATGGCGGTGGTGCGGGCGGCCGGGGCGCCCTTGCCGCAGACGTCGCCGACGACGATCCCGAACCCGTCACCGGCGGGGACGACGTCGTAGAAGTCGCCCATCACCTCGACGCCGGTCCCGCCCGGGACGAACCGGGCACCGATCTCGACGCCGGGCTGCTGCGGCGGCGAGACCGGGACCAGGCTCTGCTGCAGGGTCCGGGCCAGGTCGGCGGACCGGTCGGCCTGCAGGGCGGCGACCAGGGAGTGGACCTGCGTGTCGCGCAGCGCCCGGCGCAGGGTGATCTCGGCCGCGGCGGCGAGGGCGAGGCTGTGCAGGGCCTCGCGGTGCTGGTGGGTCCAGTCCCGGACGACGGAGTCCATCGCGCAGAGGTTGCCCAACACGTGGCCCTGCTCGTCGCGCACCGGCACGCCGATCCACGACGCGGCGCCGAAGGCCCGGATCTGGGGCAGGTCGCGCAGCCGCGGGTCGGTGCCGACGTCGCCGACGCAGACCTCCTCGCCGGTGTCGACCACGACCTGGCAGGCGGCCTCCTTGATCGGCGTCTCGAACGTGCCGTCCGCACCGACCAGCACCGCCGGGTCCGGCGTGCCCTTGAGGAAGGACCGCACGTCGTCGACGACGGTGAACGCCACCATCGGCGTCCCCAGGACGACGGAGGCGAGGCGGGTGAGGCGGTTGAACGCCTCCTCCGGCCCGGTGTCCATCAGCCTGGTGCCCTGCACCGCCGCCACGCGGTCGGCGGACCGGACCCCGCTCTCACGCATCGTCTCCGCCTTGCCGTCGTGGGGTTCGCTGCCGGGGTCCGCGGCTCATCCTCCCCGCATCGTGGACCCGGCGCGCTCCCGGTGTCACCGTGCGTCGCCGCGAGGCCGGTCGCGACGCCCCCGATCGGGCGCGCCTCCACTGCACGGTGGGACCGCCGGACGTAGGGTCTGCGGCGTTGCCCCGGATTCCGGCGACGACATCGTTGTCGTACGGAGGCGGGTGAACGTGGTGATCGGTGCCGGAACGGCGGGGGCCGTCGCGACCGGGGTGTCCGAGTCACGGGAGCGGGCGTTGACCACCGCCTTCGTCGGGCTGGCGGACACCCTCGTCGACGACTACGACGTGATCGACCTGCTCGGCCGGCTCGCGGCCCACGGCGTGACGCTGCTGGGCGCCGACGCGGCCGGGATCCTGCTCCTCGACGGCGACGACCGTCTCCGGGTCGCGGCGTCGACGGACGAGCAGACCGGCTGGATGGAGCTGCTCCAGACCGAGGCCGGGGAGGGGCCGTGCGTGGAGTGCGTCCGCTCCGGCGCCCCGGTCAGCATCACCGCTTTCGCCGACGGCGCCGCCCGCTGGCCGCAGTTCGTCGCCGCGCTGGCTCGGGGCGGGACCTACGCCGCGGTCCACGCGCTGCCGCTGCGCCTGCGCGAGCGGACGATCGGTGCGCTGAGCCTGTTCCACCGCGTCCCCGGAGCGCTGCCGGACGCCGACCGGGCCCTGGGGCAGGCCCTGGCCGACATGGCCACGATCGGGATCCTCACCGAGCGGGCCGTGCGCCGAGGGGACGACGTCACCGAGCAGCTCGACGGCACGTTGGCCGACCGCGTGCTGATCGAGCAGGCCAAGGGGGTGCTGGCCCAGCGGGGGGACGTCGGCATGGACACCGCCTTCGACCGCCTGCGCCGGTACGCCCGCGACCACGACCGGCGGCTCGCCGAGATCGCCGGTGAGGTGGTGGAGACCGCTCTGGTCGCCGATGACGTGCTGGCCCGGCCGAAGGTGCCGCGGCGGGACCGATGAGTACCGGATCGCGCCGCCGGGTACCCCCTTTCAAGGCCTCCGGTACACGGGTCGCGACGAACCGACGTCCCCCGGACAGGAGATCTCCCGCCATGACCGTCACCCACACCGTCGTCGCGGTCGATCGACGTCCGGCGGTCACGCGTCGCGAGGTCGCCCTGCACGGGCAGACGACGAGCTTCCTGGAGGCCGGCGCCGAGCACGGGGGGCCGGTCGTCGTCCTGCTGCACGGGCTGGCCAGCAGCGCCGACACCTGGTCCGCGGTCCTGCCCGAGCTGGGCCGGCACGCCCACGTGATCGCCCCGGACCTGCTCGGGCACGGACGGTCGGCTAAGCCGGACAGCGGTGACTACGCCCTCGGTGCCTACGCCGCGCAGGTCCGTGACCTGCTGCTGGTGCTCGGCCTCGACCGCGCCACGGTCGTCGGGCACTCGTTCGGCGGGGGCGTGGTGATGCAGTACGCCTACCAGTTCCCGGAGATGGTCGAGCGGGTCGTGCTGGTCTCCAGCGGCGGGCTCGGCCCCGGGGTCACCCCCGCGCTGCGCGCCGCGACCCTGCCCGGCGCCGCCACCGCCCTGCGGGTCGCCGCCGCGCTCACGCCGCACTGGATGGCCCGGGCGACCTACCGGCTGGCCCGTCTCGGACCCGCGCTGATCCCGGGGATGTCCGGCGGCGACGTCGACGGGCTGGCCGCCGCGTTCGGCTCGTTCGCCGACCGCGGCGCCCGCGTCGCGTTCGTGCAGACCGTCCGGGGCGCGCTCGACGGGGCCGGACAACGCCTGGAGGGCACGGGCCGGTTCTACCTGCTCGGCGGCGTCCCGGTCCTGCTCGTGGTCGGCACCGCCGACCCGGTCATCCCGGTGGGGCACACCCGCGCCGCCCACGCGCTGATCCCGGGCAGCCGCCTCGAGGTCTTCGACGGCGCCGGGCACTTCCCGCACGCCGACGACCCGGGCCGCTTCGCGGCCCTCGTCACGGACTTCCTCCGCACCAGCGATCCCGCCCACGCGGGACGGGAGTGGCTCCGCCGCCGTCTGCAGGCCGGGAGCAGCGGCCCCACCACCTCCGGCCGCGCCGGCTGACCGGGCGCCCGGTATCACCGTGGGCCCGTCGATCCGGTCGGACGGCGGCGGTCGTGCTCCGGCGTGAGGGTGCACACGGCCTCTTCCGCCGATCGACCCGTTCGCTATCGTAGGCCCATGTCATCAGGAAGTGACGGGTCGGGGGCGACGGCGGACCTGGCGTTCGACGCCCTGGCCGACCCGGTGCGGCGCGAGATCCTCGCCGTCCTCGCCGAGGAGGACGAGTGCTCCGCCGGTGCTCTCGCCGAGCGCATCACCAGTGTCGGCCGTACCGCCGTGTCGATGCACCTGCGCGTGCTGCGCGTCGCGGGGTTGGTCGTCGAGCGGCGCGACGGTAGATTCCGGCACTACTCGGTGAACCCGGCCGGTCCGGCGAGCGAGGTGATGACCCTGCTGCAGGAACTGTTCCAGAGCTCGCTGCGCGGGGTCCGGGCGGCCGTCGAGGAGGAGCCCGGCGCCGCGGACGTCGCGGAGTCCGGATGAGCACGTCCCGGGTGCGGTAGCCGTGGGCGTCGTCGCCGTCACCGCCGAGGAGTTCGCGGCCGTCCCGCCCGAGGTCGTGTTCGACCGGTTCGGCAGGGGCTCCGGGGCCGGGTGGCTCTTCGACGCCGACTGCGACCGTCTCGCCGTGGGCGCCGTCGTGACGCTGCGCGCCCCGCTCGGTGGCACCGCGCCGGTCGACATCCACGGGCGGATCAGCGACGTGCGCCGCCCGCACTCGCTCACCGTCACCCACGCCCAGCCGTGGCGCGGGCGCATCCGGCTGCGGTTCACCGCGGCCCCCGGCGGGACCCGGATCCGGCTGCACTCCGAGATCGACGAGCGCGGGCTGGAGTGGCTCATGCGCCGTCAGGGTCTCCCGGTGCGCGCGGGCGCCGCGGGCGGCAACCGGCTGGGCCTGCTGACCAGCAAGTCCGGTCCCGGGAGCCTGTTCGCGGCGGCGACCGAGAACGTCGCGTCGCTGGCCCTGGAGGAGATCAACGGCGACGGCGGGATCGGCGGCCGCCCGGTCGACCTGCTGGTCGCCGACGACGCGACCGACGCCGCCACCGGGGTCCTCGAGGCACGACGGCTGGTGCGGTCGGGCTGCCGCACGATCATCGTGATGACGACGTCGGCGACGTTCGAGGCGGTCTCGGCGTCCCTGGCCGACAGCGGCGTGCTGCTCGTCGAGCCGCATATGAACGAGGGCGGGCGCGAGGAACGGCTCCGGATCCGGCTCGGCGAGCGGCCCGCCGCACAGCTGGCCGCGGCCGCCGCGCCGCTGATGCGCTCGGCCGGCGGACGGCGCTGGTTCCTCGCCGGCAACGACTACGTCTGGCCGCGGGCGGTCAACGCCGCGGCCCGCGCGGTGCTCCCGGCCCACGGCGCGACGCTGGTCGGTGAACGCTACGCACCGCTCGGGACGCAGGACTTCACGCCGCTGGTCGAGGCCGTCGCGGCGTCCGGGGCCGACGTCGTGCTGAACACGTTCGTCGGGGCCGACGGCGCGGCCTTCGAGCGGCAGTGCCACGCGATGGGCCTGCGCGAGACGGCGCTGAGCCTCGGGCCGGCGATGGACGAGTCCACCCTCGAACGGGTCGGCGCGGCGGCGGCACCGGGCATCCACGGCGTCTCCGGGTACTTCCAGGGTCTCGGGACCGAGCGCAACGACTCGCTCGTGACGCGCTACCGCGAGGCGTTCGGCCCGTGGGCGCCACCGTTGTCGACGCTGTCGGAGTCGGTGTTCGAGGCGATCCACATGTGGTCCGGAGCCGCGCGCCGAGCCCGGTCCACCGACCCGCTGCGGGTGGCCGACGAGATGCGCGTCGGGCGCTTCGAGCTCCCGCGCGGGACGGTCACCCTCGACGGGTCCGACCTCGTGCAGCAGCGGCTCTACCTGGCCGAGGCGCACGGGGCGATGTTCGACCGTGTGTATCCGGTTGGTGCGGCCGGGTAAACATCATGTCAACGCGTCAGGGATCATTGACGTGACGTGGGCCTCCTTCTAGGTTCTCGGGTGACCTTCCATCCGAGGAGTGCACGTGGCGATACCCCCACCGGACGCCGCCGCCCTGGCGGCGCTGAACAGACATTTCGGGTTCGGTCTCTCCGACGCCGAGCTCTCCGAGATCGGCCCCGCGGTGGCCTCGACGTTCGCCGCGTCGGAGCGGGTCGAGGAGCTCTACAACGCCACCGCGCCGGACGCCCCGGACCGGGCGTGGGCCGAGCCGACCGACAACCCGCTGGGCGCCTGGTATGTGACGACGTCGATCCCCGGCGCCGCGCAGGGCCCGCTGGCCGGCAAGACCGTGGCGATCAAGGACAACGTCAGCGTCGCCGGCGTGCCGATGACGAACGGCTCGGCCACGGTGGAGGGCTTCGTCCCGCGCCGCGACGCCACCGTCGTCACCCGGCTGCTCGAGGCCGGCGCGACGATCACCGGCAAGTCGATGTGCGAGGACCTCTGCTTCTCCGGCGGGAGCTTCACCTCGAAGCCGTGGCCGGTGCGCAACCCCTGGGACCCGACGCGCAACTCCGGCGGCTCGTCCTCCGGCAGTGCCGCCCTCGTCGTCACCGGGGAGGTGGACCTCGCGCTCGGCGGTGACCAGGGCGGGTCGGTCCGCATCCCGTCGTCGTTCTCCGGCGGCGTCGGCCACAAGCCGACGCACGGCCTGGTGCCCTACACCGGCGCGTTCCCGATCGAGCAGACGATCGACCACCTCGGTCCGATGACCCGCACCGTCGCCGACGCGGCGCTCATGCTCGGCGTGCTGGCCGGGGTCGACGGTCTGGACCCCCGCCAACCGACCACCGTGGACGCGATCGACTACACGGCCGCGCTCGGTCAGGGGGTCGAGGGCCTGCGGATCGGCGTGCTCACCGAGGGCTTCGGCCGGCCGGAGAGCGACGCGGGCGTCGACGCGTCCGTCCGGGCCGCGGTGGACGCGCTGCGCGGGGCGGGCGCGGTCGTCGAGGAGGTGTCGATCCCCTGGCACACCGACGGGATGGCGGTCTGGAACGTGATCGCCACCGAGGGCGCGGCGTTCCAGATGATCGCCGGCAACGCCTACGGCATGAACTCCCAGGGCCTCTACGACCCCGAGCTGATGGAGCACTACGGGGCCCAGCGCATCACCCGGGGCTCCGAGCTGTCCAAGACGGTCAAGCTGGTCGGACTCTCCGGCGGCTACACGTTCAAGGCGGGCGGTGGGAAGTGGTACGCCATGGCCCGCAACCTCGCGTTCGAGCTGAAGGCGGCCTACGACGCGGCGTTCTCGTCCTACGACCTCCTGGCGCTGCCGACCCTGCCGTTCACGGCGCAGCCGCTGCTGGGCTACGACGCCCCGCTCGGCGACTACCTGACGACGGCGCTGTCGATGATCGGCAACTGCGCACCGTTCGACGTCACCGGGCACCCGGCCTGCACCGTGCCGGCCGAGCTGGTGGACGGCCTGCCGTGCGGGCTGATGCTCGTCGGCCGGAGCTTCGACGACGCCACCGTGCTGCGCGCCGCGCACGCCTACGAGCAGGCGGTGGGCGGGTTCCCGGCCCCGCCCGCCTCGATCCCGGCGGCCGCCGGGCAGAGAAACAGCTGACGACCACTTCCAGGAGGACCACCGTGGTGAACGGCATTCACGACCTCGGCGGACGGGACGGCCTCGGCGCCGTCGCGCCCCCGGAGCACGAACCGGTGTGGAAGGCGGAGTGGGAGAAGCACGCCCACACGTTCTTCCCGCTGGCCTTCAAGGCCGGCTTCTTCGGGGTCGACTCGTTCCGGTACGGCATGGAGCTGATCCCGCCGGTCGAGTACCTGACCTCGCCCTACTACGAGCACTGGCTGGAGTCGGTGACCTTCCACGGGATCCGGACCGGGCACTGGGACCAGGCCGAGGTCGACAAGCGGGCGCAGTACTACCTGGAGAACCCGGACGCGCCGCTGCCGGAGGACCAGGACCCCGACGGTGAGCTCGTCGCGTTCATCGACGCCGTCATCCCGGCGGGGGCGAACGCCTCCCGCGACACCGGCAAGACCGCGAGGTTCGCCGTCGGCGACCGGGTCACCGTCGTCGCCGACTCCCCGCGCGGTCACACCCGCCGGGCGACGTACGTGCGCGGGAAGACGGGCGTCATCGTGCTCGCCCACGGCGAGATGATCTACCCCGATGCCGCGGGCAACTTCGGGGGCGAGGACCCCGAGCACGTCTACACCGTGCAGTTCACCAACACCGAGCTCTGGGGCGCCGAGACGGCCGAGCCCAACGGGACGGTCACGTTCGACGTCTGGGAGCCCTACATCGTCCCGGCCGGTTCCTGAGTTCCGTCCACGTCCTGAATCGCGGAGAACAACCATGACCACGACGAACACCCCGACCCACCAGGAACAGATCGCGGCCCGGGTCAAGGCGATCGAGTCGCTGATGATCGAGAAGGGCCTGATGACGACCGCGGCGGTCGACCGGCTCGCCGAGATCTACGAGAACGAGGTCGGCCCGCAGCTCGGCGCCAAGGTCGTCGCCAAGGCCTGGAGCGACCCCGACTTCAAGAAGCGCCTGCTGGAGAACGCCTCGACCGCCTGCGCCGAGCTGGGCATCGGCGGCCTGCAGGGCGAGGAGATGGTCGCCGTCGAGAACACCGACGAGGTCCACCACGCCATCGTCTGCACGCTGTGCTCCTGCTACCCGTGGCCGGTGCTGGGCCTGCCGCCGAACTGGTACAAGGAGCCCGCCTACCGCGCCCGGATGGTGCGCGAGCCCCGCAAGGTGCTGTCCGAGGAGTTCGGGCTCGACGTGCCGGAGTCGGTCGAGGTCCGTGTCTGGGACACCAGCTCGGAGCTGCGCTACTGGGTGCTGCCGCAGCGTCCGGCCGGGACCGACGGCTTCAGCGAGGAGCAGCTCGCCGAGCTGGTCACCCGCGAGTCGATGATCGGCGTCGGCCGGCCGAAGCAGCCCGCCTGATGGGGGGCGACCACGGACACGGGCACGGTCATCTCCCGTTCGCCGACGGCGAGCCCTACGAGGACCTCGACGCCACCGAGGTATCCGAGGGCCGGGAGGGCTACCGGCAGGACGCCACCGAGATCGGCGACGCCCGTCGCCGGGTGGAGAAGCTGCTCTGCGACCTGCCGCAGGCGGACAAGGGCTTCGACGAGCCGTGGGAGCTGCGCGCGTTCGCGCTCGCGGTGGCCGCCTACAACGAGGGCCACTACGGGTGGAGCGAGTTCCAGCTCTCCCTGATCGACTCGATCAAGCAGTGGGAGGACGGCAAGGGCGGCGAGCCCTGGAACTACTACGAGCACTGGGTCCAGGCGCTGGAGACCGTCCTCGCCTCCAGCGGGGCGCTGTCGGACTCGATCGCGCTCGAGAACCGCACGGGCGAGGTGCTCGCCACCCCGCGCAACGCCGACCACCACCGTCCACGCCGGGAGCCGGTCGCGGTCTCGCCCGCGACGCGGTGACGCTCCACGACCGGCGGCGCCCGTCCCCGACGACCGGGGGCGGGCGCCGCCGTCGTGCGTCCGGACACGCGCCGGAGCTCGCCGAGCGGGGCGTCACGGTTGTCCCTGCTCGATCGACAGACCCTGACGCCCCGCTCGGCGCGCCCGACGGTCGTGCGGGCGTGCAAGCACCCGTGCCGCGCCGGGTCTGGTAGCAATGCGCCCGTGGCCGCCTTCCATCCCGACCTCGCCCTCGGGCGCTTCCTCCCGCCGATCAGCGTCGGACCGCGTCTGAGCGAGCTCGCGCGACGCCTCAAGACCCGGCCGGTCGCTCCGCCCCCGGGCGTGACCGTGCAGGAGCTCGTCGTCCCCGGCCCGCCGGACGCGCCGCCCGTCTCGCTGCGGGTGTTCCGGCCCGCCGGTGCGACCGACGCGGTGCCGGCGCTGCTGTGGATCCACGGCGGCGGTCTCGTCCTCGGCTCCCCGGAGCAGGACGACCAGAAGAACATCGACCTGGTGCGCGACCTCGGCATCGTCGTGGCCGCCGTGCGGTACCGGCTCGCGCCGGCCGACCCCGCTCCGGCGGCGGTGGAGGACGTCTACGCGGGCCTGCGCGGTCTCGTCGCGCGCGCCGGTGAGCTGGGCGTCGACCCCGGCCGGATCGCCGTCGGCGGCGCCAGCGCCGGGGGAGGGCTGGCCGCCGCCGTGTCGCTGCTCGCCCACGACCGGGGTGAGGTCCGGCCGGTGTTCCAGCTGCTCGTCTACCCGATGCTCGACGACCGCACGGTCACCCGCCCCGACCTCGACACGCTCACCGTCCGCATATGGACGGCCAGGAGCAACCGCTTCGGCTGGACGTCCTACCTGGGCCGCGAGCCCGGCGGGCCGGGTGTCTCGCCGTACTCGGCACCCGCCCGGCGCGAGGACCTCACCGGCCTGCCGCCGGCGTGGATCGGGGTCGGGACCCTCGACCTGTTCCACGACGAGGACGTCGCCTACGCCCGACGGCTGGAGGCCGCCGGGGTGCCGTGCGAGCTGGAGATCGTCCCCGGCGCGTTCCACGGTTTCGACGCTCTGTTCTCGAAGGCCGAGGTCTCCCTGCGCTTCGGCCTGGACCAGACCCACGCTCTGCGCAAGGCCCTGTTCGCCTGAGGGTCGTGCGCGGAAATCGTCGCCCCGGCGACGATTTCCGCTCACGGGTCGGGGTGGCCGGCGAGGCGGGGGCGGTAGCGTCGCCGGGATGCAGCCCGACGTCACGACGGCCCCGGCCGGGACGACGGGGGCCGTCCTGACCGACGGCGTCGCGAGGGGCGACCGGTTCGTCGCGTTCCTCGGCGCGCCCGGAGAGCCGTCCGGGCCGGGATGGGTGGCGGCGACGGATCTGTTCGGCCCGGGCCTGCCCGCGGCGCTCGACGTGGTCGCGTCGGCGCGGGGGACCGGGAGCCGGGCGGTCGCCGGGTCGTTGCTGCTCGAGCAGTACGCCCACCGGGTCGTCGCGCCCGTCCTCGCGGCGTGGTTCGAGGAGGGCCGGGTCGTCGACGCCCGGCTCGGCTCGGTGCGGATCGAGCAGGTCGGTGCCGGGTTCGCGCGGGTGGTGTTCAGCGGTCCGGTGAGCACGACCGGGACCCGGCGCGCGGTGGGTGACGGGCTCGTCGCGGGGAACCTGGAGCCCGCGGCGCAGGCCGTGCACGAGCACACCCGGGCCGGAATGCGGGTGCTGCGCGGTGTCGTCGCGAACGCGGTGGCGACGTCGTTACTGCACCTGTCCTGGCCCTGCGACGACGGTGCCCGGTACGTGCCGGTGCTGCGGGCGTTCCTCGCCGAGAACCCGGTGCTCGACGGACTGGTCGGCATCGAGGCGATCGAGGAGGCCGGTCGCACGTGGATGTACACCGACCGTCGCACCTGCTGCCTGGCGTTCCGCACCGAGGTCGCCCGCTCCCGCGAGGTTCCGTACTGCGCGACCTGCCCGGTGGTGCCGGACGCCGACAGCCGCGCCCTGTTCCGCGGCGCCGCCCGCGACTACCTGAAGCGCCACCCGCACCTGCGTCCCCGGGCCTGACCTCAGGCGGTGGCGCGCGTTGCCCGTCGCCACGCGTCCGCGGGCGCAGCCGCTTCGCGACGCCGGGCGCGCGTGCGGTGGCTCCGGCCTCTCAGCGCGGTGCGTGAGCCGCGCCGGTTCCGTGCTCCCGCTCCATCCGCCGTGCGACGTCCGCGCGCAGGGCCTTCTTGTCGATCTTGCCGACCGTCGTGGACGCCAGCTCGTCGACGAGCTCGAGGCGCTCGGGCAGGGTGAAGCGGGCGACGCCGACGGTCTCCATGTGCGCGCGGATCTCGTCGAGGGTGACCGTCGACCCGGGCTGCGCGACGACGTAGACGCACACCCGCTCGCCCAGTGCCGGGTCCGGCATCGCGACGGCCGCGACCTGCCGCACCGCGGGCAGCCGGTAGACCAGGTTCTCGACCTCCTCCGCCGAGATCTTCTCCCCGCCACGGTTGATCATGTCCTTGTCCCGGCCCTCGACCACGAGGTTCCCGCCCGGGGTGCGCCGGCAGACGTCGCCGCTGCGGTACCAGCCGTCGGGGGTGAACGCGCGCGCGTTCTGCTCGGGGGCGCGGTAGTAGCCGCGCGGGGTGTAGGGCCCGCGGGTGAGCAGGGAGCCGGGTTCGCCGTCGGGCACGTCGCGGTCGTCGCCGTCGACGAGACGGACCTCGTCGTGCGGGCTCAGCGGGCGGCCCTGCGTGGTGCAGACGACGTCGTCGGGGTCGTCGAGACGGGTGCAGCACAGCAGGCCCTCGGCCATCCCGAACACCTGCTGCAGGCGGGCACCGAGCACGGGGGAGACCCGGCGGGCCAGCTCGTCGGGGATCCGGGCGCCGCCGACCTGCAGCACGCGCAGCGGTGCCGGCGGCCCGGCCCCGACGGCGTGCTCCAGCCAGCGCGCGGCCACCGCCGGGACCGCCGCGGCGTGCGTGACGCCGTGCTCGGCGATCGCGGCGAAGGCGGCGCGGGGCTCGGGGGTGGGCAGCGTGACGACCCGGCCCCCGGCCAGCAGCACGCCGAGCAGCCCGGGGCAGGCGAGCGCGAAGTTGTGGGCCAGCGGCAGGCTGGCCAGGTAGACCGCGTCGTCGCCGACGCCGGCGGCCCCGGCGCTGAGGACGGCGTTGTAGGCGTAGTCGTCGTGCGTGCGGGCGATCAGCTTCGGCGACCCGGTGGTGCCGCCGGAGAGCAGGAACAGCGCGACGTCGCGGGGCCCCGGCGCGGTGGCGTCGAGCCGGGCCCGGTCGGCGACCGGGTCGTCGCCGGGGGCGCAGAGCGTCCGCAGGTCCATATCGGCCGGGTCCGCCCCGGGGCCGTCGACGAGCACCTGCCACCGCTCGCCGGTCGCGTTCCGCACGTTCTCGGTCAGCTCGTGGGCCAGCCCGCGGTGGTCGAAACCGTTCAGCGTGTCCGGCACGGCGATCGCCGACGCCTCGGACAGCACGGACAGGTGGGTCAGCTCGCGGCGGCGGTGCGCGGGCAACGCCATCACCGGCACGATCCCGGCGCGCAGGCAGGCCAGGGTGAGGATCACGAACGCGGAGCCGTTGGCCAGTTGCACGACGATCCGGTCGCCGGCGGACAGGCCCCGGTCCAGCAGGCGCACGGCGGTGGCGTCGACGCGCTCGGCCAGCTCGCGGTGGGTCAGGGCGAGACCCGTGGCCGCGTCGGCGAGCGCCGGCGCGTCCGGGGCGCGGTCGGACGCGGCGCGCAGCAGGTGCCCGAGCGGGACACCGGCCCAGTACCCCTCGGCGACGTAGCGGGCGGCGTCGGGCTCGGGCCACGGGGTGGTGTGCTCCCCGATCGGACGGGGCATCGGCGACCTCCGCGGGTGACGACGTCCGGTGCGCGCGAGCCGTCTCCGGCTCCTGATCCACTTTCGAGTACAGCACGCCGGTCCCGACGGTCACCGAGGCCCCTTCCCCGGCGCCGCAGCCCCACGCGACGAGTCGTCGACGCGCCCACCACCCGGGGACCGCGGCTACGGGAGAGCGGGACGGCCCACCAGGTCGGCCCGTCCGGAGAGGACCGTCGTCACCGCGCGGTCGTGATCGGCTCCGGGATCGACGAGCAGGGCCGGGACCCGATCGACCATCCGCGCCCGCTCGCACAGCAGCGTCCGGGTCAGCGACGTCCCGCCGTGCACCGCCACGAGGACGGGGCCACCGGCGGCGAGGCCGGTGAGCGTCCGGTACGCGTCCGGTAGACCGTCCTCGGTGGACGGCGCCTCCAGCCGGGCGGCCCACACGCCGTCGTCATCGGGGGTGTCGGACAGCGCCAGCGTGGGGGAGCGGACGGCGCCGGGGAGCCCGTCCTGGTCGAACCCGATCTCGACGAGACGCCCGGGCGCGCTCCACCCCCGATGCTCGAACGGCGTGTCCAGGGGCTCGGCCCCGTGCTCGCCCGCCCAGGCGGTGTGCGCGGCGTCGACGAAGTCCGGAGCCCGGCGCGCGAGGCGGGAGTCGGTGATGCTGCGGGTCAGGAAGTGGTAGCCGAACCGCCACGGCGCGAGCTCGTCGTGGTAGCGCCCGAAGTGCTCCCACCAGGCCAGGCTCGGCCGGGCGGCGTCCTGGACGCGGCGTACCGGCGGCTCGGCGGCGTCCTGGTAGGCGGCCAGTGCCGCCGGGACGTCACCGGGGTGGGCGGTCAGGGCCGCGGTGAGCGCGACGGCGTCCTCCATCGCCGTCTTCGTGCCGGAGCCGACGGAGAAGTGCGCCGTGTGCACGGCGTCGCCGAGCAGCGCGACGGGCGGGCGCCCGTCCCGCAGCGCGTACCAGGTCGCGGTACGACGGGTCCGGAAGCTGCCCCACCGGGAGTTGTTGGCGCGCAGCGCGCGGCCGTCGATCTGGTCGGCGAACAGCTCCTGCAGGTACTTCTGCGACGCCGCGTCGCTCGTACCCGGCGGCGCGGTGACGTCGAAGGAGTCCAGGCCGGCGCGGCGCCACGACGCCTCGTCGGTCTCCACGATGAACGTCGAGAGCCCGTCGGCGATCGGGTAGCCGTGCACCGCGAACACGCCGTGCTCGCTGCGCTCGTGCACGAACGTCAGCCCGTCGAAGAGGTACTCGGCGCCGAACCAGATGAACTTGGCGCTCGCCGTCGTCACCCCGGTGCCCAGGTCGGTACCGGAGGCGACGAGCTGCTCGCGGACCACCGACCCGGCCCCGTCCGCCGCGACGACGAGGTCGTATCCGCCGAGGTCGTCGAGACCGGCCTCGATGGAGAACCGGAGATCCGCACCGACCGAGCGCGCCCGCTCCTGCATCAGTGCCAGCAGGGTGTGCCGCGAGATCGCGGCCATCCCGTTGCCGCCGCAGCGGATCCGCTCGCCCTTGAGCCGCACCTCGATGACGTCCCAGTGCCGGCCGTGACCCTCGAGCGCCTCGCGCACCACCGGGTCCGCGTCGTAGAGCCCGGCCAGCGCCGCGTCGGAGAAGACCACCCCGAAGCCGAACGTGTCGTCGGCCCGGTTGCGCTCGAACACGGTGACCGACGACGACGGGTCGGCCCGCCGGAGCAGGGTGGCGAGGAACAGCCCACCCGGCCCGGCGCCGACGACGGCGACCCTCACGCGGGTGCGGCCTCCGTGCGGGTGCCGGCCGGGACGGCCGCGGACGCCCGCGGGATCAGCGCGATCAGCAGCGCCCCGGCGAGGGCCGGGACCGCGAAGCCGTAGAAGTTCCACTCGAAGCCGATCCCGGACGCGGCCACCCAGCCACCGAACAGCGGACCGACGACGGCGCCCGCGCGGCCGACCCCCAGCGCCCAGCCCAGGGCGGCGCCCCGCACCGCGGACGGGTAGTGCACCGCGACGTAGCCGTTGACCAGGATCTGGGTGCCGACGCTGCCGAGCCCGGCGACCGCGACGGCCACCAGCAGCAACCCGGTGTCGACGCGCTGGCTGAGCACGACCAGGCAGGCCGTGGCCATCAGGAAGGCTGCGACCGTGACCGGCTTGGGGCCGAACCGGTCGGCCAGCGCGGACGCCACCAGCGCGCCGACGATGGCCCCGACGTTGAGCACGAGCAGGAACGTCAGCGCCGAGCCGAGCGGGTAGCCGGCCTGGCGCATGATCTGCGGCAGCCACGTGTTGAGGCCGTAGACCAGCAGCAGCCCGCAGAAGCTGGCCGCGCCGAACAGCAGGGTGGAGCGGAGCATCGACGGCGCGAACAGCGTCCGCGGACCGGCGTTCGCCGACCCCGCACGTTCGGCCTGCAGCGCGTCGAGGTCGAGGTCGTAGGTGCGGGCGAGCGCGCGGGCCTCGTCGTCACGTCCGCGGGCGAGCAGGTAGCCCACCGACTCCGGGAGGAACCTCCACGCCAGCGGCAGCACGACCAGCAGCGGCGCCGCACCGATCGCCAGCATCGGGCGCCACCCGAAGTCGGCGACCAGGTTCAGTGCGAGCACCGCGGCGAGCACACCGCCGACGGAGTACCCGGCGAACATCACCGCGTTGTAGAGCTGGCGGCGCGAGCGGGGCGCGTACTCGACGGTGAGCGCGATCGCGCTGGGGATGACGCCGCCGAGCCCGAGCCCCGCGACGAACCGGGCGAGGCCGAGCAGGCCCGGGTTCGGCGCCAGCGCGCAGAGCACCATCGCCACCGAGAACCAGGTGATCCCGATCAGCATGATCCGCCGACGCCCCAGCACGTCGGTCAGCGCGCCCGCTCCGAGCGCGCCGATCAGCATGCCGACCAGGGCGTAGCTGCCGATCGCACCGGCCTGGGCGGGGGTCAGCCCGAAGTCGTCGATCAGGCTCGGCAGGATCGAGCCGTAGACGATCAGGTCGTAGCCGTCGAAGACGATCGTCAGGAAACACAGGGCGACGACCACCAGCGGCGATCGTCGTGCGGTGCTGGCTCCGGACACCTGTGACCACGCTCCCTCGGTCCGCTCGACGCCGTCGTGGCGCCGCGGTCCGGTCAAGCTACGACAGTTCGATGACGGTCGTCCAGTTCATGTAATAGATCCGGTACGTCACCCGGCGTCCGGAACCGCCACCGGCATGCTGACCAGCTCGTCGACGCAGGCCTCGGCCGGCTCGCGCAGCAGCCCGTGCGCCTCGGTGAACACCTCGTGCGCCCTCCGCCCGGACCAGCCCTCGGGCAGCAGCTCCGGTGGCAGGTCGGGGTCGCGGAACGGGAACCGGCGGTAGTCGGTGATCAACCGCATCCGCTCGACGAGCGCCTGCGCGCCGTCCGGTTCGCCCGCGCGGTAGGCCGGTAGCCGGGGACGGTAGCGCTCCAGCAGGTCGGCGTAGTCGCGGTCGAGCTCGTCGAGGTCCCAGGCGCGGCTCGCGATGTCGCGATCGGAGGTGGTCCCGGCGGAGCGGGAGCGGAACGTGTCCAGCCGGACGGCCGGCTCGTCGGCGAACGCACCGCGGAGCTGGTCGAGCCGGTCGTGCGGGCTGAGCCAGACCGACGACGTCAGCGGGCCGAAACCGAGCCAGGAGAGCTTCTTGCGCAGCTGCTCGCGCAGGGCACGCTCGGTCTCCGGGACCGAGTAGATGACGGTGTGCCACTGGCCGTCCCAGGGCCCGCTCTCCCGGTGGAAGATCCGCCCGCGGCCCTCGTCGAGCATGTCCCAGGCCGCGGTGCTCAGCGCGTAGACGGTCTCGCGGCCGTCCCGGTGGCTGGTCAGCCAGCCCTCCTTGCGCAGCCGGGTGACCACCACCCGCACGGTCGCCTCGGGCACGTCGAAACACCCCATCAGCGCGACGAGGGACCGCAGGTGGACCTCGCCGCCGCGGTAGCGCAGGTAGTCGCCGAACAGGTCGAACACCAGTGCCCGTGCCTTCACGCGTCCACCTCCGTCTCCGTCGCGGACGTGCCGCTGCTCTCATTGTGTCAGTTCCTGGCCGCCCGTCGTGGGAGTGCAGCAAGATGTGGCGCGCTCGCGCGGTGTGGTGCCGCGCGTCCCTCACGCACTCGCTGATGGTGCCGCACCCGTACCAGTACTTCCTCGAGACCGTCGAGCCGATCGACCCCGCGACGCTCGGGGTGCCGGTGTCCTACGTACTCGGCACCGAGGACGTCGCGCTGCCGCCGGGGGAGTACGGCTGGGACCGGTTCGCCGACCGTCTCGGCGTGACCGCGCAGAGCGCCCCGGGCAGCCACGAGGCCTGCTTCACCCAGCCCGCCGGTCAGGCCGAGGCCCTGCTCAAGGCCTGAGCACCCGGAGACGAGAACGGCGCCGACACCCGGTGGGTGTCGGCGCCGTTCGTCTCCCGGGTCCCGCATGGGCCCGGGCGGTGGATCAGCCCTGCTCCGTGCCGTCCGGCACGGGGTTCTCCTGTGCACCGTCACCCGGTGCCGGGTCCTGGCCGAGCTGGTTCGGCGGGAACCGCAGCGGCGGGACGTCCTGCAGCGGCGGCTGCGGGAGGTTGCCCACCTCCGGCGGGACCGGAGCACCCTGCAGCGGGTTGCCGAGCGGCTCGAGCGGGTCCGGCGGGTCGTACGTCGCCGGCTTCTTCAGGCCACCGGAGTCGGTGCCGTCGAAGGTCTCCGTGCGGTCGCAGCCGGCCAGGGTGACCGCCAGCGGGCCGTCGGTGGCGACCTTCAGCTCGGCGTCGCAGCCGACGCCGGCCCGCTCCGGGTCGACGGTGATCTCACCGACGCCGGCCGAGCGGATGTCCAGCACGTCGTTCGACTCGGCCTCGACCGCGTCACCCGAGTGCCGGAACTCCCGCAGGTACGGGTTGACCGGGGAGAACGTGCCCTCCTCGGCCTTGACCTCGCGGCCGACGGGCGCCACCGCGGGATCGGTCCGGCCCTGGCCCTCGCTGACCACGTCGACCGCGCCGAGCTCGTCGCCACGGCTCTGGATGTCGGAGAGCCAGTAGGCCTTGTCGGCCACCAGACCCGCACCCGGGTCGTCCATCAGCGGGTTGCGGACGAACGTGACGTGCTGCGGGTCGACCTGGCGGGCCTGGTCGCCCAGCCAGTTCGTGGCGATGTCCCACATGCCGTTCTTGCACATCACCAGGTGCTCCGCGCCCAGCCCCACGTGGGAGATGAACTCGAAGTCGTAGTCACCGTCGATGTAGGCCTGGGCCCGCTCGCGGGTGATGTTGTACGGGATGAAGTCGTCGTTGACCCCGGCCCACTCCATCACCGGCTGGTTGCGCCGGCTGGGGAGCATCTCCGAGATCTTCGACCCCGGCTCGTGCTTGGTGACCGTGTCCACCGGCAGCGTGTCGGCGACGCCGTTGACCGCCGGCAGCGACGGGGCGACGTTCAGCCCGTCGCAGATGAAGGACTTGTTGAACACGTCCGGGAACTGCAGCGAGAGCTTGTTCGCGGTGTAGGCGCCCGAGGAGAAGCCGGCCATCGTGGTCTTCTCGGTGTCGAGCGCGTAGTGCCGGCGCGCGTCGGCCATGGCCTCGAACACCACCGCGCCGCCCTCGCCGTAGCCCCAGTTGTCGGCGCCGCGGAAGTCCACGTCGATGATCATCGTGGGGTTGCCCGGCCGGTCGGCGAACTTGCGGTACAGGTCCTTGTCGCCGGCGACGTCGTCACCGGGACGCAGGGCGTAGCCGCCGGTCCAGACCATCGAGGAGTAGCCGTCGGACGGCGCCTCCTGCTCCGGGACGTAGACCATGTAGCGCTGCAGGCGGCCCGGCAGGTCCGGGACGCAGTCGTCGCGGCAGGGGTAGCCGAACGAGATGCTCGGACGCTTGTCGCCGGAGCCCTCGCCGGACCCGGTCGCGATGCCGCCCTGCTGGGTGCCGGTGCCCGGGGGCGGACCGCCCGGGTCGCTCGGCAGCCGCCGGCCCTGTGCCTTCTCGAACTGCGAGGCGAACAGGCGCGTCATGTAGCCGGTGGTGGGGACGCCGGACTCGTCGTCGGTGCCGTCGGCGAGCTTGCCGAAGTCGACGTCGGCGAAGAACGGGCTGACGTCGCCGTCGGCGATCGCCTTCTTCTGGTCGTTGTCCCGGTACGGGGCCTCGAAGGGCTCCCGGAAGCGGAACGCGGTGTCGAAGAACGCCGACGGGGTCGGGTCGCCGATGATCGCGCCACCGGGACGGGTCTCGTCGGCGGTGGCCTGCGGCACCAGGTAGCTGTCGGCGTCGCGGTCCCAGAGGCCCGCGGCCGCGGCGATGCGCTGGTTGCCCTGCGGGTCCCAGGCGGTGTGCGGGACGCGGATCTCCACCTGGCGGCGCTCGACGTCGACGCTGACCTGCGGGCGGTCGGGGAGCGCCCGCCCGTCGGCTGCGTCGGTGATGTCGCCCTCGGTGCCGTGCACGGTGACGAACTGCGAGGCCGGCATCACGGTGTTGGCGCCGTGGGGTGCCTCGCGGGGAGCGTCCGAGTCGCCGAGCGCGAGCGTGAGGCCCAGCAGCTCGGGGTCGGTCATCGTGTTCATCGTGACCCGGAACGCCGTGGCGTCGTCCTCGGGCTTCACGCGGACCTCGACGATGTCCGCGGCGTTGCGACGGTAGGCCGGGTCCTCGGGATAGGTGTAGTTGCGCAGCAGGGTGTCGTTCGGCCAGCGGTACTGGTTGCCGCCACCCTGGTCGTCGTAGTTGCAGCCCTGGTGGACGTACTCACCCGAGCGGTAGGCGCTGGTCATGCAGATCCCGATCGGGTCCGCCTCCCAGATGCCGGTGTTCTGCAGCTGCGGGGCGTCGACGGCCGGGGCCCGCAGCAGGTCCGGTCCCGCGGTGTCGTTCTCGGCGGGGGCGGCGAGTGCGGGACCCGCACCGATCGCCGCGCCGGCCAGGACGCCGGAGACCAGGACCGCGATCCCGATCCTCTTCCGCCAGATCACGTGGAGCTCACCTGTGCACCTCCTCCGACCGGTGGACCGTCCGCGCGCCTCTGCGCGGTGACTCCGGGCACCGGGGCCGGTACTTGCGACAACGCGGGCTCCCGGGAAGAGTTACGATAAATCTCCGCTCGACGCCAAAATGTCACCCTCACGTGCCGCGGCCGAATCACTGAGCCGGACGGGTGAAGGGGGCATCGTCGCAGCGCACGGCACGTCGACCGAAAGGACCACCATGTCTGCACAGGTTGTGATCGTCGGTGGCGGTATCGGAGGTCTGACCCTCGGTATCGCGCTCCGCCAGGCCGGTGTGCGGGTCGAGATCTACGAGCGCGCCGACGAGTTGCGTGAGGTCGGCGCGGCCGTCGCATTGTCCGCCAACGGCACCCGCGAGCTCTACCGGCTCGGGATCGGCGAGGGCCTGGACGCGGTCTCCACCCAGCCGACCGAGCTCATCTACCGCGACGGCGTCACCGGCGAGCGCGCCGCAGCCCACCCGGGCGGTGAGACCTACCGGGCCCGGTTCGGTGCGCCGTACTGGGGCATCCACCGCGTGAACCTGCAGCAGGGCCTCGCGGCCGCGTTCGGCGAGGAGCACCTGCACCTCGACAGCGCCGTCGCCTCGGTGGACAGCGACGACGACGGCGCCGAGATCACCCTCGCCGACGGCACCACCGTCTCCGCCGACGTCGTCATCGGTGCGGACGGCGTGCACTCGATCGTCCGCGACTTCGTCGCCGGGCCCGGGTCCGGGCCGGTCTACTCCGGCACCAGCGCGTTCCGGGGCCTGGTCCCGGTCGAGGCACTGCCGAGCCTGCCCGACCCGCTGGCCATCCAGTTCTGGATGGGTGCCGACGCGCACCTGCTGCACTACGCCCTCGGCGAGAACGACGAGACCGTCAACTTCTTCGCGGTGCTCTGCGGCCCGCAGGAGTGGGAGGGCGGCACACGCGAGGCGGCGGAGAACGAGCTGCTCGACGGGTTCGCCGGCTGGCACCCCGCCGTGCGCGAGATGCTGGCCGCGGTCCCGCAGAGCCCGCGCTGGCCGCTGCTGACCCAGCCTCCGCTCACCACCTGGACGCGCGGGCGCGTGACGTTGATCGGCGACGCCTGCCACGCGATGCTGCCGCACCACGGCCAGGGCGCGAACCAGTCTATCGAGGACGCCGCCGAGCTCGCCGGGCTGCTGTCCACGCTCGGGCCGGACGAGGCGCTGGCCGAGTACCCACGCCGTCGCCGGGCCCGGACCCGCGCCGTCGCCCGCAGTGCGTGGGACACCGGGACGCTGCTGCACATCGCGTCCGGGACCCCCGAGGCCGCGGAGCGTGACGCGGGTCTGGCGCACTACCTGGACCGCTACTCCTGGGTCCACTCCCACGGCCAGGACGCCGCCGCGCCGGCGACCGCACTGGTCGGCTGAGACGCCGCGGTCTCCGTAGCGGGGGTCAGGCGTCCGGCGAGGGCGCCGGACCGCCGGGGACGACCTCGCCGGCGACGACGAGGCGGGCGATGTCGGGCAGCTGCAGCCGCAGGGCCCTGGCCTGCTCGCGCAGCAGGCGGAACGCGGTGTCCACGTCCACCCCGTGGTGCTGGGCGACGAACCCCTTCGCCTGCTCCACGGCGACCCGGCCGTCCAGGGCGCCTTGCAGCTGCGCCGCGACGCCCTGCACGCGGCGGACCTCCCGGTCGCGCAGGATCGCGACGGCGGCGGTGTCGGCGAACGCCTGCCCCAGCGCGAGATCGGGGCGGGACAACGGGCCCGGCGTGCCGTCGAGGAGGACCAGCACGCCGAGCACGAGGCCGCGTCGGTGCACCGGCAGCGCGTGCACCGACCGGACGGTGGCGATGCCGGCCGCGGCGGCGGTGAAGCGGGGCCACCGGTCGTCGGTGAGCAGGTCGGCGACCACCACCGGCTCGGCGGTGCGGTAGCAGTCCAGTCCGGGCCCCTCGCCGACGTCGAGCTCGAGGAGCCCGAGCGCCTCCGCGTCGGGGTTCGACGTCGCCGCCAGACGCAGCTCCGGGCGCGAGTCGCCGAGCGTCAGGCCGGCCGCGTCCGTGGCGAGCAGGTCGAGGCTGACGTCGACCAGGGTGGAGGACACGGCCGCCGCGTCGGGGTCCCCGACGGCCGCGACGGAGATCTCCACGAAGGCACGCCCCATCCGGCCCTCACGGTCACCGGACGGGCTGTGGGTCGATCGTTTGCGATGGGTGGTCGGCACGATGCGGCCACGCTCTCGCGCATCGAGGCCCCGCGCAATGAGAAACTGGACACGAGTTGGACAAAATGTGGACGGATGCCGGTCGTGCCCGGTGCCGGGGGCTCAGGCGCCGACCGTGCGGGTGAGGTCCACGATCAGGTCGAGGGCACCCTGCACGTCGTCGACGTGGTGCACCCGGGCCGGGAGCTCGGCCCGGTTCCACCCCGGTCCGGCGGCGATCAGTGCGGACGGCCCGAACGCGTCCAGTGCGGCGGTCTCGGCGAACTGCGGGAGCAGGACGAACACCACCACCACGTCGACCCCGGGCGGGGCCTCGGCGGGCGACAGGCGCGGGTCCAGCACGGCGGCGACGTCGCCACGCTCGCCCAGGGCGGCGGCCAGGACCAGGAGCGGCAGGACGTGCTCCTCCCCGGGATGGGAGGACAGCAGCACCGCGGGTGCCTGGCGGGCGTCCACGCGCGACGCCGTCTCGGCGAGCACGGTCGTCGCGATGTGGGAGACCATGTGTTCCACCGCGATCCCGAGGGGCAGATCGGCCCAGTGCCGCCCGATCGCGGCCAGGACCGGCCGCAGGACGGCCTCCCAGGTGGCGACCACGCCGTGCCGGTCCAGGTACTGCTGCATCAGCGTGCGGACCAGCGGCCCGTCCAGGTTCATCGCGGCGGCGCCCAGCCGGTGCGCGGCCGGGTCCGCGGCCAGGGGCAGCACGAGCTCGTCGTCGGCGGTCCACAGGGTGGCGGTGCCGGGATAGACGTCGCCGTCGGTCGGCGGGGCCGGGGCCTGGGCCGCCAGCACGACCCGGGCCGCGTCGGCCGCCGACACCCCCTGGCCGACCAGGCGCTGGGCCGCCTCGATGCGCCTCACGTCGTCGGCGCCGTAGCGGCGGTGGCCGCCGGGGGAGGTGCGGGTGGCACCGAGGCCGTACCGGCGCTGCCACACCCGCAGGGTGGACGGGCTGATCCCCGTGCGGTCGGCGACGGCGGAGATCGGCAGGGTCACGTCGGCCCCGGGCGGCGGCCCGGTGTCCACCGGCGTGTCGGCGGTGTGCGTCGGTTCCGCGCTCACGTCCATGCTTCGCCCCCTGTGTCCCCTGGTCCGCCCGTGGCCGGCACCGCGGCGCGCCGCCCACCCTCCCGTCGACGGCCCGAGTGTGGCAGCCCGGTGTCACGGGACGGTGCGGCGGCGCCGGTCCCGGGTCGTCACGATCGGGAACGCCCCGGGGACTGGGACGGTCAGTCCTGCGCCGCCAGCGCGTCCAGGCCGGCCGCGATCAGCAGCGGCACGGCCTCGCCGACCGTCTCGAACCCGGAGCCGACGGTGTGCCCGGCGACGTAGCGGGCGTGGATGCCCTCGGCGATCACGGCGATCTTGAAGTAGCCCAGCCCGAGCGCGAACGACAGGTTGCCGACGTCGCGGCCCGAGCCCGCCGCGTAGCGCTCGATCAGGTGCTCGCGCGAGGGCATCCGCGGGCTCGTCGAGGCCGCCTCCCCGCCGAGCACCGGGTCGAACGCCGGGTCGGAGTAGACGACGTGCAGCGCGATGTCGGCCAGCGGGTCGCCGAGCGTCGCCATCTCCCAGTCGACGACGGCCCGCACCACACCGACGTCGCCGGGGTCGAGGATCACGTTGTCGACGCGGAAGTCGCCGTGCACGATCGCCGAGCCGCTGTCGGCCGGGCACGCGTCGGCGAGCTTGCCGTGCAGCCGGTCGACGTCGGGCAGCTCCCGGGTCGCGACCCGGCCCCACTGGTCGTACCAGCGCTTCACCTGCCGCTCCAGGTATCCCGACGGCCGGCCGAACGACTCCAGCCCGACCGACGCCGGATCGACGGCGTGCAGCGCGACGAGCGTGTCCACCAGCGCGTTCGCGCAGCGGTGCACGTCGTCGTCGGAGAGCGCATCGAGGTCGCCGCGGCTGCGCAGGACCTGCCCCGCGACGTGCCCGACCACCGCGAACGGAGCGCCGATGACGTCGGTGTCCTCGGTGTGCACGACGGTCGGCGCGACCGGGACGTCCGTGCCCTGCAACGCGTCCACGACGCGGTACTCGCGCTCCATGTCGTGCGCCGACGGGGTGAGTCCGCCCAGCGGCGGGCGCCGCAGCACCCAGTCGGCCGTCCCGTCGGTGCCGATGCCCGCTCCCGCTCCGCTCCGCGCGGTGAGCCGGTAGGTCAGGTTCGACCGCCCACCCGCGATCAGCTCGGCGCGCAGCTCACCGGTGCCCGGGACCTGCTCCTCGAGGAACGCCTGCAGCTTCGGCAGATCGAGCCCCTCCGGCGCGCTCACGAGACGGGGCCCGTCGGGACGGGGGACACGGGCGGTGCGGCACGCACGGGGTTCCTCCTGGGAGTCATGGAACGCGCCGGCCACGGACGATGTCCGGGGCCGGCGCGGTCTTCGGGTCGCCGGGCTACCGGCCGCGCAGCTCGCGGCGCAGCAGCTTGCCGGTGACGGTCTTGGGGATCTCGTCGAGCAGCTCGACCTGACGGGGGTACTTGTAGGCCGACATCCGCTCCTTGCAGAACGCGATCAGCTCGTCCGGCGTGACGTCCTGCCCCGGACGCACCGAGACGAACGCCTTGACGGTCTCGCCGCGGTACTCGTCGGGGACGCCGACCACGGCGGCCTCGCGGACGGCGGGGTGCTCGTAGAGCACGTCCTCCACCTCGCGCGGCCAGACCTTGTAGCCGCCGGCGTTGATCTGGTCCTTCTTGCGGTCGACGACGTAGAACCAGCCCTTGTCGTCCATGTAGCCGACGTCGCCGGTGAACAGGGCGACCGAGCCGTCCGGCGCGCGCAGCGCGTTCTGCGTCTCCTCCGGCTTGTTCCAGTAGCCCGGCACCACCTGCGGGCCGCGGGTGACGATCTCGCCCACCTCGCCGACGTCGGCGGGGGTGCCGTCGTCGCGGACGATCGCCACCGTGGTGGAGAAGATCGGCACGCCGACCGAGAGCGCACCGGAGGCCTCGTCGACCGGGGCGTCACCCTCGAAGGGCACCCCGTGCGAGGGCGAGTTCGTCTCGGTCAGCCCGTAGAAGTTGTGGATGTAGATGCCGAACTGGTCGGAGAACGCCTTCACCGTGCTCGGCGGGATCGGTGCCCCGCCGGAGTAGATCCGCCGGAACGAGCCGAGGTCCTCGCGCTGCACGCCGTCGATGTTCATCAGCGCGATGAACACGGTGATGGAGCCGATCGAGAACGTCGGACGGTGCTCGCGGATCGCGTCGAGCATGACGCCCGGGTCGAACCGGTAGGCCAGCACCAGCGGGGCCGGGAGCAGCAGCGCGATCGCGATGTGCCCCACGACGCCGGTGATGTGGAACAGCGGCGCGACGCCGAGGACGGTGTCGCTCTCGTCGAGCTTGATCCAGTCCCGGTAGGTCTGGGCGTTGAACACCACGTTGCGGTGGGTGTTCATCGCGCCCTTCGGCGGCCCGGTGGTGCCGGAGGTGTAGCCGAGGAACGCGACGTCGTCCGGGCCCAGCTCGACCGGGTCGGGCTCCTTCCCGGCGGCCGCCTCCAGGACGGTCGCCAGGTCCTCGGTGCCCTCCGGGGTGAACGCCTGAACGCCCGTGAACAGCCGCTCGTCGTGCCGGGTCTGGTACTCCAGCGGCGAGGTCGTCCACGCGATCCGGACCACGGTGTCGGGCACGACCGACTTCGCGATCTCCCAGAGGTCGTCCTGCGCCAGGATCGCGGTCGCGCCGCAGTCGCCGAGCAGCGTGGTCAGCTCCCGCTCGCGGCTCATCGGGTTGATGGAGACGACGATGCCGCCGGCCTTCCACGTCCCGATCACCGCGATCAGGGCCTGCGGGATGTTCTGCAGGTACGTCGCGAGCCGGTCACCCTTCGCGAAGCCGCGCTCGGTCAGCGCGACGGCGAAGGCGTCGGAGAGCTCGTCGAGGCGGGCGAGCGTGATCGAGCCGTCGAAGTACTTGACGATCTCGGTCTGCGGGGCGCGCGCGAGGGAGGCCTCGAACAGCGCCAGCATCGAGTCGAACTCGGGCGTGATGTCGGTCGGGTAGTCCTCGCGGTAGCGCGCCAGCCACGGGCGCTCGCCGTAGAGCCCGGTGCCCGCGGTGCTCATGTCTCCTCCACGGAAGGGAGTGCGTCGTCGGTGCTCACCGGATCACGACCGGGTTGACGGGCGCCCCCGAGCCGCCGACGACGTTGAGCGGAGCAGCGGTGTAGAGGAAGTCCCAGCGGTTGTCCGCGGCGCAGGCGTCGGCGAGCTTGTCCAGGATGCAGATCTCGGTGAGCACGACGCCGAGGTTGCGCATCAGGGCGCAGTGCAGCGGCAGCAGGACCCCGGTCTCCGGGTTCGCGGTGACCTCGTTGGCGATCGTGTCCGTGATCAGGTTCGGGATCTCGCGGTTCTGGAACCACTCGACCAGCTCGCGGGAGTAGGTCAGGCCCGGCTCGACGAAGTTCGCGTAGAACTCCTCCGCCGGGGTCTCGTAGAAGTAGGTCAGGAAGCCGGTGCGGATGAGCAGGATGTCGCGCTGCCCGAGCTCGACGCCCTGGGCCTTCGCGGCGGCCTCGAGGTCGTTGTGGTCGAACGTCTCGCCCTTGTCCAGCCACCGCTTCCCGCGGTGACGGGCCATGTCGATCAGCACGCCGCGCCCGACGACACCGCGCTCGGCGATCGGCTGCACGGAGGCCTTGGACAGGACGTCGACGGTGGTGCGGGCGTCGTAGCCGTTCCAGATCTTGTCGTCGTACCAGACGTGGCCCAGCGCGTCGTACTGCGTCGAGCCCTGCAGGAAGATCTCGGCCTTGTCGTCGGCGTAGTGCAGGCCGCCGGGGAACGCCGGTGCGCCCTCCTTGCCCTCGTCCCAGGACGACTCGTCCCAGACCACGGTGCGGTTGATGCTCTCGCGGCCGGGGAAGACCGGGTCGCCGTGCGGGTGGCCCATCGCGGCCTGCAGCGGGAACACCTCACCCGACCTGATGTGCTGCGCACCGCGCAGCACCTGGGCCGCGTCGAGATAGTTCAGGGAGCCGACCTCGTCGTCCGGGCCCCACTTGCCCCAGTTCGAGGGGGTGTCGGCGCCCAGCAGCTCGGCCATCGTGGGGGTCTCGGACATCGTTGTCTCCCTTGTCTGAACACGTGCGCACACGCGTGCGATCGCTCGCTCGGGTCGTGTTTAGGCGATGATGCAGGACACATAAATGGCCGTCAATGGGTTGTGCCGGGGCACTTCCGCGGGAGATGTTTAGCTGAGCTGAACATGATGGTCCGGTCGAGGGAGGTGTCGGGATGACGGACGGCGGCCATCCGGCGGACACCGGCCTCGGCTCCCGGATCCGGGCGGCCCGGCTGGCCAGGGGACTGAGCCTGCGCGGGCTCGCGGCGACGCTCCACGTCAGCCCGGCGACGCTGAGCCAGATCGAGAACGGCAACACCGGGCTGAGCGTGAGCCGTCTCGACCGTATCGCCGAGGCCCTCGATCTGACCGTCCCGCAGATCTACGACGTCGCGGTCGGGGCCGACCCCGCCGGCATCCCGGCCGTGGTGTCCACACCGGACCCCGCCCCCGGCCCGGAGGTCCCGTCGGCCCGCTCGGTCCCGTCGGCCCGCTCGGACTGGCGCGAGTACGGGCCGCTGGACTTCGACCCGGTGCTGACGGCCGCGCTCTCGGAGTTCCTGCACACCGGCTACCACGGCGCGACCGTGCGCGGCATCGCCGCGCGCGCCGGCCTGTCCGTGCCGGGGATCTACCACTACTACCCGAGCAAGCAGGCGATGCTCGTCCGGCTCCTCGACCTCACGATGGCCGACCTCCTGGCGCGGTCGGAGGCGGCGCGTGCGGAGGGACGCGACCCGGTCGAGCGGTTCGGCCTGCTCGTGGAGAACCTCGCCCTGTTCCACACGCACCGCAAGGAGCTGGGCTTCGTCGGCGCGACCGAGATGCGCAGCTTCGAGACCGTGAACCGGGAGAAGATCGCCGAGCTGCGGACCGTGCAGCAGCGGATGGTCGACCACGAGGTCACCCAGGCGGTGCGCGACGGCCGGTTCCGCTCCGACCATCCGCACGAGGCGGCCCGCGCCGTCGTCACGATGTGCACGGCACTGCCGACGTGGTGGCGGCGCGACGGCCCGCTCGGCGCGGAGCAGGTCGCCGAGCAGTACGTCGGCTTCGCCCTGGAGCTGATGGGACACCGCGGGTGAGATGACGCCCATGGCTCTCCGGCACGGCGCGCAGCGTCGTGGACGTCATCTCACCTACGGGCTCAGCGCTTGCCTGCGCTCCACGCGTAGGGCAGCTCGCTGCCGTTGAGGACGTGGTCGCCGATCGTCTGCAGCTTGTAGATGAGCGGGTTGTGCACCGAGATGGTGCGGGCGTTGCGCCAGTGCCGGTCGAGACGCAGCTTCTCCGACGTGATCGACGCGCCGCCCACCTCGAACAGCTGGGTGGTGGCGTCGAGGACGGACGGGATCACCGCGGCCTGGGCGCGCGCGACGTCGAACTCGACCTGGTCCAGCGACGCGTCGTCACCGCCGCCGGCGTCGAGCACGCCCTGCAGCTGCTCGGCGATGTCGAGAACGATCGTGCGCGCCGAGTAGGCGGCCGAGGAGAGCCGGCCGATCACCTGCTGCACGAGCGGGTCGTGTCGCGGCAGGTCGGCCTGGGCGTGGGTGAACGTGCGGGTGCGCTCGCGGACCCAGGCCGAGACGTCGTCGGTCGCGCGCTGGGCGATACCCGCGAGCACCGCCAGCTGGACGAGCTGCAGGTAGGCGGTCCCGTAGGTCCGCCCCGGGGTTCCGTATCCGGCGCCGAGGACCCGCTCGGGGGCCACGGCCACCCCGCTGAACTCGGTGGTGCCGCTGGCGGTGAGGCGCTGCCCGAAGCCGTCCCAGTCGTCGTGCTGGGTGACGCCCTCGGCGTCGCCGTCGACGAGCACGTGGATCCGCTCGCCGTCGCGGTCGGCGGCGACGATGATGTGGTCGGCGTAGAGGCTGCCGGTGCTGTAGTACTTCGTGCCGTCGAGCCGCAGGTTCGCGTCGTCACCGGTCACCGCGGTCTGGTAGCGGTCGATCGCGCCGACGCCCGGCTCGGAGATGGCGTTGCCGACGAGCTTGCCGTTCGCGACCGCCTGCAGCCAGCGCTCCCGCTCCGGGCCCGCCTCGGCCAGGAGCTGCTCCTCGACGAACCACCAGTGCACCCGCAGCGCCTGGGGCAGGTTCGACTCGGCCGCGGCCAGGTCGACCAGCAGGCGGAACTGCTGGCGGACCGACGCGCCGAAGCCTCCGAGCTCGACCGGCACCCGCAGCGCGCCGAAGCGGGCCTTGCGCAGCTCGGTGACCTCGTCGTGGGCCAGTGAGCGGTCCTTCTCGCGCTGCACCGCGCCCTCGGCGATCCGGGCGAAGACGGGCGCGAACACCTCGTCGAGCTGGGCGTCGGTGTAGCCGGTCGAGGTGGTGGGGACCGTTGCGGTCACAAGGGTGTCCTTTCGAACGTGAGGGGGTGCCCGGTCGGCCGGGCATCGTGCCGGAACGAGCCACCCGTCCCCGCGGGCCGGTCGTCGGCGCCGTGTCGACCACGACGCCGGGAGGGCCGGGCCCCTCGGACGCGAGAGCGTCCGGGCCGGCGTCGGCGGGATGCCGCGGGGGATCGGGTCAGGGGCGACAGAGTGCGGACGCCACACGCGCGAGGTCGATGTGCCCCCGCGTGGTCAACAGCGCCGATCCGATCACCTCGCGACGGTAACCCGCCCCGGCTCGGATCAGAAGGTCCGCGCGCGGGATCCGGGTCACCCCGTCCCGACTCGTGGGAACCGGATCCCGCGGTCCGGACACGTTGCCCGTCCCTCCCGGGTCGCGCGACGGCCTTCGTCCCGTCATCCGCACCCGTCCCGTCGATCCGCGCCCCCTGCAGTGGGTGCGGATGGCCGGAAGGGGTGCGAACCCGGTGGGGCGTCACGATCGGGCGGGCGTCCCTCGTAGCGCGGGATGTCAGCCGTTGGCCTCGCAACCCAGGTTGTCCGGGTCGTTGTTGTCGAGACGGTGCGGGTCGGAGCCGATGACGGTGTACGGGCCGCCGGGCAGGTCGCCACAGTCCAGGTCCTTCGACGACAGCGGCACGCACGGGCTGTAGTTGGGGTCGCAGCCGCTTCCGCTGCCCGCCTGCTCGACGATCGGCGGATCCGCCGGCGCCGGAGCCGTGGTCTCGCGTCGCCGCTGCTCGGCCTCACGGGCCTGCCGCTCCGACTCGAGGGCCGCCTGTTCGGCTGCGCGGGCCTGCTCCTCCCTGGCGACCCGGTCGCGTTCGGCCTGCTCGGCGGCGAGCCGTGCCTGTTCCCGTCCCCAGCCGGCGAGTGCGGCGAGGCCGTCATGGCGCTGGACCGCATCCTGATGCGCGGTCGCGAGGGCCGTCGTGAAGCGGCTGTGGTCGTCGGGAAACAGCGCGGTCCAGACGAGTCCGTAGTGCGGTCCGGTGAAGAGGGACCCGAGCCGAGCCGCCTCGTCGCCGAGCCCGAGAACCTGCTGCGCCGCCCGGTCGAGCTCGGCCGGGTCGGATGAGGTGGTCGTGGCCGTGGTGGGTGCCCGGGTGACCGCGGACGTCACCGCTTCGACCCGCGCGGGCACTGTGCAGGCGACGCTCGTGGCGTAGAGCCCGCGGCCGGCCGCCCGGGCCTCGCTCTGGGCCTCCACGACGTCGTCGTAGAAGCGGTCGTTGCCCCCGACGAGCGCGGCGAGGCCGAGGCCCTCACGGGCGATCTCGGCGTTGACGAGCCGGTCGTCGGCGTCGTAGACGCCGGCCAGGGTGCGGTCCCACTTGTCCGTCCGCTCGTCGTCGAAGGCGAGCCGTACGGTGCTGCCGACCGGGATCATCTGGGCGAGCCGGGCGGCCGCCTCCGGGCCGAGGCACTCGACGTCGGCGTTCGGGTCCTTCGTCTCCGGCGTGTCGACGTTGAGCAGTCGCACGCTCGTCGTCCGGCCCTCGAACGATGCTTCGAACGTGTCGCCGTCGACGATGCGCTGCACGACGGCCTCGGACGACGGCGCGGAGCTGACGATGCCGACCCCCGCCGTCACGCTGCCGACCGCCACGAGGGCAGCGATCACCTTTCCGACTCCGATCACGACGTTCCTCCCGGGTGCGCGGGCCGGTCGCGGTCGCGACGCCGGGGCCCGATCTCGTACTGCACCCGGCGCATCGGGCGTTCTGCGAACGTCGTTAGCGCCCGCTGTGACCTGGGAATCCGCAGCGGACGTAGATCATCAGTTCTGAGGACTCAGAACGAGCTCCCGGACACGGGCTCGACCCGCAGCGACGGGGCCGACAGCACCACCACCAGGGCGAGCAGCCCCGCGACGAGCACGGCGGGCGCGAGCCCGATCGCTCCGGCGAGAGCGCCGACGAGGACGGGCCCGACGAGGAAGCCCAGATAGCCGCAGGTCGCGACGGCCGCGATCGCGCGTCCGGGCGCGGCGGGCTCCTTCTGCGCGGCGCTGCTCCAGGCCAGCGGCACGATCGCCGAGACCCCGAGCCCGACGACCGCGAACGCCGCGACCCCGACGACCGCGCTGCCGGTCGTCGTGGCCAGGACGAACCCGGCCACGGTGAGCGCGGCGGAGACGCGGGTGACCGCGACCGCGCCGAACCGTCCGGCGGCCCGGTCGGCGACCAGGCGCACGGCGATCATCGACAGCGAGAACGCGAAGTAGCCGAGCGAGGCGACCGACTGCGCGGCGCCGGTGGACGTGGTGAGGAGCAGTGCGCTCCAGTCGTTCACCGTGCCCTCGGCGACGAACCCGCAGAACGCGATCACCCCGAGAGGGATCAGCGCCCGGCCGGGCAGCGTGAACGCCGCGTCCCCCTGCCCGGGGTCGGGGCCGGCCAGGAACACGCCGGCGACCGCGGCGACGGCGACGAGCGCGAGGACGACCGCGGCGACGGAGAAATGCACTGTGATGGGCACACCTCCGGCGGCGGCCGCCGCGGCGACGCCGGACCCGGCCAGGCCGCCGACGTTCCAGAACGCGTGGAAGCTCGCGAAGATCGGACGCCCGTACTCCGACTCGACCCGCGCGGCGTGGGCGTTCATCGACACGTCGAGCAGGCTGTTGCCGACGCCCAGGACGGTCAGCGCGCCGACGAACAGCGCCAGGTCCGGTGCGAACGCGACCGCTGGGAGCCCGGCGCACAGCACCAGCGCGCCGAGCAGCGAACCGGTGCGGCTCCCGACGGTCGTGACCAGCGGGCCGGCGACGAGCAGGGCCAGTACCGACCCCGCGGCCAGGCCGAACAGGCCGACCGCCAGCTGAGCGGGGGACAGGCCCAGCTGCTGCTGTGCCGCCGGGACGCGGGCCGCCCAGGTAGCGAACCCGGCGCCGCAGACGGCGAACACGACCGACACGCCCGCCCGGGCCCGTCGTCGCTCGTCCCCCACACGGGCCGACCCTAGGTGCCGGTCACGCCCCGACGGCCGCGCCCTCGGCGAACATCGCGGCGAACTCCGGGCTCGGCGGGATCTCGGTGATGACGTCGACGAGGACGCCGTCCGGGTCGGCGACGATGAAGTGGCGCTGTCCGAAGTCCTCGCTGCGCAACTCCAGCTCCGGGTGCAGGCCGCCGTCGACGACGAGCCGTTCCCACTCGGCGTCGACGTCGTCGACCTCGAGGTTGAGGATCAGTCCCTGTACCGGGCGGCGGTAGGCCTCGGGCACGGTCGAGTGGGTGTGGTCGAGCAGGGCGAGCTCGTGGGTGCCCCGTCGGAGGCTGACGTACCAGTCGGCCTCGAACGTCGTCTCGAAGCCCAGCAGGTCGACGTAGAACCGCCGGGAGCGGACCAGGTCGGAGGAGCAGATCACGGGGTAGAAGCTGGTGAGGTTCATCGTCGTCCTTTCGCGTACCATCGGTACGTGAAACGTATTGACGTACCATCGGTATGTCAAGTGACGGAGGGAGAGGCGTGGCCGGGGTACGGGCGGAGCAGCGGGAGCGGACGCGGCAGGTGCTGGTGGAGCGCAGTCGCGAGCTGTTCGCGACGCGCGGGTACGCCGACGTCGGGCTCGCGGAGATCGTCACGACCGCCGGGGTCACGAAGGGGGCGCTCTACCACCACTTCCCGGACGGGAAGACGTCGCTGTTCGCCGCGGTGCTCGGGCGGGTGCAGGACGAGGTCGGGGACGCCGTGGCCGCGGCGGCCGGCGCCGAGCCCGACGACTGGTCGGCGCTGCTCGCCGGGTGCCGGGCGTTCCTCGTCTCCAGCACCGCGGCCGGGGTCTCCCGGATCATGCTGGTGGACGGGCCTGCGGTCCTCGGCTGGGCGCGCTGGCGGGAGCTCGACGACGCGGCGTCCGGGCGTCATCTTCTCGAGGCGCTGGAGGGGCTGGTCCGGGACGGCGTGATCACCGCGCGACCGGAGCCCCTGGCCCGCCTGCTGTCCGGGGCGATGAACGAGGCCGCCCTCTGGCTGGCCGACCGCGACGGCGACGGTGCCGACCCGGACCTCCTGGACCAGACCTGGACCGAGCTCGCCACACTGCTCACCGGCCTGCGCCGCTGAGCCGGCCCCGGCCTGTGCCGCTGAGCCGGCCCCGGCCGGTCATGGTCAACGGCACGTCAGGGCTGTTCGATCATGTTCCGGCGACCATGACGTGCCGTTGACCATGGAGCGGCCCCATGGCCGCCGCCGGCCGACGTCGACCCGTCCCTGCTCAGGAGGCCGCGCTGATGGCCTGCTCATGGTCAACGGGGTGTCAGGGCTGTTCGATCATGTGATGAAAGCCGTGACGCCCCGTTGACCACGAACGTCGTCAGCCGGTGAGCTGCGTGCGGAGCTCGTGGGCCCGTTCCCGGAAGCGCTCGACGTTGGCCAGCTTGATGTCCTCGTAACCGCGGACCATGTCCGGCAGGCCGGCGATCTCGGTGACCAGGGAGGCGGTGCCGGCGTCGAGGTGCTCCAGCGCGTCGCGCACCAGGGACTGGTACTCGCCGACCAGCTCCCGCTCCACCCGCCGCACCCGCGCGTAGCCGAACACGTCGAGCGGCGTGCCGCGCAGCCCGCGACCGGCGCGCAGGGCGCGGAAGGCGACGTCGGCGGTCCGGCCGCGCAGGCGGATCTTGCGGTCCATCCCCAGTGCGCGCAGCACCGGCGGGTGCAGCAGCACCGACACCGACGCGTCCGGGCCGTAGGTGTCGTCGCGGCGGGCCTTCTCGACCGGGTCGAGGTGCAGGCGCGCGACCTCGTACTCGTCCTTGTAGGCCAGGAGCTTGTGCAGCCCGGTGGCGTAGGCGACGCCGATCGCCTCACCGGTCGCGTCGTCGGTGCGGGCGGTCGCGAGCGCGGTGACCCGCCCGACCTCCTCGGCGTAGCGCGCCGCCAGCGCCGCGTCCTGGAAGCCCTCCAGGTCGGCGATCCGGGTGGCGAGCACGTCGGAGAGAGCGGCGGGCTGCGCGGCGGCGAGACCCGCGGCCCGGGCACCGACCTCGACCGTCGCCCGCGCGGGTGGCGCGACGGCGGCGAGGACGGCGTCGCGGTCGATCACCGCGGCGCGGCCCCAACGGAACGCGGCGAGGGATTTCTCGACCGCGGCCCCGTTGAGGCGGATCGCGTCCTCGATCGCCTCGGCCGCGATCGGCACGACGCCGTGCTGGTAGGCGGCGCCGACCAGGATCATGTTGGCCGGCATGTGGTCGCCGAAGAGCATCTCGGAGAGATACCCGGCGTCGAGGTGCAGGTTGTCGGGGCCGGTGGCGGCGGCGATCCTCTCGACGGCGTCGTCGGGCGAGCCGGGCAGCACGACCCGGTGGGTGACCATCGCCGCCGTCGGCACGATCGCGGTGTTGACGACGGCGACCGTGTGCCCGGGCCGGGCGGTCGCCAGGTTCGCCTTGTCCGCGGCGCCGAGCAGGTCGAAGCCGACGAGCACGTCCGCGGTGGCCCGCGAGGCGCGCAGCGCGCCGGTCATCGGGGTCTTGGCGATCCGCACGTCGGAGGTGACCGGGCCGCCCTTCTGCGCCAGGCCGGTCTGCTCCAGCCCGGTGGCGTAGGAGCCGTCGAGGTGCGCGGCCATCTGCAGCACCTGCGAGATCGTGACGACGCCGGTGCCGCCGATGCCGGGCATCCGCAGCAGCGTGGTGTCCCCGGACAGCCGCGAGGCCGGCTCGACGAGGCGGACCGGGATCTCCGGGCGCGACCGGCGGGCCGGCGTACCGGGCTCGACCAGCAGGAACGACGGGCAGTCGCCCTTGAGGCACGACAGGTCGGAGTTGCAGGACGCCTGGTGGATCCTCGTTTTGGCGCCGAACTCGGTGTCCACCGGCTGCACCGACAGGCAGGTCGACTTCTCCCCGCAGTCGCCGCAGCCCTCGCACACCCGCTCGTTGATCACGACCTTCTCGGCCGGGGTCGGCAGCTGCCCGCGCTTGCGCAGGCGGCGCTCCTCGGCGGCGCAGCGGTCGTCGTGGATCAGGACGGTGACGCCGTCGAGGGCGGTCAGCTCGGCCTCGGCGGCGGCGAACTCGTCGCGGTGCCGGACCGAGGCGATCGGGTCGAGCGCGACGCCGCGGTAGGCGCCCGGGTCGTCGGTGGTGACGACGATCCGCGCGACGCCCTCGGTCGCGAGCAGCCGCGTGATCTCCGGGACGGACAGGCGCCCGACGGCCTGCTGCCCGCCGGTCATGGCGACGGCGTCGTTGTAGAGCAGTTTGTAGGTCATCGTCACCCCGGCCGCGACGGCCGCGCGCACGGCCAGCGAGCCGGAGTGGTGGAACGTGCCGTCGCCCAGGTTCTGCACGAGCGTGCGGTCGTCGGTGAACGGGGCCAGCCCGATCCACTGGGCGCCCTCGCCGCCCATCTGCGTCATCCCGACCTGGTGGCCGCGGCCCTCGCCGTCGAGGGCGACCATGACGTGGCAGCCGATCCCGACGCCGACGAGCGTGTCGTCGCCGGTGCGGGTGGAGGTGTTGTGCGGGCATCCCGAGCAGAAGTACGGCGTGCGGGTGCCACTCTTCGCGACCGGCAGCGCGATCCGCGACGGCTTCGGCGGCGCGATCGCCTCCAGGTGCGCCAGGGCCGAGGCCGGCAGCCGGTCCGCCCCGGCCGTGGCACGGAGGCGGGCGACCAGGGCGCGGGCCACGTCCTCGGCGCCGAGCTGCCCGCGGGCGGTGAGCAGCGGCCGTCCGGTCTCGTCGCGGCGTCCGACGACGTTCGGCGCGCCGGCCCGGCGGTAGAGCGCGGACTTGAGGTGCTCCTCCAGGAACGGCACCTTGTCCTCGACGACGAGCACCTCGTCCAGGTCGAGGGTCATCTCGGCGAGCGCGTCGGCGTCGACCGGGAACGGCATGTCCATCTTGATCAGCCGCAGGCCGAGGGCCTCCATGGCGCCCTCGTCGAGCCCGAGGTCCTCCAGCGCGCGCAGCACGATCGCGTAGCCGGTGCCGGAGGCGAGCACGCCGAGGCGCGCGTCGCGGGCGGTGAACGCGATCCGGTTGAGGCCGGTCTCGCGGGCGTAGGCGCGGGCCAGGTCGAGGCGGCGGGTCAGCATGTCGTGCTCGGCGTCGAGCGCGGCCGGCCCGACCAGCGCGGCCGGCGTCGGGCGCGGTGCCGTCGGCGGGTGCGGGATGCCGTGCGACAGCGCCCCGACCTCGATCGTCGCGGACGCGTCGGCGATGTCAGCGATGATCTTCAGGCCGGTCCAGAGCCCGGTCGCCCGGGACAGCGCCACCGCGTGCAGGCCGAGCGGGACGATCTCGGCGACGGTCCCGGGCGCGAGCAGCGGCATGGCCAGCGACTGCGCCATCGGCTCGCACGAGCTGGGCACGGTGGAGGACTTGCTGGCCGGGTCGTCGCCGATCCACGCGACCGCCCCGCCGAGCGGCGCGGTGCCGGAGAGGTTGCCGTGCCGGATCGCGTCCGCGGCCCGGTCCAGGCCGGGGTTCTTGCCGTACCAGAAGCCGGTGACCCCGTCGTGGCGACGGCCGGGGACCCGGTCCAGGGTCTGGCTGCCGGCGACGGCGGTGGCGGCCAGCTCCTCGTTGACGCCGGGGCGGAACACCACGCCCGCCGGGTCGAGGAACGGCGCCGCGCGTCCCATCTCCATGTCCACGCCGCCCAGCGGCGAGCCCTGGTAGCCGGAGACGAACACCCCGGTGTCCAGCCCGCGCGCGGCGTCGAGCCGGCGCTGCTCGAGGGTGAGCCGGACGAGCGCCTGGATCCCGGAGATCAGGACCCGGCCGGAGGAGGCGGCGTACTTGTCGTCCAGGGAGACGGCCTGCGCCGTGGTGGTGGCGGTCACGACGACGATGAAAGGGCGTCCCGGCTCCCGCGCACAAGCGACTACGCGGAACCGGCCCGTATGACGCAAGATATCTCTGTCAAAGCCGCTGAGACGAGGAGAAGTGTGCGTGAGTGACGTCGACGAGACCGACCACCGGCTGCTCGCGCTGCTGCACGAGGACGGTCGCCGGACCTACTCCGAGATGGCCGGCGAGGTCGGGTTGTCGGTGGCCGCGGTGAAGCGCCGGGTGGACCGGATGCGCGAGGCCGGGGTGATCACCGGGTTCACCGTGCAGGTCGACCACGTCAAGCTCGGCTGGGGCGTCGAGGCGTTCACCGAGCTGCGCTACACCGGCCGGACCGGGGTGAACGACATCGTCACGACGGCGACGACGGTGCCCGAGGTCCAGGCCGTCTACACGATCGCCGGTGACCCGGACGCGCTCGTGCACGTCCGGGTCCGCGACCTCCCGCACCTGCAGTCGGTGATCGACACGCTGCGCCGCGCCGGGACCGTCACCGGCACGAAGACCCTGATGGTCCTGGGGTCGTGGACGCGCGAGGGCTAGGCGGTGGGACTCAGGGTCGCGCGAGGTGGGACGCGGGCGCTCGCGCGGTGAGGATCTCGGCCCCGTCGTCGGTGATGGCGATCGTGTGCTCGCTGTGCGCCGTCCGGCAGCCCGTCGCGCTGCGCAGCGTCCAGCCGTCGTCGTCGACGACGAGCTCGGCGGTGTCGGTCATGACCCACGGCTCCAGTGCCAGCATCAGCCCGGGGCGGAGCGTGAACCCGCGGCCCGCCTGCCCGGTGTTGGAGATGTGCGGGTCCTGGTGCATCGTCGAGCCGATGCCGTGCCCGCCGAACTGGGTGTTGATCGGGTAGCCAGCCCCGCCCAGGACCGAGCCGATGGCGTGCGAGATGTCGCCGATCCGGGCCCCGGGCCGGGCCGCGGCGATCCCCGCGCTCAGCGCGCGTTCGGTCGTCTCGATCAGGGCGACGCTCTCCGCCGGCCGTGACTCGCCGACGACGAAGCTGATCGCGGAGTCGGCGGCGACCCCGCCGGTGAGGACGGCCAGGTCCAGGCTCAGCAGGTCCCCGTCGGCGAGCGTGTAGTCGTAGGGCCGGCCGTGGAGCACCGCGTCGTTGACGCCGGTGCAGATGTAGTGGCCGAACGGCCCGCGTCCGAAGGCCGGCGCGTAGTCGACGTAGCAGGACTCGGCCCCCGCCTCGTCGATCATGGCCGCGGTCCAGCGGTCGATGTCGAGAAGGTTCGTGCCGACCGTCGCGCGGCTCCGCAGCGTCTGCAGGATCTCGGCGACGACGGCGCCCGTCTCCCTCGCCCGGGCCACCATGGTGGGACTGAGTATCTCGATCATTCCGCGCCTTCCCGTACCGCCGATAACTATCCCGGTCAAACTATACCGGTACTATCATCGGCCCATGGTCAGGTTGCCGCTCACCCCCGCCGAGGTCGAACGCGGGCAGCGCCTCGGCGCCCTCCTGCGCCGGGCACGGGGGGAGCGCTCGATGCTCGACACCGCGCTCGACGCCGGCGTCTCGCCGGAGACCCTCCGCAAGATCGAGTCCGGTCGCGTGGCGACCCCCGCCTTCCCGACCATCGCCGCGATCGCCGACGTCCTCGGCCTGTCCCTCGACGAGGTGTGGGCCGAGGTCAGCCGCCCCGACGCCGGCGGCGAGGTCGCCGCGGCCGGGTCGCGTCGCGGTGCGCGCGAGCCGCTGGCCTCTTGACCCGGGGGCTCAGGCGGCGAGGAACTCCTCGACCACGGCGTTGAACGCCACGAGGCCGCCTACGTCAACGGCGTCTGCCTGCCCGTCGACGGGGGCCTGGTCGCACGGGCGCTCTGACACCGGGCGGCTCATGGTCAACGGCACGTCACGGCTGTTCGATCATGCTCCGGCAGCACTGAGGTGCCGTTGATCATGACGACGTCCGCGGTGTGGTGCCCGGACGGTGGCATCCTCTCCGGGACAGGGCATCGAGGCGGACGGGGGCGTCGTGGACGCGGACGTGATCGTGGTGGGCGCGGGGCTGGCGGGCCTGGTTGCGACGGCGGAGCTGGCCGACGCGGGGCGCAAGGTCCTGCTGCTCGACCAGGAGGGCGAGCAGAACCTGGGCGGGCAGGCGTTCTGGTCGCTCGGCGGGTTGTTCATGGTCGACACCCCCGAGCAGCGGCGGATGGGCATCACCGACTCCGCGGACCTGGCGATGCAGGACTGGCTGGGCACCGCGACGTTCGACCGCGGCGTCGACGACCCGTCCGGTGAGGACTTCTGGGCCCGGCAGTGGGCGACGGCCTACGTCGACTTCGCCGCGGGGGAGAAGCGGTCCTGGCTGCACGCGCAGGGGGTGCGCTGGATCCCGGTCGTCGGATGGGCCGAGCGCGGCGGCTATCTCGCCGACGGGCACGGCAACTCGGTGCCGCGCTTCCACCTGACCTGGGGCACCGGGCCGGGCGTGCTCGCGCCGTTCGAGCGGCGGGTACGTGACGCGGTGGCCCGCGGGTTGGTGCGGTTCGCGTTTCGGCACCGCGTCGACGAGGTGCTGACCACCGGCGGCGTCGTCGACGGCGTCCGCGGGGCCGTCCTCGAACCCACCGACGCCGTCCGCGGGGCCGCGAGCTCGCGCACCGAGGTCGAGGAGTTCACGCTGCACGCCCCGGTCGTCCTGGTCACCGCGGGCGGGATCGGCGCCGACCACGACCTGGTGCGCGCGAACTGGCCGCAGCGTCTGGGCACCCCGCCGGAGAAGATGATTTCCGGGGTCCCCGAGCACGTCGACGGCCGGATGCTGGCGATCACCGAGCGCGCGGGCGGGCGTCTGGTCAACCGCGACCGGATGTGGCACTACACCGAGGGCATCACCAACTGGGACCCGATCTGGGCGCGGCACGGCATCCGCGTGATCCCCGGGCCGTCGTCGCTGTGGTTCGACGCCCGCGGCCGCCGCTTCCCGGCGCCGGTGTTCCCCGGCTTCGACACCCTCGGCACGCTCGAGGCGATCCTGGCGACCGGCTACGACCACTCCTGGTTCGTGCTCACCCAGAAGATCATCGAGAAGGAGTTCGCGCTGTCGGGCTCCGAGCAGAACCCGGACATCACCGGCAAGGACCTCAAGCTCACCCTGGGCCGGGTGCGGCCCGGCGCGTCCGGGCCGGTGGAGGCGTTCAAGCGCCACGGTGAGGACTTCGTCGTCGCCGACTCCGTCGAGGAGCTGGTGGCGGGGATGAACGCGATCACCGCGAACGACCACGACGCCCCGGTGCTCGACGCCGCCGACATGCGCCGCCAGATCGAGGCCCGCGACCGCGAGATGGACAACCCGTTCGCCAAGGACCTGCAGGTGATGGCCATCCACAACTCGAGGCGCTCCCGCGGGGAGCGCCTCGCGCGCACCGCGTCCCCGCACAAGATCCTGGACCCGAAGGCGGGCCCGCTGATCGCGGTCCGGCTGAACATCATCACCCGCAAGACGCTCGGCGGGCTGCAGACGGACCTGTCCGGGCGGGTGCTCGACGACCGCGGTGCGCCGGTCCCGGGCCTCTACGCAGCGGGCGAGGTCGCCGGGTTCGGCGGCGGCGGGGTGCACGGCTACCGCTCGCTGGAGGGCACGTTCCTCGGCGGGTGCCTCTTCTCCGGACGTCAGGCCGGGCGGGCGATCGCCCTCGCCACCGCCTGACGGGCCGGCCCCGGACGAGGTTCGGGGGCCGTACCACCCCCGTGGTCGGCCCCCGAACCGGCGACGACGAGACGACCGCTCCCCAGCTTCTCGGCTCATCGTGTGGCTGTGACGAGAACGGGATTCCCGACCTCGGACGGGTGAAACCCGAAAAATCCCGGCCACGTCGACAGGAGCGTCACACGGGACGGGCGGTCGCTCGCGTGCGGCGAGCGAGGCGACCCCGGTGTCACCGTGGATCATTGCGGCACAACGGGTCCGGTCACATCGAACCTCGTACGCCACAATTGCGTTGAGTGACCAGACGTGACGCTCGGTGAGAAGGGTTCGCTGATGACGACGACCGTGGCGGTCAAGGACGAGTTGGCGCGGGCCCGTGCGGCGGAGCCGGCCGCCCGGCTCGCGGAGGTGGTCACCGTGCTGCGGTTCGCCGGCACGGTGGACCGTGAGGCGTCGGCGGCCGGGATGCGCGTCGTCATCGAGGCCGAGCTGGACTCCGGGGCCGTCGCACGCCGTCTGTGCGGGGAGATCCGCGGGCTGTTCGGCATCGCCGCGCACGAGTCCACCCCGGTCGGTGTGCTGCGCCGCAGCCGGGGGTGTCTGGTCCGGGTCGTCGGTGACGGCAGCGAGCTGGCCCGCCGGGCCGGCCTGACCGACGGCCGGGGCCGCTGGCTGCGCGGGCTGCCGCCGACCGTCGTCGGGGGTGACCTGGGCGTCGTCGCGGCGGCCTGGCGCGGTGCGTTCCTGGCTCGAGGGGTGCTGGGAAACGGTGGCGGGCCGGCGCTGGAGCTGCTCTGTCCGAGCCCGGAGTCGGCGATGGCGATGGTCGGCCTGGCCCGGCGGCTGGGCGTGCGCGCCGTCGCCCGTGAGGTGGGCGGGGCGGACCGGGTGAGCATCCGGGACGCCGACGCGGCGGTGTCCCTGCTCGGCATGATCGGTGCGGCGGAGAGCGGGCCGGCCTGGGCGCGGCACCGCCCGCACGTCCGGGCCCGGGTGCACGGCAGCCGCTCGGCCGGGTTCGACGACGCCAACCAGCGCCGGTCGGCCGACGCGGCCGCGCAGGTGTCGGCGCGGGTGGAGCGTGCGCTGGAGATCCTGGGCGACCGCGTGCCGGAGAACCTGCGCGCGGCGGGGCGGCTGCGGGTGGACAACGCCGAGGTCTCGCTCGACGAGCTCGGTCGCCTCGCGGACCCGGTGATGACCAAGGACGCCGTGGCCGGGCGGATCCGCCGGCTGCTCTCCATGGCCGACCAGCTCGCCCGGCAGGAGGGCATCCCGACCACCGAGCACGCCCTGGTCGGGCAGTGACGTACGCCCCGATCGGGCGGTGAACCCGACCGGCCGGTAACTCCGGAGGGTGTCCGGGCGAGTACCGGTCATGCGGGACGAGACGGTGGCCGACGCGGTGCGTGCGCGGCGACGGTGCGAGGCGGGGCTGCTCCGGGCCGGAGGGCGCGAGCTGCTCTGCGACGCCCTCGTCGAGGCGACCTGGTACGCCGACCTGTTCCATCCCTGGGACGGCTGCGGCGCCGAACCGTGCGCCCGCGCCGCGGCGCGGCTGTCGATCCTCGAACGCCGGCTGGAGCGTGCCGCCCGCCCCGCCGTGCCGGCCGAGTGACGGGCGGCCTGGTCCGTTCCGATGTCCGCGAGATGGCCGGTTCCGCACCCGAGATCACATTGACGATCTGAACACTTGCGCAGATGATTCGCCGGGGTCGGCCGCGCGGCCGGCCGGGAGGCGGAGTGCACATGACGGGGCGTGGACGGGCCGGCGCGGGCCGGGTCGCGGCGGTACTGGCGGCTGTGACGGTGCTGCTCGCCGGCTGCGGCGGAGCGGCGACGGACCAGGGCGCGGCGCAGCCGGACGGTGAGCTGACCGTGGCCCTGCAGTTCCCGCCGCGTGCGGCCTACGCCTTCGACGCCGACGACGGCGCGCGGTTGCAGTCCCTCGGCGTCGCCGAGACGCTGACCTCGGTCGACGGGAACGTCGCGCCGGTGCCGTCGCTGGCGACGGCCTGGCAGCAGAGCGCCGACGGCCGCAGCTGGCGGTTCACGCTGCGCCCGGGCGTCCGGTTCCACGACGGTGCCCCGCTCGACCCGGCCGCCGTCGTCACCGCGCTGCGCTACGTCGCCGGGGTGAGCGCGCCGCCGCGGGCGATCCGCGGCATCGGGTTCGCCGTCGCCGCCGACGGCCCGGACGCGGTCCGGATCACCACCTCCGCGCCGGACCCGGTGATGCCGCTGCGGATGAGCAGCGGCAACCTCGGCATCCTGTCCCCGGCCGCCTACGCCGGCGGCGGGGCACCGGAGGTCGTGCGCACCGCGACCGGGCCCTACGTCCTGGACGCGGTGAACGGGACCGACTCCGCGGTCCTGGTCCGCAACGACGCCTACTGGGGCACCCGCGGTGGGGCGGGGCGCGTCACCGTCCGGTACGTGACCGACCCGCAGACCCGCGCACTGGCGGTGCAGTCCGGTGACGTCCAGTTCGCCGAGGGGCTGCCGAACGCCTCCCTGCCGCAGCTGCGTTCGTCGGGGGCCGAGGTCGTCGAGTACCCGAACGCGCGCACGGTGGAGCTGCTGCTCAACCAGTCCGCCGCGCCGTTCTCCGACCTGCGGGTGCGGCAGGCCGTCACGAAGGCGATCGACCGCCCGGTGCTCGCGGCGCAGGTGCTCGGCGGCGCCGCGGACCCGGCCGCGGACCTGTTCGGCGCCGCGGTGCCGTGGGGCGTCACCCAGCCCCCGCCCGCGGCCGACGTCGAGGGAGCGAAGACCCTGCTCGCGCAGGCCGGCTACGGGCCGGCGCGCCCGCTGACCGTGCGGCTGCAGACGTTCCCGAACCGTCCCGAGCTGCCGGTGCTGGCCACCGCGATCCAGGCCATGCTCGCCCGCGCCGGGGTCACCGTGCAGATCCAGGTCGGCAACTACGACGCCCAGGAGCCCGACGTGCTCGCCGGGCGGTTCGACATGTTCCTCAACTCGCGCAGCTACCTGTCCGACTACCCGGACGCCACCAGCACGCTGAGCTCGGACTACACCTGCGAGGGCAGCTACAACATCGACCACTTCTGCTCCCCGGCCTACGACGCGCTGATCGCCCGGCTGCCGACCGTCACCGACGTCGCGGCCCGCCAGCAGCTGTTCGCACAGGCGGCGCGGATGCTGACCGATCAGGCGGTCGGTGTGATGGTGGTGCACCCGAAGAACACCGCGGTGCTGAGCGGGGCCACCGGCTTCGTCCCGGACCCGCTCGGGGTGCGGCCGGTGCTGCCGCCGCTGCAGCGCACGGGGTGAGCGTCGGGGACCCCCGGTGACGGGGCTGGTGTGGCGACGGTTGCTCCCGCTGCCGCCGGCGCTGCTCGTCGCGTCCGTGCTGGTGTTCGCGCTGCCCCGGCTGACCGGGGTGGACGTGACGCGGGCGGTGCTGCGGGCGCGGGTGTCGGCCGACGTGCCGGACGCCGCGACGCAGGCCCGGGTGGCGGCCGAGTTCGGCCTCGACGCGAGCGCGACCGTGCAGTACCTGCGCTGGCTGGGCGCCGCGCTGCGCGGTGACCTGGGCCTGGGCTTCGTCAGCCGGGAGCCGGTGCTCGGGCAGGTCGGCGACGCGCTGGCGGTGTCCGGACTGCTGACCGCGCTCGCGCTCGGGCTGGCCGTGCTCGTCGGCGTCCCGGCCGGGGTGGTCGCGGCGGACCGGCCGGGCGGGCTGCTCGACCGGGCCGTCGGGGTGCTCGGGGTGGCCGGGGTCGCGGTGCCGGAGTTCGTGCTGGCACCGTGGCTGATCCTGGTGTTCGCGGTCGGCGCCGGTGCGCTGCCCGCGCTGGGCTGGGGCGGGCCGCAGCACGTCGTCCTGCCGGTGCTGACGCTCGCGGTGTACCCGGCGGCGCTGGCCGCGCAGCTGGTGCGCGCCGAGACCGCCGACGTGCTCACCCGGCCGCACGTCCCGGTCGCGCGGTCCAAGGGGCTGACCGCGCGCCGGGTGCTGTGGCGCCACGGCGCGCGCCTGGCGACGACGTCGGTGACGTCGCTGTCGGGCATGTTCGTCGCCGGGCTGCTGGGCGGGTCGGTGGTGGTCGAGGTCGTCTTCGGCGTCCCCGGCCTGGGGCGCCTGCTCTACGACGCCGTGCTCGCCCAGGACCTGCCGGTGATCCAGGCCGGGACGCTCGCGCTCGTCGCCGTCGCCCTCGCGGCCGGTGTCCTCGTGGAGCTGGCCGGGCTGGCCGCGGACCCGGTGGCGCGCTCGCGGGAGACGGCGTCGTGACGCGCTGGTGGGCCGTCGCCGCCGCACTGGTCGCGGCGGTGGTGGTGGTCGTGCCGCTGACCGGCGACCCGGACGCCCCCGACTTCGCCGCGATCCTCGCCGGACCGTCGCCCGCGCACCCGCTGGGCACCGACCAGCTCGGCCGCGACCTGCTGCTGCGCCTGCTGGCGGGCGCGCAGCTGACGCTCGGGATCAGCGTGGTGACGGTGCTGGTGACCGGCGCCGTCGGGATCGCGGCGGGCATGGTGGCCGGCTACCGGGGCGGGCCCGGCGCGCGGGTCCTGCTGCGCACCGTCGACGTCCTCGCCGCCCTGCCGGCCGTCCTGTTCGGACTGCTCGCGGCCGCGGTCCTCGGACCGGGGATCGGCTCGCTGCTCGTCGCGGTCTGGCTCGTCGGGTGGACGCCGTTCGCGCGCCAGGCCTACCAGCTCACCGTCGCCGAACGGGGTCGCGACTACGTCGAGGGCGCCGTCGCGCTGGGGGCGGACCCGATCCGCGTGCTGACCCGCCACGTCGCGCGCAACCTCGCCCCGCCGCTGCTCGCGCACGCGTGCGTCCGGTTCGCCGCGACGCTGCTGACGGTGTCCGGGTTGTCGTTCCTCGGCCTCGGGGTGGCGCCGCCGACGGCGGAGTGGGGCGCGATGGTCGCCGAGGGCCGTGAGTACCTGTTCGTCGCCCCGCACGTGGTGCTCGTACCGTCGGTCGCGGTGGTCGCGGTCGCGGTGCTGGTCACCGTGGCCGGGCGGCGGATCGTCACATCCGATCGGACACGGAGGTAGATGGTGGATCCCACGATCCGGGGCGACGGCTACGTCCTCGCCCCCGCGGCGTTCGACGGGGCCGAGGTGGCCGAGCTGCGATCCGGGCTGGAGGCGGCGGTCGAACGGGCCGTCGCGCTGACCGGCGACGTCACCGAGGCGTCGACGAGCGACCTCGGGCACCGCATCCAGACGGTGCACGACGGCGGCACGCCGACGTCGGTGCACTGGGAGCCCGGCACCGGGGTGCCGACGGTGCGCAACCTGCGCCCGGTCACCCACCTCGACGCGCGCCTGGAGCGGTACTGGAGCGACCCGCGGCTGACCGGGCCCGCCGCCGACCTGCTCGGCGTCGACGGCGTCGCGCCGCTGACCTCGAAGATCAGCGTCAAGCGGGCGCGGGTCGGCTCGGAGTACATCTGGCACCAGGACCACTCGTTCCTGTCCCGGTTCCTCGGCGGCCGCGCCGCGTCGGAGGTGGTGACCGCGATGGTGTTCCTCGACGACGCCGACGCGGGCAACGGCGCGCTGTCGCTGGTGCCCGGCAGCCACCGCGACGGGCCGCGCCCGGACGACGAGCCCCCGCGCGCCCACGACGCGGACCCGGTGACGGTGACCGCACCGGCGGGCTCGGTCGTGGTGTTCCCGACGCTGATGCTGCACAGCTCGCGGGCCAACCGTTCCGATCGGGACCGCCGCGCCCTGCTCTACCTGTTCCAGCCCGCCGGGCGCCCGCCGCTCGACGAGTCCACCCGGGCCTGAGGCGCGACCGCGCGGCCGTCGTGCAGGTGCACGACGCGGTCGGCGGCGCGCAGGACGTCGAGGTCGTGGCTGACGAGGACGACGACGGTCCCGTGCTCGCGGCGGTGCCGGTCCAGCTCGGTGAGCAGCGTGTCCCGGTGGCGCGTGTCCAGCGCCGACGTCGGCTCGTCGCAGACCAGCACGCCGGGCCGGGCCAGCAGCGCCCGGGCGACCCCCGCACGCTGCAGCTGACCGCCGGACAGCGTGCCCGGCCGGCGTGCCGCGACCGCCGCGGTGACGCCGAGGCGCTCCAGCACCGCCCGGGCCTCGGCGCGGGCGTCGGCGGGGGAGAGCCCGCGCAGCAGGACCGCGGGCCGGGCCACCTGCTCGTCGACCGCCCGGTGCTCCAGGAACGCCGGACGCGCGTCCTGGTGCACGTACTGCACGGCCCGTCGCTGCGCGCGGTCCCGGCCGGCGAGCGCCGCGGGCAGCCGTGCGCCGTCGACGGCGACGGTGCCGGTGACCGGGGTGACGAGCCCGGCCACGGCGCGCGCGAGCGTCGTCTTCCCCGCACCGGACGGCCCGGCGACGGCGACGCAGGTCCCGGGCCCGGCGCGCAGGTCCACCCCGTCGAGCAGGACGGCGCCGCCGGGGGCGACGACCCGCAGGCCGAGCGCCTCGAGCCCGTCACCGGAGGCGGGCCCGGCCGCGGCCGACGGGCGCTCGGGGTGGTCGGGGCCCAGGACGTCCTCGACGGAGCCGTGGCGCACGACCCGGCCGTCCGCCAGCGCCACGGCCCGGTCGGCGAGACGCCGGGCGACCGACCGGTCGTGGGTGAGCAGGACGAGCGCGGTCCCGGCACGGGCCAGGTCCGCGAGGTGGCCGAGGACCTCGTCGGTGGTCCCCGGGTCCAGCCCGGTGGTCGGTTCGTCGAGGACGATCACGTCGGGTGCGGTGACCAGGGTCTGCGCCAGGGCCATCCGCTGCTGCTGGCCGCCGGAGAGCTGGTGCGGGAACCGCTGCCCCAGACCGGGTGCGAGCCCGGCCCGGGTCAGCGCGGTCGCCACCGCGGCGGCGCGTGCGGCCCGGTCGCCGGGATGGACGAGCGCGGCGAGCTCGTCGAGGACCCGCCCGACGCGCCGGACCGGGTCCAGCACCGTCCCGGGGTGCTGCGGCAGGTGCCCCACCCGGCCGGCCCGCCGGCGTCGCCCGGCACCGAGGAGGTCGGCGCCGGCGACCCGCACCCGTCCGGTCAGCACGACGCCGGGTGCGGCCTCACCGAGGACGGCCAGGCCGAGCGTGCTCTTCCCGGCCCCGGACGGGCCGAGCACGGCCAGCACCCGGCCGGGGCCGAGCGTCACGTCGATCCCGTCGAGCAGGACGGCGTCCCCGGCCCGGGCGGTCAGGCCGTCGATCTCCAGGACGCTCACGCCGTCGCCCCCGTACGGTCGCAGAGCTGGTCCACGAGCAGGTTGACCCCGGCCGCGAGCGAGACGAGCAGCCCCGCCGGGACCAGCAGCGTCGCCGGGGCGAGGAACAGCGACGACGTGTTCTGCTCGATCACCACCGCCCAGTCCGAGGAGTCCGGCCCGAGCCCGATGCCGAGGAAGTTCGCCCCCGCCAGGAGCGTCAGGACCAGCACGAACCGGGTCCCGGCGTCGACCAGCACCGGTCCGGTGACGAACCGGGCCGTCTCCAGCAGGTGGACCCGCCACCACGGCTCGCCGTTCATCGTCATCGTCTCCAGCGCGACCCGGCGGGCCGGCGCGGACGCCGCGCTGCGCACCAGCCGTACGACGGCCGGCAGCTGCACGACCGCGGCCGCGAGCAGCAGCCACACCACGCCGCGACGGTCGGTGGCCGCGAGCACGAGCAGGATCAGCAGTGACGGCAGCACCAGCAGCACGTCGAGCACCCGCAGCACGGCCGCGGCCGCGCGACGGCGGGTGGTCGCGGCGAGCGCGAGCCCCAGCGGCGTCCCCACGGCGTAGGCGACGGCGAGCGCGCCGGCGGTGAGCAGCACGACGGAGGTGCCTCCGGTCAGCGCGAGCGCGAGCACGTCGCGGCCCAGCGCGTCGGTGCCGAGCATGCCGCCGTCGCCGGGGGGCAGCAGCGCGGAGGCGCCCGGCGGGGCGGCGATGCCGAGCACGGCGACCAGCGCCGGCCCGGCCAGCGCCGCGAGCAGCGGCACACCGGTCAGCACCACGGCGACCACCAGGACGACGGTGGACGCGCGGGACGGAGCGACAGCCGTGGTCACGGGGCGTCCTCCCGCACCGGGACCAGGCGGGCCGAGACGACGTCGAGGACGAGGTTCACCAGGATCGTCGTCGCGGCGAAGAGCAGTGCGTAGCCCTGCACCAGCGGCAGGTCGCGGGCCTGGACGGCGTCGACGAAGCCCGCCCCGACCCCGGGCAGCGCGAACAGGGCCTCCACCACGACCACCCCGCCGAGCAGTCCGTCGACGATCCGGGCCAGCTGCTGCAGTGACGGCAGCGCGCCGCCGGGCAGGACGTGGCGCAGCAGCACCACCCGCTCGGGCAGGCCGAGGCGGCGCAGGTGCGTCACGTGCGGGGCTCGGTCGGTCTCGACGACGCCGAGGCGGATCTGGCGGGCGAGGCGCCCGAGCTGGTTCGCGGCCAGGACGAGCACCGGCAGCACCAGGACGCCCGGGCTCAGCAGGCTCCCGCCGCCCGCCGTGGCCGGCAGCCAGCCCAGCTGCAACGAGAACAGCGCGACCAGCACCAGGCCGAGCGCGAACTCCGGCACGGCCTGCAGCGCGGAGACGGTCCCGGTCAGCGCGCGGTCGGTGCCCGAACCGGGCCGCCGTCCGGCGATCACGCCGAGCGCCACGGCCGCCGGGACCAGCAGGGCGAGCGCGAGCCCGCCCAGCAGCACGGTGCCGCCCAGTCGTGCGGCCAGCTCCCCGGCGACCGGCTGCCCGGTGACCAGCGACCGTCCCAGGTCGCCGGTCAGGAGCCCGCCGGCCCAGTCGAGGAACCGCTCGGTCGCCGGGCGGTCCAGGCCCAGCTCGGTCCGCAGCACGGTGACCTGGTCGTCGGTCGCATCCGGTCCGAGCACGACGTCGGCGGTGTCGCCGGGCAGCAGCGTCGTCAGCGCGAACACGATCACCGAGACGGCGGCGAACTGGGCCAGGGCCACCGCCACCCGGCGGGCGAGGAGACGGGCGGACCCGGGGCGACGGTCCGGCGCGGCGGTCGCAATGACCGGGAGGCCGGTCACCCGAGGCGTGCCTTGTCGAACCGCGCCCAGGCATGGCTGTTCGGACGGGCGTTCTCGACGCCGGAGAGCTCCGCGGCGATGCCGACGTTCCAGTTGCTCGTGCCCCAGACGAGGTTGCCGGAGTCGGCGCGGACCAGCTGCTGGGCCCGGACGAGCGCGGCGGTGCGGGCCTGCTCGTCCCGGGCGGCGGTCGCCGCGGCGTAGAGGCGGTCCACCTCCGGGTTCCGGTAGCCGGTGTAGTCGTTGCTCGTCGACGTGGTCAGCCGGCGGCGCCCGATGTAGTCCGGGATCGGCAGCGTGCCGGTGCGGCTGAACGCGGCGACGCCGCTGCGCCGGATCTCGGAGAAGTAGGTCTTCGAGTCCAGCACCCGCGGTGCCGCCGCCAGCCCGATCTCGCCGAGCTGCGCGGCGATGAGCGTGGCCGCGGGGGAGAAGTTCGGGTCGGTGCTGCTGGTCTGCAGCTCGACCCGGGTGCCGGTGGCACCCGCCTGCGCGACGAGGGCGCGGGCGCGGTCGACGTCACGGGCGACCCGGGGGACGTCGGCGGGGTAGTACTGCAGGCCCGGGCCGAACAGGTCGTCGCCGACCTGGCCCGACCCGAGCAGCACGACCCGGACCAGCGCCTCCCGGTCGATCCCCAGGCGGACGGCCTCCCGCAGGCGGGGGTCGGAGAACGGCGGCCGGTCGACCCGCAGGTTCAGGAACTGGCTGGTCGACTCCGGCGCGGACAGCACCCGCGCGGCGGAGTTGCCCTCGAGCTGGCGGGCGCTGGCCGGGCGCAGGTCGTGGGCGTAGGCGACCTGGCCGGACAGCAGCGCGCCCAGGCGGGCGTTCTCCTCGTCGATCGGCAGGAACTCCAGCTCGCGGCTCGCCGGAGCGCCGTCGAAGTACCCGTCGTGGGCGGCGTAGAGCGCCGGGCCGCCGGGGGTGAAGGAGACGAAGCGGAACGGCCCGGTGCCCACCGGCCGGGAGAACTCCGTGGTGCCCTGCGGCACGATCTCGGTGCCGGGAGCGCCCCAGGACAGCGGGAACAGGAAGTTCGGCGCCGAGAGCACGATCTCCAGCTCCCGGTCCGACACCGTCCGGCTCGCGGCGAAGTCGACGCCCTTGAACAGTGACGCGGCGGTCGCGGTGGTGGCCGGGTCGACGATCCGGCGGAACGTGTGGAGCACGTCCGCGCCGGTGAGCGGACGTCCGTCGTGGAAGCGTGTGTCGCGCAGCCGGATCCGCCAGCGGGTGCCGGTGGCGTCGGGCTCGTAGGACTCGGCCAGCCGCGGCGTTGCGGTCATCTCCTGCGACCAGCCGGTGAGCGTGTCGAAGCACGCCTTGGCCCGCGCCTGGTCGACGAACTGGGGCACCAGGTGCGGGTCCAGGTTCTCCGTCGACCCGCCGCCGGCAAAGGCCACCCGCAGCCGTTCGCCGCCGCCCCCGCCGGCGCCGCCGGAACAGGCCGCGAGGGGTACCGCGGCCGCGGCGGCGAGCACACCGCCCAGGACGGTGCGGCGGGACAGTGCGGGTCCCGGCCTGCCGGTGGGTCGCATCGGGGTGCCCTCCTCGGGGTCGTCAGGCGCTGGTGGATGTGCGGGGTTCGAGCAGCCCCCGCCGTTGCATCACGGCGATCACGGCGCCGCCGGCCGCACCGACGGCCAGCAGCACGGCGAACGGGAGCCAACGGGTGCTGTCGGTGCCGTGGTCGAGCAGCTCACCGATCCCGGTGTTGGTCAGGGCCACGACGGCGGCCGAGACCAGGTAGTAGAAGCCGTAGTAGGTGCCGGCCAGCGACTCGCTGCCCACGACCGGCAGCAGCGCCATCGAGAACGGGTTGGTCATCGCCATCCCCACGGTGAACACGACCGTCCCGAACAGCACCGGTACCGCGGCCAGCACCCCGGACACGGTCCACTGCCCGGGCGGGGCGGTGGCCAGGAACGGGGCGGCGATGCCGAGCGGGACGAAGCCCGCACCCATCACGACCAGGCCGACCGCCATCGACCGCCCGGCACTCCAGCGTGCCCGGCACCAGGCGGTGATCCGGACCTGGCCGACGATGCCGACGACGGTCGACACCACGAACACCGCGCTCACCGCGCCCGCGACGCCGGACACCCGCTGCGCCTCGACCGGCAGCACCAGGTAGAGCTGGTTGTAGAGCGCGAAGTACCCGGCACCGCCGAGGGCGAACACCAGGAACCGCCGGTTCGTGACGACCTCACCCCAGCTGCCCAGCACTCCGCGGTCCTGCGGCTCGATCGCCCGCGCGGGCAGCACGAACAGCTGGGCCACGGTCAGCAGCGTGAACACGATGCAGGCGACGCCGGCGACGAGCCGGAAGTCCACGGCCAGCAGCGCCGCACCGAGCAACGGCCCGACCAGCGCGCCGGCGTGGGCGAACACGTTGAACACCGAGAACACCTCGGCGCGACGGTCCCCGGCCTCGTGCATCAGGTAGGCCCGCACGGCGGGGTTGAAGAACGCCCCGGCCAGACCGGTCAGCACGGCCGCGACGATCAGGCCGGTCAGCGAGTCGACGAGGGTGAACAGCCCGAACGCGGCGATCCGCAGCGCGCACCCGAGAATGATCATCGGGCGGCAGCCGATCCGGTCCGCGGCCGAGCCGCCGACCAGGAACAGGCCCTGCTGGCTCAGGTTGCGCAGTGCCAGCACCAGCCCAATCGTCGCGGCCGCGTAGCCGAGGCTCCCCATGTAAGTGGCCAGGAACGGCAGCACCAGGTAGAAGCCCAGGTTGATGCCGAACTGGTTGACGACCAGCAGCCGGCTCGGTGCCGAGAGCATGCCGAACGAGCGCAGCATCAGGCGGCCTCCTTCCCGCAGACCCGGCAGGGTCCGGTCCGTGCGGGGTCGTGACGGGCGCTGTCGTGACGGGCGCTGTCGTGACGAGTGCCGGCGTGACGGGTGCCGGCGTGACGCGCCCGGCAGGGGTCGGCGACGCTGCGGCACCGGGTCCAGCCGGCCGGCACCCGACGGGGTGGCGACGCGACGTCCACCGGGGCCGTCGCGGGTGCGGCGAACAGCCCGTGCCGGTCGCAGAACGCGTCGTCGAAGATCGTGGACGCGTAGCGCTCCGGTCCGTCCGGGAAGACGGTCAGGACGCGGTCGTCGCCGCGGGTGCGGGCGACGTGGGCCGAGACCAGGGCGACCGCGCCGGTGCTCCACCCGCCGGTGACGAACGTGTGCCGGGCCAGGGCGCGGCAGGCCTGCGCCGCCTCGGCCGGGCCGACCCAGTGCACCTCGTCGAACACGGCGTAGTCGACGTTGTCGGGATGGATGCTCGAGCCGAGCCCGCGCATCACCCGGGGGCCGGGGTCGGGCCCGAACACCGAGGAGTTCGGCGCGTCCACGCCGACGACGCGCAGGTCCGGCCAGCGCCGTCGCAGCCCGGCGGCGAGCCCCGCGGAGTGCCCGCCGGTACCGACGCTGCAGACCAGCACCCGCGGCGTGCCGGGGCCGGAGGCGCACTGCCCGGCCAGCTCGGCGACCATCGGGGCGTAGCCGGCGGGGTTGTCCGGGTTGGAGTACTGGTCGGGCCAGTAGGCGCCCGGCTCGGTCGCGAGCACCCGGGCGACCCGGTCCAGGCGGGCCTGCTGCCACCCGCCGGTAGGGTGCGGGGTCTCGACGATCTCCAGCCGCACGCCGCGGGCGCGCAGCAGCGTGCGGGTGGGCCCGTCGAGCTCGCGGTCGGCGACGACGACGAGCGGGTGCCTGAGTGCGGTGCACGCCAGCGCCAGGCCGAGCCCGAGCGAGCCGCTGGTGGACTCCACCACCGGAGCGCCCGGAGCGAGGTCGCCGCGGCGGCGGGCGGCATCCAGCACGGACAGCGCGGCCCGGGCCTTCATCCCGGCCGGGCCGAGGCCCTCCAGCTTCGCCCAGAAGCCGGGGTGGGCGCCGGCGAGCGGACCCGTCACGCGCAGCAGCGGGGTGGCGCCGACGAGGTCGCGCGGCGAGGCGCAGACGCGGCCGTCGCGTGCCTCGTCCCCGGCGTCCGGGTCGGTGGCGAGCACGGTCATGCGCTCACCCGCTCCGTCGCGCCGGCTCGGCCCGGGCCGTAGGTCCAGATCGTTCCCGCGTCGCCGGTGAGCCAGAAGTACGGGAACGGCTCCGCGGACAGCGCGGCGAGCTCGTCGCGCAGCAGGTGGGCGAACACCGCGCTGCCGGTCTGGGCGAACACCGACGGGGCGATCCCGCGCGCCCGGCACCGGTCGCGCAGCTCCGGCCAGGTGCCGTTGGCCAGCACCATCCCGGTGGCCAGGACCGCATCCGCGGAGTCGACGGCGCGGGCCGTGTCGGTCAGGACCGGCTCGCCCCACTCGGTCTCCCCGCCGGCGAGGTCGCAGGGCACCGGCTGCAGGCCCCGTGCCCGCAGGGCCTCCAGCAGCGAGTTCACCACCCCGATCACCGCGACGCGGGAGCTCGGCGCGGCGTCGACGAGCCCGGCCACCGTGCGGGCGCGGCACCGCGACCGGGTCACCGTGTCGCCGGGGGGCAGGACGACCGCGCGGGCGGCCGGGTCCGTGCCGTGCGGTGCGCGGTCGAGCAGGAACGCGTCCAGCGCTGCGAGCCGCACGGCGGGGTCCGGGTGCTCCAGCAGGTCGGCGACCGACGTCCCGACGATCTCCTCGACCAGCCGGGGCGTCTCGGCGCCGGTGAGCGTGCCCGGTGCGACCGCCGCCGTCCCGGTACCGGAACCGACGCGGACGCACAGGACGGTGTTGGCGTAGCCGGTGGACCGTCCCGCGTGGCGCACGCCCTGGGTCACCACGAAGACCATCGACGCGGTGGCCGACCGGAGCTCGCCGGTGAACCGTTCCCGCCCGGCCTCGAGCCAGTCCCGCACCGCTCCTCCTCACCACGACATCTGCCGACCCGCTCAGATGAACACACTTTCGGCACAATGATCAAGCTCCGCAGGTCGGGAACCCTCGGGTCGTCGTGGCCGACCGCGCGAGCACGTGACCTGCGCCTCGACGCGACCGGCCGTGGTGCTGCCGGAGCCGTCCTGCGTCTAGCCTGGTCGACGATGTGCATCACACATGAACAGGCGTGCAGGTGACGGGCGGGGCGGCCGGTGGGGCGGTCCCGCGCGTGACGGCCTGCCGGGGCTGTTGCTGCGGGACGGCGCGCAAGCACCCCGGCGTCGACCACGACCGGCTGCTCGACCGTCTGGTCGACGAGGTCGGCGACCGCGGCCTGGTCCGGACGACCGACTGCCTCGGTCCCTGCGCCGAGTCGAACGTCGTGATCGTGACCCCGTCGCCGGACGCGCGCCGCCGGGGCGCGCGTCCGGTCTGGGTCCGGGCGGTCCTGGACGAGGTCACCGTCCGCGGGATCGGTGAATGGGTACGCGACGGCGGACCGGGCGCGGCGGAGATACCGCTCGAGCTGGCCGGACGCGTCTTCCCGCGCCCGGGCGGCTGAGAACGGCCGCGCGGGCGGCGGAGGACGCCGTCAGTCCATCTTCACCTCGCCCATCGGCGACCAGCCGTCGCCCGGGAGCTCCTGGTAGACGATCTTCGGGACCTCCACGACGACCGACGGCAGCCAGCCGAAGAACCACTGCGCGTGCTCCGACGCGACGTGCGCCGCGCCGGCGTCGTCGTCGGCGTAGGAGGCGAGGATCGCGAACTCGTTGGCCCGTTCCACGCTCTCGTAGCAGCTGAACGTGAGGTTGCCGGGCTCGCTCCGCACCTCGTTCGAGTAGCGGACGACACCGGCGAGCCAGTCCTCCCGCTTCTCCGGACGGATGTCGGCCCTGATCGAGACGAAGATCATTCTGTGCTCCTGGCGGTGGACGGATGGGGTGACCCGGGGCGAGACGGGTCCGTCTCAGGTCGTGGTTCCGTGGCCGTTGTGGCGTACCGGTGTGCGGCGGCGGCGATCCCGGCGACGATCTCGGACTCGGCGTCGTCACGCGGTCCGGGGACGAGCACCGCCCCGGAGCCCACCCGGATCCCGGCCAGCGGGTGCGCGACGGCCCAGCCCTTGGCCAGGGCGTCGTAGGCCAGCTCGTCGGGCAGCGCGAGGTGCAGGCTGCCGTGGGCCGCGGGGTGCAGGTGGGCGAACCCGCCCCCGGCGGGGTCCACGAACGCCGCGTCCGGGCCCGTCGCGACGGCGCGGTCGAGCCGCAGCACGACGGTGCCCCCGGCGCCGGGCGTCGCCGACACGCCCGGCAACGTGCCGAGCCGGGTCCGCAGCGTCTCCTGCAGGGTGGCGGGTGCGACGTCGGTGACCTGGTGCTGCGGGGTCCCCTCGCTCACCCGCGGCGCCCCGCCGGCACGGTCCGGGAGCCGTCCGCCGGGCACCGCCGGCCAGTCCGGCTCGTCGCCGTCGGGCAGCGGGTTCTCGCCGTGGGTGCGCAGGAAGTCCAGGCGGTCTTCGAGCCACGCGCCGAGCTGCCCGACCACCTCACCCGCCAGCTGCGCCCCTTCCGCCTGCTCGGCCAGCACCGGTGCTCCGCTCTCGACCGCCAGCCACTCGCGGGTCCGGGCCAGCAGGTGCGCCGGGGTGCGGGTGTCCGACGAGCTCTGGCCGAGGAACACCGGCATCCCGCGCAGGCCGCCGCGCACCATCGGCGGCCCCGCTTCGAACGGGAGCGCGCCGTAGAGCAGGGCGACGCCGGCGAACCGCTCCGGCGCGGCGAGCATCAGGGCACCGACGACGGTCACGCCCTCGCGGAACCCGACCAGGAGCACCGGGCGCGCGGGGTCGCCCTCGTCGTCGAGCCAGCGCAGGAACCAGTCGCAGGTGGTGCGCAGGCTCTCCGGGTCCGGAGTGCCGTCGTCGGCGTCGAGGTACCAGCGGTACCCGGCGCCGAGCTCGATCGGCGCCCGCACCGCGCCGTAGCCGACGGGGCCGTGCGGCAACCAGGGCGACATCTCGATCACCGAGTGCTCGCTGGTCCCGTTGCCGTGCAACACCGCCACCAGCGGGGCCGACGGGTGTTCGGTGCCCCAGCGGGCGACGACGGGGAGGTCCCCGACGTCGGTGGAGCGTCGGTCGTCCGCCACCCTGGCCTCCCTGCGATCGGTGCGCTGCGTGCACGATAGGGCTCCGGGGCTCGGATGCGGTCTCAGATCGAGATCCCGATCGACGGCGACGGGTCCCCTCGCTGGATGCGGGTCGAGGCGCTGATGCCGCCACTGCCGACGCTCGAGTACCACTGGGCGGTCCGGGCCGGCCACGCTTCTCGGCGAACGAATCCGGTCGAATATCAGTAGATGCGGCGTTGATCGTTGATTGTTTCCGCAGTTTCGGATGTGATGGCAACGGTCGACGAAACGCTTGTCGGCCGCAAGTCCGCTGTAATAGGTTTGCACAGGCTAGCCTAAGTTGCCCCGGCCGGCTCCGTCCACGGTGCCGATCGGGCCGACGTGAAGACATCCCACAGCCGGGAGGCACCGTGACCGTCACCGCCGACGCACGCACAGAACTGGACCGCACCCGCTTCTTCATCAACGGTGAATGGGTCGAGCCGCGGGGCACCGAGACCCACAACGCCCTGGAGGCCGCCACCGGCGAGTCGCTGGGCACCGCGGCGCTGGGCACCGACGCCGACATCGACGCCGCCGTGGGCGCCGCCCGCAACGCGCTGGACCACGGCCCGTGGAGCCGTACGACCCCGGCCGAGCGCGCCGAGGTCATGCTCCGTTTCGCCGAGGCCCTCGAGTCCCGTTCCGAGGCCACCAGCAAGCTGGTGAGCCAGGAGAACGGCATGCCGATCACGCTGTCCTCGGCGTTCAACGGCGCCGCGCCGGCGGGCCTGTTGCGCATGTACGCCGACGTCATCTCGAACACCGAGCTCGAGACCGTGCGCCCGAGCGCGCAGGGCGCGACGATCGTCCGGCGCGAGCCGGTCGGCGTCGTCGGGGCCATCACGCCGTGGAACTACCCGCAGGCGCTGGCCATGTTCAAGCTGGCCCCGGCACTGGCGGCCGGCTGCACCATGGTGCTCAAGCCGTCCCCGGAGACGGCGCTGGACACCTACGTCTTCGCCGACGCCGCCCAGGAGGCGGGCCTGCCGCCGGGCGTGCTAAACATCGTGCTCGCCGGCCGTGAGGCGGGGGCGTCGCTGGTCTCGCACCCGGGCGTCGACAAGGTCGCCTTCACCGGCTCCACCGCCGCCGGCCGGATCATCGGCGCCGAGTGCGGCCGCCTGATCCGCCGCTGCACCCTGGAGCTGGGCGGCAAGTCGGCCTCGATCGTCCTCGACGACGCCGACCTGGACACGTTCCTCGCGGCGATGCCCACCTCGTCGTTCATGAACAACGCCCAGACCTGCACCACCGCCTCCCGCATCCTCGCCTCGCGTGCCCGCTACGACGAGGTCGTCGAGGCCGTCGCGGAGTTCTCCCGCAGGCAGGTCGTCGGCAACCCGCTGGACTCGTCGACCACCCTCGGCCCGATGGCGTCGCAGACCCACCTCGAGCGGGTCATGGGCTACATCGACGTCGGCCGCAACTCCTCGGCCCGCCTGGTCACCGGCGGCGGCCGTCCCTCCGACCAGGACCGCGGCTGGTTCGTCGAGCCGACCGTCTTCGCCGACGTCGACAACAACGACCAGCTCGCCCGCGAGGAGGTCTTCGGCCCGGTGTTCGCGGTGATCCCGTTCGACTCCGACGACGACGCCGTGCGGATCGCCAACGACAGCAACTACGGCCTCGGCGGCTCGGTGTACTCCGCCGACGAGGAGCGTGCGCTGGGCGTCGCCCGCCGCGTGCGGACCGGCACGATCGGCGTCAACCGTTACGACATCGACCTCGGCGCGCCGTTCGGCGGCATGAAGGACAGCGGCATCGGCCGCGAGCTCGGACCCGAGGGCATCAACAACTACCTCGAGTACAAGTCGATCTACGCCCCCGCCAACCGGCTGGGCTGATCATCTCCTCCGGGGCGGCCCGGTTCCGGCGACGCCGGGGCCGGGCCGTTCCGACGTTCAGACGCGCGGCTCGGCGTAGTCCTCGACGACGACCTCGACCGGGGTCCCCGCGACGGCGGTGACCGGCGATGTCTGCAGCGCGGTGCGGATCTGGCGTGCGATGTCGGGCACCGGTACCGGGTAGCGGCCCACGACGTGCACCTCGACCAGGTCCGGGCGAACCCGGACCCCGGTGACCTGGCGGCCGGGCAGGTACGTGGCGACCTCGCCCCAGCGGCCCCCGTGCAGCGCGGCCACCGCCGGGCAGCCGGCGACGACGGCCGCGACGAGGTCGGCGTCGGTGACGGTCGTCAGCGGGTCGGTCGTCAGGGGGTCGGTCGTCATGACGCGCTCACCGGGCATCCGAGCCGGCGGCGCAGCGTGACGACGGTGCCGCTCTCACCCTTGTCGAGCGCGAGGTGGTCGACGGCCGCCTCGGCCATCATCAGGCCGCGTCCCCGGTGGCCGGGGTCGGCGGCGGGGGGCCGCCAGCGGCCGTTGTCGCTGACCTCGATGCAGACCTCGAAGGCTCCGCAGGGTCCGGCGCCGTCGGGCCGCCGCTCCGGGGCCGTGTGCTCGATCCGGCCACACACGGTGACCACGCCGTCTTCGTCGGCGTAGGCGTGCTCGATACCGTTGCTGACGGCCTCGTTCACCGCGAGGACGATGTCCTGCCCGATGTCGCAGGAGCTCGCGTACCCGCACACCGAGGCGAGCCACTCCGTCGTCGCCCGTCGGGAACGGGCCGCCGAGCGCGGCTCGGCGGCGAGTTCGACGTTCAACGCGGGTGCCATGGAAGCGGACTACCCGCGCGCCGTCGTCGCGAAGCGTGACGGCCGGAACTTCCGTGAAGTCAGCTCCGGACCGAGGAGTCCCACCGCCACGCACCGACCGGCCCGTGCCCGTCGAGGGGACCGCGCCCGGTCGCCCACAGCAGCGTCGCCGCGGCGTCCTCGGGGTCGGCCGGCACGTCCGGGAACAGCCTCGTCAGGACGGTGCGGCAGGTGTCCTCGGGCAGGGAGAACCCGATCCCGAGCCCGCGGGCGATGTCGTGGGTGTGCAGCAGGACCTCAACCACGCCCATCGCGGCGAACCCGCCCGGGTCGGCGACGCCGTCCGGGTGCCAGCCGCGGGCGCCCGGGTGCGCCGTGCGCACGGTGCTGGCCAGCAGTGCCCCACCGGCGTCGACGACGCGCAGCACCTCCTCCGGCCCGGCGTCGTCGGGGACGGAGACGCCGAAGGAGAGGTAGTCGGTCTCGGCCTCGGCGGCGAGCTGGGCGGAGTAGACGATCAGGTCGTCGGCGACGTGGATCGCGGTGTCGCGGCAGGACCAGGTGAGATCACCGGCCGGGGCGGACCAGTCGAGGTCGGCGTGGCCGCGCAGGGTCCGGACCATCTCGTCGGTGACGGCCTCGATGTCGTGGGCGCGCATGTCGGCATCGTCCCAGGTACGGGCCGTCGGCGGGCGGGGGATAGGTTCGACCCCGGACGCAACCGGCGAACAGGGAGTCCACACCGTGGCCAACGAGGACGAACGCATCGCACTGTTGCTCGACTACGAGAACCTGGCCATCGGGGCCCGGGACGGGCTGGGCGTGGCCCCGTTCGACTTCGGGCCGCTGGCCGACGCGCTGGCCGAGCGGGGCCGGGTCGTGGTCCGCCGCGCCTACGCCGACTGGTCCGCCTTCGACGAGGACCGCCGCCTGATGGCCCGGGCCCAGGTGGAGCTGATCGAGATCCCGCAGCGGATCGGCGGGTCGCGCAAGAACGCCGCCGACATCAAGCTGGCCGTCGACGCGATCGAGCTGGCCTACGAGCGCGGGTTCGTCACCACGTTCGCGATCGGTACCGGCGACTCCGACTTCACCCCGCTCATGCACAAGCTGCGTGAGCTGGACAAGCGCGTGATCGGGATCGGGGTGCAGGACTCGACGTCGGCGCTGCTGCCCCCGGCGTGCGACGAGTTCCTGTTCTACGACCGCCTGCCCGGTGTGGAGCCGACGATCGAGCCGCGCCCGCGCAACCGACGCCGCGGTGCCGCGAAGCCCGCACCCGCGACCACGACGCCCGCCGTACCCTCCGGCCAGGGGGCCCCGCCCGCGACGCCGGAGCCGGTCGCCGCCCCGGCGCCGGTCGAGGACCCGGTGGACGAGCCGGTCGTCGCGAACAGCGAGGAGCGCGACGTCGCCGCACTCGTCGGCAGTACGCTGACCGGCCTGCTGCGGCACTCCGACGGACCGGTGCTGGCGTCCCGGCTCAAGCGGGCGATCCTGCGCAAGGACCCCACGTTCGACGAGTCCGACCACGGCTTCCGGGGATTCGGCGAGCTGCTGCGCCACCTGGACAACCAGGGCGTGCTGATCCTGACCTCCGGCTCCGCGCAGGGCGACCCGGAGGTCGGGTTCCCGGAGGACTCCCCGGCCGACGCGGACGCGTTCGCGCTGCTGGTCGACGTCGTCCGCGAGCTCGCCGCGTCCGGTGCCTCACCGCAGCTGAGCCGGCTGAAGAACCAGCTCCGCAAGCGGATGCCGGACTTCGACGAGAAGCGCTTCGGCTTCGGCAGCTTCCTGTCCTTCGCCAAGGCCGCCCGCGCCCGCGATCTGCTGTCGATGGAGTGGAACGACGACGCGGGCGACTACCTCCTGCGCCTGCCCGGCTGAGCCGGACGCCCACGGCCCCGCACGCCCCGCACACGCCTCGGGCCCGCCCGGCAGATGCCGGACGGGCCCGTGACGTGGGTGGATCAGCGCTTGCCGGCGGCCTTGCGGGTGCCGACCTGCAGCAGCTTCCCGGTGCGCGAGACGACGGCGCCGGAGACGCCGAACGCGGTCGCGACGGTGCCGGCCACGACCCGGCCCGCGACGCGGATCGGGTTCAGCGGACGGACCGCGCGGGTCAGGCGCTCGACGGCCTCGTCGACCTGCTCGGCGGCGCGCTCGCTGCTCAGGTGCACGCGCTCGGCGATCCGGACCCCGGTGGAGTCCAGCTCGTTCTCGACGTTCGAGGAGACCGCGTTCGCGCGGTCCGCAGCGGAGACCGCCTGCTCGGCACCCTCGCGGGCGGTCTGGGCGACGGTCTCGGCGGAGCGGCGCCCGGAGGCGGCGGCCTCGCCGGCGACCTGACGACCGGTGCGCGCGGCCTGGCCGGCGAGCTGGTCGCCGGTACGGCGCGCGGCGTCCGCGGCGGCCTTGCCCGCCTCCACGGTGTCCTTGGAGCCGTTACGGGCCTTCTTGGCCTCGGCGGCGACCTTGTCCGCGCCGGCCTCGGCGGTCGCGGCGGCGGACTTCGCGCCGGTGCGGGTCTCGCTCGCGACCTTCTTGCCGGTCGTGGCGGTGTCCTTCGCGACGGCGTCGGCGGTCTTCGCGGTCTTGTCCGCGGCGGCGCCGGTCTTCTCTGCGGCCCCGTTCGCGGTGGCGCTCGCGGTCGCCCGCACGGCGGTCTCGGTGGTGTTGTCGGCGTCGGCCGCGATGGCGCGGGTCTCGCGGACGTTGCCGTCGGCGCCGTGCACGACCAGGTTGCCGCCGCCGTCGTTGGCGATGATCTCGACCGCCCGCGTCACGGCCTCGGCCTGGGTCGCGACCTTCGCGCTCGCGCGCTGGGCCTTCTCCTTCTCCACGTGCCAGCCGCCTTCGGCCGGAACGACATGACGATCCGCCATGGGGTCCTCCTGTCTCGTCGTCGTGCGTTCTCAGAGGCCGGCCGGACGGGAGCCCGTCGCATCCACAGTCGACTGCGGAACGACGGGAGACGGCGTGTGGGCCGTGCAGTGCACCCGGGGTCCGACCACGCCTTCTACTGCCTCGAGGGTGCCCGAAGATCGCTAAACCGAAACGCCGGAAATGGGGCGAACGGGTTACGACCGGGTCACATGTGGGCAGGAACACCCCCGTGCGGACCTGCGGAGACGGGCCTCGCGGCCGTTCAGCCGCCGACGGCGGCGGCCAGCCGGTCCAGGGTGTCGAGCAGCTGCGCCTCGGACACGCGCGGCATCCGCGCGACGATCTCCGGGGCGGTCACCGCGCTCCAGTCGTAGACCTGCGTGACGGTGGTGGTGCCGTCGCCGTTCTCGCTCAGCTCGTAGGTGTAGGTCTGGCCGCGCGGGCCGTGACCGCCCATCTCCGGAGCGGACTCGGGGGCCCGGTCCATGCGGGGCTGCCAGCCGATCAGCCGGTCGCGCTCGAAGGCGACGATCTTGTTCGCCATCCGGTAGTCACCGAGCGCGTCCTGGTGCATGTCCATGAAGAACTCGTCGCCCACACCGGTCATCGGGCCGGTGCCGCCGGCCACCCCGCGCAGCATCCCGGAGCCGTCGATCTCGGTGTGCCGGGACGGGTCGGACAGCAGGTCGAAGATCCGCCGGGCCGGTGCCTCGACGCTCCGGCTCACCCGTAGCTGCGTCGCGCTCATGCTCTCTCCTGGGTCGATCACCGTGGACGCGTGCAGGCTGCCGCATCCGTGGTGATGCGGCAGCCCGGGATCACGCGGACGGTGGTCGCTCAGCCGAGCAGACCGCGGATCTCGCCCCGTCGTGCCCAGGCGATGACGCCGACGATCACGCCGATGACGATCGGGGTCAGCACCAGCAGTCCGCCGTGCAGCACGAACGCCTGGGTGAACGCGGCGCCGATCATCAGCCCGACCAGCCCGAGCGCGGCCGCCCCGGCGGAGCGGCGAATGAGCAGGCCGACGCCGCCGAGCAGCTCCAGGACGCCGACGAGGTAGCGGAACCACTGTCCGATGCCGATCTGGGTGAAGATCTCCACCGCGCTCGTCTCGCCGAACAGCTTCGGCCCGGCCGAGGCGACGATCAGGAACAGCCCGAGAAGGATCTGCGCCGTCCACAGTGCGCGGGTCGCGGTGGTCGAGCGGGCGGGGCGGGTGGTGGTGACGGACATGGCTTCCTCCGGCGGGCTGGCGGACCGCTGCGGGCGTGCCGCGGTCGTTGTCCACTACGACCGGTGTCTCGTCCCGAACTCGTCGTCCGCCACCACCCGGCCTCGGGATTCACCCGCTCGGAGCAGCCCCGCGGCCGGTCCATCGGCCGAGCGACGCGCCATCGCCGTCGAACTGCTCGGCGGCAGCCATCGTGCGTCGCTCGATGGTCGGGGAAGGCCCGCACGGGATCCGGCGGGGCACGAGGGACGCGCCGTCGCTGTGGAGCCGCTCGGCGGCAGCCACTGTGCGTCGCTCGATGGTCGGGGAGGCCCTACACAGCGGTCCAGCGGAGTACCCGAGCGTCACGTCGTGGTCGGCTCGATCGCCATGTTGTGGCGCTCGACATGCCCCGGCGTCGGCTCGACCCGGTGAGCGTCACGAAACGGTCGTGGCGACCGCCGGTATGTGACGCTCGATGCGGCGCGCCGGCCCGGCACGCCGCACCTGCCGGCGCGCGCCCAGCCTGCCGCCGCCGCGAGCCTGTCGACTCGCGCCGCCGCGCGCCGAACACGGCGACACGCGCGCCGAACATGTTGATGCGCGCCGGGCCGCGGTCGCGGCGGCGAGCCGAGCGCGCGTCGGCAGACCGACTGCGCGGTGGCGAGCGAGCGCGCGTCGGCGAGTCGTGTGCGCGGTGGTGAGCCGAGTGCGTGTCGTCGAGCGAGCTCGGGTGGTGGGGGACCGGGTGTGGTGCCGGCCTCCCGGTGTCCGACGGGTGGGGGTGCAGGATCGCGGCGTGGACGACTGCGTGTTCTGCCGGATCGTGGCCGGTACCGCTACGGCCGATCTCGTCGCCGAGACCGCACGGGTGGTCGCGTTCTGCGACATCGCGCCGATCACGCCGGGACACCTGCTCGTCGTGCCGAGGGCACACGGCTCGGGGCTGGCCGACGTCTCCGACGACGACGCCGCGGCAATGACCGTGCTCGCCCGCCGTCTCGCGGTCGCCCTGCGCGACACCGGCCTGCGCCTACCCGGCCCGGAGCGCCGTCCCGGCCCGACCGGGAGATGGCGCCGTCTCCGCGGACATCGTCGCACCGGCACCGGCGGCGGCAGGCACGGCGGCCGTAACAGCGACATCGGCGGCGGCAGCATGACCGGGAGCAGCGCCACCGGCGGCGGCAGGGACCGGGAGGGCGCACCGATCACGGGGACGAACCTGTTCCTGGCCGACGGCGTCTCCGCCGGTCAGGAGGTCTTCCACGCCCACCTGCACGTCATCCCGCGCTACGCCGGCGACGGCGTGCGGTTGCGGACGGGGGAGCGCACCTCGACCCCGGACGAGCGCGCGGAGGTCGCGGAACGGGTCCGGGCCGCCCTCGGCGACGGGTGAGACCGCTCCCGGCCGGGCGGGGAACGCCCGTCCGGGCGAGCCGACCGCTCACCGACCGTGCGGCGTCGCGAGGCCGATCTTGTTCGGGATCCGGGGGCCGGCGGGGCAGTATCGGGGGAACGCCCCCGTCACATCGCGGTGACCGTCTGCGAGTGTGGGGGTGTCCCGGGCGCCTGACGGGGAGACGACGACACCGGAAGGGGCCGCGTGGACCTGTTCGCGTTCTTCCACACGGTGCTGCACAGCGTATGGCTGTTGCCGGTACTGGTGCTCATGATCGCCGTCGACGGTCCGGTGCCGATGCTTCCCAGCGAGACGTTGCTGATGTCGGCCGCGGCCGCCGCCTTCGGGGCGCACAGCACGTGGGCCGTGGCCGGTCTCTTCTTCGCCGCGCTGGTCGGCTCCGTGCTGGGTGACCTGGCGGTGTTCGGTCTGGGCCGGTCGTCGAACAAGATCCTTCCGCGCGCGGCGGACGGCGACAGCGGGATCGCGTCCTGGGTCCGCGCCAACATCTTCCGACGGCCCGTGGTGGCCCTGGTCGGGGCCCGTTTCGTACCGGGCGGCCGGCTCGTCAGCACCGCTGCCGCCGGACGGCTCGGCCTGCCGGTGCGCCACTTCCTGCTGGGGTCGGTGCTCAGCTCTGCGGTGTGGGCGGTCTACATGCTCGTCATCGGGCTGGCCCTGGGGCCGATGACCGGCGGGAACCCGCTGTTGTGCGTCCTGGCCGGCGGGGTGATGGCCGTTCTCACGGCGGGGATCTTCGCCGTCGGCGCCCGTGTCCGGGCCGCGGTCCACCGCCGGCGCGCGGTCGTCGTGCCGCACGGGAAGCGCTCCGGAACGCCTGCACTCGCCTCGCGCTGACCGGGTTCTCGTCTGCGCGATGAGCCTGCGCCGCAACAGAAGAGTGGGCTGCGGCGGGTAACACCACCGGGAATCGGAGCCGTGGACGAGTCCACGACCCCGATGTCCCGATGGTGCCCGGCACCAGCAGGGGCTCCCGGTTCCGCAGGTGCCGGCAGTGGGTCAACGCGTGAGACGCCGTCGAGTTGTGCACCGATACAGCTCGACAGTGAGCGGTGCACGACGGGCGACGGGTGGGCGTCCAGTCGCGGTGGGTGTCCGGGTGGTCACGATCGGTACGACCGCTGGCATGATCAACACGGCGAGCGGAGGACGTGCCGATCTCCGGGGCCGGTCCTAGTCTCTTCCGATGGCGGACAACAGCAGCGGTGGAGAGAGCACGTTCACGGTGCTGCTGGCGCTCGGCGCGAACGCGGCGATCGGTGTGCTCAAGCTCGTGGCGGGCCTGCTCACCGGATCGGCGGCGATGCTCGCCGAGGCGGCGCACTCGGCCGCGGACACCACGACCGAGGGGCTGCTGCTCGCGGCGCTGCGCCGCTCCGGCAAGCGGGCCGACCGGCAGCACCCGTTCGGCTACGGCAAGGAACGCTTCTTCTGGGCGCTGATCGCCGCGGTCAGCATCTTCGTCTCCGGCGGCGCGTTCGCGATCATCGAGGGGATCCGCACGGTGCTCGGCGAGGAGGCCGAGCAGACGCTGGCCTGGGTCGCCTACGCCGTGCTGGGCGTGTCCTTCCTGCTGGAGGGGACGTCCTGGCTGCAGGCCGTGCGCCAGGTCCGCAAGGAGTCCGCGGCGGAGGACCTCGGGTTCTTCGCCTGGCTGCGCCGGACCGATGACCCGACCGTCGTCACCGTCTGCTGCGAGGACAGCGCGGCGCTGATCGGCCTGCTGCTGGCCTTCGCCGGGGTGGGGCTGCATCAGCTGACCGGCTCCGGGATCTGGGACGGCATCGCGTCGCTGCTGATCGGGGTGCTGCTGACGTTCGTGGCCTACGTCCTCGGGCGGATCAACAAGGGCCTGCTGATCGGACGTCAGGCCGACGTGCGCCTCGTCCGCTCGATCCGGCAGCGTCTCGACGGCCACGAGGGGATCAGCGGCGTGGTGGACCTGCTGACGATGATGGTGGGCACCGACCAGGTCCTGCTCTGCGCCCGCCTGGACTTCGACGACGCCCTCGGCGCCGCCGACGTCGAGCGGCTGTGCGTTCGGTTGGAGAACGAGCTGCGCGAGGAGTTCTCCGACCTCGACGAGATCTTCCTGGAGCCGGTGCCACGCGAGGACCCGGACATCCGGGCCCGCGTGCTGGAGCGCTACGGCGAGAACCCGCTGAGCACCCGGTCCGCTCCGGGCGGAGCGACTCGATCTGAGACGCCGTCCGGGGAGTGATCGCTGTCATACTCTCCTGATGCGTAGCGATGTGTGGCGGGTGAGGGTCGGCGAGGACAACGCGGTCTGGCTGTCCACCGAGTGCCGGACGGCCCGTCTGGCCAAGGAGTACCGGCCGATCGACGTCGGGGACGGCGTCGTCGAGTTCAACCACCTGGCCCTGGGCTCGATCCGCGAGCTCGGTGAGGAGGAGGACGGCTACATCACCGACGACGCGGAGGGGCTCCGCGTCTGGATCGGTGACGACGCCTTCGAGCTGGAGCTCTACGAGCCCGCCGGCACCTGACGCCTCACCCGTGCATCCCCGGATGCCCGCCGGCCCCGACTCGGTCGTGCTGGTCCGGCCGGACCAGCACGAACTGCGCCATCATCCCCCGGTCCTCGTGGTCGAGCATGTGGCAGTGGATCATGAACGGGACGTCCGGGTCCGGATGCTGCCCGAACGCGACGGCGAGCCGGACCCACTCGCCCTGCGGCAGGTGGATCGTGTCCTGGCGGCCGCGCAGCTCCGGCGGGGGCGGCGCGCCGCCGACGTCGAGGACCCGGAACGCGGCGTCGTGCACGTGGAAGCTGTGCGGGATCGCGGCGTCGGTGCGCACGTTCCAGACCTCGACCCGCCCGGTGGGGACGACGGCGTCGATCCTGTTCATGTCCATCTCCCGGCCGTTGATCTGAGAGTTGCCGTCGAGGCGGAACTCGCGGGGCGGCACACCCGGGGTCGGCTCGATCGCCGGCGTCGTGGCCAGGCGGGTCGGTAGCGGCGGGCTCGGCTCGAGCACCGGCGCGGCCCGCAGCGCCATCAGGTCGAACGTGTCGTCGCCCCCGCCCAGGCGTGACCCGATCGCGTTCGTGTCCAGGTCCGGCGGGAGGCTGCGCAGCAGCGCCGTCTCGCCCGGCCGCACCGGCACCACGATCTCGGCCCGGTCGCCGGGGGCGACCTGCCAGTGGGTGGCCGGCACCGGGGCGTCGAGGAGCCCGCTGTCGGTGCCGACCACGGAGTATCCGCGGCCGTCGTCGAGGGCCAGGTCGTAGACCCGGGCGGCGGAGGCGTTGACCACCCGCAGGCGCACGGTCGACGTCCAGACGTCGAGGACGGGCCCGTGGGTGCCGTTGACCAGGATCTCGTCGCCCAGCATCCCGGCCGAGGAGTTGGCCTGCGCCGGCATCGCGCCGTCGGCGTCGAACACCCTGTCCTGCAGGATCACCGGGATGTCGTCGACGCCGTAACGGTGCGGCAGGGGCAGTGCGGCGGACCCGGCGTCGTCGACCCAGAACATGCCGGCCAGCCCGCGGTGGACGTGTTCGGCGGTGCGCCCGTGCGGGTGCGGGTGGTACCAGAGCGTGGACGCCGGCTGGTCGATCGTCCAGGACGGCGACCACGTCGTCCCGGGGGCGATCGGGGAGTGCGGGCCGCCGTCGGCCCGTGCCGGCAGCTCAATCCCGTGCCAGTGCATCGACGTCGCCTCGGGCAGCCTGTTGTGCAGGTCGATCGCGACCCTCTCGCCGCGGGCGGCCCGCAGGGTCGGGCCGAGGTAGGCACCGTCGATGCCCCAGGTGTCGGTGCGGGTGCCGGGCAGCAGCTCGGCCCGGCCCGGCGCCATGGTCAGGTCGAAGCGCCGGACCCCCTGCGCGTCGACGGTGGACGGGGCGAGCGGCGGGATCGCCAGCGGCCGGTCGAACGTCACCCGTCCGACGTTGGTGGACGAGGCGGCGTTCCAGCCCCAGAGTGCGAGGCCGGCGACGGCCAGGACCACGGCCACGACGAGAACGGCCAGGGCGCGGAGGATGCGTGCGCCGGCGCTGCGGCGTCGTCGGGTTCCCATGTGACGAGCCTCGGGCGCGGGCGCCGTCCGCGGATCCGGTTCCACCCGGAGCTCGGCGCCGGGCCGACCCCGGAACCTCTCGGGGGAGAGTGCCGATGACAAATCAGAGCAGTGCTCTTGCTTTCGACGGGCGCCGGGTGTCTACTGGTCCTGCACAGAGAGCGGTGCTCTCGCCGACGAGGAGGACCTCATGACCACGACCGAGACCCGCCAGCTCCGCCCCGGCCGCATCGACCGGATCGGCAACCGCCTGGTCAACGCCCTGATGCGCCTCGGCGTCAGCGTCGCCGACAGCCGTGAGCTGGCCGTGCGCGGCCGGACGAGCGGCGAGTGGCGCACGACCCCGGTGAACCTGCTGACCGTCGACGGCGAGCGCTACCTCGTCGCCCCGCGTGGGCACGTCCAGTGGGTCCGGAACCTGCTGGCCGCCGGGGGAGGGGAGCTGCGCCTCGGGCGCCGGACCGAGACGTTCACCGCCACCGAGCTCGCCGACGACGCGAAGCCGGCGCTGCTGCGCGTCTACCTGCGCCGCTGGGCCTGGGAGGTCGGCCGGTTCTTCGAGAACGTCGACGCGGACTCGCCCGACGAGCGGATCCGCGAGATCGCCCCCGGGATGCCGGTGTTCCGGATCGACCGGGGCTGACGTCCCGGGGGAGGCCCGACACACGGGAGCCCGGACGCCACACGGCGTCCGGGCTCCCGGTGCGGCAGGTGCCTCAGGCGAGCTGGCGGTCCGTCGGCGCGATCGGGCGGGGCAGCACGTCCCGGCCGGTCAGGTAGGCGTCCACGCCGGCGGCCGCGGCACGGCCCTCGGCGATGGCCCACACGATCAGCGACTGGCCGCGGCCCATGTCGCCGGCCACGAACACGCCGTCGACGCTGGACATGTAGTCGTCGTCGCGCGAGACGTTGCCGCGGTCGTCGAGGTCGACGCCGAGGCCCTCGATCAGGGCGCCCTTCTCCGGGCCGACGAAGCCCATCGCGAGCAGCACCAGCTGGGCCGGGAGCTCCTGCTCGGTGCCGGAGACCGGCTCGAACCCGTTGTCGCCGCGCTTGACCTCGCAGACCCGGATGCCGGCGAGCTTGCCGTCGGCGTCCTTCACGAACTCGGTGGTGTTGACCGAGAACATCCGGTCGCCACCCTCCTCGTGCGCGGAGGACACCCGGTAGACCATCGGGTAGGTCGGCCAGGGCATGCCCTCGGTGCGGTGCTCCGGGGGCGTCGGCATGATCTCGAGCTGCGTCACCGACCGGGCACCCTGACGGTGCGAGGTGCCCAGGCAGTCGGCGCCGGTGTCACCGCCGCCGATGATCACGACGTCCTTGCCCTCGGCCGTGATCTCCGGTGCGTCGATGTCGCCCTGCTGCACGTGGTTGGCCCACGGCAGGAACTCCATCGCCTGGTAGACGCCCTCGGCGTCGCGGCCGTCGGCCGGGATGTCGCGCCAGGCCGTCGCCCCACCGGAGAGCACGACGGCGTCGAAGTCGCTGCGCAGCTGCTCGACGGTGATGTCGGTGCCGACGTCGACCGAGGCCCGGAACAGGACGCCCTCGGCGACCATCTGCTCGAGGCGCCGGTCGAGGCGCTTCTTCTCCATCTTGAACTCGGGGATGCCGTAGCGCATCAGCCCGCCGATGCGGTCGGCCCGCTCGAACACGACGACGTCGTGCCCGACCCGCGCGAGCTGCTGCGCGGTGGCCAGGCCGGCCGGTCCGGACCCGACGACGGCGACCTTCTTGCCGGTCTTCGTCTCGGCCGGCTGCGGGGAGACCCATCCCTCGTCCCAGGCGCGGTCGATGATCTCGACCTCGACCTGCTTGATGGTGACGGCGTCGTTGTTGATCGCCAGCACGCACGCGGCCTCGCACGGGGCGGGGCACAACGTCCCGGTGAACTCCGGGAAGTTGTTCGTCGCGTGCAGGCGCTCGATCGCCTCACGCCAGTCCCCACGCCAGACGAGGTCGTTCCACTCCGGGATGAGGTTGCCCAGCGGGCAGCCCTGGTGGCAGAACGGGATGCCGCAGTTCATGCATCGGCCGGCCTGCTTCTCCAGCTTCTGCTGCGGGAAGTCCTCGTAGACCTCGCGCCAGTCCATCAGGCGCAGGTCGACCGGGCGCCGCGTCGGGTTCTCCCGCGGCGTGGTCATGAAACCTCTCGGGTCAGCCATGTGCGGCCTCCATGATCGCCTGGTTGACGTCGCGCCCCTCACGCTCGGCGGCCTCCTGGGCCTGGAGCACGCGCTTGTAGTCCTTGGGCATGACCTTGCCGAACCGCTCCACCGCGGTGTCCCAGTCGGTGAGCAGCGCGTGCGCCACGGCCGAACCGGTCTCGGCGTGGTGCCGCTCGACGGCGGACTGCAGGATCGCGCGGTCCTCGGAATCGAGCGGGTCGAGGTCGACCATCTCCGGGTTGACCCGGCCCCTGTCGAGGTCGAGCACGTACGCGGTGCCGCCGGACATGCCGGCCGCGAAGTTGCGCCCGATCCGTCCCAGGACGACGACCTGCCCACCGGTCATGTACTCGCAGCCGTGGTCGCCCACGCCCTCGACGACGGCCAGCACACCGGAGTTCCGGACGCAGAACCGCTCGCCGACGATGCCGCGCACGAACATCTCGCCCGACGTCGCGCCGTAGCCGATCACGTTGCCCGCGATGATGTTGTCCTCGGCGGTGAACGGCGCCGACGGGTCCGGGCGCAGCGTCAGACGCCCGCCGGAGAGACCCTTGCCGAAGTAGTCGTTCGTGTCGCCGACGAGGCGCAGCGTGATGCCCTTCGGCACGAACGCGCCGAAGCTCTGGCCGGCCGAGCCGGTGAGCGTGACGTCGATCGTGTTGTCCGGCAGGCCCTTGCCACCGTGGGCCTTGGTCAGCTCGCTGCCGAGCATCGTGCCCACGGTCCGGTTCACGTTGCGGACCGGCAGGTCCAGGGTGACCTGGTCGCCGGAGCGCAGCGCGCCCTCGGCCAGCTGGATCATCGTGTTGTCCAGCGCCTTGTCCAGGCCGTGGTCCTGCTCCCGGACCCGGTAGCGCGGCACGTCGTCGGGGTAGTCGCCCACCTGGAAGATCGGCGAGAGGTCGAGCCCCTTCGTCTTCCAGTGCTGGGCGGCGGCCGCGGTGTCGAGCACGTCGGCGTGCCCGATCGCCTCGGCGATGCTGCGGAATCCCAGCTGGGCCAGGTACTCCCGCACCTCCTCGGCGACGAACCGCATGAAGTTGACGACGTACTCGGCCTTGCCGTCGAACTTCTTGCGCAGCTCCGGGTTCTGCGTCGCGACGCCGACCGGACAGGTGTCGAGGTGACACACGCGCATCATGATGCAGCCCGAGACCACCAGCGGGGCGGTCGCGAAGCCGAACTCCTCGGCCCCGAGCAACGCCGCGACGACGACGTCACGACCGGTCTTGAGCTGGCCGTCGGCCTGCACCGTGATCCGGTCGCGCAACCCGTTGGCCAGCAGCGTCTGCTGGGTCTCGGCCAGGCCGAGCTCCCAGGGACCGCCCGCGTGCTTGATCGAGGACAGCGGCGAGGCACCGGTGCCGCCGTCGTGGCCCGAGATGAGCACGACGTCGGAGTGCGCCTTCGACACGCCCGCCGCGACCGTCCCGACGCCGACCTGGCTGACCAGCTTCACGTGGATGCGGGCCCGCGGGTTGGCGTTCTTCAGGTCGTGGATGAGCTGCTTGATGTCCTCGATCGAGTAGATGTCGTGGTGCGGCGGCGGCGAGATCAGGCCGACGCCCGGTGTGGAGTACCGGGTGGTGGCGATCCACGGGTAGACCTTGCCGCCGGGCAGCTGACCGCCCTCGCCGGGCTTGGCGCCCTGCGCGATCTTGATCTGGATGTCGTCGGCGTTGACCAGGTACTCGCTGGTGACGCCGAACCGGCCGGACGCGACCTGCTTGACCGCGCTGCGCCGGGAGTCCCCGTTCGGGTCCGCGGTGAAGCGGTCCGGGTCCTCGCCGCCCTCACCGGTGTTCGACCGGCCGCCGAGGCGGTTCATCGCGATCGCCAGCGTCTCGTGCATCTCCTGGGAGATGGAGCCGTAGGAGATCGCGCCGGTGGCGAACCGGGTGACGATCGACTCGACCGGCTCGACCTCGTCGATCGGGACGGGCTCGCGGACGCCCTCCTTGAAGGAGAACAGCCCGCGCAGCGTCATCAGCCGGTGCGCCTGGTCGTCGACGGCCTTCGTGTACTCCTTGAACACCGAGTACTGCCCGGAGCGCGTGGAGTGCTGCAGCTTGAACACCGTCTGCGGGTTGAACAGGTGCAGCTCGCCCTCGCGGCGCCACTGGTACTCCCCGCCCACGGCCAGCGCACGGTGGCTGGCGCGGACGTCGTCGGACGGGAACGCCCGGCGGTGGTGCTTGAGGACCTCCTCGGCGAGGACGTCGAAGCCGACGCCGCCCAGACGGGAGGTGGTGCCGGCGAAGCAGGACTCGACGACGTCCGGGCCGAGCCCGATCGCCTCGAAGATCTGCGCGCCGGTGTAGGACGCGACGGTCGAGACGCCCATCTTCGACATGGTCTTGCGGACGCCCTTGCCGAGCGCCTTGACCAGGTTCGTGGCCGCGGTCTTCGCGTCGACGCCCGGGATGTCGCCGCGCTCGGCGAGGTCCTCCACCGTGGCCATGGCCAGGTAGGGGTTCACCGCCGACGCGCCGTAGCCGAGCAGCAGCGCGATGTGGTGCACCTCGCGCGCGTCGGCCGACTCCACGATCAGCCCGACCCGGGTGCGCGAGCGCTCCCGGACCAGGTGGTGGTGCACGGCACCGGTGAGCAGCAGCGACGGGATCGCCGCGTTGTCGGCGTCCACCCCGCGCTGGGACAGCACGATCAGGCGCGCGCCGCCGTTCTCGATCGCGTCGGTGACCTCGGCACGGATCTCGTCGAGCCGGTCGGTCAGGCCCTTGCCGCCCTCGGCCGCGCGGAACGTGCCGCGGACGGTGTGCGAGGCGAAGCCGGGGAAGTCCCCGTCGTCGTTGATGTGGACGATCTTGGCCAGGTCGTCGTTGGACAACACCGGGAACGGCACCACGATCGTCCGGCAGTGCGCCGGGGTGGCGTCGAGCAGGTTCTGCTCCGGGCCGAGCTGGCTGTGCAGGGAGGTGACGAGCTCCTCCCGGATCGCGTCCAGCGGCGGGTTCGTGACCTGCGCGAAGAGCTGGATGAAGTAGTCGTAGAGCTGGCGCGGACGCTCCGAGATGGCCGCGATCGGCGCGTCGTTGCCCATCGAGCCGATCGGCTCGGCACCGGAGACCGCCATCGGGCGCAGGAGGATGTTGAGCTCCTCCTCGGTGTAGCCGAACGACTGCTGGCGCAGCGTCAGCGCCTCGTGCGTCGGGATCTCACGCTGGCGGTCGGGCAGCCCGTCGAGCTTGATCAGGCCGGCGTGCAGCCAGTCCTCGTACGGGTGCAGCGACGCCAGCTCGCCCTTGATCTCGTCGTCGTCGACCATCCGGCCGCGCTCGGTGTCGATCAGGAACATGCGGCCCGGCTCGAGCCGGCCCTTGCGCACGATCTGCGAGGGCTCGACGTCCAGGACACCGACCTCGGAGGCGAGCACGACCAGGCCGTCCTCGGTGATCCAGTAGCGCGCCGGGCGCAGGCCGTTGCGGTCGAGCACCGCGCCGATCTGGGTGCCGTCGGTGAACGAGACCAGAGCCGGTCCGTCCCAGGGCTCCATCAGCGTGGAGTGGTACTCGTAGAACGCGCGGCGTGCCGGGTCCATCTCGGCGTGGTTCTCCCACGCCTCCGGGATCATCATCAGCACCGCGTGCGGCAGGCTGCGCCCGCCCAGGTGCAGCAGCTCCAGGACCTCGTCGAACGTCGCCGAGTCCGACGCGTCCGGGGTCACCACGGGGGTGAGCCGGTCCAGGTCGCCGGGCAGCAGCGCCGACTCCAGCATCGACTCGCGGGCGGCCATCCAGTTCCGGTTGCCGCGCAAGGTGTTGATCTCACCGTTGTGCGCGACGTAGCGGTACGGGTGGGCCAGCGGCCAGGCCGGGAACGTGTTCGTGGAGAACCGCGAGTGCACGATGGCCAGCGCCGACGTCACGCGCTCGTCGGTGAGGTCGGTGTAGAACACCGGCAGCTGCGGCTCGGTGAGCATGCCCTTGTAGACCACGGTCCGCGGGGACAGGCTCGCGAAGTAGGTGCCGGTGGAGTGCTCGGCGCGCTTGCGCAGGCAGAACGTGCGGCGCTCCAGCTCGATGCCGGTCAGGGCGTCGTCACCGGTCTCGGTGCTCGCGACGAACAGCTGCCGGAACACCGGCATCGCGGCCAGGGCGGACGGGCCCAGGTCGGCGGTCTCCGGATCGGTCGGAAGGTCACGCCAGCCCAGGACCCGCAGGTCCTCCTCGGCGGCGATCGCGTCGATCGCGGCGACGGCGGTGTCGGCCTCACCCGGACCGGCCGGCAGGAAGGCGGTGCCGACCGCGTACGCGCCGGCCTCGGGCAGCTCGAAGCCCGCCACCTCGCGGTAGAAGGCGTCCGGGACCTGGATCAGGATCCCGGCGCCGTCGCCGGTGTTGGGCTCCGAACCTCGCGCGCCACGGTGCTCCAGCCGGAGCAGGGCCGTGATGGCCTTCTGCACGACGGCGTGGTCCCGACGGCCCTGCATGTCGGCCAACATGGCCACTCCGCAGGCGTCGTGCTCGTGGTCGGCGGCATACAGACCACCGGGCGCGGGGCGGCGCGTGTGGTCACTGATCGCGGCCAACTGCTCCTCCTGTCGTCTCGGTGCACCCCGACACTCGCATCGGGACGACTCGGACCTCATTGGTCCGAACAGAGTGTTCAGACTACAACGATGCTCCGTAGGGGCCGTCCTGCTTGCGCCGTTCGGGTGCACCGTGCCGTGGGAGTGGGTCGAATCGGAAAAGTTCTTCCGGGCGCGACTAGCGGCCGGGCACTGTTCGGACCCGGCCTACTCCCGCGGCACGGTTCGACCGCACACCCCGGCGAGTGCGGTCTGGGAGGTGAAAGGGTCGCACGCAGCCGCCCACCTGCGCCACCGATGATCGCTGCACACGGTTGTGATGTGGAGCGCCCGCCATCGCAGCACATCCGGGTTGCGGGACCGTGTCCCGGCGGTGAGCTGTGGACGACCCGCAGCAGGTGGGCACGGATGTAGCCGGAGCCGGACACGGTGGGTGAGGGCCGGACGCGGCGACGGAGGTCCGAACGGGCGAGGATGGTGGCGTGACCGCCCGACCCACCACCGCACCCTCCGGCCGCGCGCCCGTCGACGTGACCGCCGCCCTCGACGACGTGGCGGCGGTCGGCCCGTTCTTCGCGCTGCCGGTCCTCGACGGCGGCGGCGCCGAGCCGTTCGCCCGGCTGCACGCCGACCCCCGGCCGCTCTCCGACCGGATCGCCCGGGTGCGGCAGAGCCTCGGCTCGGACGAGCGGGTCGCGGCGTCGATCGGCTTTCAGGGCCTGGTCGCGCGGCTGGTCTCGGCGCCGCTGGCCGCGGTCGTCCTGCACGCGGTGCTCCCGGATCTCGCCGGTCTGAGCCGGCGTCCGGGCGGCGACGACCCGTGGGCCCCGGGACTCACCGGCGCCGGCGGCGCGAGCACCCCGGACCCGGCCGAGGACCCGGGCGGTGCGGCCGCCGTCCTCGGCGCCGAGCTGGTGGACGCGCAGCTGGCCCCGCTCGTGGAGGCGGTGCGCGGGCTGGTCGCGGTGTCCGGCCACGTGCTGTGGGGCAACGTCGCGTCGGCCCTGGCGGGGTCGGCGCGGGTGCTCGACTCCGCCCGTCCGGGATCGCGACCGGCCCTGCTGGGCGTGCTGGGGGCGTTGCTGGAGCACCCGTCGCTGTCCGGGACCGGGAGGCTGCTGGTGCTGGAGCCCGGGGTGGCCGACACCGAGTGGGGGTTCCGGCGGCGCTCCTGCTGTCTGTACTACCGGGTGCCCGGCGGCGGGAAGTGCGGGGACTGCGTACTCAACAGGCCCTGAGTCCCGACAGGGCCTCAGTCCCGACGGCGCCGAGTCCAGGCGCCCCGAGCGGGCCCTCCGGCGTCAGGGCAGCTCGATGTCGGCGATCGTGACGCGGACGTCGGCGTCCAGCCCGGTCGTCTCGCGGACCGCGGCGCCGACCTCGTGCTGCACCGTGGCGGCCAGGTCACGACAGTTGTGCCCGAGCTCGGTGACGACCGTGACCCGCACGTCGGCCCGGTCCCCGCGCACCGCCACGGCGACGCCCTCGGCGCGCAGCTCCGCCGGCACCGGGTCCGGGCTCAGCCAGGTCCCGGCCAGTCCGAGCAGCGTCTGCGACAGGTCGGCCCGCAGCGTCACGACCCCGGGGACGGTCCGGGCGCGGCGGGCCGCGATCCGGGCCACCGCGAGGTCGCCGACGTGGTAGCGGACCGGCGGGGCGGCGCTCCCGCCCTCGGGCTCTCTCACGCGTCCTCCCGCTCGTCCCAGACGTCCTCGACGTGGATGTCCACCCGGGCCACCGGCACGCCGAGCGCCCGGTCCCCGGCCGAGATCATCATCTGCCGGACCCGCGCGGTCACCGACGCCAGGTCCACCCCGAACCGCGCGGTGACGGTGACGGCGACCCGCAGGGGGAGTGCCGCGTCCGGGCCGCTGCTCTGCTCGATCCGGCAGCTGCGGGCCCGGAGACCGCCCATCGAGTCGACGACGTGGCGCAGTGCGGCCGCGGCGGCGGGCCGGCTCAGCCACGCGCCGTCGCCCAGGGACAGCAGGTCGTGCGGGCGTAAGTCGGCCACGACCGCGCCCATCACCTGTTCGAGGACGTTCGGGGGAGGGCGCAGACGCTGCTGCGCCATCCGCCCGACCAGCCCGCCCAGGCTCTCCCGGTCGGAGACGGTCGAGCGGCAGTGCGGGCAGGTGCGCTCGTGCTCGTCGAGCTCGCCGTCCTCGGCGTGGTCCCAGACCAGCGCCGCGTCCCGGCCGCACGCCAGCGGCTCGGCCGCCGCCGATCCGGGATCGGTCCCGGGGACCTCGGCGGGGCTGCCGCCGTCCGGGACGAGCCCCGCGGGGTCCGTGCACTTCATCGCCATTCCCGCATCCCCTCGGCCAGTGCCGTCCGGGCCCGGTGGATCCGGCCGCGGACGGCGGTCTCCCCGGCGCCGGTGATCTCGGCGATCTCCGCGTAGCCCAGTCCCTCCAGCTCACGCAGCACCCAGCACGTCCGCTGGTCGTCGGGCAGGCGCCCGAGCACGCGTGAGAGTGCCGCCATCTCGGCGTCGACCTCGGCGGCGCGCTCGGGGGAGCGCGACCCGGTCGAGGCCAGCACGTCCTCGCCGACCTCCGAGACCGGCACGGTCGGGCGGCTGCGGCGCAGCAGGGCGGTGCAGCGGTTGGTCACGATCCGGTACATCCAGGTGGAGAACGCCGCCTCGCCCCGGAACGAGCCGATCTTCTTCCAGGCGTCGAGCAGTGCCTCCTGCAGCGCGTCCTCGGCGTCGGTGCGGTTGCCCAGCACGCGGACCGCGACCCGGAAGAGCGCGTCCTGGTGGCGGCGCGCGAGCTCCTCGAACGCGTGCACGTCGCCCTCCTGCGCCCGGACGACGAGCGTCGTCTCGTCCAGCGCGGCGCGGGCGGCCGGGGCGGCGCGCGGGGCGGGCGGGGGCGCGGTCGCGGCGGGACCCGGCGACGCGTCGTCGCGTACGAAGTCCGTCGTGGCGTGCAACCGGGTCCCGTCCGTCGTCGGGGTGAAACCCCGGAGCATGGTGACGCCCGTCACAAAGGCGTGAGCATCCACCGGGGACGGGTATCGAAGTAGAGGTAAGACGGTAGACGTCCGCGCTCGCGGGTGCCCGTCGAACGCTCGAAGGAGGCGACCGGCATGGGCGCAGACGACAAGGCCGACCACAAGAAGGAAGAGCTGGGCGGCAAGCTCAAGGAAGGCGTCGGCAAGCTCACCGGCGACGAGGGCCTCGAGGCCCAGGGCAAGAACGACCAGGCCAAGAGCAGCCTCAAGCAGGCCGGCGAGAAGATCAAGGACGCCTTCAAGAAGTAAGGCCTTTCTTCTCGACCCCCGAACGGCACCCCGGTCACGGCCGGGGTGCCGTTCGCATGTCCGGGCTGCGTGTCCGGGCTAGAGTCCGTCCCCGTGACCGACGAGCCCGTGCACGCGTCCATCCGCCCGGTCGACGGGCCGGACGCACACGCCGCCGACGTGGCGGCCGCGGTCCTCGGCCACCCCGCCGTCATCCGGCTCGACGGCGGCCCGTTCGGCAGCATCGCCTCCTATCTCCCCGGCCACCATCTGGCCGGCGTGCGCGTCGGCCTCGCCGACGAGCCGACGGAGGTCGCCGTCGTGGTCCGGCTGGGGCACCCGTTCCCGGGCCTGGCCGACGAGATCGCCGGCCGGGTGCGCTCGGTACTCGGGCCGGTCGCGGTCGAGGTGACGTTCTCCGACGTGGGCGCCGCCGACGCCGTCTCGGTCCCCGCGCGGCAGGAGCCGTGGGCCGGCCGGCGTGCTCTGTGGCACCGGGGGACCGGCGCCGACGGACCGGCCTGAACGCCCGGCCCGACCCGCCCGCACCGCTCTCGCCTAGACTCGCGCGAGCCCCTGACGTTCGTCGTCGCGTCTACCGCGACGGGCGGTGAAGACACCGCGACGTCATCGGGGCGTCAGGGTCGCCGCGGCGCGACCTGTACCTGAAGTCAGCACCGTCAAGGAGTCCCACCGTGAAGAGCACCGTCGAGCACCTCAGCCCGACGCGCGTCAGGATCAACGTCGAGGTGCCGTTCGACGAGCTCAAGCCCGACTTCGACCGCGCGTACAAGAACATCGCCAAGCAGGTCAAGATCCCGGGCTTCCGCCCGGGCAAGGTCCCGGCGCGGGTCATCGAGGCCCGGCTCGGCCGTGGTGTCGTGCTCGACGAGGTCGTCAACGCCGCGATCCCGAACAAGTACTCGGAGGCCGTCAGCGGCGCCGACGACGTGACGCCGATCGGCCGCCCCGACATCGAGGTCACCGAGATCGCCGACAACGAGCGGCTCACGTTCACCGCCGAGGTCGACGTCCGCCCGGAGATCGCGCTGCCCGACCTGGACTCGCTGAAGGTCGAGGTCGACGAGGTCGAGGTCACCGACGACGCCGTCACCGAGCAGCTCGACCAGCTCCGTGCCCGGTTCGGCACGCTGACCGGCGTCGAGCGCGCCGCGGCCGCGGGCGACTTCGTCCAGATCGACCTGTCGGCCTCGGTCGACGGCAAGGAGATCGAGGAGGCGGCCACCACCGGCTTCTCCTACGAGGTCGGCCAGGGCGGTCTCATCGACGGCATCGACGAGGCCATCACCGGTATGAAGGCCGACGAGGAGAAGACCTTCCCCTCCACGCTGGTCGCCGGCGAGTACGCCGACCAGGAGGCGCAGGTGACCGTCAAGGTCACCGCCGTCAAGGAGCGTGAGCTCCCCGAGGCCGACGACGAGTTCGCCCAGCTGGCGAGCGAGTTCGACACGCTCGACGAGCTGGTCGAGAACCTGCGCGAGCGTCTCGGCTCGGCCAAGCGGATGGAGCAGGCCACGCAGGCCCGCGACCGGCTGCTCGACCAGATCGTCGAGGGCACCGAGGTCCCGCTGCCGGAGAGCGTCGTCGCCGCCGAGGTCGACTCGCGCACGCACGACGCCGTGCACGCGTTCGACCACGACGAGGACCGCTTCGCCGAGTTCCTCACCCAGCAGGGCAAGACCCGCGAGGAGTTCGACACCGAGGCGAAGGACGAGGCCGAGAAGGCCGTCCGCTACCGCCTGGTGCTCGACGCGCTGGCCGACAAGGAAGAGGTCTCGGTCGGCGACCAGGAGCTCACCGAGCGGATCATGTACCAGGCCCAGCAGTACGGCATGGCGCCCGAGCAGTTCGTCCAGCAGATCCAGCAGGCCGGCCAGCTCGGCGCGATCTACCAGGACGTGCGCCGCAGCAAGGCGCTGATCACCGCCGTGCGCGCGGCCACCGTCACGCTGCCCTCGGGTGACGTGGTGGACCTGTCCGACCTCCTCGGCTCCGACGACGACGTCGAGGTCACCGACCCGACCGCCGACGAGGCCCCCTCCACCGTGGAGGGCGAGGTCGTGGACTCCACCGACGACACGGCCGACGCCGCGGGGGACAAGGACGACGACAAGGCCGGGGACGCCGCGGCGGCGAAGGCCTGAGCTGGGCGTTCGCCGGATCGGTGCGCTCTCGGCGAACATCGCGGGTTGATCCCTACGCGGGCCTCCGGGTCCGCGTAGGGTCGGCCCCGAACCGGCCCCCCACGGGGCCGTACGCGGGTCCGGCGCCCGGCGTGTCGATCACCGGCAACGGGCCCGGACCCGACAGGCCCCAGGACTTTGTAGAAAGCAGGGTGAAGTGAGCCAGCAGGACATCGGCCCGCTCATGCGGGCCTCGAGCGGCAGCATGTCGTTGTCCGACTCGGTGTACGAGCGGCTGCTGCAGCAGCGCATCATCGTGCTCGGGCAGCAGGTGGACTCGGAGATCTCGAACCGGATCGCGGCGCAGATGCTGTTGCTCGCGGCCGAGGACCCCGAGCGGGACATCCAGCTCTACATCAACTCGCCGGGTGGTTCGGTCAACGACGGCATGGCCGTCTTCGACACCATGAACCTCGTGCCGTGCGACGTGGCCACGACCGTGATGGGCATGGCCGCCTCGATGGGGCAGTTCCTGCTCTCCGCGGGCACCCCGGGCAAGCGCTCGGCGCTGCCGCACGCGAAGATCATGATGCACCAGCCCTCCGGCGGCATCGGCGGTACGGAGGCCGACATCACGATCCTGGCCGACCAGCTCCGCAAGACCAAGCACGAGATGGCCGAGCTGATCGCGCAGCACACCGGGCAGTCGGTGGAGACCATCACGCGCGACTCGGACCGTGACCGCTGGTTCTCCGCCGAGGAGGCCAAGGACTACGGCTTCGTCGACCACGTGGTGACCCACGCCGGCCGGATCTCCACCACCTCGCCGAACGGGAGCGCCTGATGAGCAACTTCGATCCGCGCCGCCCGGTCTCGGGCGCCGACGCGTTCGGTCCCGGTGGCCACGCGCCGGAGCAGGCACGGTCGCGTTACGTGCTGCCCTCCTACGTGGAGCGCACCAGCTACGGGGTCAAGGAGTCGAACCCGTACAACAAGCTCTTCGAGGAGCGCATCATCTTCCTCGGCGAGCAGATCAACGACACCTCGGCCAACGACACGATCGCCCAGCTGATGGTGCTCGAGTCGCTGGACCCGGACCGTGAGATCAGCGTCTACATCAACTCGCCCGGCGGGTCGTTCACGTCGCTGATGGCCATCTACGACACGATGCAGTTCATCCGGCCCGACATCCAGACCGTCTGCCTCGGGCAGGCGGCGTCGGCCGCGGCCGTGCTGCTCGCCGCCGGGACCGCCGGTCGGCGGATGGCGGTCGAGAACGCCCGCATCCTGATCCACCAGCCGGCCACCGACGGTGTCTACGGCCAGGCGTCGGACCTGGAGATCCAGGCCGCCGAGATCTCGCGCATCCGTCGCCGGATGGAGGAGATCCTGGCCCGGCACACCAACCGCTCCTTCGAGCAGGTGCACGAGGACATCGACCGGGACAAGATCCTCACGGCCGAGGAGGCCAAGGAGTACGGCCTCATCGACGAGATCGTGCAGAGCCGGAAGCTGTCCGCGACCGGATAGATAGTCGACCGCCCGCCGACCCGTCGCCGTCCGGGACTCCCACGGGGTCCCCGGCGACGGGTCCGGGCAGGTACCGTCACACAGACTCACCTCGGTGGGTACCGCTCAGGCACTGCGCCGAACTCGGACTTGGGGATTCACACCTATGGCACGCATCGGTGACGGCGGAGACCTGCTGAAGTGCTCGTTCTGCGGGAAGAGCCAGAAGCAGGTCAAGAAGCTGATCGCCGGTCCCGGCGTGTACATCTGCGACGAGTGCATCGACCTCTGCAACGAGATCATCGAGGAAGAGCTCGCCGAGGCCGGTGAGGTCAAGCTCGACGAGCTGCCCAAGCCCGCCGAGATCCACGAGTTCCTCGACCAGTACGTCGTGGGCCAGTCGACCACCAAGCGCACGCTGTCGGTGGCCGTCTACAACCACTACAAGCGGATCCAGGCCGGTGACCGCGGCCGTGGCGCCGACGGCGACGGCATCGAGATCGCCAAGTCGAACATCCTGATGCTCGGCCCCACCGGCTGCGGTAAGACCTACCTCGCGCAGACCCTGGCCAAACTCCTCAACGTCCCGTTCGCGATCGCGGATGCCACGGCGCTGACCGAGGCCGGCTACGTGGGCGAGGACGTCGAGAACATCCTGCTCAAGCTGATCCAGGCCGCGGACTACGACGTGAAGCGCGCCGAGACCGGGATCATCTACATCGACGAGGTCGACAAGATCGCCCGCAAGTCGGAGAACCCGTCGATCACCCGGGACGTCTCCGGCGAGGGTGTGCAGCAGGCACTGCTCAAGATCCTGGAGGGCACCACCGCGAGCGTGCCCCCGCAGGGCGGGCGCAAGCACCCGCACCAGGAGTTCATCCAGATCGACACGACGAACGTGCTGTTCATCGTGGCCGGGGCGTTCTCCGGCCTGGAGCGCATCATCGGCGACCGGGTCGGCAAGAGCGGCATCGGCTTCAGCGGAGTGATCCGCTCGAAGAAGGACATGGACAACGCCGAGAGCTTCGGCGAGACGCTCCCCGAGGACCTGATCAAGTTCGGTCTGATCCCCGAGTTCATCGGTCGGCTCCCGATCGTCGCGTCGGTGACCTCGCTGGACAAGGAAGCCCTCGTCAAGATCCTCACCGAGCCGCGGAACGCGCTGATCAAGCAGTACCGCAAGCTCTTCGAGATGGACGGCGTCGAGCTCGAGTTCTCCGACGAGGCCCTCGAGGCCGTCGCCGACCAGGCGATCCTGCGCGGCACCGGTGCCCGTGGCCTGCGCGCCATCATGGAGGAGGTCCTCCTCCCGGTGATGTACGACATCCCGAGCCGCGACGACGTGGCGAAGGTCGTCGTCACCGACCAGACGGTGCGCGACAACGTCAACCCGACGATCGTCCCGCGTCAGCCCCCGCGCCGGGAGCGCCGCGACCGCTCGGCCTGACCCGCCGGGACCTCGATCGAATCGTTACGCCGCGACACGGCCCGGAGCCCCGGGCCGTGTTGCCGCATTCCGCCACGGAACTTAGGTTTCTCCCGACACTGAACCAATCGGGAGGGGCGCCATGGCGGCCAGTGCTGGATTCCTGTCGCGGGAGCGCATCGTCGCCCCGCCCGGCTGGAGTCGCTGGCTGATACCGCCGGCGGCACTGTCGATCCACCTCGCGATCGGCCAGGCCTACGCCTGGAGCGCGTTCAAGGCCCCGCTCGAGGCGGGCCTCGACGTCTCCGGCGTCGCGAGCGCGCTGCCGTTCACGCTCGGCATCATCATGCTGGGCCTGTCCGCGGCGCTGTTCGGCACGAAGGTCGACGCGAACGGGCCGCGCTGGGCGATGGTCGTGGCGACGTCCTGCTTCGTCGCCGGCTTCCTGATCTCCGGTGTGGGTCTCTACCTCGGCCAGTTCTGGCTGGTCGTCGTCGGGTACGGGTTCGTCGGCGGCATCGGCCTGGGCATCGGCTACATCTCGCCGGTCTCGACGCTGATCAAGTGGTTCCCGGACCGTCCCGGCCTGTCCACCGGCATCGCGATCATGGGCTTCGGTGGTGGCGCGCTGATCGCCTCGCCGCTGACCGCCTCGCTGCTGAGCACGTTCGGCGCCTCCGGCGAGAACCCGTCGGTCTCCGGGATCGGCACCACGTTCATCGTGATGGGCCTGATCTACCTGGTCTTCATGTCGCTGGGCTGGATCCTGATCCGGGTGCCGGCGGAGGGCTGGACCCCGCCCGGCTGGAACCCGGCCGAGGCCAAGCAGGGCACGATGATCAGCCGCGGGCAGGTGTCGGCGCGCAACGCGATCCGGACGCCGCAGTTCTGGCTGCTCTGGGTGGTGCTCTGCTTCAACGTCACCGCCGGCATCGGCATCCTGGAGCGGGCCAACCCGATCTTCAAGGACTTCTTCCAGGACGCGACGCCGGCCCAGACGATCGCCGCCGCGGCCGTCGGATTCGTCTCGATCCTGTCGCTGGCGAACTCGGCCGGGCGCCTGGCCTGGTCGTCGCTGTCGGACGTGCTCGGCCGCAAGAACATGTACCGCATCTACCTCGGTGTCGGCGCGCTGCTCTACCTCGCCGTCACCCTGCTGACGAACACGAACCGCTTCGTGTTCCTGATCTGCGCGATCCTGATCCTGTCGTTCTACGGGGCCGGGTTCGCGACCGTGCCGGCGTACCTGCGCGACCTGTTCGGGACCTACCAGGTCGGCGCCATCCACGGCCGTCTGCTCACCGCGTGGTCCACGGCCGGAGTGCTCGGGCCGCTGATCGTCAACGCGCTCGCGGACAACCGGATCGAGGCCGGTGTCACCGGCCCGGCGCGCTACACCACGGCGTTCACGATCATGATCGTGCTGCTGGCGATCGGCTTCGTGTGCAACGAGCTGATCCGCCCGGTGAACGAGCGCTTCCACGAGCCGAAGTCCGAGACCGCCACGACCACGGAAGGGGCGCAGGCATGAGCAGCACCGCCGCACAGGAGAACACCTGGTCGCCCCTGCAGTGGGTGGGTGCCGTCGTCGCGTGGCTGTGGGTGGTCGTGCCCTTCGGATACGGCCTCTACCAGCTGCTGATCAAGATCCCGGCGCTGTTCGGATGAGCGACGACGCGGCCGCGATGACCCCCTGGGTCCAGGCCGTCACCAAGGAGCTCGGGCTGCACGACGTGGACACGGTCGCGGCCGTCGACACGATCCTGGACCTGACCTCGGACGTCGCCCACAGCGTCTCCCGCCCGGGCGCGCCGGTCACGGCGTTCCTGCTCGGCATCGCCGCGGGTCGCGCCGACGAGCCGGACGAAGCCGTCAAGGAGCTGTCGACCAGGCTCTCCGACCTCGCCGAGAACTGGGACGGCTGACCCTTCGGGCACCGGTCGCGACCCGGGTGTCCCGAGGGGTCCCCTCGCTCACGGGGACGCCCCGGAGGTTCCTCTCGGGGCGCCCCTCGGACCTTCGTAGAGGCGCGTCAGTGTCGCGCAGTGTTCACCGGGGCGTCGCCCGATTCGTCCGGACCGGGGTCGCCCGTCCGGGTTACAAGGGTGGGGTGCGCTCCCCGCTGACTCGTCGTTCCCTGTTCCGCTCCGCCGCCGTGGCCGGTCTCGCCGTCCCGGCCGTCGCCGCCACGGCCTCCCCGGCATCCGCGTCCGCAGGACCGGCGCTGCTGCGCCCGGACCGGCCGTCGCTGACGCACGGGGTGCAGTCCGGTGACGTCCTGCCCGGCTCCGGCCTGGTGTGGACGCGCGCCGACCGTCCGTCGCGGATGGTGGTGGAGGTCGCCGACAATCCGGAGTTCCGCCGGGCCCGCCGGCTGCGCGGCCCGGTGCTCACCCCGGCCACGGACCTGACCGGGCGGCTGCGGGTGCCCGCCACCTCGCGCGAGGTGCACTACCGCGTCGTCGCGGAGTCGCTGGACGGGCGCGGTGCGAGCGAGCCGGTGACGGGGATGTTCCGGTCCACGCCCGGCCCGCGCGACGGTGCCCGGATCCAGTGGTCCGGCGACGTCGTCGGGCAGGGCTGGGGGATCAACCCGGACGTCGGCGGGATGCGGATCTTCTCGGCGATGGCCGACCGCGACCCGGACCTGTTCCTGCACAGCGGCGACACCGTCTACGCCGACGGCCCGCTGACCGAGACGGTGACGCTGCCCGACGGCCGGACCTGGCGCAACGTCGTCACGCCGGAGAAGCGCAAGGTCGCCGAGACGCTCGCCGAGTACCGCGGGCAGTACGCCTACAACCTTCTCGACGAGAACGTCCGCCGCTTCAACGCGGCCGTCCCGCAGATCAACCAGTGGGACGACCACGAGGTCACCAACAACTGGTACCCCGGCGAGGTCCTGACGGATCCGAAGTACACCGAGAAGCGCGTCGACGTGCTGGCCCCGCGCGCGTTCCGGGCGTTCCACGAGTGGGTGCCGCTGGACCCGCGCCGCGCCGTCGACGGGCGGGTGTACCGGCGGATCCCGTACGGGCCGCACGTCGAGGTGTTCGTGCTGGACATGCGCCACTACCGCGACGCCAACGGGCCGAACACCGGGCCGCGCGGACGGATCCTCGGCGAGCGCCAGGCCCGCTGGCTCGTGGACGCGCTGAGCTCGAGCCGGGCGACCTGGAAGATCGTGCAGTCGGACATGCCGATCGGGATCCTCGTCCCCGACGGCGACACGGCGTGGGAGGCCGTCGCGAACGGCGAGCCGAGCGCGCCGACCGGGCGCGAGTCCGAGATCGCCGGGGTGCTGACGGCGCTGGCCCGGAAGAAGGTGCGCGGCGTGGTCTGGGTGACCGCGGACGTCCACTACACCGCGGCGCACCACTACTCGCCGGACCGCGCGGCGTTCGACGGCTTCGACCCGTTCTGGGAGTTCGTCTCCGGGCCGCTGCACGCGGGGGCGTTCGGTCCGAGCGAGCTGGACCCGACGTTCGGGCCGGAGGCGGTGTTCACCCGCGGCCCGTCGCGTCAGGGCGCGTCGCCGCTGGAGGGTTTCCAGCACTTCGGCGAGCTCGAGGTCGCGCCCGGCGGCCGGGAGATGCGGGTGACGCTGCGCGGGCAGCAGGGCGAGGAGCTGTGGGGGACCACCCTCACCCCGTGAGCGCCGGCCGTTCCGAGGGACCGGTGAGGGTCGGGGTGACCCGGCCGAACACGCCGTTCGCGCCGATCGGGATCCGGTCGAGGGTGATCTGGCGGTGGGTGCCGTCGCCGCCGGGGATCGTGAAGCGGTGGTACGCCATGAACCATTCGTCGGTCCCGGGGATCTGCAGCACCGAGTCGTGCCCGGTGCCGCGGATCCCCTTCGCCGCGTCTTTGGAGAGGATCACGCCGCGGTCGGTGAACGGCCCGGTCGGGCTCGTCGCGGTGGCGTAGCCGACGCGGTAGTCCTCGCTGGTGAACACACCGATCGACCACGTCAGGTGGTAGGTGCCGCCGCGCCGCGCCATGTGCAGGCCCTCGCCGAAGCCGTCCAGACCGTCGATCCGGCGGACCTTCCCCGGGTCGAACGAGACCATGTCGGCGTTGAGCGGGACCACGAACGCCTCGCCGTTTCCCCAGTACAGGTACGTGGTGCCGTCGGGGGCGGTGAACGTCGCCGGGTCGATCGACTGTCCCCGCCCGCTCGTGTTCGCCTCCACCAGGGGACGTCCGATGTCGGTGAACGGGCCGGTGGGGGAGTCGCCGACCGCGACGCCGATCCGCATGTCGGCGGTGTAGTAGAAGAAGTAGCGCCCGTCCCTGCGGGCGACCGCCGGGGCCCACGCGTTGCGCTCGGCCCAGTCGACGTCCGGGCCGAGCCCGAGCACCTCCCCGCGGTCGCGCCAGGTCACGAGGTCCTTCGACGAGAAGACGCGGAACGACGCGTCGGCCGCTCCGGCGCCGTCGGTGGTCGGGTAGAGGTAGTAGGTGCCGTCGAACGCGACGATCGTCGGGTCGGCGTAGTTACCGGGGATCGTCGCGGCGCCGGCGGGACGCTCGGCCCTCGGCGGTTCCGGCGGGGGCGGCTCGGCCGCGGCGGTGCCCGGTAACAGGACGCCGGGCAGAAGGGCGCCGGGGAGAAGGGCCAGGACGGCGGCGGTCGCGGCGGCCGGCAGCCGCGCGAGGGAGCGGGGAAGCACCCGGGCACCGTCTCCCGGGTCGCGACGCAGAGCGACCTCCGACCCGCCGTGGGACCCGTTCGTGCGACCTGACGCCCCCGGGACGGGTGACTACGCGGTCATGTCCAGGTGAGCGTTGACCTTCGTCGGGCGGATCCGGACCACGAGCTCGCCCGGCACCCCGTTGCGGCGGCCGAACTCCTCGGCGCGGTCGGCGCCCATGTAGCGCCCGCCGAGGTCGGTGGCGGTGCGGAGCAGGTCCTGCGGGTCGGTGCTCGTCCGGGCCTCGCCCTGGACCTGCACGAACGCGAACGGCGGCTCCGGCAGGTCCACGGTGAGCACGAGCCGCGGGTCGCGGGCGATGGCGCGGCCCTTGGCGGTGTCGGCGCCGGTGTTGAACACGATCTCGCCGTCCTCGACCAGGAACCAGACCGGGGCCACCAGCGGACGGCCGTCCTGCGCGACCCAGCCGAGCATGCCGGTGCGGGTGCCGTGGCGGAGGAAGTCCACGACGTCCGGGGTCAGTGTCGCTGTCTCGCTCATGACGCCGACCCTAGGGCCCGGCCCCGGCGCCGGCCCTCCACACCCGGCCCCGACGTTCCCCTCCGGCCCCGGCCTCCACGCCCGGCAGCGGCTTCCACGATCGTCGAAATCCGGAAGATCGGGGACGGCCGGGGTGGTTGTCCCTGTGGCGGGTGATCACGGCCGGGCGATACGGCGTCCCGCGAGTACGGAAGGCAGTGCGATGTCGACGACCGCGCCGGGGACCACCGCGACGCCGCGCGAGCGGGTGCCCCGGATCGTGCCGGTGCTGGCCGCGAGCATCTTCGTCTTGGGCACCAGCGAGTTTCTGATCACCGGGCTGCTCCCGGACATGGCCGTCGACCTGGGCGTGTCGATCCCGCAGGTCGGTTACCTGATCTCCGCCTTCGCCGTCGGCATGATCGTCGGGGCGCCGGCGATGGCCGTGCTGACCCTGCGGCTGCCGCGGCGCACCACGCTCGTCACGATGCTGCTGGTGGTGATCGCGACGCACGCGGTCGGCGCGCTGGCCGCCAGCTACGGGCTGCTGCTGGTCCTGGGCACGACCTCGCTCTACCAGGCCGGGATGGTCGGCATGCTGGCCTACGTCGCGCCGTTGCTGACCGAGGTCACCGGGCTCGCCCCGGGCTGGGTACCGGTGGTGCAGCTCGGGTTCGGTCTGGGCAGCTTCGTCGGCGTGACGATCGGTGGCCGGGTCGCCGACGCGCACCCGTGGACGACGCTGTTCTCCGCCCTCGTCGCGGCCGCCGTCCTGCTCGGGGTGCTCGGTCTGACGGCCGGGACGCCCGCCGCCGCGGTGCCACTGATCGTCGCGCTCGGCCTGATCGCGTTCGTGGCCGCGGCGCCGTTGAACAGCCGGGTGTTCGCCCTCGCCGGATCGGCGCCGACGCTGGCCAGCGCCACGAACACGTCGGCGTTCAACGTCGGCAACTCCCTCGGCCCGGCCCTGGGCGGGCTCGCCATCTCCGCCGGGTGGGGGTTCACGGCGCCGTCGCTGATCGGGGTGGGTCTGATAGCAGGAGCCGTCGCCCTGGGCACGGTCTCCTGGTCGGTCGACCGCCGCCGCGGCGCCGTCGGCTGACCGTCCCTGCCCGCCCGTCGGGTGCGCCCTGCGACTGTGGACGCGCACCCCACAGGTGGACGCGCACCTCAACGGTGGACGCGCACTCCGCGGGGGGCGCGTCGACCGGTTCGGTGCGCGACGGCGGGGTGGGTGCGCGTCGACGAGGTGCTCTCGGCCGGACGCGCGCCGCACGTCGTGCCGCGACCGCGGCCGCGCGCGCATCGCACCGTTCGGTGCGCAGCCGGACGGTCAGCGCGCGTCTCGGATCAGTCCGGGTGCGCCGGAGCCCGGGGCGATCGGGTCCGCCGGGATGAGGACCGCCCTACGCGGACGATCGCGCGCTGTGCCCGCCGAAGCGCACCCGACCGGCGGGTGCGCACCTGACCCGCGGGTGCGCCCGACCCGTGGACGCGCACCCGACCGGCGATCGCGCACCCGACCGGCGATCGCGCACCCGACCGACGGGCGCGCACCTGACCCGTGGGCGCCCACCCGACCGGCGGACGCGCACTCCGCGGGGGTCGCGTCGAGCGGCTCGGTGCGCGACGGCGGGGTGGGTGCGCGTCGACGAGGTGCTCTCGGCCGGACGCGCGCCGCACGTCGTGCCGCGACCGCGGCCGCGCGCGCATCGCACCGTTCGGTGCGCAGCCGGACGGTCAGCGCGCGTCTCGGATCAGTCCGGGTGCGCCGGAGCCCGGGGCGATCGGGTCCGCCGGGATGAGGACCGCCCTACGCGGACGATCGCGCGCTGTGCCCGCCGAAGCGCACCCGACCGGCGGGTGCGCACCTGACCCGCGGGTGCGCCCGACCCGTGGACGCGCACCCGACCGGCGATCGCGCACCCGACCGGCGATCGCGCACCCGACCGACGGGCGCGCACCTGACCCGTGGGCGCCCACCCGACCGGCGGACGCGCACTCCGCGGGGGTCGCGTCGAGCGGCTCGGTGCGCGACGGCGGGGTGGGTGCGCGTCGACGAGGTGCTCTCGGCCGGACGCGCGCCGCACGTCGTGACGCGACCGCGGCCGCGTGCGCATCGCATCGCCCGTCGCGCGTCCGGACGGCGAGCGCGCGTCCGGGCCGCTCGGCTTCGGCCGGTGCCCAGAACCCGGGTGATCGATGTCGGCCGGGCCGTGACGCGCGCAGAATGGTGCTCGCGCGCGTCCCGGCGCACGCGGTGGGTAGTTCTGCGCGCGTTGCGGACGAGAGGAGCGGCCGTGCTGACGGTCGGAGGTGTGGCGGCCCGTCTCACGGGGTGGGGCCGCCGTCCAGCTCGTGGAGCGAGCGCCCGTGCGGGGCTCGCTGGCTCGCGGCCGCCGTTCGGGGCGTCGCCGACGGGGCAGCCGTCGACCGGACCGTCGTCCACCTTGCTGCCGCCGACCGGACCGCCCTCCACCGTGCCGCCGACCGGACCGTCGTCCACCGTGCCGTCGCCGACCGGACGGCCGACCGGGCATTCGTCCGGGTCCCCGCCGACGGGGCGGTCGTTCGGCGTCCGGCCCTCCGGCGTCGACGCCGAACGCGGTGGCGCTCACCCCGTGCTGCCGGGCCTTCTCACCGGCGGCACCGGGCCGCAGTGGCGTGACGGCGTCCTGCTGCGCCAGGTCGACGGGACGACGTGTGGGCCCACCGTGCTCACGGTGCTGGCCGCCGCGACCGAGCCGGGATGGTTCGACACCGGCCCGGACGGCACGGGCGAGCGATTCGGCGACCGCTTCGGAGCGGCGCAGAAGCTGGTACACCGCCAGGCCAATCGGTGGTGGCCACGCTTCGTCGGCACCACGCCGTTCGGGCTCCTGCAGTGGTTGCACCGCCACGCTCCGGCGGCCGGGCGGTACCGCCTCAGCTGGGTGGACGACACCTCGTCGGCCGACCTCACCGGCGCGTTCGACGCCGTCACCACGGCGGTGCGGGCCGGGAGGCCGGTGCCGGTGATGGTCGGGACGTGGCTGCCGCGGCACTGGGTGCTGGCGATCGGCGAGGCCGGACCGGGCTGGCGGGTCTACGAGCCGTCGTCGGGGGAGGTGCGGGTGCTCGACCCGGAGCTGCTGCGCGAACGACGTGCCGGTCCGGTCCTCGGGTGGCCCCGGCTGCACGCCGCGCTGCTCCCCGACCCCGCGGGGTGAGGGACGGATCGGGGCGCGCAATTCCTGTCGGGGTGGCCTCGTAGACTTGACAGCGTGACCGAAACCCTCCCACCGCGCCCTGCTCATGGAGCCGCAGACCTCCCCGCCAAGTGGAACCCGGGCGAGGTAGAAGGCGACATGTACCAGCGGTGGGTCGATCGCGGGTACTTCGAGGCCGACCCGTCGTCGGGCAAGCCGCCGTTCTGCATCGTCATCCCGCCGCCGAACGTGACCGGCAGCCTGCACCTCGGGCACGCGATGGACCACACCCTGATCGACGCGCTGACCCGTCGTCGCCGCATGCAGGGCTACGACGCGCTGTGGCTGCCCGGCATGGACCACGCCGGCATCGCGACCCAGTCCGTCGTCGAACGCCAGATCGCCGTCGACGGCAAGACCCGCCACGACTTCGGCCGCGAGCTGTTCGTGGAGAAGGTCTGGGACTGGAAGCGCGAGTCCGGCGGCTCGATCCTGGGCCAGATGCGGCGCCTCGGTGACGGCGTCGACTGGTCGCGCGAGCGCTTCACCCTCGACGACGGCCTGTCCCGTGCGGTGCAGACCGTCTTCAAGAAGATGTTCGACGACGGCCTGATCTACCGCGCGGAGCGCCTGGTCAACTGGTCGCCGTCGCTGCAGAGCGCGATCAGCGACATCGAGGTGGACCACAAGGAGGTCGAGGGCGAGCTCGTCTCCATGCGCTACGGCGACGGGGACCGCGAGATCGTCGTGGCCACCACCCGCGTCGAGACGATGCTCGGCGACACCGCCGTGGCCGTGCACCCCGACGACGAGCGCTACACCCACCTGCACGGCACCACGATCACGATGCCGATCACCGGCCGAGAGATCCCGGTCGTCGCCGACGACTACGTCGACCCGTCGTTCGGCTCCGGCGCCGTCAAGATCACCCCGGCGCACGACCCGAACGACTTCGAGATGGGCCGCCGGCACGACCTGCCGATGCCGACGATCATGGACGAGGCCGGCGTCATCGCCGGGACCGGAACCCGGTTCGACGGCATGGACCGGTTCGAGGCGCGGGTCGCGATCCGCGAGGAGCTCGCCGGGCAGGGCCGGATCGTCGCCGAGAAGCGCCCCTACGTACACAGCGTCGGGCACGACTCGCGCACCGGCGTCGTCATCGAGCCGCGGCTGAGCCTGCAGTGGTTCGTCCGCGTCGAGCGGCTGGCGAAGGCCTCCGGCGACGCGGTGCGTTCCGGCGAGACCACGATCCACCCGAAGGAGCAGGCCAAGCGCTTCTTCGACTGGGTCGACGGCATGCACGACTGGTGCATCTCGCGCCAGCTGTGGTGGGGCCACCGCATCCCGGTCTGGTACGGCCCGGACGGCGAGACCGTGTGTCTCGGCCCGGACGACGAGGCCCCGACCGGTGAGGGCTGGCGTCGCGACGAGGACGTCCTCGACACCTGGTTCTCCTCGGGTCTGTGGCCGTTCTCCACCCTCGGCTGGCCGGACTCGACGGCCGACCTGCAGCACTACTACCCGACGTCGGTGCTGGTCACGGGCTACGACATCCTGTTCTTCTGGGTCGTCCGGATGATGATGTTCGGCACCTACGCCATGGAGAAGGCGCCGTTCGAGCACGTGTACCTGCACGGGCTGATCCGCGACGAGCACGGCAAGAAGATGTCCAAGTCCAAGGGCAACGTGATCGACCCGCTGGAGATGATCGACGAGTTCGGCGCCGACGCGCTGCGCTTCACGATCGCCCGCGGCTCGAACCCGGGCACGGACATGTCGCTGTCCACGGAGTGGGTCGCGGCGTCGCGGAACTTCACCACCAAGCTCTGGAACATCACGCGGTTCGCGCTCTCCAAGGGCGCGTCGGCGGACCTGGAGCTGCCCGCGCCGGCCGACCGCACCGACGCCGACCGCTGGATCCTCGGCCGGTTGCGCGAGGTCCGGGAAGAGATCGACGAGCTGCTGGAGTCCTTCCAGTTCGCCAAGGCCACCGAGGGGCTCTACCACTTCACCTGGGACGAGGTCGCCGACTGGTACGTCGAGCTGGCCAAGCCGCAGCTGGAGCAGGGCGGAGCGGTCGCCGAGGGCACGCAGGCGGTGCTCGGGCACGTCCTCGACGCGCTGCTGCGGATGCTGCACCCGATCGTCCCGTTCGTCACCGAGGCGCTGTGGACGGCGCTGACCGGCCGGGAGACGGTCGTGACCGCGGCCTGGCCCGTCGACGCCGGCGCGCCCGTCGAGCCGGACGCCGTCGCCCGCGTGCAGGCCGTCCAGAAGCTGATCACCGAGGTCCGCCGGTTCCGGACCGAGCAGGGGCTGCCGGACCGCCGGTCGGTCGCCGCGAAGCTGGAGAACCTGGCCGCGGCCGACCTGACCGGTCACGAGGCCGCGGTGCGGTTCCTGACCCGCCTCGACGCCCCCGGCGACGACTTCGCCGCCACCGCGACGATCGAGGTCCCGGTCAGCGGGTCCACGGCTGTCCACGTCGAGCTGGACACCTCCGGGGCGATCGACGTCGCCGCGGAGCGGGCCCGCCTCGGCCGTGACCTGGCCGCCGCCGAGAAGGAGCGGGACCAGGCGGACAAGAAGCTCAACAACCCGAAGTTCACCGAGAAGGCCCCGGCCGACGTGGTGGACGGCATCCGGGCCCGGCAGGAGACCGCCCTGTCGGAGATCGAGCGGATCGGCGCCCGCCTCGCCGCGCTGCCGGAGTCATGAGCGACCGGGGGAGCGGCCCGCGCGACGGCCACGACGGCGACCCGTCCGAGGGCGGTACCGGGGACGAGGTGGGCGCGTACGACCGCAGCGCCTACGACGACTTCGGCGGTGACCGCGACGGCGGCGGCGGCCGGCAGGACGGCATCACCTACGGAGGCGACCGCTGGGCCGAGGGCGGGTTCGGCGACGCCGAGCGCGCCGACGACGAGCCCGGCGACACCGACGGCGACGGCGACGACGCCGATCCGGACGGCGCCCCGGACCGCTCCGACGAGCGGCCCGAGGGCGAGGGGGAGATCCACTCCCCGGAGGACACCGCGCAGGACGCGGTGCTCGCGCACGTCCTGAACGAGATCCGGGGCGGCGAGACCCCGGACGTCGTCCCGGCGCAGTCGACCGTGGCCGGGTTCGCCGAGTTCCTGGCCGTCGACGCGGCACTGGACCGGCGCTGGCCGGAGTCGGTCATGGAGCCCTCCCTCGACCGGATCCAGGCCCTCTGTGACGCCCTCGGCGACCCGCAGCGCGCCTACCCGGTCGTGCACCTGACCGGCACCAACGGCAAGACCTCCACCGCCCGGATGGTCGACGCGCTGCTCACCGAGATCGGGCTGCGCACCGGCCGCTACACCAGCCCGCACCTGCAGCGCGCCACCGAGCGGATCAACCTGGACAACCGGCCGATCACCGCCGAGCGCTTCGTCGAGGTCTACCGAGAGGTGGAGCCGTTCGTCGAGCTGATCGACGCGAAGGCCGCCGAGGGCGAACCGGCGATGAGCAAGTTCGAGGTGCTCACCGCCATGGGGTTCGCCGCGTTCGCCGACGCCCCGGTCGAGGCCGCCGTCGTCGAGGTCGGCCTGGGCGGTCGCTGGGACGCCACGAACATCGCCGACGCGCACGTCGCCGTCATCCTGCCGATCGGTCTCGACCACGCCGAGTACCTCGGCGACGACGTGCTCGACATCGCGAAGGAGAAGGCCGGGATCATCAAGCCCGGCTCGATCGCCGTGCTCGCCGCGCAGGACAAGGCCGTCGCCGAGATCCTGATCGAGCGCTGCGCCGAGGTCGGGGCGGAGGTCGCCCGCGAGGGGGCCGAGTTCGGTGTCCGGGAGCGTGAGCTCGCCGTCGGCGGGCAACGCCTGGAGCTGCAGGGCCTGTCCGGGCGCTTCGACGAGGTCTTCCTGCCGCTGCACGGCGAGCACCAGGCGTCGAACGCGGCGGTGGCGCTGGCCGCGGCCGAGGCCATGGTCGGCGCGAGCACCGCGCACCCGCTGGACCCGGACGCGGTCCGCGCGGCGTTCGCCTCCGTCGCCGCCCCGGGCCGGCTGGAGCCGGTCCAGGGCGGGCAGGGCGTGCCGACGGTGCTGATCGACGCGGCGCACAACCCGGCCGGGGCCAAGGCGCTGGCGCGGGCACTGCAGTCGGAGTTCCGCTTCACCCGCCTGGTCGGGGTCATCGGCGTGCTGCAGGGCAAGGACGCCCGCGGCATCCTCACCGAGCTGGAGCCGGTGCTGCACGAGGTCGTCGTCACCACGAACGGCTCGCCCCGGGCGATGAACCCGGACGACCTGGGCGCCCTGGCCACCGAGGTGTTCAGCGCCGACCGGGTCAGTGTCGAGCCGCTGCTGCGCGCGGCGATCGAGGAGGCGGGGGAGCTGGCCGAGGAGGCCGGTGACTCGGGCGTCGGCGTGATCGTCACCGGATCCGTGGTCACCGCGGGCGAGGCCCGTGCCCTGTTCGGCAAGGAACCTGCGTGATCGCGCCCGCGGGCGCACCATGGGGGAGCGCAGCCGCGCACACGACCACCAGCGAGGAGGACTCGTGAGCGAGTCCGCGAACGACGAGCACGACCCGGCCGGCCCGGACGACGGCGCCGGTGGCGTGCGGCCCCCGGCGACCGACCCGATGAAGGGCATCCGCGGCATTTTCGCGGCCACCCTGATCCTCGAGTCGATCGTGGTGCTGCTGGCCCTGCTGGTGCTGCCGAAGTTCGGCGAGGGCGCCACCGCGGTCGGGGTCACCACGATGCTGCTGATCGCGCTGGCGATGATCCTGGCCAGCGGGCTGCAGCGGAAGTCCTACGGGCTCAACGTCGCCCTCGCGCTCCAGGTGATCACGATCGTCGCGGGGTTCTGGCTGGTCACGGGCCTGGGCATCATGGGCGTGGTGTTCGCGATCGTCTGGGGCATCCTGCTCTGGATGCGCTGGGACGTCCGTCGCAAGATGGAGCGCGGGCTCCTGCCGTCGCAGCAGTCCTGACGGGGACGGGCCCGGTGCGGAGAGCGACGACGACCCGTCGCTACCCTGCTCCGCGTGACTGAACGCACTCTCGTCCTGGTCAAGCCCGACGGTGTCGAGCGCAAGCTCGTCGGAGAGGTGATCTCCCGGATCGAGCGCAAGGGCCTGGGCCTCGTCGCCCTCGACCTGCGCGTCGTCGACCGTGAGCTGGCCGCCCAGCACTACGCCGAGCACGACGGCAAGCCGTTCTTCGAGTCCCTGCTCGAGTTCATCACCTCCGGACCGGTGTTGGCCGCCGTCGTCGAGGGCCCGCGCGCGATCGCGGCCTGGCGTCAGGTGGCCGGGGGCACCGACCCGGTGGAGAAGGCGACGCCGGGCAGCATCCGCGGCGACCTCGCCCTCGAGACCGGCTCCAACCTGGTGCACGGCTCGGACTCCCCGGAGTCGGCCGCCCGGGAGATCAAGCTCTGGTTCCCGGCTCTCTGAGCTCTGTCGGCAGCACCGTGAACTCCGTCCCGGACCCGGCCGCCGGCACGTCGTCGGTGACCGGGCCGCACCCGGTGCCGGACCCGGCCCCGGACATCGCACACGACCTGGGGTCGCTCTGGGTCGCGGTCACCGCGGCCGGCGGCGCCGTCGACTTCGTGGCCGGCGACCCGGAGGACGGGATCCGGGCCCTGGCCGCGACGACGGTCGCCGACGTCCGGGCCGGACGCGCCCGGATGCTGGCGCTCACCGACGACGCGGGCCTCGCGGGGACGGTGTTCCTCACGCCCGGCAGCGGGATCATGGCGCACCGGGCCGAGGTCGGACGGCTGATGGTCCGTCCCGACCTGCGGGGGCGCGGCTGGGGGACCGTCCTGCTGGACGCGGCCGTCGCCGAGGGCACGGCACTGGGCCTGGCGCAGCTGACGCTGGGCTGCCGCGGCGGGACGTCGTTGCCGGCGTTCTACGCCGCGCGCGGCTGGGAGGAGTACGGCGTGCTCACCGACGGCGTGCGCCTGTCCGCCGACGACGCCCGGTCCGTGCATCTGTTCCGGCGCCGCCTGTCCTGACGCACGTCTCTGAGCGGCCAAGATCGGATTCACCCCGTCCGCCGGATGGCCGATCGGGCCGCGGGGGGTCACCATTTCTCCATGACGGTGCTCACCCCGCGCCCCACCTCGCGCGATCTCGTCCGCAGCGTGGTGGTGGCGGTTCTCGCCGTCCTGCAGATCGTGGTCTCCGCCTTCGGGGGCCAGGACATCGGGACGGTCGCGCGGCAGTACGACACACCGCTCCTGGCGGCCGGATGGGCGTTCTCCATCTGGGGACTGATCTACCTGGGCTTCCTGGCCTACGCGATCTTCGCGCTGTTGCCGTCGCAGCGCGGGCGCGAGATCCACCGGCGCTGCGGCTGGTGGCTCGCCGTCTCCGCGGTGGCGAACCCGCTGTGGATCGTCGCGTTCGGCAACGACAACCCACTGGCGGCCCAGATCCTGCTGATCGCGCTGACGGTGGTGCTGGGCGTGGTGTTCGGGCGCCTGTCCCGCGAGCCCGCGCAGAACCGCCTGGAGCGGATCGTGTTCCGGCTGCCGGTGTCGATCTACACCGGCTGGGTGTCGGTCGCGGTCGTGCTGGGCACCCTGGCCACCGGCGTGTGGGCGGGCATCCCCGGTGACGGGGTGCTGGCGCAGGTCGCGGCCGTCGTCGTGCTCGCGGCGCTGATCGTCGTCGTGCTCTCGGTCGTCAGCTCGGCCACCGGCATCGCCGGGTTCGCCGGTGCCGTGGCCTGGGCGCTGGCCGGGATCGCGACGAACGACCGCCCGGTCGCGGTGACGCTCGTCGCCGTCATCGCGCTGCTCACCGTCCTGGTGACGGCCGTGCGCCGGATCACGCGTTCGGTGCAGCCGGGCCTGGTCGCGCTGGGCTGAGGCGCTCGGACGGGCGGGTGAGGGCCGCACGAGCCGTCGAATCCCGGTGGTGCGGCTTGCTACGGTCGCCGCACCAGCGGAAGGACGGAACATCACCATGATCACCGGAAGCATCGTCGCGATCGTCACCCCCATGCGCGAGGACGGCGAGGTCGACCACAAGGCGCTCGGTGAGCTGGTCGAACGGCAGGTCGCCGCGGGGACGTCGGCGATCGTCTCGGTCGGCACCACCGGCGAGTCGTCGACGCTGTCGGTGCTCGAGCACACCGAGGTCATGCGCCGCACCATCGAGGTCGCCTCCGGGCGGGTCCCGGTGATCGCCGGTACCGGCGCGAACTCCACCTCCGAGGCGATCCACCTGACCCGGGCCGCCCGCGCGGCCGGTGCGGACGGCGCCCTGCTGGTCACGCCGTACTACAACAAGCCCCCGCAGGAGGGCCTCTACCGGCACTTCCGCACGATCGCCGAGGCCGTGGACATCCCGCAGTACCTCTACAACGTCCCGGGCCGCACGGCCTGCGACATGCTGCCCTCCACCGTCGCCCGGCTCGCCGAGATCCCGAACATCGTCGGGCTCAAGGAGGCGAAGGGTGACCTGGACCGGGTCCGCGAGCTGGTCGCGCTCGAGCTGCCCGACTTCGCGCTCTACTCCGGCGACGACGGCACCGCCCGGGCCAGCATGCTCGCCGGGTTCCACGGCGACATCTCGGTGACCGCGAACGTCGCCCCGGAGACGATGGCGCGGATGTGCAAGGCCGCCGTCGCCGGGGACTCGGAGGACGCCTCCGCCCTCGACGCCGACCTGGCCGGGCTGCACAGTGCGCTGTTCGTCGAGCCGAACCCGATCCCGGTGAAGTGGGCCCTGGCCGAGATGGGCCTGATGCCCGGCGGGATCCGGCTCCCGCTGGTGCCGCTGGACGAGTGGCACCACGAGGACGTCCGCTCCGCCCTGCGCAGCGCCGGTCTGCTGAGCTGAGACGCACCGGGGCCTTCACCGCGGAGTGGGCCCGACGTCGTCCGCCGGCCACCCCGCGCGCCTAGCGTCGGTGGCCGTGCGCACCGCCTGGTTCCTCGTCGTCTGCCTGCTCGCCTCCGTGCTGCTCCCGGGCGTCGCGGCGGCCGGACCGGGCAGGCCGTTCGACCTGCAGGCCCACCGCGGCGGGATGGGCCTGTCGGTGGAGAGCTCACTGCTGTCCTTCGGGACGGCGCTCGACGTGGGTGTGCGCACGCTGGAGCTGGACGTGCAGATCACCCGCGACGGACGGGCGGTGGTCACCCACGACCGTCGCACCAACCCGCAGGTGTGCCGCGACACCGCGCCCGTCGCGGCGGGCGACCCGGCGTTCCCCTACGTCGGGAAGCTGGTCAAGGACCTGACCCTGGCGCAGGCCCGGACGCTGGACTGCGGCTCGGTCCGCCGTCCGGACATGCCCGCGCAGCGGCTCTCCCCGGGCGCCCGGATGCTCGAGCTGCACGAGGTGTTCGACCTCGCGAGGGCCCGCCGAGCCGACGACGTCCGGTTCAACGTCGAGACGAAGGTCGAGGCCGGGAGCCCGGACGAGACCGCGCCGCGCGAACAGTTCGTGCGGGTCGTGGCGTCCGAGGTGCGACGGGCCGGGGTCGGGCGCCGGACGTCGGTCCAGAGCTTCGACCTCGGTGCGTTGATCCGGATGCGTCAGGTCGCGCCGGAGCTGCCGACCGTGGCGCTGATGAACGAGAGCTTCCTGCAGCTCGGGAGGCCGGGAGCCTCACCGTGGCTGGGCGGGCTCGACGCCGACTCCTACGGGTCCGACCCGGCCACCGCGCTGGTCGGGGTGGCCCGGGCGGTCGGTGCGTCGGCCATCTCGCCGGTGCAGGGCACCCCGCAGTCCGGCGGGGTCACCCAGCCCGGCTTCGTCGCGTTCACCACGGCGGAGATGATCCGGCGCGCCCACGCCGCGGGGCTGCTCGTGATTCCGTGGACGGTCGACGACGTCCCCACCATGGCGGCGATGATCGACGCCGGGGCGGACGGGCTGATCACGAACCACCCGGACCGCCTCCGGTGGCTCCTGGCGCGCGAGGGACGCCCGCTGCCGGCGCCGCACCCCGCCGGGTGACGGGCGAGGGTCAGGACTCCGACGAGGTGTCGTCGGGATCCGCGTCCGCCGCCGGTTTCTCCCCGGGGGGTGGGGCACCGGGGGTCTTGACGTTGCGGGCGATGTCGCGGCCGAACGTCACGTCCAGTCGCTCGGACACGGCCAGCTCCAGCACCGCGAGCATGGCCTCGCCGGAGATCCGGCGGAGCGCCTCGATCGTCTCGTAGACCCGGGGCCACTGGTCCGAGGGACGTCCGGACGCGTCGAAGGGCTGCCAGATCTCGCCGAGGAACAGGTCGACGTAGGTCTTGGCGATCCCGTCGGCGTGCTTGCGCATCTGCTCGACGACGTCGAGGGACCGCTCGATCGGGATGCCGAGCCCGGTCAGGTCCGCCGCGGCGTTCATCAGACGCGGGCTGACCTCCTCGTACTGGTCGTCACCGAGCTCGCGCAGCAGGCCCATCTTCTGGCCGCGTTTGAGGATCGCGGTGTCGGTGGCCTGGAAGCGCTCGATCAGCTCGGCGAGGCTGACGATCTGGCGCTCCTCGGAGCCGAACAGACCGCGCACGGTGCGGATGAAGTGCACGACCTGCTCGGTCGACCCGCCCGTGGTGTCGAGCAGCTTCTTGATCGTGTCGAGCTTGACGCCCTCGTCCTGCAGGTCCTTGATCAGCTCCAGGCGGGCCTCGTGGCCGGGACCGTAGTAGCCGGTGCGGGCCTGGACCTGGGGCGGGGGGAGCAGGCCGCGTGCCTGGTAGGCGCGGATGTTGCGCACCGTGACGCCGCTGGCCCGGGCCAGCTCGTCGATCGTCCGCCATCCGTCATGCGCGAGCTCCTCCGACATGTGACACAGCTTAGCAAGAACCCATGTGACACACGATACCGGTGATCGTGACTTGCTATGTGACATCAATCTGTGCAGACTCGATGTCATGTTCAGAGTCGCTCCGCTGCGGCCGGGCCGCCGGTTGCTGGCCGCCGCCACCGCCATGACCACCCCGCTGCTGCCCGAGGACTTCCTCGGCCTGATCGACCCCCTGTGGTCGACGACCCAGCTGCGCGGCCGGGTCGTCGCCCGCCGCCGGGAGACCGACCGTGCCGTCTCGGTGACGATCGAACCGGGACGGGACTGGGACGGGCACCGCGCCGGGCAGTACGTCCGCGTCGGGATCGACGTCGACGGCGTCCGGCACTGGCGCTCGTACTCCCTGTCCGGACCGCAGGACGCCGACCACCTGACGATCACCGTGCAGGCCGTGCCGGACGGGATCGTCTCGCAGAAGCTCGTCCGTGACCTGCCGATCGGCACGATCGTGCAGCTCGAGCAGGCACAGGGCGACTTCGTCCTCCCGGACGCGCCCTCGCCGCTGCTGATGGTCACCGCGGGCAGCGGGATCACCCCGGTGATGGGCATGCTGCGCACCCTGGACGCGGCCGGCGCCGTGCCGGACGTCGTCGTCGTGCACAGCGCGCCGTCGGCCGAGGACTCGATCTTCGCCGCCGAGCTGGCCGCGATGGCCGAGCGCCGCAGCGGGCTGCGGGTGATCACCCGGCACACCGGCGAGCAGGGCCGTCTCGACCTGGCCGAGCTCGACGAGCTGGTCCCCGACTGGCGCGACCGCGACGCCTACGTCTGCGGGCCGTCCGAGCTCCTCGACGCGGCCGGGACGCACTGGGCCGCGACGCCGGACAGGCTGCGCGTGGAGCGGTTCACCGCCCCGGCCCGCAGCACCGGCGGGTCCGGTGGACGCGTCGAGTACGGCGACCGGGCCGTCGACGTCGAGCCCGGCACCAGCCTGCTGGAGGCCGGTGAGGCCGCGGGCGTGCTGATGCCCAGCGGCTGCCGGATGGGCATCTGCTTCGGCTGCGTGCTCCCGCTGCGCGACGGCCAGGTCCGCGACCTGCGCACCGGTGACGTGCACGGCGAGCCCGGCGACCTGGTCCAGACCTGCATCTCCGGGGCGAGCGGCACCGCTCGTCTCGACACCCCCTGATCACGCACCACTCACGCACAGCGCAGATGCTCGCTCCGCGAGCTCCGCTCGAGAACGAGGAGGAACCGCCATGACCGCGACCCTCGACCGTCCCGTCATCGACACCGCGACCGTGACCGACGACGTCGACCGGCACCCGGTCCGTCCGTCGCTGCAGCTCGTCCCCTCCTCCCGCCGCGAGGACGTCGAGGCGACGACGTCGCTGACGCCCGAGCAGATCGAGGAGCTGGGCCGGCGACTGGACGCGATCCGCGACCGGGTGCTCGCCGAGCGCGGCGAGTCCGACGCCGCCTACATCCGCAAGGTGATCAGCTCGCAGCGCGCCCTGGAGATCGGCGGGCGTGCCCTGCTGTTCGCCGGTGTGCTGCCGCCGGCCTGGATCGCCGGCACCGCCATGCTCTCCATCGCCAAGATCATGGAGAACATGGAGATCGGCCACAACGTCATGCACGGCCAGTGGGACTGGATGCGTGACCCGAAGATCCACTCCAGCACGTGGGAGTGGGACAACGTGAGCTTGTCGGCCGAGTGGAGGAACTCGCACAACTACATGCACCACACCTACACCAACGTCGTCGGCAAGGACCGCGACGTCGGGTACGGGATCCTGCGCCTGTCCGAGGAGCAGAAGTGGAACCCGTACTACCTGGGCAACCCGGTCTACAACTTCCTGCTCTCGCTGTTCTTCCAGTGGGGCGTCGCGCTGCACGACCTCGAGGTGGAGAAGGTCGTGCAGGGGCAGAAGCCGCTGTCGCGGGTGTGGGAGCAGGTGAAGTCGATCGGTCGCAAGGCCGCGAAGCAGTTCACCAAGGACTACGTGGTGTTCCCGGCGCTGGCCGGCCCGTTCTTCCTGCCGGTCCTGGCCGGCAACCTCACCGCGAACCTGGTGCGCAACGTCTGGTCGCACGCGGTGATCTTCTGCGGGCACTTCCCGACGGGCGCGGTGCAGTTCACCGAGGAGCAGCTCGAGGGCGAGACCCGCGGGCAGTGGTACGTCCGGCAGATGCTCGGCTCGGCGAACCTGGAGGGTGGGACGTTCTTCCACCTGATGACCGGGCAGCTCAGCTTCCAGATCGAGCACCACCTGTTCCCGGACCTGCCCAGCAACCGCTACGCCGAGGTCGCCCCCGAGGTGCGTGAGCTCTGCCGCGAGTACGGCCTGGAGTACACGACGGGCTCGCTCGGCAAGCAGTACCTGCAGGTCCTGCGCACGATCAACCGCCTGGCCCTGCCGGGCGGCAAGCGCTGACACCCCTCGTGCGCTGACGCGCCCGTGCGCGGATATCGCTGCTCCGGCGACGATGTCCGCGCACGAGGGTGTGCGGGCTCAGCTCGCGGCCGGGCCGAAGACGGTGTGCAGCACCCCGGTGCTCAGCGCCGACGAGCGCAGCAGCGTCAGCCCGACGCCGTCGGTGCCGTCCGGGAACAGCTTCGCGCCCTTGCCGACGACGAGCGGGTGCACCATCAGGTGCAGCTCGTCGAGCAGGCCGTGGGCCGGCAGCGCCCGGACGAGCGTGAGGCTGCCGGAGACGCCGATGTCCGGGCCGTCGGAGGCCTTGATGTCGCGCAGGCGCTGCACCCAGTCGCCGCCCAGCAGCGTCGAGTTCTGCCAGGCGTCGGCGGAGTCGAGCGTCGTGGACACGACGTACTTCGGGGTGTTGTTCATGCCGTCGGCCATCGGGTCGTCGGTCAGGGAGCCGAAGTGCTCCCCGAGGCCCACCCCGCCCGGCCCGCGGAACTCGTGAGTCACGACGTGCGCGTCGCGCTCGTCCTGGTTCACGAGTGGCGGCCCGGGTGGGGTGGGCCGGATCGGGGTCAGGCGGGGGAGCGGTCCAGGAAGCCGTGTACCTGTGTCAGGCGGCCGTCGGCGTCGGTGACGACGACATCGAAGCCGACCACGGGGGCTTCGGATCCGTTGCCGAGAGTGCCGGCGGGGCCGGCCTCCCAGCGGAAGCGGGCCTGGTCGTGGTGGGCGTCGACGGGGCCGAGCAGCCGGAACTCGAACCCGGCGAGCTGGGACTGGGCCGCGGCCACGAACCCGTCGATCCCGTCGTGCCCGGCGACGTCGGCGAGCGGGTCGGTGTAGGTGCCGCCGGTCGTCCACAGCGCGGCGACCTTCTCCTTGCGGGCGGCGGGGTCGGTCTCGTTCCAGACGTCGATGTAGCGGCGGGCGACGTCGTCGAAGTCGGTCATCTCGGGCTCCTTCTCGGTGTTCTTCGTGGTGACGTCGTCGAGACTGGCCGGGCCGGTGCGGCGTAGCGATTACCCGCGACGTAGGCGGATCCCGTTACCTGCGAGGTAGTCGTCGCGCCGTGCGCGGCTCGCTAGCGTGGCCATCGTGACCAGTGCGGACGCGCGCCGGAGCCGCCCCGGCGGGCCGGGGGAGATGCTGCGGTTCTGGCGGGCCCGGCGACGGGTGAGCCAGATGGACCTGGCGCTGGCCGCGGGTGTGTCGACGCGGCACCTGAGCTTCGTCGAGACCGGCCGGTCCGGGGCCAGCCGGGAGCTGCTCGGCGCGCTGGCCGAGGAGCTGGAGATCCCGCTGCGCGAACGCAACGCGCTGCTGCTCGCCGCCGGGTTCGCCCCGGCCTACACCGAGCGCCCGCTCGACGACGACGCCCACGCGCCCGTCCGCGGGGCCCTGGAACAGCTGATGGCCGCCCACGACCCGAACCCGGCACTCGTCGTCGACCGCTGGGGCGACGTGGTGCTCGCCGGCGCGGCGGTCGCGCCGTTGCTCGACGGCGTCGATCCGGACGTCCTGGGCCCGCCGACGAACGTCTACCGCCTGAGCCTGCACCCCCGCGGCCTCGCCCCGCGGATCCGGAACCTGGCGCAGTGGCGCGAGCACCTGCTGCACCGCCTGGAACGCCAGGTCCGGGTCACCGCCGACCCACGCCTGACCGCCCTGCTCACCGAGGTCCGCGCCTATCCGTCACCGGACGCGGCGAGCCTGCCCGTCCCCGGCGGTGACGTGCTCCTGCCGCTGCAGCTCGACCACCCCGCCGGCGCGCTGTCGTTCCACTCGACGATGACGACGTTCGGCGCCCCGCACGACGTCACCCTCGCCGAGCTGGCCGTCGAGACGTTCCTCCCCGCCGACGACGCCACACGTGAGGCCCTGCGCCACTTGGCCGCCTCCCGCTCCGGGCGGCCGTGAACCGCGACATCCGGCCCCACCGTCCCCGGCTCGCTCATGGAGCCTTCGTGCGGCGAGCCGGCACCGAAGCGCCACGAGTGCGACCCGCGGCCCGTCGGCCCGGCCGACCCGTGGGGTTTTCGTGCGGTGGGACGACACGGAAGCTCCATGAGTGCGGCAGTCAGCCGGCGGCAGGTCTCGTCGCCCGGTCGGCCGTGCGGTGGATGGCCTCGATGAGGTCCGGCCAGATGCGTTGCGGCAGGTCGTGGCCCATGCCGGGGACCTCGACCAGCTCCGCGGCGGGGATCGCGGCGGCGGTGGCGCGCCCGCCGGAGGGCTGGATGACACGGTCGGCGAGGCCGTGGAACACCAGCGCCGGGCAGGTCAGACGGCCCAGGTCGGCGGTGCGGTCGCGCTCGCCGACACAGGCCGCGAGCTGACGTCCGCCGCCCGTGCCGTCACCGGTCTCGCGGGCCGACGAGCGGCGCATCGTGACGCGCACGTCCTCGTCGTCGGCTGCGGTGCGTCCCTCGGAGCCGATCCGGCGGAACGAGGCGACCATGCTCTCCACCGGGTCCGACGAGGGCGGGCGCAGGAACTCCGGCACCATCCGCCAGGAGACCTTGCCGGTCCGCCCGTCCCCGGGCCGTCCCATGATCGAGGTCAGCGACAGCGTGAGCGACGGGTGCCGGATCGCGACCTCCTGGGCGACCATCGAGCCCAGCGATGCGCCGACCACGTGCGCCCCGCGCGGGTCGAGCGCGGCGATCAGCCCGCCGACGTCGTCGGCCATGTCCCCGAGGGTGTAGACCGGCGTCGCCCGCCGCGTCACGAAACCCCACGCGCTGATCCCCGGCCCGCGGACGTGGGTGGAGCGGCCGACGTCGCGGTTGTCGAACCGCACGACGTGGAACCCGCGCCCGGCCAGGGCACGGCAGAACCCCTCGCGCCACCAGTCCAGCGACAGGCCCAGGCCCATGACCAGCACGACCATCGGATCCTCGGGTGAGCCGAACGACTCGTGACAGATCCGGATGTCGCCGACGGTGGTGAAGTCCTCGCTCATCACCTTCTCGTTCGCGCCACGGCGGTCGCCCGGTTCGGCCCGAGCGGGAAGCAGGCGGGAAACGGACGGGCGGACTGTCGGGGGTGCCGGTTAGCGTTCTTCGGTGTGGGGGACGGACCGGTGTGGGCACGGGGTCTGCGCAAGCGCTTCGGCGAGTTCGAGGCGGTGCGCGGGATCGACGTCGACGTGGCGCCGGGGGAGGTGTTCGGCTTCCTCGGGCCCAACGGCGCGGGCAAGTCCTCGGCGATGCGGATGATCGCCTGCGTGTCGCCGCGCTCCGGCGGTGAGCTGTCCGTGCTGGGCATGGACCCCGACGTCGACGGCCCGCGGATCCGGGCGCGGATCGGCGTCGTCCCGCAGCTGGACAACCTCGACACCGAGCTGTCGGTCCGGCAGAACCTGCAGATGTACGGGCGCTACTTCGGCCTGTCCCGCTGCCAGGTCCGGGACAAGGCCACCGAGCTGCTGGAGTTCGCCCGTCTCACCGACCGCGCCGACGAGCCGGTCGAACCGCTCTCGGGCGGCATGAAACGGCGTCTGACGATCGCCCGGGCCCTGGTCAACGACCCGGAGCTGCTCCTGCTCGACGAGCCGACCACCGGTCTGGACCCGCAGGCCCGGCACCTGCTGTGGGAGCGCCTCTACCGGCTCAAGAGCGAGGGCGTCACCCAGATCATCACCACCCACTACATGGACGAGGCCGAGCAGCTCTGCGACCGCCTCGTCGTCATGGACGGCGGCGTCATCGTCGCCGAGGGCGCGCCGTCGGAGCTGATCGCGCGCTGGTCGACCCGGGAGGTGCTGGAGCTGCGTTTCGCCCCGGAGGACCGCCCCGCCGCGGGCGACTTCGACGGCGTCGTGGAGCGGGTGGAGGACCTGCCGGACCGGCTGCTGCTCTACACCGGCGACGGGGAACGGGCCCAGGCCGAGATCGTCCGGCGGGGGCACCGGCCGCTGTCCACACTGGTGCGCCGGTCCTCGCTGGAGGACGTGTTCCTGCGCCTGACCGGGCGGAGGCTGATCGAGTGAGCACGCTCGCGCCGCCCGGGTACGGGCGGGGGATCGCGCTGGTCGTCGAGCACTTCTGGACCTGGTACCGCCGCAACTGGCGGGCCAGCGTCGTGTCCTCGGTGCTGCAGCCGCTGCTGTTCCTGCTCGCGTTCGGGGTGGGCTTCGGGTCACTGGTCGACGCGCGCGCGGCCGGCGCCGTCGGCGGGGTGTCCTACCTCGTGTGGCTTGCCCCGGCACTGCTGGCGGTCTCGGCGGTGCAGAGTGCGGCGTTCGAGTCGACCTACCCGGTGCTCTCGGGGTTCAAGTGGCAGCGGATCTACCTCGCGATGACCGCCGGCCCGATCTCGCCGGGGCAGGTCGCGCTCGGGCACCTGGGCTGGGTGGCGGTCAAGCTCGCCGGCACCGGCGCGGTGTTCACCGTGGTCGTGGCGCTGCTGGGCGGGGCCGGTGGCCCGGGGATCGTCGTCGCGCTGCTGGTCGCGGTGCTGACCGGCTCGGCCGTGGCCGCGCTGATCACCGCGTTCGCGGCCACCGTGCAGACCGACGGCGGGGCGTTCAACGCGATCTTCCGCTTCGTGATCATCCCGATGACGCTGTTCTCCGGCACGTTCTTCCCCGTCGACCGGCTGCCCGGCTGGGTGCAGCCCCTGGCGTGGGTGTCGCCGCTGTGGCACGGCACCGAGCTGGCCCGCGCCGCGGCCGTCGGGGGCACGACGACCACCGTCGCGGTGGTGGGGCACCTGGCCTACCTGCTCGTGCTGCTCGTCGTCGGAACGGTGCTGGCGATGCGGCTGTTCACGCGGAGGCTGGCCCGGTGAGCCGGGCGGGCGTGCGCCGGGAGGCGCCGGCGATCTGGCGGCTGCTGCCGGCGGGAAGCTACGCCGGGCGGTCGAGCGCGCTGCTCCTGCGCTCGGCGACGGCGTCGAAGCGGGCCTGGCTGGCGTTCGCGTCCGGGTTCTTCGAGCCGGTGTTCTACCTGGTCGCCATGGGTCAAGGGCTGGGGTCGCTGGTCGGCGCGCTGCCCGGCCCGGACGGGACGCCGATCAGCTACGCGGCGTTCATCGCGCCGGGCCTGCTCGCGGCGTCGGCGATGAACGGTGCGGTGTTCGACTCGACCTTCAACGTGTTCTTCAAGCTGCGCTACGTCCGCCTCTACGACGCGATGCTGGCCACCCCGCTCGGTCCGGTCGACGTCGCGCTCGGCGAGATCGGATGGGCGCTGGTCCGCGGCGGGCTCTACGCGCTGGGGTTCCTCGCCGTGATGGCCGGGTTCGGGCTGCTCACCTCGCCGTGGGCACTGCTCGCGCTGCCGGCGGCGCTGATCGTGGCGTGCGCGTTCGCCGCGGTCGGGATGGCGGCGACGTCCTACATGCGCTCCTGGCAGGACTTCGACCTGGTCACGCTCGTGATCCTGCCGATGTTCCTGTTCTCGACGACGTTCTACCCGCTCTCGGTCTACCCGCGGTGGCTGCAGATCGTGGTGGAGGTGCTGCCGCTCTACCACGCCGTCGAGCTGATGCGCGGGCTCACGACGGGCGTGGTCGGGCCCGGCCTGCTGGGGCACCTGGCGTACTTCCTGGTGATGGGCGCCGTCGGGGTGGTGCTGGCCGCGCGACGCCTGGATGCACTGCTGCTGAGGTGATCACAGCCGGGCCGCACCGGCCCACGCCGACCGGACGAAAGGGGCAACCCCGGGGCGCCCGCGGGACAGGGCTACCCTGGGCCAGCGTGAGTGCCTCCGTGTTTCCCGCCCTGGAAGCCCTGCTGCCGCAGGTGTCCAAACCCGTGCAGTATGTCGGCGGTGAGGGGAACTCCCAGATCAAGGACTGGGACGCCGCGACCGTCCGGTGGGCCCTGCTCTACCCGGACGCCTACGAGGTCGGTCTGCCCAACCAGGGCGTCCAGATCCTCTACGAGGTCCTGAACGAGCGCGCCGACGCCCTGGCCGAGCGCTGCTACTCGGTGTGGCCGGACCTCGAGGCCAAGATGCGCGACGCGGGCGTCCCGGCGTTCACCGTCGACTCGCACCGTCCCGTCGGGGCCTTCGACGTCCTCGGCGTCTCCTTCTCCACCGAGCTCGGCTACACGAACCTGCTCACGACGCTGGACCTGGCCGGGACCCCGCTGCACGCCGCCGACCGCGACGAGACGCACCCGGTCGTCGTCGCCGGCGGGCACGCCGCGTTCAACCCGGAGCCGGTCTCGGACTTCGTCGACGTGGCCGCCCTCGGTGACGGCGAGGATGTCGTCGGCGACATCACCGACGTCGTCGCCGCGTGGAAGCGCGAGGGACGCCCCGGCGGGCGCCGCGAGCTGCTGCTGCGCCTGGCCGCGACGCCGGGCTGCTACGTGCCCGTCCTCTACGACGTCACCTACGGCGACGACGGCGCGATCACGGCCGTCACCCCCGTCGACGAGCGGGTGCCGGCGACGGTGCAGAAGCGCACCACGATCGAGCTCGACGAGTGGCCCTACCCGAAGGCGCCGCTGGTCCCGCTGGCCGAGACCGTGCACGAGCGGGCCAGCGTCGAGATCTTCCGTGGCTGCACCCGCGGCTGCCGGTTCTGCCAGGCCGGGATGATCACCCGTCCGGTCCGCGAACGGTCCCTGCAGGGGATCGGCGAGATGGTGGACAGCTCGGTGCGGGCCTCCGGCTTCGACGAGGTCGGCCTGCTGTCCCTGTCGAGCGCGGACCACTCCGAGATCGCCGAGATCACCAAGGGCCTCGCCGACCGCTACGAGGGCTCGAACACCTCGCTGAGCCTGCCCTCGACGCGGGTCGACGCGTTCAACATCGACCTGGCCAAGGAGATCTCGCGCAACGGCCGCCGCTCGGGGCTGACGTTCGCCCCCGAGGGCGGCTCCGAGCGGATCCGCCGGGTGATCAACAAGATGGTCTCCGAGGAGGACCTGATCCGGACCGTCTCCGAGGCGTTCGCGCAGGGATGGCGGCAGGTCAAGCTCTACTTCATGGTCGGCCTGCCGACCGAGGAGGACGAGGACGTCCTGGAGATCGCCGGGATGGCGCACCGGGTGATCAAGGCCGGTCGCGAGGCGTCCGGGCGCAATGACGTCCGGTGCACGATCTCCATCGGCGGGTTCGTGCCCAAGCCGCACACCCCGTTCCAGTGGGCCGCGCAGTGCCACCCCGACGTCGTCGACGATCGGCTGCGCAAGCTGCGCGCGGCCGTCAACACCGACCGCAAGATCGGCCGCAACATCGGCATGCGCTACCACGATGGGCAGCCCTCGCTGATCGAGGGACTGCTCGCTCGCGGCGACCGCCGGGTCGGCGCGGTCATCGAGCGGGTGTGGCGCGAGGGCGGCCGCTTCGACGGCTGGTCCGAGCACTTCTCCTACGAGCGCTGGTGCGGCGCCGCCGCGGCCGAGCTGGAGCCGAAGGGCGTCTCGCTGGCCTGGTTCACCACCCGCGACCGCGGGCGCGACGAGGTCCTGCCCTGGGACCACCTCGACTCCGGCCTGGAGCGCGACTGGCTCTGGGACGACTGGCAGGAGGCTCTCGAGGGCCGCGAGCAGGACGACTGCCGCTGGACCCCGTGCTTCGACTGCGGCGTGTGCCCGTCCACCGGCACCGACATCGAGGTGGGGCCGAGCGGCACCACGCTGATCCCGCTGAGCGTCGTGAACCCGACCGCCCAGGCGGACCTCCCCGCGCAGGGCTGAAGGTGGCGCAGAACTCCTCCTCCATCCCCGACCCGTCCACGGGCGGCGACCCGACGACCTGGGAGTCCGGCGGGCGCCGCCTGCGTGTCCGCGTGGCCGACGAACGCGACGTCGAAGGCCTGGCCGCGCTGCGCCGTCAGTGGCTCGAGGAGCGGGCCGGACGTCCCGTGCCCGACCCCGGGTTCGAGGAGGCGTTCGCGCAGTGGTGGCGGGTCGAGCAGCCGCGCCGCGCGTTCTGGGTCGCCGAGGTCGGCAGCGAACGGGCCGGGCACACCCCGGTCGGGTCGATCAACGTCGTGGAGACCGTGCACATGCCGCGCCCGGGCGGTCGCGCCGCCCGGGCCGGGCAGGTCGGCAACGCGTTCGTGCTCGCCTCCTTCGCCGAGGCAGGGGTCCCGCGGGCCCTGCTCACCGCCGTCATCACGCACGCCCGCGACCGTGCCTACCGCCGCCTGATCCTCGCCCCGACGGCCGGGAGCGCGGCCTTCTACCGGCGCGCCGGGTTCACCCCGGCCGGGGAGTCCCTGCTGGTGCTGGATCCACACGTGGTCCTGGGGGACTAGCGGCCCGCCGTGGTTCACGGCGATCTGTTCCACGACGTAACTCAAGCTTGACCGGAGTTGACGGGCCGGATCCGGACCCGTCGGTTAGCGTCCCCCGTCACGGGGGGCCGGGGGCTCGCGCACGTCTCCCACCAGGGGAAAACGGACATAATGGGGGAGCGGCGTGGCGAAGCCCGATGTGCCGACCGAGGTGCAGAACCACCAGCAGGACTTCTCCCACGAGGAGGAGGGCTACAGCAAGGGGCTCGGCAAGCGCCAGCTCCAGATGATCGCCATCGGGGGCGCGATCGGCACCGGTCTGTTCCTCGGTGCCGGTGGCCGGCTGGCGTCGGCGGGACCGGCGCTGGCCGTCGTCTACGCGATCTGCGGGTTCTTCGTCTTCCTGATCCTGCGGGCGCTCGGGGAGCTGGTGCTGCACCGGCCGTCGTCGGGGTCGTTCGTCTCCTACGCCCGGGAGTTCTTCGGCGAGAAGGCCGCGTTCGTCGCGGGCTGGCTCTACTTCCTGAACTGGGCGTTCACCTCGATCGTCGACACCACCGCGATCGCGCTCTACATGAAGTACTGGGGCACGTTCTCCTCGGTGCCGCAGTGGTCGATCGCGCTGGTCGCCCTCGTCGTGGTGCTCGGGGCGAACCTGGTCTCGGTGAAGCTGTTCGGTGAGCTGGAGTTCTGGTTCGCCATGGTCAAGGTGATCGCGCTGGTCGCGTTCCTGGTCGTCGGGACGATCTTCCTGGCCGCCCGGTTCCCGATCAACGGCCAGGAGACCGGCTTCTCGGTGATCACCGACAACGGTGGTTTCCTGCCGACCGGGCTGCTGCCGGTCGTCGTCATCACCCAGGGCGTCGTGTTCGCCTACGCCGCGACCGAGCTGGTCGGCACGGCGGCGGGGGAGACGCAGAACCCGGAGAAGGTGATGCCGCGGGCGGTGAACTCGGTGATCGCCCGGATCGCGCTGTTCTACGTCGGCTCGCTGGTCCTGCTCGCGCTGCTGCTCCCCTACACCGCCTACGAGGAGGGCACGAGCCCGTTCGTCACGTTCTTCGCCAGCATCGGGGTCCCCGGGGCCGGCACGCTGATGAACCTGGTCGTGCTCACCGCGGCGCTGTCCAGCCTCAACGCCGGGCTCTACTCGACCGGTCGGATCCTGCGGTCGATGGCGATGAACGGCTCCGCACCGAAGTTCACCGGGCGGATGAACGCCCAGGGCGTGCCCTACGGCGGCATCGCGCTCACCGCGATCATCACGCTGATCGGCGTCGGGCTGAACGCCGTCGTGCCCGACCAGGCGTTCGAGATCGTGCTGAACATCGCCTCGATCGGCATCCTGGCCAGCTGGGCGACGATCGTGCTCTGCCAGATGCGGTTCGTGAAGCTGACCCGGGCCGGGGTCCTGCAGCGGCCGAGCTTCCAGCTGCCGTTCTCGCCCTACACCGGCGGGGCGGTACTGGTGTTCCTGTTCGTCGTGCTGGTGCTGATGGGGTTCGACTACCCGGTGGGGACCTACACCGTCGCGGCGATCCCGCTGCTGGCGCTGATGCTCGTGGTCGGCTGGTACGCCGTCCGCGGGCGGGTCATGGCGGCGGCGAACGAGCGGATGGGCTTCACCGGGGAGTACCCGCTTAAGGCCAACCGACCCAACCGCGACGACCGTCGCGACGGCTGAGGCGACGGTTGGGGAAGGCACCGGCCGGGCGGGCCCGACGGGGTCCGTCCGGCCGCTCCCTAGACTGACCCCATGGCCAGAGTCCGTCCCGGCGCGGCAGCGAACCCGGCACCACCGACGGTGCAGCGGGTCCGACTGCGCTTCGCCAAGCGGGGACGGCTGCGCTTCCTGTCCCATCGCGACGTCGCCCGCAGCTTCGAACGGGCGGTGCGACGCGCCGGCATCCCGGTGTCGCACTCGCACGGCTTCAGCCCGCACCCGCGGCTGTCCTGGGTCGGGGCGGCGCCCACCGGCTCCGCGAGCGAGGCCGAGTACCTCGAGATCGGCCTGACCCGCGAGCTCGACCCCGAGACGGTCCGCGCGGCCCTGGACGCCGCGCTGCCCGACGGCCTCGACGTGCTCGAAGCCGTCGTCGCATCGCCCCCCGGCCTGCCGGAACGCATCGACGCGGGGCTCTGGCGCCTCGTCGTCGCCGGCCTGCCGGTCGCCGAGGTCACCGACGCCGTCGCACGCCTGATGGCGGAGGAGACGCTCGTCGTGGTCCGGATCACACCGTCGGGTCGGCGCGAGATCGACGTGCGCGCCGCGCTGGTCGCGCTGTCGGTCGAGGCCGGTGACGGCGCCACGCCGGACGGGGCGGCGCCTCGGACGGCGGGCGCGGCCGACGACTGTGCGATACTGACCGCGGTCGTTCGGCAGACGACACCGACCGTTCGACCCGATGACGTGCTGAGTGCGCTCACCGTTGTCGCAGGTCTGACCCCGCCGGTCCCGGTCAAGGCGACACGGCTGGCCCAGGGCCTGCTCGACGACGGGGGCAATCTCGCGGATCCGCTCGGTGCAGCTCCGGTGACCCGGGTCTGACCGACGATGTCCGGCTCACCGGCCGGCTGTCGGAGCACCCGCCACGGCGTCGGAGCACGACCCGGTGACACAAGGATTCAGCGACACCAGATGTGCCGCACCGCGCAACCGCGCGGCACGCGGAACGAGAACGCGCAAGGTCCCTGCGCGGCCGCCTTCCCCACGAGGGCGCCCGGGGGCGAAGGAGCTCAATGTCGATCAACGATGGGCCCGCCGGAAAAACCGGTGGGCAGTCCGGGGTGTCCGCGGCCGACCTCCCGGAGAGGCTGCGGGTGCACGCCCTGGCCAAGTTCGTCGGGCGGACCAGCAAGGAGGTCCTGTCCGCACTCGGTGACCTCGGCCAGGAGATCCGCAGCGCCCAGTCCAGCATCACCCGGGCCACCGCCGAGCAGGTGATCTCCGCCCTCGGTGGCGCCACCCAGACCCCGGCCGCCCCCGAGGCCCCGGCCGCTGCCGACGCGCCTGCCCCAGCCGACGTGCCCGGCGCGGCGGTGGTCGACGAGTCGGCGTCGGAGGCGCTCTCCACGGCCGCCGCCGACGCGCTCCTCCCGGTGTCCTCCGACACCTCCCCGGACGACGCCGCCGTCCCGGACCTGCAGATCACCGACCGTCCGGCCCGCAGGGCCGCGCCGGCCAGGGCCCCGCTGTTCGCCGCCCCGATGTTCCAGGCCCCGACCGCGCCCGCCGCCGCGGCGGCCGCTCCGGCCCCGGCGGCCGCCGAGCCCGCGGCCGCCTCCGAGGACGAGGACTCCGACGACACCTCCGGCGGCCGGGCGAAGCCGTCCGGGAAGTCCGGTCGGGGCCGTCGCGGCCGCAAGAAGGACGCCGAGTCCGAGGTCCCGGCGGACGAGCAGACCACCGAGGCCGAGACCTCCGGGTCGGAGCAGGAGTCGGCCGACGACTCCGACGACGGTGACGACTCCGACGGCGCGCGCCGCCGCCGTCGTCGTGGACGCCGTGGCCGTGGCCGCGGGCGTGGCGCCGACGGTGAGTACGACGGCGAGGACGGTGACGACTCCGACGAGTCCGACACCCCGGCCGGCGACTCGTCCTCCGAGGACTCCGCGTCCGGTGACGCGGGCTCCGACGACGACTCCGAGGACTCGTCCGAGTCCGACGACTCGTCCGACGACACCTCCGACTCCGCCGACGAGAGCGGTTCCGGCTCGCGCCGCCGTCGCCGTCGCCGCCGTCGCGGGGGCTCGGACGGCGGTGCCGAGGACCGCACCGAGGACGACCCGCCCAACACCGTCACCAAGGTCCGCCAGCCGCGTGAGCGGGAGCGGGACCGCGAGCGGGACTCCGGCCACGAGTCGTCCTCGGACGACCAGGTGCAGAGCGTCCGCGGCTCCACCCGCCTGGAGGCCAAGCGCCAGCGCCGTCGCGACGGCCGCGACGCCGGTCGCCGCCGCCCGCCGATCCTGTCCGAGTCGGAGTTCCTGGCCCGCCGCGAGTCCGTCGAGCGGACGATGGTGATCCGCCAGCTGTCCGACCGCAACGAGATCGGCGTGCTGGAGGACGACGTCCTGGTCGAGCACTTCATCACCGGCGGCCAGGCCGGCGGCAACTCGATGGTCGGCAACATCTACCTGGGCCGCGTGCAGAACGTGCTGCCCTCGATGGAGGCGGCGTTCGTCGACATCGGGCGCGGCCGCAACGCCGTGCTCTACGCCGGTGAGGTCAACTGGGACGCGGCCGGGCTCAACGGCAAGGCCCGCCGGATCGAGCAGGCCCTGTCCTCCGGCGACCCGGTGCTGGTCCAGGTCACGAAGGACCCGGTCGGCCACAAGGGCGCCCGCCTGACCACCCAGATCAGCCTGGCCGGGCGTTTCCTGGTCTACGTGCCCTCCGGCAGCGCCGCAGGGATCAGCCGCAAGCTGCCCGACAACGAGCGCAAGCGGCTCAAGGACATGCTCAAGGAGATCGTCCCGAGCGAGGCCGGGGTGATCATCCGCACCGCGTCCGAGGGCGTCAGCCACGAGGCGCTGGAGCGCGACGTCCGCCGGCTGCAGGCGCAGTGGGAGGTCGTGAAGGAGAAGTCGGAGAAGACCGGCCCGAAGGCGCCCAAGGCGCCGACCCTGCTCTACGAAGAGCCGGACATGCTGGTCAAGGTCGTGCGCGACCAGTTCAACGAGGACTTCTCGAAGCTCATCATCTCCGGCGACGACGCGTGGGACACGGTGTCGGACTACGTGGACCACGTCGCGCCGGAGCTCGGCGACCGGATGCACCGCCACGTCGGCCCGTCCGACGTGTTCACCGAGCACCGGATCGACGAGCAGCTGCTCAAGGCGCTCGACCGCAAGGTCTGGCTGCCCTCGGGCGGCACGCTGGTGATCGACCGCACCGAGGCGATGACCGTCGTCGACGTCAACACCGGCAAGTTCACCGGCTCCGGGGGCAACCTCGAGGAGACGGTCACCCGGAACAACCTCGAGGCCGCCGAGGAGGTCGTGCGCCAGCTGCGGCTGCGCGACATCGGCGGGATCATCGTCGTCGACTTCATCGACATGGTGCTCGAGGCCAACCGTGACCTGGTGCTGCGACGGCTCACCGAGTGCCTGGCCCGCGACCGCACGCGCCACCAGGTGGCCGAGGTGACGTCGCTGGGCCTGGTCCAGATGACCCGCAAGCGGGTCGGGGGCGGGCTGCTCGAGCACTTCTCCGTCCCGTGCGAGGCGTGCCGCGGACGCGGCGTGATCGTCTCGGCCGACGGGCCGGCGCCGGAGAGCAACGGCAACGGCCACCATCACGGCAACGGCTCGTCGAACGGGCAGCAGAACGGCCGCGGGAACAACGGCAACGGCAGCAACGGCAACGGGAACGGCGGCAACGGGGACGGCAACGGCTCCGAGGGCGGCAGCCGTCGCTCCCGCGGCCGGGGCGGTCGCCGGGGTGGCCAGGACAAGGCCGCCACCCCCGAGGTGGACACCAGCTCGGCCGCGGCCGGGGTGGCACTGGTCGGCGCCGCGACGCTGGGGTCCTCCGCCTCGGGCGCCGCGACGTCGGGGGCCGACTCCGAGGCCGCCCCGGACTCGACACCGACCTCGACCGTCACCGACGCGGGCCCCGCGCCCGAGCCGGGTCCCGGCGCCGGGCACGTCCCGGAGCTGGTGGCCGAGCCGGTCTCCGCGACAGCGCCGGTGACCACCTCACCGGACGAGGAGCAGGCCGCCACGGCGGCGTCCGACCCGGCTCCGGTGGAGGAGGCTCCTGCTCCCGGGCAGGCGCAGGCGCAGGCTCCGGTGGAGACACCGGCGTCGGTGCCGGCCGAGGAGGAGACCCCGGCCCCCGCGCCACGTCGCAAGCGTGGCCGGGTCAGCCGTTCGGCCGGAGCGCCGTCGACGTCGGCGGAGCCGGTCGTCATCACGACGACCGCCGCTCCCGAGGCGGCGTCGTCGCCGGCCGGGAGTCCGGCCGTCGAGACCCCTGCAGCGCAGGAGACGGCCCCGGTGATCCCGCCGGTGCCGCCGCAGCCCGAGCCGGTGGCCGTGACCACCCGGCCCCGCCGGACCAGGCGGGCCGCGTCGCGTCCGGCCGGCCCGCCGGTCGACGCCCCCGCCGACGGCGCGGGATCCGACGGCGGGACCCCGACCAGCACCGACACGGGGGACTGAGCCGGGGGCGACCCGGTTTGACCCTCCAGAAATCCGTTCCGTACCCTGGGACAACAGGAGCCACGCCTGCGAGTGAATTTCGGGTGATGGCGTGCGCGCTCTCACGAGTGCGCCAGTGTCCCCCGATATCCAGGAGTCGTGCGTCAGCGATGTACGCGATCGTCAAGACCGGTGGCAAGCAGTACAAGGTGGCCGTGGACGACACGGTCACCGTCGAGAAGATCGACGGTGAGCCGGGCGCCAAGATCGTCCTGCCCGCCGTCATGCTCGTCGACGGTGACCAGGTGTCCACGGACGTGTCCGGCCTCACCTCCGCGGTGGCCGCGACGATCGTCGAGCACACCAAGGGCCCCAAGATCCGCATTCACAAGTTCAAGAACAAGACCGGGTACCACAAGCGTCAGGGGCACCGTCAGCCCCTGACGACGGTCCAGGTCACGAGCATCGGCAAGTAGGGAGACGCATTCATGGCACACAAGAAGGGTGCGTCCAGCTCCCGTAACGGCCGCGACTCCAACGCCCAGTACCTGGGCGTCAAGCGCTTCGGCGGCCAGACCGTCAAGGCCGGTGAGATCATCATCCGCCAGCGTGGCACCGCGACCCACCCGGGCGTCGGCGTCGGCCGCGGCAAGGACGACACGCTGTACGCCCTGATCGAGGGCTCGGTGCAGTTCGGGCACAAGTCCGGTCGCAAGACCGTGAACATCGTGCCGGTCGAGGCCTGAGGGTTCTCGCCACCAGCTACGTACGCCGACGGCGGGTCACCCTTCGGGTGGCCCGCCGTTCGTCGTGTCAGACCAGTTCGTGTTCGACCCAGTTCGTCCAGATGAGGAGGTACCGCTGATGTCCCGGTTCGTCGATCGGGTCGTGCTGCACGCGACCGCGGGGGCCGGGGGCAACGGCTGTGCCTCGGTGCACAAGGAGAAGTTCAAGCCGCTCGGTGGCCCCGACGGCGGCAACGGCGGCCGGGGAGGGTCGATCATCCTGGTCGTCGACCCCGGCGTGCACACGCTGCTCGACTTCCACCACCGCCCGCACGCCAGCGCCCGCAACGGCACCCAGGGCCAGGGCTCGTTCAAGGCCGGGGCCAGCGCGCCGGACATGGAGATGCTCGTCCCCGACGGCACCGTGGTGTTCGACCAATTCGGCGAGATCGTCGCCGACCTGGTCGGCGCCGGGACCCGGTTCGTCGCCGCCCAGGGCGGCCGCGGTGGGCTCGGCAACGCCGCACTCGCCTCACCGGCCCGCAAGGCCCCCGGGTTCGCGCTGCTCGGAGAGCCCGGCGAGCAGGTCGAGCTGACCCTCGAGCTGCGGTCCCTCGCCGACGTCGGGCTCGTCGGGTTCCCGTCGGCCGGCAAGTCCTCGCTGGTCGCGGCGCTGTCCGCGGCCCGCCCGAAGATCGCCGACTACCCGTTCACCACCCTGGTGCCCCAGCTCGGCGTCGTCAGCGCCGGCGACGAGACCTACACCGTCGCCGACGTCCCCGGCCTGATCCCCGGTGCCTCCGACGGCCGCGGGCTGGGCCTGGAGTTCCTCCGCCACATCGAGCGCTGCTCGGTGCTGGTGCACGTCGTGGACTGCGCGACGTTCGAGACCGACCGCGACCCGGTCGCCGACGTCGTCGCGCTGGAGGAGGAGCTCGCCCGCTACACCCCGGCGCTGGGCGGCAGCCTCGACGAGCGACCGCGCCTGATCGCCCTGAACAAGGTCGACGTGCCGGACGCGGCCGACCTGGTCGACATCGTGCGCGCCGACCTGGCCGAACGCTTCGGCTGGCCGATCTACTCGATCTCCACCGCCACCCGTGCCGGGCTGCGCGAGCTGTCGTTCGCGATGGCCGAGCGGGTCGCCGCGGAGCGTGCCGCCACACCGGCGCCCGAGCCGACCCGGATCGTGCTCCGGCCCAAGGGCGTCGGCGACACCGGCTTCACGATCGAGACCGACCACGAGAACGAGGGCGGGTTCATCGTCCGCGGCGAGCGCCCGGAGCGCTGGATCCGCCAGACCTCGTTCGACAACGACGAGGCCGTCGGCTACCTCGGCGACCGGCTGGCCCGGCTCGGGGTGGAGGAGGCGCTGGCCAAGGCCGGTGCGGTCCCCGGCTGCCCGGTCACCATCGGCGAGGTGACGTTCGACTGGGAGCCCAGCACCCCGGCCGGCATGGCCGTGCTGATGTCCGGGCGCGGCACCGACCGTCGTCTCGACGACCCCGACCGCGTGGGCGCCGACGAGCGCAAGCGGGCCCGTGCGGCCCGCCGGGCGCACCTGTCCGACGCCGAGCTCGGGGCGGGAGCGCGCTACTCGTCCGATCACGATCTGGACGCACCGGAGCGATGACCGCCGCCGACCGCCCCGCCGCCGGCCCGGCTCCGACCGCATCGCAGCCGGGGGCACCGTCGTCCACGCGGGTGTCCCTGGGGACGGCCCGGCGGATCGTGGTGAAGGTCGGCTCGTCGTCGTTGACCAGCCTGGGCGGCGGGCTCGACCCGGCGCGGCTGGACTCCCTGGTGGACGCGCTGATGGCGCGCCGGGAGGCGGGGGCGCAGGTCGTGCTCGTCTCGTCCGGGGCGATCGCGGCCGGGCTCGCGCCGCTGTCGCTGCGTCGCCGTCCCCGGGACCTGGCCACCCAGCAGGCCGCGGCCGCGGTCGGGCAGCTGCTGCTCGCGCACGCCTACTCGGCGTCGTTCGCCCGGCACGGCCAGGGCATCGGGCAGGTCCTGCTCACCGCCGACGACATGATCCGCCGCGCGAACTACCGCAACGCGCAGCGGACGCTGGAACGCCTGCTCGGCCTCGGCTCGGTGCCGGTGGTCAACGAGAACGACACCGTGGCCACCGACGAGATCCGGGTCGGTGACAACGACCGGCTCGCCGCCCTCGTCGCCCACATCGTCGGCGCGGACGCGCTGGTGCTGCTCTCCGACGTCGACGGGCTCTACGACGGCGACCCGCGCGGCCCGGACGCGCGCCTGCTCTCCGAGGTCGCCGACCCCGCCGATCTGGGGGCGGTCGGCGTCGCCCGGCCCGGATCCGGCCTGGGCACCGGCGGGATGGCCACGAAGATCACGGCGGCGGCGATGGCGTCGGCGGCCGGGATCCCGGTGCTCCTCGCCGCGGCCGAGGACGCCGCCGCGGCGCTCGACGCGGGTCCGGACGGGCCGAAGGTAGGCACGGCGTTCCACTCGTCGGGGCGCCGGATGTCGGCGCGCCGGTTCTGGCTGCGCCACGCCGCCGACGTCCGCGGCGCACTGGACATCGACGCCGGCGCCGTCGAGGCCGTCCGCAAGCGCCGTCGCTCCCTGCTGGCCGCCGGGATCCACGGCGTGTCCGGGGACTTCGACGCCGGCGACGTCGTGGAGCTCCTCGGCCCGCACGGACGCCCGGTCGGCCGGGGAGTCGTCGGCTACGACGCGACCGAGCTCCCGGCCATGATCGGCCGCCGCACCCACGAGCTCCCGCCGGAGCAACGCCGCGAGATCGTCCACGCCGACGACCTGGTCCTGCTCTGATCTCGGTCCGCCGGGTTGTCGCGGGGGACCGGGTGCCGACATGATGCGCGCATGTCGCAGGCCGACCGGGCGCGTGCGCGGCTGGTCAGCGACCTGCTGCGCGACGGCCGGGTGCGCACGCCCGCGGTGCGCGACGCGCTCGCGTCGGTGCCGCGGCACCTGTTCCTGCCCGACCTGACGCCCGCCGAGGCCTACGCCGACGAGGCGGTCGCGATCAAGGTCGTCGACGGCGCGACGATCAGCTCGGTGTCCCAGCCGTCGATGGTGGCGATCATGCTTGAGCAGCTCGCCGCCGCGCCCGGTCACCGCGTGCTCGAGATCGGGGCCGGGGCGGGCTGGAACGCGGGGCTGCTCGCCCGGATCGTCGGCCCCTCCGGTGCGGTGACGACGGTCGACATCGACGACGACCTGGTCCGTGACACCGTCCGGAACCTGGACGCCGCCGGGGTGCCGGGCGTCCGGGCGGTGACCGCGGACGGCGCCGCCGGGCACCCACCGGACGCGCCCTACGACCGGATCGAGCTCACCGTCGGCAGCACCGACATCCGTCCGGAGTGGGTGGAGCAGCTCGTCCCCGGTGGACGGCTGCTGCTTCCGCTCGCGGTCCGTGGCAGCCAGCTGTCGGTCGCGTTCGAGCTGACCGCGCCGGGACGGCTGGACTCGGTGTCGGTCCGCAGCTGCGCGTTCATCCGGCTGCGCGGGGAGGGGGCGGACGCGGCCCCGGCCGCGGTGGCGCTGGCGGGCACCGGCTGGGCGGTGCAGGTCGCCGAGTGCGGGGGACCGGACCCGGCCGTGATCGGGCGGGCGCTGGCCGGCCCCGGTGCGACGGCCGACCCGTCCCCGGAGCCGGGGACGGTCACCGACGTCTGGGACGGGCTCGGCCTCTGGTGCGCGCTGGCCGACACCGCGGTGTTCCGGCTGCTGGCGATCGAGGAGCCGGCCACGGAGTCCGACACCGGGCGGGCGATGTTCGGGTCGGGGCCGAACCGGGTGGCGGTCGGCGTCGCCGCGGGGGACGGCGTCGCGGTGCTGATGGCGGAGCCGAGCGGGGGCATCGCGACGTTCGGCCCGGCCGGGGGCGTCGCCGCGGCCCGGCTCGTGGGGCTGGTCCGCGGCTGGGTCGCCGCGGGCCGACCGCACGCCGCCGACCTGCGGATCCGTGCCGAGATGCCAGCGCCGGGCCCGCGCCCTGACGACCGGCATGGGGACGACCGGCATGGGGACGACCGGCACGGGGACGACCGGCACGGGGACGACCGGCATGGGGACGGCGTCGTGGTGCGGACCGAGCACGCACGTCTCGTGCTGAGCTGGCCGCCGCACGCCGCTGAACAAACGGACGCGAGAGTCTGACGCGACCGGCGGGCGACCGCGGGCGCCGGCGGCGCGGACCGGTGTCAGGCCCGCGGTTCGAGGAGCACCAGCGGGATCTCCCGCTCGGTGCGGCGCTGGTAGCCGGCGTAGTTCTTGTAGCGGTCCGCGATCGTCGGCCACATCCGGGCGCGGGTCTCGGCGTCGGCGATCCGGGCCCGCATCGGCTGCCGGGGCCCGCCCTTGACCGCGACCTCGACGTCGGGCTCGTCGCGCAGGTTCAGGAACCACGCCGGGTGCGTGTCGTCCCCGCCGCGGGAGGCGACGACGACGTAGGCGTCACCCTCCTGCAGGGGCGCGGTGAGCATCACCGACCGGGCCTGACCGGTCTTGCGGCCGATCGTGGTCAGCTCCAGGACGGGCATGCCCATCGCGTCGTGACCGAGGCGCCCACCGGTCGCGGAGATCATCAGCCGATGGGCGGAGTTCATGGTCTTGAGCAGGAAGTCGGACGGCATGACCCGAGCCTATGCCTCAGCCGGCCACGGCCAGCGCCAGCGGCAGGACCTCCGGCGCCCCGGCCCGCCGCACGGCGCGGGCGGCGACCGTCATCGTCCAGCCGGAGTCGACGAGGTCGTCGACCAGCAGGACCGGACCGTCCAGGCCGGACAGGTCCGGCAGCGCCGAGGTGTCGAAGCCCTCCCACACCGCCGCGAGACGCTGGGCGGAGTTGGCCCGCTGTCCGGGGCGCTCACCGGCCGGGGGCAGTGTGCCGAGCAGCGGCAGCCGCCCGATCTCCGAGATCCTCCGGGCCAGGTGCTCCAGCTGGTGCGGGCGGGTGCGCGACCCGATCCCGACGACCCCGACCGGGCGGCGTTCCCAGCCCCACCCGGCCAGCACCGTCACCACGGCGTCGAGCACGTCCTTCGGTACCGGGACGTCCTCGGCGGGGGAGTCGGGCGAGCCGAGCAGCTCGCGCAGCCGGGTGCCCCAGCCGATGTCGGACAGGCGCCCGATGGCCCGCCCGGTGCCCGCCAGCTCGCCCGCCGCGATCCTGCCCGACGCCGGGACGTCGAGCTCCTTCATCCCGCTGGGCCACTGCTTGCGCGGCGCGACCTCGACGCCCGGCCGGGCCAGCCGCTCGGTCGCCGCGGCCTCGCTGTCCCCGGTGACCTCGTCGGACCACACGGTGCCGGTGCAGGTGTCGCAACGCCCGCACGGCGTCGGGTCGGGATCGTCGAGCTGGCGGCGCAGGAACACCAGGCGGCACTCGGTGGTGGCGATGTAGTCGAGCATCGCCTGCTGCTCCTCCTTGCGGGCGGCGGCGACCCGCTGGTGGCGGTCGGCGTCGTAGAACCACTCCTCGCCGGTCGCGACCCAGCCGCCCTTGACCCGCTTCGCGGCACCGTCGGAGTCGAGGACCTTGAGCAGCATCTCCAGCCGGGTCCGGGACAGGTCCACCCGCGTCTCGATCGACGCCGTCGACTGCGGCACCGGCGACAGCACGTCGAGGGTCTGGCGGACCACCGGCTCCGGCGGGAAGGCCAGCGAGGCGAAGTAGGCCCAGATGTCGCGGTCCTCCCGGCCGGGCAGCAGCACCACCTCGGCCCGGTCCAGCGCGCGGCCCGCACGGCCGATCTGCTGGTAGTAGGACACCGGCGAGCCGGGCGCGCCCAGGTGCACGACGAACCCGAGGTCCGGCTTGTCGAAGCCCATGCCCAGCGCGCTCGTCGCCACCAGGGCCTTGACCCGGTTGCCGAGCAGGTCCGACTCGGCGTCCAGGCGGGCCTGCTGGTCGGTCTTGCCGGAGTAGGAGCGCACCGCGAACCCGCGGTCGGTGAGGAACGCGGCCACCTCGTCGGTGGCCGCCACGGTGAGCGTGTAGATGATCCCGGCGCCGGGCAGCTCCTCCAGGCGCGAGGCGAGCCAGGCCAGGCGCCGGGCCGGCGTCGGCAGAGCGACGACCGACAGGCGCAGGCTCTCCCGGTCCAGCGAGCCGCGCAGGACGAGCGTGCCACCGTCGTCGGAGGACTCCCGGCCGATGCCGAGCTGCTCGGTGACGTCGCGGACCACCCGGTCGTTCGCCGTCGCCGTCGTGGCCAGCACGGGGATGCCCGACGGCAGGTCCGAGATCAGGGTGCGCAGACGGCGGTAGTCCGGGCGGAAGTCGTGGCCCCAGTCGGAGACACAGTGCGCCTCGTCGACCACGAGCATCCCGGCCGTCGCGGCGAGCTCGGGCAGCACGCGGTCGCGGAAGTCGGGGTTGTTCAGCCGCTCCGGGCTGACCAGCAGGACGTCGACGTCGCCGGCCTGGATCTCGGAGTAGACCGAGTCCCACTCGTCGCTGTTCGCCGAGTTCACGGTGACCGCGACGATCCCGGCCCGGATCGCGGCGTCGATCTGGTTCCGCATCAGCGCCAGCAGCGGCGAGACGATCACCGTCGGCCCGGCGCCCTGCTCGCGCAGCAGCGCCGTGGCCACGAAGTAGACCGCGGACTTGCCCCACCCGGTCCGCTGCACGACCAGCGCACGACGGTGCTGCGCGACCAGCGCCTCGATCGCGGTCCACTGGTCCTCACGCAGCCGGGCGTCGCCCCCGGCCAGGGTGCCGAGGATCTCCTCGGCCCGGGTGCGCAGATCCTGCTCGGTGGTCGTCACGGGAACCATGGTGGCCCCCACCCCCGACAATTCGCGCCCGCCCCCGTCGATCGGGAGCGGGGAACCGCGGTGGTGACCCGGGTCACCCGCGGGCGGCCACGGTGCGGCGGATCCGGGGGCCGCAGGGCAGGATGATCGGCGTGAGTGCTTTGCAGTCTCCGCAGTTCGGGTCGGTCGACGACGTCGTCGAGCGCTTGGGAGGCGTCGGCTACCTCGCGTCCACGGGCGTCGCCACGACCGTCTACCTGGCCGACAAGCTGGGCAAACCGCTGCTCGTGGAGGGTCCCGCCGGCGTCGGCAAGACCGAGCTGGCCAAGGCCGTGGCCGAGGCGACGGGCTCCGGCCTCGTCCGCCTGCAGTGCTACGAGGGCATCGACGAGGCCCGCGCGCTCTACGAGTGGAACCACGCCAAGCAGCTCCTGCGGATCACCGCCGGGCAGGGGACCGAGGGCTGGGACGCCACCCGCGACGACGTGTTCTCCGAGGAGTTCCTGCTCCCGCGCCCGCTGCTCACCGCGATCCGGCGCAGCGACCCGACCGTCCTGCTGATCGACGAGATCGACAAGGCCGACGTCGAGGTCGAGGGCCTGTTGCTCGAGGTGCTCTCGGACTACCAGGTCTCGATCCCGGAGATGGGCACGGTCACCGCGACCCGGCGCCCGTTCGCGCTGCTGACCTCGAACTCCACGCGCGAGCTGTCCGAGGCGCTCAAGCGTCGCTGCCTGTTCCTGCACCTGGACTTCCCGGACGCCGACCTGGAACGGCGCATCGTCGCCTCGCGCGTCCCGGAGCTCACCGAGAGCCTCACCGACGCCCTCGTCCGCACCGTCCGCGTGCTGCGCGCGATGGAGCTGCGCAAGGCCCCGAGCGTCGCCGAGACGATCGACTGGGGCCGCACGATCCTGGCGCTGGGCCTGGACACGCTCGACGACGACACGGTCCGCGCGACCCTCGGCGTCGTCCTCAAGCACCAGTCCGATGCGGAGAAGGCCGCCGCGGAGCTGCGGCTCAACTGAGGAGCCTGCGACGGGCCGGTCGGACCGGGTCGGCCGACGGTTCACTCGCGTTAGCCCGTACGGCCGTGTCTGTCGTCACAGACCGCTGGTAGTTGCACGGGTAACGATTGCCGGGGCAGTGGCGACCTCTGTCGCATGACGACCTTGGCGGTGCCGGAAAGGCCTTCTGAGCTGCAACGATCGCTCCGTGTGCGGTCGGTTGCGTTCCGTCGCGGTGATCACCGGCGGCGGCCGATGGTGTCACTCGGTGTGATTGTCGCTCTCGTGACCGTCGGCTCCGCGCAGGCCGTCGCCGCGATCCTGGCGGGCTCGCCCGAGCTGCTCGTCGCGCCGGTGCTCGCCCTCGTCGCGGCGGCGCTGCTCCTCCGGGAGCGCCCGTCCGGACCGGCGATCCACGACCGCGAGCTCGACCAGATCCTCGCCGCCGGCGCCGCGGTCGCCGCGGTCGCGTTGCTGATCGGACAGGTCGTCGAGCCGGCCCGTGCCCTCGGAGTGCTGGCGGCCGCACCCGCGGCGGTCGTGGTGCTGGCGCTCGGCGTCGGGGCGCGACGGCTCTGGCACGCCCGCGCCGTGCCGGCCCTGCTGGTGCTCGGCTGGCCGGCTCCCTGGCAGCTGCTGCCCGACACCCCCGCGGTGCACGCGACCGCCGTGGCCCTCGTCGCGGGTCCGGTGCTGGTCCTCCTCGCCCGCCGGCTGCGTCCCGGCGTCCGTCCGCTGCCCGCCGTCTGAGACCCGGAGGCCACCGTGCGCGCCCGTCCGGCCCTGCTGCCGATCCCGTCCGTGCCGCCCGCGGTCGCCGACGCCCGTTCCGGACCCGAGCTGTCCGCCCGGGTCCGGCTGGCCACCGACGGCCTGGCCGATCACGACCCGATGCTCTCCGCCCGCCCACGCCCGGAGCGTCCGGCCCGCGTGGTCGCGCTGGTGGTGGCCCTGCTGCTGGTGCTCGGGCTGGTGCTCGCCCCCCGGACGACCGGGGTGTGGCTGGCCGGGTTCTTCGTCGTGGTCTATGCCGCCGCGACCGTGCACCGGCTGCTGCTGATCCGGTGCGCCGTCGCCGACGACCCGACGATCGAGATCGACGATGCCGCCGCCCACGCGATCGCCGACGCCGACCTGCCCGTCTACACCGTGCTGGTGCCCGCCTACCGGGAGCCGGAGGTGATCCCGCGCCTCGTGGACGGTCTGCGCGGGCTGGACTACCCGGCCGACCGGCTCGAGGTCATGCTCCTGCTCGAGGAGGACGACGAGCCGACGATCGCGGCCGCGCACCGGGCCTGCCCGGGTACCCCGGTGCAGATCGTGCTGGTGCCGCCGTCGGAGCCGCGGACCAAACCGAAGGCCTGCAACTTCGGGCTCACCCGCGCGACCGGGGAGTTCGTCACGATCTACGACGCCGAGGACCGCCCGGAGCCGCTGCAGCTGCGCCGTGCCGTCGTCGCGTTCCGCCGCGCCGAGGCCGCGGCGGGACCGGGGCGTGGTTCCGATCTGGCCTGCCTGCAGGCACGGCTGAGCTACCACAACGCCGAGCAGAACCTGCTCACCCGCTGGTTCACCCTGGAGTACGACGTCTGGTTCCGCTGGTTCCTGCCCGGCCTGATGGCGACGCGCGCTCCGATCCCGCTGGGCGGCACGTCCAACCACATCCGCCGCGACGTGCTCGTCGGGATGGGGGCCTGGGACGCCTGGAACGTCACCGAGGACGCCGATCTCGGCATCCGGCTGGCGCGGCACGGCTGGCGCACGGCGATGCTGGGCAGCACCACGCTGGAGGAGGCCAACAGCGACGCGATCAACTGGGTCAAGCAGCGTTCCCGCTGGTACAAGGGTTACCTGCAGAGCGTCCTGGTGGCCCTGCGACGCCCGCGCGAGCTGCACCGCGCGATCGGCACCCGCGGTGTCGGTGGCCTGCTGCTGTTCGTCCTGGCGACGCCGGTCCTGGCGCTGCTCAACCCGGTCTTCTGGGGCCTGACGGCGTTGTGGTGGCTGGGGGAGCCCGCGTTCGTCGCGGCCCTGTTCCCGGCACCGACCTACTACCTCGGGACGGCGGCCTGGATGCTCGGCACGCTGGCCGCGGTCCACTCCGGTGTGGCCGTCGCCCGTGCCGCCGGCAAGCCGCAGCTCGCCCCGGCCGCGCTGGTGGTGCCCGCCTACTGGGTGCTGATGTCGCTGGCCGCGGCGAAGGCCGTGCTCCAGCTGGTCCGCCGGCCGTCCTACTGGGAGAAGACCACCCACGGCCTGGACGCGCCGGCCACCGTCTCCGGAGGTGTCTCGTGACCACCGTCCTTGACCGCTCGCGGGTGACGCCCGCGTCCGCGCCGCCCCGTCGTCCGACGCGCACCGGCGCCGTGTTCGCCGCCGCGCTGCTGGGCTACCTGCTGATCGGGACCGTGCTGGTGTTCGGCTTCGACTCGATCATGGAGGACGCCCTGGCGCGGGTCTCCGCGGCGAGCTCGGTGACCTCGGCGTCCGACCCCAAGCTGGCCGCGGTCGGGTTCGTGTGGACGCCGTTGCCGGCGCTGCTGATGGTGCCGTTCGCACCGCTGCGGGCCCTGTTCCCCGGCCTGGTGTCCACGGGATACCTGGCGGTGCTGCTCTCGGCGGTGTCGATGGCCGGTGCGGTGGCGGCGCTGCACGGGATCGTGTCCGATCTGCGCGTCCGGGCCGGTGCACGGGTGCTCGTCGTGGGGCTGTTCGCGCTGTCGCCGCTGGTGCTGATCTACGGCACGAACGGCATGACCGAGGCCCTGCTGATGCTGTTCCTGCTGCTCGCGGTGCGCGCGCTGCTGCGGTGGGTCCGTGACGGCGGGCGCACGAACGACCTCGTCGCCGCCGGGCTGTTCCTCGGTCTGGGCTACCTGGCCCGCTACGAGGCGATCGTGCCCGCCGCCGCGGTGACCGTCCTGGTCGCCGTCGTGACCGCGGTACGCACCCGGGACCGGCACGCCGTCCTGGTCGACGTGCTGCTGGCCGGGCTCCCGGCGGCCGCGGCGTTCGTGGTCTGGGCGGTGCTCAGCGCGGTGATCGTCGGATCGCCGTTCGAGCAGTTCACCTCGGCCTACGGCAATGCCGCGCTGGTCTCCGCGGCCGGCTCCGGCGGTCTCGCCGACGTCGCCCGCCAGCTCGCCGCGCTGGCCCCGCTCGGGCTCCCGGTGCTCCTCGCCGCCGGCTGGGTGACGTGGCGCCGGCGTGACGTCTCCGCGCCGGTCCCGGTGACCGTGCTCGGCTCGGTGCTCGCCCTGGAGTGGCTGTTGCGCGCGAGCGGGAACCTGTTCGGCTTCCTGCGCTACCAGATCATGGTGCTGCCGCTGCTCGCCGTGCTGGTGGCGGTCCTGCTGGCCGGGGCACCGCGACGGCGCGGGTGGCGCTCGGTGGGAGCGGCGGCGCTGGCCGTACTCGTGCTGGGCGGCTCCACGGTCACGTCGGCGGTGCTCGTGACGAACGCACCCGTCCTCGCGAGCCAGGAGTACCTGCGCGTCCGGCCGGTCGTCGACACCGCGCTGGGACGTGCCGTCACCGACACCGGGGCGAACGGCATGTGGGCCGACGACCGCGCGATCGCCGCCCGTCTCGACGCGATGGACCTGCCCGAGGGCGGCGTCCTGGCCGACTCCGGGGCGGCGTTCGCGGTCGTCGCCGCCTCCGCACACCCGGAGCGGTTCCTGATCACCTCCGACGACGGGTTCGCCGCGGCCCTGGCCGACCCCGCCGCGCACGGGATCCGCTACGTCCTGCGCAACGACCGCGGCGGTGTCGACGCCGTGCGCTCGACCCATCCGGACCCGGCCGCGACCGGCTGGGCACGGGAGGTGGCTCGGTGGCCGGGGAGCACACGGTGGTCCTACGGCTGGTCGCTGTGGCAGGTCACGTGACGGTGACGAGCTACGGCCTCGCTCCCGGCGGACACGAAAGCCGCACGCCCCCGAGGAGGTCACGGGCCCGGTCACGGCTCACGTTCGTGCTGCGCCACCCACCGGCCTCGGCGGGACCGAGACGGTCCGCGATCGGGGCCAGCACGCAGGACCGGATCGGCTCGGGGAGCGCGACCAGCGCCGGGACCGCGTCGGCGGAGAGCCCGGAGAGGTACCCGACGTCGATCTCCCCGGTGGCCGCGTAGCGGGCGACGTCCTGCTCGGCGACGAACCGTTCCGGGTTCAGCACGGCCAGCGCCAGCAGCGCCGCCGCTCCCGCCGCGGCCATCCCGCGCAGCGGCCGGTCCGGGCGCAGGCGCAGCACCGAGACGAGCATCAGCGCCAAGCACAGGGCCAGCCACAGCTCACAGAGAAGCACCAGCAGCCGCAGCACGGTGAACCCGTAGGCCTGCTGGTAGAGCCACATCCGGTGCAGCGCGGAGGCGACGATCACCAGCGTCAGCGCGCTCAGCCCGCCGAGCAGGAGTCGGGTGCGGAACCGGTCGGCGGGGGTGCGCAGCGGTGCGTGCCGGGCACCGGCGACGACCACCACCAGGGTCAGCACGGACACCGCCAGCAGCTGCCAGAACCCGCTGCGCGCGTACTCGGCGTAGGTCAGCCCGGTGGTGGCGCGGACGTGGTCGTCGGACCCGAACAGCGTCGTCAGCGACACGGCGACGAACAGGGCGAACAGCACGACGAGCATCGCCACCGGCAGCGTCCACTCGGCACTGCGCAGCCGCGACGGCCGGGCGGGGCCCATGTCCGGTACCGGGCGCCGAGCCAGCAGGAACGCCGAGCCGAGCACGGCGGCGGCCCCGCCCACGAACCGCACCACGCCACTGACGAGGGTGTCGCCGTCGACGGTCGGGACCAGGGCGTCGAGCACCCGGCCGAACACCGGGTCGGCCGAGCCGAGCAGGGGCGCGAACACCGCCAGCAGGCCGATCCCGACCAGCAGTGCGGCGAGCAGCCGGAACCCGCCACCGGTCCGGCGCAGCCCGGTGGCCGAGCGACCCAGCCAGGCCGGCGACCGCAGGGCCGCCACCGGGACGGCCGTCGCACCGCGCAGCACCGACCGGAACGCCCGCCCCGCCATGGCCAGCGACCCCGCCCCGACGGCGGCGAGCAGGCACAGCACGACGAGCCAGTCGGCGTCGCGCAGCAGCGGGACCGCGGCGAGGGCGACCGCGGCCGGCAGCCACAGCGACTCGGCGACCGCGACCCACTGCGGCAGCACGGCCCCGACCGCGCGGTGCGGCCGCCAGCCGACGACGACCACGGCGGCCGCGACCGCCAGGGCCGCGAGCAGGAAGCCCAGCCCGGGATCGTCATCGCCCCCGGGGAGCGTGACGGCGCCGGCCAGACCGGCCAGGGCGGTGGCCTGCAGGACCCGCGACGACGGGGGACCGCCGGGTGCGGGCCAGCTCGGCCACAGCGGTGGGCCGGGCTCGCGCATCGCGGCGGCCGGTCCCGGAGCGGGGGGCGCCGGGGCGCGTGCGGCGGGCCGTGACGGTGCCGGCGAGGGCCCGATCACGACCGGACCTCGCCCGCGTCGCGGACGGGGGACGGGTCCGCGGGCAGCGTCACGCGGATCCGGCACCCGGGGTCGGCGTCGGACCCGACGACGGCGATCCGGCCGCCGTGCAGCTCCACGGCCCACCGCGCGATGGACAGGCCCAGCCCGGTCCCGCCCCCGCGCGCCCGCTCACCCCGGGTGAAGCGGTGGAACACCGTGTCCCGGTCGGCGTCGGCGATCCCGTCGCCGTGGTCGGTCACCTCGATTTTCAGATCCCCCTCGGACGTGTGCGCGTGCAGGTGCACGTCGGTGTAGGGCGGCGCGTGCCGCGCGGCGTTGTCGAGGAGGTTGACCAGCACCTGGTGCAGCCGGGCTCGGTCCGCCGTCGCCGTCAGCTCCGGTGGCTCCACCTCGACCCGGAACCCGACCCGTCGTCCTGTCGCCTGGGCCGCGACGGCCGTCTCGGCGACCGCGGAGTCCAGCAGCGGGCGCACCGCGAGCTCCTCGACCTGCAGCGCGACCGCGCCGGCGTCGATCCGGGACAGGTCGAGCAGCTCGTCGACCAGGCGCCCGAGGCGTTCGGTCTGGGCCAGTGCGGTGTGCAGCGTCTCCGGGTCGGGCTCGGCGACGCCGTCGACGACGTTCTCCAGCACCGCCCGCAGCGCCGTGATCGGCGTGCGCAGCTCGTGCGAGACGTTCGCGACCAGCTCGCGGCGCTGCCGGTCGGCGGTCTCGAGGTCGGCGGCCATCCGGTTGAACGCCTCGGCCAGACGGCCCACCTCGTCCCGTGACGTCGCCCGGACCCGCCGGGAGTAGTCGCCGCGGGCCATCTCCTGGGCCGCCGAGGTCATCTCGCGCAGCGGCCGGGTCATGCCGTGCGCCAGCACCTGCGCGGTGACCAGCACGATCCCGACCGTGACGATGGTGATCGAGGCGGGCGGCACCCAGCGGTAGGCGTTCCACAGGTAGCCCACCCCGACGCCGCCGGAGACCAGCAGCAGCAGGCTCAGCTTGACCTTGATCGAGCGGATCGGGTCCAGCGGGCGCGGCAGCAGGTCGGTCAGCACCCCCGTACGGGGGACGGTCGCGGTCATCGGGGGACCTCCAGGGCGTAGCCGACACCGTGCACGGTGCGGATCAGGTCGGCGCCGAGCTTGCGTCGCAGAGCCTTGACGTGGCTGTCGACGGTCCGGGTGGTCGGGGCGTCCGGGCCCGACGCCCACCCCCACACCCGCTCCAGCAGCGCCTCGCGCGGGTGGACGTCGCGCGGACGCCCGGCCAGGTGGACGAGCAGGTCGAACTCGATCGGCGTCAGGTGCGCGGGCTCGCCGGCGCGCGAGACCCGTCGTTGTGCCGTGTCGATCTCCAGGTCGCCGAGCCGGATCGCCGGGTCGGGGACCTGCTGCGAGGCCCGGTCCACACGCCGCAGCAGTGCGTGCACCCGCGCGGCCAGCTCCCGCGGCGAGAACGGCTTGCGCAGGTAGTCGTCGGCGCCGACCCCGAGACCGACGAGCATGTCGTTCTCGTCGGTGCGGGCGGTGAGCATCAGGACCGGCACCGGACGCTCGGCCTGGATCCGCCGGCACGCCTCCAGACCATCGAACCCGGGGAGCATGACGTCGAGGACGACCAGGTCGGGACGTCCGTCCGCGGCGCGCGCGACGGCTTCCGGGCCGTCCCGGGCGATGTCGACGTCGAACCCCTCGGCGCGCAGCCGGTCGGCCACCGACTCCGCGATCGCCGGCTCGTCGTCGACGACCAGCACCCGCCGTCGGGCATCCGCGCTGTCCAGGGCCATGACGAGGACCCTAGGGCCGGGATGTGGAGAGACCGGGCGTCAACGGTGAAGGTTCTGTGCAGACGCGACCGGTGATCCTGCGCTGGCCGGTCGCCGGGGTCGTCGCGCATGATGGATCCATGACCAGCGCACCGTCCCAGCCCCTCTCCGGGCAGGGCAGGCCCCCGGAGCACGGGATCCCCGGGCACCTGGTCGACTTCGTCGCGGCCCTGCGCCGCAGCGGGGTCGCGGTCGGGCCGGGGGAGACGATCGACGCCGCGCAGGTGATCGGTGCGATCGACCTGCTGCGACGTGACCACCTGCGTGAGGGCCTCGCGGCGGCGCTGCTGCGCCGCTCCGGGCAGCGCGACACGTTCGACGCCCTGTTCGACCTGTGGTTCCCGGCCGTGATGGGCGCAGGGTCGAGCGAGGTCGACGTCCCCCGCATCGACGACGGCGAGGACGGCTCCGGCGACGGGCCGGTCGACGTCGACGCCCTGCGCGAGATCCTCGCCGACCTGCTGCGCGACGGCGACGAGGAGACCCTGCGCGACCTCGCCCGGGCCGCGGTCGAGGCGATGGGCACCTCCGGCGCGGCCGGTCAGGGCGTGCGCGGGCAGACGGCGAAGCCGAACTGGTCGGCCTACCAGGCGCTCAACGCGCTGAGCCCGGACACGCTGCTGGCCCAGATCCTGGACGGTCTGCGGCGCGACGACGACACCGACTTCGTCTCCGAGGTCCGCCGCCGCGAGATCCGGGACCGGATCGCCCGCTTCCGCCAGATGATCCGCGACGAGGTGCGCCGCCGGACCGCCGAGCAGCGCGGCCGCGAGCAGATCGCCAAGTCCTCGGTACCCAAGCAGACCGAGCAGATCGAGTTCCTCACCGCCTACGCCGAGCAGCTCTCCCAGCTCCGGCGCACCGTGCACCCGCTCGCGCGGCGGCTGGCGTCACGTCTCGCGGTCCGTCGCAAGCGGGCACGTCGCGGCACCCTGGACATGCGCCGCACGCTGCGCCGCTCGATGTCCACCGGCGGCGTCCCGATGGACCCGGCCTACCGCACCCGCCGTCCCGGACGTCCGGAGCTGGTGATCCTCTGCGACGTCTCCGGGTCCGTCGCGGGGTTCAGCCACTTCACGTTGCTGCTGGTCCAGGCGCTGCGCGAACAGTTCTCGAAGGTGCGGGTGTTCGCGTTCGTCGAGTGCACCGACGAGGTGACGCACCTGTTCACCCCCGGCGCGGAGCTGTCCGGGGTGATGCAGCGGGTGCTGCGCGAGGCGGAGCTGACCCAGTTCGACGGGCATTCCGACTACGGCAACGCCCTCGGCGGGTTCGCCGAGCACTGGGGCGAGTCGATCACGTCGAAGACGTCGTTGCTGATCCTCGGCGACGGGCGCACGAACTACCGCGACCCGAACCTGCGCATCCTCAAGCGGCTGGCCTCGCAGGCCCGGCACGCGCACTGGCTCAACCCGGAGCCACGCCGGCAGTGGGGCACCGGCGACTCCGCGGCGCTGCGCTACGCCGACGTCCTGCCGATGCACGAGTGCCGCACGGTCGGGCAGCTCACCGACGTCGTCGAGGGGCTCCTGCCGGTCTAGGCGCGGCCGTGCGCGTCCAGCGCGCGGCGCAGCTCGAGCACGTTGGTGTAGTCGGTGAACTCGGTGATCAGGCCGGCGCGCCAGCGCGCGACGTGGGCGAAGGGCAGGTCGACCCGGGTGGGTCCGATCCGGTAGCGCTCGACGCCCTCGACCAGCACCCGGTCGGTCCCGGCGGGCAGGATCCGCGCGAGGTCGATCGCGGCCTCGTCGACGGCGCCGGCGAGGGCGGCGAAGAACTCCCGCACCTGGTCCGTACCGCGGTGCTCCCCGCCCCAGGGCACGCCCTCGGGTGCCCGCCAGACGACGTCCGGGTCGAGCATCGCGAGCAGGGCCGGCACGTCGCCGCGGGCGAACGCGTCGTAGGCGTCGCGTGCCACCGAGATCGGTCCGGAGGAGATGTCGCTGCCCGTCGTGCTCATGGCGCTCCTCTCGGCCGGAGGAACGACGATAGAACGGACGGAGCCGCTCCGCATCGGGCGTTTCCCCAGACCCCTCCCCGCGCCGGGCCGATCGGTTGGGACGAGAAGGCGCCCGCACGGCCGGCGGCCTCCGACCTCAGCCGAACACGATCCGCTCCCGACGCCGGTGACCCGGACGCAGGACGGCGGCCAGGACGACCAGCCCGATCCCGGCCTCCGCGCGGATGACCGCCCACTCCTCGTCGGTGACGACGGCGGCGATGCGCGGCAGCACGAACCGCAGCCCGGGTCCGCCGTTGCGCACCCGCTTCTCCACCTCGTCCCACTCCGCGCGCGGCACGTAGCGCTCGATCACGGGGAACAGGCCCGCCTCCTCGGCGTCGAGGTGCTCGTCGATCTCGTCGCGGACCCGGCCCAGCCGTGCCGCGAGCTCCCCGGCGGGCACCGCGCGGACCTCGACGGGGGCCTGCGCGAACGCCGCCGCGGCGGAGCGGACCCGGTCGAGCAGCGGGTCGAGCGCGGCGTGGTCGTCGGTCAGGACGCTCAGGTCGACCGCGTGCCCGGCGTGCCGCGCGATCACCGGCCAGGCGATCTCGTCCTCGACGGTGTGGTGGTGGTGGATCTCGTCGCAGAGCGTGCCGACCCACCGGGTCAGGGCGGCGGCGCGACGGTCTCCGCAGGTGTCGCCGTCGGCGATCGCCTGTGCGGCGTCGGTGAGGCGGCGCAGGTCGGTGCGCATCATGCGGTGCGCCAGGGACATGCCGAGCAGGTCGGGGACGTCGGCGCTGCGGGCGGTGGTCATGGTGGGTTCCTCTCGTCGGGAACCACACCGTGCGCCGGGGGACTTGCGGTGCACTTGCGGTCGTCGTGAGGAGGTCGCCGCGGCGTCGACCAGCGGCACTCTCGTCGGAACCTTGTCGACGAGCGTGCCGCTCGTACCGCGCCCGGGGAGGGGGCGGCAGCGGCGTCGTCGTCACCCGTCGCGGAGAAATCGATGACGCGACGGGCATCGTCCTGTGCCGCACCGTGACGAGTCGCCGGATCGGTCATCGGACGGGCGAAACATGAGTCACACGATCGAGTGAGAGGTCGTCGCGCTGAGCAACCTCCCCTCGTTGGGGCGTCGAGGTCACTTTGCGATGACCTGTCGAATGCACGAGAAGGAGCTGTTCATGCGCAAGTCTCTCCGCGCCACCCTGCTCGGTGCGGCGGCCCTGCCGCTCGCCGTCGCCGCTCCGGGCGTCGCGCTGGCCGGCGACGCCGGCCACGACGGCGGTCACGAGGACTCCGGCAAGGGCGGGCACGACTGCCCCGACGACCACGGCAAGGGTCACCACCCCGACGGTCACGGGGGCGACTGGTCGCACGGCGGCGACTGGTCCCACGGCGACTGGTCCCACGGTGGCGACGACGGCCCCGGCCCGTCGCCGCTGCCGCCCCCGCTGGACACGGGCGGTGTGCTGCCCGAGCTGCCGGGCCTCCCTCCGGTGCCGGGTACCCCGTCGACGCCCGAGATCCCGATCGCGCCCGGAACCCCGGAGGCGCCGGACGCCGGCGCTCCTGAGGCGCCCGAGGCCGGGACCCCCGAGGTGCCCGGCACGGAGGCGCCCGACACGGAGGTGCCCGACACGGAGGCGCCCGACACGGAGGCGCCCGACGCCGGTGCTCCCGGCGACGTGATCCCCGACGACGAGACCCCGGTCGAGGACGTCCCGGACGGCGAGACTCCGGGCGACGTCGCGCCGGACGCCGGCGACACGGACGACGGGGATCCCGGCCTCGAGATCCCCGGTGCCGAGGCGCCCGAAGATGGGGCACCCGAGGCAGAGGCGCCGGGTGCCGACGTCCCGGACGAGTCGGCTCCGGAAGGCGTGGACCCGGGCGAGCAGTCCCCGATCGACGAGAGCGGGGGCGACGAGGCGACCGGCGACGAATCCACGGACGACCAGGCTCCCGTCGAGGAGATCGCCGACGAGACACCGGACGTCGGCGCTCCCGTCGATCAGGGACCGGCGGAGGAGGGAACGTCCGAGGAGGGCTCGGACGAGTCCCCGGCGGAGCCGGAGGCGACCGCTCCCGAGGTCGAGGCGCCGCAGGATGCTTCCGAGGCACCGGAGGCGGACGGCCCCGAGGCGGGTACCCCGGACGAGGACGCCCCCGACGAGGACACCGCCGACCCCGCTCCGGCGAGCTCGACCGGCGCCGTCCCGGCGATGGCGATGATGTCCGGCACCTGGACGCCGACGGTCTGACGGTGTCCGTCCCGCCGGTCCGGACACGCGGGGGTGGGTCCGGGCCGGCGGTTCCGGCCGGCGGAGGAGGGTCAGGGGAGGAAGGGCACCTCGCTGCCCTCGACCGAGGGCAGGGCCTCGGCGCGCTGGGCGTCGCGGTGCACGCGACGCACCGAACGGACCTGCCAGGCCAGCCCGATCAGGATCAGTAGGACCACCCCGGCGGTCGCCGGCCCCAGCCACGGGATCGGATGGTCGGTGTTCGGGGTGCCCGTCACGACCGGCCCGAGCAGCGCGAACGCCCCCGCGACCACGACCGGCACCCGTGCCCCCGCGGCCACCTCGACCGCGACCAGCCGTCGCTGCTCGGCGCCGAGCCGTCCGCCGGCGAGCAGCGTCCGCCGTGCCCGCCGCCGGTCGGACTCGGTGCCCGACGCCGGACCGGGGCGGGGCAGTATCCGCTTCGGTGCGCGCGAGGCGGCGAACCACAGTCCGACGACGCCGGCCAGGTGCACCAGCCCGCCGCCGACGATCGCGACCCACAGCCACACCGAGCGCGTCACGTCACCGAGGGCGAGCAGGACGATCGAGACGCCGTAGCCCAGCGCCAGCAACGCGAACAGCCGGCACGACACCACGAAGCGTCCCGACGCGCGGCGCACCACCGGCCAGGACGACGGGTCGACGGGCGGGGCGAGGTCGGTCTCGTCGGCGGAGTCCTCACCGGAGTCCGGGGCGTCGGTGTCCGCGGAGCGCATGACGTCGGACGCTACCCCGGGTGCTCGGGCTGCCGGACAGCGCCGGAAGACAGTGTGGACAGTCTTGACCGGGCGGCCAATCAAGAGTAGACCGGAGGTATCCCACAGGGAGCTCACAGAGAAGGTGTTCGAGATGGTCGAGAGGTCATGGCAGCGCTGGCAGGACTGGGCGGCGCTGGTGATCGGGGTTCTCACGGCTCTTTCGCCCCTCGTGACGACGACTGATGCCGCCGCCGCGTGGACGATGGTCGTACTCGGCGTGGTGCTCGCCGCCACGTCCCTCTGGTCGCTGGGCGCGCCGCGCTCGGTCTCCAGCGAGTACGTGCACGGAGTGCTCGGTGTCCTGCTGTTCATCGCACCCTGGGTGATGGGCTACAGCGCCCTCGCCGGGGCGTCGTGGACGTCCTGGATCGCCGGCGTGCTGACGGTGGTGGTCGCCGCGACGGCGATCCCGGCCGCGAACGCCGCCCACCGCGGGGCGGTGGCCGCCCACTGACCCACGACGAGACGGCCGCGAGGGCCGCGACCCGCACCGGGTCGCGGCCCTCGCCGCGTGGGAGGAACCTGACCGTCGTGGACACCCCCGTTCCCGAGGAGCCGACCGGCGAGCCCGCCCGCGAGCGGATCCTCGCCGCCGCCGAGTCGCTGTTCGCCGAGCACGGCTTCGACGCCACGCCGACCTCGAAGGTCGCCGAGCGCGCCGCCGTCCCCAAGGGCCTGGTGCACTACTACTTCCGGCGCAAGCCCGACCTGCTCGAGGCCCTGGTCGACCGGCTCCCGCACGACGTCGTCCGGTGCTCCGAGGTGATCGTCCCCGGCGACCTGACGGCCAGCCTGCGCCGGCTCGTCGCCGCCCTCGACACCGCTCTGGACGACTCCGCCGTGCTCTCGCACCTGCTCTGGCGCGAGGCCGACACGCTCCCGGTCGTCCGCGACGCGCTGCAGCGCCGGTTCGACGAGCTGGTGACGGCGGTCCAGGACGTGATCGTCGGCGCGACCGGGCTGGAGCTCTCGGACACCGTCCGCGGCGCCTCGCTCCTGCTGGCCTCCGCGATCGGGCACCGGCACGCGATGGCCCGCCACGCCGCCGACGACACCGGCGAGATGGAACGCGAGCTGGCGTTCGTGGTCGGTGCGCTCGATCCGGGCACGCGCAGGTCGCAGCCATGATCATGTGACCGCCATCACCCACATGGACGACTTCTCGTCTCCCCGACGTGCCCGGGTTCGTTGACCGGTCAGCCCCATCCCCCGGGGCATTCCAGGAGATGGAGAACCACATGCGGAAGACCACCCGGTTCGCGCTGATCGGCGCCACCGCCCTGCCCCTCGCCCTCTCGACCACCGGTCTCGCCTTCGCCGGCGACATGGGTTACACCGAGAAGGACTCGCACGACGACGGCCACAAGGTCCACCACGAGGACAAGGGCCACGACGACCACCACAAGAAGGGCCACGACGGCCACGACTGGAAGCACGACGACGGCAAGCACAAGGACAAGCACGAGGACAAGCACGAGGACAAGGGCGGCCTGCTGCCGTCGCTGCCCGAGCTGCCCATCGAGCTGCCGGGCATCCCCGCGCCGTGATGCGGTCGTAGAACGTGCGCGTCGGCGCCGGTCGGGTCACCCGGCCGGCGCCGTCGTGTGCCCGGGCCCGTGTCTAGACCGCGGCGGGCCGGTCGCGCAGCACGGTGTCGCCCTTGACGAACCAGGCGATCCCGAACGCCACGATCGCCGCGGCCTCCAGCCAGAACAGCACGTGCCACGCGGTGGCGATCTCGTCCGGCACGAACGCCGCGTTCACCGCGGCCAGCACGAGGCAGACGACGATCACGATCCCGCACGTCCGGTAGACCGCGTTGCGCATCGACTTCCGCGCGGTCGGCGCTCCGTCGTCGCGGGTGAACAGGACCAGGCAGAACCACGCGAGCGAGGCGAAGAACGCGACGGCGAACGCCAGGTGCAGCCATCCGACGACGGTCTGTGCCGTGCTGACCGTCCCCTCCGGGCGCGTCGGGAAGAGTGCGACGCCGATCGCCGCCACCCCGGCCAGGTTGCCCAGCCGGTCGTCGGGCTGCTCGTAGCGGTAGCAGAACAGGAACACCCCGACCGCGCACAGGCTGCCGACGAACACGTCGCGCATCCCGGTGTAGTAGTAGCTGCTGATCGACGACCGCAGCCCCTCGCCGGTGAGCAGCAGGTTCCCGATCGCGAGGACGAACGGCAGCGCGATCCCGATGATCCCGACGCTGCGGCGCAGGCCGATGTAGGACAGCACCGCGCCGCGTGCGCTGGTGCCGGACGGCGAGGTCATGCCGGGCTCCCTCTCGGGGTCGACGGGCGTACGTCGTGATCTTCGCACCGGTGGGACCGCGAGGCCCCACGGACGGAGTATCGAACTGGTGTTCGATGACGGGTAGCGTCGCCCGGGTGACGATGGACCTGAGCTGGCAATCCTCGCTGTTCGACGTCGCGCCGGACGACGGCGGCGGGCCCGGTGGGTTCGACGGGGTGTGCCGGCACGAGCTCGCACACGGCGCCTGGGTCGACGTCGTGCCCGGCTGGTGCCGCGGTGCCGACGAGCTGTTCGTCCGGCTGCTGGAGACGACGCCGTGGCGCGGGCACGAGCTGTGGATGTACGACCGGACGGTTCCCGAGCCGCGCGTCACGCACCGCTGGAGGACCGACGCCGACGACCCGGCCGAGCGTCCCGAGCCGCTGCTGACGGAGATGGCGGCGACGCTGGGGGAGCGCTACGACGTCGTGTTCACCCAGGTCGGGGCCAACCTCTACCGCGACGGCGACGACAGCGTCGCCTGGCACGGGGACCGGGTGGCCCGGGAGCTGGCGACGTCGACCGTCGCGCTGGTCTCGCTCGGCGCGACCCGTCCGTTGCGGCTGCGGCCCACCGGTGGCGGCGAGTCGCGGTCGTTCCCGCTCGCGTCCGGGGACCTGCTGGTGATGGGCGGGACGTGCCAGCGCACGTGGCAGCACAGCGTGCCGAAGGTCCGCGGGAGCGGACCGCGGATCAGCGTGCAGTTCCGGCACGCCTACCCGTCCGGGGTGGACGTGCGGCGGCGCCGGATCTGATCGGTCGGCTACACGTTCTCGACGAGCTGGCGGGTGTGCCGCGGCCGCGTTCCTCGTCGTCCGCGTGAGCCCGGGGACGCGGAGAGCTGTGATCGGCGGTTCGGTGGCGGTACGCGACAGTCGTGTCGCCGATCGCCGCCGAGGTGCCGATCATGGGCGGCCCGGGTGTGCTCGCGCTCGACCGGGTCACCACCTCCCGCGGCGCCGACTCGGGTGACGGTCAGCACCTGCGTCGTAGCGGCGCGACCGCATAGTCTGCGCCGATGCACCGCAAGATCGGCGTGATGGGCGGGACGTTCGATCCGATCCACCACGGCCACCTGGTCGCGGCCTCGGAGGTCGCCGACCGCTTCGCCCTGGACGAGGTCATCTTCGTACCGACCGGTCAGCCGTGGCAGAAGTCCTCGCGCGTGGTCAGTGCCGCGGAGGACCGGTACCTGATGACGGTCGTGGCGACGGCGTCGAACCCGCGCTTCTCCGTCAGCCGGGTCGACGTCGACCGCCACGGCCCGACCTACACGGCGGACACCCTCGCCGACCTGCACGCCGCGATGCCCGACGACCAGCTGTTCTTCATCACCGGCGCCGACGCCCTGCAGCAGATCCTGTCCTGGCGCAAGGTCGACGAGCTCTTCCGCTACGCGCACTTCGTCGGCGTCACCCGCCCCGGCTACGAACTCGGCGACGAGCACCTGCCGGACGGGTCGGTCACCCTCGTCGAGGTCCCGGCGCTGTCGATCTCCTCCAGTGACTGCCGCGAGCGCGTCACGTCCGGGCGTCCGGTCTGGTACCTCGTGCCCGACGGGGTGGTCCAGTACATCTCCAAGCGCAGCCTCTACGTCGATCCGGAGCCCTGAACTCCGGTTCCCCGACGACCGCCCTCAGAACGTCGCGATCGGGTTGACCGGGCTCCCGGACGTCCCGGCGAAGCGGACCGGCGCCACCGAGAGGTGGAAGTCCCACTGGCGCAGCTCGGCGGCCGTGGTCGCACACGCCTCCAGATCGCAGTTGTCGAGCAGCCACAGCCCCATCGCGACGAGACCCACGGCGTGCACCGGCATCAGCACGTCGTCGTAGCCCGACGGCTGCACGTCCTGCGGGGTGTCGGCACCGATGAGCGCGACACCCCGTTCCTGCAGCCACGGCAGGCAGGACGCGTGCCAGCCGGCCTGCGTGAACCCGCCGTCGTCGGCGGCCTGGTGCCGGGCGCGGCCGTGACCGGTCCGCAGGAGCACCGCGTCGCCGGGGCGGACCTGCACGCCCTGGCGACGTTCGGCCTCCTCCAGATCGTCGGGGAACACTCCCTGGCCCGGCTCCAGCCACGGCACGTCACGGACCGCTGCCACGTCCAGCAGGACGCCGCGCGTGATGATCCCGTCCGCCGCCGCCGTGACGGCCGCCCACGCCGATCCCGTCTCGGGGTCGACCAGCGAGTGCGACCGCCCGTTGTACATCCGGCCGTCCCAGAAGAGGTGGCAGGGCGAGTCGACGTGGGTGAGCGTGTTGCCGTGGAAGGTGAGGCCGAGCCGCTCGGAGGAGAAGCCCCAGCTCCGGTCGGCGTGGAACGCGGCCGGCATGTTCTCTGCACCCGGCATGTCGGCGGCGCACGGGCACGTCGTCGTCGAGCGCTCCGTGTCTCCCGGCACGGAGACCTCCCACGCACACGACACGCTTCGGCCGTGGCGCACGACCCGCGCCGCCGCCAGCCGGACGTCGTCGGTGATGTGGTTCAGCGTGCCGCGTTCGTCGTCGTCGCCCCAGCGTCCCCAGTTCGACAGCGTGTCGAAGTAGCCGAGCACATCGTCCTGCGTGGGCATCGGCCGATCTGTCGTCATCCGAGCATCGACTCCTCCGGTCACGCCGTCGCCGGAGTTCGGTCCGAACGCAGCCGGTGCGGCACTATTCGGCTTCGGTGTTCTCTCCCGATCGAGGCAGTAGATCGAGCAGTCCAGGGAGATCGACGGTGACGGTCGCCCACAGTACGTCCCGGTCGATGTCGAAATAGTGGTGGACGAGCCGATCGCGCATCCGCGCAGCCGCTGACCAGGGAACGTCAGGATGCGCATCCCTCCATTCCGGGCTGACGTGCTTCGCTGCCTCGCCCACGATCTCGACCAGTTTCGTCAAGGCGAGTCTCAGCAGCTCGTCTCGATCGAGATCGATGCGAGTCCGGTCTCTGCTGTAGCCCACGGCCTTCTCCGCCGCTTCACGAAGGTGGTGCAGGCGGACCCGATCCTCAGGCAGCATGAAGCGGCCGCGCACTGCGAACGACGTCGTCGCGGAACTGCCGGCTGAGATCGTCGTAGGTCCTCAGCTCGACCTGACGCCCGACGAGGTGCTCGAGCTCCAGCTCCATCGCGGCGATCTGGAGAAGCCCGGGAATGCGGTCGGGTTCGAACTCGACCAGTAGGTCGACGTCGCTGTCCGGGCCGAAGTCGTCGCGGAGGGCGGAGCCGAACAGCGACAGCCGCCGGATTCCGTTGCGAACGGCGAACTCCGCGAGCGCCTCGTCGTCGAGGTGCAGTCCGGGCCGCAGATCCATCGGCTCATCATGCCCCACTCGTGAGGTGGGGTGCATCGAGCCGGAAGCCACGCCACATGACGGGCGGCCCGGATGATCAACGGGACACCACGGTCGTCAGAGCATGATCGAACAGCACTGACGTCCCGTTGACCATGGTCGAGCCGCGTGGCCGTCGCCGGGCCCGTTCGGCCGGCGAGGTCGGGGTCAGGCCGGCGGGGCGTCGATCGCCGCGGTCACCCGTTCCAGGAACCCGGCGACGACGCGTCGTTCGTCCTCGGGGAGTGAGCGCCCGACCTCGTCGATGGCCAGGATCGAGGGCAGCCACAGGGCCAGGTTGGCCTCGCGGGCCGAGGGGCGGGTGGCGATCGTGACGCGACGGCGGTCGGTGTCGCTGCGGACGCGCTCGACGTGCCCGGCGGCCTCGAGACGGTCGACGAGCACCGTCGCCGAGGCCGACCGGATGCCGAGCCGGCGCGCGAGCTCGGCGGCGCCCATCGGACCGTGGATGTCGAGCAGGTCCAGGGCGGTCATGTCGGTGGCGTTCATCCCGGCCTCGCGCGACAGGCGCGCGGTGAGCTCGCGGGCGGCGTTCATCAGCGCCCGGATGCGCAGTGTGGTCCCGTCGAGATCGGGCACCTCGTCGGTCATGTGCACCACCTCGTCTCGTTCCGACTGGTCGCTAGAGAAACTAGCAGTTAGAGTGGCGAGAGTGTCCGCACCCACCATCCTGATCTCCGGAGCCAGCATCGCCGGCCCCGCCCTGGCCCACTGGCTCAACGTCCAGGGCTGGAGGACCACGATCGTCGAACGCTTCGACGAGCTCCGCGACGAGGGCCAGAACATCGACGTCCGCGGCGCCGGTCGCGAGGTCGCCCGCCGGATGGGCATCGAGGACGCCATCCGGGCCGCGACCACCGGTGAGACCGGCACCGAGTTCGTCGACGGGGACGGGAAGCGCGTCGCGTACTTCCCGGCGGGGGAGTCCGACTCCGGCGGCGCGACCGCGGAGCTGGAGATCCTGCGCGGGCAGCTGTCGCGGATCATCGTCGACCGCACCCGCCCCGACACCGAGTACGTCTTCGGCGACCAGATCACCGCTCTGGACGAGCGCGACGACGGCGTCACCGTCGCCTTCGCCCACGGCCCGGAGCGCACGTTCGACCTGGTCGTCGTGGCCGAGGGGCTGCGGTCGCGGACCCGGGCGCTCGCCCTGCCCGGTGTCGACGCGGTCCGCGAGCTCGGCTTCTACGTCGCCTACACGACCATTCCCCGGACCGCGGAGGACACCGATCTCTGGCGCTGGCAGAGCGCCGGCCGCGGCCGCAGCGTCACCCTGCGCCCGGACAACCGGGGCACCATCCGGGCCTCGCTGGGCTTCCTCGCCGACGTCCGCGGTCTCGACGAGCTCGGCCGCGACGACCAGATCACGATCCTGCGCCGCACGTTCGCCGACGTCGGCTGGGTCGCCCCGCGCGTGCTCGACGCCCTCGGCGACGCCCCGCTCTACTTCGACGCCGTCGGCCAGACCCGCCTGCCTGCCTGGAGCAACGGACGGACGGGCCTGGTCGGCGACGCGGCCTACTGCTCGTCGCCAATCAGCGGGATGAGCACGAGCCTGGCGCTGACCGGCGCCTACGTCCTGGCCGGCGAGCTCGCGACCAACCCCGACCACCGCACGGCGTTCGCCCGCTACGAGAGCGTCATGCGTCCCTACGTCGACAAGGCGCAGAAGCTCCCGCCGGGTGCGCCGCGCATCGCCAACCCGCGCAGCCGCGCCGGGCTCGCGGTCATGAACACCGTGCTGCGGTTCGCCGCGAGCCCGGTCGCCGAGCGTCTGGGCGCGCTGTCGTCCGGGCTGTTCTCGCCGCCGGCCGAGGCGATCGACCTGCCGACCTACCCGGTTCCGGGGGCCGCCGCGCTCCGTCCCTAGGGGTGGTCGTGCAGGTGCGCGCGCTCGCCGTCGGAGTCGAACATCGTCAGGATCTCCACCGGCCCGCCCTCGGCGGTGATCGCGTGCGGCACCATCGTCGAGAACTCGGCGGCCTCGCCGGGGCGCACGGTCAGCCGGCGTTCGCCCAGGTAGAGGCGGGCGACGCCGGACAGCACGGTGAACCACTCCCGGCCCGGGTGCACCGGGAGGTCGTCCGGGTCGACCGGTCGCTCCGGGGTGATCCGCATCTTGGCCACGACCGCGCCGTTCATCGCGCGGTCGCGGGAGAGCATCCACACCGTCATGCCCGGCTGGCGCGCGGGCTCGGGGCGGATCACGACGTCGCCGTCGTCGGCCGGCTCGACGAGTGCGTCGAGGGTGGTGCCCAGGGCCCGGGCGATCGGGACGAGCTGGTCGAGGGCCATGCGGCGGTGGCCGGTCTCGATCCGGCTGAGCGTGGACGGGCTGAGGTGACAGCGCGCGGCCAGCGAGTCCAGCGACCAGCCCCGGGACAGGCGCAGCCCACGGATCCGCTGCCGGACGACCGCGTCCACGGCGACTTCTTGCGTCATGGGCAAGAGTGTATGCGCAACACGCAGGTGGGGTCCTAGGCTCGTGGCATGACGACGAACCAGACCCACGGACACGGACACGCGCAGGGCCACGGGCACGGCCACTCCCACGACCCCTTCGCCGACGCGGCGCTGGCGGACCTGATCGACCTCGACGGCGACGTGGTCTCCGACTACCTCGACGAGCTCACCGCGTGGGTCGCCGGCTTCCCGACGGGCCCCGTCCGCTCGATCGTCGATCTCGGCGCCGGGACGGGGACCGGCACGTTCGCGCTGGCCCGCCGCTTCCCGGACGCCTCGGTCCTCGCCCTCGACGCGTCGGAGGCCATGCTCGGCCGGGTGCGCGCGAAGGCCCGCGAGCGCGGTCTCGACGGGCGGGTGCGCGCCGAGCCCGCCGACGTCGACGCACGATGGCCCGACGCCGGGACGCCCGACCTCCTGTGGACGGCCTCGACGCTGCACCACCTCGCCGACCCGGAACGGACGCTGCGCGACGCCTACTCGGCTCCGGCGCCGGGTGGGATCCTGGTCGCGGTCGAGATGGACGACCAGCCGCGCTTCCTCACCGACGACGCCGGGACCGCCCTCGAGGACCGGGCCCTGGCCGCGATGGCCGACGCCGGCTGGAACGCCCACTCCGACTACGGCCCGGTGCTGACGCGGGCCGGGTTCGAGGTCACGCAGCGGGTCTTCACCATCGACGTCGCCCCGCCGACCGACGACGTCCGGCGCTACGCCCACATGTTCCTGAGCCGTCTGCGCGGGGCGATGGCCGAGAGGCTGGGGCCCGACGACGTCGCGCTGCTCGACCGGCTCGTGGCCGACGACGGCCCGGACTCGGTGTGGGTCCGCGACGACCTCGCGGTCCAGGGCACCCGCACCGCGTGGGTCGGCCGGAAGGCCTGAGCCCTCAGCCGCGCCGGACGTCGTAGCTGCAGAACACGACGCCGCCGGCGAAGCGGCGCTCCTCGCGCAGCCGCAGGTCCAGGTGCACGTCGCCGGGCAGGTAGGGACTCCCGCCTCCGACGACGACCGGGCACAGGTAGACGTCGAGCACGTCGACCAGTCCGGCCCGCAGGGCGTGCGCGGCCAGGGTCGGGCCGCCGATCCCGACGTCACCGGCCGAGGACGCGACCACCTCCCGCACGGCGTCCTGGTCGAACCGCCGTTCCAGCCGGGTCCGCGCGGTGGTCACCGTGTCCAGGGTCGTCGAGTAGACGATCTTGTCGGCGGCCTGCCAGATCGCGGCGAAGTCGGCCGTCGGACCGGGGGTGTCGGTGAGCCGGGGGTCGGTCTCCCAGGCGGTCATCATCTCGTACATGCGACGCCCGTAGAGGTAGGTCGTCGCGGACTTCTCCCGGTCGTTGACGAATGAGTGCACCTCCTCGTCGGGCTCGGCCCAGGCGAAGCTGCCGTCGCGGTCGCTGTGGAAGCCGTCGAGGGACACGATCACGGGATAGACGAGGCGTGGCGTCACACCGTGTTGACCGCCGGCGGGTCGGAAAGTCATCGGTCAGGCCCGCCGGGCCCGCACCAGCCAGATCGCGGAGTCGAACAGCACGCCGCGGTCGGTCAGGTGCGCGGCCATGACGGCGTGCAGAGCCTCGACGGCGCGGGCCCGGGCGTCGTCGTCGAGGCCGTCGACCATCCCGCCGAACTGGCCCAGGATGAACCGCGTCGCGTCGTCGGCGTCCGGGCCGACGTACATCGGTTCGCGCACCCCGGTCAGCTCGACGTCGGCGAACCCGGCCCTGCCGAGCAGGTCCCGGACGTGCCCGGGCTCGTCGAGCGCGAGCGGCCCGGGTGCCCCGGACGGCGGGGGTGCGAGATCGCGCCCGGCCGAGAGGGCGGCGAAGTAGCTGCGCAGCCACTCCTGCTGCGCCAGCGGCTGCCAGGTCATCAGCACCAGTCGTCCGTCCGGGCGCAGCGCGCGGGCGATGTTGGCGAACGCGGCGGCGGGGTCGCCGAAGAACATCGCACCGGTCCGGCTGATCGCGACGTCGAACGAGTCCGGAGCGAACGGGTACGTCTGCGCGTCGGCCTGGCGGAACGTCGCGTTCGCCACGCCCTCCTGCTCGGCGAGGCGGCGGGCGACGTCGAGCATCCGCGACGACAGGTCCACCCCGAGCGCCGACCCGCCGGTCGCCGCGCGGGCCGCGTCGCGGGTGGTCTGCCCGGCGCCGCAGCCGATGTCGAGCACCGTGTCGGCCGGCCGGACGGCGGTGGCGGCGACGAAGTGCGGCCGGTACGCGGCGACGCCCTCGTCGTAGCGCGTCGCGTGCTCGGCCCAGTACGCGCCGCCGTCACCGTCCCAGCTCCGCAGTTGATCCCTGTTGGACGGGGCGATCGCATCGGTCATGCGAGCAGTCTGGACCCCGTCACTCTGCCCTGATCGAGTGGTCACGGCCGGTGAGAAGTGACAGTAGGTGATGAATCACTGCGCTGATCGGGCTACCGTGAGTCGTGCCCGAGTTCGTGACGCCGGCCTTCGCCGGCCTGCTCCTGCGGTCCGTGCCGCAGGTCGTGCGCCGGGACGCGCACGTCGCCATGGGTGCCCTCGCGCCCTGGGGGTTCGTCTCGCCCCAGCTCGTCCAGGACACCAACGGCGGCGTCGCCGACCACGAGCTGCACGTCGACGGGGAACTGGTCCAGATCCCGTACCGGGTCTCGTTCCCCTGGCCGTCGACGCCGTTCGCGGCGCGCCTGCACCCGCGCCGCAAGGCCGTGCTGTCGGCGTGGATGACCCGCAGCGACCGGGCCGGGACGCGGCAGCGCGCGCTGCGCGAGCTGGTGACCTGCCGGGAGCCGTGGATCGTGCCGTTCGTGGTGCAGCTGTGCGGTGAGTACGTGCACGAGATCGGCGCCGACGTGGCGCGCTTCGTCACCGTCGAGCTGCCGCGGCACACCGAGCTGCGCAACGCGTTCGCGCGGTTCGTCCGGGACAACCCGCGCTACCTCGCGACGACCCGGCACCGGGCCGTCGGCTTCCGGGACCTCGACCACCGCTGGACGTTCCGCGACGATCTCGACCGGCCGTATCCGCAGATCGCCGCCCTCGACGCGCTGGCCGTGCTCGCCTATGGCGGCGGGCACGCCTACCCGGGGGAGCCGCCGGCCCGTCGCCCGGAGTACTCCTCCGGCGTCGCGGGCGCCTGACGCCCGGTCCCGGCGCGCAGCTCCGACCGCACGACGGGGTGGGCGCCGGTTCGGCGCGCCACCGGCCGGGTAGAAGATCCACATGGGAAGCAGGATCACGACGGCTCTGGACGGCGCGCTCGCGCGGGGGCGGATCAACGCGCCGGCGGTGCTCCTGGCCGCGCTCGCGGCCGGGGTCGCCTGGCTGCTGGCGAGCTCGCTGCTGCACCAGCCGCAGACGTTCTTCGCCCCGATCGCGGCGATCGTGGTGCTGCTCGGTGGCGTCGGGGCGCGGGCGGGACGGGCGCTGCACGTCGTGCTCGGCGTCTCGGTGGGCGTCGTGGTCGGCGAGCTGGTGGCGCTGCTCGACTGGCCGGACCCGCTGAAGGTGCTGGTCGCGGCCGGTGTCGCGATGCTGGTGATGTCGCTGCTCTACACCGACGCGCTGCCGCTGATCCAGAGCGGCGTCGGGGCCGTGCTGGTGATCGTCATGCACCAGCCGGCGACGGCGGTCGGACGGCTGTCGGCGGCACTGCTCGGCGCGGCGGTGGCGCTGGTGTTCACCCTCGTGCTGTTCACCCCCAGCCCCTCGCGGCTGCTCGCCGACGCGATCGGCCGGGTCCTCGACGCGTGCGCGGCCGCGCTGCGAGCCGGTGCGGAGTCGCTGCGCGCACCCGAGGACGGCGGCCGCGACCACGACGGCGAGGCGGAGCGCACGGCCGTCGACGCGCTGTCCACGCTCGACTCCACCCGGGGCTCCGCGCGGTACCTCGGCCGCTGGTCGGTCCGGGGACGCCGCGAGACCGCGCGGCGCGAGGAGATGGACGCGCTCGCCGCCCGGCTGGTCACCTTCGCCGTCGACGTCACCGCGTTGAGCCGCGCTGCGAGCACCGGCCGTCTCGAACTCGGGGCCGCCGAGGTCCTGGACGGGCTCGCCGACGCCGTCACGCACTTCTCGTCCGATCCGCGTTCGCCGGACCGGGCCCGCGCCACCCGCAACGCGACCGACGGCGTGCTCGCCACCGACGCCACGGCCCGCTGCGGAGCGGGTGCCGACCAGATGCTCCTGGTGGCCGACGGGCTGCGCGCTCTCACCGGCGGCCGGGACCGCGTCGGCCGTCGCTAGCGGGGTCGTGCGCGGACAGCGTCGTCAGGGCGGTGGTGTCCGCGCACCGGTGTACTCGTCGCGCAGGGTGCGTTTGTAGAGCTTGCCGTTGTCGGCGCGGGGGAGTCGGTCGCGGAACTCGATCCGGCGGGGGCACTTCTGCCGGCTCAGGCGTTCGGTGCACCAGGCGAGGATCTCCGCCCCCGAGTCCGGCCCGACCGTCGCGCCCTCGACCGGTTCGACGACGGCGATCAGCACTTCGCCGAGGTCGTCGTCCGGGATCCCGAACGCGGCCACGTCGGAGACGAGCGGGTGTCCGATGAGGACGTTCTCGGCCTCCTGCGGGTAGATGTTCACCCCGCCGCTGATCACTGTGAAGGACTTGCGGTCGGACAGGTACAGGTAGCCGTCGCCGTCGAGACGCCCGATGTCGCCGAGGGTGCTCCAGCCGTTCGGGCCGTAGGCGCCGGCGGTCTTGGCGTCGTCACCGTGGTAGCGGAACGCCACGCCGCCGGAGAAGTAGACCGCGCCGGTCTCCCCGGTCGGGAGCTCCTCGCCGCTCGCCTCGTCGACGATGTGCACCGCACCCGAGACCGGTCGTCCGACCGAGCCCGGGTGGTCGAGCCACTGCTGCGAGTCGAGCAGCGTCATGCCCGCGCCCTCGGTGCCCGCGTAGTACTCGACGATCACCGGGCCCCACCAGTCGATCATCTCCCGCTTGACCGACGGCGGGCACGGCGCGGCCCCGTGTGCGGCCGTGACCAGCGACGACAGGTCGTAGCGCTCCTTGTCCGGCACGCGCAGCATCCGGACGAAGTGGGTCGGGACGAACAGCCCGTGCGTGGCCCGGTGGCGCTGCATCGACTCCAGGCACTGCTCGGCGTCGAACCGTCCGGAGATCAGGACGGTGCCGCCGAGGCGGTGCACGCCGAACCCGTAGCCCAGCGGCGCGGAGTGGTAGAGCGGCGCCGGGTTCATCAGCACCGTGTCCCGGTCGAAGCCCATGCCGAGCATCAGCGGGCGGATCAGGAACACCGATCCGGGCTCGCCGTCGGTCAGCGGGCGGGCGACGCCCTTCGGCGTCCCGGTGGTTCCCGAGGTGTAGAGCATCTTCTCGCCCTCCCCCTCGTGCGGGAGCGGGCCGGTGCCGGCACTCGCGAGCACCTCGTAGTCCTCGTGGCCGGGCCGCGGGCCACCGACCGCGATCCGGTGTGTCACACGGTCCACACCGGACTCCAGCGCGTCGGCCAGCTCCGGCAGCGAGGAGTCGACGAGCAGCGCGCGGGCCCCGCAGTCGTTCACCACGAACCGCGCCTCGTCGGGCGCGAGGTGGGTGTTGACCGCGGTGTAGTAGAGCCCGATCCGGTGCGCGGCCCAGCAGAACTCGTAGAACTCGATCCGGTTCGCCACCGCCAGCGCGACGTGGTCACCCGGGCGCAGGCCCCAGCCCCACAGCACGTGTGCGAGCGCCCGGGACCGCTCCTCGAGCCGGCCGTAGGTCAGCGTGGAGCCGTCCCGGACGTCGATCACCGCGGGATGGTCGGGCCGTTCCCGCGCGTGGGTCGTGGGGTACTCGACCACCGGCGTCGTCCTACTTGTTCCGCGACGCCTGGTCGGCGAACAGCGACGGCGGCAGCCCGTCGGCCTGCGGGCGGACGTTGCTCTCCATCTGCGACGCGAGGTCGTCGAACGACCACGGGCCGTCGCTCGTCGCCTCCCCGATCACCGTCGGGTTCTGGTAGACGCCGATCGTGAAGCCCATCGAGCCCAGCACCCGGCCGGAGAGCCAGTCCGAGCGCTCGCTGGCGATGTAGAGGACGAGCTCGGCGATGTTGTCCGGGCTGCGGCTCGGGTCGTCGTCGGCCGGGCGGTCCTGGATCGCTCGCTTGGACGGGTCCACGGTCGCGACCAGGCGCGTCGCGGCGGCGGGCGCGATCGCGTTAGCGGTGACGCCGTAGCGCGCCAGGCCCTGGGCCAGCGAGTACGTCAGGCCGACGATGCCCATCTTCGCCGCGGCGTAGTTGGCCTGGCCGGGCGAGCCCTCCAGCCCGGAGTGCGAGCCGAAGTTGATGATGCGGAAGTGGCCGTCGGGGTTGCGCTGGGCGCGGAAGTGCGCGGCCGCGGCGCGGCTGAGGACGAAGTGCCCGCGCAGGTGCACGCGGATCACGGTGTCCCACTCCTCGTCGGACATGTTGAAGATCATCCGGTCGCGGAGCACCCCGGCCGAGTTGACCAGGATGTCCAGGCCGCCGAACTCGGACACGGCCTTCTCCACCAGGGCGGCGCCGGTCGCGGAGTCGGCGACGTCGCTCCCGTCGGCGACGGCGCGCCCACCGGCGTCGCGGATCTCCTTCGCCAGCGTCTCGGCGGCCGAGGCGTCGCTGCCGCTGCCGTCGGGCGCGCCGCCCAGGTCGTTGACGACGACCGCCGCGCCCTCGGCGGCCAGGCGTCGCGACACCGACGCCCCGATGCCGCGCGCCCCACCGGTGACGATGGCGGTCTTCCCGTCGAGCAGTCCCACAGTCGTGCAGTCCTTCCGATCGTCCCCGGCGAGGGTTCAGGCCAGGGTGAGGGTGCCGCGGTCCAGCACGACGGCGTCGCCGCTGCTGGTGCGGAAGTAGGCGGTGCCGTCCTCGAGCCAGATCGCGACGGTCAGCTCGTCGCCGGGCAGGACGGGCTTGGTGAACCGGGCGTCCATCCCCAGCAGGCGGGCGGTGTCGCCGTCGCAGACGGTGTGCAGCAGGGCGCGGGCGGTGAAGCCGTAGGTGCACATGCCGTGCAGGATCGGGCGGTCGAAGCCGCCGCGGGCGGCGAACGCCGGGTCGGTGTGCAGCGGGTTGCGGTCCCCGGTGAGGCGGTAGAGCAGCGCCTGCTCCGGGCGGGTCCGGTAGGTGACCTCGTGGTCGGGGGCCCGGTCCGGGATCGGCGACGGCGTCGACTCCCCGCGGGGCCCGCCGAAGCCGCCCTCGCCGGAGATGAACACGGTCTGCGCGGTGGTGACCAGCGGCGCACCGGTCTCGGTGTCGACGGCCCGGGCCTCGGTGCGCACCAGCGCGCCCTTGCCCTTGTCGAACACGTCGGTGACGGTCGCGGTGACCCGGGCACGCCCCTCGACCGGGATCGGGCGGTGCACCAGGAACGACTGCTCGGCGTGCACGAGCTTGGCCTTGTCGTAGTCGCCGAGGTCGGGGCGCGCGCCCCGGGTGATGATGTTGGCGTAGGTCGGGAGCACCGCCGTCTTCACGCCCTCGGTGTTCTCCGTGGTAAGCGCCAGCTCGGCGGTCGGGTCCTCCTGACCGGCGCCGACCGACAGGGCGTAGAGCAGCACGTCGTCGCGGCCCCACGCGTAGCTCACCGGTTCGCTCTGCGTTCCGACCAGGTCGGGGGCCAGGGCCATCTCGATCTCCTTCGACCATCGTCGGCGTTGCCGGGAACCTATCCCGAGAGAAGCGATGCGCGCAGCAACGAGAGCGTGGCAGTGTGATCGACGTGGACGAGCTGGTCTTCGCACGCGAGTTCGAGCGGGTCGCGCGGTGGGCGGGCGACCGCACCGCGCTGACCGACCTCGGCACCGGGTTGCGCCGCACGTTCGCCGGGCACCGCGACGCCGTCGCGCGGCTGTCCGGGGCACTGCGCGACCGCCTGGACCTGACGCCCGGCGACCGCTACTCCGCGCTGCTCGACAACCGCGCCGTCTACGCCGAGCTCTGGCACGCCGGGCTGTGCGGGGCGGGTGTGTTCACCAGTCTCAACGCCCGGATCAACCGCGACGAGCTGCGCCACACCCTGCGCGACGCGGGCTCGTCGGTGCTGTTCACCTCGGCGCCGTTCGCGGAGATGGTCGACGAGGTGCGGGCCGACCTGCCGTCGCTGCGCTCCGTGGTCCTGGTGGGCGAGGGCGACGTGCCGCACGACCTCACCCTCGACGCGCTGCTCGACGGCGCCGAGGAGCGGATGCCCGAACCGCCCCGCGAGGACGACCCGGCGATGCTGCTCTACACCGGCGGCACGACCGGCCTGCCCCGCGGCGTCGTCCTCGACCAGCGCGCGGTGATGCTCAACCGGCACCGCTCGGTCGAGGTGATGGCCCCGACCCGGGACTGGACGTTCCTGCAGGTCGTGCCCATGTACCACGTCGCCGCCCTGATGCCGCTGGTCAAGGTGCACCTGGCCGGGGCGGGGGTGGTCGTGCAGCCGCGCTGGGACCCGGGCGCCGCCCTGGAGGTGATCGAGCGCGAGGAGATCGGCGCGCTGTCGATCGTCCCGACGATGGCGGTGCAGATGCTCGAGCACCCCGACTTCGCCCCGGAGCGCGTGGCATCGCTGCGCTTCCTCGGCTACGGCACCGCGCCGATGCCGCTGGGGCTGCTGAACCGGCTGATCGACGTCCTTCCGCGGGAGTGCCGGATCAACCAGTCCTACGGCATGACCGAGTCCTGCGGGACCGTCACGATGCTCGACGACGACGACCACCGCCACGGCGACCCGTCGCTGCTCAGCTCGGCCGGGCGGGCGTTGTCCGGGGTGGAGCTGAGCATCCGTGACGGGCTCGGGGACACACTGCCGGAGGGGGAGACCGGGGAGATCTGGCTGCGCTGCGGGAGCGTCCTGCGCGAGTACCGGGGCCAGCCGGAGGCGACGGCCGCGGTCCTCGACGGGGGCTGGTACCACTCCGGCGACGTCGGGCGGCTCGACGACCGCGGCTACCTGTGGGTCGTCGACCGGGTGAAGGACATGATCGTCTCCGGCGGCGAGAACGTGTACTCGGTCGAGGTGGAGAACGCGATCTCGACGCTCCCGGGGGTGGCGCGGGTCGCCGTCCTCGGCGTCCCGCACGAGCTGTGGGGCGAGGCCGTGCACGCCGTCGTCCAGCTCTCGGAGGGCTCGGCACTGACCGAGGACGACGTCCTCGCCCACGCCGCCGGGCGCCTGGCGCGCTACAAGATGCCCCGCAGCGTGGAACTGCGGCGTGAGGAGCTGCCGGTGTCGCCGGCCGGGAAGGTGCTCAAGCGGCAGCTGCGGGTCGAGTTCGACCGCGGCTAATCGAGAGAGGGCATTCATTCGGACCGGCTCGAACGATAGAGTCGCACGATGAATCAAGGCTGCTAGCATTCTGCAACATGCGCACGCTCTACCTGCGGAACGTTCCCGACGACGTCGTCGACCGACTGGAGCGTCTGGCAGCCCGGGAGGGATCCTCCGTGGGCGCCGTCGCGGTTCGAGAACTTGCCGAGGTCAGCCGGCGAGCCGATAATCCGGCGCTTCTCGGTGCCCTCCCCGACCTGGGGGTGAGCATGGCGTCCATCATCGAGGACCTCGACGCGGACCGGGGCGAACGGTGATCGTGGTCGATGCTTCCCTGGCTCTCTCCGCGTTGCTGTCCGACGGCCCGGCTCGTCGCGTACTGGCGACGGAACGACTTCATGCCCCGCATCTCGTCGACCACGAGGTCGCTAGTGGCTTACGCCGTAAGTCCCTGGCCGGGCAGATCGAGGACAGTTCCGCGGTGGCCGCTCTGAGAACCTGGCAGCGTATGGGCATCAACCGTTACCCGGGCTTTCCTCTGCTCGAACGAGTCTGGGAGCTTCGGCAGAACGTGTCCGCGTACGACGCTTCGTATGTCGCGTTGGCGGAGTTGCTCGACTGTGCGCTCGTCACGGGGGATGCGCGACTCGCGCGGGCACCAGGCATCAGGTGCGTCACCACCGTTGTACCGGGATGACCGGCCGCACGGGCCGATGACCTGGACTGAGACACTGACACCTGCGGGCGATCCGGTCCGCGTTCTTCTCGGATCAGCGGAAAGACGTGAGGCGTGTGACGGCGACACCGGAGGCGGTCGAGCTCGCGAAGGTGGCGGTGGCCGCGGCGGCCGACAAGAAGGCCGTGGACGTCGTCGTGCTCGACGTGTCCGAGCAGCTGGTGATCACCGACTGCTTCGTGCTCGCCTCGGCGCCCAACGAGCGCCAGGTGCAGTCGATCGTCGACGAGATCGAGGAGAAGCTGCGCGAGCACGGCGCCAAGCCGACGCGGCGCGAGGGCGCCCGCGAGGGACGCTGGGTGCTGCTCGACTTCACCGACGTCGTGGTGCACGTGCAGCACACCGAGGAGCGCAGCTTCTACGGCCTGGACCGGCTGTGGAAGGACTGCCCGCGGATCGACTTCCCCGAGGCCGCGCTCACCGCGTCGGCCGACGGACCCTCGCACCCCCTGCCGGAGGGGGACGGGTGACCCTGCGCAGGCTGCTGCTCCTGCGTCACGGACAGACCGAGTACAACCTCGCCGGACGGCTGCAGGGCCACCTCGACACCAAGCTCACCGAGCGGGGCCAGGAGCAGGCCGCGGCCGCCGCGAAGCGCCTCGGCGAGGACGCGTTCGACCGGATCATCTCCTCGGACCTGTCCCGCGCCCACGAGACGGCGCTGGCCGTCGCCGAGGTGGCCGGGATGCCGGTGACGGTCGACCCCCGCCTGCGCGAGACGCACCTGGGGGACTGGCAGGGCGCCTCCGTCGACGAGGTCGAGACCGACGACCCGGGCGCCATCGCCGCCTGGCGCGCGGACCCGACGTGGGCCCCGCCCGGCGGGGAGTCCCGCGTGCACGTGGTGGCCCGGTCGATGCCGGTCGTCGACGAGCTCGACGCCGAGTTCGCCGACGACCCGGACGAGCGCAACGTGCTGCTCGTGGCGCACGGCGGGCTGATCGCCGGGCTGGTGTGCGGGCTGCTGGACCTGCCGCAGTCGGCGTGGCCGGTGATCGGCGGGATGGGCAACACCAAGTGGGCCGTCGTCGCGCGACGCGACGACCACCCCCGCTGGCGGTTGTCCGGGTACAACATCGGGGTCTGAGAGCGTGCGGAACGACATGAGCACCGAGGGGCCGCTCCTCCTCGTGCTGGGGGACTCGCTCGCCTACCACGGCCCGGACCGGCCCGAACCCGCCGACGAACCGCGGCTGTGGCCCAACGTCGCCGCCGCGGCCCTCGGCGGCCGCGCCGAGCTCGTCGCGCGCAGCGGGTGGACGGCCCGGCACGCCTGGCAGGCGCTCGCCGACGACCCGCGGATCTGGGCGCTGCTCCCGCGGATCGACGCGCTGGTCCTCGGCACCGGCGGGATGGACTCGCTGCCCTCCCCGTTGCCGACCTCGGTGCGTGAGCTGCTCCCCGCCCTGCGCCCCGAGCCGCTGCGACGCGCCGTGCGCGGCGGCTACCTGCGCGCACAGCCCCGGCTGTCGCGGGCGTTCGCCGCGACCCTGCCCGGCGGTGGACCGGCCACCCTGCCGGCTCGCCTGACGGCCGCCTACCTGGAACGGTGCCGCGCCGCGGTGCACTCCCTGCGGCCCGGCCTGCCGGTGCTGACGTTGCTGCCCTCGGTGCACCGGGCCGGCGCCTACGGCGGCGTCCACCCGCATCGTGCGGCCGCCGAGCGCGCGACGAGGGAGTGGGCGACGGCGCACGGTGTCGGCCTGCTCGACGTCGCCGCGCTGGTCGCCGACCATGTCCTCGGCGGGCACGGCAACGTCGACGGGATGCACTGGGGCTGGGACGGTCACCGCCGCGTCGGGGAGGCCCTGGGTGCGGCGCTGGCGCCGATGCTGACGGTCTCGCGGTGACGCTGCTGGGCATCGACCTGGGCACCACGTCGGTGAAGGCCGCCGTGTACCGCGACGACGGCACGCGCGTGGCCGGTGCCGCGCGGGGGCACACCACCCGCCGTCCGGCGCCGGGGTGGGCGGAGCAGGACCCGTCGGACTGGTGGGGCGGGCTGTGCGGCGTCGTCGCCGAGCTCGACGCCGCCGGCGCGCTCGGTGGCCTGGACGGGATCGGGGTGTGCAGCCAGGTCAACACCCACGTCGTCACCGACGCCGGCGGTGCCGCGCTGCACCCCGCGATCACCTGGCAGGACCGGCGCTGCGCGGACGTCGCCGCGGGTCTGACCGCACGTCTCGACGACGCCACGCGGGCTGCCGTCCGCGGCGGGCTGGGCACCGTCGACCCCACGCACCCCGCGGCCCGCGCGGCCTGGCTCGCGGCGCACGCGCCCGGGGTGTGGGAACGGTCGCGCTGGGTGCTGGCGCCGAAGGATCAGCTGCTGCTGCGGCTGACCGGCGTCGCGGTCGCCGACCCGATCTCCTCGATCGGGCTGGTCGACGCCGGTGGCACCTATCCGGCCTGGCTCGACGCCGTCGTGCCGGGCCTGACCGGTCGTCTCGCGCCGCTCGGGGACCCCGCCGCGCTCGTCGGGGAGACGACCGGGGCGGGCGGGCTCCCGCCGGGCGTGCCGGTCGCGCACGGGACGATGGACGCCTGGTCGAGTCTGCTCGGCGGCGGGATCGCCGCTCCCGGCGACGCGATCGACGTGGCCGGGACCTCCGAGGTGCTGGCGATGGCGGCCGGGCCCGGTGGCGGTGCGCCCGGGATCGTCACGTTCCCGACGTGGCGGGGCCTGCACGTGCACGCCGGTCCGACGCAGGCCGGTGGCGACGCCCTGGCCTGGGCGTCGCGGATGCTCGGGCTCGACCTCCCTTCCGCCCTCACCACCGCGGCCGGCGCCGGACCCGGCTGCGGCGGCGTGCTGTTCCTGCCCCAGCTCTCCGGCGAGCGCGCCCCGCTGTGGGACCCGCACCTGCGGGCGCACTGGCTCGGCGCCACGTTCGACACCGGCCCCGCCGAGCTCGCCCGGGCCGGGATGGAGGGCGTCGCGCACGCCGCGCGGCACGTCCTCGAGGTACTGGAACAGGCCGCGGGGACGACGGCCGGGTCGCTCGCCGTCTGCGGCGGCGGGTCGGCCAGCGATCTCTGGTGCCAGATCAAGGCCGACGTCCTGGACCGCCCGCTGCGCCGCACCGCCGAACGCGACGCCGGTGTCCTGGGCGCCGCGGTGCTGGCCGGGCTGGCGGTCGGCGGCGGTTCCCTCGCCGACCTGACCGACCGCATGGTCGCGGTCGAGCGGGAGTTCACCCCCGACCCGTCGACGCGGGGTGTGTACGACGACGCCCACGGGCGCTACCGCGGCGCACAACGAGACCTCGCGGCGATGTTCGTGCCGTAATGTCCGGCGCCGTGCTCCCCTCCACCACCTCGCCGGACACCGATACGCCGGTGGCGGTGGTGACCGACTCGACCTCCGACCTGCCGCCCGGCGTCGCCGGGAACCGGGGGATCCACACCGTCCCGCTCGAGGTGCGCGTCGGCGACCGGATCGGCCGCGACGGGATCGACGTCGGCCCGGCCGAGCTCGTCGCGGCCCTGGCCGACCGCAACCTCGAGGTCCAGACGTCGCGGCCCAGCCCGGCCGCGTTCGCCCACACCTACCGCGAGCTGCTCGACGGCGGCGCCCGGGAGATCGTCTCGGTGCACCTGTCCCGCGAGCTGTCGGGTACCTGGGACGCCGCCGTCCTGGCCGCGGAGGAGGTCGACCCGGCGCGGGTGCGGGTCGTCGACTCGCGCGCGGTCGCGATGGGCCTGGGCTACGCCGTGCTCGCCGCCTGCGACGCCGCGCGCGCCGGGCTGCCCGGGGCGGCCGTCGAGGACGCCGCGGCCGGGGTCGCCGCGCGGTGCCGGGTGCTGTTCAGCGTGGAGAACCTGGAACGTCTGCGCCGAGGTGGCCGGATCGGGGCGGCCGCGGCTCTGTTCGGGACGGCGCTCTCGGTCAAGCCGCTGCTGCACCTGACCGAGGGCCGGATCACCGCACTGGAGAAGGTCCGCACGACCGGACGCGCCGTGCAGCGTCTGGTGGACCTGGCCGTCGAGGCGGCGGGGGAGGGAGCCCAGCTCGCGGTGCACCACCTCGGCGCCCCGGAGCGGGCCGAGGACCTCGCCGACCGCCTGCGCGAACGCCTTCCCGGAGCGGCCCGCCTGCTGGTCAGCGAGGTGGGCGCGGTGATCGGCGCGCACGCCGGGCCGGGGATGCTCGGCGTGGTCGTGGTGCCGCGGGAGGCGAACGATCCTGGCACCGCGTGAGCTACTGCCTGGTCCAGACGCAGTCTCCGGACAGATCCAGGAACTCCCCATCTTTCGCTGTGACCGAGCCCTGGCCCTTGTTGATGATTCCGTTCGCAATGATCGAGTCGAATTCGCCGGAGTCGTCCTTGTTCCGTGACCAGGTGCACGCGTCGATGATGTTGGTCCCCTGAGCACCACTCGTCTTGTACCGGCCGGCCGGTATGTCTTTGCCGACGAGATAGGAACCCTCGGTGAGGTTGTTGACATCGATGGCAGCCGCGGCCGGCTTCTCGACGGCCGGAGCCGTATACGTCGGCGCCGCTGCGGAGTAGGTCGGAGCGGACGCCTGTGATCGGCTGGCGCTGTCGGCCGCCGACGAGAACAGCGCGACCCACGCGAAGCACAACATGAGCCCGACCGCCGAGAGCACCACCCCGGCGATCGCCACCCCCTTATTGTCGGCCTCCCCCTTCTGTGCCCGAGTAACCCCGATGAGACCGAGCACAAGGCCGATGATCACCATCGGCCACGCGATCACACCAATGATCGGTAGCAGCGCAAAGATCGCCCCGAGGAGCCCCAGTACCAGCGACGCGGTTCCGAGACCGTTGTTCATCTGACGGGGAGCCGGCTGCTGCGGGTACCCCCACTGTTGCGGAGGGTAGTGCTGAGTCATGTCCGTCTCCAGGCGGTCGCTCCGACGATGATCGCTACATCGAGGTCGCCGATCCCGGCGTTACGGACATCGGTGCACGGTTATCCCCAACCTGTCGGGAGCATCCACAGATCTGAATCAGCGGGGCGAGTTGACCTCCGGCGGACCTAGCGTCCGATGGGTGTCCAGGACAGACGGGTGGGACCCGGCTCGGCGTCTGGCCGCGCTCGCCGCGCGGCCGCCGTCGCGCCCGTCGCGTGACGCCCGCCGGGATCCGGACACCGTTCCGCTGCCGATCCCCGGGCCCGGCGACCCGGCCGACGACGGTGAACAGGCCTCGTCCGTCGGGTGGGCCGGCCGGTCGACGGGCGCACCGAGGACCGTCGACCGGCCCGACCACCGAGACCACACCGCGCCCGGTGTTCCGTCCGCGCGGCCGACCGACCGTCCGTGGCCCGGACTCGCCTCGTGGAGCGACGTCGGTACCCGTGTGCCGGCTCCACGGAGCCGCTCCGGTGCCGGGACCGGGTCCGGTGGCGGGGCCGGGTCCGGTGGCGGGACCGGGATCGTCGGCGCGACCGGACGAGGCCGCACCCGGCATCTCGGACGCGCGGACCCGTGGACGGTCGAGCCCCGTCCCGACGGACCCGTGTCCGTGCCGGACGAACCCCCGCCGCGGGACGCGTTCACGGACGGCGGGACCGGTTGGGACGTCGACGACGAGGACGACCGTGGCCCGGCCGGCTCCGACGAGTCCGATCGGGCGGGCAGGGCCGGTCCGGCGGTCAGCGGTCGGGTGCGCCGGACGTTGCAGCGCTGGCTGCCCGCCTCCCTCGCGGACTCCCTGGTCGACCCGGGACGTCCGGGTGCGATCGCACTGGTCCTGGTCGTCGTGGCGGCCGCGGTGCTGGCCGGGTTCGGGGTGTGGTCGAGCCGTCCGCAGGCGCAGCCGATCGGGGACCTGCCCGCCGTCTCCGTCGGGCCCGGCTCGCCCGCATCGGGAGCGGCTCCCACGCCGGCGCCGGCGGCGCAGGCGGGACCGCTCGTGGTCAGCGTCGTCGGGAAGGTGGCGAAACCGGGGCTGGTGCGGGTGCCCGACGGATCGCGCGTCGCGGACGCGGTGGACGCGGCCGGTGGCGCACTGCCCGGCGTGGACCTGTCGGTGCTCAACCTCGCGCGTCGACTCGGTGACGGGGAGCAGGTCGCGATCGGGGTGAAGCCTGCTCCCGACGCGCAGTCCGGCGGTGGTGCTCCGGGAGGTGCCGCCGGCGGGGACGCCGCTCCCGGCGCAGCCTCGGGTGGCGGGGCCTCCGGTGGCGGGTCGTCGAGCGGCGGGGCGTCGGGCGGGGCGGCTGCGGGCGGGGCGGCTGCGAGTGGGGCGGCCGGGCCGAAGATCGACCTGAACCAGGCCACCGCCGAGCAGCTCGACGCACTGCCCGGCGTCGGTCCGGTGACGGCCAAGAAGATCCTCGACTGGCGCACGCAGAACGGGCGGTTCAGCCGCGTCGAGCAGCTGCGCGAGGTCGACGGCATCGGAGAACGCAAGTTCGCGCAGCTCCGCGAGGCGGTGACCGTATGAGCAGCGGGCGCCGCGGTCCCGATGCCGTCCTGGACGACACGGAGGCCGCCCCCGGGGCCCGGCCGGACCTGCGCCTCGTCCCGGCTGCGCTGGCGACGTGGGCCGCGCAGCTGGCCGGACTGCTCGGCGGACCGGCCGGAGGCATCGCCGCGGCCCTGCTCTCCGCGGTCGCCGTGCTGGTGGGACTGATCCGTTCCCGCCTCACCGGCCGTCCCACCCCGTCGAGGTACGGGCTCCTGGCCGCGGGCGGTTGCGCGTTCGCCGCCGCCGTCCTGATCACCGTGCACGCGACCGGGTTGCAGGCGAACCCGGTCCGCGCCGCGGCCGAACGCGGGGCTGCCGCCGAGGTCCGGGTCGTACTGACCGACGACCCGCGCCCGCTGCGCCAGGCCGGGTTCGGGGCCGAGCCCGGTGCGTCCCGGGTACTGGTGCCGGCCGAGCTGGTCTCGGCGACCGCGGGGGATGGGCGGTGGTCGCTCTCCGGTGACGTCCTGCTGCTCACCCCGGCCGAGGGATGGGACCGTCTCCTGCCCGGGCAGGAGGTCTCCGCGCAGGGGCTGCTCGCGCCGGCCCAGCGGTCCGACCTGACGGTGGCGGTCCTGCGGGTGCGCGGCTCCCCGGAGGCGGTCGCCCCGGCGCCGTGGTGGCAGACCGCCGCCGGGACGCTGCGCGACGGCCTGCGCGACGCGGCCGCGCGGGCACTGCCGACGGCCCCGGCCGGCCTGCTCCCGGGCCTCGCGGTGGGCGACGTCCGCAACCAGACCCCGGAGGTCGAGCAGGACTTCCGGACCGCAGGGCTGACCCACCTGACCGCCGTGTCCGGGTCGAATCTCGCGATCGTCGCCGGGGCGGTGCTGCTCCTGCTGCGGCTGTTCCGGGCCGACCCACGGATCGCCGCCGTCCTGGCGGCGCTGGCGATCGTCGGGTTCGTGATCCTGGCGCGGCCGTCACCGTCGGTGCTCCGAGCCGCCGTCATGGGCGGGGTGGTGCTGCTGGCGCTGGCTCTCGGCCGGGCCCGTTCCGCCGTGCCGGCGCTGTCGGCGGCCGTGCTGGTGCTGCTGCTCGTCGACCCCGCGCTCGCCCTCGACGCCGGGTTCGGGCTCTCCGTGCTGGCCACCGGTGCGCTGGTGCTGCTCGCACCGGTCTGGGCGGCGCGGCTGCGCGGACGGGGTGTACCGCCGGGTGCGGCGGAGGCGTTGGTCGTCCCGGCCGCGGCGGCGCTGGCGACGGCGCCGTTGATCGCCGGCCTGAGCGGGCAGGTCAGTCTCGTCTCGGTCGTGGCGAACCTGCTGGTCGTCCCGGCCGTCGCCCCGGCGACGGTGCTCGGCGTGCTGGGTGCGGTCGTCTCGCCGCTCAGCCCGGACGCGGCGCAGGCGTGCGCGTGGCTGGCCGGGCCCGCCGTGCGGTGGCTGGTGTTCGTCGCCGACCACGCGGCCGCCGTCCCGGGTGGCGCGCTGCCGTGGCCGGACGGGCTCGGTGGTGCGCTGCTGCTCACCGGGGTGCTGCTGGTCCTGCTCGCGCTGGGCCGGCGACCGCGGATCCGCGCGTTGCTGCTGGCGGTCCTGCTCGGCCTGCTGCTGGTGCTGGTCCCGACCCGGGTGGTCCCACCGGGGTGGCCACCGGCCGGGTGGAGCGCGGTCGCGTGCGACGTCGGTCAGGGCGACGCGCTGGTGCTCGCCACCGGGACGCCGGGCTGGGTCGTGATGGTCGACACCGGGCCGCAGGACGGTGCCACCGACGCTTGCCTGGACCGCCTCGGCGTGCAGGGGATCGCGCTGCTCGTGCTCAGCCACCTGCACGCCGACCACATCGGCGGCATCAACGGCGCCCTGCGCGACCGTCCGACCTCCGCCGTCGCCGTCGGGCCGGTCCGCGAGCCCCGCTGGGGCCTGCAGAAGGTGGCTGCAGCGGCGGCCACCGCCGGTGCGCCGCTGGTCGGGCTCGCGGCCGGGCGGTCACTGACCTGGCCGGCGCTGCGGATCGACGTACTCGGCCCGCTGCACCCCTCGGAGTACGTCGACCCCGACGACGGCACCGCGGTCAACGACGGCTCGCTGGTGCTGCGCGCGCAGACCCCGGCCGGGAGCGTGCTGCTCACCGGCGACGTGGAGCTGGAGTCGCAGGGCGACCTGCTGAACGCCGGCGTCCCGCTGCAGGCCGACGTTCTCAAGATGCCGCACCACGGCAGCCGCTACAGCTCCGTGCCGTTCCTCAACGCCGTGCGCCCGCGCGCTGCGCTGGTCAGCGTCGGTGCCGGCAACACCTACCGGCATCCGAACCCCGGGATGATGGACGCCCTGACCGGCGCCGGGGTCGTCGTCGCCCGCACCGACCAGTCCGGCGACGTCGCCGTCACCGCCGCGGAGGACTCCGACGGCGACGGCCGCCCGGAGATGGCCCTCGTCGCCCGCGGCGACCCGCAGCCCGCTCCCCGCCGGTCCGGTGGCAGATGACCGCCACCGGACGCGGGAGCGCCCGGCCGGAACGGGTCCGGCCGGGCGCTCCCGTGAGTCGTGCTCGGCGTGGCTCAGGCCAGGTGGGCCAGGGCCTCGCGGACGGCCTTGCTGGTCGACGGCACGGTCGCGGTCGGGCCGACCTCGCCGGACACGGCGTCGAGCGTCTTGAGTCCGTCACCGGTGATCAGCAGGACGGTCTCGGCGTCGGGGTCGATCTTCCCGGCCTCGATCAGCTTCTTCGCGGTCGCGACGGTGACCCCGCCCGCGGTCTCGGCGAACACGCCCTCGGTCTGCGCGAGCAGGCGGATGCCCTCGACCACCTCGGCGTCGGTCACGTGCCCGACCGAACCCCCGGTGCGGCGCACCGAGTCCAGCACGTACGGGCCGTCGGCCGGGTTGCCGATGGCCAGCGAGCGGGCGATCGTGTCCGGCTTGACCGGCTGGATCACGTCGTGACCGGCCTCGAACGCGGTCGCGACCGGCGAGCAGCCCGTGGCCTGTGCACCGAACACGGTGTAGGGGGTCGGCTCGACGAGCCCGAGCTTGCCGAACTCCTGGAAGCCCTTGTCGACCTTGGTCAGCTGCGACCCGGACGCCACCGGCACCACGATCTGCTGCGGCAGGCGCCAGCCGAGCTGCTCGGCGACCTCGTAGCCCAGCGTCTTGGAGCCCTCGGCGTAGTAGGGGCGGACGTTGACGTTGACGAACGCCCACTCCTCGTGCTCGGCCGCGAGCTCGGTGGCGAGGCGGTTGACGTCGTCGTAGTTGCCGTCGACGGCGAGCAGCGTGCCGCCGTACACGGCGGTCGTCGTGATCTTGGCCTGCTCCAGCGAGGACGGGATCAGCACGACCGAATCCCACCCGGCGCGGGCCGCGGCGGCGGCGACGGCGTTGGCCAGGTTCCCGGTCGAGGGGCAGCACAGGACCGTGAAGCCCAGCTCACGGGCAGCGGCCAGGGCGACGGCGACGACGCGGTCCTTGAACGAGTGCGTCGGGTTGCCGGTGTCGTCCTTGACCCAGAGCTTGCGCACGCCCAGCGCGGCGGCGAGCCGGTCGGCCTGGATCAGTCGGGTCAGGCCGGGCTCGGTGTTCGGGTGCTCGGCGACCGTGGTGGGCACCGGCAGCAGGTCCTTGTAGCGCCAGATCGACTTCGGGCCGGCCTCGATGGAGGCGCGGGTGACGTTCGGGAAGTCGTAGGCCACCTCGAGCGGGCCGAAACATCGCGGGCACGCGAACTCGGCGGCGAGGGGGACTTCGTGGCCGCATTCGCGGCAGCTGAGAGCACGAGCGGGGCCCAGGTCGTAGCTGGTGGCCGTCTCGTGGGCAGCAGTGAGTGTCACGTGATCTCCTCATCTGTCCCGCACTGTGCGGGCCGGAGTTGGCACCGTGTTCGTCGACGTCCGGTCACGTGGAGACGTGATCGGGCGGATCGTCGTGCGACGTCGGTTGCCGGGGCTTCAACGGGCCGTTCCCTCTGCCCCTCTGGATGAGCCATATGCAGTTGTGACCACCCGTGATCACACGGAGGCAGCTTGACACTACGACACCGCCGACGACGTTTTCCAGTCGAGAACACCGAACGGGATCCGGGTCACCCGATGTCGGTGTGGTGGGCCACCATGGTCACGTGAGCCCCGCGGCACGTGACGACGGCCCTCCCGCGCAGCTCCAGCTCGTCGTCGGCGAGGAGGAGCTGCTGGCCGAACGCGCCGTCGAGGACATCGTGCGGCGGTGCCGGACGCAGGACCCGGACGTCGAGCTGCGGCGGATCCGCACCTCCGACATCGCCCCGGGCGAGCTGGCCGGCCTGCTCAGCCCGTCGCTGTTCGCCGAGGCGCGGGTGATCGTGCTGATGGCCGCGCACGAGGCGAACAAGGACCTCACCGCGGCCATCGCCGCCTATGCGAAGGACCCCGCGCCGGGGATCGTGCTGGTCGCCCAGCACGCGGGCGGTGCGCGTGGCAAGGCCGTGGTCGACCTGATGCGCAAGGCCGGGGCGGAGACGACCGACTGCGCCCGGATCACCCGCCCCGAGCAGCGGGCGGACTTCGTGCGCGCGGAGGTGCGGAGGCACGGCGGCAGCATCACCCCGGACGCGGTCCCGGTGCTGGTCGAGGCCGTGGGGTCGGACCTGCGCGAGCTCGCCGCCGCGGCCGGTCAGCTGGTGGCCGACACCGGCGGACGGGTCGACGAGCACGGCGTGCGGCAGTACTACCGCGGGCGCGCCGAGTCGACCGGCTTCGCCGTCGCCGACGCCACGATCGCGGGGGACCGCCCGGGCGCGCTGGAGGCCCTGCGCTGGGCACTCGTGATCGGCACCCCGCACGTGCTGATCGCCGACGCCCTGGCCGACGCGGTCCGCACGCTGGCCAAGGTCGGCTCGGCCGGTCGCGGGGACCCGAACCGCCTCGCCGGGGAGCTGGGCATGCCGCCCTGGAAGATCCGCAAGGCCCAGGGCCAGGTCCGCGCCTGGCGTCCGGAGACCCTCGCGGTCGCCGTCGCCGCCACCGCGAGGGTCAACGCCGACGTGAAGGGCGCCTCCCCGGACCCCGCCTACGCCCTGGAACGCGCCGTCCTCGCCGTCCTGGACGCCCGCGCCACCCGCTGATCCGGGAGCTCGGCCCTCGCCTCCGGCGGACCGCCGGGTGCGCCTCGGTCGCGCATCCAGGATCGGCACCACGCCGTTCGCGCTCGGGCACCACGCCGCGCGCGCCCGTCATGCAGACGCGCGCCCGGCGTCGTCGAGCGATCGCGGCCGCGCCCGCGGAACGACGCGGAACGCGCAGTGGAAGACCCGGCGCGCGGCTGGGCAGGGGAACCGGCCGCATGTGCTGGGCAGGGGACCGTCCGCAGGTGGCGGCCCCGGAAACACGACGACGGCGCTGCCCCACGGGAGTGGGCAGCGCCGTCGTCGGGACGTGCGTGAGGGGTTACCTCAGGCGTCGACCTTGTTCAGCCGCTGGGCCATGGCCGACTTGCGGTTGGCGGCCTGGTTGCGGTGGATGACGCCCTTGCCGGCCGCCTTGTCCAGGGCCTTCGCGGCCTTGCGCTGCAGCTCCGGGGCGTTCTCGTCGCCCGAGGCGGCGGCCTCGCGGAAGCGGCGGATCGCGGTCTTGACCGACGACTTGACCGCCTTGTTGCGCTCGCGGCGCTTCTCGTTGGTCTTGACCCGCTTGATCTGGGACTTGATGTTGGCCACGCGTCTGCCTCTGGTCTTCCTGCCTGGTGAGTTCGGCTTTGCTCGAGTTCGTCGTCCGGCTCCGGCGAGGCCGAACGGACAACCGTTCCGGGCGAGCACGCCGAGCGCTCAGCGAGCAATGTTATCCCCCGCCACCGGGTCGTCTCGACCGGGGTGCGGCGGCACCGGGACGGAACCGTCGGGGGCCGTCCCTACGATCATCGCCATGACGGTGGTGTTCGTGCACGGCAACCCCGAGACCGCGGACGTCTGGGGTCCGCTCGTCGAACGTCTGGAGGGCCGCGACGTCGTCCTGCTCTCCCCACCCGGGTTCGGCGCGCCCGTCCCGGACGGCTTCTCCGCGACGATGGACGGCTACCGCGACTGGCTGGTCGCCGAGCTCGAGGAGCTGCGGGCGAGCAGCGGGGCGCCGGTGGACCTGGTCGGGCACGACTGGGGCGGCGGGCACGTCGTCAACGTCGCGATGGCCCGTCCGGACCTGCTGCGCAGCTGGGTCAGCGACATCGTCGGGGTGTTCGACGAGGACTACGTCTGGCACGACCTCGCGCAGGCCTGGCAGACCCCGGAGACCGGCGAGGCGGCGGTCGCGCAGATGGTCGGCGCGCCGGCGGCCGACGCGGCTGCGCGCCTGAGCAGCCGGGGCATGGAGGGCGGGGTGGCCGAGAAGGTCGCCGCCGGGATGAACGCCGCGATGGGGGAGTGCATCCTGACCCTCTACCGCTCGGCCGCGCAGCCCGCCGTCGCACGCCGCGGCGCGGAGCTGGAGAAGGCCGCCGCCCGGCCGGGCCTGTCGCTGCTGGCCACCGAGGACCACATGGTCGGCACCGACCCGCAGCGCCGCCGTGCGGCCGAGCGGGCAGGCGCCCGCACCGTGGTGCTGGAGGGCCTGGGCCACTGGTGGATGACCCAGGACCCGCAGCGTGGCGCGGACGTCCTCACCCGCTTCTGGGATGCGCTGTAGCGCTCAGAACACGCGGTAGGGCAGGAACTTCCCGTTGAGGGTGATCACGCAGCGGTCGCCCTTCGGGTCCTCGACGCGCTGGAGGTCCAGCTCGAAGTCGATCGCGGAGACGATGCCGTCGCCGAACTCCTCGCGGACCAGCTCGGAGATGGTGCCGCCGTAGACCTGCACCATCTCGGTGAGGCGGTAGACGAGCGGGTCGCTGGTGTCGACGGCGTCGGCGCCCCGCTGCGGGGGCAGGGTCAGGGCCTCCACGACGTCGGCGTCGAGGTCGAGCACGGACCCGGCGGACTCGGCCTGCTCCTGCGTGAGGGTCTGCTGCCCGAGCAGGGCCGAGGTCGTCCACTCGGTGGACTTCCCGACCGCTTCGGCGATCTTCTCCCAGCGCAGGCCGAGACGCTTCTTCGCCAGCAGGACGGTGCGGGCGGCCTGGGCGCGGTCGGGGGTCGGGAACGAGGCGACGGACACGGGAACCTCCGGAGGTGGACGCCGGCCGGGCCGGAACCGGGCCGGGCGCAAAGGGGTCGGGACGGGCTCGCGGCGACGCTGCCTCGACACCGACCGGCGGCACGTCCTCGACGTCCGGCCGGAGTCGTGGACCGATCGTGGCCCACCGGCGCGGACGCGACAACGGGAGCGGCCCGGCGACCTCCACACGGCCGGTGATCCCCGGTCCCACGGCTGACCCGGGCCCGTCCCGGCCGACGTGGGACGATGGGGTAGACCCCACGCGAATGGATTTCTGAGTGACGACGTACGCCGACCGCACGTTCACGCCGCCGGAGCGCATCCGGAACTTCTGCATCATCGCCCACATCGACCACGGCAAGTCGACGCTGGCCGACCGCATGTTGCAGGTGACCGGCGTGCTGGAGGCGCGCAACTACCGCGCTCAGTACCTCGACCGCATGGACATCGAGCGCGAGCGCGGCATCACGATCAAGGCGCAGAACGTCCGGCTGCCCTGGACGGTGAAGGACGAGAACGGCCGCGAGCAGGAGACCGTTCTGCACCTGATCGACACCCCCGGCCACGTCGACTTCACCTACGAGGTCTCGCGTGCGCTGGAGGCCTGCGAGGGCGCGATCCTGCTGGTCGACGCCGCGCAGGGGATCGAGGCGCAGACCCTGGCCAACCTCTACCTGGCCATGGAGAAGGACCTCACGATCATCCCGGTCCTGAACAAGATCGACCTGCCGGCCGCGGACCCGGACCGCTACGCGGCCGAGATCTCCCACATCATCGGGTGCGAGCCGACCGACGTCCTGCGCGTCAGCGCGAAGACCGGTGACGGCGTCGAGGCGCTGCTCGACGAGGTCGTCCGCCTGGTCCCGGCGCCGGTCGGCGACCCGGACGGCCCCGCTCGCGCGATGATCTTCGACTCGGTCTACGACACCTACCGCGGCGTCGTGACCTACGTCCGCGTCGTCGACGGCACCCTGAAGCCGCGCGAGCGGATCAAGATGATGTCCACCGGCGCGGTGCACGAGCTGCTCGAGATCGGCATCGTCTCCCCGGACCAGAAGCCCTCCGACGGCCTCGGCGTCGGCGAGGTGGGCTACCTGATCACCGGTGTGAAGGACGTCCGCCAGTCCAAGGTCGGCGACACGGTGACCTCGCAGCGCAACAGCGCCACGACGCCGCTCACCGGCTACCGCGAGCCCCGTCCGATGGTCTACTCCGGGCTGTTCCCGGTGGACGGCTCGCAGTACCCGGACCTGCGCGACGCGCTCGACAAGCTGCTGCTCAACGACGCCGCGCTCACCTACGAGCCGGAGACCTCGGCCGCGCTCGGGTTCGGCTTCCGCTGCGGCTTCCTGGGCCTGCTGCACATGGAGATCACCCGGGACCGCCTCGAGCGTGAGTACGACCTGGACCTGATCTCGACCGCGCCGAACGTCGTCTACCGGGTCGTCACCGACGACGGCAACGACCTGACCGTGACCAACCCGTCGGACTGGCCCGCGGGCAAGGTCGGCGAGGTCTACGAGCCGGTCGTCAAGATCACGATCTTGGCGCCGTCGGAGTTCGTCGGCACGATCATGGAGCTGTGCCAGAGCCGGCGCGGCGTGCTCGGCGGGATGGACTACCTGTCCGAGACCCGGGTCGAGCTGCGCTACACGATGCCGCTCGGTGAGATCATCTTCGACTTCTTCGACGCCCTGAAGTCGCGCACCCGCGGCTACGCCAGCCTCGACTACGAGGAGGCCGGCGACCAGGTGGCTGACCTGGTGAAGGTCGACATCCTGCTGCAGGGCGAGGCCGTGGACGCGTTCTCGGCGATCGTGCACAAGGACTTCGCCTACAACTACGGCACGACGATGGCCTCGAAGCTGCGTGAGCTGATCCCGCGTCAGAACTTCGAGGTGCCGATCCAGGCGGCGGTCGGTGCGCGGATCATCGCCCGGGAGACGATCCGGGCGATCCGCAAGGACGTGCTCGCCAAGTGCTACGGCGGCGACATCAGCCGGAAGCGCAAGCTGCTGGAGAAGCAGAAGGAGGGCAAGAAGCGGATGAAGACGATCGGGCGGGTCGACGTCCCGCAGGAGGCCTTCGTGGCCGCGCTGTCCACCGGTGGCGGACAGGCGAGCGAGAAGCCGAAGAAGTAGGGGAGGGGCGGGGGCCGGTCACGGCCGGTCCCCGCCGGGGTGTCAGCTGCGGTGCGAGCGCGGGCCGGGGATGCCCCCGCCGGGCACCGTGGAGACGTGCTCGGCCACCGGCCGGGTGCCGGTGCGCGGGCCGAGCATGCGCTGCACGCGGCCGCACACGGACTCGACGACGCCGCGGCCCTCGGCGGCGAGGTGCACCACCACCCGGCGTCGGTCCAGCGGGTCCGCGGACCGGTAGGCCAGCCGCAGGCTGACCAGGCGGTCGACGATCCGGGTGGCGGTCGGGGCGGGGAGCGCGGTGTGGCCGGCGATCTCGCCCATGCTGCGGCCGGTGCCGCGGGCGAGCATCAGCAGCACGCGCCAGCCGTCGCGGCTGACGTCCGCCGCGGCGGGGTTCGTGGACAGGGCGGTGGCCACAGCGTGGTCGACGCGATCCAGGAACTCGACGACACCTGCGGCTCCAGGCGCCGGCGCGGTCGAGACCGCACCCGGCGCCCGGCGACTGTAGGGCTCAGACACGATGACGGACTGTACTTGTCATCTGTCCGAAATCCGAAGGTGTCCTGCGGAAATCGTGCTGCAGCGCCGGACGGTCGTCACACTGCGCTGACGAACAGTGCGCCGACCAGCGATTTCGTGGACCGACACCGCCATCACGACTACATCACACCCCGATCTCGTAACGGATCAGTGCAGGTGCTCGATCCGCACGCTTCCTCTCAGCGGGTAAGGACGATCTTCCCGGCCGTCTTCCCGTCCAGCATCGCGGCGAAGGCGTCCTTGGCCTGGTCCATCGGCACCTCGGTCCCGATCTCCGGGGCGATCCCGGCGGTGGCGACGAACGACATCAGGTTGGCGAGCTCCTCGCGGGTGCCCATCGTCGACCCGACGACGCGCAGCTGCAGGAAGAACAGCCGCTGCAGGTCCGCACCGGGGTTCGGGCCGCTGGTGGAGCCGCAGATGACGATGATCCCGCCCGGCTTGAGGGCGCGCATCGAGTGCGACCAGGTGGCCTCGCCGACACTCTCGAACACCGCGTCGACCTTCTCGGGCAGCTTCTGGCCGGACTCGAACGTGGCGTGCGCGCCCAGCCGCTCGGCCAGCGCGCGCTTCTCCTCGTCGCGCCCGGTGACCCAGACCCGCATGCCGGCCGCGCGGCCGAGCTGGACCAGGGCGGTGGAGACGCCTCCGGAGGCGCCCTGCACGAGCATCGTCTGCCCGGGCGTCAGGCCGGACTTGGTGAACAGCATCCGGTAGGCGGTGAGCCACGCGGTGCCCAGCACGGCACCCTGGGCGGCCGTCATGCCCTCGGGTCGCGGGATCGCGTTGCGCTTCGGGACGACGACGGTGTCGGCCATCGCGCCCTGGTGGCGCTCGGTCAGCAGGGTGCGCTTCGGGTCGAGCGTCTCGTCACCCTTCCAGTCCGGGTCACCGATGATCGAGTGCAGGACGACGTCGGTGCCGTCGGCGGTCGTGCCGGCCCCGTCGCAGCCGAGGATCATCGGGAACTGGTCGGGCTTGATGCCGACGCCGCGCAGGGTCCAGAGGTCGTGCATGTTGAGGCTGGCGGCGTTGACGTTCACGCTGACCCAGCCCTCGGGGACCTCGGGTTCGGGGCGCTCGCCCACCACGAGGGAGTCGAGCGGGGCATCGGCGTTGGGCTCACTGGCATACACGGCGAACATGGGTCCGAACCTAGCCAATCCCGAGGATGGGTACCGTGTGGGACGTGCGCGGCATCGTCGACGGGTGGGACGCCTTCGAGCTGTGGGTCACCCAGCTCGCGTTCCCGTTCCAGGTGGTCCTGGTGATCGTCGTGCTGCTGCCGTTGTGCGCCGTCGTCGCGACGCTGGTGGACCGCGTCACCGAGAGGTTCGACACGTCCTCCGCGGAGCGTGCCCCCTCCACCCCGCCGCCGGGGGACGACATCTCCTAGGTCGTTCCGGCCAGGGCGCCCAGCACCTCCGACGTCCCGGCGTCGACCAGCACGGTGGCCAGCGGGTCACCGCGGGTCTCGCCCCGGTTCACGATGACGACCGGCACCCCGTGCTTGGCGGCGTGCTTGACGAACCGCAGCCCGGACATGACGGTCAGCGAGGAGCCGGCGACGAGCAGCGCGCCGTCGTCCGGGGCGAGCCCGTCGACGAGGGCGTAGGAGCGGGCGACCCGGTCGCGGGGCACGTTCTCGCCGAAGAACACGACGTGCGGCTTGAGCCGGCCGCCGCATCCGGAGCAGGGTGCGATCCGGAACCCGTCGGTGGCCTCCAGCGCGGCGTCGCCGTCGGGGGCGGACTCCACCTCGGCGCTGATCGACTCGGTGAAACCGGGGTTCAGGGCCGCGAGCCGGGTCTGCAGGTCGTCGCGATGACCGATGTCCCGGCAGTCGAGGCAGATCACCTCGTCGATCCGGCCGTGCAGGTCGATGACGTCGCGGTGCCCGGCCTCGGAGTGCAGGCCGTCGACGTTCTGGGTGATCAGCCCGTCCAGGACGCCCGCGCGTTCCAGGGCGGCGAGCGCGCGGTGCCCGGGGTTGGGCTCGGCCCGTCGCATCCGCGCCCAGCCGACGTGGCTGCGCGCCCAGTAGCGCCGCTGCGCCGCCTCGCCGGAGACGAACTCGGAGTAGGTCATCGGGCGCCGGGGCGGCGAGTCCGGGCCGCGGTAGTCGGGAATACCGGAGTCGGTGCTCAGCCCGGCCCCGGTGAGCGCGACGATCCGGCGGCCGGCGAGCAGGTCGAGCGCGCGCGTCCCTGCCGAGGTGTCGCCGAGGGTGGTCACGGCGTCCAGGGTAGGCGTGCCGGGCCGGTGTCGCGTTCCTTCAATATCCCGCGCGCGGGCGGCGGCAGGATCAGTGGCATGGATCACGACCAGCTTCTGTCCGACGGCGTCGACCTGGCCGTCTCGACCATCCGCGACACCCCGGTCGAGCGCTACGACGACCCGACCCCGTGCAGCGACTTCACCGTCGCGGACCTGATCAACCACCTCGTGTTCGGCCTGGTGCTCGCCCGGTGCAGCGGCACCCGAGAGCCGTGGGACCCGTCCTGGACCGCCGACTCCCCGGCCCCGGTGCTCGACGGCCTGCCGCGTTCGGAGTGGGCGCGGGCCGCGGCGCAGGAGGGCGCCCGCGTCGTCGAGGCCTGGCGGGGCCCGGCCGCATGGGCCGGTGACTCGCACATGGGCGGCGCGACCATGCCGGCCGCGGTCATCGGGTCGATGATGACCGGCGAGTTCGCCGTGCACGCCTGGGACCTGGCCACCGCCACCGGACGTCGGGCCGAGGTGACGCCCGGGCTGGGCGAGGTGGCGCTGGAGGCGATGACCGGGATGGCGTCGATGGGCCGCGAGGCGGGCTGGATCGGAGCCGAGGTCGCGGTGCCCGCCGACGCGCCGGCGTTCGACCGCGCGCTGGGCGTCGCCGGGCGGGACCCGGGCCGCTCCGCCTGAACGCGGTCCCGGTCGCGCCGGACCCCGATCCCGCCGGCGAGGGCCGGGCCCGGCGCGCCTCACCGGCCGGCGAACGGGTCCCCGGTCTGGACGGGGATGTGCAGGGCGGCCGCGGCCGTCGCGGTGAAGGTCGGGTACTCGGGGGTCCCGTCCCGCCGGTGTTCCGGCTCCGGGGCGGCGCGGGCCGCCGGCAGGTCCGCGGCGGCGCGGGCCGGGGGGACGTGGGCTGGGGGCAGGTGGGCCGGGGCGTGGTGCCGCCCGCGGACCGGTGCGGGCGGGACGGGCACGGGCAGTACCGGCACCGTTGGACCGGGCACGGACGGCCCGGGCACGGACGGGAACGGTCCGTCGGCGCCGGGCGCGCGGTGCCGGGCCCGGCGCCGCGGACCCACCGCCGGCAGGACGCGGGTGGGGGCGTCGTCGACGGCGGCCGTCGCGCCACCCGTCTCCCCGGTCCCGTCCGGCGCCGACCCGTCGCTCGCCTCGCTGCGGTGCAGGCGGTAGAGCTCGGCGTAGCCGGGGCTGTCGTGCAGCAGCTCGGTGTGCGTGCCGGCCGCGGCGATGCGGCCGTGCTCCATGTAGAGGATCTGGTCCGCGTCGGAGACCGTCAGCAGCTGGTGGGAGATGGTGACGGTCGTCCGCGAGTGGGACAGGCGCCGCAGCGGTGCCAGCACCCGCTCGGTCGAGGCGGCGTCCAGGCCGGTCGTCGGCTCGTCGAGGACGAGGACCGGGGCGTCGCGGATCATCGCCCGCGCGATGGCGAGGCGACGGCACTGCCCGCCGGAGAGCATCCGCCCGCGCTGCCCGACCCGCGTCCGGTAGCCGTCGGGGAACGCGACGACGGTGTCGTGCAGGTCCGCGGCACGGGCGGCGGCCTCGACCTGCTCGGCGCTCGCGTCCGGGTGGGCCCAGCGGATGTTCTCCGCGATCGTGCCGTCGAAGACCAGGACGTCCTGCAACACGGCGGTGACGTTGCGGCGCAGGTCGGCCAGCGGGAGCCGGCGCAGGTCGTGGCCGTCGAGGGTGATCCGGCCGCCGCCGGGGTCGTACTGGCGCAGCAGCAGCCGGGCCAGCGTGCTCTTCCCGGCCCCGCTCGCCCCGACGATCGCGACCCGCCCGCCCGGCGGGATCGCGAACGTCACCCCCTGCAGCGCGGGCCGCTCGGTGTCCGGGTAGCGGAAGTCCACCCCCTCGACGACGAGTGCGCCGGCCGCGCGCGGCAACGGCTGCGGGTCGTCGGGCTCGGTGACGTCCGGGCGGGTGTCGAGCACCTCGATGATGCGCTCCGCGCTGGCCCCGGCGGCGAACAGCGAGTTCGCCAGGGAACCGAACCCGGAGATCGGGCCGTAGAGCTGCGACAGGTAGGTCAGGAAGACGAGCAGCCCGCCGAGGGTGATCCGGCCGTCCGCGATCTGCGCGACCGCGACGCCGACGACGAGCAGCACCCCGATCGCCTGGACGAGGCTGCCGACGGGGGAGAAGAAGCTCTCCAGGCGGGTGGCGCGCATCTGCGCGCGGAAGCTCGCCTCGTTCTCGGAGCGGAAGCGCTCGGTCTCGGAGTCCTGGCGGTCGTAGGCCTGCACGAGTGCGGCGTTGCCGAGGCTCTCCTCCGCGACGGAGACGATCGATCCGGAGCGCCGTCGCTGCTCGCGGGCGGCCGCCGCGATGCGGCTGGTCAGGAACTTGCTGAGCAGCAGGAACGCCGGTGCGGCGACGAACGCGATGAGTGTGAGCTTCCAGTCCAGGATCGCCATGGCGGTCGCGTAGAACACGACCTGGAACGAGTAGGTGAGAAAGAGGTTCACCCCGGTGAGCACGAGCTGCTCGATCTCGGCGGTGTCGCCGCTGATCCGGGAGAGCACGTCGCCCAGCGGGCGCCGGTCCAGGTAGCCGGTGGACAGCCGGCCGAGGTGGTCGAAGAGCCGGACGCGCAGGCCGAGGACGAAGCGTTCGGCCGTCCAGGCGCTGAGGTACTCGTCGACGAAACCGACCAGGCCGATCAGGACGGTGAGCCCGAGGTAGGCCGCGGCGATGGTGGGGAACAGGCGGTAGTCGGCGGGGGTCAGCACGTCGTCGACGAGGACCTTGAACAGCCAGATGCTGACCGTCGTCAGCGCCGGCACCGCGCCGGTGAGGAGGAGACCGACGATCATCCGGCCGCGGAAGGGCCGGGTGTAGGGCCAGAACCGCCGGAAGATCGTGCGGATCGGGACCCGGGGCGCCTCGGCGGCCACCGGGCCACCCACGGCCTCACCGTCGGGTTCCGGGCCGTCGGGCTCCGGACCGTCCGGGGGCTCGTCGTCCGGCGCCGCCACATCCGTCCCGCGGAGCCCCGTCGTGTCGACGTCCGGGTCGGGATCGGATGTGGCGGGGATGGGGCGGGAGACGTCCGACGTGCTGCGGCCGGCACGGACGGAACCGTCCGTGGCGGTTGCTCCCCGCACGGCGACGGTGTCGCTGCCTGTCACGTCGGACGTCCCCCTTCCCCTGAACGTGGTCCCGCCCGCCCCCGGGGCGGAGACCACGTGTCAGCCGTTCACCATCAGTGGCAGTGGTGCTTGTGGTGCTTCTTCGGCTTCGGCGGCGGGCAGTCGTGCTTCTTCGGGGGCGGCGGCGGGCAGCCGTGCTTGCCCTTCGGCGGCTTCGGCGGGAACACGGGGATGATCTCGAACAGCATGAGGAGTTCCTCTCGTTGACGTACTCGGTCGCTTCGGTGACCGATACGGGATTCACGAGTGGGAACGTCGCAGGTGACGGGCTTTGTGAGAGTACAACCCGAACAGAGCATGACATCGCCCGACCGGAGCAGTCGTCGGCGGATCGGGACGTGCGTCCCGAATTCGTCCGGATTGCGATCTTAATTGGTTCAACGACCATTCGCGAGTCGTGATCGCGAATGATGCGTGTGCATTGTCCGGCAATGCATTCGAGCGCCACCGCTCGAACGACTAGATCAGCACCGGGGTGAGGCGACGGTCACACTCCGTGGCAGACGTGTGATCGACGGGACGGACCACTGGTCCGTACGGGTGACGACGAGGACGTCAGTCCTGCGGGACCCAGGAAGGCTTGCGCTTCTCGCCGAACGCGCGGATACCCTCCTGGCCCTCCTCGGAGGCGAAGAAGCCGGCCGAGAGCGTGTTCATCTCGGCGAAGTCCCGCTCCATCGACTCCGGGCGGGTGCGGCGCAGCATCTCCTTGGCCCCGGCCAGGGCGTTCGGGGCGCCGAGGGCGAGCATGCCGGTGTAGCGGGCGACCTCGGCGTCGAGTCCGTCGTCGGCGACGGCGCTGTTGACGAGCCCGATCTCCGCGGCGCGGGCGGCGTCGAACGTCTCGCCGGTGAGGAACAGCTCGTGCGCGGCGCGGGTGGACAGGCGCGGCAGCACCGTCACCGAGATGACGGCCGGGATCACCCCGATCCGGACCTCGGAGAACGCGAACGTCGCCGACTCCGCGGCCACCGCGATGTCGCAGGCGGCCACGATCCCGACGCCACCGGCGCGGGCCGGGCCGGACAGCCGCGCGACGATCGGCGTGGGGGAGTCCCAGATCGTGCTCAGGATCCGCGGGACCTCGGTGACGCCCTGCTGCTCGGCGCCCGCGCCGCGGGACTCCTTGAGGTCCATCCCGGCACAGAACACGGTCCCGGTGTGGGTCAGCACGATCACGCGCGCCGCGTCGTCGGCGATCGCGGTCTCCAGGTGCGCCAGCAGCTCCCGGCGCACCTGAGCCGACAGGGCGTTGCGGTTGGCCGGTGAGTCCAGCGTGATCGTGGCGATCCCGGGGGAGACGTCGAGGTGGACGAGTTCGGCGGCGTCGGTGCTCACGTGATCACCGTAACCCGGCCGGACCGGTGTACTCGTGCGTCACGAGGAGCGCGATACGCACCTCATGGCGCACGAGTGCCGCGGCGGGTGACTATCAGGCCTTGGTCCAGTTGCTGGTGACCTTCACACCGGCCTGGACGAACAGCTGGCTGACGGGGCAGCGACGCTCGGTCTCCTCGGCGAGCTTCGCGAGCTGCTCGTCGGTGGCGTCGGTGCGGATCTGCGCGTCGATCCGCAGGTTCTGGAACGTGGTCTCGCCCGGGCGGTCGGTGCCGGTCGTCATCGTGGTCGGGTTGAAGTCCGCCGCGACGTCGAACTTGACGTGCTCGATCGTGACGCCGAGCTCCTTGGCCACGATCGACGAGGTGACCTGGTTGCACGACGACAGCGAGGCCAGCGTGTAGGCCAGCGGGCTGGGGTGCTGGTCCTTGCCGCCGAACGCCTCGTAGGCGTCGGTCTCGATGGTGTAGTCGGCGCCGTCGACGGCGACGGTCTGCGCGACGCCGGTGCCCTGACCGCTGACGGCGAACGTGACGAGAGGCATGGATGTCTCCTGGTGATGCTCGGGCCCGGTGCGCGGGCGAGGTGAACCGGAGAGAGGAACGAGCACGCGTCCGGTGGCGCGGGAGAGCGGGATCTACCGGCCGGACGGACAGCAGGCGCTGCCGGTGCGGAGCAGGTCGACGTGCAGACGGCGCACGAGGACGGGGAAGATCACCGGACAAGTCAACCGCGTCCGGGTCAGCGGTGCCATCCGGGGCCGGGTGTGCCCGGTCTCAGCGGAGCGGTGACCCATTGTGCTGACGGGGCAGCGGGCGGCGCATGACGGCGATCTGCTGGGCCAGCTCGGCCGCGATCAGCTCGGCGTGGAGGGTGTCGTCCTCGCCCTCCCGGGCGGCCAGCGCGCGGTGCCGCCGGACGAGGTCGTCGAGGGAGTCGAGCATCCGCTGCACCGACGTCCGGCCGGTCGGTACCGGCTCGGGTCTGGTGAGTTCTGGTGTCATCGACGTTCTCCGTTGAACGTTGTCGGGGCCGGACTTGACGAGACCGTTGTACCCCCGAACAACGTCGCCCATACGCGGGAAAACACGCATGGGACGCAGGACACTGTGACCGGGCGCGGTCGGGCGCTGACCGGTCGTGGTCGGTGTTTCGTTGATGTTGCGCCTGCGACCAGCGGTCGAGTGGCCGGCGGTGTCCTACCGTCGCTCCGTGGAACCCGTCCGGATGGTGTTCGAGAAGTGGGATCGGCTCAGGGTGGGATCGGCCGTGAGGGTGGGATCGGCAGGGCCACGCTGAGCTGCGGCGACGGCCCCGGGGCGGCGATAGCGTCGACGACGACGCATTCATCGTCCGACGGGAGAGACCAGTGAAGATCGGACTGCACATCGCGGACTTCACCTACCCCAGCGGCCCGGCGGGCCTGGCCGACGACCTCAGCCGGATCGCCGCCGCCGCGGAGGAGGAGGGGTTCGCCCGCGTCAGTGTCATGGACCACGTCTGGCAGATCCGCCCGGTGGGGCCGATCGAAAACGACATGCTCGAGGCGTACACGACGCTGGGCTACCTCGCGGCCCGCACCGAGAAGGTCGACCTGCTGACCTGGGTCACCGGCGTCACCTACCGCGACCCGGGGATGCTGGCCAAGCTCGTCACCACCCTGGACGTCCTGTCCAAGGGTCGCGCATGGCTCGGTATCGGCGCCGCCTGGAACGACGAGGAGTCGGCCGGTCTGGGACTGTTCTTCCCGCCGACCGCGGAGCGTTTCGAGCGGCTGGAGGAGACGCTGCAGATCTGCCTGCAGATGTGGGGCGACGACGAGGGCCCGTACGAGGGGAAGCACTACACGCTGGGCCGGACCATGAACGTCCCGCAGTCGCTGACCCGGCCGCACCCGCCGATCCTGATCGGCGGCGGCGGGGAGAAGAAGACGCTGCGCCTGGTCGCGCAGTACGCGCAGGCCTGCAACCTGTTCGGCGGGCCGGACCTGGAGCGCAAGCTCGACGTCCTGCGCCGGCGCTGCGAGGAGGTCGGCCGCGACTACGGCGACGTCGAGAAGACGGTCATGGCCCCGCTCGACCCGAGCGACCCGAAGGCCCTGGTCGAGCAGCTGGCCGGCTACGCGAAGCTCGGCGTGCAGCACGTCCACGGCTGGGTGCCGGGCGTCTCGGAGATCGAGCCCCTGCGCGTCCTCGGCCGCGAGGTCATCCCCGCCGCCGCGCAGATGTGACCCGCACGCTCGTGGCGCTTTCGTGTCGTCGCAACGCACGAAAGCGCCACGAGTGCCGCGCGGAGTGGGGTCAGGCCGCGGCTGCGGCGGCGTCGCGACGGGCGACCTCCTGGCGGACCAGGGGGATCACCTCGCGTCCGAACTCCTTGGCGTCCTCGAGGAGGTCGTAGCCGCGGGCCGACAGGATCCGCACGCCGAGGTCGTAGTAGTCCAGCAGCGCCGCGGCCACGGTCTCCGGCGTCCCGACCAGGGCGGTGGAGTTGCCGGCGCCGCCGGTGGCCTCCGCGGTGACCGTCCAGAGTGCGCGGTCGTGCACCTCGCCCTTCTCGGCAACCGAGAGCAGGCGCTGCGAGCCGGCGTTCTCCGGGTTCGTGAGCTTGTGCCGGCGCGTCAGCTGCTGACCGTTCGCGGTGCGCTCGCGGATCGTGGCGACGGTGGCGTGCGCCTTCTCCCAGGCCTCGGACTCGGTGCGTCCGAGGATGGGCCGGAACGCGACCTGGAACGTCGGCGCCGGACGCCCGGCGGCGCGGGCCAACGAGGTGATCGTCTCGATCTGCTCGGCCGTCCCGGCCAGCGGCTCGCCCCACAGGGCGTAGATGTCGGCCTCCTGCGCGCCCACCTCGTAGGCCGCCGCGGAGGACCCGCCGAAGGAGATGCGCGGGCGCGGCTTCTGCGCCGGCTCGACGTCGAGGACGAAGTCGGAGAAGTCGTAGTGCTCGCCGTGGAAGTCGAACGGCTCCCGCTCCGTCCACGCCTTCTTGTAGATCTGGATCGCCTCACGGGTGCGGGCGTAGCGCTGGTCCTTGGACAGGGTGTCGCCCTCGCGCTGCTGCTCGTGGTCGTTGCCGCCGGTGATCACGTGCAGGGTCAGGCGCCCGCGGCTGATCTGGTCCAGCGTCGCGACGGTCTTCGCGGCGAACGTCGGGTACGAGACGTTCGGGCGGTGCGCGAGCAGGAGCTGCAGGTTCTCGGTGTGGTCGGCGATGTAGGCCGCGGCCTGCGCCGGGTCCGGGCTGCCGGAGCCGTAGGCGGTCAGGACGCGGTCCCAGCCGGTCTCCTCGTGGGCGCGGGCCAGGGCCAGGGTGTACTCGGGGTCGAACGCGGGGCCGGTGCGCGGCGTCGTCTCCGAGCCGTTGTGCGTGGCGCCGATGCCGAGGAACTCGACGGGCATGGGAATGGTCCTTCCGTGTGCGGTGGCGGGGGTCGGGGCGCTCAGGAACCCGGACACGCCGCGGACCACACCCGGCCCAGGTCGAGGTAGGCACGCCCCACCAGCGGGACCCGGACGGTCACACCGAGCACCGCGCGACGGCGGTGCGGTCGGTGGCCCATGCCCGGCACAACGCCGTGCCCGCACCCGTCCATTCCGCCGGGCGGGTCGGAGAACGGGGGATGACGGGTGGATGGCGAGTCGGTCGGAGTGCTGGAACCCGATCGGGTGAGGTGCCAGCGTGATCACGTGACCACCGACGTGTCCCGCGCTCCCGCCCGACGCACCGGCCTGAGGGTCCTGCTCGCGACCCTCGCCGCGCTGCTGCTCGCCGCCCTCCCGTCGACGGCGTTCGCGTCCACCCCGGCTCCCGCCGCGGCCGCCGCACCCGCCGCCGTCACCGCCCCGTCCGCGGTGCCGGGGGAGAGCTCCGGCCTCCCGGTCCGCGCGCTGAGCTCCCTGCCCGCCCAGGCCACCGACACCTACCGCCTGATCCAGCGCGGCGGCCCGTTCCCCTACTCCCGCGACGGCATCACGTTCCAGAACCGGGAGGGCATCCTCCCGGCGAGGTCGGGCGGCTACTACCGCGAGTACACGGTCCCGACGCCCGGTTCGAGTGACCGCGGCGCGCGGCGGATCGTCACCGGCTCGGCCGACGAGGTCTACTACACCGGTGACCACTACTCCAGCTTCGTCGTCGTGGACGTGAGCCGATGAGCGCGCTGACCCACGACTCCGGCACCGTCGACGAGATCGCCGCCCGCGCCCGCGGGCGCGCGACGACCGTCGGCGTCGTCGACGGGGCCCCCGACCGGTCCGCGCTGCTCACCGCGATCGGGCGGGAGCTGCGCTTCCCCGGCTACTACGGCCACAACCTCGACGCGCTCGACGAGTGCCTGGCCGACCTGTCGTGGCTGCCGGAGGGCCCGGTCGAGCTGGTCTGGGCGGACGCGGACCTGTTGGCCGCGGACCCGGCGACGCACGAGACGGTGCTCGCGATCCTGGAGACCGCGGTCGACGCCACGGCGTCCGGGCCGCGCCCGCTGCACGTCGTGCTGGCCGTCCATAGCTGAGTGACGCCGGACCGCATCGCTGGCCGGTGCGGTCCGGCGCGCTTACAGTCGGAGACATGGGAACCCGGCTCGTGCGACGCAGGCACGTGGACAACGGGCGCCTGCACGCGGATCTGTGAGGGGTCGACGCCACCCGTCCGCCCCCTCCGCGAGAGGTTTCGCCATGTCCCCCTCGACCACCCACCGCCGCACCGACGGTGCCACCGCGATCGCGATCGTCGGTGCCGGTCCACGCGGTGCCGGCATCCTGGAACGCCTGGTCGCGAGCGCTCCCGAGCTGCACGCCGACGCCCTCGCCGGACCGGGTCTCGACGTGCACCTGATCGACCCCTACCCGGCCGGTGCCGGGCGGATCTGGCGCCACGAGCAGTCGCCGCTGCTGGCGATGAACTCGATGGCCGCCGACGTCACGATGTACACCGACGACTCGGTCGTCTGCGACGGCCCGATCGTGCACGGCCCGTCGTTCTGGGACTGGGCACAGGACCTGCGCGACAACGGTGACCCCTCCGCCGAGCTCGGTGACGAGCTCGCGGCCGAGCTGCGCGAGGTCACCGCCGCGACGTTCCCGACCCGCCGCCTGCAGAGCCACTACCTCTGCCAGGTGCTGCGCGACGTGATCGCCCGCGCCCCGGACGGGATGCGGGTGCACCTGCACCGCACGAAGGCCACCGGCCTCGTCGACGACGGCGGGACGCAGGTCGTGACGCTGGCCGACGGTGCGCCGCTGCGCGTCGACTCGGTCGTGCTCGCCTCCGGCCACCTCGACGCCACCCCCACCGACGACGAGTGCGCGCTGCGGGATCGTGCGCACGACCTTGGCCTGCGCTACCTCGTCCCGGAGCAGACCACCGACTCGGACCTGTCGGTGATCGAGCCGGGGGAGACGGTGCTCGCCCGCGGTCTCGGGCTGGCGTTCGTCGACCTGCTGGTGCTGCTGTTCGAGGGCCGCGGCGGTCACTTCGAGCCGGCTCCGGACGAGCCGGGCGGGCTGCGCTACGAGCCGTCGGGCGCCGAGCCACGCCTGGTCGCCGGATCCCCGCGCGGCGCGACCTACCACTCCAAGACGCACTACCAGCTCCTCGCCGGGCGTCCGCCGCTGCCGCGGTTCCTGACCCCGGAGGTCACCGACGCCCTGATCGGCTCCGGCGAGCCGGTGGACATGGCGGGACAGGTCTGGCCGCTGATGGCCAAGGAGATCGGCTGGGGCTGGTACCACGAGCTCGTCAACGGCCATCCCGAGCAGGTCCGGCTGGGCTGGGAGGAGTTCTCGTCCCGCTACGCCGAGCTCGACTGGGACTCCTCGGAGATGCTGGCGTTGATCTCCGAGGCGGTCCCGGACCCGCTGGACCGGCTCGACCTCAACGCGCTCGACCGCCCGCTGGACGGCCTGAGCGCCCCGGACATGGAGACCCTGCAGCCGCTGGTGCGCGCCCGGATCGCCGAGGACCTGCGCCAGCACGTCGAGGAGCGCCACACCCCGCACCTGGGCGCGTTCGTCGCGATGCTGTCGGTGTACTCGGAGACGACGCGCCTCGCCGGATCGGGGACCCTGTCGGTCCGGTCCCGGGCGAAGGACATGGGCTGGTGGCAGAGCTTCTTCAACTCCGTCGCCTCCGGCCCGCCCGGCTTCCGGGTGCGGCAGATGCTCGCCCTGTCCCGCGCCGGGTTCGTGGAGTTCCTGGGCGCCGGGATGACGGTGGAGATCGAGGCCGACGGCCGGTTCCGGGCCACCAGCTCCACGCTCGGTCAGGCGGACACCGTGACCTCCACCGTGCTCGTCGACGCCCGGCTGCCCGACCCGAGCGCGTCGCGCAGCACGGACGCGCTCGTGTCGAGCCTGGTGGCGGCCGGCGACATCATCGAGGACGTGCTCGTCGACGACGACGGGACGGTCCTGCGCAACACCGGGCTGATCACCGTCCGGCCCGCCGACGGCGCCCTGGTGCAGTCCGACGGCACGGTGCACCCGCGCCGGTTCGCGGTCGGCCCGCACACCACCGTCAAGGTCGCGGGCGCCTTCACCCGTCCCGGGATGAACGCGCAGAGCCTGCGCTACAACGACGCCGTCGCCCGCGCCGTCCTGGAGTCGCTGCCCGCCACCGACGCGGCGCGGACCACCACCGCGGCCTGACGCCCGCACACGACGACGCCCACCTCCCGCGGGAGGTGGGCGTCGTCGTGCGTAGGGGATCTACTTGCCGATCGCCAGACCGCGGGCGCGCAGCACCCGGCGCTCGACCGGGCGGAACACCAGCAGCTCGATCGCGATCCCGACGAACAGGATCAGGAAGATCGCCGCGATCACCGTCGGCATGTCGTTGAGGTCGCTGCCCTGTTTGAGGTAGGCGCCCAGGCCGATCCCGAGCAGCGGCCCGGCGGCGATGATCTCCGCGGCCATCAGCGAGCGCCAGGAGAACGCCCAGCCCTGCTTGCACCCGGCGATGTAGCCGGGCAGCGCGGCCGGGAGCAGGATGTAGCGCGCGTTCGTCAGCCCGCGCGCGCCCAGCACCTGACCGACCCGGGGCAGGATCGGCGGGATCTGGTCGATGCCCGCGACGAGCCCGTTCGCGATCGACGGGACCGAGCCGAGGAGCACCACGAAGTAGATCGTGGCGTCGGTCAGCCCGAACCAGAGGATCGCGGCCGGCACCCAGGCCACCGACGGCAGGCTCTGCATCCCGGACAGCAGCGGCCCGATCGCGGCCCGCACGACCGGCACCTTCGCCACCAGCAGCCCGAGCGGGGTCGCGATCAGCAGGGCGACCAGGAAGCCGAGGAACGCGCGGCTGATCGAGGTCCAGAGGATCGAGAACACCGACCCGTCCACGACGACGGCGCCGAACGCGTCCCACACCGTCACCGGTGCCGGCACCTTGAACTCGTCGGTGATCGCCGAGGCCCAGACGAGCTGCCAGAGCGCGACGAACAGGATCAGCGCGACCAGCGGCGGGACCCCGACGGCGATCGCCCGGCGCCACCACGGCACCCGGCGCTCGGTCGGGGTGTCCAGGGCGTCCAGACCGGCCAGCGTGGAGGCGACGTCCTGATCGGGCGCCTCCGGCCGGGACCCGGTCGCGACGGGGCCCTGCTCAGGCATGGCTGGAGATGACGTGACGCAGCATCGCGGTGATCTCGTCGTGCAGCTGCTCGCCCTCGGCGGCGACGTCCCACTCGTCGACGATCGTGCCCGGACGCGACGACAACAGCACCACCCTCTGCCCGAGCCGCACCGCCTCGCGCACGTCGTGGGTGACGAACAGGATCGAGATCCCGGTCTCCTCCCAGACGCGGACGAGCTCGCCCTGCAGGACGTCACGGGTGATCGCGTCCAGGGCGGCGAACGGCTCGTCCATCAGCAGCAGTCCGGGGACGCCCTCGGCCTCGCCGGTCGCGGCGGCCAGGGCACGGGCCAGCGCGACCCGCTGGCGCATGCCGCCGGAGAGCTCGTGCGGACGCTTGTCCCCGAGACCGTCGAGACGGACCAGGCTCAGCAGCTCCTCGGCGCGGCGACGGCGGTCGCCCCGGGAGTACCCGGCGAGGCGCAGCGGCAGCTCGACGTTGCGCCCGGCCGTCAGCCAGGGCAGCAGCGCCGACTCCTGGAACATGAACGACGGCTGCCCGGTCGCGCGCTCGAGCGTGCCCGCGGTGGGCTCGTCGAGACCGGCGACGAGGTTGAGCAGCGTCGACTTCCCGCAGCCCGAGGCCCCGAGCAGGCAGACGAACTCGCCGGGCCGCACCTGCAGGTCGATCTCCCGCAGGGCGGTGACGGCGGACTCGCCGTGCCCGAACGTCTTACCGACGCCGGACAGCGTCACGGTCGGCGTCCCGGCCCGAGCCGTGCCGGACCGTTCCTGTGTCACGGTCATGGAAGCCGATCACCCCTGCTTCTTGTCGAGTCCGGCCGCGTCGACGGCCGGCTTCCCGTCCGCCTCGCGGACGGTGTTCAATGCGGTGACGTCGATGAATCCCTGCAGGTTCGCCTCGGTCTTGGACGCGCCCGCGGTGACGCTGTCCTTGGCCAGCTGCGGGAACGTGGCCGCGAGCGGGTCGTTGTCGAACTGCAGCTCGGAGAAGGCCCGGTCCAGCACGGCCGGGGCCAGGGCCGAGTTCGTCAGCTTCTTGATCGCGCCGTTGGCGACGGTCTTGGCCTCGTCGCGCCGGCTGTTCGCGAAGTCGATCGCCTTCTGCTCGCCGCGCAGCAGCGCCGCGACGGTGTCCGGGTGCTCCTGGAGGTACTGCGTGCGCACGATCAGCACCGTGGTGGGGAACTTGCCGTCGGGCCACAGGCTCTTCTCGTCGACGAGGACCTTCGCCCCGGCGTCGACCAGGCGCGAGCTCCACGGCTCGGGCAGCCACCCGCCGGCGACCTCGCCCTTCTTGAACAGATCGAGCGTGCGCGGGTTGTCGATGTTCTGGACGGTGACCTTGTCCGGTCCCTGCCCGATCTCGAGCTTCTGCTCGCCGAGCCACTTCTTCAGCGCGACGTCCTGGGTGTTGCCCAGCTGCGGGGTCGCGATGGTCTTGCCCTTGAGCTGCTGGGGCGAGGTGATGTCGGGCGAGGTGACGAGCTGCGCGCCGGCCGAGGTGGACCCGGCGATCAGGCGGACGGCCTCGCCGTTGGACTTGGCGAACGCGTTGATGGCCGGGCTGGAGCCGATGAACCCGGCGTCGAGCGACCCGCCGAGCAGCGCGTTGACCTCCTCCGGTCCGGCGTTGAACGTCTGGGTGGTGAGCTTGGTGCTGCCCAGCTCCTGGGCGAACAGGCCCTTGTCCACGCCGATCAGCGCGGGTGCGTGGGTGATGTTCGGGAAGTAGCCCAGGCGCAGCTCGGCGGCGGGGGAGGCGGACGCCGCGGGGGCCGATCCGCTCTCCTCGGCGCGCGAGCAGCCGGTGAGGACGGTCAGGGCGACCAGGGCGGTGGCGGTGGTGGCGGTGAGCAGACGGGAGAGGCGCATCGGCCCTGTCTTTCGGGGTGGGAACGGGTTCGGGGGAGGGTCAGGTCGTACGGACCCGGCGACAGAGGGCGCTGGAGAGGCGGCCGTGGTCACGGTCGCGCCGCCGGGTGAGCACCCGGCGTCGGTGCGGAGGGGTCGTCACGCCTTCTCGCCGGCGGCGACGGGGTCCCGGTCCTCGGGCAGAGCGGCACCCTCGGCCCTGCTGCGGCGCAGACGTGTCACCGCGACGGCGACGGCGGCCGCCCAGACCAGGGAGATCCCCACGTAGACGATCGTGGTGACGGTCGAGCTCGCGTCCAGGGCGCGCAGGATGGTCCGCGCGTTGGTGAACACGATGATGCCGCCGACGGCGGTGCCCAGCACCGGCGCCGGGACCTTCGTGACCAGCCACGCGGCCAGCGGCGCGGCGAGCACGCCGCCCAGGAGCAGGCCGCCGATCGTGTAGGGGTCGAGGACCTCCGAGCCCAGGCCGACCAGGAAGCCGATGCTCGCGGCGACCGCGACCATGAACTCCGATGTGTCGACCGACCCGATGACGGTCCGCGGCGCCGTCTTGCCCGCGGTCAGCAGCGCCGGGGTGGCGACCGGGCCCCACCCACCGCCGCCGGAGGCGTCGACGAAGCCGGCGACCAGGCCGAGCGGGGACAGGAACTTCGCGCGGTGCGGCGAGGTCCGGGCGGTGGAGACCTTCGGCGGGCGGAAGGAGAAGCGCAGGAGCACGTAGACGCCCAGCGCGAGCAGGATGCCGGACATGTAGGGCGCCGCGTCGTCGGTCGAGAGCGCCGACAGGGCCGTGGCCCCGAGGAACGCGCCGATCGCGCCGGGCACGCCCAGGCGCAGCACGAGCTTCCAGTCGACGTTGCCGAACCGCCAGTGCGACGCGCCCGCGGCGAGGGTGGTGCCGACCTCGGCGAGGTGCACCGAGGCACTGGCGGTCGCCGGGTTGACGCCGGCGATCAGCAGCAGCGACGTCGAGGTGACGCCGTAGGCCATGCCGAGGGCGCCGTCGACGAGCTGGGCGCCGAAACCCACGAGGGCGAAGACGATCAGGGTGCGCACGAGAGGTGTCTCCAGGTCGAACAGGATCGAGGCACACGGAACGGCCCGCGGGCTCGCGTCGGCGCGAGACGGGTCGGGGCGTGCGGGAAGAACGAGCGGGCTCGGGGAGCCGCGTGCTCAGGAGGCCGGGCGGGGCTCAGGAGGCCGGACAGAGCCCGTCGAAGTCATCGATCCGGCGCGAGGGCCAGAAGCACTCGAGGTGGGCGACCAGGTGCCAGGAGACCGACGGGTCCGCGGCACAGCGCGGCCCGGTACCGGTGTTCACGGACGTGGTCACCCGCTCATCCTCCGTCGAGTGACGCCGGAGGACAACCGGTCGTCCGAGGTGCGGGAGTGAGCCGAACCTGTCCGGACAACTCGACGGGCCGGGGCCCCGACCAGGGCCGGAACGGCGTCCGAACGGCGGTGTCCGGCCCACCTGGCGGACACGGGTGGCGGCGCTCACCGCCGACCACCCCGGCCTCCGGCGCGCGCGTCGCCGGGAAGCGCGCTCAGCGACGTGCGGCGGACGCGGCCGCGGTCGCGGAACGACCGGCGGCGCGCAGAGAGCCCGGAACGGAGTCGGACAGGGAGGCCGCGTAGCGGTCCAGCACCACACGCGCGACGGAGGGTTCGGCTCCCAGCGGCCCGGCCAGGACGGCGTCCGGGTCCGCGGCGCGGGCACCGTCGTACACCCGGTCCAGCAGCCGTCCCGGGGCCAGGAACCACGGCGCGACGGCGATCCGGTGAGCGCCACGGCGGCGCAGGTCCGCGATCGCGGCCGTGACGTCGGGCTCGGCGGCGGCCGCGAACGCCGCACCGGCCAGCGGCCAGCCCGCGGCGATCCGGTGCACGACGTCGTTGGCCCCGGGGCGTCCGGACCCGGCGGCGGCCAGCACGACCCCGAGGCCGGGGTCGTCGGGTGAGCAGCCCTGCTCGGCCAGCCGCCGGCGTGCCGCGCCGACGATCTGCGGGTCCGGGCCCAGGACGTCGGCCACGGTCACCCGCAGGTGGGGCAGGCGCCCGACGGCGGCGTCCACGGCGGCCGGGATGTCGACGCGCGCGTGGTAGGCCGACCCGAGCAGCAGCGGGACCACGACGACCGGCCCGGACCCGACCGAGGCGAGCACCTCGGGCAGCCGGGGCAGGTTGAGGTCCAGGAACGCCAGCCGGACGTCGAGGTCGGGCGCCAGGGCACGGGTGACGTCGACCAGGGCACTGACCGTCGCCGCGGACCGGAGGTCCCGGCTGCCGTGGGCGACGACGACCAGGACCGGCGCGCCGTCGGAGTGGGTCATCGCGGCGGTCAGCCCACCGCGGGGGTGAGCGCGAGGGGGTCGCCGACGAGCCCGGCGGCCAGCGTGTTGCCGGTCGGCGGGTCGATCAGCAGGAAGCCACCGGTCGTGCGGACGCGGGCGTACTCGTCGACCGGCAGCGGGTCGGCGGTGCGCAGCGAGACCCGGGCGATGTCATTGATCGCGAGCTTCTCCGGGGCGTCGACGTAGCTGACGGTGTCCGGGTCCAGCCGCGAGCCGAGCGCGCCGACGATCACCTGGGTGGTCCGGGTGCCGTGCTTGAGCAGCAGCCGCGCGCCCGGGACCAGCGGCTTCTCGGCCAGCCAGCACAGGGTCGCGTCGATCTCGTCGGTGACCTGCGGGGCGTCGCCCGCGGCGGCGATCATCGCGCCGCGCGGGGCGTCGATGTCGTCGGCGAGCAGCACGGTGACCGACAGGCCGGCGCCGGCGGAGGTCAGCGGCCCGTCCGCGGTGCGGACCTCGGCGACCGTGGTGCGGTGCCCCTCGGGCAGCACGACGACCTCGTCCCCGGCACGCACGGTGCCCGACGCGACCTGGCCGGCGTAGCCGCGGTAGTCGTGCAGCTCCTCGGTGCGGGGACGGATCACGTGCTGCACCGGCAGCCGGAACGGGGCCTCGGCGTCCGGGCCGACGACCGGCACCGACTCCAGGTGCTCGAGCAGTGTCGGGCCCTCGTACCAGGGGGTGTTCTCCCCGCGCTCGGCCACGTTGTCGCCGACCAGCGCGGAGACCGGGATGGTCTCCACGGTGTCGTCGGCGAAGCCCAGCGAGCGGGCCAGCTCGGCGAAGTCCTTGGCGATCGCGGTGATCGCGGACTCGTCGTAGCCCACGAGGTCGATCTTGTTGATGGCCAGCACCAGCCTCGGGACGCGCAGCAGCGCGAGCACCGCGGCGTGGCGGCGGGTCTGCTCGACGACGCCGTGCCGGGCGTCGACGAGCAGCACGGCCAGCTCCGCGGTCGACGCGCCGGTCACCGTGTTGCGGGTGTACTGCACGTGGCCGGGGGTGTCGGCGAGCACGAACTCGCGCGTCGGCGTGCCGAAGTAGCGGTAGGCGACGTCGATCGTGATGCCCTGCTCGCGCTCGGCGCGCAGGCCGTCGACGAGCAGCGACAGGTCCGGTGTGGTCAGGCCCTTGTCGACGGAGGCGCGCTGCACGGCCTCGATCTGGTCGGCCAGCACCGACTTGGTGTCGTAGAGCAGCCGTCCGACGAGGGTGGACTTGCCGTCGTCGACGGAGCCCGCCGTGGCGAAGCGCAGCAGGTCCCGGGGTCGGTCCGTGTCCACCATCAGAAGTAGCCCTCCTTCTTGCGGTCCTCCATGGCGGCCTCGGACATCCGGTCGTCGGCCCGGGTGGCGCCGCGCTCGGTGAGGCGGGACGCGGTCACCTCGGCGATGACCTCGTCCAGGGTCGTCGCGCTCGACTCGACGGCGCCGGTGCAGGAGCCGTCGCCGACGGTGCGGTAGCGGACCGTCTTCGACACCAGCTCCTCGCTGCCGCGGGGCCCGCCCCACGGGCCCTCGGCCAGCCACATGCCGTCGCGGGAGAAGACCTCGCGCTCGTGGGCGAAGTAGATGTCGGGCAGCTCGATGTTCTCGCGCTGGATGTAGCGCCAGACGTCGAGCTCGGTCCAGTTCGAGATCGGGAACACGCGCACGTGCTCGCCCGCGGCGTGCCGGCCGTTGTAGAGGTTCCACAGCTCCGGACGCTGCTTGCGCGGGTCCCAGCGGCCGAACGCGTCGCGGAGCGACATGATCCGCTCCTTGGCCCGGGCGCGTTCCTCGTCGCGGCGGCCGCCGCCGAACACGGCGTCGTGCCGGTTCTCGGTGATCGCGTCGAGCAGCGGCTGGGTCTGCAGCGGGTTGCGGGTGCCGTCGGCGCGCTCGACGAGACGGCCGTCGGCCAGGTAGTCCTCGACGTTCGCCACCTCGAGCCGCAGGCCCAGTCGCTCGACCAGGGAGTCCCGGAACGCGATGACCTCGGGGTAGTTGTGCCCGGTGTCGACGTGCAGCAGCGGGAACGGCACCGGCGCCGGCGCGAACGCCTTGACCGCCAGGTGCACCAGCAGCGTCGAGTCCTTGCCGCCGGAGAACAGGATCACCGGGCGGTCGAACTCGCCCGCGACCTCCCGGAAGATGTGGATGGCCTCGGACTCCAGCGCGTCGAGCGCGTCCAGGGCGGGCCGGGGTTCAACGGTGGTCATCGTGCGCCTTCCGCGCTGGTGGGGTGGATGCTCACGAGGCGTGCAGACCGCACTCGGTCTTGGCCCGCCCGGCCCAGCGCCCGGAGCGCGGGTCCTCGCCGGGGGCGGGCTTCACTGTGCACGGTGCGCAGCCGATGCTCGGGTAGCCGGCGTCGACGAGCGGGTTGACCAGGACCCCGTGGTCGCGGATGTAGGCGTCCATCTCCTCGTCGCTCCACGCCGCGATCGGGTTGATCTTCACCAGCCCGAACTTGTCGTCGTAGGTGACCAGCGGGGTGTTCGCCCGGGTCGGGGCCTCGACGCGGCGGACGCCGGTGACCCAGGCGTCGTAGCCGGCCAGGGTGCGCTGCAGGGGGACGACCTTGCGGAGCGCGCAACAGCGGTCGGGCTCGCGGGCGAACAGGTCCTTGCCCTCGATCGCGTCCTGCTCGGCGACGGTGTGGTCGGCCTCGGCGTTGACGATCCGGATCCCGTCGTAGACCGCGTCCACGGCGTCACGGGTGCCGATCGTCTCGGCGAAGTGGTAGCCGGTCTCCAGGAACAGGACGTCGACGTCCGGCTTGGCCTTCGTGGCCAGGTCCACCAGCACGGCGTCCTGCATGTTCGACGCGACGATCAGCCGGTCGCCGAACGTCTCGGCCGCCCACGCCAGCAGCTGTGCCGCCGTGGCGTCCGGGCCGAGCTGCGCCGCCCCGTGCTCGGCGACGGCCTTCAGGTCCTCGGTGACACTCACACTCACGGCTCAAGCTCCTGTTCTGTTCGACGTCCCCGTCGTGTCGGGAACCCCGAGTCCCACGAACGTCACGACGAACGTGCGCACGCATCCCGCACACCACCACGCCGCACCCGGCACCTTCTCGGAACGTTCGGCGGGGCGGAGATCTTCCTCGCCGCAGTACGGGCAGTAGAACGGGACGGCGCGCTCGCTCATGTCTCGATCACTCCGGGGGTCACTTCAGGTCGTTCTCGTCGGCGCGCTTGACCCACTGCGGGAAACGCTCGTCCTCGGTGCGCTGCTCGGCGAACCGGCGCACGACGCGCTCGACGTAGTCGCCCAGCTCGGCGCTGGTGACCTTGAGACCGCGGACCTTGCGACCGAACCCGGCGTCGAGGCCCAGCCCGCCGCCCAGGTGCACCTGGAAGCCCTCCGCCTGGTTGCCGGCGGCGTCGGTGACGATCTGGCCCTTGAGCCCGATGTCGGCGGTCTGGGTGCGGGCGCAGGCGTTCGGGCAGCCGTTGAGGTGGATCGACACCGGCGCGTCCGGGACGACGTCGGCCAGGCGCTTCTCCAGGTCCTCGACGAGGCGGATCGCGCGTTCCTTGGTCTCGACGATCGCGAGCTTGCAGTACTCGATGCCGGTGCACGCCATCGTGTTGCGGCGCCAGGTCGACGGCTCGGCCTGCAGCCCCAGCATGTTCAGGTCCGCGGTCAGGGTGTCGAGCTCCGCGTCGGCGACGTCGAGGACGACGATCTTCTGCTGGGCGGTGAAGCGGACCCGGGCGGACCCGGCGCGCTCGGCGGCGTCGGCGACCGCGACGAGCGTGGTGCCCGAGACCCGGCCGGACGCCGGCGCGACGCCGACGAAGTTGAGCCCGTCCTTCTGCCTGTGCACGCCGACGTGGTCGATCGCGCGCTCGACAGTGACCGGCGCCGGGCCGTCGATCAGCTTCCGGCCCAGGTACTCGTCCTCCATCACCTGGCGGAACTTCTCCGGGCCCCAGTCGGCGATCAGGAACTTGATCCGGGCGCGGTGACGCAGGCGGCGGTAGCCGTAGTCGCGGAACACCGACACGACGCCGGCCCAGACGTCGGGGACCTCGTCGAGCGGGATCCACGCGCCGAGGCGCTCGGCGATCCGCGGGTTGGTCGAGAGCCCGCCGCCGACCCACAGGTCGAAGCCCGGGCCGTGCTCGGGGTGGTTCACGCCGATGAACGAGATGTCGTTGATCTCGTGGCCGATGTCCTGCTGCCAGGAGATCGCCGACTTGAACTTGCGCGGCAGGTTGGAGAACTCGGTGCTGCCGATGTAGCGCTCGATGATGGTGTCGATCGCGGGGCGGGGGTCGATCTCCTCGTCCGCGGACACCCCGGCGACCGGCGAGCCCAGGATCACCCGGGGGCAGTCGCCGCACGCCTCGGTGGTGAGCACGCCGAGGCCTTCCAGCTTCTTCCAGATCGCCGGCATCGACTCGATCTCGATCCAGTGGTACTGGATGTTCTGCCGGTCGGTGACGTCGGCGGTGTCGCGGGCGTAGGTCTGCGAGACCTCGCCGATCGCGCGCAGCTGCTCGGTGGTGACAGCGCCGCCGTCGAGACGCACCCGCAACATGAAGTAGCGGTCGTCGAGCTCGTCGGGCTCCAGCGCGCCGGTGCGGCCGCCGTCGATCCCGGGGCGGCGCTGGGTGTAGAGCCCCCACCAGCGCATCCGCCCGCGCAGGTCGCTCGGGTCGATCGAGTCGAAGCCGCGCTTGGCGTAGATGTTCTCGATCCGGGTGCGGACGTTGAGCGCGTCGTCGTCGCGCTTGGCCCGCTCGTTCGGGTTCAGGGGCTCGCGGTGGCCGAGCTTCCACTGGCCCTGCCCTTTGACGCGGGCGGGTGCGGAGGAGGTGGGCGCCATGTGGTGGGTGCTCCCGGGTCGGGGATCGGCACAGCAAGGCCCCGGTTCAGATTCGGGGTGGGTGCGCCGGAAGGGCGTTCGAGTTCGCTTCTCGCGTCAGCGTAGACAGAGTGCGCTGTCGGTCCGCGCGAGGTCGACGTGGCGCCGGGCCACGAGACGCAGACGGAGAGCGGTCACGTTCTTACAGTGCCACGCTGTCCGGACCGTGGCCAACGGGTGCCCGCATGCTGGGAGGCGACTCACAGGCCACGATCGTGGCCCCGGGCCCCTGTGTGATCATCCTGGCTGCGGTCGGCGCCGGTGCCGGCCCGTGCCGGGAGGACCGAACAGTGCACTTCCATCGTCAGGGCTCCGGTGAGCCGCTCGTCCTGCTGCACGGCATCGGCCACCGCCACCAGGCGTGGCGCCCGGTCCAGGACCGGCTCGGCGACTTCGACACCATCGCGGTGGACTCGCCCGGGTTCGGCCGGTCCGCGCCACTGCCCGCCGGGGTGCGGCCGGACATCGCCGCCTACGCCGACGCCTTCGAGGCGTTCTTCCGGGCCCAGGGCCTGGACCGCCCGCACGTCGCCGGCAACTCCATGGGCGGGGCGATCGCACTGGAGCTGGCCCGCCGGGGCGCGGTCGCCTCGGCCACGGCCCTGGCGCCGGCCGGGTTCTGGACCCCGGGTGAGCGGCGGTACGCGTTGAGCGTGCTGTGGCCGCTGGCCCACATGCCGCGCCGCCTGCGGGGGCCGGTCGCACGCCTGGCGCGCACCGGAGGCGGTCGCGCCGCGTTGTTCGGCCTGCTCGTCGCCCGCCCGGCCGACGTTCCGGCCCAGGAGGCGGTGGACACGTTGCACGACGTGTTCGCCGCGCCCGCCTTCGCCGGGGCCCTGAGCACGTTCTCCGACTTCGCCTTCACCGCGGGGGAGGAGCTCGACTCCGCCCGGGTGACCGTGGCCTGGGGCGACAAGGACAAGCTGCTGTTGTTCCGCAAGCAGTCCGACCGGGCGCGCGCCGCCCTGCCGAAGGCCCGGCACCTGGTGCTCGACGCCGGACACCTGCCCTATACCGACGCACCGGACGCCACCGCCGACGCGATCCGCACCACGGCACGGGCGACGGTCTGACGGCGGCGCGTTCACCGGTGTGAAGAGGGCACCGGAAACCCCGTGCGGGATCGACGGCCGACCCGATCCTGTCCGGCATGACGCTTCCTCACACGCGGCCCTCGACGGAGGTCCGGCCGGCCCCTTCACTGCTCGCGACGGCGATCTATCCGGCTGTCGCCCTCGGCATCGGAGCGGTGTTCGTCTTCTACGGCGTGCGTACCCTCGTCGACGGGATACCGATGGAGTACGGGTCGATCGGGGCCATGGTCCTGCTCCTGGTGCTGACCGGGGCCGCGTTCGGCTACGCGCTGATCGCCGGGCACCGTCTGGCGCAGTTCCGGCAGTGCCGGGCGGTGGAGGCCGGGTCGTGGGGGATCGCGTTCACCCTGCCCGAACGCCCGGAACGTCCCGTCGTCGTCGCCGCGGCCGACGTCGTCGGCGTCCGGGTCCGGCGCGGCAACGGCTTCCGGCTGGGCTGGGCGCAGACGAACTCGCAGAACCGTCCGTGGCCGTTCACCCCGGCCCGCGTCCTCGACGTCCGGGTCCGCGACGACCGCGCCTACCTCCACGATCCGGCGATCGACCTCCTGCGCGACGACGCGGGGGAGCCCGGGGTGTGGTCCTACCCGCTGATCGGCTTCCGGCCCGCCGAGGTCGTGGAGCTGCTGGACCGGGTGGGTGCGCCGTCGTGGGGGTGAACGGCGGGTGGGTGCCGGGTGGGTCGGTGGAGCTCTCGCCCGCGTGGTGGCGGGCGGCGATCGCGTTGCTCGCCTGCGTGGCGTTCCTCGTGGGCGGCATCGCGCTGCTGGCGGTGGGCCTGACCGGCTGGCAGGTGATCGACGCCGGTGCGGCCGGTGACCTGCAGACCCGGGCCGTCTCCCTGGTCATCGGCGGGCTGTTCGCGTGCGGAGCCGCCATGATGGCAGCGAGGGCGGGTGGGGTGCGGCGACGCGCGCGGGTCGTCGTCTCCGGGGACGGCGTCGAGCTGGTGGCCCCGGGTGTGCCGGACCGTCCGGTGCGCATCCCCTGGCCGGCGATCGCGACGATCGGGGTCGAGGGGGACGGCGCCGGTGGCGGGGCGGCCCCGGTTCTTCCGGGCCGAGCACGACTGCTCATCACCCTGCGGTCCCGCCCCGCGTCGGACGCGGTGCTGGAGCTGCTGGAGTCCGAGCCGGGCCGGATCGTCTACCGTCTCGACGGCTTCGACATCCCGGCCGTGCGCCGGACCGTCAACGGCTTCGCCCTGCGCTGCCACGATCCGGTGACCTGACGCCCCTGTGATCCGACGCCGCGGGCGGACCGCCGGTTCGCGCCGGTGGCACACTCGGATGTCGTGCCACCTTCCATCGAGCCCCCGTTCGGCGTCTACGTCCACGTGCCGTTCTGCGCGAGCCGGTGCGGGTACTGCGACTTCAACACCTACACCGCCTCCGAGCTCGACGGCTCCGGCGCGTCCCCGGACGGCTGGCTCGAGGCCGTCCGGGCCGAGCTCGCCCTCGCCGCCCGGACGGTGGGACCGCGCCCGGTGGAGACGGTGTTCATCGGGGGCGGGACGCCGTCGCTGCTCGGAGCGGAGCGCCTCGGCCTGGTGATGGACGCGATCCGCGCCGAGTTCCCGCTCGCGCCCGGCGCCGAGGTGACGACGGAGTCGAACCCGGAGTCGACGTCGCCGGAGTTCTTCGCCGGGCTCGCCGCGGCCGGATTCACCCGCGTCTCGCTGGGTATGCAGTCCGCGGCGCAGCACGTGCTGGCCGTGCTGGACCGCCGGCACACCCCGGGTCGCGCCGTCGAGGCGGCGAAGGAGGCCCGGGCGGCCGGGATCGGCCACGTCAACCTGGACCTGATCTACGCCACCCCCGGCGAGACCGACGACGACCTGCACCGCTCCCTGGACGCCGTGCTCGACGGCGGGGTCGACCACGTCTCGGCCTACGCCCTGATCGTCGAGGACGGCACCGCGCTGGCCCGCCGGGTCCGCCGCGGCGAGCTGCCCGCCCCGGACGACGACGTCGCCGCCACCCGCTACGAGATCCTCGACTCCCGGCTGTCCGAGGCCGGTCTGCGCTGGTACGAGGTGTCCAACTGGGCCGTGCCCGACCGTGATGCCGCCTGCCGGCACAACCTCGGCTACTGGCGCGACGGCGACTGGTGGGGCGTCGGGCCCGGCGCGCACTCGCACGTCGACGGGGCGCGCTGGTGGAACGTCAAGCACCCGGCCCGCTACGCCGCCGCGCTGACGGCGGGACGGACCCCGGAGGCCGGGCGCGAGGAGCTGACCGACTCCGAGCGCTACACCGAGCGGGTCATGCTGCGCCTGCGCCTGGCCGAGGGACTGCCGCTGGACATGCTCGACGCCGCCGGGCGGGGCGCGGTGGCCGTCGCCGTCGACGACGGTCTGCTGGAGCCCGCCCCGTTCGACGCGGGCCGCGCCGTCCTGACCCCGCGCGGGCGTCTCCTGGCCGACCGCGTCATCACCGACGTCCTCACCGCCCCGGTGCCGAGGTGATCGGCTCGACCTCGCACAGGTTCGGGGGGCCTCGCACAGGTTCGAACCTGTGCGAGGACGCCATCCGGTGTGCGAAGTCGGAGGGGCGTCGTGCCGGGGGCCGGGGATGAGCCCGCGGCGGAAGCTGCTGCTGGGGCTGCTCGCGCTCGCCGTCGTGGCGGTGGTGGTGACGGTGCTGGTGCCGCTGGTCGGGTCGCGGGACTCCTCCGGCTCCGGGGCGGTCGCGCAGGACCGGCCCGGCACCGTGCTGCTGGTCCCGGGCTACGGCGGTAGCCGGGCCGGGTTGCTGCAGCTCGCGGGTCGGATCGAGTCCACCGGACGCCAGACGCAGGTGCTCACGCTGGAGGGCGACGGCACCGGGGACCTGAACCGCCAGGTCGACGTCCTCGACGCCGCCGTCGACACCGCGCTGCAGGGCGGCGCACCGTCGGTCGACGTCGTCGGCTACTCCGCCGGTGGTGTGGTCACCGGCCTGTGGGCGGCCCGCGACGACGGTGCGGCGAAGGCCCGCCGCGTCGTGACGCTCGGCTCGCCGCTGCACGGGACGACGCTGGCCACGCTCGGCTCGACGTTCGCCCCGGACGCCTGCCCGCAGGCCTGCCGCCAGCTCGCGCCGGGGTCGTCGCTGCTCGGCGAGCTCGACGCCGACCGCGTCGGGGCCGAGATCCCCTGGCTGTCGCTGTGGACGACCCGGGACGAGACCGTCACCCCACCGGACTCCGCCCGCCTCGACGGCGCCACGAACGTCGAGCTGCAGCAGCTGTGCGCCGGTGCGGAGGTCTCGCACTCCGGACTGCCCACCGACGAGGCCGTCACCGGCCTGGTGCTGCGGGCACTGTCCACGGCGCCGATCGGCCAGGCTCCCGCCGACTGCGGCACCCTGCGCGCCGCCGCCCGGGCCTGAGCCGCCCGGGCCGCGTGTGCCGCCCGACCTGCCGGGCCCGCGCCCGCTGCCGGACCGGACGGCTCAGCTCGTGACGTCCTTGGTGGCCAGGTTCGCCCAGGCCGCGCCGAACGCGACCACGATCCAGCCGAGCTGGACCAGGAGGCCCCGGTCGACGGCGTCGTAGAGGATCGGGTCCCGGAACAGGTCGATCCAGGCCAGCCAGTGGGCCGTCGGCAGGAACTGCTCGACCGCGCCGGCCGCCTCCAGGGGCTGCAGCGACGCGCTCGTCACCACCACGGCCAGCACGCCGAGCGCGGCGGCCAGCGGCGAGTCGGTGAGCGTGGAGAAGAACAGTCCGACCGCGCCGAGGGTGAGCATGCACAGCGCCAGGTAGCCGACCGTGAGCAGCGTGCGGGTGACGAGGTCGACCGGCTCGATCACCGCCCCGGACAGCGACGGCACCGCGCCGAACCCGGTCACCGCGGCCGTGCCGCCGGAGGTGGTGACGCCGCCGAACCCGAACGCGGCGATCCCCACGACGTAGGAGGTGACCGTCACGAACACGACCGCGAGCAGCACGAACGCCGCCACCGACACGAGCTTCGCGAACAGCATCCGCAGCCGTCCGACCGGGCGGACCAGCAGGTAGCGCAGCATCCCGGTCGCCGCCTCGCCCGCCACGGTGTCCCCGGCGACGACGGCGACGGTGATCGGCAGGAACACCGGCAGCACCAGGGCCAGCGCCGCGGCCGGGAAGATCTGGCCGTTCGTGGTGACCGCGGACAGGAACGCCGCGCCGCGACCGGGCGGCGGGGCCAGGCCCGTCGCGGACACCAGCACCGCGACCAGCGCCGGCAGCGCGCACAGCAGGGCCCAGCACATCCAGACGCGTCGCTTGCGCAGCATCAGGGCCAGCTCGACGCCGATCACCGGACGATCCTCTCGGTCGCGGGGCCGGCCAGGTCCCCGTCGTCGGAGCGGCGGGGGCCGGGGAGCCCGTTGCGGCGCGGGTCGAAGCGGTCGGCGCCGGAGCCGGAGCGTTGCAGCACCACCTGCTCCAGGGTCCGTCGTTCCACCTCGAGCCCCGTCACGGCGACGCCGTGCGCGACGAGGTGGGCGTTCAGGTCGGCCGGGTCGTCCGCCCGCACCTGCAGCGTCGTCGCGCCCGGCCGCTCCTCGACGGCGCGGCCGAGCAGCCGCGCGGCGCCGTCGGCGTCGGGGGTGCGCACGGTGATCCGTCCGGTCGGGGCGCGCAGCACGTCCATGTCCTCGGTGAGCACCAGCCGTCCGGCGTCCATCAGGCCGATCCGGGTGCACAGCGCCTCGACCTCGGAGAGCAGGTGGCTCGACAGCACGACGGTGGTGCCGCCGTCGTTCAGGGCGACCATCAGCGACCGGATCTCGCCGATGCCGCGCGGGTCCAGGCCGTTGGTCGGCTCGTCCAGGATCAGCAGCGGCGGGCGGCGCAGCAGGGCCGCGGCGATGCCCAGGCGCTGGCGCATGCCCAGCGAGTAGGCCTTCACCGGGCGCCGGTCGACCCCGGCCAGGCCGACCTGCTCCAGCGCCTCCTCGACGCGGCGGCGCCGGGCCCCCGGACGCACGACGAGTCCACCGCGGGACCCGGCGGCGTCGAGCATCCGCAGGTTCGACCGCCCGGACAGGGCCGGCCACGCGGCGGGGTTCTCGACCAGCGCACCGACCCGGGGCAGCACGCTCGCCGCGGCCCGGGGCATCGGCTCACCGAGCACGTGCGCGGTCCCGGACGTCGCGTGCACGAGGCCGAGCAGCATCCGGACCATCGTCGTCTTGCCGGAGCCGTTCGGTCCGAGCAGCCCGAAGCGGGACCCGGCCGGGACGTCCAGGTCGACCCGGTCGACGGCGGTGATCCGCCCGAAACGCTTGGTCAGGGCCTCGGTGTGGATCACCGGGCCGCCGTCGCCCGCGTCACGCGGGGCGTTCACGGCCGCACCGCCGGGACGAGCTCGGTCGCGGCCCGTTCGAGGACCTGCGGCGCCACGGTCCCGGCCAGCAGGAACCCGCCCCCGCGGCGGCGCACCACGACGAGGCTGAGCAGCGGCGTGGCCACCCGCACCGCGCGGTCGGGCGCGAGCCCGGCGACCGGCACCCCGCCCGCGGCGCTGCCCCCGCCGATGATCTGGCGGGCGACGTCGCGCCCGGTGGGGGCCAGCACGAACCGGCTCACCCCCGTCCCGTAGACGCCGACGCCGGGCAGGAAGCCTCCACCGGAGTCGGGCAGCTCCACCCGCGGCCGCCCGGCGAGGGTGTCCGGTGGCGGTGGCGCGTTCAGCCCGCGCAGCACGCCGGCCAGGTCGCCGGGCTGCGTGGCGACCGTCTCGGCCCCGGGCGGGGCGTCCGGGCGCAGCGCGAGCCCGGACGGCGGCGCCGTCTCGACGGAGGTGAACGCCGTCGTCAGCGCCGGTTCGGACGCGCCCTTCGCGGTGATCTCGACGGCCACCGGCAGCGCGGGCGTCCCCGACGGGCCGGGCAGCGCCCAGACGTCGACGGACGCGACCGTCCCGGCCGGGTCCGCCGGGGTCACGCGGAGCCCGGGGACGTCGTACCCGGCGACCCGGCGCGGCGCGACCGTGGACACCGGGTCGGCCGCGGTGAGCTGCAGCAGCCACCGCCCCAGGTCCGACGGCGAGAAGTCCGACGCGCGCGGCAGCCGCACCGGGGCGATCCCGCGGAGCGTGGTCAGCCGGTTGCCGCCGTAGTCCCACAGGTACTCGGTGCCCCCGAGCCGGTAGGTGTCGATCTCCCCGGCCGGGGTGAGCTGGTCGACCCGCCACCGGTCCTCGGCCGCGACCTGCACCCGGATCCGGGTCGTGGTGGACAGCAGCGCGGACGCGCTCTCCAGGCGGGGGATGTCGGGCAGGCCGAGCCGCCCGGTGCTCTCGGCGAGACCGGTGTGTGGCACGACACCGGACAGCACCGCGTCACGCAGCTGCGCCGGCGTCGGGCCCGCGGCGCCTGCGGCGGGGGAGACGGGGAGCCAGCCGTCGGCGGTCCCGGCCGCGACCAGCGCCGCGGCACCGGCACCGACCAGCAGCCAGCGGCGGCCGAAACGGCGCGGAGGAGGCACACGTCCCACCGTGCCACAGCCCGGGGCGGGTCTGTGGCGCTCCGGGACGGGCGTGCGCGGGCAGGACCATGACGCTCGACACGGCCTAGACTGGGGCCGGGTACGGGGGACGACCGGGGGAGGTGCCGCAGGGTGAACGCCGACGAGCGACGGTTCGCCGTCCTGCGCGCGATCGTCGCGGACTACGTCTCGACCCAGGAGCCGGTCGGGTCCCGGGCGATCGTGGACCGGCACAACCTGGGCGTGTCGAGCGCGACCGTGCGCAACGACATGGCCGTCCTGGAGGACGAAGGCCTGATCGCCCAGCCGCACACCAGCGCGGGCCGGATCCCCACCGACAAGGGCTACCGCCAGTTCGTGGACCGGATCGCCGCGGTCAAGCCGCTGTCGTCGGCCGAGCGGCGCGCGATCCAGACGTTCCTCGAGGGCGCGGTCGACCTCGACGACGTGCTGCGCCGCAGCGTCCGGCTCCTCGCCCAGCTCACCCGTCAGGTCGCCGTCGTGCAGTACCCGACGCTGACCCGCTCCACCGTGCGTCACCTCGAGGTCGTCGCGCTGACCCCGGCCCGGCTGATGCTGGTGCTGATCACCGACTCCGGACGCGTCGACCAGCGCGTCGTCGACCTCGGCGACGTCCTGTCCGACACCGACGTCGCCCGCCTGCGCGACCTGCTCAACGGTGCCCTGGCCGGTCAGCGACTCGGCGAGGCGTCGGCCGCGGTGGCCGACCTGGTCGAGGCCGGGCCGCCGGACCTGCAGGCCCCGCTCACCACGCTGGCCACGGTGCTGATCGAGACGCTCGTCGAGCACCCCGAGGAGCGACTGGTGCTGGGCGGGACGGGGAACCTGACCCGCAACCACGCCGACTTCCCGGGCTCGCTGCGCCAGGTCCTGGAGGCGCTCGAGGAGCAGGTCGTGGTGCTGCGGCTGCTCGCCTCGTCGCAGGACTCCGGCCTGGTCACGGTGCGGATCGGCGAGGAGAACGAGGCCGAGGACCTGCGCGGTGCCTCGGTCGTCACCGTCGGGTACGGCTCCGGGACGCCGCTGGGCGGAATGGGCGTCGTCGGACCGACGCGGATGGACTACCCCGGCACGATCTCGGCGGTGGATGCCGTCGCCCGATACGTGGGTGAGATCCTGACGGGACGCTAGGGGCGTTCCAGCCCGTCAAGGCCCGGCCGGGACTCCGCCGCGGCAGATCTACACGAAGGACCACGAGGGAACAGCCAGGTGGCACGCGACTACTACGGGATCCTGGGCGTCGACAGCGGCGCCGGGGCCGACGAGATCAAGCGGGCGTACCGGCGTCTGGCGCGGGAGCTGCACCCCGACGTCAACCCGGACCCGACGTCGCAGGAGCGCTTCCGGGAGGTCAGCACCGCCTACGAGGTGCTGTCCGACCCGGAGAAGCGCCGCGTCGTCGATCTCGGCGGCGACCCGATGGACCCCCGCGGCGGGGGCGGCGGAGGCGGCGACCCGTTCGGGGGTGGCTTCGGTGGCTTCGGCGACATCATGGACGCGTTCTTCGGCAACGCCGCCGGTGGCGGCCGTGGCCGGGGCCCGCGCAGCCGGGTCCAGCCCGGTGCGGACGCGCTGATCCGGATGGAGCTGAGCCTGCAGGAGTGCTCCACCGGCGTGCAGCGCGACCTGACCGTCGACACCGCCGTGCTGTGCACCGTGTGCACCGGCTCCGGCTGTGCCGAGGGCTCGAGCCCGACGATCTGCGACACCTGCGGCGGCAACGGCGAGATCCAGAGCGTGCAGCGCTCGTTCCTCGGCCAGGTCGTCACGTCGCGGCCGTGCCCGACCTGCCGCGGCTTCGGCGAGGTCATCCCCGACCCCTGCCGTCAGTGCGCCGGCGACGGACGGGTGCGCTCGCGTCGCTCGGTCGCCGTCCGGATCCCGGCCGGCGTGGCCGAGGGGATGCGGGTCCGGCTCGCCGGCCAGGGCGAGGTCGGCTCCGGCGGGGGACCGGCCGGGGACCTCTACGTCGAGGTCGAGGAGACCCCGCACGAGATCTTCACCCGCGACGGCGCGGACCTGCACTGCACGCTCCCGCTGCCGATGACCGCGGCCGCCCTGGGCGCGACGCTGCCGCTCAAGCTGCTCGACGACTCGATCGAGGAGCTGCGGATCGAGGGCGGCACCCAGTCCGGCACCGTCCGGACACTGCGCGGCAAGGGCATGCCCCGGCTGCGCTCCACCGGACGCGTGGACGGCGCGGGCGACCTGATGGTGCACGTCGAGGTCGCGGTGCCGACGAAGCTGGACAAGGAGCAGACCGAGCTCCTGCGCCAGCTGGCCAAGCTCCGCGGCGAGGAGCAGCCGGACCTGGTCGGCGGTGCCCGTAACGGCCACGGCCTGTTCTCCCGCCTGCGCGACACCTGGGGCCGCTGACCACCGTGAGCACGCTGCCGCTGTTCCTGGCCGAGGACCTGGGCTCGCTGCCCGCCGTCGGCGGGCCGCTGGAGCTGACCGGGCCCGAGGGCCGGCACGCGGCGACGGTCAAGCGGATCCGTCCCGGTGAGCACGTCTCGCTCTCCGACGGCCGCGGCGCCGTCGCCGAGGCCGTCGCGGGGGAGTCCGGGCGGGACTCGCTGATGGTCGACGTCGGCCCGGTGCGCCGGGTCGCCGTGCCCGCCGTGCGGGTCGCCGTGGCGCAGGCCCTCGTCAAGGGCGACCGCGGCGAGCTGGCCGTGGAGACGGCCACCGAGGCCGGTGCGGACGAGGTCCTTCCGTGGCGGGCCGCACGCTGCGTGGCCCGCTGGGAGTCCGGACCGCGCGGGGAGAAGGCCCTGGCCCGCTGGCGCACGACGGTCCGCGAGGCGGCCAAGCAGGCGCGGCGCCCCTGGATCCCGGACGTCGCCGAGCCGGTGGACACCGCGGCGCTCGCCCGGCGCATCGCGGACGCCGACCTGGCGCTGGTGCTGCACGAGTCCGCGGCCGAAGGGTTGCGCGACGTCGCGCTGCCCGCCGCCGGGACGGTCCTGCTCGTCGTCGGTCCGGAGGGCGGGATCGACGATCGGGAGCTCGACGCGCTAATCGCCGCCGGCGCCCGCACGGTGCGGATGGGACCGGAGGTGCTGCGCGCCTCCACCGCGGCCTGCGTCGCGCTCGGGGCGCTCGGCGTGCTGACCGGACGGTGGGCCCGCGACACCGAATCGGTCTCGACGACCCCCTCGACCGTTCCCGTCGTGCCATGATCCCGCCGTGCGTGACCTCGATCACCCGGCACCGGACGCGTCGACGACGACCGTGCGGAGCGCCCGCCCCGTCCCCGGGGAGCCCGCGATGAGCCGTCGCCGCTTCGGCGCGTCCCTGCTGTCGCTGGGTGCGCTCGCCGCCGTCCCGGTCCTGGCGTCCTGCGGCGGCTCCCCGCCGAGCGGCCGGCCGGGCACGTCGGCGACCGCCGAGCCCACCCCGGAGCGCCGGGCCTACGGCTCGGACGCCAGCCAGTTCGGCGAGTTCACCGCCCCGGCCGGGTCGGCCGCGGCGCGCGGCATCGTCGTGGTGATCCACGGCGGCTTCTGGCGCTCGGGCTACGACCTCTCGCTGGGCCGCCCGCTGGCCGCCGACCTGGCCCGGGCCGGCTGGGCGACCTGGAACATCGAGTACCGCCGGGTCGGCAGCGGCGGGGGCTGGACCTCGACCTTCGACGACGCCGCCCTCGCGGTCGACCACCTCACGACGCTCGGCAGCACCCGCCTGGACCTGAGCCGCGTCTACACGCTGGGGCATTCCGCGGGAGGGCACCTCGCGGCCTGGCTCGCGGCCCGGCCCGGTCTTCCGCCGGGCAGCCCCGGGGCGGCGCCGAAGGTCCGGGTGGCCGGCGTCGTGTCCCAGGCCGGCGTGCTGGACCTGATCGACGGCGCGACCCTCGGCGGCGGCGCGGTGGTGGACCTGATGGGCGGGCGGCCGTCCGACGTGCCCGACCGCTACGACGTCGGCTCCCCGGCCGAGCGGACGCCGCTGGGCGTCCCCTCGGTGTGCGTGCACGGCACCGCCGACGCGAACGTCCCGATCTCGCAGAGCGAACGCTTCGTGCAGCGCGCCGTCGCCGCCGGGGACCGGGCCGAGCTGGTCCGGATCGAGGGCGCGGACCACTTCGCCCCGATCGACGTCACGACGCCGGCGTGGAAGGCCTGCACCGCGGCCCTGGAGCGCGTCTCCGCGGGCTGAGCCGCGGGGAGGGCGTCACAGCCCCGAGAGATGCTCCAGCGACGCCCCGGTCTTGGTCCGCTGCCCGGCCCCGGGGTCGACACCCTGCTCGGTGAGGAAACGCCCGGCCGCCGCGGCGGTCGCGGCGACGCGGTCGACCCGGCAGCGCGCGGACACCTCGACCAGGCGGGCGCCGTCGGGGTAGGTCCAGTCCTCGACGACCAGCCCGGGTCCACCGTCGCGGGGCGCCGTGCGGCGGCGCACCACCTCGATCGGCCCGAGCCTGCTCAACCCGTCGAGGTCGATCCGGTGCTCGGCGTGGCCGCGGGCGAAGGCGCGCTGTTCGGCCGAGAACAGCGAGCTCAGCGGACGACGGCCACGCAGCGCCGCACGGATCGCGGCCGGGGCCAGCGAGCGCCCGAGCGCCGCGGACCACCAGGACATCCCGGGCAGCGCGTCCAGCTCCACCCGCAGGTTCGGCGAGCGCCGGATCCGTCCCGGCAGCGGGATCGGGCTCTCCCGGCGCAGCTTGACCACCGCGTCGTCGTCGCCGCGCTTGTTGCGCCGTGCGCGCAGGATCAACCCGCTGTCACGCAGCTCGAGGTCCGGGGTGTCGAAGAACCACACCTGCCGGGTGCGGACGTCACGGCGGGAGAGCTCGGGGGCCTTCAGGACGGCGTCGTGGCTCGACTCGGGTACGAGGAACTTGAGTTCCACGTGGCGGACGGTGCTCGCGCGCTTCTGCGCGTCGGCGAGGTCCGTCCACGGGTGACAGACGCCGGAACCCCCGGACGCGACGCTGCCCTTCTTCGACTTGTCCGACCCCATAGAGCTGTGCTGTTCCCCCTGTGTCGCCGACGAAACGCCGCGGTCACCGGGGGCCGGGGCGCTCGCGCGAGATGACCCGATCATAGGTCCCCGCCTACGATGACGCTCGTGCTCGTCGACGCGCCCGGTTCCCTGCTGCTGTTGGTCGACTTCCAGAAACGGCTGATGCCCGCGATCGCCGACGGCCCGGCCGTCGTCGCGAACGCCGTGCGCCTCGCCGAGGCCGCGGGGATGCTCGACGTGCCGGTCGCGGCCACCGAGCAGAACCCCGACGGGCTCGGCCCGACCGTCGACGAGCTGGCGGCCTACCCGCAGATGGTGCTGATGAAGACCGCGTTCGGGGCCACCTCCGAGCCCGGCTTCGAGACGGTGCTGCCGCCCAGCGGAGCCGAGCGGATCGTCGTGGCCGGCTGCGAGGCGCACGTCTGCGTGCTGCAGACCGTGATCGGGCTGCGTGAGCGCGGACACCGGGTCGTGCTGGTCGCCGACGCCGTCGGCTCCCGCACCCCGGCCAACCACCGGGCCGCGCTGGTCCGTGCCCGCGAGCACGGCGCCGAGGTCGTCACGACCGAGATGGTGCTGTTCGAGTGGCTCGCGAACTCGCACCACCCGCGTTTCCGCGACGTCCAGAAGCTGATCAAGTAGACGTCGCCGGGAGGACACCGGGGCCGGGGCCCGGGGAAAACGCGGGGGTGCGGTACCCCGTGGGATCGGTACCATCGCCGTCGTCCACCACGGGCGAGACCGAAGGCAGGCGATTGCACCCTTGACCGGAACCGAACCCGGCGGCCCCATCGACGCACGGGACGGCACGGTCCGGTCCCGCATGGTCGTGCCGGACGCCGCACTGCTCGCGCTCCTCGGTTCCAGTGACGAGAGCCTGCGCACCGCCGAGGACGCCCTGACCGCCGACGTGCACGTCCGCGGCAACGAGCTGACCCTCACCGGGCTGCCGGCCGACGTCGCGTTCGCCGAGCGCGTGTTCACCGAGCTGATCACCCTGGCCGAACGCGGTCAGCAGGTGACCGGCGACGCCGTGCGCCGGACCGTCGAGATGCTCTCCGACGAGGGCGCCGACGACCGCGAGCGCCTCGGCGAGTCCCCGGCGGAGGTGCTGAGCCTCGACATCCTGTCCCGGCGCGGCAAGACCATCCGCCCGAAGACGCTGAACCAGAAGCGCTATGTCGACTCCATCGACTCGAACACCATCGTGTTCGGTGTCGGCCCCGCCGGTACCGGCAAGACCTATCTCGCGATGGCCAAGGCCGTGCAGGCGCTGCAGGCCAAGACCGTGAACCGGATCATCCTGACCCGCCCCGCGGTCGAGGCCGGCGAGCGACTGGGCTACCTGCCCGGCACGCTCTACGAGAAGATCGACCCGTACCTGCGCCCGCTCTACGACGCCCTGCACGACATGCTGGACCCGGATTCCATTCCGAAACTCATGGCGGCCGGAACCATCGAGGTGGCGCCGCTCGCGTACATGCGGGGACGCGCACAGCCGGTCGATACCCCGGTGCTCACCCCGGACGGTTTCCGTCGGATCGGGAGCCTGCGTGTCGGCGACATGGTCACCGGCAGCGACGGGCGCCCGACGCCGGTGCTCGGGGTCCACCCCCAGGGGAACAAGGAGGTCTTCCGGCTGACGACCCAGGACGGGGCGTCGACACTCGCCTGTGGCGAGCACCTGTGGCACGTGAGGACCCCGGACGACCGCCGTCGGGGCAAGGACGGGCGTGTCCTGCAGACACGGGACATGCTCGGAAAGCTGCGTTGGTCGCACGCCCACCGGTACGAACTGCCGCTGGTCGGTGCCGTGCAGTCCCCCGAGCAGGACGTGCCGATGGACCCCTATGCACTGGGTCTGCTCCTGGGCGACGGGTGCCTCACGACGACCACTACGCCGGCGTTCGCCACGAAGGACCCCGAACTGGCCGAGGCCCTCGATGCGGCACTGCCCGACATCGAGCTCATCCGTAGGACCGAGGTCGACTACGTCCTGCGCCGCGTCGGTGGAGGGGGCCGCGGTGGTGTGATCACGGCCAACCCGGTGACGGCGATTCTGCGCGATCTCGGCCTGGCCGGGACGCGTTCGGACACGAAGTTCGTGCCCGCCGGCTATCTGAACAACAGCGCGGAGGTCCGGCTCGCCGTCCTGCAGGGACTGCTCGACAGCGACGGCGGACCGGTCCGGCAGCGTGGACGCACCTGCCGGATCCAGTACACCTCGTGCTCGGACCGCCTGCGTGACGACGTCATGTACCTCGTCCGCTCGCTCGGCGGGGTCGCCTACGCGAGGACCCGTACCGCCGAGGGCCGCAGGCCCGGACTCGCGAAGGGACGACCGGTGCACAACCGGTCCGACGCACACGTCCTCGACATCCGGCTGCCCGCAGGACTCGCCCCGTTCCGGTTGACACGCAAGGCCACGGCCTACGACGCCGACGGCGGCGGGCGGCCGATGCGGTTCGTCGAGTCGATCGAACCGGCGGGCGAGGCCGACTGTGTCTGTATCTCGGTCGCCGCAGCCGACTCGCTGTACGTGACCGAGGACTTCATCGTCACGCACAACACGCTCAACGACGCCTTCATCATTCTCGACGAGGCGCAGAACACCACTCCGGAACAGATGAAGATGTTCCTGACCCGCCTCGGGTTCGGGTCGCGGATCGTGGTCACCGGTGACGTCACCCAGATCGACCTGCCGGGCCACGCCAAGTCCGGCCTGCAGGTCGTGCGGGAGATCCTCGACGGCGTCGACGACGTGCACTTCGCGACGCTCGACAGCGCCGACGTGGTTCGCCACCGCCTGGTCGGCGACATCGTCGACGCCTACGCCCGGTGGGACGCGGCCGGTGAGCGCCGCGCCGCGATGTCGGCCGGCAACACCGCGCCGCGCAACGGCCCGCCGCAGACACGGCAGGCGGGCCGGCGACGGTGAGCGACACGGCGGCCGGTGGCGACGACGCCGCCGACCGCCCGGAACGGGTGCCGGCCGGGGTCGACATCACGGTGCCCAGCCCGGCGCGGATCTACGACTTCATGCTCGGCGGGTCGCACAACTTCGCGGTCGACCGCGAGGTGGCGGCCCGCGCGAGCGCGTCGAGCCCGGTCGCGGCCGAGATGGCCGTGGCCAACCGCGCCTTCCTCGCCCGCGCGGTACGGACGCTGCTCGACGCCGGGATCCGGCAGTTCCTCGACCTCGGCTCCGGCATCCCGACCGTCGGCAGCGTGCACGAGATCGCCCGGGCCGAGGACCCGGAGTCGCGGGTGGTCTACGTCGACCACGACCGGATCGCCGTCGCCCACGGCGAGCAGGTGCTGCGCGGTGACGACCGCGCCATCGCACTGCTCGCCGACGTCCGCGCCCCGGCGACGGTGCTGGCCAAGGCCGCCGCGACGGGCCTGCTCGACCTCGACCGGCCGCTAGGGCTGCTTCTGGTCACGACGCTGCACTACGTGGGCGACGACGCCGGGCCGGCGTCGATCATGCGTCGCTACCGCACGACCCTGGCGCCCGGCAGCCACCTGGTCCTGACGCACCTGACCGACGAGATCCGTGCGGACGAGGTGGCGCACACGGTCGAGCTGATGCGCCCGGGCCCGAGCCCGGTGTTCGCCCGGGACCGGGCCGCGATCACCGCGCTGTTCGGGGACTTCACGCTGCTCGGGCCCGGTCTGGTGCCCGCGACGCGGTGGCGCCCGGAGCCCGGGACCGACGTCGCGGACCCGCCGATCCTGGCCGGTGTCGCGGTGGCTCCGGGGACCTGAACGGGGAGCCGACCGGGCGGGTTCGTGCGGCGACTACGCTGGTGACGGGTCGTGTGTCCGTCCACGGCCCGTGTCCGGTCGTCGACAGCGGAAGTTCCAGGGGTCAGCCACCGTCGTGAGCATCGAGGTCGTCAACGAGTCCGGCGTCACGGTCGACGAGTCGCTGGTCGTCTCCGTCGCCCGTTTCACCCTGGACACCATGCGCGTCAACCCGGCCGCCGAGCTCGCGATCACCGCGGTCGGCCTGGACACCATGACCGAGCTGCACGAGCGGTGGATGGACGAGCCGGGTCCCACCGACGTGATGGCCTTCCCGATGGACTCCCTGGCCGACGACAGCCGCCGCCCGGACGCCCCGGACCTGGGCCCGGCGCTGCTCGGCGACGTCGTGCTGTGCCCGGCGTTCGCGAAGGACCAGGCCCGCAAGGCCGGTCACACCCTCGCCGACGAGCTGCACCTGCTGACCGTGCACGGCGTGCTGCACCTGCTCGGCTACGACCACCTGGAGCCGGCCGACGAGCGCGAGATGTTCGCGCTGCAGGACAAGCTGCTGGCGCAGTGGCGCGACGGCCGCGCCAAGGCGAAGGCGCAGCAGGCCCAGCGCCGCACCGACGACCGGCTGCTCGGCGCGGTCGGGCTCGAGGACGAGCAGCGACCGTGAACACCCTGACGCTGATCGTCATCGCAGTCATTCTGATCCCGCTGGCCGGGGTGTTCGCCGCGGCCGACGCCGCGCTGATGTCGATCTCGCGCGCCCGGGTGGACGCCGTCGTGCGGGCGAAGCGTTCCGGGGCGACGGCGCTGGCCGCCGTCGTCGCGGACCGTCCCCGCCACGTCAACCTGCTCCTGCTGCTGCGCCTGACCATGGAGACGGCGGCGACCGTCCTGCTGGCCTCGGCGCTCGCGCCGGAGTTCTCCTCGCCGTGGATCGGCGTGCTGCTCGCCGGCGTGATCATGGTGATCGTCAGCTACGTCCTGATCGGCGTCGGGCCGCGCACCCTGGGGCGCCAGCACCCGTACCGGATCGGGCTGCTGCTGGCCGGGCCGGTGCGCGCGCTGGGGGTGATCCTCTCGCCGCTGTCGAAGCTGCTGATCCTCATCGGCAACGCGATCACCCCGGGTCCCGGTTTCCGGGAGGGCCCGTTCTCCACCGAGGTCGAGCTGCGCGAGCTGGTCGACATGGCCAGCACCCGCGGCGTCGTCGACGAGGGCGAGCGCCGGATGATCCACTCGGTGTTCGAGCTGGGGGAGACCCCGGTCCGGGAGATCATGGTCCCGCGCCCGGACGTCGTGTGGGCCGAGCGCGACACGCCCGTCGACAAGGTCCTGCGGCTGGCCCTGAAGAGCGGCTACTCCCGGATCCCGGTGCTCGGCGAGAGCATCGACGACGTGATCGGGCTCGCCTACCTCAAGGACCTGGTCCGGGCCCGCGACGAGGCCGAGCGCGAGCAGCGCCCGCGCGCGTCGCTGGTCGAGATCATCCGCCCGGCGACGTTCGTCCCGGACTCCAAGCGCAGCGACGAGCTGATGCGCGAGATGCAGCGTCACCGCAACCACATGGCGATCGTCGTCGACGAGTACGGCGGCACCGCGGGCGTGGTGACGATCGAGGACATCCTCGAGGAGATCGTCGGTGAGATCGCCGACGAGTACGACGTCGAGGAGGTCCCCGACGTCGCCCCGGCCGAGGGCCGCACCCTGCGGGTGGCCGCCCGGCTGCCGGTGGAGGACCTGGAGGAGCTCTTCGCCTCCGAGTACACCGGCACCGCCCGGGAGGCCGAGCTGCGCGAGGCGCTGGAGGCCGCCGACGTCGACACCGTCGGCGGGCTGCTCGCCCAGCGCCTGGGCAAGGTTCCGTTGCCCGGCGCCGAGGCCGAGGTCGCCGGGCTGCACCTGCTCGGCGAGGGCGGCAAGGACGCACGTGGCCGCACCCGCATCACCTCGGTGCTCATCACCCCGATGGACCCCGAGGCCACCGGCACCGACGACGACACGAAGCGCCCGAGCCGCGTCTCCGACCGGCACGACACCGGGGAGCGCCTGCCCGAGACGGCGTCGAACGACGTGGCCTCGGTCGAGCCGGAGGCCCCCGGACCCGCCGTGAACGAACCCGCACCGGCCGGACCCGACGAGGTCCCCGCGCCGCAGGAAGGATCCGATGTCCGGCACTGAACGTCCCGACGCCCGGGGCCCCGCACTGCCCGCCACCCCGCGGTTCGACCTGGTCGTGATCGGCGGCGGGATCGTCGGTCTGGCCACCGCGCACGCCGCCGTCCGCACCGGCCGTTCGGTCGCGGTGATCGAGCGCGAGCCGCGCCTGGCCAACCACCAGACCGGCAACAACTCCAACGTCATCCACTCCGGGCTGTACTACGCCCCGGGCAGCTACAAGGCCCGCCTGGCCGTGGCCGGGTGCGCGGAGACCGTCGCGTTCTGCCGCGAGCACGACCTCCCGCACCGGGTGTCGGGCAAGCTCGTCGTGGCCACCGAGCCCGACGAGCTGCCGCGGATGGCCGAGCTGCAGCGCCGCGGCGACGCCAACGGCGTGGAGAACCACCGCCTCGACCCGGCCGGGATGCGCGAGCACGAGCCGAACGTCCGCGGCCTCGCCGCGCTGTGGGTGCCCTCGACCGGCATCTGCGACTACCGCTCGATCACCGAGAAGATCGGCGAGCTGGTCGAGAAGGGCGGCGGGGAGCTGCACCTGGGCCGCTCGGTCACCGGCATCGCCCGCCGGGTCGACGACGTCGTGGTGCGGACCGACCGCGGTGACGTGCTGGGCACCCAGGTCGTCGTGTGCGGCGGGCTGCGCTGCGACGAGCTCGCGACGATGGCCGGCGCCGACCCCGGCGTGCGGATCATCCCGTTCCGCGGCGAGTACACCGGCTTCTCCGAGCGGGCCGCGTCGCTGGTCAACGGCCTGATCTACCCGGTCCCGGACCCGGCGTTCCCGTTCCTCGGGGTGCACGCCACCCGCGGCGTCGACGGGCACGTGCACGCCGGCCCGAACGCGGTGCTGGCCCTGGCCCGCGAGGGCTACGACTGGCGCACGGTCAAGCCGAAGGAGCTCCTGGGCACGCTCACCTACCCGGGCATGATCAAGGTCGCCCGGAAGCACTGGCGCTACGGCGTCGGCGAGGTGCGGCGGTCGCTGTCGAAGTCGGCGATGGTGCGCCAGATCCAGCGGCTGCTCCCCGACGTCCGCGCCGAGGACCTCAGCCCGGCCGGCGCCGGCGTGCGTGCGCAGGCGGTGAAGGCCGACGGGACGCTCGTCGACGACTTCCTGTTCCTGGACCAGGGCAGCGGCGCGGGGTCCGTGCTGCACGTCCTCAACGCCCCGTCGCCGGCCGCGACCGCGGCGCTGCCGATCGGGCGCGAGATCCTCGAACGCCTCACCGGCGACACGCTCGGGCCCCTGACGAGCGCCGCGTGACCGGCGGGGGTTTCGCGGAGGTCCCCGAGGGCTTCCGGTCCGGGTTCGCCTGCTTCGTGGGACGGCCCAACGCCGGCAAGTCGACGCTGACGAACGCGCTGGTCGGCCAGAAGATCGCGATCACGTCCAGCCGCCCGCAGACCACCCGGCACGCGATCCGCGGCATCGTCCACCGCGACGACGCCCAGGTCGTGCTCGTCGACACCCCGGGCCTGCACAAGCCGCGCACGCTGCTCGGCTCGCGGCTCAACGACCTGGTCCGCACCACCTGGGCCGAGGTCGACGTGATCGGCTTCTGCGTCCCGGCGGACCAGCCGGTCGGGCGCGGTGACGAGTTCATCGTCAACGAGCTGCGCTCGGTCGCACAGCACACCCCGGTGTTCGGGATCGTCACCAAGACCGACCTGGTCGAGCCGCCGGTCGTGGCCGAGCGCCTGACCGAGGTCTCGAAGCTGATGGACTTCACCGAGGTCGTCCCGACGTCGTCGAAGTCGGGGTTCCAGGTCTCGCTGCTGTCGGACCTGCTGGTCGCCCGGCTGCCGGAGGGCCCGCCGCTCTACCCGGACGGCGACCTCACCGACGAGCCGGAGGAGACCCTCGTCGCGGAGCTGATCCGCGAGGCCGCGCTGGAGGGCGTGCGCGACGAGCTCCCGCACTCGATCGCCGTCGTGATCGAGGAGATGAACCAGCGGGAGAACGACAACCCGAAGGCCGCGCCGATGCTGGAGGTGCACGCGAACATCTACGTCGAGCGCTCCAGCCAGAAGGGCATCGTGATCGGCAAGAACGGCGCGCGCCTCAAGCACGTCGGCACCGAGTCGCGCCGCCAGATCGAGGCCCTGCTCGGCACCAAGATCTTCCTCGACCTGCACGTGAAGATCGCCGAGAACTGGCAGCAGGACCCCCGCCAGCTCCGCAAGCTGGGCTTCTGAGGCAGTCTTCCCGTCCCCGTCGTGGCGGCACGGCGGGCGACGGCACGCTGCGTAGGCTGGGGGCATGAGCCTGTACCGCGACACCGGAGTGGTGCTGCGCGTGCAGAAGCTCGGCGAGGCCGACCGGATCGTCACGCTCCTGACGCGGCGCTACGGCAAGGTCCGGGCCGTCGCGAAGGGCGTGCGACGCACCCGTTCCCGCTGGGGTGCACGGCTGGAGCCGTTCAACCACGTCGACGTGCAGTGCTACACCGGCCGCAGCCTGGACGTGATCACCCAGGCGCAGACGCTCGACGCGTTCGCCCCGCAGGTCGTCGCCGACTACGGCGCCTACAGCTGCGGCTGCGCGATCCTGGAGACCGCCGACCGGCTCGTCTCCGAGGAGGGTGAGCCGTCGCTGCGGGTCTACCTGCTCCTGGTCGGGGCGGTTCGGGCGCTGGCCGACCGGACGCGGGACTCCTCTCTGGTCCTCGACGCGTTCCTGCTGCGCGCGATGAGCCACGCCGGCTGGGCGCCGTCGCTGTCGGAGTGCGCCCGTTGTGCCGACCCCGGGCCGCACCGCGCGTTCAACGTCGCCGGCGGCGGGGCGATCTGCCCGCGCTGCCGTCCACCCGGGTCGGTGTACCCGGCGACGGAGACGTTCGGGCTGCTCGACGCGCTGCTGCACGGTGACTGGGACGTCGCGGACGCCGCGGTGCAGTCGGTCCGGCGGGAGGCCAGTGGCCTGGTCGCGGCGCACCTGCAGTGGCACCTGGAACGTCAGCTGCGGTCGCTGCCGCTGGTCGAGCGGCAGATGCGGGAGCAGCCCGTCCCGGACCCGGCTGTGCCCCTCCCGGACGGGGCCGGATAATCATCGGCGACGGATCTGACCGGGAGGCAGACGTGAACGCACGCGACGCTCGACCCGAACACGGTGACCGGCGCCCGGTCGCCGAGACCCAGCGGATCCCCGCCGCCCGCACGGAACGGCTGCCGATCCCGCCGACCGGAACGAGCAGCACCGAGCAGATGAGGTGTTCTCCCCGCCCCGCCGGCTCCGCCGTCGACCAACCCCCGGCCTCGCGCACCGAGAAGCTGCCCGAGACGCGCCCCGACAGCACCACGACGCCGATGCGCCAGGTCCGCCGACTCGCCGAGGACGGCCCGTGGCCGGCCATCCCGATGCTGCCGGTGATCAAGCCCGAGGACGTCCCGCTCTCCGAGGTCGACCGCGTCCGCGAGAACCGGGGTGTCGCGGCCCTGCAGCGCTACCTCGAGTGGGACCAGCGGCGCGGCCCCGACGAGCCGGCCTGGCCGGAACGCGACCACCCCGACGCCTGATCCCCCGGGTCACGCCGAGGGGAACTCGAAGAGCCGGTTGCGCGGGTCGCGCAGATCCGGCGTCGGCACGATGTGGTCGGCGGTCCGCACCCGCATGACCACCCCGAACGTCTCCGCCCCGGCCGCGCGGCGGCGCAGGTAGGCAGCGTTCTCGTCACCGAGGCCGCCGTCGGTCAGGCAGCGCACGGCCCCGTAGACGCCGCGGGTGTACGCGCCGCCGCAGACGGTCAGGGTCCGGGTGCTGAAGTACGGGTTCGACGTCCGGGCGAACAGCCCGAGGTCCTCGACCAGACGCTCCTCGGTGAACCGCGGGCGCAGCTGTGTCCCGGAGCCGTCGAGCAGCTCGAACACCTCGCCGTCGGGACCGCCGAGGCTGAGCTGGCGGACCGGGATGCTGTCCTGGTCGGCGACCAGCCCGGGCCCGCCGGTCTTGGTGGTGTTGCCGAGCAGGATGACGTGGGCCTGCAGGTCCTCGGCGTCGTACTGGTCGGCGCGCACGAACCGTACGTCCGAGGACGGGTTGCGCATCCGCAGGTGCCCGAACAGCTCGAACAGCGAGTCCAGGTCCGCGGTCGCGCCCAGCTCCACGTAGTCGGCGCTGGCGACGTCGGCCGAGGGGGAGCGGCGCTCCGGCTCCAGCACCCCGCAGATCACGCGGATCGGGCCGCCGTCCGGGAACGTCCAGAAGTCCCCGGCGAGCGACTCCTGCTCCTCGGCGCCGCTCGTCGCGGTCTCGTGCAGGGCGTAGAGCTCGCTGTAGAGGGCGGTCCGCAGCGTCGACTCGTCGTCGGTGAGCTCGTCGTCGTTCAGCAGCCGAGCGGTGGTCGCGACCGAGCGGCGGCTGGCGAAGAAGCGCGCGTACATGTCCAGGCGCGGCTCGGGTGGCAGCGTCGGCGCGTCGGTCTTCTCCCACGAGGAGATCGACGACGGGCTGACGTCGAACGCCGTGGCCAGCTCGATCTGGCGCACCAGCCGGTCCGGCCAGTGGCTGCGGCGCAACGCCCGCAGGCGTCCGGCCAGCTGGGACGAGGCGAGCGTGCCCGCATCCCCCGCGGCGATCCATCCCGTGACACTCATCGGCGACCCTCGTTCGACGATTCTTCCGTTCCGGACGAAACCCGCGTGTTCGAGTCTCCGGACGGGCACGGACAACGCTACGCCCCGGGCCACCGATGGTCACTGTGTTTCGCTGAATTTGACTAGAGTCCGCTGAAGTTCGCTGGTGGAGAGCCGGATCTTCAGCTGAATCCGGCTGAAGTCGGTGGTGACGGGCTGGCGCCGCATCGCGCCCGATGAATTCACATCGAATTCGCAAGACAATTCCCATTCGATGGCGACAGGGTGGCGAAAAGAATTCTTGACGGAGTCGTACCTCACCTATTCAATCAATTCATACACGAAATGCAGGGCATGCCCTCCGACGACGGGGTGCCCACCACGCCATCCGGCCGCGCGCCACCCGCCCCGGCCCGATCCCCCTGGAGTGCACCATGAACGGCACCCTCGTCCCGCTCGCCGCCGCCACCGCGACCGGTGACTCCTCCGCCCTGATCGGCGCGATCGCCGTGGTGGCCCTGCTCGTCGCCGGCGCCGCACTCCTGCGCTCGGTCGTGGCCATGGCCGCACTGGCGGCCACCGTCATCGCCGCCATGTTCGCCGGGGTACAGGCCCTGCTCGTGGTCGGCGCGGCCGCCGCGGCGATCGTCGCGCTGGTCTTCCAGGGTCCGGCGGAGACCGCCGGCCCGGCCGACACCTCCACCCCGTCGGTGGCGAGCTTCCTGCTGAACTCCGGGACGGACGACTGAGCGCGCAGCCTGCGGAGCCGCACCTCAGAACTGAGCTCACGGGCCGGGACGTAGGGTTCGATCCGTGCCCTTCCAGCCTCCCGCCCCGCACCCGTCGGGGGCGCGGCCCCCGGCCATCCCGCCGGAGCTGGTGCCCCGTCACGTGGCGCTGGTGATGGACGGCAACGGCCGCTGGGCCAACGCCCGCGGCCTGCCCCGCACGGAGGGCCACAAGCGCGGCGAGGCCTCGCTGATGGACGTCGCCCGCGGATGCATCGACGTCGGCGTCCGGTGGCTGTCGGCCTACGCGTTCTCCACCGAGAACTGGCGCCGCAGCCCCGACGAGGTCCGCTTCCTGATGGGCTTCAACCGCGACGTCATCCGGCGCCGGGTCGACGAGATGCACGAGATGGGCGTCCGGGTCCGCTGGGCCGGGCGCCGTCCGCGTCTGTGGCGGTCGGTGATCAAGGAGCTCGAGGTGGCGGAGGAGAAGACCCGCGCCAACGACGTCCTCACCCTCACCATGTGCGTGAACTACGGCGGCCGCGCGGAGATCGTCGACTCGGTCCGCGAGATCGCGAAGCTCGCGGCGGCCGGGAAGATCAAGCCGGACAAGATCGACGAGCGCACGATCCGCCGCTACCTCGACGAGCCGGACATGCCCGACGTGGACCTGTTCGTGCGCAGCTCCGGTGAGCAGCGGACGTCGAACTTCCTGCTCTGGCAGAGCGCCTACGCCGAGATGGTCTTCCTGGACACGCTGTTCCCGGACTTCGACCGTCGCCACATCTGGCAGGCGATCGAGATCTACGCGCGGCGGGACCGGCGCTTCGGTGGCGCCGTCGACGCGGCGGAGAAGGCGGCCGCGCGGGCCGCCGCCGAGGAAGGAACCGCATCGTGAACGACCCGGCGATCACCGGCATGCTCGACACCGCCCGTTCCGCACTGGAGCGGTTCCACGACGTCGAGGTCGACGACGACGGCGCCCTCACGTTCGCGCACGGCGGCGTGCTCTGCGTCGTGCAGGGCACCGAGCTGGAGGAGGGCCTGCCGGTCCTCAATCTCACCTGCGTCGTGGCCTGGGACCTGCCGTTCTCGTCCGACGTCCCGACCCACGTCGCGATGGGTGTGGGGGAGGGGCTGTTCGGCACCCCGCGGGTGATCCGCGGCGAGCACGGCTGGGACGTCACCCTGCGCTACGCGTTCCCCGCCGTCGGGCTGGACGAGCACCCGATGGGCACGCTGCTGATGCTGGTCGTGGCCAGCGCATCGAGCATGCGGGCGGAGCTGGTCGAGGCCCACCCGGCGTGAGCCCGCCGCCGGAGGGGCCCGCTCGCGTTCCCGTCCGCCGGATCCTCACCCTCGGCGGCCTGACGGCGTTCGGCCCGCTGTCGCTGGACCTGTACCTGCCGGCGCTGCCGCAGCTGACCGGCGCGCTGGACACGACGGAGTCGCTGGGCCAGGCGTCGATGTCGGTCTGCATGATCGGGCTCGCGGTCGGGCAGCTGTTGTTCGGCCCGCTGACCGACCGGCTGGGACGCCGGGTGCCGCTGCTGGTCGGGGTCGGCGTGTACGCGGTGACGGCCGGGCTGTGCGCCCTCGCGCCGTCGATCGAGGTCCTGCTGGTGCTACGGCTGCTCGGCGGGCTGGCCGGCGCCGTCGGCATCGTGACGGCGCGGGCGATCGTCCGCGACCTCTACTCCGGTGCCGAGGCGGCCCGGGTGTTCTCGTTGCTCATGCTCGTCAGCGGTGCGGCGCCGGTGATCGCGCCGGTACTGGGCAGCCAGCTGATGCGGGTCACCGACTGGCGGGGTCTGTTCGTCGCGCTGGCCGCGATCGGGCTCGTACTGTTCGGTGCGGCGCTGACCCAGCCGGAGACCCTGGCCCCGGATGCCCGGCGCGGCGGCGGGCTCGCGGCCACCCGCCGGGCGCTGGGCGGGGTGCTGGCCGACCGCTCGTTCCTCGGCCCGGTGCTCGTGCTGTCGCTGACGACGACCGGCATGTTCGTCTACATCGCGATGGGCAGCTACGTGCTGCAGGGAGGCTACGGGCTGGGCGCGCAGGCCTACGGGATCGTCTTCGCCGTCAACGCGCTCGGGATCGTCGCGGCCGGACGGGTCAACTCGGTGCTGGTGCCGCGGTTCGGTGCGTTGCGGCTGCTGCGCGCCGGGGTCGTGGTGGCGCTCGCCGGCGGGGTCGCACTCGTCGCCGGGGTGCTGCTCGGCGACTCGGTGTGGGCCGCGCTGGGGCCGCTGTTCTTCGTCGTGTCCGCGGTGGGGCTGCTGCTGCCCAACGGCACCGCGCTGGCCCTGGACTCCCAGGGCGCGGTCGCCGGGTCCGCGTCCGGGCTGCTGGGGCTGGCCCAGTTCTCGTTCGGCGCGATCATCCCGCCGCTGGTGTCGATCGGCGGGGTGACCGCGCTGTCGATGGCCGTGACGATCCTGGCCACCGGGGTCGCCGGAGCCCTGGCCGCGGTGCTGCTGCGACCAGGACATCCGGCGTGAGGCCTCAGCCCAGGGAGGGGGGCTCGGTCGGGCTGCCCTCCTCGCTCAGGTGCACCAGCGGCAGCTTCGCGAGCTCCGTCGCCGACATGCCCTGGGCCACGCCCAGCACGTCGTTCTGCGCCTTCGCCATCTTCGCGTCCACCAGAGCGGACAGGCCGTAGGCGACCCGGCCGAGCAGCCGCACCGTCGTCTCGTCGACGATCGGGCGCGGGGTGGACACGATCGCCACACCCTGCGGCGCGCCGTCGTTGGCCTGCGCCACGCCGATCGAGTACGACTCGCGCGGGTTGAGGTGCCGCGAGGCGTAGTGGTCACGCAGCTTCGTGACCATGTCGTGGAAGCCGCTGACGTCACCCTCGAGCTCGAGCGTGGCCAGGTCGTCGGTGGTCAGCGTCTTCGTGCGCCCGCTGAAGCAGCGCACGTAGCCGATCAGTGCGCCCGTCCACAGTGCCTCGACCAGCGCCGGGTCCGCGTCCACCCGCACCGGACCGGAGTCCGGCGTCCCGAGTGCGGTGACCAGGTGCTCGCAGCACCGCAGGACGTACTGCAGGTCCTCGAACACCGATGCCAGCTGGGCCAGCTCACCGGACTCGGGTACATCGATACTGCGGACCGAGGACGGCGCCGGGACCGGGGCCTCCTCGGTCGGGGTTCCTCCGCTGTCGGTCACGTGAAAGCCCGCCTCCTTGCGTATGCCGGCCCGGAGGTTAGCGCCGCTGCGCTGTGATCCCGATCTCGTTATGAGACGTCGCGCTCGGCGGCACAGCGACGGCACAGCCCGAAGATCTCGATCGTGTGGCTGAGCTCGACGAAACCGTGCTCGTCGGCGACCTTCTGCGCCCAGGCCTCGACGGCCTGGCCCTCGATCTCCTCGGCGGCTCCGCAGCGACGGCACACCAGGTGATGGTGGTGGTGCGCGGTGTCGCAGCGCCGGTAGACGGCCTCACCGCTGCCGGTACGCAGCATGTCGACCTCGCCGCCGTCGGCCAGGGTCTGCAGGGTGCGGTAGACCGTCGTCAGGCCGATGCCCTCGCCGACCCGCCGCAGCTCCTCGTGGATCTCCTGCGCGGACCGGAAGTCGTCGAGCCGGTCCAGCAGCGCCGACACCGCGGCGCGCTGCCGGGTCGCCCGCAACCCGCGAGGGCCCGCCGTGCTCTTCTCCACGGTGCTCGCCGGTTCGGTCACGCGTCCTCCTCGACGTGGGCGACGGCGTCGACGACGATGTGCGCGAGGTGGTCGTCGACCAGGGTGTAGAGCACCTCCCGGCCGCGCCGCTCGCCCTCGACGACGCCCGCCGCCTTGAGCACCCGCAGGTGCTGGCTGATCAGCGGCTGGGTCACCCCGAGGGCGTCGACCAGGTCGTGCACGCAACGCGCGTGCTCGAGCAGCTGCAGCACGATGGCGATCCGCACCGGCGCGGCGAGCGCCCGCAGCAGGTCACCCGCGGCGGCCAGGGTGCGCGGGGTGCGCACCGGCCCGGGCGCGGCGATGGGGCGTTCCTCGGGGTGCTCACCCTCCGAGTCGCGCCTGGTGTCCGGTGCGATCGACATCGTCGTTCCAGTCTCCGGGAGCGGCGGCCACGCCCCCGGCGGTTGTCTCGCCGAGCCGGCCGCGCCTCCATCGTAGGCGGGCGGCTATCGTCGCGTCCGTGCTGCTGGTCTGCCGGTTCTCCGTCGCGGCCGGCGAGGCGTCCCGTTTCACCTCCCGGGCGCACCGCGCACTCGACCTCCTGGGCTCCGCGACGGGCTTCCTCGACGGCCGGGTCGGCCGTTCGGTGGACGAGCCGGAGAGCTGGATCCTCACCGTCCGCTTCGCCTCGATCGACGCCTACCGCCGCGCGCTCTCCCCGTTCGAGGTCCGCGAGCACGTGATCCCCCTCCTCTCCGAGGCCGACACGGACGCCCCCAGCACCTACGAGACCCTCCTCTCCACGGAGAACGGCTCCACCACCCGTCACGAATCCCTCCTGGCCGACTGACCCCGCCGGCCCGCGCCACCCGCGGCCCCGCTCACCCGCCCGCCCGGGCCCCGCGCCACTCGCGCACCCGGCCCGTTGCCGCGCACTGCGGCCGTCGACGCGCGGTCCGTGTGGTGCGCGGCCGCCGGTCGAGTGCGCGGCGGCGGGCGGAATACGCGTGGGCGCGGTGCTCGAGAGGGTGGGTTGTCCACGTGGTGGGGGTGGGGCGGCTGTGGGTGGAGGGTTGTCCACAGCCGCTCGGAGCAGGGTGTTGTCGACGACGAGTGTGACGCCGAGCCTCGTGGCATGGACATCATCCCGGCACGGCCGATGTTGCGCGCCGACCTGCGTGCCCAGGGTGTCACCGGCGACGAGATCGACCGTGCGCGGCACGCCGGCCGGCTCACCAGCGTGCGACCGGGCGCCTATCTGCGATCGGACGACGAGCGGCTCGCCGATCCCGAAGCCCGCCACGCCCTCGCGGCCCGAGCTGCGGTGCGCCAGCACGGGGCGGTCGACGGGGCAGCCAGCCACACCTCCGCCGCGGCCCTGCACGGGCTGCCGTTGTGGCGCGTGCCGCTGGTGCGTAGCCACCTGACTCGGCCCGGTGACTCGGGCGGCCGCCGCACGACCTACCTGCATCTGCATCGGGCCGAGCTGGATGCGGACGAGATCGTGCTCGTCGACGGCGTCCGGGTGACCTCCCCGGCCCGCACCGTCGTCGACCTGGCCCGCACCCTTCCGTTCGAGCAGGCGGTCGCGATCGCGGACGCGGCACTGCACCAGAAGATCGTGACCACCGGTGAGCTCGAGCGCGCCGTGGCCCGAGCCGGCGGAGCCCGGGGCCTTCCTGCTGCCCGACGGGTGGTCGCGTTCGCCGACGGTGCCGCCGACGGGCCCGGCGAGTCGATCAGCCGGGTCCGCTTCGCCCGGGCCGGACTGCCCCGCCCCGAGCTACAGCACGTCGTACTCGACGCAGCGGGCCGGTTCATCGCTCAGGTGGACTTCTGGTGGCCGGGACGAGCCGTGGTCGGCGAGTTCGACGGGAAGGTCAAGTACGAACGCCTGCTCAAACCGGGCCAGAACGCCTCCGAGGTCGTCTACCGGGAGAAACGACGTGAGGACGCGGTCCGTGCCACGGGCTCACCGGTGATCCGCTGGGACTGGCGCGACCTCGACGACTTCGCCGACGTCGTCACCCGCCTCGCCGCCCTTCTGACGCCATGACGGACGGACGACGCCACGCCGAGCCGGCCCGACACCCCGGCCGACCCGCACTCCCGCGCACCAGACCTGTGTCCGCGCACCGAACCCGTGTCCGCGCACTCCGTGAGGCGCGCATCCGCAGGCTCGATGCGCGTCGACGTGCTCAGTGCGTCTCGACGTCGGGCGGAGCCGGGGCGCGGGGACGGGGGCGCGCGGATGGGGGCGCGGGCGGGCGGGCGGAAAGTCGCATGCGGGTGGCGGATAGTCTGGAGTGCCCATCCGGTCACCGCGGGTGGGGCCGATCCGCACCGCTTCAGGAGTACCTCCGTGGCCAGCAAGCCGACTTCCTCCACGATCGAGACCATCGTCGCGCTCACCAAGCGCCGGGGGTTCGTCTTCGCCTCGGGGGAGATCTACGGCGGTACCCGCTCCGCCTGGGACTACGGTCCCCTGGGCGTCGAGCTCAAGGACAACATCAAGCGTCAGTGGTGGCGCACGATGGTCACCGGCCGCGAGGACGTCGTGGGCCTGGACTCGTCGGTGATCCTGCCGCGGCAGGTCTGGACGGCGTCGGGTCACGTCGACGTGTTCACCGACCCGCTGGTCGAGTGCACGTCGTGCCACAAGCGCTTCCGGGCCGATCAGCTGGCCGAGGAGTTCGCCGAGCGCAAGGGCCGCGACCCCGAGGCCGCGGACCCGTCGCAGCTCGGCGAGGTGCCCTGCCCGAACTGCGGCACCCGCGGCCAGTACACCGAGCCGCGCGCGTTCTCCGGCCTGATGAAGACCTACCTCGGCCCGGTGGAGTCCGAGGAGGGCATGGCCTACCTGCGTCCGGAGACCGCGCAGGGCATCTTCGTCAACTTCCTCAACGTGCAGACGACCTCGCGCAAGAAGCCGCCGTTCGGCATCGGCCAGATCGGCAAGAGCTTCCGCAACGAGATCACGCCCGGCAACTTCATCTTCCGCACGCGCGAGTTCGAGCAGATGGAGATGGAGTACTTCGTCGAGCCGGGCAGCGACGAGGAGCTGCACCAGTACTGGATCGACGAGCGCACGCGCTGGTACACCGACCTGGGCATCGACCCGGAGAACCTGCGCCAGTACGAGCACCCGAAGGAGAAGCTCTCCCACTACTCGAAGCGCACCGTCGACATCGAGTACCGGTTCGGCTTCACCGGCCAGGAGTGGGGCGAGCTCGAGGGCATCGCCAACCGCACCGACTTCGACCTGACGACGCACTCGAACCACTCGGGCGTCGACCTGGCGTTCTACGACCAGGCCAACGACACGCGCTACAAGCCGTACGTGATCGAGCCGGCGGCCGGTGTCGGCCGGTCGATGATGGCGTTCCTGATCGAGGCCTACACCGAGGACGAGGCGCCGAACGCGAAGGGCGGCGTGGACAAGCGCGTCGTGCTCAAGCTCGACCGGCGCCTCGCCCCGGTCAAGGCCGCGGTGCTGCCGCTGAGCCGCAACTCCGACCTGTCGCCGAAGGCCCGCGACCTGGCCGCGACGCTGCGCAAGCACTGGAACATCGACTTCGACGACGCCGGCGCGATCGGGCGCCGCTACCGTCGTCAGGACGAGATCGGCACGCCGTTCTGCCTGACCGTCGACTTCGACACGCTCACCGACCAGGCCGTGACGGTCCGCGAGCGCGACAGCATGGCGCAGGAGCGCGTCGCCCTGGACCAGGTCGAGAGTTACCTCGCGGCACGCCTGATCGGCTCCTGAGCGGACGGCCCGGGCGGAGCGTCGACCGGCCGGGCTGCGGGGGAGCCGACCGCTGCGCCGCGCGGCGCGGGGTTCGGCAGGGTCGCTCCGGGGAACCGCTCGCCAACTCTCGGAGTCGGCGAGCGACTTCTCCGAGCGCCACCTCGGAGGGCGGCGTCAGGACCCGTAGGCCAGCAGCCGCACACCCAGCTCGCGCTCGGTGGCGCGCACGTCCTCGAGCTGCTCGGGCGTGAGCGTGGCGTAGGGCGACTCGGGCTCGTAGGCGACCAGCGGGCCGCCGAGACGTGCCTCCAGGTCGCGGATGCGGGACAGGGCCGACTCGTCCAGCTCGGCCGGACGCAGGGACGGGGCGCTCATGGTGACCTCCGTGGGTACTGGCGTGAGGCGAGCCAGAGTAGAACCGATCGGCAGGTCACGGCGCGTCGGAGCTCCGTCCCGACCCCCGATCGGGCGGGCCTCGTCGCCGACCGGCCCCGCGGCCTCGACCGGCGGTCGACGCGACCCGAGCGCTCCGGGCGGCTCCCGCGCGGCGTCGGCACGGCGTCGGCGCGACGGGGTGCCGGACGCACCGGGGCCCGGCCTGTGCGGCCGGGCCCCGGGACGATCCTGGACGAACGGTCCGGTCAGACCCCCGCCGGGAGCAGGCGGTCGACCAGGTCGGCGAGCGTGACCAGGCCGAGCTGCTGCCCGTCGGACTCGACCAGCGCGATGTGGCTGCGCCGTTCGCGCATCGCGGTCACCGCGGCGTAGGCCGGGGTGTCCGCGGGCAGGGTCAGGACCGGGCGCATGAGGTCGCGCGCGGTCGTCTCCGGCGGGCGGGTCAGGGTGTCGCGGACGTGCACGAACCCGACCGGCTTGCCGCCGTCGCGCACGATCAGGCGCAGGTGACCGGTCTCCCGGGCGACCCCGCGGATGCGCTCCACGACGTCGTCGGCGGCCACCCCACTGGGCTCGTGCATGAGCTCGCGCAGTGGCGTGCGCTCGAGCTCCAGGGCGGTGACGAGCTGGTCGCGCCGCTCCGGGTCGAGGTCACCGGTGCGCGCCGAGTGGTCGACGAGCTGGCGCAGATCGTCCGGGGTGCGCCCGGACGCCATCTCGTCCACCGGCTCGACGCCGACGGCGCGCAGGCAGCGGTTCGCGATCCCGTTCAGCGAGACCAGGATCGGCCGCGTCAGGACCATGAACCCGCGCATCGGCAGCGCCAGCAGCGTGGCCGACTTCTCCGGGTGCGAGATGGCCCAGGACTTCGGGGCCATCTCGCCGACGACCAGGTGCACGAACGTCACGACGATCAGCGAGAGCACGAACGAGAGCACCCCGGCGACCGTCGATCCCATGCCCCAGCCCTCGAACACCGGCGACAGCGCGGCGTCGACGGCGGGCTTGGCGACGGCACCGAGGCCGAGCGTGCACAGCGTGATGCCCAGCTGCGATCCGGCGAGCAGGAGCGAGAGGTCCTTCGCGCTGCGCAGCGCGGCACGGGCGGACGCGCTGTTCGGCGCGGCCTCCTCGAGCCGGTACTTCCGCGCGGCGACGAGGGCGAACTCCACGGCCACGAAGAACGCGCTCAGCGCGACCAGGCCGATGGACACGACGATCTCGACGGTACTCATGCCCGGGCCTCCTTCTCGTCGCTGCCGCCGGTGGTCGAGACGGGTTCGGCCCAGTCGAGCCGCACCGTCCCCGGAACCCGCCGGTCGATCTCCTGCACCGTGATCCGCAGCGTGCGGTCCGGCTCGTCCTCCTCGCCCGCGTCGGCCGGGACGGTCACCTCGACGGTGTCGCCGACCTCGGCCATCTTCTGCAGCTGCGCGATCACCAGGCCGCCGACGGTCTGGTACTCGCCCTCGGGCAGCTCGGCACCGATCAGGCGGCCGACCTCGTCGACGTGCCGGTCGCCGGGGACGACCCAGCCGCCGTCGGACTGCCGGGCCTGGTCCGAGCCCTCGGCGTCGTGCTCGTCGGTGATCTCGCCGACCAGCTCCTCGGCCACGTCCTCGACGGTGATCACGCCGGCCAGGCCGCCGTACTCGTCGAGCACGCAGGCCAGCTCCTCGCCGGCCTCGGTGAGCCGGTCGAGCACCGCGGGCAGCGGCAGCGACGACGGCACCAGCACGGCCTCGCGCATCAGCTCCGAGACCAGCAGCGAGCCCGGGGCACGACCACCGAGGTCGCGGTCCTCCAGCGCGAGCACGTCGCGCAGGCAGACGACGCCGACCAGGTCGTAGCCCGAGTCGCCGTCCTCGTCCGAGTCGGGCGCCGGGCCGAGCACCGGGTAGCGGGAGTGCTGCGAGGCCATCTTCGTGACCAGGGTGTCGACGGTGTCGTCGGCACGCACCCAGGACACCCGCGGCCGTGGGATCATCGCCGCGCGCGCCGTGCGGTCGGTGAAGTCCAGCACCCGGTCGAGCAGCGTCGACAGCTCGGGGCGCAGGTCACCGGAGTCCCGGGAGTCGTCGATGATCGCCTCCAGGTCGCGCGGCGTCGCCGAGTGCTCGACGTCGTGCACCGGCTCGATGCGCAGCGCCTTGAGCAGCAGGTTCGATGCGGCGTCGAAGATCCTGATCAGCCAGCCGAAGACCGAGAGGTAGATCCCGGTGGACAACGCCAGGCGCCGGGCGACCGGCTCCGGGCGGGCGATCGCGAGGTTCTTCGGGAACAGCTCGCCGAACACCATCTGCACGACGGTCGACAGCAGCAGCGCCAGCACGGTGCCGACCGCGATCCCGACGGCGGTGGGCACGCCCACGCCGCCGAGCAGGGTGCCGATGCCGTCACCGATCAGCGGCTCGGCCACGTACCCGACCAGCAGGCCGGTCACGGTGATGCCGAGCTGGGCGCCGGAGAGCATGAACGACGTGCGGTGGGTGATGCCGAGTGCGCGTTCGGCGCCGGCGTCACCTTCGGCCGCACGGGACTTGAGGCGGGCCCGGTCGACGGCCATGTAGCCGAATTCCTGGGCGACGAAGTAGCCGGTCAGTGCCGTGATCGCGACGACCACGACGATGCCGAGCAGGATGCCGAGCACGGTGGTGATCACGGGCGGCTCACCGCCGGCGTCTCAGCGGAGGGATGGTGCGGGGGAGAAGTGACACGCCGCCGGTGAAAGGCGGCGCCGGTACTGTCGGAAGGGTCCATGACTCCTGGCTCGTGGGCGGTTCCGGCGGATACACGATGAACGTGTGCCCGGATCGTACGGTTCCCGAGGGTCGTGGGTGGTTCCCGCGAGGGTGATCTCGGCGCCATCCGACGACCCCGGCGCGACCGGCGGACGTCCGGCGCGCCGCCGTTCGGGCGCAGCGCATCGGCCGGTCGGTGGGAGCCGTTCGCGGGGGCCGTCGTCCTGTCGGTGGTGATCGCTACCCTGGCGAACGTGACCACCCCCACCGCCCCGTCCGGGCCCGGCGCGACGCCGGGATCCGGCAGCGACCCCCGACGCGAGCTCGGCGCGGACCTGCGCCGATGGGCCGCCGGAGGTGACGGCGCCGTCGGGGCCGTCGGCATCGGTGTCGTGCGGGTGCTGGAACGGCACGGCTTCGGCTCGGTCGAGTCCGGCCAGCTGCTGGCCGGGACGTCCGGTGGGGACGTCAGCGGCCTGCTCTACCGGGGTGCGCTCGACGACACCGCACGCCCGCTCGTCACCTCCGTCGCCGGCGGCACGGCGCGCGTCGAGCAGGCGCACGTCGCCGAGACCCCGGCCGTCGCCGCCGGTCTGGCCTGCGCCGGCGGCGCGACCCTGCTGGGTCACACGCTGCCCGCCGACGCCGCGTCCGCCCTCGGCGAGGCGCTGGAGGCGGCCCGGCCGGTGGCCCTGCTCGCGACCGTCGACGGTGCGCACGCCCTGGTGCTGACCGGCCCGGAACTCGACGACGTCCACGGCTCGCTGGGCGACGCGACGACCCAGGACGAGGCCGTGACGGCGGCGCGCGGCCTGCTGCGCCGCGGCGCGACCGCCACCGAGCAGGTCACCGCGGCCGGCACGGACGTACTGGTGGACCTGTGGGTCCCGGTGCCGTCGGTGGTCGTGGTCGGTGAGGGCGCGCTCGGCGAGGCGCTGCACGGCCAGGCCCGGCTGCTGGGCTGGACCTCGCGGACCGTCACCGGCCTGGACGAGGCGCGCGCCGCGGTGCAGGCGTTCACCGACGCCGACGTCGTCGTGCTGCTCGACCACGACCCCGCGTTCGACGCGATGCTGCTCGACGGGCTGCGCCACGGACGCGGGTTCCTCGGCGCGCTCGGGTCGCGGCGCACCCAGTCCGCCCGCCGCGAGCGCCTGCTCGCCGCCGGTGTCACCGAGAGCGGGCTCGAGCAGATCCACGGCCCGGTCGGGCTGGACCTGGGCGCACGTACTCCGGCGGAGACGGCCGTGTCGATCGTCGCGCAGGTGATCGCCCTGCGGGCCGGTCGCTCCGCGTCGGCGCTGGCCGCCTCCGGCGGGCGGATCGGCGGATGAGTGCTCCCACCTCTCGTCGCCGTCCGTCGCCCGGCCGGGACACCCCGACCGAACCACTCGCCACACGCCGCCGTTCGGACCGCCGCCGGTCCGATCGCACGCCGCCGGCCGGTCCGGCCGTGCGGATGAACCGGATGAGCTGGCCCGCCCGGATCGTGATCGGCGCGGTGCTGATGGCCGTCGCCGTCGTCGGGACGACGGCGCTGCGGGTCTGGCAGGTCGCCCGGATCGACGACCAGCAGCCCGTCGACGCCGTCGTGGTGCTCGGGGCGGCGCAGTACAACGGCGAGCCCAGCTCGGTGCTGGCCGCGCGGCTGCGGCACGCCGCCCAGCTCTTCGACGACGGCGTGGCGCCGCGGATCGTCACCGTCGGCGGCAGCCAGAGCGGCGACCAGTTCACCGAGGCCGAGGCCAGCCGCAACTACCTGATCGGCCGCGGCGTCCCGGCGAGCTCGGTGATCGCGGTCAACGAGGGCGCCGACACCCTGCGCAGCGTGCAGGCCGTCGCGGCGAAGGCCTCCGAGCAGGGCTGGGAGTCCGCGCTGCTGGTCTCCGACCCCTGGCACAGCCTGCGGGCACGGACGATGGCACGTGACGCCGGCCTGGACGCGTGGACGTCGCCGACCCGCAGCGGGCCCATGGTGCAGACGCGCGAGGCGCAGTTCCGCTACATCTACCGGGAGACCGGGGCGCTGCTGTTCTACGAGCTGACCCACGCCCCGGTCGACACCGCGACCAGCGGTCTGGGCTGAGCGTCGTGTCCGCCGGAGCCGGATCGCTCGACGCCACGGGTACGCCCGGGTACTCGGGAGCGGACACCGAGCGGATGCTGCCCGAGGCCCCGAAGGGCTCCGGCCTGGGCGAGCGCGGACGCATCGAGCGGCGCAGCCCGTTCTCCCGGGACCGGGCCCGCGTGCTGCACTCCGCGGCCCTGCGACGGCTGGCGGGCAAGACGCAGGTCGTCGGGCCGGGGGAGGGCGCGGAGGTCAGCGGCATCCCGCGCACCCGGCTGACGCACTCGCTCGAGGTGGCCCAGATCGGGCGCGGGATGGCCGAGGAGCTCGGGTGCGACCCGGACGTCGTCGACGCCGCCGGCTTGGCCCACGACATCGGGCACCCGCCGTTCGGGCACAACGGCGAGCGGGCCCTCGACGAGGCGGGCGCGGCCTGCGGCGGGTTCGAGGGCAACGCCCAGACGCTGCGGATCCTGACCCGCCTGGAGCCGAAGTCGGAGTCGTCGGACGGGCGCAACGCGGGCGGGCTGAACCTGACCCGCGCCACCCTCGACGCGTCGGCGAAGTACCCGTGGGCCCGCCGGGGCGGGGAGCGCAAGTTCGGCGCCTACGCCGACGACGAGCCGACCCTGGCGTGGGTCCGGCTCGGCGCCCGGCCCGGCGAGCGCTGCATGGAGGCGCAGGTCATGGACTGGGCCGACGACGTCGCCTACTCCGTGCACGACGTCGAGGACGCGGTGCTGTCGGGCCGGATGGATCTCGCGGTGCTCTCGTCCCCCACCGAACGCGCCGAGCTGGCCCGGGCCGCGGCGCTGCAGTTCGGAGCCGACGCCGCCGCCTGCGAGGAGGCCGCCCGGGACCTGGACGCGCTCCCGGTGGTCCGGGCCGTGCGCGGCTTCGACGTCGCGGTGGCCGGCGGGGCCGACTACGCGGCGATGAAGCGGCTGACCAGCGAGCTGGTCGGGCGCTTCGCGCTGGCCGCCACCGACGCGACGCTGGACGCCCACGGCGACCGCCCGCTGCGCCGTCACGACGCCGACCTGCACGTCCCCGGCCCGGCCGCGGCGCAGGTCGTGCTGCTCAAGGCCCTGGCCACCCGTTACGTCATGAGCGACCGGCAGCGGCTGGCCATGCAGGCGAGCCAGCGCGAGCTGCTCGCCGAGCTGGTCGAGGCACTGCTCGACGGCGCCCCCGGGACACTCGACCCGGTGCGCGCCGAGGACTGGGCCGCCGCACCCGACGACCGGGCGCGGCTGCGCGTGGTGATCGACCAGGTCGCTCTGCTCACCGACCAGCAGGCGGTCGGCCGGCACGCCCGCCTCGTCCGGGGGCGCTGAGCGACACCGGTCAGCGGAAGGTGTTGGCGGGTGCGTTCGCGTCCGTCGGCAGGGCCTGGCCGGGGCAGGTGTCGAGGATCTTGCCGATCGCGTCGCGCTCGGCGGCGGTGACCCAGAGCTTGTAGCGGGCCTTCACCGCGACCTGCCGGGACACGTAGGCGCAGCGGTACTTCGTGTTCGGGACCAGCCACGTCGCGGCGTCGCCGTCACCCTTGCGGGCGTTCGTCGGACCGTCGACGGCGACGAGGTTCAGCGGGTCGTTGCCGATCCGCTGACGGGTGGCGGCGTCGAGCTGCTGGGCGCCCTTCTGCCACGCGTCGGACAGCGCGATGACGTGGTCGATCTGCACGTCGCTGCTGGAGTCGGCGCCGCGGGTGAAGGCGATCGTGCGCGCGGTGTAGGGGTCGCGCAGGGACCCGGTGAGCACGACGCAGTTCTTCGTCCCGGGCTTGAACGTCTCCTTGTCCATGTCCCGGGCCAGGACCTGGTTGCGCTGGTCGCAGCCGTCCTTGTCGATGTCGGCCCAGCGCTGGCCGAACTGCTCGCGGGTGTAGCCGGTCTTCGGCGCGCGGCCCTTGACCGGCAGCTTCGCGAGCGCGGCGGCGGCCGCCCCGGACCGTGCGGCGGCGGGCTCGACGGTGGGGTCGGAGCCCCCGGGCACGACGGTGTCGGCGCTGCTCGTGCCGACGGGTGTCGGCGGGTCGTACGGCACCCCGCACGCCGCCGCCGGCAGCAGAGCAGCAGAGACCGTCAGGGCCAGGAACGTCGAACGCCATCCGTGCACCTGTCGATGATCGGCGTCCGGGAACCGGGAACCGCGCCGGGACACGCCCTCTCGGCGATGACCGCCTCCTCGGGTGTGTCACAGGCACTTCGGCGTGTTGATGCGCGCTTCGCAGGCTGCGCTCAGGTATCCCACAGGTTGCCGACGCACGGTGGACTCATGAACCTCTCGGAGATCATGGCCCTCACCGGCGGATCCGCCGGGATCATCGTGCTGTTCGCGGTCGCGGTGGCTCCCTGGCTGGCCGCCCACGCCCAGACCGGTGCGCCCCGCCCGGCGCGCGCCACGCCGTTCGTCCCGTCCCCGCGCCGTCCCCTCCCGGTGGAGGACTCCGCGCGCACCGCCACGGTCTGACGGCTCTACGGCGCCATCGCCCCGTCGCGGACCGGCATCCCGGTCATCCGCAACCGGCTCACGAACACCACGCGACGGAAGTCGTCGGCGCTGTAGCTGCGGTGCCCGCTCGCGTCGCGCTCGACGGCGAGCAGCCGATCCGCTCGTAGTAGCGCAGCGTGTGGGCGGTGACGCCGGTCCGGGCGGCGACCTCGGCGATGTCGAGCCGTTCGCCCGGAGCCGGGGCGCCGGCGTCCTGCCGCTGCAGCCGCTCCCGCGCCGCGTCGACGGCGGTGCAGGTCACGGGCGTCTCGGCCGTCGTCGTCATGACGGTCACGCTCGGCCTTCGAGCGCACTCGAACTCGAGGCCCCGGCGCCGGTCCGGTCCCGGGAGACGTCGCTCACCAACGCCGTTCACCGTTGGCCTGGTGGTTAGCGATGCGATGAACTGTCCCGATGCGCAGCAGCCGGTGGACCGTCCCTCTGCTCAGCGTGCTGTTCGTCCCGTTGTGGGCGTCCGGGTTCATCGCGGGCAAGATCGCGACCCAGCACATGGAGGTCCCGACCGTCCTGCTGTGGCGGTTCGTGATCGCCGCCGTCGCGATGGGCGCGGTCGCGGCCGTCATGCGTCCCGCGCTGCCGCGCGGATCGGCCTGGATCCACCTCGCGGTGACGGCACTGCTGCTGCAGGTCGGGCAGTTCTCCGCCGTCTACACCGGTCTGGCGAACGGCGTCCCGGCCGGGCTGTCGAGCCTGATCCTGGGCATGGCGCCGCTGCTGGTCGGGCTGCTCACCCCGTTGCTGCTGTCGACGAAGCTGGGCCCGGCCCCGGTGTTCGGCCTAGTGATCGGCGCCGCCGGGGTCTACGTCGTGCTCTCCGACGAGCTCGGCGGCGGCATCAGCAGCGCGGTGGTCTTCCCGGTGCTCGGCATGCTGTCGCTGACCGCCGGGACGCTCTACCAGAAGAGGTTCAACGAGGACACGCCCGTCGTGACGAGCGTGATCGTGCAGATGCTGACCTCGCTCGTCGTCACCGCGGTCGCGATGCCGTTCCTCGGCGCGGCCTGGCTGCCCTCCGACGCCGGTGGCTGGGCGTCGGTGGTCTGGCTCGGGATCTTCAACTCCGCGGGCGCGTTCGCCCTGATGTTCCTGCTGCTGCGGTGGCGCTCGACGGTGCACGTCAGCGCCCTGCTCAACCTGGTCCCGGCGACCACGGCCCTGATCGCGGTCCCGGTGCTCGGCGAGGTCCTGACCGTCCAGGCGCTGCTCGGCCTCGGCATCGCGCTGGTCGGCATGTATGTCGGCCTGGGCATGGTGCGGCGCCGGAGGAAGAAGCCCGACCCGGAACCCGTCGCCACCGGCAGCTGACCCCCGTCACGTTCCGGCGCCCCGTCTCGTCCCCCGGGTGAGAACACGAACTCCAGGAGGACGAGATGGCACGAATCCCCGCCGTGGAACCCGCCGACGCCGGCGTCGGGGGACGGCTGGTCTACCGCATCGCCCGTCGCCGTTTCGGTTCGGTGCCCGAGCCGTTCGCGGTCGCCCGGCACCACCGCGGCATGTTCTGGGCCGGGCTGGTCTCCGAGCTGGCGTGGGAACGCGCGGTCGGCGTGCTGCCGGCGCGGGTGCGTGAGCTGGCGGTCTACCGGACGGCGACGGTCGTCGGCTGCTCGTGGTGCGTCGACTTCGGCACCATGCTGCAGCGCCTGGACGGCCTCGACGTCGAGCGCCTGCGCCACATCGACGACTACGCCACCGACCCGCTCTACCGCGACGACGAACGCCTCGCGATCGCCTACGCCGACGCCATGACGGCCCAGCCGATGACCGTCACCGACGCCCAGGTCGCCGCGCTGGAGGCCGAGTTCGGCCGGGCCGGGCTCGTGGAGCTGACCCAGATGATCGCGGTGGAGAACCTGCGCGCGCGGGCCAACCACGCCCTCGGCATCACCGACCAGGGTTTCGACGCGGCCTGCCGGGTCCGGCTCACGCCGGCAGCCGGGTCAGCTTCTCCGGGTTGAGCGTGGAGTAGACGCCGACGATCCGATCGTCGGCGAGCGCGAACACGGTGACCGAGGTGGAGACCGCGCCGGCTCCCGGCACGAGCCACCCCGGCTCGCCGTTGACCCGGACGGCGCGGCCGTCGAGCATCCCGTCGCCGTAGCGCGAGTGCAGGCCCAGCAGCAGGCGGGCGACCTTGTCCGCGCCGACGACGGGCCGGAGCGCGGCCTGCACCCGTCCGCCGCCGTCGTTGCGCAGGACGACGTCCGGATGCAGCAGCGCGACCAGCGCGGCGACGTCCCCGCGGCCGAGCGCGTCGGCGAACCGGCCCAGCACCGCCTGCTGGGCGGAGTCGGCGGCCCGCGGGGGCGGTGCGGCGTCGGCGAGGGCGCGTCGCGCCCGGCTCGCGTGCTGGCGCGCGGCGGCGGTCGAGCAGCCCAGCACCTCGGCGATCGAGTCGTAGGGTTCGGCGAGCGCCTCGTGCAGCACGAACGCGACGCGCTGGGCCGGGCTCAGCGCGTCGAGCACCACCATCGCGGCCATCCGCACGCCCTCGTCGCGGACGACGTGCGCCAGCGGCCCGTCGTCGTCGGAGGTGGTGACCAGCGGCTCCGGCAGCCACGGCCCGACGTAGCGCTCGCGCCGGGCGGCGGCCGAGCGCAGCCGGTCCAGGCACAGCCGCGCGACGACGGTGGTCAGCCATCCGCGCAGGTCACGGATCTGATCCGGGTCGTCGAGGGCGGCGAGCCGCAGCCAGGCCTCCTGGACGGCGTCCTCGGCGTCGGCGATGCTGCCGGTGATCCGGTAACCGACGCCCAGCAGGTGCGGGCGGTGGCTCTCGACGACGTCCCCGGACACGCTCCGCGACGCTACCGGCACCCGACCGCGGTGGAGTGCACCGGAATCCACGCCGCCCGGTCGCCGCGGGCCGGACGCGCCTAGAATCGGGTCCGTGGCAGGCCGGATCCGTGACTCAGACATCACCGAGGTCCGCGACCGCACCCGGATCGACGAGGTGATCGGCGAGTACATCAACCTCCGCAAGGCCGGTGCCGGTTCGCTCAAGGGCCTCTGCCCGTTCCACGACGAGAAGTCGCCGTCGTTCAACGTGCGTCCCTCGCACGGCACGTTCCACTGCTTCGGCTGTGGCGAGGGCGGCAGCGTCATCGACTTCGTCATGAAGATGGAGGTCATCGGCTTCCCGGAGGCGGTCGAGCGCCTCGCCGACCGGGTCGGGCTGCGACTGACCTACGAGGGCGGCGGCAGCTCCGTGCAGCGCGACCGGGGCACCCGCTCGCGGCTGCTGGAGGTCAACCGCAAGGCGGCCGAGTTCTACACAGCGCAGCTGCACACCCCGGCCGGCGCGCCCGCGATGCGGTTCCTCACCGAGCGCGGGTTCGACGCCGCGTCGGCCGAGAAGTTCGGCTGCGGCTACGCCCCGGCGGGCTGGGACACCGTCACCAAGCACCTGCTCGGACAGGGCTACACGCTCGACGAGCTGATCAAGTCCGGCGTGTCCAAGGAGGGCCGCCGCGGCGCGATCGACCGGTTCCACCGCCGCCTGCTCTGGCCGATCCGCGACCTCGGCGGCGACGTCGTCGGCTTCGGCGCGCGGCGGCTGTTCGACGACGACGGCATCGACGCCAAGTACCTCAACACCTCCGAGACGCCGGTCTACCGCAAGACCCACGTGCTGTTCGGCCTGGACCTGGCCAAGCGCGAGATCGCCAAGCGACGCCAGGTCGTCGTCGTCGAGGGCTACACCGACGTGATGGCGATGCACGAGGCCGGCGTGCACACCGCCGTCGCCTCCTGTGGCACGGCGTTCGGCTCCGAGCACGTCTCGGTGATCCGCCGCCTGATCGGTGACGACTCGTTCGACCTCGGCGAGGTCATCTACACCTTCGACGGCGACGCGGCGGGTCAGGCCGCCGCGATGAAGGCCTTCGACGGCGAGCAGAGCTTCGCCGCGCAGACGTTCGTCGCCGTCGCCCCGGACGGCCAGGACCCCTGCGACCTGCGCAACACCCACGGCGACACCGCCGTCCGCGACCTGGTGGCCCGCCGCGAGCCGCTGTTCGAGTTCGCGATCCGCTCGATGCTGCGCGAGCACGACCTGAACTCCGTCGAGGGCCGCGCCGCCGCTCTGCAGCGCACGGTGCCGCTGGTCGCGCGGATCAAGCGCGAGGACCTGCGTGACGAGTACGCGCGCCGCCTGGCCGGCTGGACCGGCTGGGAGGACATCGCCGTCGTCGTGCGCCGGGTGCGGGAGACGGCCGGGAGCCCGACGCCGCCCGGTCCGGGACAGGTCAAGGGCCGCAAGCCCGCCGACGGCGCGCGCGGCAACGGCCGCGAGGCACCGAAGGCCCCGCCGCGCGACGACCCCCGCCTGCACATCCAGCGCCAGGCGCTCAAGGCCGCGCTGCAGATCCCCGCGGTCGCCGGCCCCGGCTACGACGAGCTGCCCGAGGCCGCGTTCACCCACCCGGCCTTCGCCGCGGTGCACCGGGCGATCAGCGCCGCCGGCGGGGTCTGCGGCGGCATCGAGGGCGGCGCCTGGCTCGACGCGGTGAGCGCCGAGACCACGACCGACGAGATCCGCCACCTGGTCAGCGAGCTGGCCGTGGAGGCCCTGGAGCTGCCGCGGCGCAACACCGACGAGGGCCGCTACGTCTCCGGCCTGCTCGCCGGGGTGCGGATGTCGCTGGTCGACGCGCAGATCACCGAGATCAAGTCCCGGCTGCAGCGCACGAATTACGAGACCGACCCGGAGACCTACAACGAGCTCTTCGGCGACCTCGTCCCGCTGGAGCAGTACCGGATCGCGTTGCGCGAGCAGACCAGCGGGGTCGCGACATGAGCTTCTGGAAGCGGTTGCTCGGCCGGGAGAACGTGCCCGAGGGCGTCGCCGGGGGTCTGGCCGACGACGAGCACGTCGTCGCGCAGGCCGAGCTCGCCGGCGGTGGGCACCTCGTCGTCACGTCCTGGGGGCTGTGGCTGCCCGAGGAGCCGCCGCGTCGTCTGGGGTGGCACGAGATCGCGAAGGCGGCCTGGAACTCCGGCACGCTGGAGATCACGGCGTCGACGGCGCGCGAGGTGTCGGGTCCCGGGACGGTCGTGCTAACCGACGAGCGCCCGCGCCGCTACCGCCTCGACGAGCCGGGGAAGATCCCGCAGGCCGTGCACGAGCGAGTCACCGGCTCGATCCGCTCGCGCAGCCACCGCGACCTGCCCGGCGGGGGAGCGTGGGTGCTGCAGCGCAAGGTCCCCGGCCGCGACGGCCTGATCCTGCAGATCCGCCCCGACCCCGGCACCGACCCGGACGCGGTCGACCGCCTGGCGGAGGGGGTGGCGGCACGCATCGGCGGTAACGGTGGCGCCGCCCTCCCCGATGAGAGGCCATGATCACTTTCGGAGCCCGCGCCGGATGACCACGAGCTGGGACCCCGCGCTCTACCGGAACTTCGACGACCACCGCTCCCGCCCGTTCCACGACCTCGTCGCCCGCATCGGATCGCCGCCGACGGGTGACGGCGCCCCGCGGCGCGTCGTCGACGCCGGCTGCGGCCCCGGGCACCTGACGCCGGTGCTCGCCCGGCGCTGGCCGGAGGCGACGGTCGAGGCCTTCGACGCCTCACCGGACATGGTCGCGAGCGCGCGCGACAACGGCGTGGCGGCCGACCTCGTCGACGTCGCCGACTGGACCCCGGCGCCGGACACCGGCGTGGTCGTCTCGAACGCCATCCTGCAGTGGGTGCCCACGCACGCGGAGATCCTGACGCGCTGGGTGAAGGAGCTCGCGTCGGGCGCGTGGATCGCGGTGCAGGTCCCGGGCAACTTCGAGGCCCCGTCGCACGTGCTGACCCGCGAGGTCGCCACGCAGCCGCGCTGGCGGGACCGGATGTCGCTGCGCGGCGCAGTGACGGTTCTCGACCCGGCCGGTTACGCCGACCTGCTCACCGCCGCCGGCGCGGACGCCGACGTCTGGGAGACGACCTACCTGCAGCGCCTGACCGGTGACGACCCGGTGCTGCGCTGGATCAGCGGCACGGCCCTGCGCCCGGTCCGCGACGCGCTGGACGACGGCGAGTACGCCGCGTTCGTCGAGGAGCTCTCCGGGCACCTGCGGATGGCCTACCCGCCGTCCGCGGACGGGACGACGTGGTTCCCGTTCCGCCGGATCTTCGCCGTCGCGAGGGTGCGCTGACGGCTCACGTCACCGTGCTCGGGCGTCGGCCGCGCGAACACCTCGGCGAACCCGGCCTGGAACCCCTCGGGCACGAACCCGGGCGCCAGGTAGAGCCCCCTCAGCCGCAGCGACGCCGAGACGAGCTCGTCCCGGGCGCGCTCGACCTCGTCGGCCAGCGCGTCCCGGTCCGGCCCGCCGGCGACGGTGATCTCGAAGCCGTCGCCGAGCCGGCGGAGCCCGGGCACGACCGCGCCTAGTGGCTGCCGCCGTCGCGGCGCACGTTCGCCACCGCACCCTCGACTGTCGCGCGTGCGATCCCGGCCGCGCCCTGGACCGCGGGGTGATCGGCCGTGCGCTGGTAGGTCCGGACGAGCTGCTCGTACCGCTCCCGCCCGGCACGGGTCCCCAGCACGTATCCGACGCCGATCCCCAACAGGAACTTGAGCATGTCGTACCTCCTCGTCACCGGCGACCGTACCGCTTGCGCTGCAGAGATCTTCCCCAGGCCAGGGCTACCGTCCCGGGGCGTGGGGGCCCTCCGGTCGGGCACGGGGCGTGTGTTGTAGAGTTCTCAGCGTCGTCAGGTGATCGTGTGCCGACGATGCGAGACGGTCCTCCGTAGCTCAATGGCAGAGCACCCGACTGTTAATCGGGCGGTTATTGGTTCGAATCCAATCGGAGGAGCATTCACCGCAGGTCAGAGGGCATGTAAGGGATCAGCGTCAAGATCCCGTTTCGCACATACTCCGCACAAACCGCAGGCGGCTCTCAATCGTTGCTACCGCGCTCCGCATCCTCAAGGGCGCGTAGGGCTTCCGACGCTGGCGCGCGGCGGGCCATGTAGACGTCCTGGGTCATCGAGATCCGCGAGTGCCCGAGCTGGTCGGACACCACTCTGGTCGTCACGTTGGCCTGGTCCATCACCGTGGCGACGGTCTTGCGGAATACGTGCGAAGTGACCCAGTCGATCCCGGCCCGCTCCCGAGCTTCACGGATGCAGCGGGACGTGTTCGACGGATCCCGGTGCCCGCCCTTGGTGTTCGGGAACAAGGGTCCTTCCCCGTAGAGGACTAAGCGTTCCTCGACCATCGTCACCAACGAGTCGGTGAGCCCGATTGTGCGTACCGAGGACCGCGTCTTGACCGGGCCGCGGAGGAGCCCGCGGCCCTTCACGCGGGTGATGCCGTGGGAGATGGTCACTTCCCGCTCGAGCAGGTTCACGTCCTCGAACCGGATGGCCAGGCATTCGCCCATTCGCACGCCGGTCGACAGCATCCACCGCGTGAGGTCGGGGACGTCTTCGTCGATGGCCTTCTCATCCCGGTCGATGGCGAACAGCCACTCGCGTCGTTCCTTGGCGGTCATCGCGCGAGGCTCTCGTTTGGTGCCGCCGGAGATGCGGGACACCTCGCGCATCGGGTTGGCCGTCATCGCCCCGTGTCGCACCGCGTACCCGAGGATGCCGTTCAGGACCGTCCTGGCCGTCTTGGTGAGCGCAGGGCCTTGGTGGGTGCGCATGGAGACGATGAACGCGTCTAGGCGCGGCACGGTGGCCTCGTGGACCCGTAGCTGCCCGACGGCCTCTTTCACGTGGCTGTTCCAGATGGACGTGTAGAGCCGAGCCGTGTTGGGGGCCATGTCGCCGGCTTCGACTTGTCTCGCACAATGTTCAAGCCATGCCGTGGCGACGAGCTCTAGTTTTGCGTTGCGGTCGATGGCGGAGGTGGAGAACCCTGCGCGGTTCTCGAGCGCTGCCTGCAGCTTGAGGCCGGCCGCCGACTTAGACTTCGCTTCGCGTCGGATCTCGCGCCGCCGACCGTCCCCGTCGCGAACGTAGGTGGCTGCGACCCACGTCGTGCCGATCTTCTTCGTCCGGATGTTGCCGTGCGAGCCTGCGGGCAGTGGTGGCCGGCCCACCGGTCAGTCCCCGACCAGACGAAGGTGTGGCCCGCCGGGACCCTCGTCGAGGGCCATGTCGGGGGCTGCCTCCGGTCCGATCGCGCAGAGCCGCCAGCATTCGGTCAGAAAACAACATTGATCAGCGATGCAGCTGTCGACGTTGATGGTGACTGTACGAGCGTCCCCGTCCCAGATACCATGATCGTCTGGAAGCGACTCCCACAGGATCCGCGCGCCGAAATCGCAGATGAGCCGGCGTGCGGTCTCTGCCATCCCGTCGATCGCGTTGACCGGGTCTCTGGGGTCAAGAGTCGGGGCGCTCATCGGTCGACCTTCCCGAAGGATCGAGCCGACGGGGAGATCGGCTGTGCGGCATGGTTGGGCGCCCAGTGGCAGCTGGGTCTGGGCCGCAACCGGAGTCGATCAGCCTAACCACAATCTAGCCGGTCGTGTGAACTCCACTACACCGAGTGACCTGCTCACATGCTCTGTTCGCTGCCTGGTTCGTCCTGCTCACGGCCGTTATTGGCCCGCGCGGACGGACCCTTGCTCTTGGGGAATCTGTAACGGCCCGTAGGGACATCGGGTAGCCGACCGGTGTCCGGCCGTGGTGCACCCTCGATGCGCCGCGCGAGCTCGGCTAAGAGCTGTGCGTGCGATGCACTGCGTAACGGCGGGTCGTCCGGCACCCGGTGCACGGCTGCGGAGTCGTCGGATGCCAGCTCGCCGAAGATGTGGAGGAGCGCCGGAACGACCGACTGCGGGACGGCGTCTGCGGCTTCCCACCGACCGACGGTGCGCGGGTCGACTTCAAGTAGCTGCGCGAGTCTGCCTTGGGTCATGCGACGTGCACGCCGGGCGCGGCGTAGCTCTTCGCCCGGCAACGGCTCGTCTTCGGTCATGGCCCCAAAGAGTACGGGCATTTCCGGGCATGGCTGCCGTCGGGCACCCCTTATAACGGACACAGTTCTTCCCCGCTCCCCAGCAGTGTTGCCCTCATCAGATCATCGACAGGCCCCCAGTGCTACGTTCTGCCGCATCTTGTCCTTGACTGCCCGGACATTTAAGGGCATTATCGGACATATGAGAGGACGTCACGTAGATGGCAGGGCCATCCGGGCGCTTCGTGAGCGTCAGGGCATGCGCATCTCTGAGCTTGCGCGCCAAGCGAATATCTCTGTCCGGTACCTCCAGCACATCGAAGGACCGGTCAGTCGACCCCACGCCGACACACTGCAGCCGAGCGCGATCGTCGCCAACCGGATTGCCCGCGTTCTGAGGGTCGAACTCGAGGAGTTTTCGACTCCATCCGAGGATCCACACGAGGCCGCGGCATGAGCGCCCCGCCCCAGCGCCGCGGCAGAACACGCAGTGTCCGCGAGGCAGCAGAAGAGATCGGCGTTCCTCAGAAGAGGGTTCGCGCCTGGATCCACTCAGGAGAGCTTCCGGCCCGGTGGTGCGGCAACAAGTACCGCATGACCGACGTCGCCCTGCAGCACTTCATTGACTCGTTCGACCAGCAACCGCAGCACTAGCTCCACCCCAGACACGACGAAGCCCCTGCTTCCCGGCCAGGAACCACAGGGGCACGTCGAACCAATACAGCGGCTTCAGCTTACGGCCGCTCCCCACGGTTAGCGAGTATCGCCATGCCAGAAGTCCCGCACGTCACCCCTCCGCCGCCCGATGACGCCGCCGTCCCTGTCGCACCTGCGGTGTCCCGCGAGGCCGCGTACGGCGCCCTCGAGGACGTCTCCGGCTACCACCACCCGTTCACGGGCGCCCCGATGGATTTCGAGGTCGAGAAGGTCCGTGTGCGCGGCACGTGGATGAGCACGGTGCACGTGTCGCATCTGCGGCGCGCCCTGGACCAGGGCGTGGTGTCCCCGGACCGGGTGGTGCTGAAGCTGGCGCAGGCCCGCCTGCTGCTGCGTCCGGTGTCGTCGTGAGGGCGCGGTGTGGCCTGTCTGCCCGGCAGGCGGAGTGGGTGTGCCGGGACCGTGTCGCGTTCGACGTGGCCGGCTGGGAGCCGGTGAGCCGACTGCTGGACGTGCTGGATTCGGTCCGTGCGGGTTGGGCTGTGGACCGCGCCCGCCGCGCGGACCTCGAGGCCGAGAACGCCCGCCTGCGCGCTCAGCTCGCCGACGCCCTGTCCGCCCCTCCTGCGCTGTTCGTCTTCGAGTCGGGCGTGACGGATGCCCGCGTCGTGGCCGGCGCAGTGTCTGCGCCTTCCTGAATTGGCCGGGCTGGTGGTCGAGTCCCCGCCGCCGGCCCGGCATCCGTCTCTTCTCCCTAGACCTGATGGAGCAGTGGCTATGAGTGATCGATTCGTGTGGAACGGCCGGTACCAGAAGGGCGCGATGGCCGCGCGCAAGGAGCAGAAGCGCCAGGAGGCCGAGGACCGGCAGGCCCAGCCGATGTTGGACGACGGTTCGGGTCGCCGGATCCGGATCGGGCGGGTGTACCCGTGAGCGCCCCGGGTCGTCACCGCGCCGACCGTCAGCGTCCTGCCCTGACTCTCGTCCGCCCTCAGACGGATGTGGAGGCGACGATCCCGACCGGTATCCGCCGGCACCGTCACCGTTCCGCCCCGGTCCACGGCGCCGAGGTGGCCCGGTACGCGACTCCGGGGGAGCACACGCAGGCCCTGTGGTTTCTGCAGCCGGGTGGTGGTCGGCGATGACGACTCTCGCCGATCTGGCCCGCTGCCCGGAGTGCCAGCACAGCACGTTCGGTGACCCGTCGTGCGGCTGCCGGGAGTGCCCGTGCTGGACGTCGGCGCAGGATCCGTTCGACCTGCCGATCCCGGGTGTCTCGATCACCCCGGCCGTGGACCTCGACGCACTGCCCGAGGGTCAGTCATGACGGCCACGATCTCCCGCGCCTCCGACGTCCCCGCCCTTGCCCTGTCGTGGGGACTCACCGAGGTCGGCTCGTTCGGTAACACCGTCTGGATGGGCGACGGGGTGCAGCTCCTCGTCGACTCGACGGTGTGGGGCGGTGTCCGTCTCGTCGTGACCGCTCTGATGGCGGAGTGGGGCGACGGCCGCGACGAATGGACCGCCACTTTCACCAGTGATGTCCCGGTGACGACGGTCGCTGACGCGGTCGCCGATGCACGCCTCGGGTGGGTGCTGGGCAGGACCGCCGGCGAAGCAGACCGAGGCGGCCGGGCACGTCGGGCGTTGCGGCGGTGGGCCGCCGAGGGTCACGCGGGTGCTGAGGCCGCGGCCGTGGTGCTGGAAGAGGTCGCCGAGCTCGAAACCCGCCTCGCTCGTGTCGAGTCCGGTCGGGCGGTGGCGTGATGCGACACGAAGCGATCGTCGTGGAAGAGGCGGGTGTGACCACCCGCTGGGTCGTCCGGTGTCCGTGCGGCTTGTTCGAGGCATACGGGGACCAGGCCGACGCGCAGTCGGTAGCGGACGCCCACAACGCGGGGGTCGTCCCGTGACCGCCGAGATCACGCTGCTGGTCCGCGACGGCAGCAAGCACATGACCCGTTGGACGGCGACGACCAGTGACCCGTCGGGGTGGGTGTGCGACGACCCCGCCGCGCTGATCTTCAGCGTCCCCGTGGAGGGCTGGCGCCGCGTCCTGCTCATCGACCCGCTCGGGAGTGACGAGTGAAGACCGCACGAACCGTCGTCCTGGCCGCCCTGTGTGGCGCGCTCACCACGCTGGCTGCCGCGTACGTGGCGCTGGCGTGGGCCGCCGACGCGATGCTCGAAATCGAGGAGTCCCAGTGACGACCGCACTCGCACTCGCCTACGCGTGGCGAGTCACCGCCGCGCCGAGACGCGGGAAGACCCCGCTCGAGCACGCGGTGAGCTCCGACGGCTGGGCCTACTGCGGCCAGCCCGCGCCGAGTGGATGGGGAGTGACCCGCTGGCCTGCGCGCCGGTGCACTCGCTGCGAGGTGTCGGTCAGCACCGAGCGATTCACGCACGTCCAGATGGTCGACGCCTCCGGACTCACGTACCGGATGGCTGACCATTACGTGCGCGCTGGCTACCTGTCTCCTGACGTCCCTGCGATCGGGTCCGGCTCGCAGCGGGTGTTTTCCCGCGCGGAGGTCGAGGTCGCCTGCCGGCTGGCCCGTCTAGTCAGGGCTGGTGTTGCTCCTCGTGACGCGGCCCGTGTCGCCCGCGGTGGACCGCTCGGGCCGGGGATCTCCATCCGCTTCGACGACGAGGAAGGCACCCCGTGACCCCCGCTGACGTCCGCCGGTGCGCGAACGCCACCTGCAATGACCTTATCGAACGTCGGGACGGGGAGAAGCACGGTCGGTTCCTGTCCCGACGGTTCTGCTCCCGAACGTGTGCCAGCACCGTGAACTTGGCGCACCTCGAGCCGCCCGCCGGCGTGGTGGAGCTCGCCGAGTGGCGGCGCCCCGATTGGCACGATTCCGCGCCCTGCCGGTCCACCGATCCGGACGCGTGGTTCCCGCTGGTTGGCGACAACGACGCCGTCCTTATCGCGCAACGCATCTGCGGGGGCTGCCCGTACAAGGCGCCGTGCTTGTCGGAGGGCGTGCAGCTGGGGGAGCGGTACGGGATCCGCGGCGGGATATCGATGCGGTCTGTGAACCGGTCCCGGCTGGCGGTGGCGTCGTGAACACGTGCTTGCACTGCGACGACGAACCCCGGCCCGGTGAGGACCTGTGCCCGCGGCACTTGCAGCGGGAGATCGCCCGCCCATGCCTGCCGGTGGACCCCACACCCGCGAAGTGGCGGCCCGGGTACGTGAGGCCGCAGACCGAGGCGCTGAGAAGGAGGACAGCATGACCGCGCTCTGGTCACCCGACGGTTCCACGCTCGACGCGGCCCGGTCGTGGCTGCTCGACGACGAGCCCGTGGAGGAGCACCCGCTGTCGTGCGCGATCTGGCAGTTCGACGACGCGGATGTGTTGTGCGACTGCGATGAGGACGCGTCGTGAGCGGGTCCGGGTCGGGGATCGACGCAGCCAACGTGTCCCTCACCGGGGAACTCCCGCACGACGTGGAACGCCAAGCCGTGCTGGGGGCGCTGCACCGCATCGACCTGGGGTCGGACAGTCCCGCCCAGGTGTGGGAGGTGCTGCAGATGCTCGACCTCGACGGGCAGGCACGAGAGATGCAGGCCGAAAAGCAAGGGCGCCAGGAAGAGGGGGCGGCCTGATGTCACGAGGCTTCGTGCGCCCACTCGCTGTCCCAGTCGTCGTCGGAGATCCCGGAGCTGGGGTAGAGGGAGTCGGCGTCGCTACCGGAGTAGTGGTCGGTACTAGACCTCTCACTACTCGTCCTACTCCTAGCCTCTCCTGTCTCTGTCCTGTCCTTACTCGTAGCGGCGACGTCACGGAGACTGTCACGCCGGGGTCTATCGGACTCGCCCCTATCGCGGGCTCGCTTCCGGGCCTGCCGCTCCCGGTCCTGGAAGGTCTTCCGCTCGTAGGCGGCGAGCTGTGCGGCGCTGGTCTGCGTCGTTTGGAAGTCCGCGATGGTGTAGCCGGTGGTTCGCTCGGTCCACAGCTTCGCCCGCACGAGGACGTCGACGCTGTCCTGTCCTGCCGAGCAGGGGAGCAGGCGCAGGTGCTGCCGGTCGATCTCGCCGTCGGTGCGGTTGCTGGCGGACCAGGTCAGGGCGATGACGAACAGCCGGAACGCGTGGTGGGGGAGAGTCTGCACGCGCAGGTCGTGGAGCCAGCGGTCCGGGAATCTCGCGTCGGTCACGAGATCACCCACGTCTGGCAGGGCGCATACGGGCATGGGCTTGCTAGCCTTTTCACAGCGACTCCGTTGAAGTCGTCAGGGTCTCGGCGCGAACTGTCCAAGGAGCGCGCCGGGGCCCGTTTTATTGGGGGAGCGTACGGCCTCCATCCTACCGCTGATCCGGCTGTCGATCCACTAGATCCAGTCCCGGTTATCGCAGCTCAGGCGCAGTCCACTGCGATAGAATCGACGTATCGCGCTCACCTCCCCAAGCGCCTTTCGCTCAGGTCTCACTATCGGCCCCGACTGACAGTTCCACGGGCGTCTCGCCCGTTCGATCGGAGTGGTCTCTAATGACTGACGAGTTCAATCTGCGCGCACTGATCCGGGAAGTCGCAGAGAGCAGCACCACCCCTGACCCGGTCCAGTTGGCCGACGAGGTCGCTCGACGTATCGGTCCGAAGCAGCGCGCCGAAGCGTTGGCGCAGGCGCTCCCGATTGTCGTGCGGAACGTCGTGTCGCTGACCCGGTCCCCGATCACCCCGGACGGCCATACAAGAAGCGAGCGCCATGATCGTCCCGCCGCCCGGGGGTCCAGCAAGGTCGCGGGCATCCGCGACACGTGGCGGCGGATGCTGCGGGACCGGATCGCCGTCGGGCCGGATCAGTCCGACTGGAAGTTCCTCGGTGAGTGCACGGTGTCTGACCTGGAGTACGCGGCCACCATCCGCGAGGAGCACGCCCGGCAGAACGCAGCGCGTGCCGTCCAGTTCCGTGAGCTAGCGGAACGGATGCAGCGCAACGGCGTCGGAACGGTCGCCGATCTTCCCGCGCACGATCTTGACGACGCCCTCGGCAGGGCGGCATGACCTCCACCCAAGACTCTGCACCGACCATTGATCGCCCGGACCCCACCTCCTGGACGTCGGTGCAGCCCCACCTCCCCGCTGGCCAGTTTGATGTCGATACCCAACACATTTGCGCCAGCGGGGACCCCAACATCCACGGCAGCCAATCATTGAGCGGCGACCAGGCTTGCGCCGCTGCCGTGGAGCAGTCTTCTCACTCGACCAGAAAGCCACCGGCTGCCACGCATGCAGCGTCGAGTGAGGATCAAACTCCGCCAGCACCGGCCAGGACGGGCTTGGAGCCCAAACCGTTACCGCCGGTGCTGGCGGACCCCCTGTTAGCTCTCGCGGCCGACGTCCTGGACGACCTGGAGAGGGTCCGGATCGCGAACGAGAACCGGCTGCGCCAGCTCACTCGCGATGAGGCGGACGCGGACGGCGAAGAACGCGGGTTCGGTCTGACCTTGGACCACCCCGACGTGAAGCGGTTGGATGCTCTCGTGGCTGCGCTGGCGAAAGCAGAGCACGACGCCGAGCTAAACCTGAAGCGGCAGCTCCGGCAGCACCCACTCGGGCCGTGGGTGAAGCAGGCCCGCGGGGTCGGGGAGAAGCAGGCCGCCCGGCTGCTCGCGTCGATCGGCGACCCGTACTGGAACGACCTTCACCAGCGCCCGCGCACAGTCTCAGAGCTGTGGGCCTACGCGGGCTACCACGTTCTCTCCGCTCGCCCTACCACGTACGACGCCCAGGTTCGGAGCGCGAGCGGAGTCTCTACCGGCGGCGGCCCCAGTCAAGCTCCATCCGATCTCCAACGCAGCGACGCTGGGGTCGCCGCCTCCCGTGCTCGTGGCCAGCGAGCGAACTGGTCCGCCGACGCGAAGATGCGCGCCCACCTTGTCGCCGTCTCGATCGTCAAGGCGGGGGGCCCGTACCGCGAGGTCTACGACGAGGGCCGCGCCAAGTACGCAGACGCTGTTCACCAGGTCGAGTGCAAGCGGTGCGGACCGGCAGGCAAACCGGCGCTTCCCGGGAGCCTGATCTCTGCCGGGCACCAGCACGCCCGCGCTCTCCGGCTGGTCGCGAAGGCAGTCCTGAAGGACCTGTGGCGTGAGGCTCGCCGCCTGCACGGGGTGGAAGACGAAGAGGTCGTCCGCGATGACTCCTGACGAGCCTGGCTCAGCCCGCGAGGCAGCCGACCGGGGTCTATCCGTGTTCGGCCTCATTTTCGAGCGGGCTACGGCGGGCTTCTGATGGACCTATGGCGCGAGGCGAGACGCGTCCAGAAACTCCACGACGACCAGGTGATGTCCGGCGCCCATAACGCGCCCGTCGTCGTGGGCCTCCGTTCCCCCGGCGGCCAGGAACACCGCGAAACCCAAGCCATCCCCGCCGCCGGGGGAACGCCCCATTTTCGGGGTTCCTTCCTGACCGCTCTTTCCGCCCCTGGCCGCCTCCCCACGGCCCCAACGAAGGGACCCCCACCCTCATGGTCTTCGCTCCACCTGATCCACCGGTCGCCCCGACGACCGTTCTCGACCCGGCGTCGTTCCCCCACGAACCGGACCCCGCCTACGCCGTAACCGAGGCGAACTCGGGCGCCCCCGGTGTCCGGACGTCCAGGTGGACGGTGTGCGTGCACTGCCACCTCCGCTACCCGATCGCGCAGAACTGGTCGTGCAGCACCCGGGTCCGGAACGCCCGGGAGGTGGCGCGTGGCTGACAAGCCGACCATCGCCGCCGCTCTCGCCGCCGTCATGGAGGACGTCCGGGCGGTCAGGAAGGGCGACCGGAACACACAGCAGACCGCCAGCCAGCCTATGAGGTATGTGCGGGCCCCGTTCTGGTCCAAGGTCGGGACCGGCGACTCAGATGCCTGTTGGCCGTGGCTAGCAGGACGAGTTGGTTCGGGTTACGGCACGTGCGGCCCGGGGATCTACGCCCATCGGGTTGCCTACGAGATATCCGTCGGCCCCATTCCCGATGGCCTGACGATCGACCACCTCTGTTCTAACCGCATCTGCTGCAACCCTTCGCACCTAGAGCCAGTGACGCGCGAAGAGAACGCACGTCGAGGGGAGAAGAACCGGCGAACTCGATCTGGCGGCCGGTCGCTGGCTTCTCGGACAGAGTGCAAGAACGGTCATGCCTACGTCGAAGGCAGCTTCCGTTGGAGCGGCACCGCTCGAGTCTGTCGGCAATGCGCCCGTGATCGGCGCCGCACCTTTCGCGAGAGGACAGGGCGATGACGGACACGAAGCCCACTGTGGTTGAAGCCATGGCGGCGGTCATGGAAGACGTACGAGCCGTTGCAAAGAACGATCGCAACCAGCAGCAGCAGTACGCGTTTCGCGGCATCGACGCGGTCGTGAACGCTGTCGGCCCCATCTTTCGGAAGCACCAGGTGGTGCCGATGCCCGTGCTCGAGTCGGTGAACTACCGGGATGTGCAGACGTCCAATGGGAAACCGTCCCGCGAGTGCACGGTGACGGTGCGCTACCGGTTCTTCGGGCCCGCGGGGGACTCCATCGACGCGGTGACGCCCGGCGAGTCGATGGACTTCGGCGACAAGGGCGCGCCCAAGGCGATGAGTGTCGCTTACCGGATTGCTCTCCTCCAGGCGCTCTGTCTGCCGACTTCAGACACCGACCCCGACGCTGAGACCTACGAACGCGCGATCGGCAGCGGGCAGCCCCCGCCGCAGCGGGAGACGAAACAGCCGCCGGCGGACACGGTCGCTGCCGCCCGGGTGGTCCTGGCGAACCGAGCGAAGGCCGCGAAGATCCCCATCGAGACGGTCGCCGCCGAGTACTTGTCCCGCACGCAGACGGACATCACGAAGGAGACGGACCCGAAGCCGGTCCGGGCGTTCATCGCGGCGTGGGACAAGGGGCAGATCGAGTTCCCCGAACCGGCGGCCTCGTCATGACCGAGGTTCTCAACCCCGTCGACATCGAGCGGTCGATCAGGGACACCGCGAATGACATCGCCCGTGGAGTCCACGTGGTGTCGAACGCCGAGGCGAAAGCGCGGGAGGCGGTACGCGCCTACGACCGCGCGTTCGCTGCCGCCTATCTGGCCGCTGAGGGCCCACAGTACGAGAAGAAGTACCGGGCCGAGCTCGCCACGAAGACGGAGCGGGACGAGATGGACGTCGCCGAGCTCGCGTTCAAGCACGCGGAGCGCACCGCGAAGTCGTTGGAGGCGAAGCTGCGCGCGTTCCAGTCGGTGGGGGCGTCGGTGCGGTCCATGTACTCCGGGCAGCTGTCGGGGGTGGGCTCATGACCCGTGACCTGGAGGTCGGCGAGAACTTCGAGTCCTGGGAACACCGGATCGACCACCAGCTCGCGTTCGCGCACAGCCGGATCGACATCGTGAAGAAGCTGACCCACGGCAGCTACGCCAAGGCGGGTGCCCTGTCTGCACGATGCGACGACGGGGAGCGGCGCATCAAAGCGCTCGAGCATTCCGTCGCTCGCCTCCAGGCCGCTCTTTACCTGGTGCTCGTCGTAGCGCTGCTGGCCGCCTGTGTCGCCGTGTGGGCGGTGGTCGCGTGAGCCTGTCCCGCAAGCCGATGCCGCCGAGGAAGCAGCCTCTGCGGGCGAAGAAACGACTCGCCGGCACCAGCCTGTCCGAGGGCGCCCAGCCGCTGCGGAAGTCGCCGCTGAAGCGCACTGGGTTCGCACCCCAGCCGCCCGAGGTGAAGCTGGCCGCCAACCGTGTCCCGAAGCCACGACGAGCCCGCAGCATCCCCCCGCCGATCCGTGCCCTGGTCCTCGTCCGCGCTGACTACTGCTGCGACCTGTGCGGCTGCCCCATCGAGGACGGGTGCCGGTGGGAGTGCCACCACCGGAAGCTGCGCGCTCAGGGCGGCCTGGACGAGGTCGACAACCTGATCGCCCTGCACCACAAGTGTCATCGCCGCGTGCACGAGAACCGGGACGGCCGCTCCTACTCGGACGGGTTCCTGGTGCCCCGCGCGCAGGACCCCGCCGCGTGGCCGGTGCTGCGGTGGCGCGGAACCGGACGCCAGCAGTGGGTGTCCCCGGACCTGAACCGCTGGCTCCCGTCTGAGCCTTGCGCCCGCCAGATCGAGCTGGGCGCTACACCGATCGAAAGGAAGGCCGCATGAGCCTGCCGTCCATGTCCGGTACCGGGAACCTCGTCGAGGACCCCACGGTCCGGTTCACCGCCGCAGGGAAAGCGGTATGCGAGTTCCGGATCGCGTTCAACTCGCGGAAGTTCAACAAGAGCAGCCAGGAGTGGGAGGACGGAGCCAGCTGCTACCTGAAAGCCACCGCCTGGGACCAGCTCGCCGAGAACATCAGCGAGTCCCTCCGTAAGGGGGCCACGGTCAACGTGGTCGGCCGGCTGAAGACCGACGAGTGGGACGACAAGAACGGCGGCGGCAAGAGGTCGGCGACCGTCCTGGAGTTGGACTCGTGCGGGCCGGACCTCGGTAGGGCGACCGCCGCGGTGAACAAGGTGTCGCGGTCGACGTCCGGGGGCGGGTTCGGGACTCCACGGCCTACGGGGCCAGTGGTGGGAGCAGACGACGACCCGTGGGGGACCCCGCCTGCCGGAAAAGCAGGTCAGGACGACGAACCGCCGTTCTAGCCATGCGATCTACACGCGAACGCGACTTTCTGCACCCAGGCCAGAGACAACGGGGTGGCCTTGACGATCTGAGACTGCCGCACGCCCAGCTCAAGGGCCGCCTCGACCAAGGGCCGGTACTCGTCGGGCACCGGCCGGTTGCTGGGCTGATAGTTGCTGGTCGCCAACGCCAGTTCGGCCAGAGCGGCGGCCTTGCGCGCCGCATGGTCCGCCTTCCGCTGTGCCGACAGCAGCGATTCGGGGAGCTTCCAAAACGGGTTTGCGAGGTACGCCCGTTGCCGATCGTCAAGGACAAACTTTTCGTGCCGCCTGCCGGTCGCCTCGCAACGGCCGAGGCGGGTGTTGCAGTCGGAGTCCAGCAATCCTCGAACGCCGTGTTTGTCGTGATCGATATGCAGGCATGGCCATCGGGGATCCTCGACAGCAGGAGTCCGGCAGATTTCGCACGCGTCCCCGGCCCGCGCTCTGAGTCGCTCGAAGTCGTCACAGTCCAGCCCGTACGCCTCGTGGGTCTTGCACAGTCCGTGATCCACGAGGTCAGCCCTCGTGGTCGCTGGGGCGTGGCGGGAGTTGGGCGCCGGGCACGCCGACGTACCAGCGGACGAGTTGCCGGATCAGTGCCGACCTCTCCATCCCGACGTTCTGGGCGGCGATGCCCAAGTCCCGCCACACGTCGTCTTCCAGGCGAATTGTCCGTACGCCTCGCGCTCGCTCCCCAGCCACGTCTCCGCACGATACGGGGTGACCAGCGCTCCGACCCTTACCAACGCGCTCCACGCTTGCCGTCATGCTTCGATCGTAATACGATCGGTGGCGAAGCGCCAGTGAAACGAAGTGCGCAACGAGGCATTCGTTGCTTGGAGAACGGAGAGTCCCGATGAAGCGCTCGATCGTGCACCGCGAGGTGACGGTGCTACTGAACCTCGCCCCGGGGGAGATCCCGGACATGGTGAAGCGGTACGGCTCGACTGTGTTCTCCCCGGAGACGCTGACGATCACGTTCCAGTCGAGGGAGACCGTCCCGGAGTGGGTCGTGACGAGCGCGACGGCTACCGGCGGCCGCCGGCTGAAGTCCGGTGCGGTGTCGACCAGCGACGTTGGATTCGACTACCGGTGGACGACGGGCTCCGACTTCAAGAACGCTCCCGCCTGGGTGATGGACGCGATCCGCGCGAACACCCCCGCCCCTGTCGGTGACGACCTCCCGATCCAGCACGAGCACGTCGCCGACCTCCCCGGCGGTGCGTGATGAGCAAGAACTCGATCGGCACCGGCGCCAACTCGGCTGAACTGGCAATTCCGTCCGCTGCGCTCAACGCCCTCGACGCTGCCGTGGCGTTCCACGAGGACGAGGACGCGGACATGTTCGCTGACGCCCGCTCCATTGCGGCACCGGTCGTGGCCGCCGAACTGCGTCGCCTCGCTCGTCTGGCCGACGACCGCTACCGCCCGAGTGGCGTGGGCCGGTCCGTCGAGTCGAGTAGCGCCTACAAGCGGGAGGGCGTGGAGCTGGTCCTTCGAGACCTGTTCGCCCGCGCCGATGAGCTGGACGGCGGTGCCTGATGCCTTCCATGACTGTTTCCGAGTTCTGGACGGAGACGAACCGCGTGTGGCTGTCCCTCGACCGCTTCCGCTGGGGCCAGGCCGCGTCCCTGGTGCTGGCCCGTGTCCGCCCGGACCTGTCGGCTCCGCTGCGTGGCGGCCCGGCTGACCCGTTCTACGCGGTGGATTCCCGTGAGCCTCGTTCGGTGGCGTTCGCGGAGTACGTGAACCGGCGCTGGGAGGAGGCGTGATGACTGAGCTGGAGATCCCGCATGCCGCGCTGAACGTCCTGCACACGATCACTGACGTGGACGCCCGCGCAGACATGTCGGACGTAGACGTGCGTGTTGTGCGCGAGATCGCACTCCCGGTCGTGGCCGCCGAGCTCCGCCGTTTCGCCGCCGAGCTGATCCGGCCGTACGACGAGACCGGTGCGTGGTGGCCCGTCATCAAGGACGCGCACGACCGGATGCTGCGCCGAGCCGACGAGCTGGACGGCGGCGAGCAGTCGTGACCGCCATCCCCGCTCCGGTCGCCCGTGTCGTGGTGGACGTGAACGGTCACGACGTCAGCACCGACCCGCCGGCCGCGATGTCTTCGATGCGTCGCTGGACCTGCTCCCGCTGCTCCCGCGCCGTGCTGGTCCGCCCTAACGGCACCGCTTATGGCTCTGCCTACTCCGAGGTCTGCTCAGGAGGCGACCACTCATGACCGACACCGCCGGGCGCCTCGCGTTCCCCACCGGCGGCACTAACTCTGCCGCGATCACGACGAGCCCGTTCGACGCTCTCGGATCGAACCTGCGTTTCGGCCAGCTCTCCGACGAGACCCCGTTCGTCGTCGCCGAGGACTTCGGCCGCGCCATGGACTACAGCAGTGGGCGGGCAGCGACTCGACTCCTGGACGACGACGAGAAGGGCGTGCAGATCCTGCACACCCCTGGCGGGCCGCAGCCGATGACCGTCATCTACGAGGACGGCATCTGGGAGCTGATCTTCCGCTCGTCCAAGCCCGAGGCGAAGCTCCTGAAGAAGCGAGTCAAGGCGATCCTGGCCGAGATCCGTCGCACCGGCCGGTACGTCCCCGCCCAGCGTCAGCCGGAGGTCCCGTCCACGTTCGCTGAGGCTCTCCGCCTAGCCGCCGACAAGGCCGAGGAAGCGGAACGTCTCGCCGTCGAGAACGCCGCCCTGAAGCCCGCCGCCCACTCCTGGACCGAGCTGGCTTCCGCTGAGGGCGACTACTCGGTGGCGGACGCCGCGAAGATCCTGGACCGCGACCCCGTGATCCGAGGCGCCGGCGGGCTGGGCCGGAAGCGCCTGTTCGACCTCCTGGCCGAGCTGAAGTGGATCCACAAGGGCGGCGACAGGCGCTGGCACGCCTACCAGCGCCACGTCGACCTGGACCGCGTCGCCGAGCGCGCCCGCTACTTCACGGACCCGGACGGGGTGCGGCAGACCGCGACCCCGCAGATCCGGGTGACAGCTAAGGGGATTGCGGACCTGCATAGGCGGTTGGGCGGTTCCGAGCCTGTCGACTACGCGGCCGAGGACGCACCGGCCAGCCAACTCGAACTCACCGGAGGAACGCTGTGAAGGCACCGATCGGAGGGCTGGCCGCGACCGTCGTCGTGGTCGCCGCCTTCTTCCTGCTCGCCCCGTACTACAGCACCCAGCTGTGGTGGTTCTTCCGCCTCAACTGGTTCTGGTTCGTGCCCGTCGTCCTCGTCATCCTCATCGCCCTGGCCGCGATCTGGTGCATGGACGAAGGCAACGGACTCGGCGGCCCGCTCGCGCTCGTGGCGGTAGCCGGTCTGGTCGGGTGCGTGGGCTGGTTCTTCGCCTACAACTACATCCAGGCCAGCTACTACGCGCAGACCGTGGAGGTCACCGACGACCCGCTGCCGAAGCAGGCGGTCCGGCCACCGTTCACGGTCAGCCAGGCGCAGGTGCGGTCGAACCTCGGTGATGTACCCGGTGACACCCAGACCACCATGTACGTCCCCGAGGACGGCACGTTCTCCACGCTGGTCGAGCAGCGCGGCGTGTTCTCCGGCTACCAGACCCTGCTGGAACAGAAGTCCACGACCTCCGGGCGCTTGGACCCGTCGACGTGCGACTTCACCCCGGAGGCCGACCGGCGCCTCGACGGCGTGTTCGGGCACTCCCTGGAACGGGCCATCAACACCGAGCAGCGGTGGGTGAACTGGTCCTACGACGACGCCTACGGCTGGTGCGACCCCACCGGGACGCCTTACGTCGTGGTGCCGCTGGTGGAGCAGGACGGGTTCTGGGTTGTCACCGAGAAGCCCGCCGGCGTGGCGCTCTACAACGGCAAGACCGGGGAGCTGACCATCTCCGGTGACGGGCGGACCGCGGACGGGCGCGTCATCCCCGGCCCCACCTACCCGCTGTCGCTGGCCGCTGAGCAGCGAGCCAGCACCGAGGCGATGGGCTCCTACTTCGACTACGTGTTCGGCCGGGTCGGATGGGAGCTGCCCGACGAGGCCGACTCCATCAACTCGGCGGCGTCGTCGGAGTTCGTCCTGGGAGGACCGGACGGGCCGGACTTCGTGACGCCACTGTCGGGCCGGGGCTCAGCGACCGCCATCTCCGCGATCTCCTCTGTCGACGCCCACAACGTCGGCGCCCTGAACAAGGTCGTCATCCACAGGCTCGGCACCGACGCCCACCCTGTGTGGCAGTCCCCGACCGCGATCACCGACAACCTGCGGGCCACGTTCGGGGACGTGTTCGTCACGAACCCGGGCGCGGACCTGTCCGAGCTCGCCCCAACCGGATCGGACACGTTCGTCGCGACCCTCGGTCGGCCCCAGAACCTCGTCTACCGCATCACCGGCCGCGGGGACCTGTCAGAGCCGATGTGCCTCATCGGCCTGGACGGCGCCCAGATCCGCTGTGGCGGCACCGGAACGTCGGGGGTGTCCACCAGCCCCATCGCGGGCGGTCAGGGCGCGCAGGGCGTCTCACCGGCGCCGGCTAGCAGCGACCTGACGAAGCTGACCCCGCAGCAGTTGGCGGACCTGTCCCGCCGCGCCAATGAGGAACTGCTCCGCAAGTTGCAGACGGCGGGTGGCTGATGCGCACCCCCGCCGGAGCGATCGTCGGTCTCGCCGTGCTGATCCTCCTCGTCGCCTTGGTGTGGCTCGTGGTGGTCGCGGTTCAGAACCGTCCTGCCCGCCAGGCAGCGAAGCACGGTGAGTCCTGGTCCGACCGTCTGGTCACGTGGGTCGAGCGCAGGACCACCGAGCAGGCGGAGGCCGACAAACGGAAGGTCCGGGAGACGGCGCGCTGGCAGTCGTTCTCCCGGCAGAGCGACCGCGACCCGCAGCAGTGGGACGTCGGGATCGAGCTGGTCGCGGACGACGGCGTGACGGTCCTCGACTCCCGCGCCTTCAAGACGCTCTACGGCCGCGAGTTCATGTCTGACTTGCTGGACCTCGAGGGCCAGGCACAGGCGTGGGCCGAGCAACTGAACGCGCAGGTGCGGCGATGACCTCCGACCCCATCTGGGCTGTCCTCCGTGCCTCTGACGACCCGGCTGACGTTTTGGCCGGCGCCAACTTTGCGGGGGCTTGGTTCCCTCCGAACCCGCGCGACACCGACGAGCGAGGAGGAGTCGTGAGTAGCGACCCGCACTGCGAGCACTGCCAGCCTGAGAGCGACCGTGCGGCGTCCGCTCTGGACTGGATCCTGCGGTCTGTCCCGGAGCAGTACCGAGAGGACGCCGCCCAGGCTCTCCACGACGTCGGCGTCCCTATTGAGGACCTGCCCGCCGATCTGCGCGACGACGTCCGCGCGTTCACGTCGCACCACTACAGCAGGGGTCCGATGTGAGCGATACAGCGATGAAATCACTGTTGGCCATTGATGGAATCACTGATTCAACGCTGCGGGTCGGTTCCCGCGTCTGGTTCCGGTCCGGCCTATACGGCGACGGTCGCGACCGCACCATCTGGGGCCGCATCATCGCTGGCCCCCGCCGGAACCCGAACTCGGACATGGATTCGTGGCAGGTCGTCGGGGAGCGCTACCCGGGCTGCAGCTCGAGCTCGGCGCTATTCACAGACGGGGTGTGGATGGGGCGCGTCCACCCGTCCACCCTCCCGCCTCCTGCCCCGCGCGACACCGACGAGGACGAAGGAGACGACTCGTGACGGACACCGAGAACTGGGTCAAGCTCGACTCGATCGCAGAGGACAACGCTGATCTCGCTCGTGATGTCGCTGCCCGATGCTCGTTCCAGCTGCGCTACAGCCGCGCTGAGGAGGCCCGCCGGTTCACCCCGGAGGAGCTGACCGGAGAGCGCCTAGACGACGCGCAGACCCCGGGAGCGACTTTCACCGGCAACTGGTCGGCTGGCGACCACCCGGGGATGCAGTACATGACCTCCGAGATCCGTCGCCTGGACGAGCGCGACTGGTTGAACCACTACGCCCACCTTGCCGTTGGTGAGGCGATCCACGAGGCGTTGGAGTGGTTCCAGGTGGACGGCCAGCCGTGGCTAGACCCCCACGGGGACATGCAGTCCTACATCTACGACGAGGTCGAGCAGTTCGTGAAACGACTGGTAGGGGTGCGGGAACAGTGGGTCGCCGAGGAGGCGCAGCGGGCCTGCGACGTTTCCGGCGAGGTGTCTCAGTGAACGAGCGGGAGGTCGTGGAACCGGACCACGGCGGGATGGCCACTGCTGCTGTCGAGGACACCGACGTCGTCTGGATCGAGGCCGATGGCTGGTCCGTCGCTCACGCCATCGGTGGCGCGTACACGACTTGGATCAAGGCCCGGCGGACTCGCTGCGGGCGCCGTATCCCTCCAGGCCGTGACCCCGCGGGCGAGGTGCGGCACTGCCAGCGGTGCGAGACCGCCACACCGGCGTATCAGTCCTGACCTGTTCTTCCACCCCTTTTCCCCGATTGGAGGGTCTGCGATGGCCACGCTCCCCGGCACTAGGACAACGCGCCCAGCAAGTCAGGCGGTGCCGCCACACAGAGCGGCGCGGCCTCCCCGCTTCAAGTCAGGGGAGCTTGGCTGATGGCCCGCAGCATGCCCGCCGACTACCGCGAGTTCATCCGGCTCGCAGTCGACCTTCCGGACAACCCGAAGCTCGCCATGATCGACGACCCGGCCGCTAGTTGGGCCTATGTCGTGTCGCTCTGCTACTGCGGGCGGAACCTCACCGACGGCGCGTTCCCGTTGCCTCCGCTGCTCCGCCAGGCCGGCGTGAAGCGCGCCGTAGCGAAGCTCCTCATCGATGCTGGTTTGTGGCACGAACTGGGTCACGGCTGTGACCGCTGCCCGCAGCCGATGGCCGGGATGGCGGTGGTGCACGACTACCTCGAACACCAGCGTTCGGCTGGTGAGGCGAAGTCACTGCGGGATGCGCGACGTGAGGCAGGGCGACGCGGCGCGGCTAGCCGATGGTCTGGCAACAGTGATGTCAAAGGTGATGGCAACAGTCATAGCAAGTGCCATAGCAACGGTGAAGCAAGCGGCATGGCAACTGGTGTGGCCGACCTGTGGCACCCGGATGGCCGACCGATGCCAGAAGGAGAAGGAGAAGGAGAAGAAGAGAAAGAACAGAAGAAGACTCCGTCTTCTTCTGGGCGCAAGCGCCCCGAGATACGGCTCCCCGCGTCGTGGCAACCGACCGACAAGCACCGGGCCTACGCCGCCGAGCACAGCCTGGACCTCAACGCCCAACGCCAGCTGTTCACCGCCCACGCCGAAGAGAAGGACCGTCGCGCTGCGAGCTGGAACGGCGCCTTCTCCCGCTGGCTGATCAACGCCGTCGAGTACCGACGCCAACAGCCCCAGGCCCGCCCCGCGCTGCGTCTCGCCTCCGGCGGCTACCGGGCGTGGCAGAACCCGACCGACGACTCCGTCTACGACCAGGAGTTCTGATGACAACCGACCCGACGATCACCGGCGCATTCCTGGCCGCGACCGACGCCCCTGACCCGTTCCAGCGCGAGCAGTCGATCGACGCCGGCCGACGGTCCTGGGACCGGATCCCGGCTCACTACCGGGGCGCGGTGCTTGACCACCCAGACGCGCAAGAGTGGGTCCGGTCGCTGGTCGCGGCCGGTCTGTCCAGGGGAGCGATGGTGCCTCGGATCAGCCGCGGGCCGTCGTTGCTGCTGATCGGGAGCACAGGCACCGGGAAGACCCACACCGCCTACGGCGCCATCCGAGCTCTGACCTCGTCGGGGCTCTCGTGTTCATGGGAGGCGATCACCGCAGCAGACCTGTACGGGCGGCTCCGACCCCGACACCGGGTTGACTCTGAGGTCGAGTTCGAGCCGTTCCTCCGCTGCGGCGTGCTGGTCTTGGACGACCTAGGCGCCGCGAAGGGCTCGGAGTGGAACGAGGAGATCAACTATCGGCTGATCAACCACCGGTACGAGCACGAACAGCCCACCCTGATCACGTCCAACGTGCCGCCGAAAGACCTCGCGAGCGCTCTCGGAGAGCGCGTTTCCTCCCGACTTCGGGAGATGGCTCAGCGGGTCGTTCTCCGCGGTGGGGACCGGCGGAAGGCTGGTGCGGCATGAGCGCCGGCGACTCGATCGAGTTCTTGGCCGCGTGTAGCTACGCCGCTAAGCGGGACGTCATGGCTGTGGCGGAGGAATCGGCGCGCGTGCTGATCGAGGTCCGCGACCGCCTGCGGGTCCGTGAAGCGAACGGGCTGCCTCCGCTGGCCGCGTGGCAGGAGATCAACGACGCGGCGTTGGCCCGGAAGATTGTCGGCGCGTTGCTGGCCGCCGGGTGGTCGCCTCCGGACTCGGACGAGATCGCCGCGGCGGTCGCACGAGTTGAGCAGGATCGGGTCGAGACTGCGCGGCGGATGGACGCCCTGTCGGGCCCCGACCGAGCCGCCTTGATGGATTACTACAACGACCACGGCGAGATGCCGCCGTGGTGGCAGGACGAGTCGTGATCCGCCGGCGCCTGGCCCCCATTCCGCCGCTGCACGAGGCGTCGCCCCGGTCGGGTGCGGCGATGTGGGAGGCGTGCTGCGCGGGCCGTGAACCGGCGGAGTCGCTGCACTGGCGGGACCGCGAGGACCTGTTCGTGCGGCTCACCCAGGCGGGCTGGTCGGTGGAGGCGGTCGCCGAGCACACGCGAACAACGGTGTACACGGTGGATCGGATCTTGGACCGGCCGCGGATGGCGCTCGAGGACCGTGTCCGGGCGTCGTTCCGGGCTGGCCTGCCGGTGGAGCAGGTCGCCGTGTTGTTCGACGTCCCGGTGGGTGAGGTTCGGCGGCTGGTGCACGCGCCGTTGCGGGTGGCGTCGTGACGTGCCCGGTGTGCTGGCTGCCGTCGGTGGAGGACACCCACCCGGCGTGCCTGTTGGACCCGGCGGCCGGTGAGCGGTTCCGCCCGTCGGAGGGGTTGTGCATCAACTGCCGGGAGTTCCCGGCGCCGGAGAACTTCAAGACGTGCACGAGGTGCTTCTTCTTCCCGGAGAAGTTCCGCGCGGCCGAGGTGGAGCTCTCGTGACCGCCCTGGACGCCCGCCCCGCCATCTGGGTCGCCTGCGCGAGAGAACACCCCACCGACCCGGCCGAGCTTTGTCCCCGACCCCTGCACCACACCGGGGGATGCGGACGAGACGGGGACTGGACAGAGACCAACGACGAGGAGAGCGAACGATGAAGTACCGAGTGGAGCTGCGGGCGATCACCGAGAAGGTCGTCACGGTCGAAGCCGACAGCGAGGACACGGCCTGGGAGTTGGCGGCCGACGAGGCGTACGACTCGATCGACGAGGTGGACCGCGCCTCGTGGAAGGTCACGAAGGTCGCCCCGGTCGGTGCGAAGTGATGCCCGCCGCTGAGGCTGTTGCGGAGCTGATCCACGAGTGGTGCAACCGCCCCCACGAGTCGTGTGTATGCCAGTCCAACCCGAGGCGCGGCGGGAAAGTTCTGCCCGTGTCGGTGTCCGGGAGGGAACGGCAGCGGCTCATGGAGGCGGCACGGGTGATCCTGGGTCAGTCGGAGCGGACGGGGCGTGCGGCGTGACGGCCGGCGCGGGAGACGTCGTTCCCGGCCCCCAGGAAGGGCGAGGAGGGGACAGCGAGCCGGGAGTGGACGAAGGGGCGGGAGACGCGCACAGCGCCGCTCAGGGGCTCTCCCACCGATGTGTTCCGCCGACGAAGGACCCCGAGGACAGGTCGTCGTGGTCCGGCCGCCGCTGGGACTGCCCCGACTGTGGCACCCGATGGATCTACGTCCAGCGGATGATCAGCCGGAAGATCTACGGCGAGTGGCGTCCGATGCCCGGTCAGCCAACCGAGGTCGAACAACTGAGTCGGCGACTTCACGAAGCTGAGTCCCGGATCGCTGCCGTCGTGGCGTACCTGAACAGCGGCGAGGTGACGGAGTCCCGGCTCGATGAGGTCCCGTCGACCGTTCACTGGCTGCTCACTGGGAACTGGCCGAAATGACAACGACACCTGCGTCTGGGCGGGAGACGACCCACGCCCAACCCCTGACCCCAAATCTCGTAGGCGCGGGCACTCAGAGAGTCCAGGCGGTCCCGGACATCGGCGGTGTCGGCTGCGGTGGTGTCCACCCGAACCTCAGGGACAACAGCGTCTGGACGGGGAGTAGGCGCGGGGTCGGTCATGGCTGGTCCTCTTCAAGTCTCGTAGTTGTCGGCGGGGTAGCGGGGGTCGGGGAAGTCCACGAACTCGTCGTCAGTGGTGGTCCCGGTAGTTCTTCCTGTCCTAGCCGGTCCTTGCCTGTCCTTCACAGTCGCTCGGAATTCCGACGGAGCTTCCGGCGGAACGTCCGAACGGGTCGGCTTGGACTTGGCCTTCCGGAGACGGTCGGCGGCCAGCTTCTGCTCAGCGGCGGCGAGCTGCGCGGCCGTGGTCTGCACGTTGGCGAACCCGGCGATCACGTAGCCCCGCGTGTCCGCCTCCCACAGCCCGGTCTCGACCAGCAGGGAGCGGTCCGAGTCGTGCGCGGGGTCGGGCATCATCGACAGGTCGGTCAGGTCGATGCGCCCGTCGGTTCGGTTGGACACGGCCCATGCGTTGGCGATGACGAACAGCCGGAACGCGTCGGCGGGGAGTCCGAGGATCTGGCGGTTGGTGAGCCAGCGGTCGGGGAAGCGCGCGTCTGTCATGACGGCATCACCGTCGAGTCTGGGCAGCAGCGCAGGCATGGGTATAACCTCACAAACACGGCGACTCCGAGTCGTCGAGGGCTCCGGCGCACTTCCGCCAAGATCTGCGTCGGGGCCCGCTTAATGGGGGAGCGGTGCATCTCTGCACGCACCCAACATCTTACCGCTGATCCGGTCACAGATCCATTGCTTACAGGGCCGATCTGTGCTGCTCAGGCAACCTAATCGGCGCCCTTCCGCGGTAGAATCTGAGCTATGTCGAACGCACCCTGAAACTGACCGGAGAGTCGCGATGACAACCAGCATCGAATGGACCGAGGCGACGTGGAATCCGACCACCGGATGTGACCGTGTCTCGCCCGGCTGCGACAACTGCTACGCGATGACCATGGCTAAGCGACTCAAGGGCATGGGGAAGGCGAAGTATCAGAACGACGGCGACCCGAAGACCAGTGGTCCCGGTTTCGGAATCACCGAGCACCCGTCTGCACTGAACCTTCCGATGCGGTGGCGCAAGCCTCGCAAGGTGTTCGTGAACAGCATGTCGGACTTGTTCCACGCGGGTGTCTCGGATGAGTTCATCGCGCGGGTGTTCGCGACGATGGCTCTGGCCTCGCAGCACACGTATCAGATCCTTACGAAACGCCACGCTCGCATGCGCTCCCTCCTGTCGAGTCCGGCTTTTGAGGAGTCGGTCCGGCTGAAGGTGCGGCACTACGACGCGACCGAGGTCCATCACCGCGAGGTGGCGAATTGGCCGCTGCCGAATGTCTGGCTGGGCGTCTCCGTAGAGGACCAGAAGCGCGCTGATCTCCGGGTCCCCGCGCTGCTCAATACTCCGGCCGCCGTCCGCTTCCTGTCGTGTGAGCCGCTGCTCGGCTCCGTCGACTTAGCCGCCACGATGCGGCGGGTCGAGCCGGGTGAAGAGCATCCGTGGACTGGGGATCGGCTGCGTGTCGCTGATGTTCTTCATTGGGTGATCGTCGGCGGCGAGTCAGGGCCCGGGCATCGCCCGATGCACACCGCATGGGCCCGGCAGCTCCGCGACCAGTGCGTCGCGGCCGAGGTGCCGTTTCTGTTCAAGCAGTGGGGCGGCGCCACGCCTAAGGCGGACGGCCGCGAGTTGGACGGCCGCACTTGGGACGAGTACCCGACGGTCTCGTCGTGACTTCTTCTCCCTCTCCCGGAGGAACCTCTATGCCCTCTCCCACCGCCGTACCCGCCGCCACCGCCCGGCCGACGGTCGCCGACGCACTGACCTACTTCCGGCGGAACCCTGAATCGCTCGATGACATCGAGTACGGCGGGTCCGATGCAGGGCAACGCCAGCATGCCGCGACGTTGGTCCGCGCCGCCTTAGCAGCCGAACCCGCCCTGCCGCCTCACGGCCCGATCTCGTGCGAGCTCGTCGAGTCGTTCGGTGACGCCCTTGCGGTCTCGGCTGGTGCCGTCGTCGACCTTGTCCGGAAGTGGCACGACGGAGCGTTCGGCGAAGACGTGGCGGCAGCGGTCGACCAGCTTCGCCGAGACCTGCACAACTGGCGTTTCATCGGGACCCCCGTGACCCCGCTAGCTCAGGACGGCAACGACGTGGTGGCCTGCCATGCTCTCGGCAAGGTGTGTGAAGCCCTGAATCTCGCGATGGACACTCCGTCCGACGACATCGTGGCCGCGATCCGCGCCGTCTCGTCCCCTCCCGCAGGAGACGCCCGAACAGTCGCTCATCGCGCCCGCACCTGCCGCAACTGCGGGCTCCGAGTCACGTGCGAACTCTGCGGCACGGGCCGCGAGCACGATGGCCCGCACTGGATGCACATCGTCCAGGCTGGGCAGTCTCCGTGTCGTCGGCTGGTGCCGTGGTCGCACAACCCGGGCCCGATCCATCCCTCGAACCGGTTTCCGCCGGCAGGAGACACCACCACCGAGACGGTCCGAGAGCGCCGCGTCGCCGGGACCCACCCGGACGGGAACTCGCGCTTCCACGACGACGACCTGATCCGCCGGTTCGGTCTAGACATCTTTCTGGCGCACCTGTCGGCTGACGGCTACACCGATCTGCGCGTCGAGTCTCGCACTGTGTCGACCACCCGCACTGAGTCCCCGTGGGAGGAGGAGCAGTGAACGACGTCGAGTGGGAGCCCCTGCAGGTCCCGACGATGGATTCCATCCGCCGGCTCGTCTCCGCGCCTGGCGCCCCGCCGTGGCCGCCGAGAGGCGAGTGGGGTGCCAGCGAGGTGTTCCAGGTTGTGCAGACCCGATGGCGACGCGCGATCCGCGAGACCTGCACTCACCCGCACGGTTCCCGGGACAGCCTCGCGACGAATCTGTTCGGTGAGCCGCGCGTGGAGTGCCCGCGCTGCCACAAGCGCCCGGAGCACGTGGACGGTGACGAGTCGTGAGCGAAACGACGATATGCAAGGCAGGCGACCTGCGGGTCGGTGATCGGCTTGTGGCGGTCAACGGCCACCCGGCACCTGGGGGTTTACCGGTCGAGGTGCTGGATGTGGGCTGGAGTCTGGTCAACAACGTCCTGGACCTGACTCTTCTGCACGGCGCCGATACGGTTCACCAGCAGCTCCATGTCGAGGAGATGGTGGAGGCGCAGCGATGACCGCAGGAGACGAAACCGCACCGCCCGCCGACGACTTCATCCCCTGCCCTGAGTGCCGTCAGTCGGTCCGGCGGTGGGTCGTGGACCGCGCCGAGGCTTCCTTCGGTCAGTACCTGCCCGCTGACCCGGAGCACCCTGTCGTCGCGACTCTGATCGAGAACCAGGCGATGGGCGCGTGCCGCACGTGCGGATCTGTACCCGGCGCGGCTGCTGGTCCCCGGGCAGGGACAGCCGACGCCGAGCCGGTGTACGAGTTCGCGCGGTGGCTGGACAACCTGGACGCGCCGGACGCTCTCGAGACCCGTCGTTCGACCAGCCTCGACGACGTGATCCGGCGAGCCCGTCGCGCGTTGCTCGCAGCTACTGGTCCCCGGGCAGGAGGCACCGCACCGGACGACGAGACGGTGGGCTGGGATCAGCGCTGCTGCCGCTACGAAGGCCACGGGCAGGTGTGCGACGAACTTCTCGCTGGGGGCGGGGCAGACGCCTGCGGGTACCACCTGATGCAGGACATCGCCCGTCTCCGCTCCGAGGCTGCCGCGCTGCGGGCCGCCGGGGACGCGCTCGCAGACGGGATGACGCTGTGGCTGACACAGACCGATCCGTACTCGCCCCTCGGCCGCTCGACGCTGTGCCCGCTGGTCGACTTCTGGCGGTCCGCTGCCGGGCCACCCACCACCCAAGACCCGCCAGGCTATGTCGAGACGTCACCCGGGTTGTGCTCCGATTGCGGGCGCTACCGCGATCGGACTGGGCACCTCACAGGGTGGGACGCCGTCGATGGCAGCGCCCGGTTCTGGCCTCTGCCATCGGGACACGGGCCTCCGGGTTACACGGTGGACGCCTCTACCGGATGGGTGCCGCGCTACCGCCCGTGCGCTGCTGGGGCACCCACCACCGGCGGCGGTGACCTCTGATGTCGGAGTTCTACGGCGACCGCGAGTCCGCCCCTTCCACCGCGCCGGAGGACGACCCGATCGGCATTTGGCGGATGCAGCCACCCGATGACCAGCGCCGCCGCCTGGACCTGTCCACGCCCCGCGCAGTGAAGGTCGCCCCGAACTGCTGGGCGCCGACGAGCACCAAGCCGATCACCCCGGATCACGTGCGCGACTCGGACGTCGCCGACTGGCCGGTCGTGCACCCGGTGACGATCGGCGCCGCCCAGCTCCTGTCCCGTCCTGACGCTCGTCAGCGTTCCGCCGGCGGCCACGTCCGCGAGGTCGACGAGGACCAGCATCCGTTCAAGTCCCCGAAGGTGGAGAAGTCATGACGCCACGCATCAGCTCGTACTGCGCGGCGGGAGGCTGTGTCGCCGTCTCTGCGGACGGTCACGGGACGGGCGTGTACGTGCAGCACTCGGACCTGTCCCGCGGGCCCCGCCTGTGGTTCAGCCACGAGGAGTGGGCCGCTTTCCTCCTCGGTGCGGCCGAGGGCGAGTTCAGCCTGGACGCGCTCACCTCCGACCTCACCCCGACCGATCAGCTCCCCACCTGAACGGAGACCCGATTGACCACCACCGAGCACGTCCCCGAAAGCGCTGCTCCTGACTTCCTGGCCCGCCGTTTCCACGAGCTCTATGAGCGTCTGGCCCCGGACCACGGCTACGAGACCCGCCGTGACTCGGCCGTGCCGTGGAGCGAGGTGCCTGCTGCCAACAAGGCCCTGATGCAGGACGTCGCCCGGCACCTGCTGGCTGACTCTTCCGTGGCTTCCCTGTTCGGTCCTCGCGCGTGCCGGTGCAATCAGGGCGACCAGGCGCGTGAGCGCTCCCATGACCGTGGCGACGACGCTTTCTGCCGTGATGCGATTCAGCCGCGATCGGGAGAGGCACGATGACGGCAACGCAGGAACTAGCTGTCTCCTCTCAGCGTCCGCCGCAGGGTGGGCAAGAGAGGTGGCGGACCACAGTCCGGGACGACAAGTACGAGGTTTCGTCGCATGGTCGCGTCCGGAGCAAGACCCGTCTGATTGTTGACTACACCGGGCGTCGTCGCACTTTTAAAGGCGTCATCCTTAAGCCAAACTTCCACCCCCGAACTGGTTACAGCCACGTCAACATCTCCGGAGCCAGGACGGTGGCCGTTCACATCCTGGTACTGGAAGCGTTTGGCGGACCCCGGCCCGCTGGCTGCCAAGTTAGACACTATGATGGCGATCCAGGGAACAATCACGCAAGCAACTTGCTGTGGGGAACTCCTCTTGAGAATGCCGCAGACAGAATCCGTCATGGTCGGAACCGGCATGCGGACAAAGTCCGATGCTCGCGCGGACACTTATTAATTTTGCCGAATATCGACCGTTACAAGATGACCAAGTATGGGCATAGGCAGTGCCTCTCATGCAAGAACGCGGGGAGAACTCGTAGGAAGTCTCGGCACCCTGAGACTCTGCCGTCTTTACAAGAAGCTTCAGATCTAATCTACGACCGGATCATGGCGGGGGAGGTGGTCAAGTGACCGCGCTCGCTGAGCCTCTCCGTGGCGCTCTCCCCACCGAGCCGTGGTCCCGGCCGTGGCAGGACCCCAGCCCGGACCCACCGCCGATGGACCCGAACCCGCGCACCGCGGTCGTCGCGTCACCGGGGTCCCGGGACCCGCGACCGCTACGCCGCGCCCTGTGGGAGGTGTGGCGTGAGATCGGCCGGCCCATCACCGTCGTCCACGACCCGGCGTGCGTGTGGGCGTCGGAGTGGGTTCTTGAGCACAAGCCGTGCCAACTGAGGTCGGAGCCGGTCCGGTTGTGGTCCGGGACGGTGGTGGAGCGGGTGCGGGCAGTGCAGGCCATCGCACGGTCCCATCCGCCTCTCGTCGTGGCGTCCCTGGCCGGTCACGGGTTCTATGAGCGGCTGCTGGTGGACGAGTGCCGCCGTCACGGTGTCCCCGTCCGCGCGGTGGAGACGTCGTGAGTGAACAGATCGACCGGGACGAGATCCGCCGCGTCTCCGCAACCCTGACGTACCGGACCTACCAGCAGAAGTCCCTGGACCCGGCCAGGCTGATGCAGCTCGCCGAGCAGTGGCACACCCTGTCGTGCTCGGAGATGCCGGGCAGCCGGATCAAGTCGCTCAGCTACGACGGGGCGGAACTCACGGTGGTGTTCGAGCAGTGAGAGTCCTCGGAATCGACCTGTCCCTGACCCGTACCGGCGTCGGGATCATCGACCATGCCGAACCACAGTGCGTCGCCCGAGCGGAAATCGTTGAGTCCAGTGGCCGCCGCGCGGAGTCCCTGCTCGACCGGGATCGCCGCCTCTACCGCATCGCAGCCGGGGTCCTCGAGCACGCGACCGACGACACGACGCTGGTCGGGATCGAGATGGGCGTGACAGCGCGGGTCGCCGGCGGATCCCTGTGGGACCGTGCTGGCTGCTGGTGGCGGATCGTGCACGCCCTGCACCGTCGGAACGTGCGCGTGGTGAGCGTGAACCCGGCGACCCTGAAGAAGTGGGCGACCGGGCGGGGGAACGCCGACAAGTCCGACGTGTCGGTGGCGATGGCGCGGTTGTGGCCTGACGTCGACTCTCCGTCCAACGACGGCTGGGACGGGCTCGCTGCGGCCAGCATGTGCGCGCAGCACCTCGAGTGGCCTGTCCCGTCCCGAGCTCACCACGCGGAGTCCCTGGCGCGGGTGGACTGGCTGGACGGGAGGAAGGCGTCGTGAGCCGGAATCCCGTCGGTTCCGCCAAAGCAGTCCCAAAGCAACGACGTCGCGACCGAGCCGCTCACACCGCGACGGCGCCCTTGTCGAGCCACTTGTCCAGCGTCGGCCGGGAGCACCCCAGTTCACCGGCGAGAGCGATCTTCGTGGGCGCGTCGGCCGCGTCGAGCACCTGTCCCAGCCACGCTCCGCGTCGCGTGCGTAGGGCGGCTGCGGTCTGCTCTGCATAGTGGATCTCGGAGCGGTAGGCGTCGGCGCGGGCTGCCCGGTCGGGGATCATCGGGATCAGTTCCCACGGGCGGGCGGCCAGCGGGTGCCGCGCCACTGCCGGCCACGGGATGCCCCGGTTCACGGCCATGGCGACAAGGTCAGCGAGCGCTTTCCGGGTGCGGCTGTGCCCCCGTTCGAGGATGGCTTCTCCGTCGCGGATGGGGGCGTCCATGTCCAGGTTGCTCTGGGCTGCTACTCGGTGGACTACTTCGATCAGCTCTGCGTCTGCCAGTGCCCGGGCCGCACTGGTCTGGCCGTGGCGCAGCACGCTCTCCGTTGCCTGTTCGGCGGTGGTCACGCCTGCGCCTTGTGGGCGTCGATCTGCGCGGCCAGCGCGGCCTTGGCGTTGCGGGCGACCTCGGCCTGGGACTCGTACTGGTGCTCGGTGACGGTGCCGTCGCGGTGGAAAGCGAGGTGGGCGTTGCTGGGGGTCTGCTGGAACGAGGTCGCGGTCATACCGCGGGAATCGGTCCAGACGCGGACGGTGCGCTTGATCTGGCGGGCGATCTTGGCGTACTTCGCGGCCTCGGTGTCGGTCAGGGTGGGGAGGGTGTGCTTGTCGTTCATGGTGTTCTCCGTCCTCGTTGTGTAAACCCATAATTACACCTCCCGGGAGACACGTCAACACCTATTTACATGTGGTTCCTCTCGGACTCTCACCGACCGGGTCGCTAGTCCGATCAGGTGAGATACGGCGTAGCGAGCACGGATCAGGGGGTCGAGTGTCGTGGTGATAGTGAAAGCAAACCCGCCAAGAGGAGACGCGATGAACCAGCACCAGCAGCCCCGACTCATCACCCTCGCTGTGGACGATGACGACGTGGCCGACCTGATCCTGCGCTGGCTCCACGACGACCCGCGCATCGAGCTTCCGAACGGATCCGTGTACCGGCCCCGCCTCGCAGACGATGGGGATGTGTACCTGGCCGCGATGCACGGGCTAGACCTCAGAGACGTCACGAAGGTCGAGTGCTCCCGCCAAGAGGAACTGGTCGCCGACGAGAAGTAGACCGCCGGCTCACCCCGCGTCCTGCTCGCCCCACTCCTCACGGCGTTGACGCTCCTCCTCTTCCAACTCGGCGAAGTAAGGGCCGGTGATCTCGTCGGAGTCTGATCCGGAGTAGCGGTCGGGGGAGACAAGAGCAAGAGCGTCTGGACGAGGAGCCGGGTGGTCAGCCACGTCTGCTGGTCTGTCTCGTTCGTGTGTGTCTCCCGGTAGTACTTCCTCTCCTAGCCTCTCCTCGCCTTTCCTGTCCTGTGCTGTCCCCCGAAATGTCCCCGGGACTGTCCCCGGGACAGAGTGGTCAGCGTCGGTGGCGGCGGCCTTGGCTGCGCGCTGCCGGGACTTCTTATCCCGCTCGGCCTTCCGCATCCTGTCGAGCCGCCCCAGCTCGTCGCTTCCGGTCTGCGTGGTCTCGAAGTCGGCTATCAGCCACCTGTCCTTGCGCCTGGTCCACAGCCCGGCCTCGACCAGTTCGGGGATGGCCATGGTGTCGACGTACGGGATCATCGGCAGGCGCTTGTCCGTGATCTCGCCGTCGGTCCGGTTGCTCACGGACCACATCAGCGCGTTGCCGAACAGGCGGTATCCGGCGTCGGTGAGGGCCTGGACTCGGACGTCCATCAGCCACCGCTCGGGGAAGCGTGCGTCGGTCATCGGGCCACCCCCGTCCGGCTGTGGCGGGTCGGGGCATGGGTGTCTAGCCTGAACACAGCGACTCTCATTCAGTCGTCAGGGGTTCGGCGCCGATGCTGTCCAGGCGGGCGCCGGGCCCCGTTTTTCATGGGGAGCTAACGACTCCGATCTTACCGCTCATCCGGTCGCCGATCCATTGCTGCGACGCCTATTTTGTGCTGGTCAGCGCGGGATTCGGGCCGTTCGGCGCGGTAGAATCAGAGGCATGACGGAGACCGTCCGATCGCATCCGAACTGCTGGACCGGAGACGGTTACGCGCACAATTGCGCGACCCCTTCTGGAAAGTCTTGCATCGAGTGCGGAGAGCCAGCGGGGACGCCGTGGGGGCCGTACTTCTGCCCCGACTGTGACGTCATCCGGCTCGACCAGATCAGCGCGACAATGCACGAGATGCTGGACCGCTTTAAGGGACGGATCGCGTCGTGACCGGCCGGGACATCGCCTCTGGCTGGTGTGGCTGCCAGTACGACGCCAAAGGGGAAGTGTTTGTAGAGCACTGTGTATGTCCGTCCACGCGGGTCGTGACCTCAGGAGACGACACCGCACCGCCCGCTGCCCTCGCCCCGGATGGGGAACCGTACGACGATGAGCAGCCGCGAACCTGGGAAGAGCTGGCCGCGGAGTTCGACGGTCTGGCTGACGGCACCGACGCCGAGATGCGGCGCCGTCACACCGCGAACGAACGGCAGGATCTGTACGTTCTTGGTCGGGCCTGTGGCGAACGTACTGCTGCGGCCCGGATTCGTTACCTGCTTCCCCGCCTCACCAGTGCGTCTACGAGTCCCCGGTCAGGAGACACCGCGCCGGACGACCGGCGGACGGACGTGTTCCTGAGCTACCTCGACGTGATGGTCAACAACGACGCGCTCGACAACGACGTCTGCGCCACGCTCGACGAGGCGCAAGCGACCATCCGCCGTCTCCGCTCCGAGTCTGCCGCACTGCGGGCCGCCGGGGACGAGCTGGCCGCGGCGGCTGATCAAGTGACCGACGGTGTTCTGTCGTGGCCGCACGTCGAGGGGTCGCTCATCCGCGGCCGGGACGCCTGGCGGTCCGTTGCCAAGCCGCGATACCCGGAGGGACCGTGACCGATCTCCCGACCGGCGTCGTGAGCCCCATCTCCGCGCTCTCTGGGTACGCGACCACCTGCTACGACCGCCTGCGGACCCTGTCCCGGGTGAACTGGCCCGCGCCTCGGAGGGTCGAGCCTGCCCGCCGTCTCTCCGTCAAGAAGTTCCCCGGCCCTGACCCGTGGAAGGTCACCACCGTCTCCACTTTGACGGGTGCGGTGATGATCGTGTCCTCGTACGGCTCGCATCGGGACGCGTACCGGGCGGCGTGGCTGGCGACGCACCCGTGCCGAGCTCGTGCAGGGAGGGCGGCGTGACCGACGACCCCGCCGGCCGATCCCACGCCGTACTCGCCGAGGACGTCGCCGCGATCGCCGAGGCTCTCGTGATGCTGAGCGCGGACGAACCAGCCGCCACCCTCGTCGAAGCCGCCCGCCGTCTAGACGCCCTTCCCGCCTCCACGACACCACGCGGCCCGGAACACCTCGTCCTCGACGCAGAAAACCCGGAAGCGGTCGACGACCTCGTTCTGCGCGGCGTCGACATCCACCTGGAAGTCCTCGCGACCGGTTTGGCGCACCTCCGCATCACCCGAGGCTCGACGGCTTTAGCTCTGGACTTGGACGCGCACAACGGCCGCCTAGTGCTGCGTATCGCCGACGAGGAAGGCGGGGGATTCGTGGAGGCAGAGACGTGACGGACACCAGCCCCGGCATGCCCCCACTGCCCCGTATCGCCGCCGAACCGGAACCGCTGCCGGTGTGGAGGGCGGACCCGCACCGCTGGCGACGTCACCCCAACCGGGTGGTGGCCGCTCTTCTCGTCCTGGCGCTGTTGTTCGCCGTAACCTGGACCGTCGTCGACCTCGTCACCGCCACCATGCTCACCCTGTGCGCCGGCGTCCTGCTGTTCTTCCTGACGATCCCGTTCTGGACCGCCGACAACACCGAACGACTCGACGCGCAACGGCAGCAGCTCCGGGACTTGGAGGCGCGGGTGGCGATGAACGAATCCCAAGCCGGGGCCGACCACATGGCGTTGCAGGACCTGTCCCGGACAGTGCGGAACCAACGCTTGGACGAGGTAGCGGCGAAACGAGCACAGCGGCAGGGAGTGCCGGGGCAGAGGGCAGGGGAGGGGTCGTGACCGGTCAGCGTTTGCCGAGCCACGTCCGGATCGTCATGCGGTCGACTTTCCCGACAACTGCTAGTTCGTTCTCGCTGTAGCCGTCGTCAAGGGCGCGGAGGACGGCTTCTCGAAGCTCGGCGGTGTCGTCTACGACCTGCTGTTTGTGTCTATCTCGCCGTTTCCCGATGCGCTCGACTTCGGCCCTGGTGTGTTCGGCTCGCATGTAGAAAACACTACAGCATGAGGGCTTGCGAATGTGGTCCGACTAGCTGTAGAGTCATCTACAACAGAGACGGGCGAACCACCTCTGACCGCCCGCGACACCCTCTGACCGGAAGGAACTCCCGGCCATGACCACGACCGTCGACAACACGTTCCTCTACTCCGACTTGGACGCCGCTGGGCGGGTGTCCACCATCCGGCCCGGCCTGCGGGCGCCGTTCGAGACCGCCATCTTCGGCGGCCCCCTCGCCGGGCAGGCCGAGTACCACTTCACCGAGGACGAGGCCCGCGACGGGCACGCTCGGTGGGAGGAGAAGCTGCGCGAGGTCAAGCGGGGCCAGACCGAGTACGCCCGCTCTGTGCGGGCTGCCGCCGAGAAGCGGGAGGCGGTCCGCGCAGTCCGCGACGCCTACCGCAAGTTTGAGCTGCGGGAGGACGCGGAGACCCGGGACGCGCTGATCGCCGCCCTGACCAACGTTCCCGACTGACCCGGTGGTGCCGGCCCCCCCGACGCCCAGAAAGCGAGATCCAGATGCTTCTCCACGCCGGACACGCTGTGCTGCAGCGACTTCGCAACGGCGAGCAGCCTGACACACGAGGAGATTCCTTATGAGCGACCCGGCGAACGCCGACCAGCACGACGTGGAGGACGAGACCGACCCGGGCCAGTCCTGGGGCGAGATGAACGACAACGACGGCTGGTGACCCGGCCCAACCTGCACCGACCAGACACACGAGGAGAAGTCGTGAGAACTGCCGCTCAGATGTTCACCGTCGGAGACCGAGTCGTGGTCACCGCTGACTCGTCCTACTTCGTGCGCGGCGCCGTAGGGACGGTCACATACGTAGACCACGGCACGATGTTCAGGCCGGTCAAGGTCGAGTTCGGGGACGACCGGTTTGACTGGTTGAACCCCGGCGAGGTCCGAGTCCTGGACCGAAATCCCGATGAGACGCAGTGAGCACCAGCAAGCCGATGCTCGACGTCGACACCAGCGCCGCTGAACGGAAGGCTGCTGAGGTGAAGGAGCGTCTAGCCGAGATGGCCGCGGCACGTCCTCGCGCCGGGAAGTCGAACTGCCTGGACGATCACAGCGTCATGAAGCCGGTCCCGAATCGAGCTGACCGCCAGCGGATGAAGCGCACCAAGCCCTAACGGCGTCAGGACGGGGCTGTAGCGGCCCACACCGGGTCGTAAGCGGGATGGTGCGCGTTCATACAGTCACCTCGCTCGTTGGGTCGTGCACAGGGCAACCCGGTTCTGGAAAGTGATCGAGCCACCCCTCCAGGTCGGCTGCCTCCATCCAAGACGGGCAGATGCACCCGCGACCCCAGTCAAACAACTCAAGGGCGCAGGACTGGCAGTGCGACCCGTTCCAGCCGTCGACATGCTCCCACTGACCACACCGGGCGCACGGCCCTCGGAACTCGCGAAACCGCCATAACGCGAGAAAGAGCATCCCGCCGGGAAGTCGCACACCGAGATCGCGGCGACCCCACTCGTCCGACCCCCAAAGGAACAGACACCACGGGCTGTCCAGCTGATCTTGAGACCACCAGAACCAACGGGGCTCGCGCGGTGGCTCCGTCATGACGCCCTTCTCTCTCCGTCCGGACCGGACAGGCGAGGTCGCCCCACAGTGTCACCGCATGCGCCCAAAACGGTCCCCTGCGAACACCAGACGAAACCGGTCGCCCTCGTGGTGACCCCGCTCCATCAACGGCACCTCAGCAACACGGGCGTGCGGGACAGCCCACCGCGGACTCTCCCCGGCATCCAGCGCGTACAGCCGCATCCCCGTTGGGCCCGTGTCCGAGTTCGACCACCCAAGCGTCAAGTCCACGCCATCCCCGTCGCCGCAGTCGACCTGTCCGAACCCACGGCACCCAACGACCGTCCCGTCCATGTTCCGGACCTCGCGGGTCGGGAAAAGAAGGTCTCGACGGTCGGGCTGGTCCCGGGCCACGAGGAGCGGCACCACCAGCCACGTCCCTTCCTCCGGGTCGGGCAAGTTGTCGACCTGGCCGAAGCGGACGCGCCGAACAGGGGCAAGGTAGTTGGTGTTGTAGTCGTCCATCACGTCCCACGTGATCCCCACGTCCGACATCGCGAGACGGGCGGGAGCCTCCGTCGGGTCGATGCGGAACAGGAGACCTTCGTCAAGGTCGCGGATCCGGTCCGGGGTTTTCTCGTGGTAGACCCGAACAGGGTGAGGGGTCAGGTTCAACAGGCCCACGGTGCTGCCTCTCTTCTCGTCATGACGCCTTCCTCTGTGGCCATGTGCCGAGCCAGCCGTTGCGGTCGCCGGTACCTGCGGCCAGGACCCATGCCTGAGCCCGCTCGGACAGCTGGATGTTCGTCAGGGACTCGCACTTGTGGTCGAGCGTGAAGCCCATCGCGTCCTTGGCGTCCTCGCTGACTTCAAGACCGGCCGCTTCCATTGTCGCAACTGCGGCCCCGACGAGGTACTGCGACACCTTGCCTCGGTCCTCGCAGCGCTTCAACCAGTGCGGGATGAAGATCTTTCTATCCGTCGTTGAGCCTGCGAAATGACGGCCGCTCACAGCGTCGCTAGAAGTAACTTCGTCTGGATCTATACGTCTCGTTGCGTTCGTCTGGTTCTGGTCGTCCACAGCCGACAAGCCCTTGTCTCCTGCCGGGAACAAGCCTTGTGCGGTGGAGCGCACAAGGCCCCGATTCTGATTCCTGCGGAGGGCGTAGAAGTCGCCCAACGACCGGACGCCCGTGTAGTTCTCTTCCGGCGTCTCGTTGATCCGGTAGACGTTCCGGTTCCCGGTCGGCCCATCCTTCGTTCGCTGCACGGAGATCGCGCCGACCTCTTCAAGCTCCTGCACGTAGCGGTGCACGGACTGGTGTCGGCGGAACCCCATCATCCCGGCCAGAGTGCGGAGTCCCGGCCACGCGAGCCCGTCGCCCTCCTTGCGGTTCACGTGCGCCAGCAGGAGGGAGTAAAGCGTGACGGCCTGCGGGGTGAGCCCGCCGAGGAGGATCCACTCGGGCATGGGCACGAAGGTGTGTGACCGTCGCCCCCAACGGATGCTGTCGGGGGTATGGGTGTCCTGTGTATCGTGGGGCATATCGAGCCTGTCTCTCGATCGCGCCCCGGGCCTGTTGTCAGCAGGTAGTCCGGGGCACTTCTATGTGGGGGAGCGAGCCCGAAGGCTACGTCTCTGATCTTACCGCTCATCCGCCTGTCGATCCACCCGCTGAGGTGCCTATTCGGCCCACTCGCAGACGGTGCGGAATGGTATTCTTTAGGTGTGCAGACAGCCGCAGCGAACATCACCGATCTGTTCGGCGTGAATGACTTGGACGCCGCTATTGCGGCTGGTCACGTAAAGCGTCAGGAACACCCGACGCTGCCGCTGTCCATCTACAACTACACCGACACTTGCCAGTGGGATTCGGCGTGGACCCCCGTTACTCGCACATGCCGTGGACTGATCGTTGACGCACACGGCGGGATCGTCGCGCGACCGTTCCCGAAGGTGCACAACCACCACGAGCCGAACGCGCCCACCATCGACGGTCGCGAGGCAGTAGAGGTCACCGACAAGGTGGACGGGTCGCTCGGGATCCTGTACCCCGCCGACGGCGAGTACGGCATCGCGACCCGCGGCTCGTTCACTTCGGAGCAGGCTCAGCACGCGACCGCGCTGTGGGCACAGCGGTACACCCGCACGGTGTGCCCGATCCCGGGCGTCACGACGCTGTTCGAGATCGTCTATCCGGCCAACCGGATTGTCATCGACTACGCAGGGCAGGATGATCTGGTCTTGCTCGGAGGGGTTCGCGACCACGACGGGCAGCACGTACCTGCGTGGCGGCTCGCCAACGCAATCCAGTGGCCCGGCCCAGTCGTCGAAGCGTTCGCGTTCGGCAGCTACGCCGATGCCCTGGCCGCGGCTCCGCGGCCGGGCCGAGAGGGCTTCGTCGTCCGATCCATCGTGTCCGGCGCCGCGGTCAAGGTGAAGCAGGCCGACTACGTGGCCCTGCACCGCATCGTGACCGGCTTGAACGCCCGCACCGTGTGGGAGCGGCTCGGTGAGGGTGACGACATCGCGGACCTGATCTCCGGTCTCCCGGACGAGTTCCACGGCTGGGTGTCGATGGTCGCCCGCGACCTACAGCGCGACGCCGCAGCTATCGAGGACACGGCTGGCGAGGACCACACCGCGATCCTGAGGTTTCTCCCGGCGGGGTGGACGCGGAAGGACTACGCGATGGTCGCGAAGGACCGGCCGAACAAGGCGTACCTGTTCCGACTTCTCGACGGCCGGGGCGTGTCGGACCTGGCGTGGCGCGAGGTGAAGCCCTCCGCTGACCATCGCCCGTCGAACCTGCGATGCCAGACGGAGGACGCAGCATGACTGACCGCGTCTCCTCTCTCGCTGTAGTCCTCCTACGCAGCCCGGACGCCCGCCACTACAGCTACGACCTGTCGACGGAGACGGGCGTGGCCCAGCCGATCGTCTGCCGCGTCCTGACGCGTTTGATCACTGCAGGATGGCTGGTGGACGGCCACGAAACCGAGGAGGAGGCGGCTAACCCCGACTTCCCACGGCGCTACTACCGACTCACCCCGAAGGGCAAGGCGATGATGGCGGACCTCGCGGTGGTGTCGACGTGACCGCGCGAACCTGGGACGCGGACTTCCTGTCCGACCGCCCTGCTCTGGTCTGGACGCTGCTGGACGTCATGCAGACCCACGTCGGCGTCAGGTGGGGGATGCTGGCCGAGCACGTCGCCGACACGCTGCGCGCGGACCTGTCGATCCCCGGCGACGTGAAATCCGTCCACGACGGCACGGACGGCGATTGCGACGGCTGCTCTCCGAGCTGGGGCCGAACCCACCGTCCCGACGAGTGGAAGGGCTACAAGGACGGCGGGAAGTGCTACCTGAGCACCGCCGAGCTGTTACGCCGGTGGGGTCCGGTCACCGAGGTCCCGTCATGACCGAGTCCCGGGACCAAGTCGACCGTGCCCCCGACTGTCGACACTGCGGGGCCGTGGATCCACCGGTCCCGGTGGCTTGGTGCTGCCGCGAGCGGATGCTGGACGAGCAGCCGGCGAAACCAGTCGGGTTCCGCGTCGAGGCCGAGTGGTTCGTCGAGGACCAGGCCGAGGCTGAGCAGCTCGCCGAGTCTCTGATGCTGATGGGCGCGGAGACATCTAGCTCGTCCCCGGCCGAGGACTCGTGCGCGGGTCATGACTGCGACGAGATGCACACGTTCGTCCCGGGCCGGTGCGCCGCGGCGGTGACGACGTGAGCGCAGACGAACGTGCGGCGCTGAGGCAAGAGGTCCACGACGTAATCCGGACAACCACGATTGGCCGCGGCGCCGCCCTTGCCTCCACTCCGGACGAGATCGTGGAGATGACGGTCAAAGCTATCGCCGAGCGTCTGGACCGGTGGGTCGGCCAGGATCCCGCGTTCGAACACGGCTGGTACCCCAGGGCCTCGACCTTGGGCGTGGACATCTGCCGTCGATTGGATCAGACGACGTTGTCCCCGAAAGCGCTCGCTACTGCCAAGAAGGTCGTACGAGAGGTGGCGTCGTGACTGGACCCCACATGGAGATCAGCCCCAACCGTGTCGCGCTGGTTGACGGTGACGGCACGGTCATTCACACGATCGCAGAGGGCATGGCGGACAGGCCCCCGATGGGCGGCTCCTGCGAGTGCTGCGACCGCGCCGAGTCTCTGGCCGCCGAGAACTCCCGTCTCCGTTCCGACCTCGACACCTACCGCTCCACCCGCACTCTGGGTGGCCCTCCTCGCCCTGCTACTCCGGGTTGGCGGAATGCCGCGTCTCGGGGTCCCCGTCAGGCCGGCTGGGACGGAACCACCGAGGAGGAAACGTGACCGATCCGACGTACTGCTGCGACATGCTGCGGGAGAACGCGACGCTCTCCTGCGGCCAGCACACGACATCGCACACCTGCCCCGACGTGACCGTGGTCTGGTCCGACCAGCACCAGGAGTTCGGGCTGCCGGTTCGGGACGGCGGGTCGTCGTGGATCGCGATCGCGTTCTGCCCGTGGTGTTCTGCCGACCTTCCAGTCCTACCGTGTTCGTGCGGCGGGATCGGGTGGGTCGACGACAAGAACTGGTCTCCCGACTTTCGCGGCGACCGCCGACGTGTCGCTTCTGGCCGTGTCCCGTGCGGGTTCTGCAACGAGGGCGACTGGACGAAGCCGGACCCGATGACCGACCTGCCTGCTGCCTCTTCCTGACCGTTTTCCCCTGATAGGAGAACCATCCGATGGCCCGTGTAGCGACTGTCTCCCTCGTCGACGACTTGGACGGAGGGGAAGCAGCCGAGACCGTGACGTTCGGGCTGGACGGCCGGCAGCACGCGATCGACTTGTCCGAGTCGAACGCCGCCAAGCTCCGTGACCTCCTGGCCCCGTACATCGCTGCGGCACGGAAGACGGGCGGACCGGGACGCGGGAACCCGACGTCTCGCCGCTCGCCGACGGACCGTGCCGGGAACCGGGACCTGCGCGAGTGGGCTCGAGCCGCCGGGATCGAGATCGGCGACCGAGGCCGCATCCCGAATGACATCCAGGAGGCGTACCAGGCGGGCAATGCGTCGCTGGTCTCCCACCGTTTCCGTCGACCCGCCTTGGCCGGTTGATCCAGATCGAGTGCGGGTGCGAGGAGGAGGACGAGTGAGCGACGACATCGCATCGGGCGACCCGACCCCACGGCCTCTCCGCTACGTGATCGAGGTCTGGAACGCGCCCGGCCACAGCACCGCCGAGTCCGGCGTCGGGACCGTGGAGGAAGTCGCCGCGAAGCTTAGGGCGGAAGCAGACCTGCTGTGCCCGCCGCCTGCACAGCCCCTGTCCAGGCCCGACCTGAGCGCGACCGAATCGAAACTGGCGAACGACATCGCAACCGCCATCACGCGCTCCCGTCCTGATTCCCACGTCCTGTTCTCGACCCGCTTCCGCGCGGCCTACGCAGCGATCCAGTCACTCCGGGACCGTGATGCACGAGCGGCGGCGTACGACGCTCGTCAGGACGCGGGGCAGGAGCCGTGACTCGCTCCTGCTGCCCCTCTGGCGCCGGCTGCCGCCACCCACACCCAGCACGGGACATGACCGGCCCGGGGCTCAGGCGGGCTCTCAGGGGTACGGGGAAGGGGTAGGGAGCGATGAGCGAAGTACGACTGAGGTTCATCTTCTTGCACGGCGCTGAGGTCTGTACCCGCGTCGACGAGGACGTAGCAACGGGCATACAGGAGGCGGCGGCTGCGGTGTGGCGGGGTACCAAGGACGCCATGCCCAGCCAGATCATCAGGTCCACCGATGGCGGACCGACGGTGCACATCAACCTGCACGCGGTAGCGATGATCGAGTCTCGGGACCTGAGCGACTAATAAGGGCCAAGTGCAAGGGCGTCAGGACCGGCGCGCAGGCAGTGCCCGGCACCGGTCCCGACAGCGGCCCTAGCCCGTCACAACCCTCCGAGTGGGAGACTCCCAGCGTGGACCACATCAGCGACTACGAAGCATTCACCAGTGCCTACGGTCGTGCGTTCACCGACGCGCACATCTCCGCGGTCGGAGGCCAGCAGGACCAGCAAGAGCGGTCTGGACAGGAAGAGATCGTCTGGGGTGAGGTCCAGCCACGGACGAAGTCCACGGTTGCCGCGTGGGAGAAGGCGCGACGGGCTGTCTCCGACCCCGACAGCCTCCGTCACGACGCCTGATCTCTCGGTCCCCACGTCCGTTCCCAATCCTCGTCTTCCTCGTCGAGCCGGGACAGGTAGGGGGCGGACATGGGGTCTGCGTCTGAGCCCGAGTACCGCTCCTCGTGGAGGTTCATCAGTAGCTCCTCCTCTTCCTCTCGTCCAGACCAGTCCAGTCCCGTCCCTTTCGCCTAGCGGTTCGCTAACCGACTGGGTTTCTGGCTTCCTCAAGTCACGCACCTGTTCGCGTCCAGGCTTCCTAGGTCGGCCACCCTTCGCGCCGTTGCGGGCGTTCGCGGCCTGCTGCTTCACGACGTCGTCCCGGAGGCGTTGGTACTGGGCGTGGTGGTTGATCCGGTAGGTCCTGCCCGTGTCGGACCACCAGCCGACGTCGAGCAGCTCCGTCACCGCGGCCGTGTCCTTCGCGAACCGACGGAGGTCGTCCTTCGGGATGGCGAGGTCCAGCAACTTCCGGTTGGACCAGCACAGGCCCTCGACGTGGAGGCGGAACGCGGCGGCCGACAGGGTCCAGCAGTCGTCGCTGAAGTCGTCGGACAACTTGGTCCATGTCATCGGCCCCACCGCCCTGCTAGGCGGGTCCGGGTATGGCTGTCTAACCTGCACATGGCGACTCCTTGCAAGTCGTCAGGGGTTCGACGCCATCTGCTGTCCAGGCTGGGCGTCGGACCCCGTTTTCATGGGGGAGCGTGCACCTCGAATCTTACCGCTCATCCGCCTGTCGATCCATTGATCTGCGGGCAGTTTCGTGCTGGTCAGCGCACCAATGGGCACGCTTATCGCGGTAGTATGTAGGGCATGACGGAGACAGTCGGATCGCGCGATTCCGCACCATCATCCGGTGACTTCCGAAGTCGCATGAAGGCCGTACTCGCAGACGTCGACAACGACCCGAACCCGTCCCCGGCGCTCCTCTTTATGGCCGACGAACTGCGCGAAGCGATGATCGCGCTCGGCGCCGACAGTGAAGCTTTATCGGTCGTCCGCGAAGTCTGGGGTGGCGGACGTCCAGCGGGTCGCGGGTTCTTGCGATACCGCGACGGAAGTCGGTGGCCGAGACTCGCCGCTGCTCTAGACGTTCTTGCTGGCCTACCGCCAGAGCAGGTCGGACACGACGTCCTAGCGTTCCGTCAGTGGGAACTGGACACCGGGCATGACGACGATTCCGATCTCCCTCCCTCTCTCCGTTCCGTAGACGACGTACGGCAGGTGTGCGAGAGCGAAGGGCTGACCATCGCCGAAGACTTCGACGCCACGTGGGGCGGGCAAGGTCAGCCGTGGGTGTCCTGTAACCCCGACTTCGGCGGCGATGTGCTGGAGATCGTCTCGGTCGAGCGGGCTGACGACTCTGACGTAGCAACGATCTACGTCGGAGCCCTGTCGTCCCTACTCCTCGCTGCTATCCGTTCCGCCCGCGAGGAGACCCCGTGACCGCGACCCCAGACACGGCGCCCCAGCCGAGCGGTGACTGCGAGCTGACCTCCTACGCCGAGATCGTCGAGGTCATCACGAACCTGCGGTTCCTCGTACGGGAGAAGCGTCGCCGCGAGCGGCTGTCGATGCGGGCCGCGGCCGAGCAGATCGGGGTGGGCAACGCCTCCACGATCCATCGGTTCGAGCACGGGAACGACGTCTCGACGGAGAACCTCGTCGCGATGATCCGCTGGCTTGATCGGGGCGCGTCATGACCCAGCTCCGCATCCTCGTGACAGGTAGCCGTGAATGGCGCGACTACGCCACCATCCGCTCCGACCTCCTGGCGCTGTTGCAGTTGTCCACGACCGGCACACCCGTCCTGATTCAGGGCGGCCAGGTCTCCCGAGACAAGGGCACGGGGGAACGGTTCGGCGCCGACTACCTCGCGAAGAAGGCGTGGCAGGACATCTCCGACGAGTCCGGCTTTCAGTCGCTGCACGAGGAGGTGCGAGCGGACTGGACGGGCCCGTGCGACCTCACCTGCACCCGTAACCACCGCCGGCCATCCCGCGGCGGGGGAACGTACTGTCCGGCAGCAGGCCCCCGTAGGAACGCCCGGATGGTGACCGAGCACAAGCCGACGCACGCCCTCGCCTACCCACTCGGCGACAGCGCCGGAACCAACGACTGCCTCCGGCATCTGCGCGCTGCCGGTGTCCCCGTCAAGGTGTGGGAACCGTCCTCGCGTCCCACGCTGCGCCTAGTCCACGGAGGTGCGCTGTGACTGCACAGACGATTCCGGGCGTTGAGGCGCCGCAGAAGACCACCGCCTCGGATCTCCTGTCCGCCCTACGACGGCACTACATCCGCGACGAGACCGTCCCAGCAGGGATCTTCGCCGCCGAGATCGACGCGCCCGGGGGAGGCCGCCGAGCCGACCTCATCTGGCAGGGCGTCACTCGCGCGGCCGGCTCAGAACTGGTCGGCCACGAGATCAAGGTGTCTCGTGCAGACCTACAGGTCGAACTAGCCGACCTCACGAAGTCCGACCCGTGGCAGCGGTACTGCGACCGCTGGTGGCTCGTCGTTCCTTACGCCGCGCTCGTGGATGGGCTCGACTTGCCGCCGTCGTGGGGCGTCATGTGCCCGCCATCCCGCGCCCGGTCCCGCGCGATGACAGTGGTCCGTGAAGCCCCACAGCTGAAGCCCGATGAGCAGACGCCTGCTGTCCGTGCCTTGGCCGCGCGCCTGCACTGGACCGTGCGTGACGCCCAGGAGCAGGTGGCTCGCCTCGGTCGGGATGTGGAGCAGTGCCGGGACACGATCCGCGACCTGTCGAGCCAACTTCGCGAGCACGCCATGGACACCGCGAACGGTGTAGAGCGGGACATCGCCGCCCAGATAGTCCGCGAACTAGGCCCGACCTTCCACGACGCCAGCCGCATCGGCAACGGCGGCATCGGGTACGTCGACGTCGAGACCGTCATTGCCGCACTCCGCGACGTACAGGTTGCGAACAAGGCCGCTGATCTCGCGACCAAGCGTTCTCTTGACGCTGTCCGGTCGATCCAGAACGTGCACGCTGGTTTAGCGCGGTTCTTGGAGCAGCACGGAGGAGAGTCGTGATCGCCGCGTCGCGTCCCACGCTGCGTCTCGTACATGGGGGAGGGACATGACCGCCGATCTCAACGCGCTGGGGCCGCCTCCCTGCTACTGCCCGATGACCGCGGTCGAACCCGAGCTCATCTTCAAACCCGACATCGTCCCGCTGCCACACCCGGAGACCCCGCACTACGCGGAAGCCCTCGCCGCCGTTGACGCCGAGAACCAGTACCGGCAGCGACGCTGGGAACGGGAGTGTGAAGCGGACCGCCAGCGCGTGAAGGCCGAGGAAGCCAGCCGCCGCGAGATGCGACGGAACTGCCCAGCGTGCCGGGAGTGGTGGTCGTGAACGAGCCGTGCGAGAACTGCGGAACCCCGGTGATGGTCGACGACCTGATGGGCGCCATCCCGACTGGACCAACCACCGTGTCTCGCGTCGAGACGCCCTTGGGTTTGCTCACTTGCCGCACCACGCCGGTAGAGCCAAGCCCCCGCCTCTACGAGCGCGAGCCAGCCCACTTCACGGCCAGCGGCGGAGGCACTGTGGAGGGCGCGTTCCTCACCGAGCACACCCCTGACCGTTGCCAGTCCGCTCGACGACACCGACAGGAGACGCGATGACCGCCGGCGGTGATTCCGTATGCGTCAGGCCAGCAGACCTCCGGCTATGGAGGGACACGCTCCGGGGTGAGCGGTCAGCTGTAGCGGTCGGCGAGAAGCCGTTCCTGCACGACCCATGGCCCGGGACGCAAGTTTCGCTGGCCGACCGCATGATCGCCTCAATGGAGGCGTACATGATCTCCACTGGAACCGACTGGCCCGACGAACAGGACCGCGCATGACGACCAACGCTTGGATCCGTAGCCCAGTTGACGAAAGGCAAACGCACCGTCTGATCGGCTACGGCGTCCCTTACGACGACGCCGTGCTGATCGTGCCCTGCGGAGAGTGCAAGGCGGCCGAAGGTGTCGCGTGCGCGAAGCGAGGCGGAGGAACCCACGCCCGTCGCCGCGACCGGGCACGGCGGATGGTCCAAGGGGCGGCCTGGAAGCTGGCGATGAGGCACGAGAGGGAAGCGCTCCGCAAGAATCCAGACGGTCCGCTCTGGGCTGCGCAGTCGATTCCCCACCGTTGCGGAGCCAGCGGCCCGCATGTCATGACTGAGTGCACGGCATGACTGACCGTGACTCGACTGCCGCGCGGGTAGAACCCCGCGAGGAGAACGACCCGTTCTGCACCTGCCCGAGCTGCGGCCTGCTCGGCACCCACTACCTCCGCCACACCGAGTACCCGCCCAACGAGCGCGTCGAGGGCGGGTTCGTCGTCATGGTCATCGGCCGGCCCCCGGAAGGCACCCCAGCCGTCCAGCGCCAGTGCGTGTTCTGCGACCACCAATGGCTACGTAGGCGAGACGCCGAGGAGACCTCATGACCGACACCGACGGGCCGCGCTACACCCAGCCACTGCCACAGAGCGACCACGATGATCCCGTGCTCGACACCGCCTGGGACCTGACGCTGCCCTGGTGCAACACGCAGAGCGGCCAGAACCCGAGCGTGCCCACACCCCACGGCGCCGACGCCATCGTCATGACCGCTTTCGCTACCGCCTACCGGGACGCACAGAAAGCGGAGCAAGCCATCCGCAATCTGGAAAAGGACCTCGCGCACCAGCGGCAGGTGTTTGCCGCGAACCGTGAGTACCTGGAACGAGAGATCGAACGAGTCGGGCACATCCGCCGGTCCCTAGTGGACCGCGCCGAAGCGGGGGAGACGAGCTCCGCCTGAGCCCGACGACGCGGCCCCGCCCCTGTGCTGGGGAGCGAGAGGTGGAGCCGCGCCGATCTAACAGACGACCACGGGGACGAGACCGAGGCTGATCCGAGACTGTAGATCACGGAGGCCGCGCCATGTCAGACCCGTACGCCCTCACATGCCCTTGCCGTTGCCACGGGAGGGGCAGCATGGCCGACTGCGACCAGGACGGCGGCTGCGGCTCACTCCACGCCGAGCTCGACCGCCGAGGCAGCTCGAGTCGTGGCGCTGTGGCCGGCCAGATCGCCGCTGTCGCCAGAGCAGCATCCACCCGCACGGCCACAGCCAACGCGCTACACGCGCAGCCTGACACCACAGAGGACGAACCTCCGGAGATTGACCGCACCCGACGCTGCGCACGCGACCGACGCTGCGGAGACCGGCAACGAGTCCAAGGCCCCGACGGGCGCCCAATCAAAGCCAAGGGCCACCTCGTCTACGTCGGCGTCCCCATCAACACCGACCGCGGCCTGTGCACCATCTGCACCCAGACCGTCCGCAACGAAATCCCGCACCTCGCAGCCGACTGGCGCGAACTCGCCACCCTCATAGCCGCCGGCGGAGACACCACAGGCGAAGTCGTCTCCTCATCCCGAGACCTCCCCGTCCCCATCAGGCTATCCGTCGAAGCCCTCATGCGCGACATCGACGTCGAAACCACCCTCTGGGCCGAGCAGGTAGCCGAAGCACTAGGCCAGGACTGGGACATCGAAGCCGCCTGGACGTCCCGCGCCCGCATCCGAGTCGAACGAGCCGTGTCCGTCCTCACCAACACCACCGACACCCTTACCCAGCTCCCCGCCATCGACCGCGACGTCTACCGAGGCGGCGAACGAGTCCGCGTCTGGCGACCAGACCCCGAAGGCGGAGACGTCCTCAGCACCGGCGCCACCGGCTGGCACGAATACACCTACTGGGCGCAAGACGGCCTCGACGCAGCCCTACGGATGCTCGACCTCCACGACCGCACCCGCATCCTCGCCGGCCGCGGCGAGCTCGTGCACAAACTTCCCGCGCCCTGCCCCAACCCCAGATGCGGGCGCCTCACCCTTGTCCGACCCAACGGCAAAGACCACGTCGAATGCGAGACCTGCCACGAACGGTGGGCCGAAGAGGACTACAAGCGCCTCACCGACATCCTCGCCTCCGACGAGAACAGGCGGATCAAAGCATGCAACCAGTGCGACAAGATCGGACGGCTCCGAGACCGAACCGTGTGCGACCACTCGGCCCCCGTCCGGCGAGGAGCGGCATGACCTGGCCGTGGCCCGGAGACACCCGCACCGACCGGGCGCAACGCTGCGCGCGCTGGTACCGGGACCTTCTCGCCGAGTACGCACCAGAGGCCTGCGCCGAACTGGACGGGCAGCTCGTCGACCGCTACGGCCAGACGTGGCTCCGCCCAGTCCGCGGCGTCGAAGAACTCGACGACTGGGTGACCGTCGACATCGCAGCCGAACACACCGGGGTCTCAGTGCGAGCCGTTTACATGTGGGTCTACAGAGACAAGATCGACGGCGACGTCGGGAAAGATGGCCGTCTCCGGGTCGAGCTCCGAGCCGCGCTGGACTACAACGCCGAACTGCGCCGCACCCGCGCCCAACGTGCCAGTTAACGAGCGCGACTTGACCATGCGCCCGTTCTCAGAGAACATGGAACCCGGGCATTCTTATGTCCACTTCTTCCGAAGCCGCTCAGAGCGCGCGATCGTTCTTATCGGGCACGGACTGTCACGAGTCGTCGGTCTCAGCCCGGGGAATCCTGGCACCACCGCTACCGGGGGTGACGATGCCGCCACTCACGCGAGCTCAGCAGCAAGCCAGGGAAGCGGTCCTCGTCAGGTCGGCCCCGCACCGCGAGGCCTTCTCCTGTCCAGACATCCCTTCCGTGGATGAGCACCTTCGCGTCCTGTGTAAGCGACGCAAGGTCGACTCCCTCAGTCCCGCCGGTCGTACGCGCATCAACGACGATATCGAGGCGCTCTTGGACCGGCGCTTTTTCTTGTCCCGCACCACCTCCTGACCCACCTGCTCGGCCCCTAGGTCTCCGCTCCCCAGCGACATCTCGGGCCCTGCAGGTTCCGACAGTGGAGGCACCCGATGGCGAACGACTGGCTCCGAGCGGTGCACGAGCGCCTGGACGGCTGCGAGCCGCGCGAGCGTGTGCCAGCGACAGTGAAGCCGGGCGAGTGCGTGGTGCGCAGGTCGAGCCTGTACCCGCAGTTCCTGGACGCCGGGATCCCGCCTGTTGAAGACCACGAGGAAGATTGATGCCGCGGCCTCAGCCGGCCCACATCGAGATCCTCGAGTACACGCCAGCCCAGTCGGGTAGCGGTGCTACGGGCGTACTGAAAGCCAACGAGCTCCGCATCAACGGCACCCCGATCCTGTGCCCCAAAGGCGAGACCATCCGCGTCCACGCCATGGAGTTCAACCAGGCCGACGGATACCGCGACGACCAGGCTGACCTCGTCAAGGTCACCGTCACGATGTTCGCCCACCGCATCCTCATCGAGCAGCGCGGCAACCCTGAGGCACCGCCTGTCGAACCAATAGACCTGCAGCACCTCGACTTGCCCCAGGAGTAGCCATGCCAGCGAAGAAGACCAGCGGAGGCCGACCGAAGTCGCTCGGCAAGAAGAGCGGCGCCAAGGCTGGTACGCCGGAGGCTGCGCGGGGCAGCGCCGCAGGGGGCCGAAAGAGCCGTCGTAAGAAGTAGCGCAACCCGAAGTGCTGTCACCTCGGAGGTAAGACGCCATGGCTCGCAAGGGCAGCGGCAAGCGAGGCGGGAACCGCAAGGGCTACATCGCGCCCGGACGCAGGAATGTCTACGATGCCCTGCGCAGGCAAGGTGCTTCGAAGTCCAAGGCCGCGGCCATCGCGAACAGCGGAACCACGCACGCCAAGCGAAGTGCTAGCGCCCGCAAGGCAGCCAGGACCAGGGCAGCACGAGGGCGTAAGCGGTGACGCCGCGCGTTCCGGTTGAAGTGCTACCGGGCAGGATCCAGCACTTCCACCGTCCCCCTGCCGAAGTGCTACTCGCACAGCAGCCGAGCCACGATGCCTAGACCACGCATCCGTGTGTGCTCCACTCCAGGTTGCCCCGATCTCCATTCTCTCGGCGGTAAGTGCCCAGCCTGCAGGCGCACAGCGGACCAGGCCCGAGGCACGCCAGCCCAGCGAGGCTACGACCACGAGCACCGCACACGGTTCAGGCCAGGCGTCTTGGCCAAGCATCCGACATGCCAATGGCCTGAGGGTTGCATCGAGCCGAGCACAGTGGCCGACCATTGGCCATTGAGTAGACGTGACCTCGTTGCTCAAGGCCTTGATGCTAATGACCCTGATGCGGGTCGAGGCTTGTGCCATGTGCACCACGGCAAAGCGACAGCAGCCGAGCCGGCTCAGCGAGGCGGATGGAACGACCGCGAGCAGTACGCGTGACCCGAAGCGTGAGCCGAACCCGATGGCTTCGCGTCGATGGATGGCCTTTGTCGCACGTACGTGCCGGCCGCTGCGTAGTGGTTGAGCTCGCCGAGCGGGCTTGAGGCCAACCTCCGAATCGGCCGGCGGCCTCCGCTCTTGCCCGCCAGCCCGTCACTGCGAGTGACCGCAACCGGCACGCTTCTGACCTGCGGAAACGCAGCATGTGATCAACGATCAAGGGTCTGACCAGCGGTTCTTAGGGTACCCTGGCGGGGGACCCAAGGGGCGCCTGACCTGCCAGTCACCGGCGGGGAGAGCCGCCCTAGGCGCGCAGGGTTCACCCTTCGCGATCTTCCACCTGCCGCCACTTCCGGCCCGCAGGTAGACACACCCCTCCGCTGATCCCGGAGGGCTAGACAGGCCCGGAGTTCCCATGCTCCGGGCCTGTCGCATCTCATGGGAGCAGTGACAAATTGAAAACGCGCGTAGCACGTTGCGGTCACGAAGTGCCGAGCCATCCTGGCCGACAGCGGATGGCTTGCGAGTCCTGCTCTCCGGGGCAATCGTGGCCAAAGCAGGCTCGCCAGGCTCGGTGCGGCCACCTCGTGCCAGCACCGGCCGGAACGCCACCGCTGTATTGCGATAACTGCGACGCCCAGCGTTTATGCGTGCAATGCGGATCTAGCATCGCTGGCCGTCGTGGTAACACTAAGTTTTGCAGCCTGTTCTGCTCGCAAGTCCACGCCGGGGTGCGGTTCGCCGAACCGTTGCCAGACCGACCATGTGCACTAGGTACATGTAGCCTCCTGTTCCGCCCGCGCCGTCATACGCAACTGTGCTGCTGCGAGGATCACGGCAAGCGGTTCTGGCACGAGAATGCCAAAACGCGGGGGTACGTCGACCCGGGCTTGCGGGTCAAGCGGCAGTGCGAGGCCTGCGGCCAACTAGTTGAACGACGACGGCAGAGTCTTCGCGAAGGCGCTCGGGTTACCTGCCGCTCAGGACCGTGCCGAACACTCATATTCACGGGTCAGTGGCCGTCAAGTGCTGTTCCGGATGGACACCCAATCCGCAGCACCCCTGTGCCAGTCACCCATGAGTCACGTCGGCGGCACCGGGTTCGGTTCGTTGACAGTGAATGCCGTGAGTGCGGGGATCGATTCCTGTGGGACCGGACGATCCAGGGAGCGGATACGTGGTACTGCTCACGGCGGTGTAGTAGGCGCGCGGGCAACGGGCGCCGTCGGTTACGCAAACATCGCAGCGAGTGCGAACCGATCTGGCGGCGCAGGATCTACAAGAGAGACCAATACCGCTGCCATCTATGTCGAAGAAAAGTAGCAATCGACAAGGCGGTTCCGCATCCCCGTGCGCCGACACTGGATCACGTCATCCCGCTGGCCCGCGGCGGTAGTCATACCATGGCCAACTTGCGAACAGCGTGTTTCAGTTGCAACTGCCTCAAGTCCGATCGGGGCGGCGGTGAACAACTAAGCTTGATCGGCTAGACGGAGGTGAATCTATGGGAGGCGCGCGTAATAGATCCGGCCCGCAGCCCGACCCAACCTCCGGGCGCTCTGATCGCCGCGGCCTGTCTTTGACTGCTCTTCCCGCTGAAGGCTTCACAGGCGAGACTCCTGACTTCCCGCTGCCGGACCTCGCCGACCGCGAGCGTGAGGTGTGGGAGCAGGCGTGGCGGACTCCTCAGGCTGCCGCGTGGGCTGCCGAGCCGTGGCGTCAGCGCACCGTGGCGATGTGGGTTCGCTGGTCTGTTCGGATGGAAGCCAGCGACGCCTCGGCGGCTCTCGGCAACGTCGTGGTGCGTTTCGCCGACCAGATCGGCCTGACGCCGGCTGGGCTCAAGGAGAACGGCTGGAAGGTCGCGGCGGATGTGGTCAGCGAGAAGCGTGCGACCGCGAAGAAGCCCACTGCCACTGCTCGCCCCCGGTCGCGGTTCAAGGTCGTGAACGGTGACGACGCAGGCTGACGAGTACGTCGTCGACTTCCCGACACTGGGGCCGTTGGCGGAGCACTGGATCGAGCATCACTGTGTCGTCCCGGACGGTTTCCACAAGGGCGAGCCGTACGTCATGGCGGACTGGCAGGCGTGGTGCACCTACAACCACTACCGGGTACGTGAGGACGCCGTCTGGGTGCCAGAGAACCCGGTGCTGGCGCCCGCGTTCTTCTACCGCCGCTCTCAGATCGTGGCGCCCCAGAAAGCGTTGGCGCTCGATACGCTCATCGCTACCCCTACGGGGTGGACGACCATGGGCGACCTCGCCGTCGGCGACGCCGTGTTCGATCGCGATGGTGACCCCACGCGCGTCGTCTCGAAGTCGCCCGTTTGGGATGTGCAGACGTTCCGGGTCCTCTTCTCCGACGGCGCAGAGTTGATCGCTTGCGGCGATCACAGTTGGGTCGTGGACCGGCGGACCCCGTCAGGCACGTATGTAACCGAACGGGTCTCGACTCAGCAGATGCTCGACGCCGGCTTGGTCGACTCGCACGGCGCGCGACGGTTCCGAGTTCGGAATGCGTCGCCGCTTCAGCTTTCTAACGCGGACCTCCCGATTGACCCGTACGTACTTGGGGCATGGCTGGGGGATGGCCACAGCGGTGATGGCCGGATCACTGGCATCGACGACGGTGTCTTCGATGAGGTCGAGCTAGCTGGGTACGAGGTTCGCCGGACGAGGGTCGAGAAGCGACGTCAGACGATCGGGCTGTACGGCGATCTGCGTCAAGCGGGCCTTCTCGGCAACAAGCACATCCCGTCGAGCTACTTGCGAGCCTCGGAGAAGCAGCGCTGGTCGTTGCTGCAAGGGCTCATGGACACCGACGGGTACTGCGATGAGCGTGGCAGGTGCGAGTTCACGACGACGCTTCCGGCGTTACGTGACGGCGCTCTAGAGCTGATCAGGTCGCTCGGGATTCGTCCCGTCTGCTATGAGGGCGAAGCTAAGCTGGACGGCCGAGTGACCGGCCCGAAGTGGCGCATCGGTTTCGCAGCGCGGTCGGACATGCCGGTGTTTCGGCTCTCGCGTAAGCAGTCCCGGCTTAAGCCGCCGGGACGTAGTCACGCGCAGCACGAGCATCGACGAATCGTGTCGATTGATCCGATGCCTGCCGTCCCGACACAGTGCATCACCGTCGACTCAAGCTCGCACACGTTTCTCGCTGGCAAAGAGATGATCCCGACCGGCAACAGCGGTAAGGGGCCTTGGGCAGCGAGCGGTATCGCGCTCGAAGCTGCCGGCCCGGCGTTGTTCGCGGGGTGGGCCAAGTCGGGTGAGGCGTATGACTGCGCCGAGTTCGGCTGCGACTGCGGTTGGGGTTGGGATTACGAGCCGGGTGAGCCGAAGGGCATGCCGTGGCCGACTCCTCTGATCCAGTTGACGGCCTACAGCGACGAGCAGACCGCCAACACGTACCGCCCGCTGCAGTCGATGATCCGCAACGGTCGTCTGGGTGAGCTGTTGAAGATCCGCGAGAACTTCATCCGGCTCCCGAACGAGGGCAAGGTCGAAACGGTGACTTCGTCGGCGATGTCCCGGCTGGGTAACCCGATCTCGTACGCGGTGCAGGACGAGACGCAGCTCTACAACGACCGCAACAAGCTTCACTACGTCGCCCAGACGCAGCGGCGAGGCCTGGCTGGTATGGGTGGCCGCGCCCTGGAGACGACGAACTGCTGGAACCCGGCGGAGAACTCGACGGCGCAGAAGACGTTCGAGTCGCCGTCGCGGGACATCTTCCGCTTCTACCGGAAGCCGCCGGCGCACCTGTCGTACAAGAACAAGGCCGACCGCCGGCAGATCCACCGCTACGTCTACCAAGGTTCGTGGTGGGTGGACCTGGACGCGATCGAGGCCGAGGCGGCGGAGCTCATGGAGTCGGATCCGGCGCAGGCTGAGCGGTTTTACGGGAACCGTATCGTGCAGGGCTCTGGAGCCTGGCTTCCTGACGGCTTGTGGGACTCGGCTGAAGCGGGGTCGCGCGAGCTGGTCCCGGCGTGACTGTCGATGCGAGCACCCCGGTGTGCGCTGGGTTCGACGGCAGCGAGAACTCGGACTTCAGCGTCATCCGGCTCGAGACTCTGGCCGGTTTCCAGTTCACCCCGCGTTACGGCCCTGACCGTCTCCCGACGATCTGGGATCCCGCCGAGTGGGGCGGGCGCATCCCGCGCGATCAGGTGCTGGTGGCCTGGACGGAGATCGTCGACACGTTCACGCTCGAGCGGGCGTACTGCGACCCTGGCTTCCACGATGAGACGTCGTGGGAGACGGAGATCGAGCAGTGGGCCCGGATGTGGGGCGAGGAGCGGTTCTTGCCGTGGCCGACGAACCAGATCGGCCGCATGTACCCGGCTCTGACTCGGTTCGTGGCTGACTTGAAGACGGGCGAGCTTTCCCACGATGGGTGCCCGGTGACCGCGACGCATATGGGTAACGCGCGCAAGATCGCCAAGTCTGCGGACCGCTACATCCTCGGGAAACCAAGCCAGATGCAGAAGATCGACTGCGCGGTCACTTCCGTGATCTGCCACGAGGCCGCAGCTGATGCTCGCGCCGCCGGCTGGGGGAGAAAGCCTGTGGTCGCCTCAAAGATCTCCACTCGCATGTACGGCTTCAACTAGGACATTGGCTGGGGGTCTTGTGGACGAGGCCCAGGCGCGGGACCGGCTCGACATCGGGCTTGCCCGGATCAGCGCGAAGCAGCCCGGCTACGAGCGCCGCACCGCCTACTACAAGGGCAACCAGGACCTGCCGTACGCGCCCGAGGGCGTGAACGCGGAGTACTTGAAGCTGCGGGAGCAGGCGGTCGCTAACTGGCTCGCCTTGGCGATGGACACCCCCATCCAGCGGCTCCGCGCGGAGGGTTTCCGCACTGGCAGGGACGACGAGGCTGATGTTGCCACCTGGAACGAGGTGTGGCAGCCGAACAAGCTCGACAGCCGGCAGCGGATCCCGTACACGGACGCGTTCCTGCACGGGCGCGGCTTGATGAGCGTGTGGCCGAACCAGAAGGCGCGGAAGTCGCCGCTGATCCGGCCGGAGAACGGCAAGCGGGTACATCTCGAGCCGGACCCGGACGACCCGTGGACGACGTTGTGGTCTTGCAAGACGTACACGGTCGACGACCGGCCCCCGTCGCGGCTGATCCTGCCGGCCGGCGTGGACGGTCAGACGTCGCGGCAGGTGGGCGTGGTCTACGACGACGAGTCGTGGTTCCGGTTCGAGCGTGGCGGCATGTCCGGTTCGATCACCCCGGGCGCGTGGTCGCTGGTGAAGGCCGGGGCGAACCCGTTGGAGGACAACCCGTTCGTCGCGTTCGACAACCGTCAGGACGCGGACGGGGAACCGACGTCGGCGCTCGAGCAGCTGATGCCGCAGCAGGACGCGATCAACACGATCCGCTTCCAAACGCTGTTGGCGATGCAGTTCTCCGCCTACCGGCAGAGAGTGTTCACCGGCTACGACCCAGTCCTACGGGATGAGCACGGTGCGATTGTGCCGCAGCGCGCCGAGGACGGGACGGTGTTGCTGGACGCGAACGGGCAGCCGTTGCCGATCGTCACTTCCCCAGGGCGAGTCGGGGTAGACCGAGCGCTGGTGTTCCCGGGCGCGGACACCAAGGTGTTCGACATGCCCGAGAGCAACCTCAGCAACTACATCTCGGTGCTCACAGAGTTCCTCACGGACTTGTTCGCTACGGGGCAGGTGCCGCCGCAGTACTTGCTGAACCGGATGTCGAACCTGTCCAGCGACACCCTCACTGCGGCCGAGTCGACGTTGCAGTCCCTGATCTCGGACCTGAAGCGCTGGAACGGCGAGTCCGTGGAGCAGGTCATGCGCTTGGCGAACCGGGCCCGCGGCGAGCAGTTCGAGGATCTCGCGTCCGAGGTCATTTGGGCGGAGACGGAGACGAAGCAGTTTGCGGTCCTCGTCGACGGCATCGTCAAGCTGGTGTCGGGAGCGGAGTTCCCGGTGCAGGCCGGCTACGAGCTGCTGCCGGGCGCGACACCGCAGAAGGTGGAGCGGTGGTTGAAGCTCCGCGAGGACGAGCAGCGTAAGAAGCTCGAGGACGCGCAGGCGCAGGCCGCCACGGATCCGATCCTGCAGGCCGCCGATAGGTTCCGGGCGACACCGGAGCCTCCCGCAGCTACGGACTCGGTGACGCTTCCGCCGCAGGCGACCCAGACCCGCCCGACGACGGCGGCTTAGCCGGTGGCGACCGCAGAAGCAGTCGCGGAGACCGCCCGAGCGTTCTACGCGCTCTTGGCGACGTTGTCTCGCCGCGGGGAGCAGGAAGCCCGCAAGGTGTGGCGCGAGCTCGACCCCGCCGACCTCCGCGGGTCTTGGGATCGGATCGGCGCTTCAGATCGGCTCATGGCTGGCGTCGGCACCCTGCAGTTGGCGGCGATCGACCAGGCCGGCGAGTACGTCGACAGGGTTCTCCGCGCGCAGGGCGTCGACCCGTCGCCTCTGGGGGACCTGCTCCCGGACGCGCTGACTGGGATCGCCTCGGACGGGCGGGATCTCGACGACCTGATGTACGCCCCGATCTTCGCGACGTTGGCGGACATTGCGCGAGGTAAGCCAGCCGACGAGGCGATCGCGTCCGGTGAGGAGTCACTGGCGACGATCGTCAACACACAGATTTCCGACACCGGCCGGGCCGCAACCGACATCGAGATGGCGGTCGAACCGCAGGTCACAGGCTACGTCCGGATGCTAGTCCCTCCGTCGTGCGGTCGTTGCGCGATCCTCGCGGGACGGAGGTATCGGGTGTCGTCTGGTTTCCAGCGGCACCCGAGACAACCCCAAGTTGCGACTGCATCCACATCCCGGCCGCCGAAGACGCGGCCGACGACCTCGTCACGGACCCGCAGGCGTACTTCGAGTCTTTGACGGAGTCGGACCAGAACAAGTACTTCGGCAAGGCCACCGCTGAGGCGATCCGGCTGGGCGCCGACATGAACCAGGCCGTGAACGCCCGCCGCGGCGCCAAGGGCCTGTCCCGACCGGGGCGACTCACGAACGCGGAACAGCAGATGCTCCGCGGCGGTAAGTCCCGAGGGAAACTCGAACGGGTCGACGTGTACGGCCGCCAGCTGTACGTCACCGACGAGGGCACCACGCGGGGCGGTATCGCCGGCAAACGCTTGATCGCCCAGTACGGCTCCGAGAAGGGCCCGACCCGGTACAGCCGGGCGAAGGTGCCGCGGCTGATGCCGGAGAGCGTGCTTGAGATCGCTGACGGCGACCGGGACACGGCGGTCAAGCTGCTCCGGAAGTTCGGCTATATCACCGATTAGACCTGCGCTCTGCCCGGCGCTTAACGGGCGGAACACCTGCTCCTGGCGCGACGCCGGCACAGCAGGCATCAGTCATCTCGGCGCGACGCCCCGGTGACGTCCCAACACGGGCGCGACGCCCAAGAAGTGGACACCCCATGAAGAACAACAAGCGATTCTCCGCGCTGCTCCTGACCGCTCTCGCTGAGGGCGAGGGAGGCTCCGGCGGAGGCGCCGGAAACACTGCGGCAGCAACGACTAGTTCTGCCGAGCAGGCTGAGTCTGGCGACGAGAGCGGTGGCGGCTCCGAGACCGGCACCGCCGGTAAGCCCAGTGGGCCCGGTCAGAACCATGAGGGTCGGCGCGACGCCGACCCCGAAGGATCTGGCAAACCCGCCGAGCAGAAGCCTGGCGGCGACACCTCGAAGCTCGAGCGGACCCTCCAGAAGGAACGGGAAGACCGCAAGACAGCCGAGCAGGCGGTCAAGGACAAGCAGGCCGAGGTCGAACGTGCGGCGAAGGCCCACCAGGACCTGATGGACAACCTGGCTGTCGCACTCGGGGTCAAGAAGGGCGACGCTCCGCCCGACCCGGAGGCTCTGCAGCGGGCGGTGGCCGAGCGCGACGCCCGGCTCACAGAAGTCTCCGCGGAGAAGGACCGAGAGGTCCAGTCACGCGAGGACACGATCCGCCAGCAGCGGGTCGAGCTCGCCGCGTGGCGGATCGGTTCAGACCCGAAGCTCGGCGCGAACGTCGCCGCTGTCCTCGACTCCCGCCGCGTCGCCGACTCCATCAAGGACATGGACCCGGCCAGCGACAGCTTCGAGAAGGACCTGGCCGCGGTCATCAAGTCCGCGGTCGACGGCAACGAGGCGTACCGCTCCACCAAGACCGCGGCCCCCGCATCTGACGCGGGCATCGGCGCGACCGGAAACGGCACCCAGCCCGGCTCCGCGAACGCGACCCCGGGCGTCGGACGAATGGCCGCCGCCTTCTCGGAATCCAAGAAGTAGACCTACTCCCGGCTCGACACTCGACCGGGGCCATCCCCAAGGAGGGGAACCACTGTGGCAATGACCCTGGCCGAGGCTTCTCGGTACGCGCCCACGCCGCTGGCGCAGGGCATCATGGAGACGTTCGTAATCGAGTCTCCACTGCTCGACCGTCTCCCGCTGATGCCGATCGCCGGCAACGCCTACGCCTACAACATGGAACAGACCCTGCCCGGAGTGGCTTTCCGAGGGGTTAACGAGGCGTACATCGAGTCCACGGGCACCATCGTGCAGGCGACCGAGAAGCTGAGCATTCTCGGTGGCGACGCGGACGTGGACAAGTTCCTGGAGCAGACGACCCCGTCGGACCTGGGGAGCCTGCGGGCGAACCAGGCCCGCATGAAGGTGAAGTCGTCGTCCTACAAGTTCCAGGACACGTTCATCAACGGTGACGTGGCGGTCGACTCGAAGGCGTTCGACGGCCTGAAGAAGCGGATCGCCGGTTCGCAGGTCATCGACACGGCCACGAACGGTATGGGGCCGGTCGCGGGTGGGCACGACTTCTTCGACGCCCTCGACGCCCTCATGGCCGCTGTGGACGGTGGCGCTGACGCGCTCTACACGAACGCCGCGATCCGGGCCCGGATCCTGTCTGCCGGCCGCCGTCTGGGTGGCGCGGAGACGATCCGCGAGGACTCCACCGGTAAGCGGGTCGCGACCTGGCACGGCGTTCCGGTGCTGGACATCGGTACCCGCGCTGACGGCACCCCGATCATCCCGCAGACGGAGACGCAGGGCTCGAGCTCGGCCGCGTCGTCGATCTACGCGGTGAAGTTCGGCCAGGACGAGTCGGACGGCGGCACGACCGGTATCACCAACGGCGGCGTCCAGGTGTACGACCTCGGCGAGATCGACTCCAAGCCGGTCTACCGGACACGGATCGAGTTCTACGTGGGGCTGGCTTCGTTCGGTCCGAAGGCGAGCGCTCGTTTGCGCGGAGTTCTCAACAGCTGACCGTAGCCGCAACCCAGACCACCCCACACCCGCAGGAGATCATCATGGCCGCTACAGCAGCGGAGACCCCCGGACAGCAGCCGACCCGTCGGCGCCGGGAGCGTAAGCAGACCACGCTCGATCACCACATCGACCGGCCCAGCGTCGTCGAGCCGGGCGACGCCCCGCACGACACCACCGACCCGTACGAGCGGGCTACCTCGGTGGAGCCCGACAAGGCCGCAGCCGCGGCTGCCGGGTACCAGACGGTGAACGCCGTCATTCCGCTCCCGCAGCCGGAGGAGCCCGAGCACGACAAGGGCCCCGACCGGGTCGAGAAGTACCAGGTTCGTGGCCCTGACGGGAAGCTTGTGACCGTCACTCACAACCTGGACACCGGAGAGACCGAGACGGACTGACGGGGTAGGGGGCTGGTGTGGCGTTCGCCGACTTCAACGACGTCCTGATCTACGCCCCCGACCTGACTGTCGAGGACGACGCCGGCAAGGTGGCAACGCTCCTCGAGCAGGCCGAGGACCTGATCCTTGTTGAGTTCCCCGACCTGCAGGCCCGGGTCGGGGACGGCCGCACACCGGAGATCAGGGTGGTGCGGGTCGAGTCGGAGATGGTGGCGTCGGTGATGAACAATCCGCGGGCCCGCCAGTCCGAGTCTCAGACGGTGGGCGGGTTGTCGACGTCGCACACGATCAACGTCGCGGTCGCGTCTGGTCTGCTGCGTTTGACGGCGGACCAGCGGGCTCTGCTCAACGGCACCTCCACGGCAGTCGCCACCGGTAGTTCGACGGGACGCGGCTACAGCGTCTCCCTGTGGGGCTGACGTGGCGCGCAGCATCGGCGGCCAGACAGTCCGCGTGATCCGGCGTGAGCGCGTCGACGGGGCTCTGGTCGAGTCCGGGGTCGTGGACACGGTCGCCGGCTGCTTCGTCGAACCCCGCGGCACCACTGGCGGGGACGAGGCGACCGCCGGGAAGCCGGTTCGGGAGTTCCGCGTGTACGGCGGCGCGGTCCTCGGTCAGATCCGGACCCGGGACCTCGTCGAGGTGGACGGGTGGCTCGTCGGCGCGTCAGGCCGAACCCGCCTGGACGTTGCTGGGCAGCCTGCGGTGTGGCCGGACCTTCGCGGTCGGGTGGACCATGTCGAGCTCGACATCACCTATGCGGGAACCGGGTCGACCCTGGAGACGGTCATCGTGGTGCGGGCGGCGCGGGATAACGATGGCGACATCGTCGGGGCCCCCACCGAGCACGCCGTCACCGGCTGCACGGTCCGCCTCACGCCTGGTTCCGAGGATCTCACGACGGGGCAGCGGGTCACGACTAAAGCTGACCTGTACGTCGCGGACGCCTCAGCTGACATCCGTGCGACGGACCGGGTCCGACGGGCAAGCGACCCGGAACCGGCCGTTGGTTCGAGCTTGAAGGCGCTCGGCCCGTGGCGGGTCATCGGTTCACCCGAGACGTGGCCGTCAGCGAACTCGACGGGTGAACCAGGTCTGATCGTGCACCTCGAGCGGACTACCGGCTGACACGCCGAAACAACCGGGCCGCCACGTCGATACCGCGCGACAGCACCCACGCGAACACCGCTGCGAACCCGAACAGGCCGACGATGAACGCCACCATCGGCAAGTTGTTCGCAACAAGGTAGATCGGGCCGGCCACGAACAGGCCGAAAGCCACGAACAGGACAAACGCTGTCACGACACTGCGCAGCGACACGGTGACCACCATGCCCGCTATTCGTACACGGCCACCGTGATCGTTACCTGTGTCCGCCGCCGTCATCACAACTGTGGAGGTCGCGGTGGATGGTTTCCGGCCGAACCAGCGCAACGTTCGAGCTCTGCTGAAGTCCCGTCGCATCGAGCAGCAAGCCCTCCGGCCGGCTGCGGAGAAGTTCGCCCCGATCCTGGCCGGCTTCACCCCGAAGTCGAACAGGGCAGGCGGAGGCGGTACCGCACGATCGACTCGCGTGGAGGGCGGCCACAAGTCCGTCACCGGGGACCGGGTAGCCGTCCGTGTCGTGCAGGACTCCTACTCGGGGCGGAATCGTCCTCGCGGCGGTGCTGCTGTACCGCAGGACGTCGGCAACTCGGTCACCACCGAGCGGAACTACGTCGCGAAAGCACTCGGCGCGGCGAAGGCCACCTAGTGCCGGCCCCACTCGCCGTTACTGACCAGTTCCCTGACGTCGAAGCGCTCATCAAGGACATGGCTGCGGACGTCGAAGTCGCCGGGGAACGGTTGGGCCTCGAGCGGGTCGGCACACGGACCCCGGACGACCGGGACGAGCGCTACGTCCACGCCCAGCTCGCGCCCGGTGTCGGCGGGGTCAACGCGATCGGCGACCTCCTCGTCGGCGTCGTCTACGTCGCTTCGTGGGCGCCGTCCCGCGTCGAATCGCAGGAGATCACGCGCGAGCTCCGCCGGATTCTCCTGTCGTACCGCGACGGAGGATCACACAAGGGGATCGCGATTCACCGGATCACGGAGTCGTCAGCACCGGCACCGTTCCCGATCACCGATGAAGATGATCGGAGAACTGAGGGAGGCTACTTAATACGTCTCCGCCCTCACTGGGATAAGCCCACCGTCTACCCATAAAGTGGGTAGAATGAAAGGGCGTCGGAGGGTGCCTTCAACACCCCCCGACGCAGTGCAAGCACCTGGACTCTGATCTCCGGAGGTGCTCGCGTGAGCGAGCCTATATGTTCCACCCCCGATTGCGGTCGTCCCGTCCACGCCAAGGCCCTATGCCAGCGCCACTACGCACGGTCTCGCAGGATCGCGCGTGGGTCGACGACCCCTCCTCCACGCCCGACTAGCTGCCGAGTCCCTGGATGTGTCCAGGATCAGAAGCGTCTCTGTCGTGGGCTCTGCTACCCGCATTACAACCAGGCTCGACGATACGGCGTGGATCCAGTAGTGCCAGTTTTGTGCGGATCCTGCAAGGCGGCCCTTCCGGATTTGGTTCCGGGGACTACGCGGGTTGCTGAGCGTGGTGGTCGGACCAGATACTGCGCGGGTTGCGCTCGGCGACGAGATGACCGAGCGAAAGTGGAGCACGTCCGTCGTCTCCGCGCTTCAGTAAAGACGTCGACAGAACGGGCTGCCAAACGACGACGCAGGCTAGCTCCGTGTCTCGTTTGTGGCGCGACTGAGCAGGCCGACAACCGCAAGGGCGGTCTCACCGCGACGTGTTCGCTGGACTGTCACAAGCAGCGACTCCGCGACATCAAGGCTGTCTGGCGTAAGTCGAACCGAGAGTTCGTCGCTCAACTGCAGCACGCGAGGCGCGCGCGCCGTCACCAAGCGCCGTACGACGTGGTCGAGCGACGAGTTCTCATGGACCGCTTCGCAGGCCGCTGTGGTCTCTGTGACAGGGGGATCGATGAGGACCTGAAGCATCCCGACCCGATGTCGTTCTCGGTCGATCACATTATTCCACTTGCTCGCGGCGGTGAGCATACCTACGCGAATACGCAACCAGCACACTTGCGCTGCAATTTGTCTAAAGGCGTCAGGACGTCTGTAGACGTGGCGTAGCTAGGAAACCGGGCGCTCGACCACCCCGACCCGCACCGCGGTTCGGGGTGTTTGCCATGCACTGACCCGGCCGTACGACGGCCTGATCCCACAGGAAGGCCGCTCTATGAGCACCCCGGCTACCACCACGGCAAGCCTCGAGACCCACCTTGAGTTCGACGCCAAGAACATTAGGCGCGCGGTACTCGGTGGCGTGCTTCTCGCGCCCGAGTCCGCCCCCCTGATCACCACGCTGGTCGCAGCCAGCGGCCAGATCAAGATCCCGGACGTCTACGAGTCGGTCGGGCGCCTGAGCGATGAAGGCGTGTCCTTCACACTCGACCGCTCCATGCAGGAGGTCCGAGGGTGGGGCTCTTCCTCGGTGCTGCGTCGCGACGTCGAGTCGATCGATACGGATATGTCGTTCGGCATGCTGGAGACGAAGCGGAAGGCGTACGAGGTCTACCACGGTCTCGACCTGTCGGGCGTTCAGATGTCTGCGGCTGGCGAGTGGAAGTTCACCCAGCCGAGTCAGCCTGTCACAAAGTATTGGCGCGCTGTTGCTCTCGGCGCTGATGGCCAGGGCGCGTCCCGTTTCTACATGGCCCGCGTGTTCGGCCGAGTGAGCCTCTCGGAGAACGAGGACGAGCAATGGAATAATTCCGATGACGCTCCGAAGATGTTCGGAGTGACGCTCGCGGCTGACGAGGACGACGAGGCCGGCGGCCCTTACAGCGAGTACCTGTTCGGCCCCGGCGCTCTGGCCGCAGCCCAGCGCATGGGGATCACTGTGGCCTCCGCCTAGATCGTGGCGGGGTCGCGCCGTTTCCGCCCGGTTTCATCGCGGCCCCGTCACCCTGCGCGTGAAACCGGGACCCTCGCTCTACTCATCAGAGAGGCAGCTATGGCCGACGAACGTCTGGCGCTGACCCACAAGGAAACCGGTCAAGAGGTCGTGTTCGGCGACCGCGCAAGCTATCTCGCCGCCCTCTACGACGGGGGGCATGACATCGCCGAGGTTCCGCCGGAGCAGCCTCTCGCCGCTCCGCCGCCTCGTCCGGTGGTTTCCCCGACGTTGCGGCCGGAGCCACCAGCGCAGCAGTAACCCCAAGCAGCACCTTGAAACCGGGATGCAGGAGGCACCATGAAGCGCACGGCAGTGGACTTCCAGGATGAAGCCACGAAGGACGACCCGTACGAGTACACGATCAAGGGTCGGAAGACTCCTACTCGACCGAAAGCGTTCCGCCACTTCACGTTCGGCGAGAAGCAGCGACAGTTGAAGGCCGAGCTGTTGTGGAACAAGGCCCTGGACGCGATGGATGTGCAGGCGCTGATCGATACCCCGCCGATGGAGCAGCCGACCCTGGTGTCGCTGCAGATCCGGTTCGGTAAGGACTTCGATGCCTTCTGGACGACTGAGGGCGCTGAGATGGCCGATGACGCGCTCGCTGCGCTGATGCGGGACATCGATAAGTACTACGACCCCACGCCGGCGGACGACAAGGACGCCGACCCGGACAGTGATGCGGGAAAAGGGCGTCTGACCTCAGTTGGGTCGTAGACCGGTACGGGGACGCGCTTGAGGCCGACCTGCATGAGCGGTTCGGCCTGGACATCGTTGACTTCTGGCGGGGTCGGCACTCGTTCGCGAAGCTAGAGAATCTGGTCGCGATGCTGGACCGGAGGTCCGATTCGTATCTGCGGTGGGCAAAGCTGCGGGACGTCGAGGTGTACGAGGCCGCGGCCGAGGCTGGCCTGCTGCAGACGAAGCAACATCGCCCTGAGACGTTCGAGATGGGCGAGCAGACGCAGATCCTCGCGGCGCTGTTCCAGCTCTTGCAGCAGAACATCCATGTCACGTCTGGCAGTCGGAAGAAGTCCCGCGCGAAGCCGTGGCCGACTCCTGAGACTGCCGCTGACATTGTGAAGCGCCGCGCCGCACACCAGGCGTTTGACCAGCTCATGGAAGAACTGGTGTTCGTGCCTCAGGAAGAGTTCGACGCGCACATCGCGGAGCATGAATCAAAGCAAGCAATCATTCGTAACAACTTAGGGTCAATCGAAGTATCTCCGGGAGAATGAAAATCCCGACACTTCAATAGTAGTCGGGGGTGACATCGAATGCCCGATTACGAATTGGGGTCTGGATATGTCACGCTCTTACCGTCAGTTCGCGGCTTTTCTAAGAAAGCGGAATCTGAACTAAAGCGGATTGACCTCGAGAAGAGTGTCGATCTCGATGCGGATGCGTCGAAGGTCAAAGCGGCGATCGCCGAGGTCCAGCGTGAGCTGAAGGCGCTGGACAAGGAGAAGGCCAACCCTGGTGTCGAGTTCGACATCGCGGTTGCTGAGGCCCGCGCGAATGAGCTGATCGACAAGATCGATGAGCTCAACAAGAAGACCGCGTCGCCGAAGGTCAAGACTCAGATCGCTGAGGCGCAGCGTGACCTCAACAAGATCAATGGCGAGCTTGAACGGCTGAACGAGCGCAAGGCCAGCGTCAACGTCGACGCGATGATCGCCGAGGGCCAGGCGAAGCTCGAAAAGTTCAACGGGCTGTTGGACGAGATCGAGCGGAAGAAGACCGAGCCGAAGGTCACCGCTGACACGTCGCAGGCGATGGCGCGGCTGTCGGAGCTGGATAACCGGCTGGCTACCCTGTCTCAGCAGACGGCCACCCCCGAGGTTGAGCTGCAGATCGCGCGGGCGCAGCAGGAGGCGCTGCGGATCCGGGCGGAGCTTGAGCGCCTGGGCGCGATGAAGCCGTCCCCGCAGGTGGACGCGGATATCGCGGCGGCGTCGGCGAAGCTGGGTTTGGTCAACCAGCAGCTTGCGCAGGTTGATGCGGCGCGGGCGACGCCTGAGGTTGTCGCGGATGTTTCGCGCGCGCAGCTGCAGTTGTCGGCGTTGCAGTCGGAGCTGTCTCGCCTGGATCTGACTTCGGCGTCGCCGGATGTGCAGGTGAAGGCGGCGCAGGCGCAGCAGGAGATTCTGCGGCTGACCGCCGAGTTGACCCGTCTGGGGTCGTTGGCCCCGTCGGTTCAGGTGGACGCCGATATCGCGTCTGCGTCGGCGAAGATCGCCGCGCTGCGGGCTCAGGTCGCCGAACTGGGCGGTAAGCGCGTCAACGTCAATGTCGACGCGTCGGGGGCCGGTAACGCGGCGCTGATGCTGGGCGGCGTTGTCGCTGCCCTGGGGGCGATCGCTGCTGCCGCTCCGGCGGCTGCTGCTGCTTTGGCGGCTGTGGGTGGCGCCGCGGGTGCTCTCGGGCAGGGCGCTGCGGCCGGTATTGCTGGGTTCTCCGGTATCGGGGATGCGCTGAAGGCGCTCGAGGCGGATGAGAAGTCGGCGGCGACGTCGTCGGCTGCCGCGTCGGGGACTAGGTCTGCCGGCGCTAAGCAGGTCGCTTCGGCCCAGTCGGCTTTGGCGCAGGCTCAGACGCAGGCTGATCGGGCGGCGATCACGGGCGCCCAGCAGGTCGGATCCGCGATCGCCTCGCTGAATCAGTCGAGGACACAGCAGGCCCGGACCGCGATCACTGGCGCACAGCAGGTAGCGGCAGCGGTCCGAGCGGCCGGTCAGGCCGAGGTCGCAGCGTCCCGCCAAGCCATCCAGGCGGGCTGGCAGCGGGCGGCAGCGGCTCGTGCGGTCGCCGATGCTCAGGCCTCAGCGAACGCCCGCGTGGCCTCTGCTGAAGCCTCGTTGGCCAATAGTCAGCGGGCACGGCAGTACGCCCAAGAGGCGTTGACGCGTGCTACCCAAGATGCGGTCCGAGCGAACCGTGATCTGCAGCTCAGCGTTGCTGGGGCGGGTCTGTCTGAGGAGCGCGCGGCGCTTTCTCTGGCTCAGGCGCGTGACCGCCTGGCGAAGGCTGGTGCTGGGACCGATCCCCTCGCGATGGCTGATATGGCCTTGTCGGTTCGTGAGGCCGAGCAGAATCTGAAGGAGACTCAGGTCCGCTACGGGGACCTGACTCAGGAGCAGGCGAAGTGGGCGCGGACCGGGGTCCAGGGGTCTGACCAAGTCGTCGCGGCCACGCGCTCGCTGGAGGAAGCTCAGCGCGGAGTCGGCGCTGCCACGGCCGGGGTCACCGAGGCTCAGATTTCCGGAGCGAAAGCGGTTTCTGCAGCTCAAGAGGCGGCGGCCCAGCAGGCCATTCAGGCGAGTTGGCAGCAGTCGGATGCGGCAGCAGCCGTTAGCGATGCTTACGCCGGAATCGGCCGAGCGTCTCAGCAAGCGGCTTGGGCGAACGCCGATGCGGCCGACCAAGTCAGCGCTAGTCAAGCCGCTGTGGGACAGGCGATCCAGCAAGCGGCCTGGCAGCAGGAGGACTCGGCTCGCGCCGTCAGCGCAGCTCAGCGCCAGTTGGCTGAGGCCTACACGGCGGGCGGCGAAGCTGCGGCGGGTGGAGCGAAACAGGCCGAGTACGCCCTGTCGAAGCTGACCCCCGCTGGCCGATCCATGGTCAACTTCCTGCGTAACGAGTTCCAACCGGCGTGGAAGCGCGTCACTGGCGCGATCGCCGAGGAGATGCTGCCCGGCGTCGAGCGCGGCATGCGCAGTCTCCTGGCGGTGGAGCCGGTGCTGCGGCAGGGGCTTGCGGAGACCGGCAGCATCATCGGCGATCTGGCCGAGCGGGGCGGGAAGCTCGCGGCGTCTCCGCCGTTCCAGGCGTCTTTCGCTTCGATCATGTCGTCGAACAACAGGGCCCTGCAGTCGTACGGCGACGCGGGGCTGCACATGTTCGGCGCGCTCACCGACCTGACGGCTGCAGCTGGTCCGGTCACGGAGCGGTTCGCGAGGCTCGCCGAGAACTCGGCGCAGGCGTTCGAGTCGTGGGTGATCGGGGCCCGGCAGACGGGCGAGCTCACGAACTGGCTGCAGAAGGCCGGGGACACGCTCGAGTATCTGGGCGGGTGGCTGGCCGACGTCGGCTCCGACCTGGCGCAGTTCGCGGTGAGTTTGGCCCCCCTGGGTGGCGCGGTGCTCGAGGTGGTTCGCGGGATCACGGACTGGGTGTCGTGGCTGGCGCAGCTCAACCCTGGCCTGACTTCGGTCGTGGCAGGGGCGGGTCTCGCCGCGGCCGCGGCCTCCAAGCTGGGCACGGCGATGTCAGGGATGGCGATCGCGCAGAGCGTGGGTGGTCTGCGCGGGTTCGCAAATGTCTCGTCGACGCTCTTCAACCCGTCCGCGCTGGCGGCGACGACCGCGTTGACGAACATGCGGACGGGATTCGACCGAGCGGGCGCCGCCAGCGGCGGGTTTGTTCAGAAGATGACCGGCTCGGCCACCGCTGGCTATGCGGCCGGTCGCGGTATGCAGATGGCCGGTACGGCTGCGTCCGGCCTGGCTTCGGGGCTTCCGCTAGTCGGCGGCGCCGTACTGGCGCTGACTGCGATCGTCGATGCCAGCACGACAAGCACGAACGAACTTGCTGACGCTATGGAGAGGGGCGGCAAGTCCGCGCAGGAGGCGACGGCTGCCGTCGAGGCGCAGCGCTCTACAGGCGGCGTCATCGGGCCGAACTGGATCAGCGACCTCGACAACTGGATCAAATCCGAGATGGGCATCGCGACTTCCGTCGAGGAGGTCCGGGCCGAACTGGACAAGCGGCGCGCGTCCATGACGGACCTGCAGCGGGCCCAGTCAATCGCGACGGAGACCCAGGGCAACTACGAGAAGGCTGTCCGCGACTTCGGGGTGAACTCGCCTCAGGCAATCGAGGCACAGCGCCAGCTCGCGTCCTCCTCGGCGACTGTGGCTCGGGAGCAGGAGAACGCCCGGCGCGCCACGATGAACGCCACTCAGGCGCTCACGGACCAGCAGAACAAGATCTTGGGCAGCATCAACGCCCGCCTCGGTCTCGAGCAGTCGGTGCGGTCGACGAAGCAGGCCCAGGATGAGTACGCGGCTGCGGTCCGGAACTCGGGCGCGGGCTCGGATGAGGCGAAGGACGCCGAGCTCCGCTTGCAGCAGGCGCAGACCGCGCAGGCCGATGCTGCGATGCGTGCTGCGGCGGAGGAGGCGAAGAAGAAGGGCGTCGTCGACACGTCGGCGGCCTCGAACACCGCCTACGCGCAGTCGATCGGCGACATGGTCTCGAAGACCACCGGTCAGCTCACCCCTGCGTTGCAGCAGATGGTTCAGGGCCTCGACTATGCGGGCCTGTCGGCTGCAGGCGCGAAGGTGCAGATCGACAACGCGGGGAACGCTGTCGCGGTCTTCCCGAACGGTAAGACGGTCCAGCTTGACGCGAACGCTAGCCCCGTCTACCCGGCTCTCGCCGCTGTCAAGGCTGCTGTCGACTCGACCAAGGGCACTATCGGGGTCGACGCTGACCCCGGCCCGGCGACGGCGACAGTCGGCGGGTTCAAGCTCAACGTCGACGCCACCACCGGCACGGTCGGGATCAACGGCAACATCTCGCCCGCCGACCAGGCTCGCCTCGGCATCAAGGCCAAGACGGACGGCACGACGGGCACGATGTTCGTCGACGGCAACCCGGTCCCGTGCGACGGGAAGCTCAACGGCATGCGCGTCAAGGTCGACAAGACCACCGGCGTGATGACGGTCGACGGCAACCCGCAGCCCGCGAACAACAAGGTCGCCGGCGTTCAGGACAACGCGCGTAAGCCGCAGTCGTTCGACGTCGGCGCAAACGTCGGGCCCGCTGAGGAGGCATTCCGGCGGCTGATCGGGACGATGCTCGACGGGCTCGGCTCGATCCCGGTGATCGGCCCGCAGATCTCGGCGGCGCGCCGCCTTGTTGGGTGGGCGGAGGGCGGCTTGATTCCCGGCTACGCGGCCGGCGGCGCGATCTCGCACAAGCAGGTCATCCGCGGCTACGCGCAGGGTGCTCGCGGGTCGAAGCGGATCGCGAAGTCGGACACGGTCCCCGCGATGCTCACCCCGGGCGAGTTCGTGGTCCGGAAGCAGTCGGTGGAGGCTGTCGGCCTCAAGACGCTGACCGCGATCAATGGGATGGCGAAGGGTGGCCCGGTCGGGTTCGCCGCCGGCGGCGCCGCAAAGCCGATGCCTGCTGGCGGCGGCGCTTCCCCCTCTGCTGCCCCGAGTGCCGCGCCGGTCCCGGTGCCGACTGGTGACCCTGCCGCTACTACCGCAGCAGCCGGGGCGACGGGCGCCCTGTCGGCCCAGATGGCGTCGGCTACCGCTACGGCGGGGATGCTGGCTCCTGCCCTGGCCGCGGTGACGGCGGGGCAGCAGCAGATGACCACGGCCGGCGTGACCCCACTCGTGGGAGCCATGACCGGAGCTCTGTTCCCGGCGCTGTTGCAGTACGGGGTGCAGGTCGGGGTCCAGGCTCCCATGGCCAACGCGCAGCTGCAGGCGGCGCAGGTCGCTACTCAGGTGTCGACGGCCGCGACCGCGGCGAACACGGCTATCAACTCGGCGAGCATGGCCGCGACGACCACCGGTATGTCGCTGGCCGCGCAGGCTCAGCACGCCGGTCTCCGGGCCGGTCAGACGGCTACGCAGCTGTCGACGAACCTGACTGCGCAGAACGCGGCAGCGAACAACGCGAACGTCGCCGCCACTACCACCGGGATGAGCCTGCAGTCCCAGGCCCAGCACGCCGGGCTCCGCGCTGGCCAGGCCGCCACGCAGGTGAGCTCGAACATCACGGCCGCGAACTCGGCGGCCACGAACGCCGGCATGGCCGCGGCGACCACGGGCATGTCGCAGACGTCGCAGCTGCAGCACACCGGGCTCCGGCTGTCGCAGGGGCAGACGGTGATGGCGAACAACGCGCTCGCCCTGAACACGCAGGTCCAGACCGCGAACATGTCCGGTGCGACCACGAACATGTCGGGGGTTGTGCAGAACCACCTCGGGCAGGTGCGGGGCGCGCAAGGCGTCACGGCTGGTTCGACAACGGCGTTCGCGGATTCGTGGCGTGCCCAGTTGGCGCGGACGATGCCGGACTCGGGGAACCCACTGAAGTGGGTCATCAACTTCCCGATCCGGTCGATCACCGACGCCTGGAACCACCTCGACGGCCAGTTCTCGCTAGGCAAGCACGTCAACCCCTACATCCCGAACTTCGCGGCTGGTGGTCTCCTCCGCGGCCCGGGAACCGGCACCTCCGACTCCATTCTCGGGCTCGACTCGGGTGGGATGGCGACCGCGCGGGTGTCGAACGGCGAGTACGTGGTCCGGGAGAAGGTCGCGAAGCGGACCCTCCCGTTCCTCTCGGCTCTGAACTCGGGGGACGGCGAGGCGTTGCAGGCAGCCGGTGGGCTGCAGCGGGTCAGCCCGAAGAAATTCCACGGCCGGTCCGGGTTCGACCAGAACGTGCCCCGGCGGGCCGCCGGTGGCCCAGTAGACCAGCGGATCAACGCGGCCAAGCGGTACCTCTCGACAGAGGCGCGAGGGGCCCCCTACGTCTACGGTGGCGGCACTAACCCGCGCGCCGGCATGGACTGCAGCTCTCTCCAGAGCGCCATCACGCACATCCTTTCCGGTCGCCCGCCAAACTCCGGCCGAATTGGGACAACCGCGAGTATGCCCTGGGGCGGGTTCGCGCCAGGGCTTAAGAGTGCCTACGCAATCGGCAACAAGCCCAACGATCACATGGCGGCCACTCTTGGTGGGCAGAACGCGGAGCAGCACGGCCCGAATGGAACCCCGTTCTCTTTCCCGTCCCGCTGGGGCGCCGACAACGGCTATTTCACGCAGCAGTTCCACCTTCCGGTCGTCGGCGGGCAGTTCGTCTCGGGTGGGGCTGGCGGTGGTGGGTTCGACCCGACGCCGGCGGTGAACGAGGCGTTCGCGAAGGCGTACAAGGAGATCGGGGACGTCCCGAAGTTCTTCGGTCCGTCGGACCAGGTCGCTCGCGGCCAGGGCGTTGCGCGTTTCTCTGCTGACAAGGTGAAGGAGAAGGCGCTCACCCAGTTGATGGCGATGTTCGCGACCTCGGGTGGGGGCGTCGACATCTCGGGTATCTCCGGCGCTGTGGTCGAGCAGGTGAAGCAGGTCGCGGCCCGGTTCGGTGGGTGGGACAAGGGCCCGCAGTGGGACAACGGCATCTTCCCGCTGGTCGCGAAAGAGTCGTCGTGGGATCCGGGCGCGGCGAACCCGACCACATCGGCGCGCGGGCTGTTCCAGAAGATGACGTCGCTGTACGGCCCGGTCGAGCCGACGCCGGCCGGTCAGGCGAACTGGGGCCTCGGCTACATCCGGCAGCGCTACGGGGACCCGGTGAAGGCGTGGGCGTTCCACCGTGCCCGCGGGTTCTACGACAACGGCGGAATCATGGAGCCGGGTGAGGGCGGGTTCAACGGGACGAAGTACCCGGAGCGCGTCCTCAACAACGTCGAGACCCGCAGCTACGACACGCTGACGCAGCTGGTGGGGAAGAACGGCGTGAAGGTCGAGATGGCGCCGTACGAGCCGCTGCGGTCCGCGCCGGTTTTCGAGAACTTGAACGTGACCACCCCGCAGGGCGCCACGACGGCTGACGTCGCACGGGCGATCAACTTCGGGGTGAAGTCGGTGAAGCGGGGAGGGGTGCACGCCTGATGGCTGTGCTGCTCGACCGCCAGTGGGAGCTCGACGGGTCGTTGTTGATGGGTCGCGGCCAGTTCCGGGACGGCACGAAGTACATCGTCGGCACACCCGAGTTCGGTGAGGCCGATGTCCGGGACGACCCGACGAACGCACCCCGTGCTGATGGCCAGATCTGGGGTCGGGGCCATCGGGGGGGGCGGACGATCACCCTCGAGATCACGGTCGACTGTTACACGAAGGCTGAGGGTAGGGCCGCGGCGGCTGCGCTCGAGGCTGCTTGGGACGCGGAGTCTGTCCGCAGCGTCCCGGGCGCCGTCTCGGTTCTGCGCTGGAACTGGGCCGGCGAGCCGCGACGCGTCTACGGTCGCACGGGGAAGCTCGCTCCGACGTCGACGTTCGATCATCAGGGCCGGATCGACTACGTCGCCGAGTTCAACACGGTCGACAATCTCTACTACGGCGACAGCACTGCTCAGCTTGTGGTGCCGTTCGTGCCGGCCCAGTTGGGCGGGCTGATCGGCCCGCAGACCGGGGGATGGGCGGCTACCACTGCCGGGATCGCTTCGGGGCAGCTGAGTGTGTCCGGGTCGAAGCCTGCGTGGTTGTCGTGGACGGTGCGCGGCCCGATCCAGCAGCCCACGATCGAGCTCGTCGGCATGTGGTCGGCGACGTTGAACACGACGATCGCCTACGACCAGGCCATCACGGTCGAGCCGACGCCGTGGGCTCGAGGTGTTCGTCGGGTCAGTGACGGCGCGAACTTCGCCGGTGACTTCACTGCGACGTCGCAACGGCTCTCGCAGATGCGTGTCCCTCCGGGCACGGCCCAGGTCCTGCTCCGCGGGTTCGATCCGACTGGCACTTCTTCGGTGACGACGTCTGTCCGTCCCGCGCACTCCACGTACTAGCGCTCCTTTCGTTCTTGGCGCCTTCCGCCGTGCCGTGACCCGCTACTCCCAGGAGGTTCGGCGTGGCTTTGCCCAACCCGATCTACATCGGCCAGAACGCCCTGCACACTCCGGCGTCGATCCGGCTCCTCGCCTACGGGCTGACGACCGGGGTTCAGGGCGTTCTGGGGACCGCCGACTGCGCCATCAAGGCATTGGGTACGCCTGGGGCGGCGGTTCAGGCGATGCCTGGTGCATACATGGTCCGCGCGAAACACCTCGCCAGCAACTACGAGGGGTACGCGGGCAAGTTCGATGTGGCAGAGCAAGTGACGGTGTCCCCGACGACGTCGTCGGGCGGTCGGTCAGATCTCGTCATTCTCGTCATCAAAGACCCCTACGTGTCCGGGGCCGGGTCGTGGGCGACGCCCACGGGGCAGGCCGCCATCGACGGTCCGTACGCGTTCATCGAGGTCATTGAAGGGGTCGCCTCGACGACGTGGGACATCGCGCAGCGACCCACAGAGGGCGGCTGGTCGGCTATCACCCTGGCTCGGATCACTCGGCCAGCGAGCACCGGGATCGTGCAGCAGTCGCACATCACGGACCTGAGGTCTCTCGCAACGCTCGGCGGTACCCGCACAGTCATTATTGACAACCCGCCAGTGACCCCGCCCCCGATCGCGCAGTCGAGCTATGTGCAGTTCAAGCCGTCGGCGCGGGACGCGAACTATCCGTCGTCCGACACCGTTCACAACTACCTGAACGCGAACACCACGGCGACGCAGAGCTGGCCGGCCGCCGCCACGTGGGATGTGCCGATCCCGTCTTGGGCGACCAGCATGGACATCGACGCTGCGGTCTACGGCGCGCAGATCTTGAACGGCGACATCTTCGGCGAGATCTGGATGACGGTGAACGGGTCGGCGCAGGCTCCGCTGACGGTGGCGTTGGACTACGGGCAGGTCCCGGCCCGCCACACGATCCCCTATGGGGGCACGTTCGCTGTCCCCTCGAGCATCAGGGGGCGGGTCGTGACGTTCCGCCTGCAGATGCGGCACTACTACAACGGGCCGGGACGAATGGACGCGAAGGCCGGCACCACGTCTCGGCTGAATGTTTTCTTCCAGAGGTACCCGGACTAGCCGGTGCCGGAGTCGACGAGAGTCATCGCCCAGGACATCTTGACGAAGCGGTTCCTGCACTGGGACATCCGGGTCAGCGACTTGACTGTGCAGTGGAATCTGTCCGGGCCGACCGCGATCTCCGGAAACTTCCCGGCTGAGCTCCGCGACATCCGCGACATCGGGCTTGAGCCGTGGGCGACGTGGATTCACGTCGAGGAGGACGGGGTGATCCGGGCGTCGGGGATTTTGCAGCCCGCGCAGATCGACGCCGACGAGACGCTCACGTTGGATGCGGCCGGCCCGTCTGCGTACGCGAAGGGCATCCCCTACTTGGGGAAGTTCCTGCTTTCGGGTACGGACTCCGCGTCGGGGGAGACCGGTGTGGGGTTGGGCTTGGATCCGGCCGACATCGTCCGCGCTATCTGGGCTGAGTTGCAGTCCTACCCGGCGAGCAACCTCGGCGTCACCGTCGTCGGCGAGACCGATGCGCAGGTGGGGACACCGAAGAAGGAAGTTTCCTTCACCGCAAGCGCTGATGGCGCGACCACCGGAACCACTACGACCGACACGACGACGAGCCAGGTGGACTTCACCGCCGGCCCGTACTCGGCGCTGGACTGGTGGGAGCACAAGGACTGCCAGTCCGAGATCGAGTCGCTCGCGAAGGAGACCCCGTTCGATTTCGTGGAGCGGTGCGCCTGGAACGCGGCGAAGACCGACGTCATCCACTGGATCGAGTTGGGATACCCGCGGATCGGCACGACACCCACGGGTGTGCGGTTCGCGCAGGAGGAAAACATCATCGCCGCGATCGGGCCGGAAGAGCCCGACGACCGGTACGCCTCGCACGTCGTCGTCCTCGGTAAGGGCGAGGGGACGGCGCGGATCCGCGGTGAGGCGTCACGTCCGCTGAGGAACCGGCTGCGCCGTGTCGTGGTGGTCGAGGACAAGACGATCGACTCGATCCAGGCCGCGAACGCTATCGCCTTGGACGAGCTGAACCGTCGTCAGGCTTTGGCCGACGTCACTGAGGTGACCGTGCACGCGAGGCACCCGAACGCGTCGCTCGGCTCATACGACGTTGGGGATGACGTGCCGGTTGCGGCGGACATCCCGTGGCTGGGCTATCTGCAGTTGAAGCAGCGGGTCCTGTCGATCGTGTACACCCCGGCCTCCGAGTCGGTGAAGCTCGCGCTGCGGTCCAGTTCCACCTTCTAGACGCCCCCACTGCGACTCCCCCCGGCTGCGATGGATGCGAGGTGGCGGTGGTCGACGCGTCCCGAATCGCCGATCCGGCAACCCGGACCCTGGTCCGTGAACTCGCCGAGCTCCGCCGCGAGGTCGACACCCTCAAAGCAGGGCAGCGGGCCTCTCAGTTGGGGAACTCGAGCGTCGACAACGGAACGCTGTGGTTCACCGACAACGGTGTACAGCGGGTCGGTATCGGCGCTCAGGTCGATGGCAAGTTCGGCTGGTTCGCGGTCAACGGCACCGCCCCTCCTCGCCCGAACACCCCGCAGCTGACGGGCACGGTCAACGGTGTCGCGGTCACTTGGAACGGCGAGTTCGCCGGCCAGGCCCCGTCGGACTTCACGCACGTCAAGGTGTTCGTGTCTCCGGTCGGGCAGGCGTTCATCCCGTCGGACGGGAACGTCGTCGGCCACTTCCTGGGTGCGGCGACGATGCCGGTTGCGCCGTTGCCGGAGACGGACCACTGGTGCGTCCTGATCGCCTACAACACGTCGGGTGTGGCGTCGGAGCCGTCGTTTGTGGCCGGCCCTGCCCGTCCGCAGCCAGTGGTGGCGACGGAGATCCTGGACGGGCTTGTCACCGAGACGAAGCTAGCGGCGAATGCGGTCACGCAGGCGAAACTGGCCGCGGGGGCAGTCGGTACGGCGCAGCTCGGGAATCAGGTCGTGGACCTGTCGAAGCTGGCGAACGGCTCGGTGGACGCGACGAAGATCGTGGACGGGTCGATCACGCCGGCGAAAGTGACGTTCACGGCCGCGGACATCGGCTCGATCGCCACCTTCTACCAGGCTTCGGCGCCTACTGGGACGATTGCTCAGGGGTCTCTGTGGGCTGACTCCGACGACCAGAACAAGCTGTACCGCTACTCCGGGTCGGGTTGGGTCGCGGTCAACGACCAGGGCGTGGCTGCCGCTTTGGCGTCGGCTCAGCAGGCGCAGACGGATGCCGCGAACGCTCTGTCGGCGGCTGCGGGCGCTGAGGCCGCTGTCGACGGCAAGGTCACCGTCTACTACCAGGCGTCGTCACCGTCGGGTGCGAACACCGGCGATCTGTGGCTGGACACGGACGACGCGAACAAGTTGTACCGCTGGTCCGGGTCCACGTGGGTGCTGGTGTCGGACACTCGGATCGCGGCGGCGCTGGTCAACGCGCAGACGGCGCAGTCGACGGCGGACGGGAAGATCCAGGCGTTCTACCAGGCCGCCGCCCCTACGGGCGTGTCGGTGGGGGACTTGTGGTTCAACACGTCCGCCGGGAACGCGGTGTCCCGCTGGAACGGTTCGTCGTGGGTGTCGCTGCCGCTCGGGTCGGGGGCTATCGGGTCCGGGGCGATCGGGACGGCGCACATCCAGAACGGCGCTGTGACGGGAACGACGATCGCCGGTAGCGCGGTCGACACCAGCAAGCTCGCGTCTGGCGCGGTGGATGCCTCGAAGATCGCCGCGAACGCTGTCACGGCTCCGGCGATCCAGGATGGCGCTGTTGGGTCGGCGGAGTTGTCGGCGAACAGTGTGGTCGCAGGGAAGGTTGCGGCGAACGCCATCACTGCTGGGACGATCTCGGCGGGTGTGGTCGGGGCGACGGAGCTCGCCGCGAACTCGGTGGTGGCCGGGAAGATCGCAGCGAATGCGGTCACCGCCGGCACGGTCGCTGCGAACACGATCGGCGCGAACGAGATCATCTCGAACTCGATCGTTGCGGGGAAGCTCGCCGCGGATTCGGTGACGTCGACGAACATCGTCGCCGGCGGGGTGCAGGCCGCGAACCTGGCCGCTGGGTCGGTGTCGACGGAGAAGCTGGTCGCTGCGTCGGTGATCGCGGAGAAGATCGCGGCGCTGGCTGTGACGGCGGACAAGTTGGCCGCGAACTCGGTGACGGCGGGTGCGATCCAGGCCGGTTCGGTGACGGCGGACAAGCTCGAGGCCCTGCTGGTCTTGGTGAACACTCTGATTGCGGGCGACCCGAACGGGTGGCGCACGGAGATCGGCGACGCGGTCACGCCGCTGCTGTACTGGGACGGCGTCAACACAGGCTTCGCCCTGTCCCGGGATCCGGCGACGGGCCAGTCCAACGCGTACCTCTCTGGCCGGATCGAGTTCGGGAACGGCTCCCAGATCGAGTCCGACTACCTCGACCTGTGCGAGCAGCCCGCCACCGGTTTTCAGAAACCGACTCTGCGGCAGTCCCGTTCGTGGATCGACTCCGGGCCGGCGTCGGCGATCACCCCGAAGTGGACGTCGGCGACGAAGCCCGGGAACTTGCTCGTGATGTCGGTGTACGTGGTGGCGTCGTCGGGCGGGTCAGGCGCGCCGCAGGTCACCGTTCCATCGGGGTGGACTTATATCGACGGTGTCACATCGGGTACGTCGAAGCTGCTGCTCTACTACGTGTCGCCCGGGGCTGCTACCTCGAGATCGTCCGAGTCGTTTTCGGCGACCTTGTCCCCTCGGTGGGCTGTCGGCCTGTTCGAGTACTCGGGCATCGCGCCTGGCAGCACACTGGATGTTTCCGCGAACAACAGCGGCAGTGGGTCGACCGCGAACAGCGGCACCACGGGCACGACAGTCCAGGCGAACGAGCTACAGATCGCAGCGTGGGCGTCCCCGACGATCGGTTCAAGCGGGACGTGGAAGAACCCGACAAACGGGTTCATGATCGTTGCGTCCGGGAACGGCGCAGCGGGGCACGGTTACGCGGTCGCGTCGAAGGTAGCTACGGCGACTGGCGCTGTGTCGTCGGCGGTCACGATGTCGTCTGCGCAGGCGTGGCTGGGCACGGTGGCGACGTTCCGGACCGCTGTCGCCGACCCCATCCCGCGCACCCCGCCTACGGCTGTGTTGCGGAACTTCACGCTCCGCCGCGGCGGGAAGTCCACGCCGCACATCATCGACGACGCCGGCCAGGTCTACCCGATGGGCCGGGTTCCGTACTGCCGGATCCGGCTCAACGCCACGGTGTCTCTCACTGCTTCCACGGACGTCTACGCGCAGGGCGACTGGGTGGTCACCGCGGACATCTACGGGATGGCTGCGATCAGCACGAGCGCGGCGACGTTCACGAACATCACCATCCCGGTCAGCGGGAACTACCTGGTCGACTACAAGACGATCTTTCAAGCCTCGACGAACGCGACAGCGAACATCGTGGGGTTCGTGACGAAGAACGCGCGGACATCGGGATCGTCGGTGGCCCGCGACATCCGCCAGTTCAACGCCAACGGCACGGACGGATCCCCAACGCAGGCGAACCGGGTGGTCCCTCTTGTGGCCGGAGACATTCTCTATTTCGGCAATTGGAGTAACGCGTCCTGCACTTTCGCCCCCTCGGCGAACGGCATCCTCACCGAGATGTCGGTGCATTACCTCGGCCCGAACTTCTAGGAGGCGCACCGTGGCATCTTTGACGCTGGACGGCGCGGCCACGATCGCGCAGGACTCGACGTTCCAGCGGCGGGTGGCTCTGGCGTTCTACTTTGTAGCCCGCAAAGTCGTGACCGAGACGGGTACAACCGGCAAGGAACAGCGCGTCGCATTCGCCCGTTCGATCGTGCTACAGGGGCTGGACATGTTCACGCAGTACGCGGCGCTGGTTGTCACGGACCCCACGATCGTTGCCGCCGGCCCGACGGCGCAGGCCGGTATCACGGATGCGCAGATCATCGCGGCGGTCACGGGCATGTGGAACTCGTTGAGCAACGTGTGACCGTCACGGCGCGGGTTTGCGAGCGTTAGTCCCGTATGACCGTACGTGCCTACACGATCGCGATAGGTCTCTTCGGGGTTCTGTCCGCCGTCGCTCTGGCCATCCTGGCCGTAGCGCTGATCATGGCCCCGTCGGCGCTCGTCGCGGTGTTCGGCCTCGGTCCGTTCCTGTTCCTGGCCGGGATGACCGCCCTGGCGTGGCGTTGTCGTTCGGACCTCCTAGCAGAGCAGGAAGCCCGGGACCTCGAGGCAGCGAACGAGCGGGAAGACCACATCTCCCGGCAGTAGGAACGGCTGAAAGGTGACGGCGTGACGCTCTCTCTCGGCTACCAGCCTCAAGCGCTCACCGTCTACCTGAGCAAGGATTCGTGGTTCACGGCGTCGGTGGTGAACGACGACGACCTGTGGCCGCAGGGCTCGTCCGCGGAGCTGCGGCTGACGTCGTCTGGTAGTAACGCCCCGATCGTGTGGGCTGCCGCCGTGGATGGGGCGTCGTTCACGTGGTCGGTTTCCCCGTCGCAGGTGAACGCTGCGGTCGCTGCTGGCATGAAGCAGGCCCGCTTGTTCTACATCCGTGATGGCCGCCCGGAGCTGTGGGGGAAGGGCTCGGTTGTCTATGCGTGAGATGGGTTCTGGGTTGCCGCCGATCCACCTGGCTCCACCGTCCTCCACGTCGGTGACTGTGTCGTCTCCCGGCCCGCCCATGGCTGCGACTGCTGCCCCGGTCTTGGGTTCGGTTGCTGTGGTTCCCGTGGTGGGCGCTCCCGGCGTGTCGAGCACCCGCACCCTGAGCATGCAGGCCACCGCCGCTGTGGACTTGTCGGGGCATCGTGTGGTGACTCCGCTCCCGGACGGGTCGGTCCGCTACGCCGCGTCGAACCGGATGCTGGACCGGTGGGCGCCACTGTGGCTCACCGCTGGTGCTGCGTCGGCCGGCGGGCTGGTGGAGGTCGTGACCCGCGGCCCGATCGACGAGCCGTCGTGGTCGTGGACGGTCGGCCCCGTCTACCTCTCCGAGGAGGGGCGGCTGACTCAGGCGGCCCCGTCTCGTCCTCGGTTCATGTTCGTCGCGCAGGTCGGCACCGCTACGTCCCCGACGAGTGTGTTTGTGGACCGCTTCCAGTCCGTTGTTCTGGCGCCGTAAGGGAGATTCATCGTGCCCGACAAGTACATTCGCCTGGCCGCGTCCGGTGGTCTCGCCGAGACGGAGGCGATCGCATCGTCTGCTGGCTCGGGAGACGCGGGAAAGATCGTGGCTACGGACGGGTCTGGAAAGCTCGCCGCCAATCTGATGCCGACCGGTATCGGCGCGGACACGGCGCAGATCATCGCGTCGGAGGCTCTCGCGGCCGGGGACTTGGTGAACGTGTGGTCGTCGAGCGGTCAGTTCCGTGTCCGCAAGGCGGACGGGTCCACGGCAGGCAAGGAAGCGCACTGTTTCGTGCTGACGGCGGTGGCAGCCAACGCGACGGCCACCTGCTACTACGAAGGCAGCAACACCGCTGTCACCGGTCTCTCGCCGGGCGTCGCCTACCTTTCGCCGACGACTGCTGGCGGCAGCACTGCCACGGCCCCGACGGCGGCCGGTCAGCTCGTCCAGGTCGTCGGCCTCGCGGTCTCGGCGACCTGCCTGAACTTCAACTACGGCACCCCGGTTCTGCGGTCCTGACCAGTGGCTGCACGTAACCCGCTGGTGTTGATCGGCGGGCAGTTGCGGGAGATGCCGGTGGGGGACACGATCCCGGCCGACGACCTGCCGACGGGGGACGCCCCGGGCCTGACTCGGTACGTCGAGCTCGCGTCGCAGGCCGATGTGGTCGCGTCCACAACCCCGGTCAACGCGGCAGGGATGGCGTTCTCGGTGTCGGCCGGTGCGACGTATCTACTGGACGGCCTGATCCGCTACAACGGTCCGACGATCTCGGATGTGAAGATCGGGTTCACGGGCCCGGCGATGGCGTCGATCCTGTGGAGCGCCAACGGCATGGACGCTTCCGGTACGGCTATGACCACGGCCGGGTCTCTGCAGACCGTCGGTGTCACGGCGATCGGTGCGGGGAACACCATCGCGCTCGGGTGTTCGGGCGGCTTGGTGACCGTCGCCTGCCCGCGTGGCCTGTTCCGCCCGTCGGCTGCCGGAACGCTGCAGCTGGTGTGGGCGCAGAATTCGTCCAACATCCTCGCGTCGAGCCTGTATCCGCCGTCGTTCCTGACCTTGCAGAGGGTCGCGTAAACGAGCCAGGCCGTATCCGGTGACGACCGCTAGTCGTTAACCAACCAGAAGTGTGAACGACCGCAGTAGGCACGAGCACGAAGTACGGGGGTGAACGGTGAGGTTGCAGCGCACGGACATCACCCACCTGTGGCGGGGTTTCCCGGGTCTCGGCCGGGCCTATCTCGCCGCGACCGCTCTCGCCGCGGCCCTCGGCATCTCTCTGCTTCTCGGTGGGGACGCTCGGGCGTCGGCCGCGTCGTTCAGCACGATGCGCGAGGTCGGCGGGATCCGCTTGTGGGGCACCCTGCTGGTCCTCGGTGCCGTGGCTCTCCTCGTGTCAGCCGCGATCGGGCGGCGCACCGTGATGGTCGCCCTGTTCATCGGGGCTCTTATGCACGGCCTCGTGGCGCTGTGGTTCTTCCAGTCAGCCGAGGCCAACCCCGTCGCCTCCTACTGGGGTGCAGTCGTGTTCGCCGGTGTCGGCTTCTGGCACATCTCGCAGGCGCTCGAGTACGGATCGAAGTGACCCGGCCCGCGCTGGTCGTCCGGGACGGTAGGCACCCGTTCGAGGTCGCCGTCCTCATCGCGTGCGTCGTTATCGGGGTGTTCGGTCTCGTCGGCCCGCAGCTCCGGTCGGCGGCTATCGACCTGGCGTGGGGGAGTCTCGCGTCCGCGGCCTGGTATGCGCTGGTCGGCGGGTTCGCGCTGCTCGGGTTGTGGGCGGTGACGTGCCCGCGGCTTGGAGATTCCCGGCTGCGGCAGGTCGCGTTGCTGCGCGTCCACTTGTCCCCGCTGCTGCGCCCGATCTCGCTTCGCCGGTCGCTGCAGGTGGAGCGGGTCGCCATGTACGGCATGGGTTGGCCGCTGTGCGCGTTCCTCCCCGCCGCTCTCGCTTCGTCCGGTCCCGCTGGGGCGACGGCCGGCTCCGTGTTCCTGGGCCTGGCGATCGCCTCTGGTGTACGGATCCGTCAGATCCACGTCGATCTCCGAAAGTTGGACACCCTGGTCACGGTCGGCGTCGAGTCCACCCCGGTGATCTCTGACCCGGACGGGGAGTAGCCGTGTTCGCCGCCGTCATGGGCGTGGTGTCGCAGGTGATGGGCGTGGGTGGCGGGATTGTCGCGATCCTCGGCGGGATTCTGCTGTGGCGGAAGTTCCCGAACGAGAACAAGAAGCTCGCTGCGGAGGCCACGAAGACTGGGGCTGAGGCGGGGAAGACGGGCACGGAGGCGGCGATCGCCGTCGGTGGCCTGCACCTGCAGATGTCGCAGTCGGCGTTTGATCGGATGACGGCGGCGGAGAAGTCGGCGTCGGTGGCGAACGAGCGCGCGAACGCTGCGGACGAGAAGTTGCGGCAGGTGGTTGCTGACGCGGATCAGATCCGTCGTGACCGCGACAACGACCACGAGCTGATCCAGGACTTGCGCCGGGATTTCCAGCGGCTCCACGCCCTGATTTTGGGGTGCCCGACGGGCGGTAACTGCCCGGTGGTGACGGAGCTGCACCGGTTCCCTGACTTGTTGTCCGGCCATGACCCGGGAGGTTCTGCCGCCTGATGTCTTCGTACGCCACGCACTTCTCCCCGCCGTCTATGGGCCCGCTCCCTCCGCAGCCTGTGACGGCCGCGCAGGACCCGCCGACGGTTCTGGCCTACCACGACGCGATGCGGATCCGGGCCGCAGCGACGAGGGCGAAGACGGTGTTCCCGGACGTGGTGGGCGAGTACTTGCACGACGAGCTCGTGTTCTACGCCGAGGTGGGTTACCGGCTGGAACGGGGGAGCCGGATGGCTCGGCTGGTGGACCGCGTGATGACCGCCCCGATCCCGGGCTCGCCCTGAACCGTTTGCGCCGCCTGTTCGAGCGTCTCGTTCTACGACTGTCAGGAGGCGCCGTGATCCGTGCGCGTTGTGTCTGTGGGTGCGGTTGGGATGCGCACCAGCACCACCGCCGTGGCGAGGACTGCGGTGAACACGGCAGGTGGGTGTGCCCCAGGTATGTGCCGCTGGACCGTCGGGACAAGGCGGCTCTGACGCCGTCCCAGCGGGTCGCTCTCGCGGAGTCGGACGCGCACATGTGGCGGAACCTCGCCGCACTCGGGCCGTTCGCGTCGTCGACCCGGCCGAGGGCTCTGCCGGTCCCGAGGCAGCGGGGGAGTCTCATCCGCCGGCTGGACCTTCCGGCGCTGACCGAGGCGCACCGTGACCGTTTGAGGAAGGCGCGCCGATGAGCTGGCTCGACCGACTGTTCCTGCCCCGCCGTGTCCTCAGCGACGTGCAAGCCAAGACGTGGGCGACCCACGAGGTGGTCGTCGCGATTCGTAATCGACAGATGAAGATGGAGCAAGTCATGGCCGATTCGAGCCAGGTTCTGAACGATGTTGCGGCTGGCCTGCGGGACACTCTCGGCCCGAAGATCTCGGATCTTCTCGCGGAGAACTCGTCGCTGCGGTCGGAGAACGCGTCGCTGAAGGGCGAGGATGTCGCCGAGTCCGCTGCGGCTGTCGCGGTGAAGGACGCCTACGACGGTGTGGTGGGCCAGTTCGATCAGACCGATGAGGTGTCGACCCCGGACCCGCTGCCCGAGGTCCCGTCGGACCCGGCCCCGGTGGAGCCGGTCGCCGACCCCGCGCAGCCGGTGGAGACCCAGCCCGACGACGCAGCCTGATGCGCCGCAACCGGATCCTCTGCTCCCGAGTGAGCGAGGACGACTATGCGCGGATCGCTGAGGCCGCTGCACGTGAGGGGCTGAGCGTCTCCGCCTACGTGGCTTCCCGCGCCGCGACGGCTGCGTTCCGGGAGAACCCCAACACGGTGACGGTCGGAAACATCTCTGTGCAGATATCCAGTACCGAGGCGGTCGGTGAGGCTCAGCGGGCCGTCGCTCGCGCGATGACCCTTGGCGCCCGCTACGCCTAGGTCTGCCGTGCCCCTCCCGTGGCGGGGGTGAAGGTACGGCTCCGTCTCCCGGTCCCGGAGCTTCCCCGAAAAGACTGTCGGGACCGGGAAGACGGAGCGAGGGAGCGAGGGATCCAGCTAGACCTGGGATCTAGCAGTAGAGAGATCAAGGATCTCGACTCCCTTGGATCGCGGCGAGTAGTCGCAGTCCAGGCAGTGGACCGCGCAGGTCCCGTAGTCGTGACGGAATCCGTACGTGACGCGTTGGTGGTAGTGCCCGTGGAACCAGATGCGCGGTCGTAAAGCGCGGCCGATATCAGTCATCCGCTGCCTGTTGGCGGTGGAGTCCAGATCGGGCTTGAGCCCGCCCTCGGGAAAATCCGACGGGCCGTCGTGCGTGAATAGCACGTCTACCGTCCCAAACGCTTTGGCTTCGTCGACCTCCTCGGGGCTAAGGACCTCCTCGGGCCACCAGATGGCAGTCCGACGGGGACTCCTCCGCTGCTGCTGGACGCGCCACTCGCGGTCAATCGACACCGCGCCACCCACCGCGGCAAGACGGCGACCTTCCCAGACCCACGATGAGACACGTCCGGTGTAGGCGATCTGTGACCTGAGCACATAGTGCCCATCGTCATTCACTTTGGCGGTCTCAGTAAACCGCGCAAGTTTCGCGTGATCCTCGTGGTTGCCCGGCAGGAAGAGCAGCCGAAGACCTGCTCCATCTAGGAGACGGTTCAGCTTGCTCACCTGGTTCTCGTAGGCGCCCTGAGGCCAGACAAAGCCGAAATCGCCGACCTGCAAGATAAGGTCGCAGCCACTGTCGCGCGCGTACGGGATGACGTCGTTTCGTAACCACGTCATGTTTCCGTGCGTATCCCCGACGACGGCTATCTTCATCCTCTAAGTCTACCGCAACAATGTGCGCTCACCTGCGCGAATACCGCGCCAGACGGCTCGATCGGCAGCCGGATAAGCGGTAAGATCAAGGGGTCCGTTCCCCAAGAAAAAACGGGCCGAGGCGCAGACTTCTCACGGCATGCGCCCCGACCCTGACGACTAAGCGAGAGTCGCCATGACGAGGCTAGCAAGCCCATGCCCGAATGCCCTGCCGACGTGGCGGGTGGTCCGATGACCTGGACCCGCCTGGACGACGGCTGGACCGACCGACCCGTCTTCGATGACGTCCCCTACGACTGCCGCTGGCACTACCTGTGCCTCGTACAGTTCTGCTCCCGGACCTCCCGCTACGACGGCAAAATCCGCGCGGCTGATGCTCGACGGTGCTCCGATCTCCCCGACCCCGTGACCGCGATGAGCGTGCTCGCAGCAGCCGGGCTGATCGAGGTCGGCACAGATGGCGCCGTGACCCTGCCGAAGATCGAGGAGCACGTTCCACCGCCGTCGTTGCGCGACGAGGGCCGCAAGGAACGGCAGCGAGCCGAGAAGCGGCGGAGTCGCCTGCACATCCGGGGCGACCACACCGAGTGTCTACCGGAGAGGTGTCCGAAGGCAGTCAGTGAAGAGTCCGCTGAACCTTCTTCCCCGTCCAGACCCGTCCTGTCCCGTCTCCGTCCCGGTGTCAGTACTGACGTCAGCACTGACAGTCCGATGACTGAGTCGGAGTGGTGGGCCGACCAGTGGGACCGCGAGGACACCGTCTCCTCGGACAACTAGACCAGCGGCTCGCCCTCTCTCTTCGCGGATCGGGGGCGAGCCGTTGCCTATCCGCCGTTTCCCGGTCCCGGACCATCCCCGCTCCCAGATCGTGTGGGACGCCTCGACCGACCCGCCCACGCTCCCGCTTCCCACTGTCATCCCCCGTGATGTCCCGGACCCGATGACTCCTCTTCATGACGCTTTGTTCGCGGTGTTCGGGATGGGCGGGCGTCACGCTCTCAACCCCAGCAGGGAGGTCCCCGTGTCCCGGCACGCAGATTTCGACGGTGACGGCGTACTCGACCACCAGCAGGACCCGGCCCCCACCGAGTCCGCCGAGCCGCCGACCGACCACGGCTACGTCCACACCGACCCCGCCACCGACCCCCACTGGCCGCGCATCACCGACACCGACGACGCGCCCGACTGCTTCCCCGACGGGTGGGCGTCCGAACCCACCGAACGGGACCAGGCCGCGATCGACGCCGGGAACGCCTGATGGCCATCGACCTCACCGACTACTCCAAGACCGCGGCACAGCGAGGCTGGGGCGCCGGCTGGCCGTCCTGCAACGGCGCCAAGGCAGCCGGGACCGCCACCGTATCCGCCGACCTGTCCGGGGTCAGGGTGTCGGTCCACAAGCGCATCGCCCGCCTCGTCGACCTCCTCATGGACGCCACCGAGAAGCGCGGCTACCGGCTCAAGTCCGGGCATTGCGGCGGCTACAACTGCCGCGCCATCTCCGGCACGAACAGCCCGTCGAACCACTCGTGGGGCCTCGCCGTCGACCTGAACTGGCAGTCGAACCCCTACGTCCGGCCGCGCCGAACCGACATGCCCGTGTGGATGCCGCTGCTGTGGAACCGCTACGGCTTCGCGTGGGGCGGCAACTACGGCTCGAACGGGACCCGCGGCAAGGCCGACGCGATGCACTACGAATTCATGGGCTCCCCGGCTGATGCCGACGCGATGACCGCTCTCGCGCTCCGCGAACTCGCCGGGGGATCGGCCCCCGCCTCCGCCACTCCGCCTGTTTCCGCCCCCGCCATCCCGGAGGACATCGAAGTGCTCGACAACACGCCCCTCGCCGCGGGCCGCAACGACTTCCGGCTCATCGTCCCCACCGGCAGCGCATCCCAGCTCATCGCCCGCTCCTGGGTGTCGATCGTCGGGAACGGCGCCAACGTCACCGGCACCATCTACGCCCAGTCCGACACGGGCGGGCTGAAGAACTTCCCCGTGTCGGCGTCGTTCGCGAACGGGCACTCGCAGCGCTGGTGGACCGAGCTCCCGTCGGGCACCACGCAGATCGGGATCGTGCTCGACGCCCCTCGCGGCGGGACTCTCGCACTGGAAGCCAAGGCCAAGTAGTGGTCTGGTCGGCCGCCCTGTGGCTTCCCGCCCTCTGCGCCTGCCTCATCCCCACCGCTGTCGTCCTGGCCGTCCGTGACGCCGTGAACAAGCGCCGAACCGAACAGGCCCGGGTCCGGGAGCTGTAACCCGTGATCACCCTGCCCCTCGTCGTGACCGTCCTGGCCATCTTCGCCGCCGGGATCGCGGCCGGCGCCATGACCGGTGCCCTCATCCGATTCTGGCGGAACGTCTTCGCCTACCTCGTCCGGCGGGCGACTGCCGGGAACCACTCGAAAGGAACCCGCAGTGAAGCTGTTCGGCCGTGAACCCGCCCTCTGGTCTGCCCTGGCTGCCGCCGTCATCCAGGTCCTGTCGCTGTTCGTCTTCCCTCTCACCGTCGACCAGCAGGGCGTGCTCAACGCGTGCGTCGTCGCCGTGCTCGGCCTGGTGACTGCTGCGGTGCTCCGGTCGGACGGCATCTCCGCCGCCGCCCTCGGGCTGGTCAAGGCAGCAGTCGCGGTCGGGATCTCCTTCGGCCTGGGCTGGACCCCGGAACAGCAGGTTGTGGCGATCACTCTGGCCGCCGCTGTGTCGGCGATGTTCGTCCGGACGCAGGAGGTCCCGCCGGTGCAGGTTTCCTACCGCCCGACCGCCTCGGAGCCCAGCACCACCGTCACCACGGTCTAGGCCCGCCCTCTCCTGACCCGCTTTTTCCTCAAGCCCCCGCCACATCCCCGGCGGGGGCTTCCTCATGCCCGGAGGTAGCACGTTGCCGGATCCGATCTGGCCGGTGGAGTTCGTCGACGACACCGGCGCCACTCATCTCGCCCACGACATGGCCGGCGCGTGGGGGCTGGTGTACGGCGGCTGCCTTCTGAAGCGCGCCGTCCCAGAGCTGCCGTTCAAGGCTGCTGCCCCGTCCCGCGCCGAGTTCCCGCGCGAGGTGTCGACCCGCCGCGGCGAACCGGCCCCGAAACCGGCCGCTGAGGCGGCTGAGACGGCCGTGGAGCCCCCAGCGGACCCAACCCCGCCCGAGACGCCTGCCCGTCCCCGACGCACCATCAGGAAGGGCTGACCCGTGGTTCTGCCTGCCAACTGGTCCCGCTGCCGCGTCGTCGGTTACCTCACCGACGACGACAACGACCCGCTCCCCGTCGGCTACAAACTCCGCTTCATCTCCACCTCGTCCCGGCTGCAGGACTCGGTGTCACACCGACTCGTCCTCCCCGAAGTCGACGAAGTCATCCCCAACGTGACCGACGGCTACTTCTACGTCGACCGCCTCTCCGACACCGACACCGACTTCACGTCCGGCGGAACACAGCGGCAGACGAAAGTGACTCTCCTCAACGGGGCCACCGAGATCCAGTCGTGGTGGGTGACCGTCGACCACACCACGGCCGCGTCCATGAACTTCAACGTGGACGGCACCATCGCCTCGTCGGGTGGGTCGGCGATGCCCGCGCTGTGGCTGACGCAGCTCGAGGACTTCTCCGCTGCGCCGGTGCAGGGGTCGCCGACGATCGCCGCGCACGTCGCCCAGCCGGACCCGCACCCGCAGTACGTCCTCACCGACGAGCTCGCCAAGTACGCGGCCCGTGAGCCGCTGCGGATGGCGACCGGCTCCATCACCCGCAACGGCGCCGGAGCCGCCACCACCGCTCCTGTGGTGTGGCCGGACGGGACTGCGGGCGTCTACACGCTCGTCGCCGCCGACACCACCACCCCTTCAGCGGAGAACGCCTGGACGGTCACCTACGCGGCCAGCTCCGGGACGAAGACCTACACCCAGCCGGCGATGACCCGTGACTCCTCGGGCCGGATCACCGCACGCCCCGCGATCGGAGTCAGCTGACATGGCATATCCGGCGAACTGGTCGATCTGTCGCCTCGTGGCGTTCATGGTAGACGACGACGGCAACCCCGCCACTGGCTACACGTTGACCGTCCAGTCCTCCCAGTCCCGGCTGCAGGACAACACCTCGCGTCGGGTCATCTTCCCCGAACCGGACGTGCTAACCCCGTCGATCACGGACGGCTACGTGTGGGTGGACGTCGTCTCAGACACCGACACCGACCTGAGCCCCACCGGCCGGCAGCACAAGATTACGCTGAAGAAGGGCGCCACAGTCGTCCAGACGTGGTTCGTGTCCGTCGACCACGCCCAGGCCACCCAGCTGCGGTTCGACAACGTCACCCAGGCGATCGTCGGCTCGGGCGGGACGCAGCGCGACGCCGTCTACCTCACGTCGCTGCAGGACTTCTCCGACGCCCCCAACGTGTCCGGCGGCGGCACCGTCAACCTGACGAACTACTTCACCAAGACAGAGACCACCTCGGGGATCAGCGCGGCGGTCACCGCGCTGAAGGCAGAGTCCGACCCGTTCACCCAGTACGCCACCAACGACGAACTGACCGCCGCCGCGACCCCGGACGCCACGACGAGCGTGAAGGGTCGATCCCGGATCCTCGGTGGTACGGCTGACGCGCCGACGGTGCCGTGGGGGTCGGTGACGTCGAAGCCGACCATCCCGACGGGGAAGCTCGCCGACGCGACCGACCTTGATCAGACCGGCGCCGCCACAGGCCGGGATCATGCGGTACGGCTGGTCAGCGCGGGCCAGTACGCCCTGGTCTCCCTCGGCTCGCTGAACGTCAAGTCGTTCGGCGCGAAAGGCGACGACACCACCGACGACACAGCCGCGATCCAGGCCGCTTTCGCCGCCGTCCCCGCCGCTGGCGGGCAGGTGTTCTTCCCGGCCGGCACCTACCGGGTCACCTCCGGGCTGACGTGCGCGAACCAGGTGAAGCTGGTCGGTGTCGGCCACGGCTCCATGTACGGCCTGGGCGGATCCCGGATCAACTTCACCCCCACCACCGGCGTGGCACTGACCCTGTCCGGCGTCGGCTCCGTCGTCCAGGACCTCGCCGTCGAGCACGCCGCCTGGCAGACCTCCCGCGCGACCGCCGGCGCCGGGATCCGGCTCGCTGCGGTCACCCACTGCGCCCTGGACCGGGTCATGGTCATCGGGTTCTGGAACAACGTCGAGTGCCTCGAAGGCGAGTACTACACGATCACCGATTGCAAGATCCTGGAGTTCGCCCACTACGGACTGCTGCTGGCGCACGACAGCAGCAACGACCACGGCGACCAGGCGATCTACGGCAACCACATCGGGAAGTTCCGCGACACCACCCCGGGCGGGACGGCCGTGTACTGGCGGTCCGGCGGCGGGGTCCGCTTCCAGAACAACAAGATCAACGCGTTCGGGCAGACCGGGGAGCCGAACACCGCCCGCCTGGCCAAGGGCATCCACCTCGACATCGCCGACTTCACCAGCACCTCGGTGTTCCCGATCGTCGGCAACAGCATCGAGAACTTCACCGAGCACGGCATCCTCATCAGCGGCAACGCCGGGAACATCGACAAGGTCACGATCACCGCGAACGAGCTGGCCAGCTTCGTGCCCGGGTCCGTCGGCATCGAGACCGCGCAGAGCAGTTTCATCTACAGCTTCAACTGCTCAGCGAACACGATCAACGACGTGGGCACCGCGATCCGGCTCAAGCGGGTCCGCGAAGGCGCCGTGATCGGCAACTCCGGCACCAGCGTCTACGACTACGGCATCCGCTGCGGCGAGGCCGTCATCAAGATGGACTTCGGCCGGAACAAGTGGCCGTCGGAGACGACCTACCCGTGGTTCTTCGACAACTCCGGCTACCCGCCGCTGTCGGACAACACGTTCGAGACCACCCTGTTCATCAACTCGACCACCACCCCCATCGACTTGTTCGAGATCGGGTTCACCCAGTACGGCCGCGGGTTCGTCGAGGTCGAGATCACCGGTGGCGTCGACAGCGTCAGCGCGAACGCCTACCTGTTCAAGCGGCTCATCGAGGCCAACGCGAACGGGCAGGATCCCGGGCAGGTCACCATCGGCACCGACGTCGCGTCCGGCGGGAACATGACCGCCGCGATCGTCACGGCGGGGCAAGCCGATCCGAAGTGCGTCCTGCGAATCACCCGCTCCGGCGGCACGAACATCAACCTGACGGTGAAGGTCCGCGCCTACGGCCAGGGCCTCAAGCACGTGAAGCAGCTGGTCGCCTGATGTGGACGCCCTACTACCTGAACGGGTTCGGCGGGCAGGCGTTCCTGTCCGCGAACAACACCGCGTTGGGGAAGCTCCGCGCCGGGCTCGCCGCCCGCCGCGTGACACCCTGCCGAGTCGTGTTCGTCGGCTCCTCCACCACCGAGGGCTACCTGATCACGAACCCCGGCGCCCGCTACGTCAACCAGCTCGCCGCCCGCCTCCAGGCCGGCTACCAGTCCGGAATCCTCGCCGAGCCCGCCGTGCTCACCGTGAACGAGGCGTACGCCGCCCCATCCCCGGCGCCCGGGGTGCACGGCTACAACGCGGGCGCCTCCGGGACGGACTCATCGACCTACCTCGGCCAGACTGCGCGGGAACGGATCGGGTCGCTGAACCCGCGCGCCGTCATTCACATGATCGGGTCCAACGACTACGCCAACGGGATGGCGCTCGGTACGTACAAGGCGAACGTCGCGGCCCAGATCACCTCACTCAAGGGACTGATCACGGGGCCGTGCGTGCACGTGCTGGTCCACTCCTACAACCGGGGCGACGTCGCCTCACCGGCGAACCCGTGGGACCTGTACGGACAGGCGCTCTACGAGCTCGCCGCCGCCGACCCCGACAACGTCGCGTTCATCGACCTGTCCCGGACCATGCGCGCCGCCGGTACTCCCGCCGCGGACCCGCTGGACCTGTTCGCGTCCGACCTGGTGCACATGGAGGAAGCCGGGCACGCGTTCATGGCCGACACCATGATGACCGCGCTCGGGCTGCCTGGTGCAGCGCACCCGCGCCCGCAGGTCAGCGACTCGTTCAACCGCCCCGACAGCACCACCACCATGGGTGCCACCGAGGCCGGCGCCGCTACCTGGACCACCTCCAGCACGTGGGGTATCACCGGGAAGAAGGCAGCGCCGGTGTCGGGTGCGTCGGGAAACGTGTTCGTCGAGACCGGACTGGCCGACCTCGACGCCACCTGCGTCATCACCTACAACGGCACCGCAGGGCTGCTGTTCCGGGCCTCCGACGACTCGAACCGGCTGGGCGTGTTCCTCGACGCTGGCGGGGCCGCGATTGCCCTCTACAAGACCGACGGCGGCGCCACCTCCACCCTGACCAGCACGCCGTTCACCTTCACCAACGGGCAGGACTACGTGGTGCGGGTCGTCGCCCGCGGCAACCTGATCCTGGTCTACATCAACGGAGTGCTGCGGCTGACGCACACTCTGTCGGCCGGGGACCAGACCAAGTACGGCGCGCTCACGAAATGCGGATTCCGCAACACCGCGACGAACACCACGAACCGGTGGGACGGGTTCTCCGTCGCGGCGGCATAAGTTGTGTTATGCCGGGACCCGCAGGTACAGCGTGAACAACAGACGAGCCCCCACCGCCCATGTCGGGTGGTGGGGGCTCGTTTTCTATGCGCGCCCGCAGGTGCGTGACAACCTCGCGCGGGCGCACAGCCCGAGGCCAGAACGCAGGCTCAGCGGGTCTGCGTCCACACCGTGTTCGCGGGCGAGTAGATGACCCGGTACTCCCCGGACGCGGGTGCGCCGGTGAAGCACACCGTGCCCTCCGTGGTGCCGCCCGGGACGAGGGAACCGGAGTTGAGGGCGTCGCCGGAGCCGCCGATCCCCGGGGTGGCGGTGGCGCCGGTGGGGCCGAGGAGCTGCCAGTCGAACATGTTGAACGTTTTCGGTGAGCTGCTGGTGTTGTTGTAGGACACCGCGGTGCACAGCGATTCGGTGCCGTACGAGTCCTCCACCGTCAACGGTTCGGCGGTGAGCTGCAAACCGTCGGCGTCCTGCATCTGCCCGGCCGGTGCGACAGCGGCGGGCGCGGTGTTGGTGGGGGCGCCGAGGTCGGTGGCGAGCTGGTTGAGGCCCTGGAACAGGATCACCGCACCCCAGATACCCATCGCCACCGACAGCACGGACAGGACGACACCAGCAATGCTGGTCTTCTTGTTCGTGGCGACGCCCTTGCGGGTGCGGGAGAATCCGACCAGCCCGAGGATCAGGCCGATGACGCCGGCGATGAGCGCGAACCAGAAGAAGAACGGGATCAGCCCGGACAGGAACCCGCAGATGCCGAGAACGAGGGCGGCGATACCGAGCCCGTTGCGTGGGGCGGGCGCGTAGTGGGGCTGCTGGTAGTTGGGTGGCGGGCCCCACTGCTGGGGCGGCGGCTGGTTGTGGGGGTGGCCCGGGGGCGGCGAGGTCGTCACACCATGTGTGTCGTGTGCGCCGCCCAGTCGTTGCGGTGCCGGGTGTTGAATCATCAGAAGTGTGGAGGCGGTCGGTCCGCCGGTGTGGGAATGGCCCCGCTCTCGCCCTGACATGGGTGGGGGCGGGGCCGTTTTCTGTGTGTCTACGCTTCCCGCGTGACGATCATCGAACGCCTGACCGGGTCGATCGGCCTGTCCGACGAGCGCGCGCGCCAGCACCTCAAAGGCGGCTACGTGCGCGTCGACGGGGAAGTGGTGCGCGACCCCGGCCACGAGACCGCCGACGGGGCGAGGATCGTGCTGCAGCCCGAAGGGGTCACCGAACAGACCTAGTGCCCGTCCCCGCGGGTGATCGGGTCCACGTCGCCGCGTTTCGGGCCGTCGTCCAATAGCCGGCGCACAGCGTGCAGGACGTCCCGGTACATCTGGTCGGGGAGCTCCGACAGGCTCGTACCGGCCGAGTCGAGGACGGCGGCCAAATAGAGGAGGTCGTCGCCGTCCGAGTCCGGGAGGCTGCGGTAGCGGCCCTGCGCGATGCGGTGACGGAACCGTTGCGCTGCCTCCCGGCACCTGTCGCGGTCCTCCCGGAGTTGGCGGGAACGGCGCTGCTGGGGACTCTCGTTGGCCACCGAGGGAGCGTAGGCGGGGTGGTGGGCAAGGGCGTCAGGAGGAAGACGAGCGGCGCCACGACGGCTCAACGGCCTTATCGGTCGCCATGAACTCGTGTGCCCAGTGCTGCGTGTAGGGACACCACGGGCACCGCCACTCGGCGAACGCGAGCAGGGACGGGGACCCGTCGCAATGCGGGCACGTGAACGGGTGCATCACCCCGGCAAGCTGGTAGCGGTTCAGGGCGGCCTGCTGCTCGGGCGTGAACGGAGCGTGGACCGGTGGCGGCACCGTCCGGCCCTTTCGGCTGTACGTCGGGGCGTCGCTGTCGGTCACTGCTCCTCCTGGCATCTCTACTGCGGTTCGCGGTCCATGCTCGGGACAGACGGGGACGCGCTCATCGACCGGGAGGATGCAGACCCGTCTGAAGTCGCGGCGGGCCCAGTGCAGGTACTCCAACACCTTCTGCCCGCACAGGACCGCGCGCTCCACGGACGGTGTGGGGCCGACGACCATCACTGTCCCGTCGTCGCTCGGGTCGAGTCGCCTCGCGGTGCCGTTCACGTTTCGTCCTCCCCTGCCAGCCACCGCAACCCCCGGATCTCCCGCCACGCATCCCGGCGGCACACACACGCGGTACCGGACTCCACCTCGCGTCGAAGAACGTCCTCGGTGGGGGAGAGGGACGCCAGTACAGCGGAGACACGGGAGTCGACGTCAGCGGGGGAGAGGTGGCCTAGGTGGGCCTTCACGAGTTGGCCTCGGGCTCTGGTGTGCCGTCCACGATCATGCCGTCGCTGTCCTTGGTGAGGTAGCCGGACGCGGTCCATTGATCCTCGTCTGTGATCACGTCATTCAAGTAGTACCTCTGGGCTGAGATGCCGTTGAGAGGCGGGATCTCCTGCGTCTGCCAGACGCGCCATGCATGGACCTCGTCTCGGACCTTCCAGCCGTCGCCGTGAGGCTCGGTCCATCCGGTGTCGCTCATCGCTTGCTCCGTTCTTGGCCGCAGGGGCAGGTGGAGTTGTCCAGGATCACCGGTCGGTCCTCGCTAGCCAGGCCCGCCATAGAGCGGTCACGACGAACCAGTGACGATGACTGTCCCCGTCATGATCCCGCCACGCTCACGGGCCGCAGAGGTGACGGACGAGAGCATCGCGAGACCGGCCGGAGTCGGCCAGCACGTGCCGGCCGAAGTGCCCCGCTCCACAAAACCTCGCTCTGCTGCCCGCTCGACCGCCTCAGCGACCGCGCTGCGCGGTACGCCAGCGCGTTCAGCTAGCCACAGGTCCACGAGCAGGTCCGGGCTGGCTCGCCGCTTGTCTGCGGCGTAGACGACCATGCTGTCGCTAATCTCGGATGCGCTCATCGGATCCCGGTCTCCTGGCGTCGGTTCAGTTCCTGAGTGGCGAGGGCTTCGGCATCGGAGGCTGTTGCGACTGTCGGATCGTCAATGACCATGACCAGTTGGAGTCGGTCGCAATTGGTGAGTCTAGCCTCCGCTCGGACCCGTTCTGGCCCGTGCCCGGAGCCAAGTACGACGATTGTCGTGGGCCGCTCATCCATGCCCCGATTCTACCATCGAATGGTGCGCCGACCTGCGCGTTTGCCTTGCTGAACGGTTCGATCTCCGGGCGGTTAAGCGGTAGTATCCGGGGTAGCGGCAACGGTGCTGCGCTCCCCAATAAGAGATGCCCCGGACTACCTGTTGGTAGCAGGCCCGGGGCGCGGTCGAGTCGAGGTCGACAAGTGGATTCTAGCAATGCCCCCGTCGTAGAGCATCCGTCAGGAGGGGTGGCGTTCGGCATGGTCGAGACCGCCGTCTTCCGCGACCCGACGCTCCACCCCCACGTCAAGCTGGTCTACGTCGCCCTCACGACGTACGCCAGCAAGACCCGTTCCGTCTGGCCATCCCGCGCCACGCTGGCCCGCGACACCGGCCTCTCCGTCCGCACCGTCGCGTCCGCGATCAAGGCGGGGGCCGACGCGGGAGTCTGGAAGATCGAGCATCAGCGCGACGAGGAGTCGAACCGGCAGACGTCGAACCTTTATCACCTGCGCGACATGGGTCGTGGCTACGAACCAGCAAGAGTGCAGGAGGTGCACGGGGGGACCGTGCATGACATGCATGGGGACGGTGCAGGTGATGCACACGAACAAGACCAGCGAACGAGACCATCTTCTATCAAGACCAGTACTTCTAGTAACGCTGTGAGCGGCCGTCATTTCGCAGGCTCAACGACGGATAGAAAGATCTTCGTACCGCGATGGCTACCGGAGTCGGACGACCGAGGCGCCGTAGTGCAGTACCTCGTCTCGGCCGCTGTTGCCACTATGGAAGCCGCAGGTCTCGAAGTGGGCGACAAGGCTAAGGACGCGATGGGCTACACCCTCGGTCACAGGTGCGACAACCTGACTCCGCGCCAACTAGCCGACCGGGCACAGAAGTGGGTCCGAGAGGCTGGCACCGACCACCCCAACGGCTGGCTCGGGACACGAGCAGAGAGAAGGGCGTCTTGACGAAGACGGGGACACTAGGTAGCGCCGATGCCATCGCTCGGTTGAAGCACGTCCGCCGCATCCGCGGCCTATCGGCCGATGACCTGGCACGCCTCTGCGGTATGTCCCGGTCGGTCATTGCCAACATGGAAAGCGGTCGACGTGGCTACCTGACTGTGGACGATCTCAACGTCATGTGTGAAGCGCTGGGAGTGGACCCCATCGCAGTGTTGTCCGATGAGCCTCTGCCGGTGGTGGCGACCGCGTGATCGTCCACACCGCTGTCGCTCGTGACCATCTGTTCGCGTCGTGACCCGATGGACGTTGCTCCCCTGGCGGAGTAAGCTGGGTGGGTGCCAGACAAAGAGCCAGTCATGACCCGGGAAGAGGTCGCCGAACATCTCGGCATCCAGCCCGAGTCCGTCCGATCCACACTCCGTCGCTACGGAATCACCGAACGACGGGGCTACCTCCGGTCCGAGGTGGAGAACCTGCGGCGGCCGGGACAAGGCTGGCGTCGTGCGACCCCTACCGAGGAGACATCATGAACCTGCCTGAGGGTTCTGCCCTGACGTACTTCCTGCCCCAAGAGGCCTGGCACGCAAGCGTCACGCACAACGGCCAGGATGACTCCGTGATGGTCTCTGCCTCCTACGACGGCGGCGGAGCGGTCTGGGAGTTCAGCGTTGTGTGTCGTCGTTTCGATGGCGGGTCATCGGCTCTGCAGCTCCGCATCTTCGGAGACTCATGGGACGTCCTGAACCAGATGCCCGAGTTCTTCGACGCGTTGCGCCAGGAGAAGCCCCGCAGCATCTCCGAGGTGTGCGCAATCTTGGACCGAGCCGGTGCCGTCGATGAAACCGAACGCGTCAGCCCGCACGGCGGTCGGACGATGGACCAGGAGCGGGCTCTGGCACTTCGACGAGAGGCGGAGAATCTGCGTCGGCAGGCTGACGCGCTGGACCCGCCAGTGCCGGCCGAGCCGTGATGACGGCCGCCCACCGCCCGCCCTCCATCCCGGCCGGGAAAGCGCCATAACGCGACCGCTGGCCCGATCAGCGATGCATCGTCCCCATCTGGTCGTCTCTGGCGGAGAATCGTCAACGCAGCTCTCGCACAGGAAAGGGCAGCGGCATGACGTGCCGGAAGCAGCGCTTCGACTCGGAGCGCGCCGCCCTGGGCAGGGCGTACAAGGTCGGGAGGACTGTGCGGTCCTCGGCTCGCCCTCCGGTCGCTTACCGCTGCCAGGACGGCTGCAAGAAGGACAACGGCCAGCGGGCGTGGCATTGGGCGAACTTCCGCCCCCGGGTGAGGAGAGCGTCGTGACAGAGACCGGGAACAAGGCCGCCAAGGGGTGGCTGACAGCCTTCGCCGCCATGGCTGCCCTGTTCGCTCTGCCAGTGTTCCTGATCGGCTACCCAGTCCTGGCCAACCAAGAGCACCTGATGTGGATGCTCTATGTCGGGCTCCTGCTGTGCGCGCCCGCCATGCTCGGCTACTTGTGGTTCTGCATCGGGCCTCGCCGCAAGCAACGACCCGCAGCTGCGGCAACGCCCAAACTCGATCCACAAGCCGAAACGGTCGCTTACCTCGAACGTCAGGGCATGCGGGTCAACCATCTGAACCGTGACGGCTCCGAGTCTTACGGTCTACGCGGATCGCATGGAGCGATTCTGATGGTCGACAGCTACACCGCAGTCAGGAAACTGGTCTTGCCTGATGGCTGGATCCGCCCCGTATGGCCCGACGAGCGCGGAAACGTGGACTGGACGCAGGACGCCGGCGAGACGGGGAGGAGATGAGGATGACGGAGCACGCCAGAGGGCGATCTCAGAAGCACCCTCAGCGCCGTCTCGTCGCCCTCCCACATCCTGACGTCATTCCCGGGTTGTGGCGCCCTGACTCTGGCCGCACTGACCCGTTGATGCTGTCGGAGGTGGTGGACTTGCTGTGCCGTCACCTCGGGCCGAACTCGGTAGGGAAGGCGCCATGACCGGATACATCTGGCCGACGTGGGCTGATCTGCTCCCCTTGGCGTGGATGGCCGCTGCCGCGCTCGTGTTCGTGGTCGTCTACGCCGTCGTGGCTGAGATCGTCTGCAACGTCCAGTTCCGCCGCTACCGCCGTGAGCGGGCGGAGCCTCTGATGCGGATGCTGGACGCCCTGGTCGAGCAGGCGCGGGAACAGGAGGCGTCATGACCTCCCGCACCGCACTCGTCCTGACGATCGCCCTCGGTGTCCTCGTCATGGCCGTCTTCACGGTCCTCCTCTACGACGGTCAGAACGTCGCAGCCGTCCTCGTCTACGCGGTCGGTATGGCAGCGTTCACCGCTGGGCCGGTGAAGTGGGGTTCGCTCTGCGCCGATGAGCGGATGCGCGAGAGGTGGTCGCGAGAGCAGTTCGGCCCCCACCAGTGAGCCTGTGGCTCAAGGCAGGGGCCGACCGGAACCAACGGGGGTTCCTCACTGGCGGCTAGCGGTGCCCCGCAGAAACCCCTTGGGTCTCTTTCGCTACCAGCGTCCTCCGGGGGCGGACCGATTCAACGGAGACGGTGGCAGCACCGACGCGCGTACCCGGCAGGCACAACGATTCTACCGCCCACTCCTGCCGTCTAGACGCCGTTATCCCCGCTACCGCACACTCGACGCATGGACACCCGAGCCCACTCCATCCCCACGTGGGTTTCCCCCGACCACCAGCAGGTCCGGGACCTCCTCACCATCACCAAGCACCACCGCGACGACTACACCCGCGGGGTGTGGGACGGCGCTGATTGGGCGTGCGGCTGGCCCGTGTCCCGGGAAGCGGCCGGCGACGAAATGACCGACGCCCTCCCGGAGCGCAACACCGACCGGGAGAAGGCGGGCCGTGCGGATGTTCTGGCGTGGCTGATGGGCTTCGCCGCAGCGCCCATCGAGATCCCGCGCCGCAACTCCGACGGCACCGTGGTCACCGCCGAGCAGCTGTACGCGGAGATGGTCGACGACCACCCGCTCCCGCCCATCGCGGAAGAACGCCGGGACATGCAGGACAAGGCACGACGACAGGCCGCCCGCTGGGCCGCCCTCGCCGACCTCTCCTAGTCCCACACGTCCACCAAGTCCTGCTCGTCGACGTCCGGCTCGTACTCCACCGCGTCCGGCTCGTAGTCGGACTCGTCCAGGCTCTCCCGCTGCCGGATCTCGTCCAAAGCGTCCTGCGCCCGAGCTACCGCTTCCCGGGTCCGTTCCATCCCGGCCACGGTGTCGTCGTCGACGTCCTCGGACGGGTGCCGCTCCGACGTGTCCCGCACATCCGGGACCGCCGTCTCCACGATCGGCTGCGACTCGTCCAGCGGCACAACCTCGGTGACGTCGTCCTCGGCGAGACGGTCGATCGGCTTCCCCCGCTCGTCCGCCTCCTGCGCTTCCCGGTGCGCGTCCAGCCACTCCCGCGCCGTCACCTTCCCCGACTCGTCGTACACATCCACACCACGAGCCTTCAACTCGGCGGCAGCCCGCAGCGCGTGCTCCCGCGTCTCCGCGACGTGCTCAAACCACGCCTGCCGGGCACGATCCGCCTCATCCAGGCCCTTCGCCGACTCGGCCAGCACCAGAGACTCCGCCGCCGCATCCACCGCCGTGTCATCGCCGTGCGCCTCCCGCAGAACCCCGTCCACGTGACGATCCGCCGCAGCCCGCGACGTAGCCGCCAGAGCCTCCCGCACAACCGCCGGCGCCCAGTTCTGCTCCCGCTCGAACGCCGCCACCCGCTGCCGCAACAACCCGTCCGACAGCAGCCCCTCCTCCGGGCCCCGATCGGTCAGCCCAAGATGCTGGTGCGCGGTCCGCCAGATCGTGTGCTTCTCCGCCAACCCCGCAGGGGGAGCAGGACCCAACGGGTCGGTCTCCGAGTCATACCCGGAGATCTCCCGGGACGCGCCGGCCCACCCCGCCTTCGCCTCCCAACCCGCCCTCTCCAGCGGATCCTCCGGGACAGGCCCCAGCGCCTCCAACGCCCACACCGGCGGATCCTGGGCGATCTCAGCGCCGAGCTCGTGCCGCCGAACATCCGCGGCCTCCGCCCGATCCTCCAACCACGCCCGGTGATGGTCCTGCACCTGCCGAGGGATCAGGTCCCGGAACGAGCCGATCGTCGAATCCAACTGCAGGTCACGATGCAGGCGGTGGTGAAGCACCTGCCCCGGTGAACGCGCCCCCGCCAACGACCGACCGGCGAGAGCATCCGCCAGCAGATCCTGCCGGTCGTGCCCCGCCACCTCAGCGGACCGCAGCAGCCGCTCCACCGCGCCCATAGCGTCGTCCTGCGCCAAGTCCCGACGCTGTTCTTCCGTGATCGCGCCAGACGCCGTCAGGTGGTCCAGGAGCGTCGAAGTCTGGCCCGCCGTGGACCGGGACACCCCGTCGATCAACTGGCCGACGACCGTGAACTCTGACCGCGCCTCAGCCTCCAGCGAGTCCCGCTCCGCCAACGCCGACCGCTGAACCGAGTCCCGCTCCAAGATCTCCGCCAGGACGGCGCGAGCGGGCCGGTCGTGAACCTCCTGCGCCTGACCGGCAGGGGAATCCGTCGGGGTCGGGCGGGTCACCACCCAAGCGGTATTACTTTCCCGGCCGCGCGTCATCCCCACATACGTCAGCGCGGTCGACCACGCCTGCGACACCACCGAATGCGTCGAATGCACCGTCCGGCCCTGCGATGAATGCACCGTCGCCGCGTAGCCGAGACTCACGTGCTGGTTCACGTAGTCGGCCGGCAACTTCACCGGGTCCCCGAGCTTGTCGCCCAGCACCGGCGACACCACCAGCGATCCGTCCTCCTCCACTTCCTGCACGCGGTAGGTGGCCCGGTTGATCGGCACCCCCGACGACGACGCCAGATGCCACCCGTTCCGGCGGGCCTGCACCAGATCCCCCACCCCGCACGTGTTCCCGTCCCGGCCCAGCCGCACCCCTTCCTCCGGGAGCTTGCCGAGCCGCACCAGCTCCGCGCGGGCGGCACCCGCCATACGCTCCGATGCCTCGTTCGACCCGGCCATCAGCAGCGACTGCTTCCCCTCCAGCGTGTCCGCCAGCCACGCCCGGATCGCCGACGCCTCCGCCTGATCCTGCGTCCCCGACCCCCTGATCCGGCCGTGCCGGTCGTACTCGTCCAGACACGCCGCCGACCCGTCACGCAGCCCGAGCGACGCGTGCCGCTCCCACGGCTGCGAGAACCGCCGCACCTCCGCGAGCTCGTAGGTCTTCGCACGCTCCGTCATGTCCTGCAGCGCCCCACCCGGGCCGACGGCGCCCAACTGCTGCGGGTCACCGACGAGCAGCATCTTCGCCCCCGCCTCACGGCACCGCTCCCGAACCGCCACCAGATGCTGGGTCGACGCCATCCCCGCCTCGTCCACCACCACGACATCCCCGTGCCGAAGACCGGCATCCGCCGAGTGAAGCCACCGGTCGATGTTCACCGCCGGCACACCCTCGTCGGCCATCACGTCCGCGGCCACCTGACTCGGCGCCAAACCCAGGACCGCCCGGCCGTGCTCCGCCCACACCTGCGCGAGCGCCCCCGTCACCACAGTCTTACCGGCCCCCGCCGGTGCATTGATCGCCTCCACCATCGCGCCCGATGTCAACACGCCACGCAGCGCCGCCTCCTGGTCTGCGCCTAGGTCTACGCCGTGGTCGCGGTACCGCTGGATCAGCGCGTCCGCCTCCGCCGTCGACACGGCCATCGCGCCCCGTTCAACCGCCGCCTCTCTCAGCAGCTCCTCCGCCGGGATCTGCCCAGGGGCCGAGAACTTCGCGCTCCCCGGCCGCGCGTACACGTCACCACCATCCGCGAGGAGGTGCTCCGCCGGCCGCAGAGACAGGTCCGGGGTCGGGGTCAGACGCTGAGTCTCCGCCAGGGCGATATCGGTCAGTTCCTCGAGCAGCGGGCGCACCTCCGATGGGTCCAGCCCCAGATGCCCCGGCAACGAGTCCGACACTGCCCGCATCAGATCCGAACGCGTCCATGCCGCGTTCCCGACCGCGACCTTCGCGATCGCCCGCTGGACCACATCCTCCGACGACCACGTCGCGACCGGCCCAGCGTCCTGCCGTGCGGACAACACCGCGTCCGCCACACCCGCCAGCCCCGTCGACAACCGGTGCTGCGTCATCTGCTCCCACCGATCCAGCCGCTGCGCCAACGACTCGCCGTCATGCGATTTGGCCCGTCGGGTCGCCAACGTCGCCTGCTGCGACAAGTGCGTCCGCTGCAGGGGGCTCGGTTCAGTCCCGTAACGTTCACGGAACGCCTTCACGAGCTCGTCCACCTTCGGCCCGATCGCGCGGCGGCGGCTGGAGAACATCTCCATCACATCCTGGTCGATGCCCACGATCTCCCGGGCCTTCCCGTCCGGACGGGTTTCGAACCGGATCCCCAACGTCTGCGCAAGCATCGACTCGATGACCCGCTCCGAGATGGCGGACGCCCCGGCCCGGTGGAGCTTGATCGCCATGTTGTCCAGGCCCCGCCACTGGCCGTCCGCGCACAACTGCCGGTTCAGGATCGCGGCGTGCACATGGAGGTGCGGGTCGTGGTCACGGGTGTCGTGCTGCAGCCACAGGGACGCCACCCACTGGTGGGAGTCCTGCCAACGATCCGCCCCCGCCCCGTGCTTCCCCACCCGCCCGTAGCCGGCGACCTCCTCGAGGTAGTCGATCGCTGCGCGAGAGCCAGCAAGCACTGCCTCCTCCACCGCCTTGTGCTGGACCCTCCACCCCGCGGCCTCCTCCTCCCTGCCGCCGCGTTCCGCCTCCACCGCCGCACGTTCAAGCGCCACCCCCAACACGGAGATCGACTTCGGGCAGTTCAGGGTCACGTCCGTGAACGCCACCGCCTGCTTCGCCTGCCCCTCCGCCTGCAGCAGCAGCTCCTGCCGGCGCTCCGGGGTGACCGCCCCCTCCGCCTCCAACAGCTGTCGGTGGATCTCCACCGGGGTGCGGTAGTGCTTGTGCGCCGCCCCCAACGTGTTTTTCGGGTTTCGCGGGTCCTGGAGGCGGTGGTAGACGGCCTCCACCGCCTCGGTGCTGGCTTCACCGGTGAGCCCCAGAAGCGCGGCCCCAGAGCCGTACCACTGACCGGGCGGTTCACCACCGGCCTCGGTCGCTCCCGTGTAGTAAGACTCGCGACCCGTCGTGACGCTGGCAGTGAGGTAGTGGACGTCGTGGCCGAACCCCACACTCAGCATCTGCGTGATCCGATCTGAGTGGTCTCAATAGCTGTCACGGTGTGTGCCTCCCGGCCGCTGCCGCACAGCGGCACGCAGTACCTAGGGATCGGGATGCGAAGGTGTGTATCGGTCGTACTTGCAGTGCACTACAGGTAGTCAGCAGTCACACAGGGTGAGATACAGGGGTAGGAGGGCTCGGCGGCACGTCGGACTCGGGCCAGCGGCCAGCAACTGCGTCAACGTCAGACAGGCCAGGGACGGGCGGGTGCCTAGCCGGGTCAAGGTCGCCGCCAGGCTGGTGCTCGGTGATCTCGCAGGACGACGCGTACTTCCGGATCCGCTCAACAGCGGCCGGCCGCCAGGTCGCGTGCCACGTCTCCATCTGCTGGTACGAGCCGCCCTTCCGGAAACAGCCCCGGTGGACGTTCATCAGCACCCACAGCTCTTCGACGATGCCCGGGTGGTACAGCCAGCACGGCTGCAGCCGGCGCGCGTCGTCGTACTGGAACCACACTTTCTCGACCCACGCGCACAGGTCGGCCAGCATGAACCCGGCCGTCTCCTCGTCGTCCACGTACAGCCACGACCGCACCGCGGACGGGTCGTCCCGGGACTCGAGCTCCCCCACCTTGCGGGCGAGCGCCACCACCATCCCGGCGAGGCGCTCCACCTCCGCGTGAAGATCGGGCCCCTCCACCTCGGCTGGCGACTCAGACATCCGCCACCACCTCCTCCACCGGAACACGGCGAGAACGAGGAGGGGAGGAACGACGCCACACCCTCGGCACCTCCACCACGGGGGACTCCACCTCCTCCACGGAGGGGGGAGGGGGAGAGGCGACCGAAGGGTCCCGCTCCCACAGCGGCGTCGTCCGCCCCAGCGCGGGACGCATCTCGCCGTGGAACAACACCACTTCCATTCGTGCCTGGGAGGCGAGCTGGGAGGCGGGGAGGACCGGCACCGACCGCATCGCGGCAGCCGTCACCTTCCCCTGCGCGTCCGTGGTGGTGGTGCGGTCATCGCGGTCGCCGGCGAGGTCCCGCCACACGGCGAGGTCGTCGGGGTCTTTCGTCCCGCCGCCCAGCATGATCGGCCCGGCGTTGTTGAGGATGATCGCGGCGCCTTCCTTCCCCCACGCCCCGACCATCTGCGCGTACGACTGGAAGCAGGCGGCGATCGTGATGCCGGACCCGCCCATGTCCCGCGTCCAGTCCGGCAGCGGTGGGCGGAGGTCCCCGGCCTCGTCGAGCAGCAGACCCAGCGGGGGGTCGCAGCGACCGGACGGCATCCCCGCCGCCTGCTCCCGCGCAGCGCGGGCGACGTAGCCGGTGAGCGCCGACATAAGCGGGTAGGTGTGCCCAGCCCGCCGGCCCAGCACGTACAAGGTGGAGACCGACGTCAGGAGAGAAGCCGAGTCGAGAGGACGCGCCTGTGCTCCGTCCAGCCCCGCCGCGAGACGCGCCGTCTTGGACTGCAACCACCGCAGCGCCGGCATCACCGACGTCGTGATGGAGCTCCGGGTCTTGTCGTTGCACTCAAAGAACTGCCGGGCATCCTCCATCACCCCACCCGAGGTGGAGCGGCGGAGGATCCGGATCACCTCGTCCTGGTGCTCACCGGGCGCCGCCACCCACCGCTGCACCGTGTCCATGTCCCGGCCGTCCAAAGCCGCCGCATGCATCAGGGAGGACAGGGCGCCGCGGGCGAGGGACTGCCACCGCTCCTCCTCCCCGGTGGACTCTGGGATCATGTCCTCCGCTCGCTGCGTCGCGGTCTCCGCTTCCTCGCACCCCGTCAGCGGGTTGAAGGTGACCGCTACCTCGTCCACCCCGGGGAAGCCGCCGGCGTTGAACACCTGCACCCGTCCTCGAGCAGCACGGGCACGGTGGGTGGCGGTGAACACGTCGATCCGGGTGGAGGTGGTGACGACACTCCCCGGGTAGTCCACGACCCGGCAGTTCAGATATCCAGTTTTCCCGCGGCGAGGTCCGGCGAAGTACAGCACCACCTGCTCGATGGACGACCACACCTTCCGTTTCCCCACGGTGCACAGCTCGAGCGCCACCTCCTCCACCTTCACGTCCGATCGGTGGGCGAGGGAGGGACGGACGATGGGGGCGAGCGCAAGAACAGCGGCCTCCCCGCCGTGCTCCCGGATCTCGGCATCCGAGGCCAAGCCGTGCTGCCGCAGCGTCGTCTCCGACCGGTCCAGCACCGTCTGCGCGGAATGGGCCTGGGGCCGGAGGAAGTCCCGGAACTGATCCCACCGCGGGTGCGGCTGCCTGCGCAGCCAGCGACGCAACACCGCCGCCGCCAGCCCCGCCACAGCGAGACCGACCAGCGCCGTGAGCCAGCTCCGGTACTGAGACCACGCCACCACCGCGGTCGTCACGCCGACCACGATCGTCATGACCAGGTAGTGAGTCGTCCTCATCGCGTATCCACATCCCCGTCGGCTTGGTCGAACCACCGGAACGGGATCGGCGGCGAGTCAGGGGCGACCTCCACGCAGCACGGCCCCGTCCACTCGCCGGGCTCTGTGGGGCCGAAGAACCGCTCCCACCACGTCTCGTCGCTCACAGCACATCCACCTCGTCATCGGCGGACACCGAGTGGGCGGCCCACCAGTCCACCGGTGTCGGCGACGGGCCGACGTACTCGATCCGCTCCGCCCGGCCGTACGGGTTGCCGCTGATCCAGTTCCACTCCGCGTTCTCGAGCGCGTGGTCGCGGTCCGAACCGCGGATCCCGTCCTCACTCTTGGACCCGTCCGGCCACACCACCTCGACGTCGTGCCACGGCGCGGTCACTGGACGTCCACGTCCACGTCGGCGTCGACGTGGCCCATCGAGTCCAGCCACTCCTGGTGGGCGGCGTCTGTGCCGCTCGAGAACCAGTCATCGCTGTCGCGGGCCATGAGATAGAGATCCCACATCGCCTTGCTGTTCGCGGTCTCGGTCATGTCTGCACCTGCTCCTGTACGTGTTCGTCGGCAGCGGCGCGCTGCCCTGGCATGTCGAAGTCGTCGAAGTCCGGTGAGCCGGCGTAGTGGTCCTCCCGCGGCTCCACCGCCTGCTGCTCGAGCCACGCGTCGCGGTGGAGGTCGTCGTCCAAGGCGAGGCCGTAGCGCTCGGAGAAGTAGTGGCGCCACGATTCGTTCGCCGCATCCGCGAGCTCCCTGCCCCGCCCCGGGTAGTCGACGTCTCGCGGTCTACCAGCGGTCGCGATCTCCTGCCGCCGCTGCTCGCTGAGCGGGACGACCTGGCGCGGCTGCCAGTGAGGCCGTCGGGGCATGGCAGCAGAGATCGCCTGGGACGACTCCACGTGGTCCCGTTTCCCCAGCGCATCGGAAGCGAGACGGTCCGACACGTGCCGGCCCTGAACCCGCATCACGTCCGCAGCGCTCGGATCCAACCGGGCCAGAACCTCCCGTGCCCGACGCTCAATGTCAGCGGTGGACGGCTGGACCATGGGTCCGCCTGGGTTGTCCCAGGTCCGGCCCTGGGTGAACGACCCGCCCTTGTCGGACCAGTCCCGGCTCGGATGCGCGGTCACGACTTGCCACCCGCCAGCACCCGCCGTCTACGCCCAGACCCCCCGCAGCGCCCGCACCGGCGGTACGCCTTCGGCACGAACGGGGAGTAGCTGAGCTTCCCCTTCCGGCAAAACGGGTTCCAGCAGCCCTCGATATCGGGCCACATGTTCGCTTCTAGCCACCAGGCGGCCAGGCCAACGAGGAGTCCTGCGATGCCGCCAACCACGCCGTGTTCCGCCAGCGCGGCCCATACGAACAGGCCCGCGATTAGCCCGGCCTTCACGACCGCCCCTCCCCGTCGACGACGGTGTGGGTCCGCACCCCGGGCAGGCTCCGCTCAGACCACGGCTCGTAGGCGCCAGGAAGCGGGACCGGCGTTTGGTCGATCCGCAGCGTTGTCCGTCGTCGCCTCTCGTCACGGCGGTCGAGCCACCACGTCAGCCCGAACATGCACGGAAGTGCCGACATCCACCCGAGGACGTAGCCGGTAATCATGTGCCCACCAACCTCGGACGGGCCTCACGCTCGTGTGTCGCCTTCGCCGCTCGAGCTGCACGCCCGGCCGGCCCCTCGGTCAGCCCCGTCTGCGTCCGGACCTTCTTCCAGCCGACCGGACCATTGCCGGCGCGGAGCTCGCCCAACGCCCAGTCGGTCGCTGCCTCTACGGTCCACTCGTGGAACTGCTCCTGCGGCGGGGTCGCGTCCTCCGCCGCAGGAGCAGGATCGGGGGGCGCGGGAGGCGGCTGCTCTTGCCACGGAGTCGCGGGTTCGGTCACGCGCTCGCTGGCGAGCTCAGCGACCGTCCTTGGCGTCTCGACGTCCTGCGGTACCGACACCCCGCCCGGCCGCGCGGCCATCCCGCCGGCCACGTCGTAGCCCCACGCCAGGAACAGCGGATACAGGGCGCCGGTCAGGACAACCGTCCAGATGGACACCTCGACGGCCTGGAAATCCACCGCGTGCATCGCACCGTTCCCGACCGCCGACAAACCGGCAGATGCCCACGCGAACCGGGTCGCCTTACGCCGGCACGACTCGTCCCGCGGGTGCTTCGCCACCACGATCCCCAGCAGCGCCGACGCGTCAGCCAGTACCGGCAGCGTCCACGCCAACCCGACCGGGATCCGGTTCGCCAACCCCCACCGGGTCAGGTACCAGGCAGACACCGCGGCGAGGAGGACGACCAGGACGACGCGGAGAGCGTCACGAAGCAGCCACGGGCCGGACGGGCGCAGCGCGAGGAGCCGGGCTTTCATGTCGATCCCGCCCGTCGATCCTTCTCCTGTGTGACGTGACGGGCGTGATCCAGGGCGAACGTCTGCGCACCGGACACCGTCAGCGGGTGCGGGCGGGCCTTCGCGCAGCCAGGGCAGACGGTGGCGCATGCCGGCCCGAACTTCGTTTCGCGGACCACAACGGTCAGGCCGTCCCGGCTGCCGCACGCCTCGCAGTGAAGGCTTGGACCGTGGCATCCCGGCAGAACGCTCAGGTCGGGTGTTGAGCTCACAGGCGAGGCTCCTCGGGGTTTGACAAGGCGACGCTTGCTTGCAGAACTGCAAGGCGGCTAGTCTGGCCTGACTCTTGCAGAAATGCAAGGCGGGTTGATGGCCTAAGATCCCCGCCCGTGACGGGCCGTAAGTACGAGGTGACACATGCTCTGGTGCGGCTCATGACCGGAGAGATCGAAGTCGGCGACATGACCGAAGCTGAACTGGCTGATTCGTTCAGGGCGTTGAGCGAACGGAAAGCCATCGAGGGGCGGACAGCAGCCGAGTTGTACCGCCGCGGGTGGACCTGGCCGCGGATCGCGGCGCTTCGGAAGGTCGACCAGTCAACAGTGCACCGTTGGGCTCAGCCGTACCTGCGAGACGGGGAAACCTGATGCTGCTCGAAGGTGACCCCGCTACGCGGCTCGAGAGGTTCAAGTACCTGGTTGAGGTTGGCGAGTATCCGGACGTTGGGTCGGTCGTCGCAGCCCTGTCCGATCGGCAACTGGGCCCGTCGCGACGAGCCCAGGCCATCAAGGACTACCGCGCGGCTCAGGCCGACAGGGCCGTGCGAGCGAAGAGAGAGGCTCGAAGGATCCCCGCTGCAGTTCGTAGAGACGTCCTAGCGTCGGGTAATTGCGCTTACTGCGGTGACGAAGCGACTTGTGTCGATCACATCGTCCCGGTCAGCCAGGGAGGAACTCGCCGGCGCCGTAATCTTGCTCCTGCATGTAGGTCCTGCAATGAGAACAAGCTCGACTTCACGGTGGATGAGTGGATTCGGTACCGCGCCGAGAAGAACCTTCCCTGGCCTCCGCTGCCACGGACCGTGATGTTGCTGGAGGACACGCTCCGTAGGTACCGCGAGGATCCGGAGTTCGCCGCGTGGGTGGACGCGAAGTACGCGGCCTGCGCGGCTCCTCAGGTGGGGAGCAACGAGCCTCGCACTTACCGCGCATTTACTCCGGGAAACTAAGGGACGGCCCTGGACTGTCGCGGACAGCCAACGACGCGTCACGGCAGCTCAGAGGACGTTCCGGGCCACTCCGGGCGTGTCCGGGAAAGTCGGAGCGGTTTGTCGGGCGGTTATTGGTTCGAATCCAATCGGAGGAGCATTTCTCCAGGTCAGACCCCATCTCCCGGGTCGTGACCAAGATCGGCTCCCAGAGAACCCCCAGGAATGGATTCGGGCGACGGGTCATTGCCGAACACCTCCAAGACGTCCCGGGCGCCGGTCGAGGCGACCTTTCGGCCGAAGTAGAAGTCCTGCGTCATCGAGATCTTCGAGTGTCCGAGCTGGTCGGCCGCCTGACGGGCCGAGAGCCCCGCGTTGTCCATCAGGCCTACCGCGAGCAGCTGGGGCGGGGAAGCGGGTAGGACGAAGCCCACCGGCAGCGCCGCGTAGAGATCCAGAGCGAGGAAAGGTGTGAGCGCAACGTCGATGCCGGCTGCTGGATCGCCGAAGCCACCTGCCATGCCGCCATCACGCCACATCCCGCCACTTCACCATCGACGAACTCCGGTGGGGAGTGCTCGCCACCGACGGAGCGCAACGCGGCATCGACCATCGGCGCCTGTCCTGGCCGGGCATCGCGGGAAAATGCGACGACGAGCTCCTGGCCCTCTTTCACGATGTGCAGCGCGGGGAGCCCCTCAGGGCCCCGAGGGGTAAGGACTCCCGCGGACCAAGCGGCATCACGAGAAGACCGTCGCTACTTGGGTCGCTGACCAAGGCTGAAGACTCGTCCGGTCGACCGAGCGCCCGCTGTGTCTAGATCTTCCATTCAGTATCAAGCGGCGCCTACGGCGCCGGGTAGGCAGAGCTGCGCCCTCCGGGCGGTCTCTGCCTACCGTGTCACCCAACGCCTAGCGGCTCATCTCCGAGTTGAAGGAAAGACGTCGCTTCGGACGTCGTGGGAAGTTCGCCCACCTACCTTGAAAAGCCGAATCGTGAACATGTGCGAACCTCATTGGCTCTGGGGCATCGCGAAGTCTGGCCGATCGCACCATGATCTGATCTCCCGATCGTGTCGGGAATAGCGAAAGATCAAGCTGCGATGGCCGCTGCAAGCTGATCTCTACGCCGTCAGGGCTACGTAACTTGGTCCTCTCTCGACCCACATCATCCACGTCTGAGTTCACGAATCGGAAGATCGCTGGATAGAGACCTGAGGCTGCCAGTACCCCCAGGCGCGCGTCAATCTCGTTCAGGGCTTTCTGAATCTCCTCATTCCCAGGAAAGGCTTCCGAGTCATGCAAAAGGGCGTTTCTAACATTCAGTACCTTCTCTGTATGGAACCCGCTTGCGACTTTAGTCAGGGCATCGGTGATGTTCAGCTGCGAGGCAGAGTCGAAATCCAAGAAAGGGAGCGTGTGTCGAAACGGGAAAGAGAACGGGCTACCCCAGTCCCTGACGGCTCGTGGCATGTCAGAGGACGAGCGTTCGAACTCGACACCACGTCTCATCAGGTCACGAAGATGTTTACTGAGAATCCCAAAGCAAGACACCAAATCGGCCAGAGCCATCTCAGATGTACGACTTTTCTCCAAGTTTGAAGAGTACGGCTGAATCCAATCGTCGAAGAATGCTTCAGCGGCCGAGTCAGTAAATTCTAGAGTGCGCCCCAAGGCGTAGTGGTCCCTCAGCGCAGTCCACGCGACGAAGCGAACTACTCTTTTAAGTGCCGCCTCGACCGCTGGGAAGAGCTTTCCGGCAACACCTCGCACATCGTTCATCTGGTGACGATCTAACCCGTCAATGGGAAGCGCCTGGACTAGAGTACGAAGTTCATGGAGCATAGATCGGGCAGAGGTCAATTCTATCGACTGTTCATCGATTGAGAATCCAACGTGCCACGCGATGAGCTTTGCGAGGAACTCGTCCGATTTTTCATCGAACCGTCCGCTTGGTAATCCCAGGTGCTCAAGAGATGCTCTATATGCCCTCTCGTCAGATATAAGAAGCTTCTCAACAATGCGCACAGGGCTTTCGCTGGCGAGCGCTGACGTAAGCCTCTCGCGACCTGTTTCGCCGTCATGGCCCCTAAGGAGCCAGGATAGGCGAGCGTCATGCTCATCATTTTCCGGAGGAAACACTCCCCCAATCAAATCTCTGAGTCGAAGTTGCAAGAACACCGCTGGCGGATGGAAGCGGACACCGAGGTTCGATGCCTCCACTCGCATGCGAAACGGCCCAGTGCCGTGCGCCATAATCATGGCAGCACGCGTTTCGCCGTCTGGAATCTCGATATCACTGGACCATACGAGCTGATTCAGTGCCGTATGCAACTCCTCATCTGAAGCCAGTAGAGTCAATTGCATTATCTCGGCCTCAGATCTATTTTCAACCCATTCCTTCGCTGAGCGAACCTCATCGTCTGGAACGGCGGTCACGCAAGCTGAACGCATTCGATTACTAGTTTCGTCTAATAGGCGCACGAGCAGCATTCTCCGCTCTTCTAAGGAAAAGCAGTCCGCCAGAAAGAATGGAACGGTGTCCATGTTGTTCCAACGGTAGGGGGCCTGCTTCCTCACCTCAACGCGGTCCACAGCCTCAACTAGGCGATTACCAGATCGACGAGTCTTCTCATTGCGATCACGAATCGCATCCTGCGCCTTGGCTACCCCTGTCCTAAAAGAAGACAGATGGACGGAATGCACCGAATGACAGTCTGGCTCTTCACAGTGAAGAGCAGGCGCGGCCGTACGGGCTGGGATATAGCGCCATGCCGTAGATTCGAGGAGTCCGAGCGGCCCCGTCACATAGGGGCCGTGCTGGAATACGCCATGCGGGGCATCCTTCAGAAGATTCTCAGTCTCATCGGGTGTTGGAAACGGGTCCTCATTCAGGCCCGAGTCCGCAACCGCATCGTATAGACTTCTTCCATAGATCCACGGGTGGCGGATCTTTGTCCGCTTGATTTCACTAGAGACCGCGTCGTGGATCGGAACAAGATCGATTGCCTCGACGTCGACCAATAGAATGTCGCCTAGTGCAACTTCAATAAATACCGCAAGCTGCGCTTCGCGGAGGTCGACTCCGTCACCCTTGATCTGATTCGCCAACCGCGACCCTCGCGGGGTGAATTTCATCGCAGCAGTAAGCGGGAGCGCGGGCTTGTAGTCCTTCGCGACGATACTGTTTCCTAACAGCTCCGATAGGTGCATACATCGGGCCAAAGTCTCGCGATTCTCTTCAGACAGTTGGTCCCACTCACTACTGCTTGCACGTGACATGCGTTCTGCCCCCGGAACAGCGCCGATGCGAAGTTTCTGTACGCGGAACGTCGTCTCGCCGACGCGATGCGTTACCTGCGCGTCCTCGCCGGGCGGGCAAGTCTCCGGGAGGGAGGGCGTGCCATCCTGCCGATCTCCCTCCGGGCTACCACACGGACGACCGTGGGCGGAGCTTGACGAGATCGGCCGGCGGTTGCGTAGAGGGCCGCCCAAGGCCGCCCGCGCGGTCGGCTTGCAGCAGGTCGACGGGATGACACCCGGCAAGCACAGGGGAGCGGCTGGCGCCGGAGCACATCCAGGGGCACATCCGCCCCCGAATCGGCCCGGTACCCGTTGACACGACGTGGCAGCGGGTGGGCTGGTGAACGAGGGCGCCGAGCGAGACGTGTAGACAGGCAGCGAGCCTGGTTCGCGCTAGGAGAGCGGATCTCGGTCAGTGATCTTCGAAGGCAGGGTGAGTGTCGAGCTGAGTGACAACCAGCCGACGACATTCCGGACGCTTGTGGATCGCCTCGGACTGTTGACCAGTGCAGAGGCTGGCGCGAGCGCTCGTTGGGGGCGGCGTGCCAGTGCCTGGCAGTCAAAGAGTCAAACGACATTCCCTCGCCGGGCGGGCTGTCTCTGAGCTGGCCGGGGGTGTGGCATCCCGTCGACCTTCCCGGTGGGCTACCACACGACGGCCCGAGGGCGGAGCTCGCGCGGTTGGCCGGCGGTTGAGTCGAGGGCCGACCCGGGCCGTCGCGCTGCCGGGCGTTGCCAGGTCGATGGGATGCGACACGACCACCGGGTGTGGGCAGCAACGCGGCTAGGCCGTCACGGAGCTACCTCAGTTGGCATCGTCGAGACCGTCGATGTGCTGATCCTGGGTCAGGAGCCAGGCTGCTGGGCGGTGAGTTGCCTGTGATGTTGTCCTGGAGAATCGCACCGCCCACCGGCGTTGGTCAGCTCAGCGCCGTGGCGGGTACTCGGGCAGGAGCTCGGCGCGGTCAAAGGCCTGCGGTGTGTTGAACGTGGGACGGGTCTCCTTGGACTGCAAGTACGCAACAGCGGGCCCGCGACCACCTGAAGTACGACGCGACGCGACCTCCGAGAAGTTCCTCGATGAGGCCGACTACCTGATGGGCAAGCTGCGGCAGCTGGCGATCGTGTTCGCGTTCGGCGGCAAAGAGAACAAGTACAACCAGACGACGTTGCCCGAACCGCTGGCCGCCGACGTCCGCAACTACATGCCGGCAGCGCGGTCGCACTCGACAAGCACTTCGCCGCCGACAAGCAGGACGCGCAGGACCACGCCGACGACGTCATCAGCATGACCAGTGATGGTGCCGGAGGTCAGCGCGCCGGCGGCGAGCAGCTCCCTGACTTCGCGGCTGCACCGGGTCGCCGAGGAAGTCGAACGCGTGGCTGAACCGCTGATACCAGCCACGACTCGTATAAGTCAAGACTGGTGTCATGTCTTTGCTGGGCGGGGACTGTTTCTCTCGGCTCCTTCCCGTGTCACACCGTGGGGCTCATTCGGTCGCACCACGTGCGGCGGCGACGAATCTGATGATCTCGCGGTGGTCCTTCACTCCCGGCGACGACTCGACCCCGCTCGAGACGTCCACGCCCCACGGTCGTACCGCGCGGATCGACGCCGCCACGTTGTCCGGGTCCAGGCCGCCGGCCAGCAACCACGGCCCCGACGGTCGCTGTTCAGGGGGCAGGGAACCGAGGTCCCACGTCTCTCCCGACCCGGCGAGCGGGGAGTCGAGGAGCAGTACCTCCTCACCGAAGGCGCCGATGCGCAGGTCCGGCTCGAACGCCAGCGACGTCGCTCGCCACAGCCGCACTCCCGACGCGACCACCGCGGCGAAGTCAGGTCGTTCGGTGCCCTCGTGCAGCTGCAGGACGTCGGTGCCGACCTCCCGGGCCAGCGCGGTCGCTTCGGCAGCGCTGTAGTCGCGCGTGACCAGGACCGACGTCATCGAGTCGGGAACGTGTGCCGCGAGCGATCGTGCGCGGGCCGGGTCGAGGTGGCGCGAGCTGCTGGGGCTGACCACCAGCCCGATCGCGTCGACGCCGGCGTCGGCCGCCACCTCGATGTCGTCGAACGACGACAGTCCGCAGACCTTCACCACGACATCGCTCACCTGGTCAGGGTAGACACGCGCCGATCCGAACCGGCTCGGCGTACCGGCGTCGTGGGTGCGTCAGCGAGAGGTGGCCCGGGGTCACCGCAAGGTCAGGAGGAAGACCCTGGCGCCGGCGGCCCAGGCCGCCCGCAGGTCGTCCGGATTCGGTGTGCCGTCCTCGTCCCGGCCGATCTTGTTGATCTTCGCGAAGCCGGGGTTGTTCCGGGCGATCACCGCGTAGTGCTCGGTCACCGCCGCCTCGTCGGTGAGGACGCGGACGTCGGTGACGCGTCGTCGTCCCTTGTAGCGAACCTCCAGCGGCTCCCCGGTCCGCAGGTTCTTCCCCCAGGCGAACCCCGAACCCAGGAGCAGGACGCCCTCGTACGGGAGATACGCCATCGGGATGGTGTAGCGCTTCCCGGACTTGCGACCCACCACGTACAACGTGATCAGACCTCGTCCGACCAGCTGGGACAGGAGGGGTGCCCGCAGGAGTCCGCGAACGACGCGGTTCAGCACCTTTTGGATGGCGAAGGGCTTCACCCGATCACCGGGAGACGATCGGCCGGAAGGAACCTCCGGATGGGACGGCTCACTCGCCATGCACGGAGTCCTTCTGATCGTCGATCGCGGCCTTCTGCGCATTCTCCGATGTCATTTTCTCACGGCTCGCGGTGCACGGCCGCCTGTCGACCGGTCAGGTGAAGGGCGGTGATACCGGCGAGGACGAGGTCGATCCCGGCGAGGAACTGTTCGCGGTCGTCGTGGTCGCGCATCTGCCCTACGACGGCCCGGGTGAACGGGTAGTCGCCGGGGTCGAGCTCCGCCCACTCCGCCGCCATGGCGCCGAGGAGCTCGGCGCGGTTCGCGTCGGGCCCTACGTGGCGGGCGTTCGCGGCATTCTGGGCGGCGGCGCCGAGGATGTACTGCATCAGCACCGTGGTCGTGATGAACCAGTCGTCCTCGGGCACGCCGAGCGCGCCGACCTGTCGTCCGATGCTCTCGAGGATCCGCGGTGTCGTCGCCTGCCAGCCGCTGTCGGACAGTTGCGTCGCCACCCACGGGTGCGCGTCGATCGCGTCGAACAGGCCCAGTGCCACAGCGCGGATCCGATCCTGTGGAGAGGACGCCAGAGGCTCGACGGCCAGGGCTGCGGCGACGATCTCGTCGGTCGCGACCGTGAGCAGCTCGCCCTTGTTCGCCACGTGGTGGTAGATCGCCCCGGGGCCGGTGGCCAGGCGCTCGGTCAGGACGCGGAACGTCAGCCCACTCTCGCCGGTCGTGTCGAGCAGCTCGACGGCGGCCTCGACGATGCGCTCGCGGGAGAGCGCCTCCGTGCGTCGCGGGGATCGCTGTGTCCGGGTTGCCACGGCGCCATCTTGACACATCTGGAACGTCGTTCCAATATTGCTGTGGAACGACGTTCCAACATGACTGGAAGGAGCCACCATGACCACCACCGTCACGATCATCGGCGCAGGACTGGGCGGCCTCGTGCTGGCTCGCGTCCTGCACGTCAACGGCATCCCCGCCACGGTCTACGAGGCGGAGTCCTCACCGACCGCACGCACCCAGGGCGGGATGCTCGACATCCACGAGGACAACGGTCAGCCCGCCATCGAGGCCGCGGGACTGACCGACGAGTTCCGCGACCTCGTCCTGGAGGGCCGCCAGGCGATGCGGATCCTCGACCGGGACGGGACCGTCCTGGTCGACGAGCCCGACGACGGCACCGGCGGACGTCCCGAGGTGCAGCGCGGCGAGCTGCGGCAGCTCCTGCTCGACTCGCTCCCGGCCGGCACCGTCCGGTGGGGGCACAAGGTCAGTGGGGTCCGGGCCCTCGGCGGGGGCCGTCACGAGGTGTCCTTCGCCGACGGGACCACCGCCGTCACGGACCTGCTGGTCGGTGCGGACGGCGCGTGGTCGCGGGTCCGCCCGCTGCTCTCCGACGCGACGCCCGAGTACATCGGCAGCTCCTACGTCGAGACCTACCTCCTCGACAGCGACACCCGCCACCCCGCGACCGCGAAGGTCGTCGGCGGCGGTTCGCTGATGGCGCTCGCGCCGGGCCGGGGGATCCTGGCCCACCGGGAGAAGGGCGACACCGTGCACACCTACGTGGCGCTCGACGCGTCGCGGGAGTGGTTCGCCGCGCTCGACCTCACCGACCCCGGCGCAGTCGCCACGCGGGTCGCGCAGGAGTTCGACGGCTGGGCGCCCGACCTCATCGCCCTGATCACCGACAGCGACACCGCACCGATCCACCGGCCTCTCTTCGCTCTGCCGGTCGAGCTCCGCTGGGACCGGGTGCCGGGGGTGACCCTCGTCGGCGACGCCGCGCACCTCGCACCCCCGAACGGTGAGGGCGCCAACCTCGCGATGTACGACGGCGCCGAGCTCGGCCGGGCCATCGCCGCGCATCCCGGCGACGTGGAGGCCGCCCTCGGCGAGTACGAGCAGGCGATGTTCCCGCGCAGTGCCGAGGCCGCATCCGACGGCGGCCGGCTCCACGATCTCCTCTTCGGCGAAGACACCCCGCACGGTCTGATCGCCGCATTCGCCGAGGACCGGATGCCCTGAGCCCGGCTAGGGTCGCCGATCGTGCCTTCCCAGCGTGCGATCCGGACACTCGCCATGGCCGTCGTCCTCCGCGGTGCCGACATCCTGGTCTCCCAGGGCCGGGACCCTGTCAAGGGGGAGACGTTTCACCGGCTGCTCGGCGGTGGGATCGAGTTCGGGGAGCCCGCCGAGGAGGCCCTGCGCCGTGAGATGCGGGAGGAGATCGCGGTCGAGCTGACCGGGGTCGAGCGACTCGGCGTCGTCGAGAACATCTTCGTCTACGACGGCGAGCCGGGCCACGAGATCGTGTTCCTGTACTCGGCGACGGTCGCGGACCCGGCCTTCTACGACCGCGACGACCTCGGCACGGTCCTCGACGAGGGCAGCCCGGTCCTGTGGCTCCCGCTCCAGGACGTCGTGGACGGCCGGGCGATCCTCTACCCGACGGGCGTCATCGATCTGGTGCGGCCGGGGTGACGGGCTGGAACCGAACCGCGCAGGTCGGTGGCGACCACGGTGGCCTGCTCGACGAGAACGGGCGCGACGCGATGCCACATCAGGTGGGTCTTCGGGATGCCGTGCAGCAGGAGCACGGGAGGTCCGGTGTCTCCTGTGCGTCCATGGATCGCACCCTCCGCCGTGGTGATGGCGAACTCGGTGAGCCCCTCGAACATCGGACCGTCTCCTCCTTCGATCGGGTCACCATTCGTTCCCGTCGACGACGCGGCTGATCCGCGCTCGCAAGATGCGCTGCAGCAGTACCGGGTACAGGTGGAACACGACGACCGCGCCGCCGAACCACACTGCCGCGGGCACGTCGCGGCACAGCAGCGCGACCACGACGGCGACGGTCCCCGCCGAGCCCACGAGAAGATGGCAGAGCTCGGAGCTGCGGGTGTGCCGGTCGAGGGAGCGCAGCCCGGACCGCGTCGCGTCAAAGCCGCGACGGCGGGTCACCATCCGCTCCCAGCCGATCACGCGCAGAGCGGTCCCGAACACGCCCACCCCGAGCCGTCGCCACAGAGCGGGCTCCCAGGTGCGCACGGTGAACCACCGGGAGCCGAAGGCCGGCGAGTACGCGTCCACGGCCGCGCCGACCCAGAGCGTCACCAGCAGGTTCGCCACGAGGGCGAAGACCGGCCCCGACGGCACGGCGAGTACCGCCACCAGCGACAACGCGGTCACCACGCCGAGACCGCTCGCCGCCAGGACGGCGACCCGCGCCGCGACGGGTGCGTCGACGACGGGCCGGGTCACGACGTCGACAATGGAGGAGCACGATCACGACGACAAGGAGCCGACATGGCCATCTCCCTGGTGAACCCCGACGGACTGCCGGTGGGCGACCTGTACGCGCAGGTGTCGGTCGCGTCCGGGTCGAAGCTGGTGTTCGTCGCCGGGCAGGTCGCCCGTGACGCCGACGGCGGCAAGGTCGGCGACGGCGATCTCGCCGCCCAGGTCGAGCAGTGCTATCTCAACCTCGGCACCGCGCTGGCCGCGGCCGGCGCGACCTTCGACGACGTCGCGAAGCTGACCGCCTACTTCGTCGACTGGACGCCGGACAAGGCTCCGCAGCTGTTCGAAGGGATCGCCCGGGCGAAGGCGAAACTGGGCACCACCGCCAACCCGCCGTTGACCGGGATCGGGGTCGCGGTGCTGGCCGAGCCCGACCTCCTGGTGGAGGTCGAGGCCACCGCGGTCATCGAGTGAGGCGGGTGTGAACGGGGAGCGGGCCCGGCTCGTCGTGTTCGCGGGCCTGCCGGGGGTCGGGAAGTCGACGCTCGCGCGGGAGGTCGCGACGGCGTTGCGCGCGACGTTCCTGCGGATCGACACCGTCGAGGCCGCGATCGCGTCCACGCTGACGGCGTTCGACGACAGCCCGGTCGGCTACGTCGTCGGGGCGCGGGTGGCCGCCGACCAGCTCCGCGCGGGCCGGCCGGTCGTCGTCGACGCGGTCAACGCCGTCCAGGTCGCCCGGCAGGGGTGGGTCGACCTCGCCCGGGAGCACGCCGCGGCGCTGGACTTCGTCGAGGTGACCTGCGGCGACCCGGCCGAGCACCGCCGTCGGGTGGAGGGCCGCGTCGCCGAGATGCCCGGTCAGCACGTCCCGATGTGGGCCGAGGTGCAGCGACGGCGGTGGGAGCCCTTCACCGTCGACCGCATCGTGATCGACAACCGCGGCGACACGGCAGCGAGCGTCCGGCGCGTCCTGGACGGGTTGACCGGGTAGCGACGTCAGGCGTCCACTCCGTACACCTCAGGGCTGAGGGCGCGGGGGACGCCCGGGCTGCCCAGCGTGACGTCCCAGGTCCAGAACTCGACGACGTGCCCGTCCGGGTCGGCGACGTAGGCGGACCAGGCGTTTCCCGGTCCGAACTCCACCTCGTCGACGGTCGCGCCGCGGTCCCGCCGAGCACCCGGGCGGCTTCACGGCCTGCCCACTCCGGTCCCTCCCATCGGCCGATCACGGGAAATCCCAGGACCTGGGTGTAGAACCGCTCGGACGCTTCCAGGTCGGCGGTCTCGAGCACCAGCTCGTTCACCCCGGCCGCCGGTATCGCTGTCGTCATGTGGCGAGTCTCGGACCTGCGGTCGGCTCGAGGTCAAGCGCGCGTCGCCGTCCTCGCCGGGTGTGTGCGCCCCCGTTGACGGTGACGACCTACCGGTGAACTGGAGCGCTCCGGCTCCGGCCGGGAATCTCGCGGCGGCGATGTCGTCCGAGCGCCGGCCCGTTCGGTGAAGGACGCGTCGTCGAGCGCGCTCGGCGTTCGCGTCGGATGCCGGGGACGGCTCGGATCCCTGAGGCAAGGCGGGTAGCGCGACAGCGGACAGGTCGTTCTGTCGTGGAGCGCGTCGCGCCCGCTGGTTCCGTGGCAAGGCCTCGGGCGAGCGTCATCGCGGCATCCGTGAACCGCTTGAAACCTCTGGATCCAGGCTGATGGATGCGGTATTATCGAACGCATGTTCGCAGTCGTCGAGGATCTCCTCCCGGTCGAGGATCCGTGCCCGCACGGCATCCCCGCCTGGCTCTGCGGCGACCTGTGCCCCGAGTCCGGGGCCCTCGACGACGACCCCGCCACCGCGGTGGTCGACCTCGAACAGGCACCGGGGGCGCGGCTGGCGCTGCAGTGCCAGTCCGCCGGATCCCTGCCCGAGCTCCTCTCCGACGGCGAAGTCCTCGACGTCGTGCAGGGCACCGAAGCCATCCTGCGATGGGCAGCCGGACTCCGGACGCGAATGCTCGCCACCTACGCCGACCGCCACCCCGCCGGCACCACGGCCGCTCCACCCGGAGCGGACCCCGTCCTCGGTCTCGCCCCGGTGCAGCGGTGGCTACCCGACGAGGTCGGACTCACCCTCGGCATCCCGCGCCTGGAGGCATCGGGCGAGATCGCCCGCGCCCGCCGGTTCGCCCACGTGCTGCCCGACACCCTCGCCGCCCTCGAACAGGGCCGCATCGACGAACGCCGGGCGGATGCGATCGCCCGCGCCACCGCCGTCCTGCCCGACGAGAAAGCCCGCGAGATCGAAGCCGCGGTCCTGCCCAAGGCCTCCGATGCGACCCTGCGCCAACTCCGCGACCGGATCCGCCGCGCCATCGCGAAGATCGATCCCGACGGGGAGTACCGCCGCCACAAGACCGCGAACACCGAACGGCGGGTCTCCATCCGCTCCCTCGACGACGGCATGGCCTCACTCTGGTTCTACGGCTCCGCCGACGAGATCGAAGCCGCCTGGCAGATGGCCGACCGCCTCGCCCGCGCTCTGGGCCCCGAGGATCCGCGCACCCTGGACCAGCGCCGTTTCGACCTGGCCATGCAGGTCCTGCAGGGCCGGCTCACCGTCACCGACCTGCCCGACGTCGACACGGTCGTCACCGACATCCTCGCCACTGACAACGGCACCGGCACCGACAGCCGCACCGACGAGGGCACCGACACCGGCAGTCGCACCGCGGATGGCGACCACTCGGAGAACGCCAGCGGTATCGACACCGGCCACTCGTGCGGCGCCAGTGGTTCCGGCAGTGGTTCCGGCAGTGGTTCCGGCGGCGGTTTCAGCGGCACCGACACCGGCCCCGCACCGGACATCGACCCGGCCGAACCGCCTGCGCCGGATTCTCGACACGACCCACCCACCGAGCGGCCGAACGATCCACCGCCGGCCAGGGCACAGATCGACCCCGGCACACTCGCCGACGCCGTCGCCCACGCACTCAGCCGGCGCCCGGACCTCCACGCCACCGTGCGCAAACCGTTGATCCACGTCGTCGTCGGCCTCGGCACCCTGTTCATGGGCGATGACCGGCCCGCCGAGCTCGTCGGTCACGGCCCGATCGACGCAGACACCGCGCGGGCACTGGCCGCGGACGGACTCTGGAAACGCCTCGTCACCGACCCGCTCTCGGGAACCCTGCTCGATCTGGGCCGTACCACCTACACCCCGTCGGCCGGACTACGCGACCACGTCCTGGCCCGCGACCAGATCTGCCGCGGCCCTCACTGCGGGCGCAAGATCCGCGACCTCGACCACCACCAGGAATGGACCGCCCAACACGGCCCCACCGCCGAACACAACCTCCACGGCTACTGCCAACACCACCACCAACTCAAAGACGCACCGGGCTGGCAGGTCATCGCCCACCCCGACCGGACCCTGACCTGGATCAGCCCCACCGGACGCCGACACACCACCGAGCCCTACGACTACCGGCCCTTCACCGACCCACCGGTAGCCGCGAACCTCCCGGACCGGACCACCGCCGACCCGTCCGACGCCGGCTCGCGGGACACCGAGGACGACCCGCCGCCGTTCTGAGCGTCGAATCCCCGGCAGGGCTCAGCCGGGTTCGACGGTGACCTGAGGCGGTCAGCGAACCGGCTGCTATCTCGGCGACCATTTCATAGGACCGTCGCCGGTCGGCGTGGCCATGGATCGGCGCTTGGATCGCCAGCTCGTCGGCTCCGGTGGCGTCCAGGAGCGTCCGCAGTCCTGTCTCCACGGTGTCCTGCGAACCGATGACGTAGTGGGCGAACCTCTCGTCGACCATCATCCGTTCCTCGTCGGTCCAGTCCGAGGTCGCCGCGTCCTCGGGCGACGGAAGGAGGATCGAGGTACCGCGACTCCGGCTGACGACCTTCGCCTTGATCGGACCGGCCAGCCGTTCGGCCCGCCCGTCGGTGTCAGCGGCGATCACCGGGACGGCGACCATGACCCGCGGGCGGTCGCGGTCCCGTGACGGCCGGAAGCCCGACCGGTAGACATCCAGGGCCGCCACGGTGCCGGCCGGGTTGATGTGGTGCCCGAAGGAGTAGGGGAGCCCGAGCGACGCGGCCAGCCGGGCGCTGACCTCCGACGACCCGAGCAGCCAGATCGGAGGCCGGTTCCCGATCGCAGGAACGGCACGGATCGGGTCGTCCACGGCCTCGGGTTCGAAGTAGCGCATCAGCTCGGCCAGCTGCTCGGCGAACGGCGCCGGCGACGTGCCGCCCCGCACCCGCTCCACCGCGCCCGGACCCCCGCCGGACGCGCGGCCCAGTCCCAGATCGATGCGACCCGGGTGGAACGCCTCCAGCGTCCCGAACTGCTCGGCCAGCACGACCGCTGCGTGGTTGGAGAGCAGCGCCGCGCCCGAACCCACACGGATCCGGCTGGTCGCCGACGCGATCCGCTCCATCACCACCGCGGTGGCGCAGCTCGCGACGCCTTTCATACCGTGGTGTTCGGCCACCCAATGACGGTGGTAGCCCGACGACTCGGCGAACCGCGCCAGGTCGACCGTGCGGTTCAGGGCCTCGCGGGCATCCGACCCGGCGACGATCGGGGACGTGTCGAACACTGTGAGTCGCGGTGCGGCCGCAGGTCGGGGCACGTCCTCATGGCGGGTCATCGCGGCCAGCCTGCCAAGCGGCGGGATCCACGTCTCGGGGACGCCCACGGCAGCGATCATCGGTCGTCGCGACAGACCGCCGGCCACCGGAGTCCCTGGGCGTCGAGGGTCAGGGACTCCTGGCAGGGATCGGCGGCGGCGCGCTGAGCGCCGCGCCGACCCGCGCTCAGCGCTCCGCGACCGCGACCCCGGCACCCCAGGGCTCGGGGGCGAGCGCGGTGTCGCCCAGGATCATGTCCGCGGCGCGCTCGGCGATCATCATGACCGGGGCGTAGGTGTTCGCGTTCGTGATCGAGGGCATCACCGACGCGTCGACGACCCGCAGCCCGTCGACCCCGTGCACGCGCATGTCGCGGGGGTCGACGACGGCCCGGTCGTCGAGTCCCATCCGTGCGCTGCACGCCGGGTGCAGACCGGTCTGGGCGGTGCGCCGCACCCAGTCCATGATCTGGTCGTCGGTCTCCACCCCGGGCCCGGGCAGGACCTCACCGGCGTCGTAGGGCGCGAACGCGGGCTGGGCGCAGAGCTCCCGCGCGCCGTGCACGGCCGCGAGCCAGCGACGGCGGTCGTCCGGCGCGGACAGGTAGTTCAGGCGGATGGCGGGGTAGCGGCGCGGGTCGGTCGAGCCGATCGTGACCGACCCCCGGGCCGCGGAGCGCATCACGCCGACGTGGAGCTGGTAGCCGTGGTCGCGCTTGCCCAGCGCGTTCTCCTCGCTGGCCATCGCGATCGGGGCGAACATGAACATCAGGTCCGGCGACGGCTCGTCGGCCCGGCTGCGGGCGAACCCGCCGGCCTGCAACGGGTTGTGCGCACCCGGGCCGCTGCCGAGCAGCAGCGACTGGGAGACGATCTTCGGCCAGTTCCGCCTGCTCTTCGCCGGGGCCTCGGAGACGGGGACGGCGCAGGCGTGCTGCATGTGGACGGCCAGGTGGTCCTGCAGCTCCTGCCCGACGCCCGGCAGGTGCGTGGTGACCCGGATCCCCAGCGACTCCAGCAGTGCGGCGTCGCCGATGCCGGAGAGCTGCAGGACCTGTGGGGTGTTGATCGCGCCGCCGCACAGGACGACCTCGCGGGAGCGCACCCGGACCGGCGTCCCGTCGTGGTCGAGGTAGCGGACGCCGTCGACCCGCGTCCCGGTCGTCGTCAGGCCGGTGACGAGCGTGCGGCACCGCACCTCGAGGTTCGTGCGCCGCCGGACCGGGCGCAGGTAGGCGTCGGCGGCCGAGACCCGGCGGCCGTGGTGCACCGCCTGGTCGAGACGCGCGAAGCCCTCCTGCGGGACGTCGTTGACGTCCGGGACCACCGGGTGACCGGCCTGGCGGGCGGCCTGGAAGAACGCGGCGAACAGGGGACCGTTGGCCGGGGTGCGCTCCAGGCGGTGCGGGCCGCTGCGGCCGCGGGTCGTCCCGCCCGGCTCGTCGCGGCAGTTCTCCAGCTTGCGGAAGTAGGGCAGGCAGTGCGCGGCGTCCCAGCCGGACATGCCCTCGGCGGCGGCCCAGCGGTCGAAGTCGTCCGGGTTGCCGCGCTGGTAGACCATCCCGTTGATGCTGCTGGAGCCGCCGAGGACCTTGCCGCGCGGCTGTCGCAGGCGGCGGTCGTGCATGTGCGGTTCCGGCTCGGTCTCGTAGCACCAGTCGTGCGACGGGCTGCCGACCGGGAAGCCCATCGCGATCGGCAGGTGGACGGCGAGGTCCCACCAGTAGTCGGGGCGTCCGGCCTCGAGCACCAGGACACGCGTGCGGGGGTCCGCGCTGAGCCGGTTGGCCAGGACACTGCCGGCCGAACCGCCTCCGACGATGATGAAGTCGTACTCTGCGTCCGTCATGTCTCGCCTGTCCGTTTCCCCAGCGTACGGGTACCGCAATAGCTATTGCGGTGAACACTCTAGACGATGACCTCACCCGGTCGTGCAGGGTGTGGAGGGTGACCCCACCGGGCCTGGACCCGACGCGACGACGAGGAGCTGCCGTGCCCGACGACCCCGTCACCGACGATCTCCCGCCCTCCGGGTCCGGTGACCCCGGCGAGGACGACGTGGTGCGTGCGCTCGTCGACCTGCGGACCGAGCTCGAGCACACCGTCGCCGAGCTGACCGCGGCGGCGGAGCGGGCCGACGAGCTGATCGCGCTCCGCCGGGGCGGGCACCCCTGGCGCGAGATCGTCCCCGCCGAGGAGCCCCCGTTGATCATCGAACGGATCAGCCGGGCGCTCGACACCCTGGGCGGGGCGGGGAGCCGCTTCCGTCGCGAGGAGGCCCGGGCGCTGCAACGGGAGGGCGTCAGCATCACCGCGATCGGGAAGCTGTTCGGGGTCACCCGGCAACGGGCGTCGATGCTCGTCCAGGACCGTCCGGAACGGGATCAGGGGCCCGGCGACTGACCGCCTCGGCTCGTGGGCGGCGGGGCTGATCGGCGAGAGTCGACGTCGGACGGGGCGGGACGGGCGTACGCGGATCGCGTGCCCCGAGGCGTCGGGAGTCACGATCCGGTCATGTGCCCGACCATCTCGTGACGGCCGACGCTCACGCCTTCGGTGGGGGCCGATCGAGCGTCATGATGTGGTCGGCCCGGCCGCCGTTCCGTGACGCTCGCGCTCACGACGTGTCGGGATCGACCTCGCCCGGGATGGCAGCTCGCCGAGGCCGAGCGGGACCGGCTGATGCGTCCGGAGGACGAGCTGCGCGAGCGCGTCGTCGGGGGAGGACGCCGCGGTCGGTTCGGTTCGGTTCGGTTCGGTCACGGCGACGGGCGCGCCGGCTGGGCCGTGTCGTGAACGGCCGGACGCCGGGCCGGGTGCGCGGGCTCCGGTCGTCGGCGACGTGGTGGGGCCGGGTCCCGATCCGGATACCCTCCGGCCTTCGACGGTCGATCGGCGTCCATGATCGATCTGTGTGGAACGATAAGTGCCACCGATGGCACCGATCGTGACCCAGACATCGATCATGACCCAGACATCGATCATGACCGGCCGATCCTGCGAGCGCGGCGCCCGATCCGTCCCGCCGCGCCCCGCCCGCCCCGGAGAGGCGGCACCCGCCCGATCGGCGAGCGGGCGACGGGCGGCGGCGGTGATCAGCGGACGGTGCGTCCGGCCGGGGCGGGATCGGTGCTCAGGGCGGTGACGGTGACGTCGAGGTGGCGCACCTGCAGGCCGGTCGCCTGCGCGATCCGTGCCGCCGCTCGGGAGCGGGCCCGCCCGACGACGTCGGCGATCGGGGCCGGGTGGTGCACGCTCGCGCGGACGGCCAGGTCGACGTCCGTGCCGTGCACCGTGGCCGTGACGTGCGGCCGGTGGTCGGGGTCCTCGGACCCGACCGCGACCCCGAGGACGCGCGGGACCGGACCGCCGATCTCGGAGATCTCGCCGATGGCGGCCGCGGCGATCTTCTGCACGACGCGGTCCGCGATCTCGGTGGTGCCCCGGGACTCCGCGGCGCCGGCGGAGGCGGGCCCGGCCCCTGTGCAACCGTCGGCGGGGCGAGGCCGGGGCGCCGGCTCGCTGCCGGCCGTGGGCTCCGCGGCCCGCGGCGCCGGAACCGGGGCGTCCGAGGTCCTCGAGTCCGAGGCGGGCCCGGACGACCCGGACAGCCCGGACGACGGAGCGGATTCGGACGACGGAGCGGACCCGGACGGCGGAGCGGACGGGGAGGCCGGTGCGGACTGCTGCTCCGGAACCGCGTTCCGGCCGTGACGGTGGCGGCCGGTCGTCCAGGGTCGCGTCGCCGGGGACGGCCGCCCGTTCGGGTCACGGTCGGTGGTGGGCATCGTGCACGCTCCGGAGGCGGGGGATCGGGCCGGTCGTTCGGTGCCGATCGGGTATCACCCGATGGTGGGCGTGCACACCGTACGACGTGCGCGGGCGCGCCGTCGGTCTCGACGCGCGCGGGGCGGGTGGTGCCGGAGTGGTCCAGCTCGCGACCGCGCACCACGGGGCCCCGATCGGAGTAGTGTCGGGGGAGTCGAGCACCCTGCACACGGGCAGTCGCCCGGTCGTCCTCGATGACAGTCCACACCGGACGTCTCGTCGGCGTCCGGGGACGGAACGCCCTCCATGACGTCGTCGCTCGCCGAGGCATCGGCCCCTTCCACCGCCGGTCGCCGGCTCACGTTCAAGCCCGACTCCTCGACCGACACCGGGTACGTCGACGGTGCGTGGTGGCCGCGCTCGCGCGACCTCGCCGTCGAGCTGGAGGCGCTCGCGGCCGAACCGGGCGCCGGGCACGTCGACCGGGTCAGCTACTCCTTCCCCGACTGGGACGACACCCCGCGCCGGGCGCTCGTCGACGGCACCGTCGTCAAGCTCGGCGGGTACCGGACGCTGCCGGCGCACACGATGAACGTCCTCGACGGCAGCCGCTGGCGGACCCTGCTCGTCGTCCCGCCCGGCACCTCGGCGGCCGACGCGGAGCACGCGCTCGCCGCCGCCGGGTCGGCCGGCAACCTCGACTCGGTCGCCGACCTGCTCGCGCCCCGGAGCCCGTGACGCCGCAGAACCCGGTGCCGCCCCAGAACCCCGTGCCGACCCAGAACCCGGTGCCGACCCAGAACCCCGTGCCGACCCCGGACCCCGCGCCGGTCACGGACACCGTCCCGACCACAGACAAGGACGTCCGATGACGACCGTCGCCACCGCCCCCACGTACGTGACCCCCTACGAGCTGCGCCTCTCCCTCGTCGTCGCCGAACTCCGGCAGAGCGCCGACGTCCCCGAGGCCGCCGCGGCCACGCTCGCCGAGAAGATCCTGCGCGCGCTGGACCACATCCCGGAGAAGGTCCGCTGACCCGTCCTTCGATGAGGGAGATTCTGCGGAAGTTCTTGCAGGTGAATCGGTCCGGAGTGAGTAGTGTCGCACCGGTACGACATCGGCAGAACGCTCGAGGAGACACCCGGATGCCACAGGGAACGGTCAAGTGGTTCAACGCGGAGAAGGGCTACGGCTTCATCACGCCGGAGGGAGGCGGCCAGGACCTGTTCGTGCACTTCAGCGCGATCCAGTCCTCCGGCTACCGCTCTCTCGACGAAGGACAGGCCGTGACCTTCGAGGTCACGCAGGGTCAGAAGGGCCCGCAGGCGGACCAGGTCGTCCCGGGCTGACCGAGGTCATGCCCTGATCAGTGGTCCGATCGACGTGCCGCGGTCCGCTCCGGCGGGCCGCGGCACCGTCGTGTCCGGGCCCTGCCACTCCCCGGGTCCCGGTCACTCCTCGGGATCGGAGTCGAGCATGTACCAGGGCACCATGTGGATCGCGCCGTTCAGCCCCGGCATCGGGACGCCCTGCGCGGTGAGGTCCCGTGCCTCGTCGCGGGCCACGACCATCCAGCGCCCGGCGGTGTCGACGCTCATCTCGAGCTCGACGGTCTGGTCCTCACCGTCGGCCCGCCCCCGGTAGATCCGGCAGCGCTTCGCGATCTCCCAGATCTGCGCGTCTCCCAGCTGGGGGACCTTCTCCAGGATGTCCAGGACGTCGACGTCGTCGTTCGGCATGGAACCGGACCGTAGCGGCCGGGCCGCGGGCGTGGGGTCTCGATCTGAGAGCGCCCGCATGGCCGCTCCGTCGGGGGAACCGGTCAGGAACCGGACGTCGGACCGGCCGCCGTGGCCCGGTCGAGCCGCGCCTCCAGGCCCGCGATCAGGAGCTCCACCTTGCGCAGCGTCCACCGGCGCGGCGGATCGTCGACGACGCCGAGGCTCGCCGCCCGGACCGCGGGATCGAGCGGCTCGGCGGTGGAACCGATCTGCGACTCCCGCTCCTGGGCGTTCACACCCCCTTCGGAGGTGGTGAGCCACGGCATCATGACCACCTCGAGGATCGTGGTCGCACCGAGCACCGCCTCGTCCGCGTCGAACCCCGCTGCGACGAGACACTCGGTGAGGCGGCGGTAGGCCTCGAGCGTCCGCTCGGGGAGGGCGGGCAGCCGCAGCACGGTCAGGGCCAGGCCCGGGTGCTTCGCCAGCATCTCGGAGAGTGCGTCGGCCATCGCGACCACGTGGTCCTGCCACCGGTCGTGCTGCTCGGGGAACTCGGCCTCGGAGTAGATCTCGTCGACGACGGCCGTCAGCAGCGCCTCGAGGCTGGCGAAGTGCCGGTAGAACGTGGAGTACTTGACCCCCACCCGAGAGGTGACCGCGCCGACGGTGAGCGACGCGAGGCCGATCTCGCGGGCGGCGGTCAGCAGGGTCGCCCGGTCGGTCAGCGGCGGTCTGCCGGTCCGCCGGGCGGGCTTGCTCTCGGTCACGAATGGTCCTTCGGTCCGGGATCGTCACAGCCTTACGCATAGTCGCCCTGGCGGCGACGACTAGAGCCTAGCCCGGACAGCGTGTCCGCTCGTCGTCCTGTCCGTGCGGGTCGGCCCCGCAGCGGCGACAGCCGGTGTGACCTGGTCGACGACCGGTCCTCAGCCGGTCGGCGGGCGGCCCACGGAGATCCGTCCGAGCGCCTCCCAGGACCGCGATCCCTGGTCCCAGTATCGGCTGTGGGTCCCCGCGGACTCGTTCCCCGGTGTCGACGGGTCGTCCGGCCGGGGCAGCAGGGTCCCGGGGTCGGAGGCGAACACGCGGGCCCCGAACGCCGGGTGGGTCGGGTCGAGGCCGTGCGCGAGCGTCGCCCGCTGCGCGAAGGGCGCCGAGGTGCCCATCAGGTCGGTCCGCGCGAACTGGCGGATCGGGTCGTTCGCCGCCGTGGTCGCCCACACGTGCTCCGGGTCGGTGTTGAGGTCGGCGACCCCGCGCCGCGTGCCCGCCCCGGGGCTCGCGACCAGGACGAGGTCCTCGGCGACCGGGCCGTCGCGGCGCGCGGCGTACCCGGCGACGGTCGAGCCGTAGCTGTGGCCGACCAGCGTCCGGTGCACCGGCGCCCCCTGGTGGGACGCGCGCAGCCCCTCCTGGAAGCGGGCCAGCGGCTCGGCGGCGCGTTCGGCGTACCCGGTGGCCGCGGCACGGGCGATGTCGGGCGGCGCGTCGTAGCCGAGCCAGGTGACGGCGGCGGTGCCCGCCCGCGGGTCCGCGGCGCGGGCGGCGGAGACGGTCGCGTCGGCGCGGTGCAGGTCGGTCTCGATCGCCGCGAGACGGGCGGTCGTCCCGGGGACGTAGGTGACGACGTGCTCGGCGGTGTCCGGATTCCCCATCGCGACGATCGCGTGCCCGGGACCGTCGATGTCGAACCCCAGCAGCAGCGCCGGGGGCTCGCCCGCCCGCAGCCGGCGTCCGACGGCGTCGACGCCGCGCAGCAGCTCGTCGATCTGCCCGGCGGCCGCGGTGTCGCCCCGTTCCACCAGACGCGCGCGACGGCGCAGCAGCTGGTCGCGTCCGGCGTCGAGCCGCAGACGGTTGGCCGCGTCCCGGGCCACGGCCGGGACCCCGTCGAGCGCGCCCACCCGGTCCGGCTGCTCGGCGATCGCCCGGTCCCGCGCGGCCGGGGTGAGGGAGTCCCACCAGCCCCGGACGCCGGCCGGCGAGGTGCCCGGCCCCGGGGCCACGGTCGCCGGTGCGGGTCCCGCCGTCCCGGCGGGGACCAGCGCGGTCAGCGCCGCGGTCGTCTCCCGGTCCGAGCGCGCGGCGTCCTCCAGCGCGGCGGAGATCTCGCGGGTGATCCGGGCCAGGTCGGTCACGAACGACGTCAGCCCGAACGCCGGCGACGTGAACGGCGGCAGGATCATCCATTCGGCCGGGAGGACCGTGCCGTCCGCGCCGACGCGGGTGGTGGCGGGGTTGGCGCCGAGCACGGCGTCGGTCATCCGCTTCTGGGCCGCCAGCACCGCGCCGGCGTGGCGTCCGAGGATCTCCGACGCCGTCGCGCTGCGGTCGGCGGCCGCGGTCAGCTCGGCGCGCAGGCGGTCCCGGTCCGCGTGCGCGGCCCGGGCGTCCCCGCCGGTCCAGGTGCCGACCAGCGGCGCGAACGCGGCGTCGAGACCGTCGGCCTGCGCGGTGAGGTCGTGGCCCAGCCGCTCCCAGCCGCGCGCCTGGTGCAGCCACTGTGTCGGGTCGATCTCGGCGAGCTCGGCGAAGGTCGGCATCAGCCGGCCCGCAGCGAACGGGCCACGGCGTCGTCGGAGGCGGCCCACGCGGCCGCGCAGCCGTGCAGGGCCGCGGCGCAGACGTCGAGGTCGGAGCCGAGGCGACGGACCGCATCCAGGCCCGCGTCCGCGAGCGCGGCGCACGCGGCGACCGAGTCGAACCCCGGTGACCAGGCCGGCTGGGGGGTGATCGCCGGACCGCAGTGCCGCGCCGCGGCGGCGACGTCCGCGCCGACCCGTTCCAGCGCGGTCCCCGCCGCGTCCACCTCGCCCGGGTCCACCCGGACGTCGGGCTGCGCCATGCCCTCTCCCCACCGTCGACGTCGTCTCGCGGAGGTGAGGTTCCCAGCCGGTGCACGGCGCCGTGGGCGAACGCGGAGAACGGTCACGATCACGTACTCACTCCTGCTCGGCGCGAGGCGGGCATGAGATCATCTGGCCGGTCGCGCTCCTGCGCGTCATCATGTGTGCGGTCCGGTGACACCGGGGCCGACCGAGGGCCGGACGATCCGGCCGAGAGGAGCGCCGGTGGTCAGCGTGCAGCGCGTGATGTCGGTGTCGACGCCCGTCGAGACCGTCATCGGCTACCTCGCCGACTTCGGCCACTCCGAGGTCTGGGACCCGGGGACCAAGTCCTGCACCCGTTCCGACGACGGCGGGCCGGTCGACATCGGCAGCACCTGGCACAACGTGTCGGTGTTCAACGGCCGCGAGACCGAGCTGAACTACCGCCTCGTCAGCCGCACCCCGTCCCGCCTGACGTTCGTCGGCGAGAACTCGACGGTCACCGCGACCGACGACATCCGCGTCGAGCCCTCCGACGAGGGCGGCACGACCGTCACCTACCACGCGAACCTGCGGTTCAAGGGCCTGCTGAAGCTGGCCGCCCCGTTCCTGCGGCGCGAGTTCGAGCGTCTCGGCGACGAGGTGGAGCGGCTGCTCCCGCCGGTGCTCGAGAAGCTCTAGACCCCGCGCTGTTGCGCAGGGTGCGCGATCATCGCACGGCGGATCAGCGCACCCAGTGCCCCATCCGGCGGCTGATCTCGGCGGCCCCGGCGACGACGGCCGGCGTGATCGCCTCGATCCGGTCCGGCGGGAGCCGGTAGGCCGGCCCGGACACCGACAGCGCGGCGACGACCGAGCCCGAGTGGTCGCGGATCGGCGCGGCCACGGCGTTGAGCCCGACCTCGTACTCCTCCAGTGCCCAGGCGTAGCCCTGGGTCCGGACGTCGTCGAGCTCGGCGGTGAGCCTGGCCGGGGTGACGAGCGTGCGCGGGGTGGTGCGCTCGAGGTCGGTCAGCAACCGGTCCCGGTCCGCCGGCTCCGCCGCGGCCAGCAGGATCTTGCCGCTCGACGTGCTGTGCAGCGGTGTGATGCGCCCGAGCCAGTTGTAGGTGGTCACGGTCGACGGGCCGCGCGCCTGGTCCACGTTCACCGCGACGCCCTGGTCCAGGATCGCGATGTTCACGGTCTCGCCGAGCTCGGAGGCGAGCTCCTCGCACATCGACCGGCCCTGCTGGGTGACCTCGAGGCGCTCGGACACGCGGCCGGCCAGCGGGATCAGGCCGAAGCCGAGCCGGTACTTGCCGCGGTCGCCGATCTGCTCGGCCAGGCCACGCCCCTCCAGTGCCCCGAGGAGGCGGAACGCCGTGGACTTGTGCACCTCGAGCTCGGTGGCGAGCTCGCTCACCCCGGCCTCGCCGCGGCGCGCGAGGATCTCCAGCACGCTGATCGCCCGGTCCACCGACTGGACCCCGCTCTCCCGTGTGCGCTCCGGGTTGCTCATGGCGCAACCATAACGTGACGTCACCGTGTCGACCCGATGACGCCGCAGAGCCCCGGGTCCCGGTGACGTGTCCGGATCGGACACACCTCGGTGGCCGTCGCCACCCGACCCCGCACGTGCCTTGCGCTGCATCGTTGCCGGGTGGAGAGTTCCGGCGTGCCGAGTCTCTACATCGACGGATCCTGGACCACCGGGTCGGGCGGAACCGCGCCCGTCATCAACCCCTTCGACGCGAGCGTCGTGACCGACGTCGACCAGGCGGGCCCCGACGACGTCGAGCGCGCCGTCGCCGCGGCCCGCGCCGCGTTCGACTCCGGGCCGTGGCGTTCCACCTCGACCGGTGAGCGCGGCGCGATCCTGGGCCGGATCGCCGAGCTCCTGGTGCGCGACAAGGAGGAGATCGCGCGACTGGAGACCCTCGACACCGGCAAGACGCTGGCCGAGAGCCGGATCGACGTCGACGACGTCACCTCGGTGTTCCGCTACTACGCGGGCCTCGCCGACAAGGACGCCGGGCGGATCGTCGACACCGGGCAGCCGACCGTGGTCTCCCGGATCGTGCACGAGCCGGTCGGGGTGTGCGCCCTGATCACGCCGTGGAACTACCCGCTGCTGCAGCTGTCCTGGAAGGTCGCGCCCGCGGTCGCCGCCGGCAACACCATGGTGATCAAGCCCAGCGAGGTCACCCCGCTGACGTCGATCCACCTGGTGAAGCTCTGCGAGGAGGCCGGGATCCCGGCCGGCGTCGTGAACATCGTGCTCGGCGACGGCCCGACCGTCGGCGCCCCGCTGACCGAGCACACCGACGTCGACATGGTCAGCTTCACCGGCGGACTGACCACCGGGCAGGCGATCATCCGGGCCTCGGCCGAGACGGTGAAGCGCACCGCGGTCGAGCTCGGCGGCAAGAACCCCAACATCATCTTCGCCGACACCGACTTCGAGCTGGCCGTGGACTACGCGATGCTCGCGGTGTTCCTGCACTCCGGGCAGGTCTGCTCGGCCGGCGCGCGGCTGATCGTCGAGGACTCGCTGCACGACCGTCTCGTCGACGAGGTCGTGAGGCGCGCGGACCGGATCCGCCTGGGCAACGGCCTCGACGACGGCGTGGAGGTCGGCCCGCTGGTCTCCGCCGCGCACCTGGCGAAGATCGAGAACTTCGTGGAGTCGGCGCGCAGCGAGGGCGCCACCGTGCGCTGCGGCGGGCGCCGCCCGGACGACCCGGCCCTGCGAGACGGCTACTTCTACCGCCCGACCGTGCTCACCGGCGTCACCCGGGACATGCGCGTCATCCGCGAGGAGACGTTCGGCCCGATCATGACCGTGGAGCGCTTCACGACCGTCGACGAGGCCATCGCGCTCGGCAACGACACCGACTACGGCCTGGCCGGCGGGGTGTTCACCCGGGACATGACCGTCGCCCAGCGGGTGGCGTCCGGGCTGCGGCACGGCACCGTCTGGATCAACGACTTCCACCCCTACGTGCCCGGCGCGGAGTGGGGCGGCATGGGTCGCTCCGGCAACGGCCGCGAGCTCGGGCCGACCGGGCTGGCGGAGTACCAGGAGATCAAGCACGTCTGGACGAACACCGCGCCGGAGCCCCAGCGCTGGTTCACCGGACGCAGCTAGCGGAGTGAGATTCAGCGCATGTTGATCACGGGAGGTCTGTGATGAGCAGTACCGAGGCACCACCGCCGGATTCGAAGCAGAGCCCGGACGACGGGCTCGCCGACTTCGGCTACAGCCAGACGCTGGACCGCAGCATCGGCAAGTTCGCCAGCTTCGCGGCCGGGATCAGCTACATCTCGATCCTGACCGGCACGTTCCAGCTATTCTACTTCGGTTTCGGCACCGGCGGCGCGGCCTACTGGTGGTCGTGGCCGATGGTGTTCCTCGGCCAGTTCATGGTCGCGCTGTCCTTCGCCGAGCTGGCCGGGCGCTACCCGGTCGCGGGCTCGGTCTACAACTGGTCCAAGCGCCTGGCCGGGCCGACGGTGTCGTGGATGGCCGGCTGGATGATGTTCACCGCCTCGGTGGTCTCGCTGGCCGCGGTCGCGCTGGCCGCGCAGCTGACGTTCCCGCAGATCTGGTCGGGCTTCCAGCTGATCGGCGACGCCTCGGACGCGAACGACGCCGCCGTCAACGGCGTGCTGCTCGGCGCGATCCTGATCGTGTTCACCACGGTGATCAACGCGATCGGCGTCAAGCTGATGGCCCGGATCAACTCGACCGGCGTGTTCATCGAGCTCATCGCGGCCGTGGCGATCGTCGTCGCGCTGGCGTTCAACATCGTCAACCCGCCGTCGGTGCTGTTCGACACCCAGGGCCTGGGCGAGGGCGCGCCGGGCGGCTACTTCGGCATCTTCCTCGTCGCCGCGCTCGCCTCGGCCTACGTGATGTACGGCTTCGACACCGCGTCCTCGCTCGGCGAGGAGACGGTCGACCCGCGCCGCACGGCGCCGTCGGCGATCCTGCGCGCGGTCGTCGCGTCGTTCGTGATCGGCGGGCTGATCCTGCTGCTGATCATCCTGGCCGCCCCGAACCTGGCCGACCCGGCGCTGGGGGAGAAGAACGGCGGCGGGCAGATGGTGCTGCTGCAGGTGCTCGGCGGCACCGTCGGGCGGCTGTTCCTGATCACGATCAGCATCGCCGTCATCGTCTGCCTGCTCGCGGTACACACCGCCGCCATCCGGCTGATGTTCGCGATGGCCCGGGACAACGCGCTCCCGGCCGGCTCGACGCTGGCGCGGATCGACCCGGTCCGCAAGACGCCGGTGATCCCGGCGGTGATCGTCGGCATCGTCGCGATCCTCATCCTGGTCGCCAACATCGGCGTCCCCGAGGTGTTCACGGCCGTCACCAGCGTCGCGATCATCATGATCTACATCGCCTACCTGCTGGTCACCATCCCGATGCTTCTCAAGCGCCTGCGCGGGGAGTGGCCGGACCCGGACGGGACGGGCGTGAAGTACTTCTCGATGGGCCGGATCGGGCTGCCCGTGAACATACTGGCGGTGCTCTGGGGCGCCGGGATGGCGATCAACCTGGCGTGGCCCCGGGAGGACGTCTACGGCTCGGGCTGGCTGTCCTACATCGCGTTCATCTTCATCGGGATCATCGCGCTGGCCGGGCTGAGCTGGTTCCTGCTGCGCGGGCGTCACCACCTGGGCTGCCTGCCCGAGCACAAGGCGAAGGAGATGGAGCAGGGAATGGGAGGGACCGTATGACCCCGGATCCGGCGGCGCAGCGCTTCGACTACGTGATCGTCGGCGGCGGGTCCGGCGGCTGCGCGCTGGCCGCGCGGCTGTCCGAGGACCCGTCCGTGTCGGTGCTGCTGCTGGAGGCGGGGCCGTCCGATGTCGGTGACCCCGCCATCCTGCAGCTCTCGGACTGGATGAACCTGCTCGACTCCGGCTACGACTGGGACTATCCGATCGAGCCGCAGGAGCGCGGGAACTCCCACATGCGCCACGCCCGGGCCAAGGTGCTCGGCGGGTGCTCGTCGCACAACTCGTGCATCGCGTTCTGGACCCCGCGCGAGGACCTCGACGAGTGGGCGGCCTCCGGTCTGACCGGGTGGAGCGCCGACGAGTGCTGGCCGCTGATCGCGCGGCTGGAGACCAACGACGGGGAGTGGGAGGGCCACGGCCGCTCCGGCCCGGTCAACCTCATGCAGATCCCGCCGAACGACCCGTGCGGCGTCGCGCTGCTCGAGGCGGCGGCCGGGGCGGGCCTGCCGACGGTGCGGTTCAACGAGGGCACGACCGTCACCGAGGGCGCCGGGTTCTTCCAGGTCAACCGATTCCCGGACGGGACGCGCGCGTCGTCGTCGCACGCCTACCTGCACCCGGTCATGGACTCGCGTCCGAACCTGGAGGTCCGCACCGACTGCTGGGCCTCCCAGGTGCTGTTCGAGGGCACGAAGGCCACCGGTGTGGAGTACCAGCGGGGGATCGGGCCGGGCCGGGAGACCGTGACGGCCGACCGCGAGGTGATCCTCGCCGCGGGCGCGATCGACACCCCGAAGCTGCTGATGCTCTCGGGCATCGGGCCGGCGTCGCACCTGCGCGAGTTCGGGATCGACGTCCGGGTGGACTCCCCGGGCGTCGGGTCCAACCTCGACGACCACGTCGAGGGCCTGGTGATGTGGGACGCGGCGAAGCCGATGGTCACCGAGTCCACACAGTGGTGGGAGATCGGGCTGTTCCACCGCACCGACCCGTCACTGGACCGGCCGGACCTGATGATGCACTACGGCTCGGTGCCGTTCGACCTGAACACGGTCCGCCACGGCTACCCGACCACCGACAACGGGTTCTGTCTGACGCCGAACGTCACCCGTGGGCGCTCCCGCGGCACGGTCCGGCTGCGCACGCGGGACTTCCGTGACCGGGCCCGGGTCGACCCGCGGTACTTCACCGACCCCGAGGGCCACGACATGGCCGTCATGATCGAAGGGGTGCGCCTGGCCCGGCGGATCGCCGAGCAGCCCGCGCTCAAGGAGTGGATCGCCTCCGAGCTGGCCCCGGGTCCGGACGCCGTCACCGACGACGACCTGGCCGACTACCTGATGAAGACCCACAACACCGTCTACCACCCGGCCTGCACGGCCAAGATGGGCACCGACGACGACCCGACGGCCGTCCTGGACCCGCAGCTGCGCGTGCGTGGGGTGCAGAACCTGCGCGTCGCCGACGGGTCGGCCCTGCCGTTCCTGCCGGCGATCAACCCGAACATCACGACCATGATGATCGGGGAGAAGGCCTCCGACCTGCTGAAGGCCGCGCACTCCGGCTGATCCTCCCGTGGCACTCGTGAACCACGACGGGCGTACGACGCTCGTCGTGGTTCGCGAGTGGCCCGGTCGTCGGGCCGGGGCCGGGATCACCGGCCGCGGCGGGTGGTGAAGGTCAGCAGGGCGGCGAGCCCGCTCGTGGTGCGGTAGCGGGCGCAGTCGCAGGTCGCGCACTCACTGCCGGCGCGGAAGTGCTCGTGCGCGTCGGCGTCGTGCCCGCAGCGGCAGTAGTGCACGCCGGTGGCCGGAGCCCCGTCCGACGGGTCGTCGGTCCGCGGCGGGGCCGGGCTCCGCGGCGGGGCCGAGCGCTGTTCCGGGATTGTGACGGCCGGGATCGGCCGCGTGTCGTCTGCCGTGCCGGCACCCGTCGTCCGGGTGTCCGTGGTTCGGCCGAAGCTGTTGCCCATCGTGGTTCCCCGATCGTTTGCGTTGTCCGACAACAGTTGTGTCGGCGATCGGGGTCGAAATATGTCAGCTCGACACTATCTTCACCTGATCCGGTGACGTGTCGTTTCCGGCAGTCGCTCAGCGTCCTTCGAACACGGAGTGGCCTGGGCCGATCGTGAGGAAGGTCTGCACGGCGTTGCGCAGGTCCTCGGTGGCGAAGAGCTCTCCGGCGAGGGCGGGGACGTCGGCGTCGGCCTTGGCGACACCGCCGTCGAGATAGGAACGCAGGACGTTCTTGGTCACGGCGTGCGCGACCGTCGGGCCGGAGGAGAGCCGGTGTGCCAGGGCGCGGGCCTCGCCGTCGAACCCGTCGACCGGCAGCACGCGGTTGACCACGCCCCAGGAGTGCATCGTCGCGGCGTCGTAGAGGTCACCGGTCATCACGAACTCGCGCGCCCGTCCGGTGCCGGCGCGTTCGGCGAGGCGCTGGGTGCCGCCCATCGCGGGGGACAGCCCGACGGTGGCCTCGACGAGCCCGAACTTCGCCTTGTCCGTGGCCAGGATCAGGTCGCACGCCAGCGCCAGCTCGAAGCCCCAGGTCAGGGTCGTGCCGTGGGCGGCGAACACGGTGGGACAGGGCAGCGCGGCGACCCGCTGGGAGATCGTCACGAGTGCGGTGAACAGGCCGGTGGCCCCCGCCGCGTCGAGCGGCTCGAACACCCGCACGTCCACCCCGCCGGTGACCGTCTTCCCCTCGAACCGGAACAGCACCGCCCGCGGTGCGCTCCTCTCCAGCTCGTCGATCGCGGCGACGAGGCCGGTGCCCATCGGCCCGTCGAACAGGTTCAACGGCGGTGCGTCGACGGTGACGACGGCGAGCCCGTCGGTCCGCTCGACGGTGACGGGTGAGTCGGTGGCCATGGACGTCCTCCGGAGGATCGGCGCGGGCCCCGAGCCTGTCACGCGGCCCCGCGGCTCCGCCCACCCGTGGCACCCGTGGCGCCCGTGCGCCCCGGTACCGGGGGTCGTGCGCGGATATCGCTGCCAGGGCAGCGATATCCGCGCACGGGGGGCGTCAACCGCAGAGGATCTCGGCGGTGAGCGGGGTGTCGGCGACGGAGAAGCCGACGTGCAGCGTGAACGTGCCCGGTTCGGTGGCCCAGCCGACCGGGCTCCAGTGCTGGAAGGCGCGTGCTGAGATCGGCACGGTGACGGTCGTCGCGCCCGGCCCGGCGTCGACGACCGTCCAGCCGGCGAGCCACCGGGCGGGCCGGTCGACGTCACCGCCGTCACGGGAGAGGTAGGCCTGCACGACCTGACGTCCGGTGCGGGTGCCGGTGTTCGTCAGCGTGACCTCGGCGCTGACGCCGCCGTCGGACGTGGGCGCTCCGGCGGTCGCGGCGTCGAGGGTCCAGGTGGTGTAGCCCAGGCCGTGACCGAACGGGTAGGCCGGGGTCTCGCCGGTGCGCAGCCAGTTGCGGTGCCCGACGTGGACGCCCTCCTCGTAGCGCAGCGTCCCGTCGGCGGGGACCCCGGAGAGGACGGCCTTCTCGGTGCCGGTCGCCGGCCAGGTCGTGGGCAACCGGCCGCCGGGCTCGACGGCGCCGAGCAGCACGTCCGCGACGGCCTCGCCGAAGCGCTCCCCGCCGAACCAGCCCAGCAGCACCGCGGCGACATCGTCGCGCCACGGCAGCAGCACCGGCGAGCCGGAGTTGACCAGCACGACCGTTCGCGGGTTCGCCGCGGCGACGGCCCGGACCAGCGCGTCCTGGTGCCCGGGCAGGGCCAGCGACGTCCGGTCGAAGCCCTCGCTCTCGATGCGGTCGTTCGTGCCGACGACGACCAGCGCGACGTCGGACTCCGCGGCCAGCGCCGCCGCGGCGGCGATCTCGGCGTCCGGGTCGTGGACGACGAGCTCCTCGCCGAGGGTCACCGCGACGATCGCGAGCGTGCCGCCGCCGCGCGGGCGGAAGCGCAGCACCAGCTCGGCCGGCTCGCCGCCGACGGTCACCGGCGCGCTGACCGAGGGCGCCTCGAAGATCTCCGCGCCGGGGCCCTCGTCGCCGGTCAGGACGGCCTCGGTGTCGAGCACGGTCGCGCCGTCGACGTCGAGGGCCACGCCGCCGACCGCGGCCGCGCCGAGCCGGTGCGTCCCGGGCGTGGCGACCCAGCGCGCGTGCAGCTCGACGTGGTCGGTGCCGGCCGGGATCTCCGGGCCCATCCAGATCAGCGACGCCGCCGTCCGGTCCTCGGTGCGCAGCTCGGCGCCGCCGGCGTCGCGGAACACCGCGCGCAGACCGGGCTCGCCGGTGGCCGGGTTCGTGATCGACGCGGGGGCGAGGGGCTGCACGCCTTCGGCGACCTGCGCACCGAGCCGGTACCGCACGACGTCGTCACCGAGCGCGGCGCGCAACCCCTCCAGCGGGGAGACGATCGCGGCCGGCCGGACGGTGGCGCTCCCGCCGCCCTGCACCCGCGCCAGCGACGCGTTGTGCCCGATCACCGCGACCGAGCCGAGCCGGCCGGCGCCCCAGGGGAGCTCCCCTGCGCCGTGACGACCGTTGCGGACCATCACCATGCCCGCCGCCGACAGCGACCGGGCCAGCGCGCGCCCGTCCTCGGCGGGCGGGGCCTGGGCCACCGCGGGCTCGACGCCCTCGAGCGCGCCGACCCGCGCGGCCAGGCGCAGCAGGCGTCGCAGCTTCTCGTCGACGACGTCGGTCGGCACCCGACCGGCCCGGACGGCCTCGGCCAGCGCCGGGCCCCAGGTGCTCCGCGGTCCGGGCATGACCAGGTGCTGCGCGGCGTTCGCCGAGGCCTCGGTGGTCCGGACCGCGCCCCAGTCGGACATGACCAGCCCGTCGAAGCCCCACTCGTCGTGCAGAGGCGAGGTCAGCAACGGGTTCTCGCTCATCGTCGTGCCGTTGACGGAGTTGTAGGCCGACATCAGCGCCCAGGCGTGGGCGCGGGTGACCGCCGGCTCGAACGCGGCCAGGTAGAGCTCGCGCAGGGAACGCTCGTCGACCCGGTTGTCGACGGTGAACCGCTCCGACTCGGCGTCGTTGGCGACGTAGTGCTTCGGCGTGGCCGCGACGCCGTGGGCCTGCATCCCCTCGACGTAGCCCGCCGCGAGCTCCGCGGTGAGCAGCGGGTCCTCGGAGAACGACTCGAAGTGCCGCCCGCCGAACGGCGTGCGGTGCAGGTTGATCGTCGGGCCGAGGACGACGTCGGCGTGCTGGCGCCGCGCCTCGGCGCCCAGCGCGGAGCCGTAGCGCCGGGCCAGCTGCGGGTCCCAGGTCGCACCCAGCGCGGTCGACGACGGCAGCGACAGCGACGGGTCGCGCTCGTCGAAGCTGGTCCCGCGGACGCCCGCCGGGCCGTCGGAGAGCACCATCGCGCGCAGCCCGATCGCGGGCTCGGCGGCGGTCGACCAGAAGTCGGCGCCGGTCAGCAGCGCGACCTTGCGGTCCAGGTCGAGCCGGCCGATCAGGTCGGTCAGCAGGTTCTCGTCGACGGTGTGCGCGGGGGTGGCGGGCACGGTGTCCTCCTCGGGTGCGGTTGCCGCCACCGTACGAGCGTGACGCCACGCGTCGTCGTTCACGAGTTCCCGGGGATGACCGGGCTCAGACTCGGAGTGCGTCCGGGAGGGTGCGTGCGGCCTCGACGAGGCTCGGCCCGTACCAGGTCAGGAGACGTCCGCTGACCAGCGCCGACGGGGCGTCGAAGACCTCCGGGCCGTCGTCGGCGGTGAACAGGTAGGGCTCGTCGGGCAGGACCACCAGGTCGTGCTCGGGCAGGTCCGACGGGTCGAACCTCGGGTAGCGCTCCGGGCTGTCGCCGAGCACGTTGTCGATGCCGAGACGGTCGAGGACCGCGCCGGTGAACGTGTCCGAGCCGACCGCCATCCAGGGCTTGCGCCAGATCGGGACCACGGCGCGCCGGCGCGGCTGGGCGGGCGTGACGGCGGCCCAGAGGTCGCGGGCCTCGCGCAGCCACTCCGGCTCGTCGAGGCGGCAGGCGGCGAGCATCCGGGCCAGGGAGCCGAACGAGCCGTCGACGTCGCGGATGTCGGTGACGTAGACGGCCTGGCCGGCGTCGCGCAGGGCGTCGAGGTCGGGGAGGCGGTTCTCCTCCTGGTTCGCCAGGACGATGTCCGGCTCCAGCGCGACGATCGCGTCGACGTCCGGGTTCTTGGTGCCGCGGATCCGGGTGACGTGCAGGTCGCCGGGGTGGGTGCACCAGTCGGTCGCGCCGACGAGGAGCCCCGGCGCCGTCGCGGCGACCGCCTCGGTCAGTGAGGGGACCAGCGAGACCACCCGCCGGACCTCGGTCAGGACCGGAACCTCGCGCTTCTCGTCGTCGATCACCGGAGACATGCGCCCGACCGTATCCGGACCTACCGGTGCGGGGCGAGCAGGTGCGGGGCGTGGGCGGTGACGAACGCGCGCAGCTCGCGCACCGGCGGGGTCGGGCGGTCGTCGCGCGGGTGCACCATGCCCAGCGTGCGGACCGTCCGCGGCGTCCGGACCGGGAGCTGCACCACCCCGGGGACGTCCGGGGCCAGTGGCAGCAGCGCGACGCCCAGGCCCGCGCCGACCAGCCCGCGCAGGGTGGCCGCGTCGCCGCCCTCGAACGCGATGCGCGGACCGAACCCGGCCTGGCGGCACCACGCGTCGACGGTCCCGCGCAGCCCGTAGCCGGGGGCGAAGCCGATGAACGGCTCGTCGGCGGCCTCGGCCAGGTCGACGTCCGGCGTGCCCGCCCGCCGGTCGAGGCGGTGACCGGACGGGACGGCCAGGCGCAGCTCCTCCTCGGCCAGCGCGACCGCGGTCAGGCCCGGCTCGTCCGGCAGCGGTGAGGTGAGGACGAGGTCGGCCCCGCCCTCGCGGACCCGGTCGAGCAGCATCTCGTGCCGGCCCTGCAGCAACCCGATCCGGATGCCGGGATGGGCGTCGCGGAACCCGCGCAGCAGCCGCGGCACGGCCTCGGTCCCCAGCGTCGACAGGAAGCCGAGCGTGGCCCGGCCGTGCGTCCGGTCGGCGTCGCCGGCCAGCTCGTCGGCCGCGGCGGAGAGCTCGGCCAGCGCGGCCTCGGCGCGGCGCAGCAGGGTGCGCCCGGCCGGGGTGAGGCGCAGCGTCCGTCCGGTGCGGGTGAACAGCGCGACGCCGAGGTCGGCCTCCAGGCGCGCCATCGCCCGGCTCAGCGTGGGCTGCGGGACGCCGATCCGTTCCGCGGCCCGGGTCATGTGCTCGGTCCGCGCGACGGCGACGAACTGGGTCATCCGCGGCGCGAGCACGTCATGCATGACTGCATCGTAAACGGATCGAACATGCATTGGACGCATGAGCGATGGGCGTCGTACGGTCTTGTGCAATGACAACGACCGAGCGCCCCGCCGCCACCCCTGCCGCCCCTGCGGCGTCCGGCGCCCCGCACGAGCGCGGGACGCCGGGCTTCCGCCGTCTCGGCGCGGCGCTGTGGTGCTCGGGACTGGCGACGTTCGTGCTGGTCTACAGCGTGCAGGGGCTCCTGCCGACGCTGTCGCAGCAGTTCGGCGTCTCCTCCTCGGTGGCCAGCCTCGTGCTCTCGGCGACGACCGGGACGCTCGCGCTCGCGGTGCTGCCGCTCTCCGCGCTGCTCGAGTCCTGGGGGCGGGCGCGGGTGATGACGTGGGCGCTCGGCATCTCCGCGGTACTGGCGCTGATCGCCCCGCTCGCCCCGACGTTCGGGGTGCTGGTCGCGATCCGGGCGCTGCAGGGGATCACCCTCGCGGCGCTGCCGGCCCTGTCGATGGCGCACCTGACGAAGGAGGTCGCGCCGCGTCACCTCGGCGGTGCGGTCGGCCTGATGATCGCCGGCAACACGCTCGGCGGGCTCTCCGGGCGGCTCGTCGCGACCGTCGTCGCCGACGTCGGCGGCTGGCGCGCGGGCCTGGCCGCGGTCGGTGTGGTCTCGGTGGTCGCGGCGGTGGCGTTCCGCTGGCTGCTCCCGGCCGCGACGGCACCGGACCCGTCGCCGACCCGGCTGCGCGACCTGGGCGGCCCACTGCGCCTGCACCTGCGCGACCCCGGCCTGCTGTGCCTGTTCGGGATCGCGTTCCTGATCATGGGCGCGTTCGTGACGGTCTACAACTACCTCGGCTTCCGCCTGCTCGCGCCGCCGTTCTCGCTGCCCGCCGCGTTGACCGGGCTGATCTTCCTCGGCTACCTGGCCGGCGGCTGGGCCTCCACCGGCGCCGGACGCCTCGGCGACCGGTTCGGCCGCCGCCCGGTGCTGTGGATCTCCGCGACGCTCGCACTCGCCGGGATCTGGCTGACGCAACCGGACTCGCTGGTCGCGATCCTGGCCGGGTTGCTGCTGGTCACGGTCGGGTTCTTCGGTGCGCACTCGGTGGCCAGCAGCTGGGTCGGCCGCCGGTCGTCGATGTTGCAGGGTGGCGTCCCGGCGCAGGCGTCGTCGCTCTACCTGTTCGCCTACTACGCCGGCAGCAGCGCGGGTGGCGCGGCGGGCGGGATCGCCTTCGACCACCTCGGCTGGTTCGGCCTGGTCGGCTACGTCTCGGTGCTTCTGGTCGGAGCCCTGGCGCTGGCCCTGGTCCTGCGCCGCATCCCGGCCCCGGCCCCGGCCCCGGCACCCGCCACCGCATGACCGTTCGCCACGAGCGTGACGGTCGTAGCGCCTGACGCCATGAGGGTCCCGCTCGGTCGGGCCAGGAGTGTGTCGGTAGTGCGCCGGAGGCTGCGAACGGCGGGAACGGGACGAACGGGGCTCTCGCGCGGCAGGTGGCGGCCGCTGAGCGCACGATCACAGGGATCCGGTGGAACGGGCTACGCCGTCCGGACGTCCACTGATCACACCCGCTCCGGGAGGAGGACCCGTGACGACGCTCGACGCCTGCTCGTCGACGGGATGGTCCGCCGCCGTCAGCCGTTCCTACGGCGGCGGCGCCGTCCTCCGGCCGGCGGGGCAGGGTCGGGTACCGGTGCACTACGTGCGCACCGGCCCCACGGGCGGCGCGGCCCCGCCGATAGTGCTGGTCCCGGGCGGTCCGGGGATCGCCTCGGTGCTGCCCTACCGCGGTGTCCGCCGCCGGGCCGCCGCGCGCGGGCTGGACGTCGTGATGATGGAGCACCGCGGGGTCGGGCTCTCCCGCCGTGACGACACCGGGACCGATCTCGCGGTCGAGCAGGTCACCGTCGAGGCCACGGCCGACGACCTCGCCGCCGTCCTCGACGACGCCGGGATCGCGAAGGCGGTCGTCCTCGGTTCCTCCTACGGCACCTACCTGGCGCAGGCGTTCGGCGTCCGGCACCCGGACCGGGTCGCGGGGATGGTCCTGGACTCGCCGATCCTGTCCGTCGCCGACGACCTCCCGATGGTCCGCGCACACGCCCGCCGGCTGCTGTGGGACGGCGACGATCCGGCCACCGCGCGGTGCGCCGAGCTGCTGCGCGGCCTGGTCGCCGAGGGCACCGTGACCGTCGCCGAGACCGGGCGCGTCGTGCCGGTGGTCTACGAGTTCGGCGGCCCCGAGGTGCTGGAACGCCTGCTCTCGGCGCTGTCGCGGGGGCAGGGCCTGCGCTCGTGGCGGCTGATCGCGGGGCTCGGGGTCGAGGAGGTCGGCCCGGGTACGCCGTACGTCTACGAGCCCGATCTGGTCAGCGGGATCGCGTTCGGTGCCCTCGGCTACGGGCTCCCGCCGGACGGGCTCCCTCTCGACCCGCAGTCCGCGTTCACCGAGGCCGCGCGACACGCCCCGGCGTACGCGGGGGAGCCGTTCCACCTGCCCTCCGAGATCACCCGGTTCCGGTGGCCGACCGCCGTCGTGTCCGGGGACCGGGACCTGCGGACCCCGTCGCCGATCGCCGAGCGGGTCGCCTCACTGATCCCGGACTCCTGCGTCGTCGCGATCCCGGGCATGGGCCACAGCGCGCTCGACACCCACCCGATCGCCGCGCTGAACATCGTCGACCTGGTCGCCCGCGGCCACCACCGCGACCTGCCCGCGCTCGCCCCGCGCATCGCCGCGCTCCCGCGCAGGGGCGCGTCCCGGCTGATCGGCCCGGTGATCAGCGGCCTGCTGTCGCTGGACGTGCTGCTCCCGGGCTGACCGGCGGCACGACGGCCCGGGGTCAGCCGAGGAACAGGACCGCGAGCACGGCCAGGACCACGAGCACCAGCGCGATGCCGATCAGCGTGAACCCGATCCCGCGACGCCTCTCGCCCGACCGCCCCTGCTCGCTCTCGACGTCGGCCAGCGTGCTGTCCAGCGCCGTCGTGTGCTCGTCCGGCGGCCGGCCTCCCGACGCCGTCGCGGGAGCGTCTTGCGACGGGGCCGGCGACATGCCGTGCCGGGGCGTGACCGAACGCCGGGGTGCCGCGGCGTCCCGGGCGCCGGAGTCCGACCCGGCGGCCGTCGTCCGGCGCGTCACGGGCTCGGAGTCCGGGCCCGGCGCGGGGTCCCCGCCGGCGGAGCGGGGGAGCGGCTTGACCCACGGCGGGTCCGACGATCCCGTCTCGCCCGGGTTCGGCAGCTCGAGCGTGTGCCCGCGCGGCGTCGCGTCGCGGGCCCCGATCGACTCCCCGAGCGCGACGGCCATCGCCGCGGCGTCGGGATAGCGGCGGTTCGGGTCCTTGGACAGCACCCGCAGGATGACGGCCTCCAGCGCCTCCGGGATGTCGGCGCGCAGCCGCCGTGGCCGCGGCGGGTCGGAACGCATGTGGGCGAGCACTACGGCGAACGAGTCGTCGTCCTCGAACGGCGGGCGGCCGATCAGGGCGGTGAACAGGCAGCAGCCCAGCGCGTAGAGATCGGCGCGCCCGTCCAGGTCGCCGCCGTGGCCCTGCTCGGGGGCCAGATAGGACGGTGTCCCGACGATGTAGCCGGTGCGGGTGCGCCCCGCGCCCGGGCCCATCCGCGCGATCCCGAAGTCGGTGACGGTCACCGAACCGTCGCGGCCGAGCATGATGTTGCCCGGGGTGACGTCGCGGTGCACGACGCCGGCGCGGTGCGCGGCCTCCAGCGCGTCGCACACCGCCTGCCCGACGACGACGGCGTCGGCCGGGTCGAGCGTCCCGGAGCGTTTGAGGCGGTCGGCCAGCGACTCGCCGTCCACGTAGGCCATGACCACGAACAGGCCGTCGCGCGTGGTGCCGATGTCGTGCACCGTGACCACACCGGGATGGCTGATCGACGCCGCGGCGCGGGCCTCGTCGCGCAGCCGCTCGAGGTCCTCCGCGTCACGGTCGCCGCCGGTCGGGAGGATCTTCACCGCGACGTCGCGGCCCAGCTCGCGGTCGTGCGCGAGGTGGACCTGGGACATGCCGCCCTCGCCGAGGAGCCGGACGAGCTCGTAGCGTCCGGACAGCACGGTCGGGCCGGTGACCACCTCGGTCGTCTCCTCGCGGGGCCTGCCGTCGCTCACGGTGCCTGCATGCCCCGCTGCGTCCGCTCCGGGTGCCCGGCGCCGATCAGCTCGTCGAACAGGTAGCGGTAGTCCACCATGGCCTTGCGGAGCTGCTCGGTGTCCGCGTGGTCCTGGGTGTCGGCGACGGCCGTGCGGTGCGCCGCGCGGTAGTGCCCGACCAGGTCCGGGTGGTCGACCGAGACCATCTCCTCGCGCTCGGTGAAGTGCTCCACCGGGTACCCGCGGTCACGCATCACCTGCATCACGAGCAGGTCGGCGTCGCGCAGCCCGCTGCGCGGGGTCTCGACGAAGGAGTTCTGCGCCTGGTCCCACGCTGAGGAGAACCGCTCGCGCTCGTCGGCGTCGAGGTCGCGAACGTTGATCTCCCGGCGGTGGTTCAGCCGCCGCTGCAGCACGGACTCGCCCTCCGAGCGCCCTCCCGACTGCTCGATCACGTGGTCGTACTCCGGTCCGAAGTGACGGCGCAGCGCCGCGCTCCGGCGCCGTCCCCGGACCCGCCCGGCGATGATCAGTCCTATCCCGATCGCCACCAGCACCACGGCCGCGACCACGACCCAGATCAACACGTTCGTCGACACGACATCCCCACCCTCGTCGGCTTACCCCCGGAAGCATCGCCCTCCCGACCGGCCCATGCCCGAGGGCGCGCCCGAGTACATCCCAACGGACGTGTCCGATCGCGTGATCGACCTCATCACTGCTCCGATCAGCCCTTCGATCGCTAGGCCGATCACCGCCGATTGCTCCGAACAGGTGGACGCCTCCCGGACACCATCCGGCAACTTGCCCGATTCGTCACCTCAACGGCGCAGCAACCCCGTGCACGCGCGCGGCGGGCGTCTGAGAACGTGGAACGGCCCCCAGCAGCACGACACAGGAGGAATCCCGTGAAGAACTTCGGTCGCGCCGTCGCGAAAGCCGCCGAGTCGGTCGTCGAGGCCCTGAGCATCCTCGGCGGCTGGAACCGCGGGAAGCGCAAGCCCGCCCGGCGCTAGCCCGCCCGTCCCAGGCGGAGCTCGCTGACCTTCCGCCCGTCGAACGTGGCCCGTGCCTCGCACGGCGCGTCGACGCCGGGCGCGTGGACGGCCCAGGTCACGCTGTCGCCGGAGACCTGCCGGTGTGCCAGGTCCGGCCGCACGTCGCGTCCCAGGACCGCGTGCACCCCGACCTGTCCGGACCCGGAGAACGGGTCGTCGGTGACCAGCGAGGCCCCGGGCGTGCTGAGTCCGCGCACCGCGTCGGCGTCGCCGTCGGCCCAGGCGCGCTCGAAGGCCAGGGCGCCGAGGAACTTCTCCGCCTGCTCCCGGCCGGAGTCGATCAGGCGCTGCAGGAACGCCGGGCTGCGGTCGGCCTTCGACGCCGCGCCGAGGGCCCGCGGCAGGATCTCGCGCGGGAGCTCGATCACCCGGATCACCGTGCGGCCGATCTCTCCGCCGGGCTGCAGCCGGCCGTCGTCGATCAGGCGGTTGAGCGTCTCGACGAACGCCAGCTCCTGGTAGAGCGAGAGGTTCCCGGACAGCTCGCCGCGCCGGTCGACGATCTCGGTCAGCGTGCGCGGGAGCCGGTCGATCGCCGACGGCGTGATCTGGACGACCCACAGCTCGTCCGGCAGCGCGGCCAGCAGGTCGCGGACCGGCGGGTTCTGCGAGAACAGGCCGTCCCAGAACGTGCCGCCCGCGGTCTCGACGGCGCGGAACAGGTTCGGGATCGCGGCCGAGGCGGCGACGCTGTCGACGGTGATCCGCTCGCGGTAGCTGGAGAACGCGCGGAAGTCGCCCGACAGCACGTCGACGGCCCCGAGCGCCAGCAACGGGTCGAGGCGGTCCGGGTCGGCGGTGATGGCGTCGAAGTCGACGTGGCGCTCGAGCAGCGACCGGAACTGCGCGGCCGCGATCTCCGGGACCAGGTACGGGCTGACGCCTGGCAGCGCGTCGAGGTTCTGCAGGATCGACGCCCCGACGACGGTCGCGTTGAGCAGGGCCTGGAGCGGCCCGCTCGCGGCGTTGTCGGCCCAGAACGCATCGAGACGGTCCTTCGCCGAGGCCCGGTCGCCGTCGCGCAGGGCCGTCCAGGCCAGGAGCGCGTTGATCGCGCCCCCGGACGTCCCGGACAGCCCGGTGACCCGGTAGCCCTGCAGCTCGGGGGCCGCCAGCAGCGTGCCCAGCACGCCCGCGCCGAACGCGGAGTGGCTACCCCCGCCCTGGGAGGCGATGACGATGTTCGGGCCGGCGGGCTCGGGGGTGCTCACCCTGCCTGTGTACCCGGTCGTGCGCGCCCGTCGCCGCCAGGGCGGCGACGAGCGCGCACGGGTCGGTCACATGTTGCGACGGTACTGGCCGCCGACCTCGAAGAAGGCCGTCGTGAGCTGGCCCAGCGAGCAGACGCGGGCGGCCTTCATCAGCTCGTCGAAGACGTTGCCCTCACCGGTGGCGACGTCCTGCAGCCGGCGCAGGGCCTGCTCGGCCTCGGTCCGGTTGCGGGACTGGAAGTCCTCCAGGCGGTCGAGCTGGGACTTCTTCTCGTCCTCGGTCGCGCGCATCAGCTCGATCGTCACCGGCTCGGAGTCGTCGTCCTCCGGCTTGACGAACGTGTTGACGCCGATGATCGGCAGCGTGCCCTCGTGCTTGCGGTGCTCGTAGAGCATCGACTCGTCCTGGATCTTGCCGCGCTGGTAGCCGGTCTCCATCGCGCCCAGCACGCCGCCACGCTCGGCGATCGAGTCGAACTCGCGGAGGACGGCCTCCTCGACCAGGTCGGTGAGCTCGTCGATGACGTAGGAACCCTGGAGCGGGTTCTCGTTCATCGAGAGGCCCCACTCCTTGTTGATGATCATCTGGATGGCCATCGCGCGGCGCACCGAGCCCTCGGTCGGGGTCGTCACGGCCTCGTCGAAGGCGTTCGTGTGCAGCGAGTTCGCGTTGTCGTAGAGCGCGCACAGCGCCTGCAGCGTGGTGCGGATGTCGTTGAAGTTCATCTCCTGCGCGTGCAGCGACCGGCCGGAGGTCTGCACGTGGTACTTCAGCTTCTGCGCGCGCTCGTTGGCGCCGTAGCGCTCGCGCATGGCCACCGCCCAGATCCGGCGGGCGACCCGGCCGATCACCGAGTACTCGGCGTCCATGCCGTTGGAGAAGAAGAACGACAGGTTCGGCGCGAACTCGTTCACGTCCATCCCGCGCGCCAGGTAGCTCTCGACGAACGTGAAGCCGTTGGCGAGGGTGAACGCCAGCTGCGAGATGGGGTTCGCCCCGGCCTCGGCGATGTGGTAGCCGGAGATCGAGACGGAGTAGAAGTTGCGCACCTTGTGCGCGATGAACCACTCCTGGATGTCGGCCATCATCCGCAGCGAGAACTCGGTGGAGAAGATGCAGGTGTTCTGCCCCTGGTCCTCCTTGAGGATGTCGGCCTGCACCGTGCCCCGGACGTTGGCCAGGGCGTAGGCGGTCAGCTCCTCGTGCTCGGAGGCGTCGGGCTCACGGCCGTGCTCGTCGCGGAACCCGTCGACCTGCTGGTCGATCGCGGTGTTGAGGAAGTAGGCGAGGATCGTCGGCGCCGGGCCGTTGATCGTCATCGACACCGAGGTCGTCGGCGAGCAGAGGTCGAACCCGTCGTAGAGGGCCTTGAGGTCCTCCAGCGTCGCGATCGAGACACCCGAGGTGCCGACCTTGCCGTAGATGTCGGGACGGGTGTCCGGGTCGTGCCCGTAGAGCGTCACCGAGTCGAACGCCGTCGAGAGGCGCTTGGCCTCGGAGTCGGCCGAGAGCAGCTTGAACCGGCGGTTGGTGCGGAACGGGTCGCCCTCGCCGGCGAACATCCGGGCCGGGTCCTCGCCCTCGCGCTTGAACGGGAAGACGCCCGCGGTGAACGGGAAGTACCCGGGCAGGTTCTCCTTGCGCAGGAACCGGACGATCTCGGCGTCCTCGGTGACCTTGGGCAGCGACACCCGGCGCACCGGGTTGCCGGACAGCGTCTCCTTGGTCAGCTTCGTGCGGATCTCCTTGTCCCGGACGGTGAAGACCAGCTCGTCGCCGGAGTAGTCCTCGATCGTCCGGGGCCACTGCTCGAGCATCTCCGCGGTCTCGCCCGGCAGCGCCTTCTCGGCCTTGGCCAGCGCCTCGTCCACCGAGTCCCCGACCAGCTCGCGCGCGGTCCGCAGGTGCGCGCGGGTGCGCGCGGCGTCGGCCGCGGCGTCGGTGTCGGAGTGGTAGGAGCGCAGCGTCTCGGCGATGTCGGCGAGGTAGCGCGCCCGCTCCGGCGGGATCACCGCGGCGTACTCGGTGGAGGTCTTGCGGTCGGTGCGGGCCAGCCGGCCCTCGCCGGTGACCAGGCCGTTCTCGCCGAGGATGTCGCGCAGGTGGTGGTAGAGCGCGGTGACGCCGTCGTCGTTGAACGTCGCGGCCGAGGTGCCGTAGACCGGCATGTCCTCCCAGCTCGCGCCGAACTCCTCGCGGTTGCGCACCAGCTGGCGGCCGACGTCGCGGCGGGCGTCCTCGGCGCCGCGGCGCTCGAACTTGTTGATCGCGACGACGTCGGCGAAGTCCAGCATGTCGATCTTCTCGAGCTGCGACGCGGCGCCGAACTCCGGCGTCATCACGTACAGCGAGTTGTCGACGAAGGGCACGATGCCGGCGTCGCCCTGCCCGATGCCGGGGGTCTCGACGATCACCAGGTCGAACGACGCGGCCTTGAGCACGGCGATCGTGTCGCCGAGGCGCTCCGGCAGGCTGCCCTCGGTGCCGCGGGTGGCGAGCGAGCGGAAGAAGACGCGGTCACCGGAGAGGGAGTTCATCCGGATCCGGTCGCCGAGCAGCGCGCCGCCGCCCTTGCGACGGGTCGGGTCCACGGCGAGGACGGCGATCCGGAGCTTGTCCTCCTGGTCCAGGCGGAAGCGGCGGACGAGCTCGTCGGTCAGCGAGGACTTGCCGGAGCCGCCGGTGCCGGTGATGCCCAGGACGGGCACCGCCCGATCGGCGCTCTCGACCCGCGAGTGGACCTCGTCGGGGAGCTTGCCGGCCTCGGCCATGGTCAGCGCGCGGGCGAGGGTCGCGGGCTCGCCGGAGAACACCCCGTCGTAGGACGACGGCGGCTCGGCGGACAGGTCCACGTCGCACTCGCGGATCATCAGGTTGATCATCCCGGGCAGGCCGAGACGCTGGCCGTCCTCGGGGGAGAAGATCCGGGAGACGCCGCGCGAGTGCAGCAGCTCGATCTCCTCGGCCACGATCACGCCGCCGCCACCGCCGTAGACCTTGACGTGCCCGGCGCCGCGCTCGCGCAGCAGCTCCACCAGGTAGGAGAAGTACTCGACGTGCCCGCCCTGGTACGAGCTGATGGCGATGCCCTGCGCGTCCTCCTGGATCGCGGCGGTCACCACCTCGTCGACCGAGCGGTTGTGCCCGAGGTGGATGACCTCGGCTCCCTGGCGCTGCAGGATCCGGCGCATGATGTTGATGGCCGCGTCGTGCCCGTCGAACAGGCTGGCCGCGGTCACGAACCGGACCGGGTTCACCGGGACGTGCAGTCCCTGGTCGCGACCGGTGCTGACAGCGTTCGAGTCCGCCATGACCCGCTCCTCCCGCCGGGCCGAATGGGAGACGCCCGACGGATTTAGTTTGACATCCTAGTATCGGACATACAAGCAACGGCGCAGCGCGTCACAGGGACGCCGGTCGTGCGGCGGGCGGGTCGGTCTCAGGCCGCGCGGACGTCCGGCCCGTCGTCGTCGGGCTCGTCGGGCTCGTCGGGCTCGTCGGTCGAGATCGTGTCCGACGACGGCTTCTCGTCCTGGGCGGCTTCGGTCAGCGGAGTGGTCGACCCGTCGGCGACGGCACGGGGGATCGCCCCGACCGTGCGGCCGGCCTGCCGGAGCTTGCGGGCGCGCCACTGGCGGCCCAGCGCTCCGCCCACCAGCCCGACGACGACCAGGAACACGCCCGAGCCGACCATGGCCGGAACCGCGATGGCGGGGAACGCCGCCACCAGCAGGAAGGCCGTGAACGGCCACCACAGCAGGGCACGCCCCACTCCACGTCGCGTCCAATCGCGATGAGGCGGCATGTCGTGTTCCTACCCCGGGTCCATGATCGACATGCGGGGACTCGCGGATTCGCGTCGAGACGTTAGATTTCGTTCATGTCCGCGCCCGGATCCGTCGCCGCGTCCCTGACCGTCGAGAACGATCGGCTGGCGTCCGCCGTGGCCGCCGCCGAGGCGTCCACACCGGTCCCGACCTGTCCCGGTTGGGATCTCCGCTCGGTGCTCAAGCACGTCGGGCGCGGGGACCGGTGGGCCGCGCAGATGGTCGCCGGCCGGGCGACCGAGGTGCTGTCCCCGCGCGACGTCGTCGGCGGCCGTCCGCCGGAGGGTGGCCCGGACGCCGAGGCGGACTGGCTGCGCGGCGGGGTCCGCGAGCTGCTCGAGGCCGTGGAGTCGGTCGGCCCGGACACCCCGATCTGGACGTTCACCGGTCCGAAGCCCGCCGCGTGGTGGATCCGCCGGCGCCTGCACGAGGCCACGGTGCACCGCGCCGACGTGGTCCTGGCCCTCGGCGAGACGTTCGAGATCGCGCCCGACCTGGCTGCGGACGGCGTCTCGGAGTGGCTCGACCTCGTCGCCTCCCGCCCCGCCTCGGACGACGGGCCGCTGCCCGCGGGCGCGACCCTGCACCTGCACGCCACCGACGACGAGCTCGGCGCGGCAGGGGAGTGGCTGCTGCGCGGCGAGGCCGCCGACGGTGGGTCCGCCGTGGTCTGGGAGCACGGGCACGGCAAGGGCGACGCCGCCGTCCGCGGCACCGCGGCCGACCTCCTCCTGGGTGTGACCCGCCGGATCTCCTCGGACGCCGCGTCCCTGCAGGTGCTCGGCGACGCCGCCGTGTGGACGCGGTGGCTGGAGCGCACCGGTTTCTGACCCGCGTGCGCGGATGCCGTCGCTCCGGCAGCGGTATCCGCGCACGACCGTCGCCCGGCTACGGGATCACGGTGATCCGCCGTTCACCTCTGGCGTGCGGGCCGCCGGCGTCGCATGCTGGGGCCGAAAGTGGTTCGCGTCGCAAAGGAGCGCCCGTTGAGTCGTCCCAGTTCCCCCGACGTCGTCGTGGTCGGCGCCGGGTTCGCCGGTCTCTACCAGCTGCACCGCCTGCGTGGCCTGGGCCTGAGCGCCCGGGTGTTCGAGGCCGGGAGCGGCATCGGCGGCACCTGGTACTGGAACCGGTACCCCGGAGCACGCTGTGACGTCGAGAGCCTGGAGTACTCCTACTCGTTCTCCCCGGAGCTCGAGCAGGAGTGGGAGTGGACCGAGCGCTACCCGGCCCAGCCGGAGATCCTGCGCTACGCCGAGCACGTCGCCGAGCGCTTCGACCTGCGCCGCGACATCGAGCTCGACACCCGCGTCACCGCGGCGGTCTGGGACGAGGAGTCCGCGCGCTGGGCGGTCACGACGGAGCACGGCGAGACCGTCACGGCGCGGTTCTGCATCTTCGCGACCGGCTGCCTGTCCAAGCCCAAGGACCTGGAGATCCCCGGTCTGGACTCCTTCGCCGGGCCGGTCTACTCGACCGCCCGCTGGCCGCACGCCGGTGTCGACTTCACCGGGCGCCGCGTCGCCGTCATCGGCACCGGGTCCTCGGGCATCCAGTCGATCCCGGTGATCGCGTCGCAGGCCGCCGAGATGACCGTCTACCAGCGCACGGCGAACTACAGCATGCCCGCGCACAACGGTCCGCTCACCGCGCAGGCCCAGCGCGAGCGCAAGGCGAACTACGCCGCGTTCCGGGACGCGGCGCGGCACTCACCGGCCGGGCTCGTCGGGAAGCTGCCCACCGAGAACGCCCTGGACGTCACCGAGCAGGAGCGGCGGCGCGCCTTCTACAAGGCGTGGTCGGCCGGCAACCTCGGCGCGATGCGGCGCTCGTACGCCGACATCGGCGTCGACATCCGCGCCAACGACATGGCGGCGGACTTCATCCGGGACCGGATCCGGGACAAGGTCACCGACCCCGCCACCGCGGAGGCGCTGCTGCCGTCCGACCACCCGTTCGGCACCAAGCGGCCCTGCCTCGACACCGGCTACTACGAGACGTTCAACTCGCCGCACGTGCACCTGGTCGACCTGAAGAAGACACCGATCGAGGCGATCACCGCCACCGGCGTGGCCACCGCCGACGGAGAGGTCGAGGTCGACGACATCGTGCTCGCCACCGGCTTCGACGCGATGACCGGCGCGCTGCTCTCGATCGACATCCGCGGACGGGACGGGCGAACGCTCGCCGACGCCTGGGCCGACGGCCCGGTCACCTATCTGGGTCTGGGCGTGGCCGGGTTCCCGAACCTGTTCACGATCACCGGCCCGGGCAGCCCGTCGGTGCTGTCGAACATGCTGGTCTCGATCGAGCAGCACGTCGACTGGATCTCCGACTGCCTGGCCCGCCTGGAGCGCGACGGCGTCACCACGATCGAGCCGAACGCCGACGCGCAGGCCGGGTGGGTCGAGCACGTGGCCGAGGTCGGGCAGGCGACGCTCTACCCGCTGGCGAAGTCCTGGTACCTGGGCGCGAACGTGCCGGGCAAGCCCCGGGTGTTCATGCCTTACATCGGCGGGGTCGGGGCCTACCGCGAGATCTGCGACGACGTCGCGGCCGAGGACTACCGCGGCTTCGACCTGGAGAAGGCCTCCGCCTCGATGTCCTGACCGGCCGCGGTGCGCCGTCCCCTCCGGCGAGGGGCCGGGGGGTCAGCGCCCGGCGGGCGCGGCGGGGACCGGCTCGTCGACGGGCGGGGCCAGCGGGGTGAGGGCGACGTTGGCGACGTCGTCGAGGGTCGATGCGGACCGCGGGCGCTCGAACCGGACGCGGGCGGCCCGGCCGTTGAGCTCCAGGGTCGCGATCAGGTTCCCGAACAGCGGCCCGGCGCTCTTCTCCCAGGCCACGCCGGCGCGCTCGGCGCCGGTGTCGCGGGCCCACCGGGTGCTGGCCCGGGCGATCAGCCGCGACCACGTGATGGTGAACAGCACACGCATGAACCCCGGGACGACGTTGTGCACCGGGGAGCAGGTCAGCTGGTAGACCCCCGTCGCGCCGGGCTCGTGACCGTGGACGAACGCGCGGGCGGCGTAGCTGTGGTGGACGTCGCCGGAGAGCACGGTCGCCGTCGCCGGGGCGACCCGGCCGGAGTGCGCGCGCCCGATGTCGCGCAGCAGGTCGGCGAGGCGGTTGAACGAGTGCCCGAAGGCCGGCCAGTGCTCCATGTCCGCCTCCTGGCGCAGCCACTCCGCGGCGCGCGCGAGCCGTCCCCCGGAGTTGCCGGCCTTCTCGGTGGCGGCCTGCAGGTCGGAGATCACCTGCGGCAGCAGCCACGGGATCGACGTGCCGATCATGACGTGGTCGACGTCGCCCGGGGCCAGCGCACGGTCGGTGATCCAGTCGAACTCGGCGTCGGAGACGAGCTTGCGGGGCAGGGACTCCACGATCCGGCCGTTGCGGGAGTCGATGACGATCAGCCGGCTGCGCCCGAGCTCCCAGCAGAAGCTGAACCGGACGTCCTTGTGCGCGTCGTCGCCGGTGCCGACCTCGGCGTCGGCGTGGTCGGCCATGTCGACGAGCAGCGGCCAGACGTCGCCGTCGGCCGCCCGCACGGCCTGCCACGTGGTGTCGGCGGCCAGCTCGGCGGGGGAGAGGTTGCCCAGGTGCTGGTGCACCCAGTAGGCCGCCAGCCCGGACCGGATGCGGTCGCGCCACCAGGGTGTCTTCGCCATCTCCCGGCGCCACTCGCCGGAGGTGTTCCAGTCGTCGCGCACGTCGTGGTCGTCGAAGATCATCGCGGTGGGGACGGTGGAGAGCATCCACCGCACCTCCGGGTCCGACCAGGTGTCGCGGTAGAGGCCGGAGTACTCGTCGAAGCCGACGATCTCGTCGTCGGGCCACTCGGCGGGCCGCTCGGCACGTCCCGCGATCCGGCGGCGGCTCTGCGGGGTCAGCTCGTCGGCGTAGACCTGGTCGCCGAGCAGCAGCAGGACGCTCGGCCACAGCGACGGGTCGAGCTGGGTCATCCGCGTGGCGTAGGCGTCGAGCGCGTCGAGGCCGTACTGGCGGGCGAGCTTCGGGTCGGCGAGCTTGACGTAGCGGCACGACCCGAACACGACGCGCTGGTGACCCTCGGTCGCCGGGCCGCGGGTGGCGATGACGCTGCCCGGGAACGGCGAGTTCGGCAGCGGCCAGACCTGCTCGCCGTCGACGTGCACCTCGTACGGTGTGCGGCTGTCCGGCGCCAGGCCGGTGACCTCGACGATCGCGTAGTGCAGCCCGCTGACCTCGAACGTCTCCGCGCTGCAGCCCAGCACCTCGACCCGCGCCCTCCTGTCCACCTGCACCCAGACCAGGGCGGAGGTCTCGTCGACGTGGCGCAGCAGCGGGCCGAGCAGAAGGGTCACCGGCCCCACTCTATGGGGTGGACCTTTCCTCCCGCCGCCAGTGCTTCCCGGCGTCCTCCAGTGCGAGCAGCGCGGCACCGATCTTGCCCGCGTCGCCGCGGTAGGTGGCCGGGACGATCGGCGGGATCGGACGGGCCGTCGGAGCGTAGGCGAACTCGCGCGCGGCGCGGCGCGTCGGCTCCAGCAGCAGCTCGCCGGCGTCGACCAGACCGCCGCCGATGACGACCGCCTCCAGCTCGAAGATGGCGTTCATCGACGCGATGCCGATGCCCAGGGAACGGCCGAGCCGCGCGAACAGCGACGCCGCGGTGCGGTCCCCGGCCATCGCCGCCATCGTCACGATCTGGCCGGTGACCTCCGCGCCGGACTCCGCGGCGAGCGTGGCGATCATCCCGTCCGGGTCGCCCGCGGCGGCGCTGCGGCCCATCCGCGTCAGCGCGGTTCCCGAGGCCAGGGCCTCGAGGCAGCCGTAGTTGCCGCAGCCGCACTGCGGCCCGTCCGGGGTGACGTTCATGTGCCCGATCTCGGCGCCGAGCCCGTGCGGGCCGCGGTAGATGCGGCCGCCGAGCACGATCCCGGTGCCGATCCCGGTGCCCACGGTCACCAGGATCATCTCGTCGTAGCGGGTGGTGCCGAGCCGCGCCTCGGCCAGCCCGGCCACGTTCGCGTCGTTGTCGACGACGGCCGGCAGCCCGGTCGCCCGCTCCAGCTCGGCGCGGACGTTCCAGTCCCGGTACTCGTTGTTCGGCGCCCACCGGATCCGCCCCGTCGGCCACTCCACGGTGCCCGCCGCGCCGACCCCGATCGCGGCCACGCCGTCGTCGCCTTTGCGCAGCTCGTCGACCATCTCGAGGAGCAGCGCGGTCATGGTCGCGGAGTCCGAGGTTTCCGGGGTCCGGCGGAGTGTCTCCGCCGTCACTGTGCCATCCTCGGCGACGATCGCCCCCGCAACTTTCGTACCCCCAATGTCGAGCCCGATCGCCCGCCGTCCGTTCGTCACCCGCGCACTATTGCGACCTCACCGCCGCGATGCCAACTGCCGTGGGGGTTTGCGGTTCGGCGAATCGGGGAAAGGTGATCCATGCCAGTCTTGCGCCGAGTCGCCCGACCCATGCTTGCCGCCATCTTCATCACCGGCGGCATCAACGCACTGCGGTCACCCGGTGACCACGCCCAGGCCGCCAAGCCGCTGCTGGACCAGGCCGCTCCCGCGGTCGACCGCATCGTCGAGGCCGCCCCGATCGACCGTCGCCCGGACGACGAGACGCTGATCAAGATCGACGCCGGGGTGAAGATCGCCGCCGGTTCGCTGCTCGCCATCGGCAAGGCCCCGCGCCTGGCCTCGACCGCGCTGGCCGCCTCCCTGATCCCGACCACCCTGGCCGGGCACCGTTTCTGGGAGGAGACCGACCCGGAGGCCCGGGCCGCGCAGCAGATCCACTTCTTCAAGAACCTCAGCCTCCTGGGCGGTCTCCTGATCGCCGCCGCCGACACGCACGGCAAGCCTTCGGCCGCCTGGCGGACCCGCAAGGCCGCCGAGCAGGCGCAGAAGAAGCTCTCCGGTGCCTCCAACTCCGACACCGCCGAGCGCGTCGCCGCCGGTCTGGCCGGGGCCGGCACCTCGATCGCCGCCGTGGCCTCCACCGCGGGGACGGCGCTGGGCGAGCGTGCCCACGAGGCGTCGGGGAAGGTCAACGAGGCCATCGCCGAGCACGGCCCCGCGGTCCGCGAGCGGGCCGTCGAGCTGGGCGGTCTCGCCTCCGAGCGGGCGGCGACGCTGGGCACCGCGGTGTCCGAGCGGGCCTCCGTGCTCTCCGGCGAGCTCTCCACCCGCGCCGAGGCGGCCGCCAAGCAGGCGCAGAAGAACGCCAAGCTGGCCGAGAAGCGCGGCGCCAAGCTGCAGAAGACCGTGGACCGTCGCGGCGCGCAGTGGCAGAAGGCCGCCGGGCGCAACGGCGAGAAGTGGGTCAAGGCCGCCGAGAAGCGTCGCGCCGCCTGGGAGAAGCAGGCCCAGAAGGCGGCCCGCCGGGCCGAGAAGAAGGCTCCGGAGTACGCGGACCGCTTCACCACGCTGGCCACCCAGGCCCAGGCGCAGGCCGCGAAGTTCGGCTCGGACGTCGCGAGCCGGGCCTCCGACGTCGGTGCCGAGGCGGCCAAGGCCGCCAAGGGCGCCGCCAAGGACGCGAAGAAGCGCGCCAAGGCCGTCGGCTGAGCCGACACCGCACCCTCTGACACAGCACGGTTCGACACTGCCCGGCCCCGCCACCGGTGGGAGCCGGGCAGTGTCGTGTCCAGGGGTCGTGTCCAGGGGTCGTGTCCGGGGCCGTGACCCGGCGGGTCAGGGGGCCGGGCGGAGGACCTGCAGGTCGCCGGAGGCGCGGGTCTGGATCTCCACGTCGTAGGCGGCCTGGCCCGGGACCGGGGTCAGGGCCGTCGCCATCCTGGTGAACAGGGCCTGGGTGCGGGCGTTGTCGGCGGCCTGGTCGGCGATCAGGTTCGGCAGCATGGCGCCGGAGCGCTTGCGCACGGTCAGCGGGACGACCGAGAGCCGCGCGAGGAGCTTGCGCAGCCGCACGACGTCCGCCACACGGGCGGCCACGTCCGCCTCGACGAGCGGGCGCAGCGCCGTCAACGACCGCTCCGGCGACCGCAGGTGCTGCTCGGCGGCGACGACCAGCAGCCGACGGGCGTCGAGCACCAGCCCCTGGTAGGCGGCGTGCACGGCGCCGGGGAACCCGGTCCAGCCCAGCCGTCCGACCTCGCCCAACGCCTCGCGGACGGCGGTGCCGTGCGCCCCGGACGGGTCGAGCCCCTCGACCACCCGCTCCCACCCGGCGAGGTGCGCGACGGTCTGGTGACGCAGCACCGACAGGTTGGCCGACGCGGTGCCCAGCGCGACGTCGGTGGGGACCGCGCCGCTGGTGAGCAGCGCGGTCTGGGCGGTGCGCAGCGTCTCCTCGGCGGCGCGCAGGCGGGCGTCGAGACGGGTCGGGGCGGACGGCGCGAGGTCGTGCACCGCGGCCGTCAGGTCGGTGAGCACCCGGTTCTGGACGTCGGTGGTGGCGATCTCGACGAGCAGCGTCTGCGCCATCAGCCCGAGCGGTGCGCCGGGCACCGGCGAGGTCTGGCGCAGCCCGGACAGCGGGACCAGCACACCGCGGCCGGGCGGGTCGGTGCGTCGCGGCGAGCCGTCGGCAAGGTGTAACAGCTGTTCGGCACCGAACGCCTCGGACAGCGAGAGCCGGAACGTCAGGCCGCCGTCGAGGGTGGGGCGCTCCTGCGTCCTGCGGGCGGCGACCCGTCCCAGGTGGTGGGCGAGCTCGCTGCCCGCGGGCAGGACGTCGCCCCAGAAGCGGGCGGACGCGGCCGGCTCGGCCCACCATCCGACGACCATCACCGGGCCCCGCGTCGCGGCCCCGTTCGTCGGCGCCCCGTTCGTCGGCGCATGGTGCTCCCCGGATCGGGCGTCCATGGGGAGGACGACGCCGCTGGTGTGGTCCGGATGGCGCAGCATGACTACTCAACGACGTGATCATGAAAGAGGTCACTGCTCCGTGTGAGTGCGGTGCCCGGAGCGGACTGATCCCGGATCGGTGCCTGCTCCCTCTCGTCCCGCCCGGCGATCTGCGCTACAAAGCCCTGGTGGGCACCGCGTACGTGATCGGCACGCACGACACCAAGTCCGACGAGCTCGGCTACGTCGCCGATCTCATCGCGGCGGCCGGGGCGGCGGTGCGCCGCGTGGACGTCTCGACCGCCGGCGACGCGGCCGGCACCGGGGCCGACGTCCGGGCCGCGGAGGTCGCGGCGCACCACCCGGACGGCGCCGACGCCGTGTTCACCGGTGACCGGGGCAGCGGGGTCGGGGCGATGGCCGTCGCCCTGGAGCGGTACCTGCTCTCCCGCGACGACCTCGACGGCGTCATCGGGCTCGGCGGCTCCGGCGGGACGGCGATCGTCACCCCTGCCCTGCAGGCCCTGCCGGTCGGTGTGCCGAAGGTGATGGTCTCGACGGTGGCCTCGGGCGACACCGCTCCGTACGTCGGGGCGTCGGACATCGCGATGCTCTACTCGGTCACCGACGTGGCCGGGCTGAACCGGATCTCGCGGGTCGTCCTGGGCAACGCCGCGCACATGCTGGCCGGCGCCGTCGCCGCAACGGTCCCTGTGGCCGACGACCGTCCCGCGGCCGGGCTGACCATGTTCGGCGTCACCACCCCGTGCGTCACCGCCGTGCGCGAACGCCTCGGCGACGACGTCGACCCGCTCGTCTTCCACGCCACCGGCACCGGCGGCCGGGCGATGGAGAAGCTCGTCGACGACGGCCTCATCACCTCCGTGCTGGACCTGACCACGACCGAGATCGCGGACCTCGTCGTCGGCGGGATCATGGCCGCGGGGCCGGACCGTCTCGACGCGATCGCCCGGACCCGGGTGCCCTACGTCGGCTCCTGCGGCGCGCTCGACATGGTCAACTTCGGGTCGCGGGACTCGGTGCCCGAGCGCTTCGCCGGCCGCCTTCTCTACGAGCACAACGCCCAGGTCACGCTCATGCGCACGACGCCGGAGGAGAACGCGGAGATCGGCCGGTTCGTCGCCGGCAAGATCGACGCCTGCACCGGACCGCTGATGTTCCTGCTGCCCACCGGCGGGGTGTCCCTGCTGGACGCGCCGGACCAGCCGTTCTGGGACCCCGACGCCGACGAGGCACTGTTCACCGCGATCGAGCAGCACGTCCTGCGTCCTGAGCGGATCATGCGGGTACCGCACAACATCAACGACCCCGAGTTCGCCGACGCGGCCGTCGCCGCGTGGCGGGAGGTGCTTGCCCAGTGAGTTCGACACAGTGAGGTTCCGGCGCGCGGAACTGGTGGAACGTTTCACCGACATGGCTCGGCGCGGTGAGCCGATCGTCGGCGGTGGTGCCGGCACCGGGCTCTCGGCCAAGTGCGAGGAGGCCGGCGGGATCGACCTCATCGTCATCTACAACTCCGGCCGCTACCGGATGGCCGGGCGGGGGTCGCTGGCCGGGCTGCTGGCGTACGGCAACGCGAACGAGATCGTCGTCGAGATGGCGTCGGAGGTGCTGCCCGTCGTCGAGCGCACGCCGGTGCTGGCCGGCGTGAACGGCACCGACCCGTTCATGATCACCGACCGTTTCCTGCGGCAGCTCGACGACCTCGGCTTCGCCGGCATCCAGAACTTCCCCACCGTGGGCCTGTTCGACGGGACGTTCCGGGCGAACCTGGAGGAGACCGGGATGGGCTTCGCGCTGGAGGTCGACCTGGTCGCCGCGGCCCGCGCCCAGGACCTGTTCACCACGCCCTACGTGTTCTCCGCCGACGACGCCCGCGCGATGGCCGGGGCCGGCGCGGACGTCATCGTCTGCCACATGGGCCTGACCACCGGTGGCTCGATCGGCGCGGAGACGTCGAAGACCCTCGACGACTGCGTCGCGCTCGTCGACGAGTGGGCGGCGGCCGCGCTGGACGTGCGCGACGACGTCCTCGTGCTCTGCCACGGCGGCCCGATCGCGATGCCCGACGACGCCGCGCACGTGCTGTCGAAGGCGAAGCACTGCCACGGGTTCTACGGCGCGTCCTCGATGGAGCGCCTGCCCACCGAGAAGGCTCTCACCGAGCAGACCCGCCTGTTCAAGACCAGCCTGTCCCAGGCCCGCCTGTCCCCGATCGATCAGTCCCAGACCCCGCCGCCCGGCTCGTAGAAGGAGCTCCCGCAATGCCGCGTCCGTACTCCAGTGCCGTCATCCCCGCCCCGCTCGAGCAGGTGTGGCCGTCGATCCGCGACTTCGGCGGGCTCGATCGCTGGCACCCGGCGATCGAGGGATCCGAGCTGATCCGCGGCGCCACCGGTTTCGAGATCGGTGCGCAGCGACGCCTCACCCTCGGCGACGGGGGCGTCGTCGTCGAGCAGCTGCTCGCCCTCGACGACCGCTTCCACTCGCTGACCTACGAGATCCTCGAGTCGCCGTTCCCGGTCCGTCGCTACATCTCCACCGTGCGCCTGTCGCCGATCACCGCGACCGGGCAGACGTTCGGGGAGTGGTGGGTCGACTTCGACGCCGAGGCCGCCGACGAGGGATCGCTGGTGGACCTGTTCGCGAACGGGGTGTTCGGAGCGGGTCTCGCGGCATTGGGGGAGAAGTTCGGGAGCTGACCGGGGTTAGTCCCCCCGGGGTCCCTCACATGCGTGCCGGGAGCGCCGGGGCGGCACCGGTTCGGAGCTGTCCGAACCGGTAGGGCACATGCAGACTCGGTGGCAGGCGTCACATCGGGGTGACGCCCCGACGACGGAGTCAGCGCATCCATGACCGATACACGGAACGACGCCCCTGACCTCGACGCCCTGATCGTGGGGGCCGGCTTCTCCGGCCTCTACATGCTGCACCGGCTCCGGGACACGCTCGGGATGCGCGTGCAGGCGATCGAGTCCGCGGACGACGTCGGCGGCACCTGGTACTACAACCGGTATCCGGGTGCGCGCTGCGACTCGGAGAGCTACTTCTACAGCTTCTCCGACCGGCTCTCGGAGGAGCTGCTGCAGGAGTGGACCTGGAGCGAGCGGTTCGCCGGGCAGCCGGAGATCCTGAGCTATCTGCAGCACGTCGCGCAGCGCTACGACCTGCGGCGCGACATCCGGTTCTCCACCACCGTCACGTCGGCGACGTGGGACGAGGACGGGAACCGCTGGGTCGTCGAGACCGACGACGGCACCCGGACGAGCGCGCGGCACCTGATCACGGCGGTGGGCTGCCTGTCGACGACGAACCTGCCCGACTTCCCCGGCCGCGACGGGTTCCGGGGCGAGAGCTACCACACAGGGCGGTGGCCGCACGAGGGCGTGGACTTCACCGGCAAGCGGGTCGCGGTGATCGGCACCGGGGCGACGTCGGTGCAGGCCGTACCGGAGATCGCCGAGCAGGCCGAGCACCTCTACGTCCTGCAGCGGACGCCGAACTACGACATCTCCGGCGGCAACCGGCCGATGACCGAGGACGACGCCAAGGAGATCAAGGAGAACTACACCGACATCTGGGCGCGCACCCGGCAGACCGGTTTCGGCTTCCCCTACGACATCGCCGACCGCCCCGCGCTGTCGGTGAGCGAGGAGGAGCGGCAGGAGATCTTCGAGGAGGCCTGGGCGAAGGGCGGCTTCCGGCTGGGCACCACGTTCAACGACCTGCTGCTCGACGGCGCCGCCAACGAGACGGCCGCGGAGTTCCTGCGCGGCAAGATCCGGGAGAAGGTGCGCGACCCCGAGGTCGCGGAGAAGCTCAGCCCGCGCAACCACCCGTTCTTCACCAAGCGGCCGCCCCTGGAGAACGGCTACTACGACACGTTCAACCGGGACAACGTCACGCTGATCGGCGTGGCCGAGACGCCGATCGAGGGGATCACCGAGAACGGCGTGCGGGTGGACGGCACCGAGTACGAGGTGGACGCGATCGTCTACGCCACCGGCTTCGACGCCATGACCGGCACGCTGTTCCGCCTGGGCATCACCGGCCGCGACGGCGTCGGGCTGAAGGACAAGTGGGCCGAGGGCCCGAGCACGTACCTGGGCCTGACCACGCGCGGCTTCCCGAACCTGTTCATGCTCACCGGACCGCAGAGCCCGTCGGTCATGAGCAACATGCCGGTCTCGATCGAGCAGCACGTCGACTGGGTGACCGACTGCCTGCGCTGGATGTCCGAGCGGGGGCTGGACCGGATCGAGCCGACCGCCGAGGCCGAGGACGGCTGGGTCTCCCACCACACCGAGGTCGGCAACATGACCCTGCTGCCGCAGGCCGAGTCGTGGTGGATGGGCGCGAACATCCCCGGCAAGCAGCGCAGCGTCTACCCGTACATGGGCGGGGTCGGGGTGTACCGCGGGCTGTGCGACGACGTCGCGGCGAAGGGCTACGAGGGCTTCGAGACGGCGACGACGGGGGCGGCGTCGATGGCGTGACCCCTCGTCGGTGCGGCGGCGGGGCACCGCCGTCGCACCGGCTCACCACCCGCGCAGGTCCACGGCCCAGGTGTCGAGCACCTCGGCGTCCGGGCCGGTGCCGCGGACAAGGTGCATCCGCTCGTGCAGCGCGACGGTCGGGTCGACGTGCGCGGGCAGCACGGTGACGCGGTCACCGACCGCGACCGGTACCTCCGGGCCGAACGTCGTGTGCTCGTCGGAGCAGAACCACACCTGCCCGCCGACGACGGTCGGGTTCCCGTGGTCCATGCCGAGCGACTTGAGGCCGACGTCGGCGACGGCGAAGGCGGGCATGTCCGCGGTGGCGTCGGTGGCCGAGACGACGGTCGCGAGCACCGTCAGCGCCTGCCGGAACGGCAGCCCGGCTGCGGAGTAGGCGGTGTCCATCAGGGCGTAGGAGCCGGCCTGCAGCTCGGTGACCCAGGTGTTCATGTCCCACGTCCCGCTGCCGCCGCCGGAGACCACGTCCCCGCCGACGTCGGCGTGCGCGGCCAGTAGCCGCTCCATGCACTCCCGTGTCAGCCGGGCCCGCTCCGCCACGTCGGGCAGCATCATCAGGTGGCCCTCGTAGCCCATCACACCGCGCACCGTCAGCCCCGCGGCCCGCGCCCGGTCGGCCAGCCACCCGGTCCGCTCCGGTGCGATCCCGCAACGCGGCAGACCGACGTTGACGTCGACGAGCACCTCGCGCACCCCGCCGTCGACGGCGGCGCGCAGCGTGGGCTCGGAGTCGATCGCCACCGTCACCCGGGCGGAGCCGTCGCGCACGAGCCGTCCGAGGCGCCGGGTGTCGAGCACCTCGTTGGCCAGCAGCAGGTCCTCACCCAGCCCGGCGGCGGCCATGCCCTCCACCTCACGCACGGTCGCGCAGGTGAACCCGGGATGCCCGACGTCGGCCTGGCGCGCGGCGAGCGCGGTCGTCTTGTGCGCCTTGACGTGCGGGCGCATCCGCGGCCCGGGCAGTGCCGCGGCCATGTCGGCGAGGTTCGCGTCCACCGCATCGACGTCGACGAGCAGGGCGGGCGTGGGCAGGTCGGCGACGCGCATCCGGCCGGCACCTCCAGGATCGGTTCCGGGTGGGTGGTGCGGGCCGACGCTCCGGGGTGCGTCGGACGCACACACACGATCACACGTCGTCCCCCCGAAGGTCAGGGCCTGTCCGGGCGTGAGTCCTTCAGCGACACATCTCCTCGAGGAACTCCTGCGTCTCCGGGTCGGTGGAGAACATCGCCGTCCCCTTCATCCCGCGGGTGAGGAGCACCTTGTAGGTGTTGCGCACCAGAGCCGGGAACTCGTCCTCCGCCGCCCGCTTCACCAGGCCGTCGAAGGACCGCTCCCGGTTCGCGACCCACCCGCCCCCTCGGCGGACGAAGTCCTCGCCGACGATCACCCCGGACCAGTCGTACTCGAAGCCCTGCGCGGTGTAGATGCAGCCGACCTGGCCGAATCCGCGCTCGTCGCTGGCCCAGAAGTGCGAGGCGGGCACGCCGGGTACCGACTTGTCGGGCTTGGCGTTCCACGGCCGTCGCCAGCCGCCGATCTCGATGTCGTCGACGAGTCGGCGGGTGCCCTCGTCGTCGACGGGGTCGCTCCATCGCCAGCAGTAACCGGCCGCGATCCGGGCGGTGTCCGACGTCCCCGTGCTCTGCCCGGCGAGCCATCCCTCGAGCGCGGTCGGGCTCGGCAGCGCGGCGACGCGATACGTCTCGTCCGGGCCCTCGACGAGCTCGGACCAGGGGATCGGCGGCCGCGGGTCCAGTCCGAGCAGCCGTAACACCCACTGCTCGTAGAACTCCGAGCCACCGCACCGGTACTGACCGTGCAGCCGCACGACCTCGACGTGACAGCCGACCGACTCGGCGGCGTGGCGGATCTCGGCCTCGGTCCCCATCTCCCCGGGGCGCACCACCTGGTGCTCGTCGAGCAGGAACACCGGAGTCCGCGCGATGTCGATCAGCTCGTGGACCTGGCGCTTCGCCTTCGCTCGCTTGTCGGCCTTGGTGAAGCGGTTGACGCTCGTCTCCCGGATGCGGTGCGCCTCATCGCAGACGACGACGTCGAGCGAGTTCGGGGGCTCGCCGATGAAGCTGTTGAAGTAGGCGAACAGGTTCTGTGCCCGCGCCGACCGGGACCCGACGACGACCTTGCGCAGGGTCTGGGTGAACGAGCTCGACCCCGTCGCGTGCATGACCGTCTTCCCGCGGCGGGAGAGGCTCCCGATCAAGCTCAGCGCCAGCACGCTCTTGCCGGACCCGGGTCCGCCGAGCACGACGACGGCCGTCTTCGTGTTCGCCCGGTCCGCCTGGTCCACGGCGTGTTCGACGAGCTTGTAGGCGATCCGCTGCTCGTCGAGCAGGACGAACCGCTCCCGCTGCTTGATCTCCTCCGCGGCCACGGTGAGCAGCGGCCTCGACGGCCGGACCGCGGAGTTGAGCAGGTCCTCGGCGACCCGGCGGTTGTCCGGCGCCGACATCGGGTCGGGATCCAGGAGGCGGCGGAGCTCGTCGATCAGCTCGGCCCGCTGGTCGCGGACGAACAGCTGCCCGTGCTCGTCGACGGTGTAGCGGCTGAGCTTCCACCCCGCGGCCTCGGCGTTGTGCAGGTAGGCGATCCCGTACACGCCGGCCGAGTCGACCGAGAGGGACGGGACGAAGTCGACGAGGTAGTCGCAGTAGCCGCGGACCTGCTCGACGGGGTGCAGCACCGGGCGTCCGTACTGCGGGACGTCGATCAGCCCGTCCGGCCGCTGGGTCACCGTCGTCCACTGTTTGAGCTCGACGACGACGTAGCTCGCGCGCCGCGTCCGCGGGTGGACCCCGCAGAGGATGACGTCGACGCGCTTCGGTGAGAAGGGCAGCTTGTGCTCCAGGAGGACCTCGACGTGGTCCAGACCGGCGTCGCGCAGGTCGCCCAGCAACGCCGGGAGACTGTTCTGCCACGAGCGGATCTCCCCGACACCGACGCCGGCGTCGAAGAGCACCCGCGCCTGCTGCACCAGCAGATCGTGCAGCTCGCCGGCGTCCGCCTTCTTCAGCAGGGCGGACGCACTGTCCCGGACCAGAGCCACCAGAGAACCCCCACAAGGCACGCGTCATCGGCGTGCGGGTGTGGAGGTAGCAACGGGCCGGGGCCCGGTACCTGGCGGTCCGCGGGGGCGACCTTACGCAGACGCGGTGATCCGGAGGACAACCACCTGCCGGGGCCGCTCCGGGGATCCGTGGTGACCTCCATCGTCACCGGTTGCGTCGGAGTCCCACCTCTGTTGCTGTCGTCGGATGGGTGCGAGCGAGCTGACGCGTCGTCGCTGGCTCGATCTCGGACGACTGTCCTCACAGTCCTGTCACCGGTGACCACTCCCCGGTCCTGAGCCCGGTTCCCTCCCCGTCCACGGACGGCGTCCCGACCTGCCCGAAAGGCCTCATCCGTGTCCTCTGACAGTCCCCTGACCATGCACTGGTTCCTCCCGACGATGGGCGACAGCCGTCAGCTCGTCGGCGGTGGGCACGGTGTCGGCACCGGGTCGGCCGGTGCGATCCGCCCGGCGGACATCGGCTACCTGACCCAGGTCGCGCGTGCCGCCGAGCAGGTCGGTTTCACCGGCGCACTGACCCCGACCGGGGCCTGGTGCGAGGACGCCTGGCTGACGACGGCGATGCTCGTCGCGCACACCGAACGGCTGAAGTTCCTCGTCGCGTTCCGGCCGGGGTCGGTCTCGCCGACGCTGGCCGCACAGATGGCGGCGACCTACCAGCGCCACTCCGGGGGACGGCTGCTGGTCAACGTCGTCACCGGCGGCGAGAGCAGCGAGCAGCGCGCCTACGGCGACTTCCTCGACAAGGACGCCCGCTACACCCGGACCGGGGAGTTCCTGAAGGTCGTCCGCGCGATCTGGCGGGGCGAGACGATCGACCTCGACGGCGAGCACGTCCACGTCGAGAACGCGTTCCTCGACCGCCTGCCCGACCCGGTACCCGACGTCTACTTCGGCGGCTCCTCGCCGGCCGCGGGCGACATCGCCGCCGAGCACGCCGACGTCTACCTGACCTGGGGCGAGCCGCCCGCGGCCGTCGCGGAGAAGATCGCCTGGATCCGCAAGCTCGCCGACGAGCAGGGCCGCACCGTCCGGTTCGGCATCCGGCTGCACGTGATCACCCGCGACACCGCCGACGCGGCCTGGGCGCAGGCGCAGTCGCTGCTCGACGCGCTGGACCCCTCGACCATTGACAGCGTCCAGTCGGGGCTGTCGGCGAGCGAGTCGGAGGGGCAGCGGAGGATGCGCGCGCTGCACAACGGCTCCACCGACGACCTGGAGATCTCGCCGAACCTGTGGGCCGGCGTCGGGCTCGTCCGCGGCGGGGCGGGGACGGCCCTGGTCGGCAGCCACACCGAGGTCGCCGACCGGATCGCCGAGTACCACGAGCTCGGCATCGACGAGTTCGTGCTCTCGGGCTACCCGCATCTCGAGGAGGCCTGGCAGGTGGGCGAGGGCGTCTTCCCGATCCTGCGCGAGCGCGGCCTGTGGTCCCCGCCGGAGGGTGGCGGCATCGACCCGGACGCGGGCGTGTCGGTGCCGTTCGCGGCGATGCGGGGCGGGAAGTGAGCACCGGCGTCGACGAGCGGTCCACCGGAGCGGCACCGGCCGGACCGCGGACGGTGCTGGCGGCGAGCCTGATCGGCACGACCGTCGAGTGGTACGACTTCTTCCTCTACGCCACCGCCGCGGGCCTCGTCTTCCCGGCGCTGTTCTTCCCGGCCGGCGGCGACGAGGTCATCGGCACGCTCCTGGCCTTCGGCACGTTCGCGGTGGGCTTCGTCGCCCGGCCGGTCGGCGGGGTGATCTTCGGGCACATCGGGGACAGGCTCGGGCGCAAGCGCACGCTCGTCGCGACGATGGTGATGATGGGCGTGGCCACCGCGCTGATCGGGCTGCTGCCCTCCTACGCCGCGATCGGCGTCGCGGCGCCGTTGCTGCTGGTGCTGCTGCGCGTGCTGCAGGGCATCGCGGTCGGCGGTGAGTGGGGCGGAGCGGTGCTGCTCGCCGTGGAGAACGCGCCGCCCGGGCGTCGTGGGCTCTACGGCAGCGTCCCGCAGATCGGGCTCGGGCTCGGCCTGGCCCTGGGGACTGGTGTGTTCGCGCTGCTCGGGCAGGTGCTCGACCCGGAGACGTTCCTGAGCATCGGCTGGCGGATCGCGTTCCTGATCAGCGTCGTGCTCGTCGGGGTCGGGCTGGTCGTGCGGCTCAAGGTCCTCGAGACCTCGGAGTTCCGGGAGCTGCACGCCTCCGGCGCGACGGCGTCGGTGCCGGTCGTCGAGGTGTTCCGTACCCGCGCGCACCGGCGCGGCGTCGGCACCGGGATGCTCGCCCGCTGGGCGGAGGGCGCCGCGTTCAACACGTGGGGCGTCTTCGTCATCACCTACGCCACCGCGACGGTGCGGATGGACAAGACCACGATCCTGCTCGCCGTCACCGGCGGCGCCCTGCTGATGGCGGCGCTGACGCCGTTCGCGGGACGGCTCGCCGACCGCTACGGACGGCGGAGGATCTTCGGGATCGGGGCGGCCGGGTTCGGGCTGACGGTCGTCCCGTCGTTCCTGGCCGTGCAGTCGGGGATCCCGTGGCTGGCCGCGTCGGCGATCGTCGCGCAGCTCGGGGTCTTCTACGCCGCGATGACGGGCACCGAGTCCGCGCTGTTCGCGGAGCTGTTCGACACCGGCGTCCGCTACACCGGGATGTCGCTGGTCTACCAGGGCTCCGGCATCTGGGCCTCGGGCCTGACGCCGGTGTTCCTCACCGCGCTGCTCGCCTTCGGCGGGGGAGACCCGTGGTGGGCGGCGGGCTACCTGGTCCTCACCGCGGTGATCAGCCTCGTCGCCGTCGCCGTCATGCCGCGCTACATCGGGTGGCGGCCGGAGTGGGCACGGACCGATCCCTGGTAGCTACAACGTCGTGGCGCCCAGGTCGGCCGGGATCTGGGCGCCGGTGACGGTCCGGCCCAGGTCGCTGACCAGCCACATCACGGCGTTGGTGATGTCGTCGGTGTGCGCGGCGCGTTCGGGCAGCAGGGACGCGAAGCTGCGTGCGTACTGCGGGTGCGCCTCGATCTGCGGTTCGAAGCTCCGGTCGCGGCCCATTTCCGTGCGCACCGCCCACGGGTGGATCGAGTTGACCCGGATGTCGAACTCGGCCAGCTCGATCGCCGCGGTCTTCGTCAGCCCCACCACCCCGTGCTTGGACGCCGCGTAGTGCGCCTGCGCGGGCAGCGACTTGAGTCCCGCGACGGAGCTGGTGACGACGATCGATCCGCCGTTGCCCGCGGCAATCATCCGCGGCGCGGCGGCCTTCATGGTCCGCCAGACACCGGTCAGGTTGACGTCCACGACGGTCTGCCACTGCTCGTCGGAGATCTCCCAGAACCGGTTCCAGTTCGAGACGCCCGCGTTCGCGACGACGATGTCGAGCCGCGCCCCGAGTTCGGACGCCGCCTCGTCGAGTGCTGCGTCCAGGGCGGCGGAGTCGCGTACGTCGGCGACCCGCGCCACGATCCGGCGGTCCTGTTCCTCGACCAGCCGGGCCGTCTCGTCCAGGTCCTCGGGGACGGCCGCCGGGTAGCCGTTGTCGGCCGCGACCGGCGCCACGACGTCGACGGCGACGATGTCCGCGCCCTCGGCGGCCATCCGCACCGCGTGCGTGCGGCCCTGCCCGCGCGCCGCCCCGGTCACGAACGCCACCTTGCCGTCCAGAAGTCCCATGATCGTTGTCTACCAGCCGAATCCGGTGGCGGCCGGGCGGCCGTCCCCGCCAGGATCGGCCCTGTGGACGACGGTGGGATGACGGCGGCCGAGGTCGTCCGCGTGCTCGATGCCCTGGACGCGGCGGGGTGCCGGTACTGGGTGGAGGGCGGCTGGGGCGTCGACGCGCTCGTCGGCGCGCAGACCCGTCCGCACCGCGACCTGGACGTCGACGTCGACTCCCGGCACGAGGACCGCGTCCTCACCACGCTCGCGGAGCTGGGCTACGCGATCGAGACGGACTGGCGCCCGACCCGCGTCGAGCTCGCCGCGCCGGGCCGCGGGTGGGTGGACGTGCACCCCCTGCAGATCGCCGACGACGGCAGTGCGCGGCAGGCCGACCTCGACGGCGGGTTCTGGGAGTTCCCGGCCCGCTACTACACGACGGGGACGATCGCCGGACGTTCCGTTCCGTGCGTGTCGGTCGAGGCCCAGCTGTCCTTCCACGAGGGCTACGAGTTGCGCGGCGTCGATCACGTCGACCTCGCCCGTCTCCGCCGACTGTCCGGATGACGCGCGGTCCGGGTGGCCGGAGGGCGTCGCCCGCGCTGTGGTGGCCGCTACTATCTGGCCCCGCGGTGCCGTGACGACGATGATCGTCGCCGGCACCGTCTGGACGTCGGCCGACCACTACTCCGCCGTTCAGGGGGCGGTAGCTCAGCTGGTCAGAGCAGCGGACTCATAACCCGTCAGGTCGTCGGTTCGAACCCGACCCGCCCCACGTTGTCGCAGTTCAATGCCTTGTGCTCGCCGCTGCGGACCCCGTACGGTGATCGGATCCAACGGAAACCCAACGGAAACTCCGCGGGGTCGATCTAGCAACGAGGCGGGCGGATGGCGCGACCACCGCTACCGATGGGCACCCACGGCAGCATCCGCATCACCCAGCGGCTCAGCGCGGGCGGCAGCTACGTCGCCAAGTGCCGGTTCCGCGACTACGACGGCGTGACGCGGCTGCTGGAGCGCAGCGGCGCCTCGAAGGCGGCCGCGTCCCGTGCGCTCCAGGACGAGCTCCGGGCGCGCATTGGCACCACCATGGCGCCGCTCCGCCCGGAGCATACGTTCGAGCGGGCGGCGGAGATCTGGCTGAACAAGCTGGAGACGCAGGTGCGTGACGGCGCCCGCGCCGTGACGACGGCCGACACATACCGGCAGCGTCTGCGGGCCGTGATCCTCCCGGCCGTGGGGCAGTGGCGGCTGTACGAGTGCACTGTTCCCCGGTTCGACGGTTTCTTCAACACGCTGCCTGCGCGCCACAGCCCGGAGTCCCGGAAGACGATCCGGACCGTCGTGTCGCTCGTGCTCAGGGTCGCAGTCCAGCACGAGGCGTTGGCGGACAACCCGATCCGCCACCTCGACCCGATCGAGCGGGGACCGCGCAGGCCACGCGCCCTGACCACTGTGGAGAGACGACACTTCCTCGGCTGGATGGCCGGGACGTCTGACGACGAGGAGGAAGCACGCGCCCAGGTGCGTGCCCGTCGGCGCGACCTTCCGGACATCGTGACGTTCATGCTCGGCACGGGAGTTCGTATGGGCGAGGCGCTCGGCGTCCGCTGGTGTGATGTGGACCTGGAAGGGGTCCCCGTCGTCGAGCGTGACGAGATACGAGCCGTCCCGATCGTCGCGATTACCGGCAACGTCGTCCGGCATCGAGGGCGGGGACTCCATCGCCACGACGGAAAGACGGAAACGTCATTGCGGATCGTCCCGCTTCCGCAGTTTGTGGTGACAATGCTCCGTGCGCGTACGGTTCACGGACCGGAGATTCCAGTCTTTCCGGCGTCCTCGATGAAGGGCGGATTCAACTGGAAGGATCCGAACAACATCGTCGGCTACGTTCGCGAGGCAAGGAAATCGGCCGGGATGGACTGGCCGGTCACGAGCCACACCTTCCGCAAGACGGCCGCAACGATCTGGCACGACTCCGGAGTTCTCACCGATCGGCAGAAAGCGGATCTCACCGGTCACGCCAAGATCAGCACGCTCACCGACATCTACGTCGCGCGTGGCGAGCTGCATCCGGCCGGCGCCGCTGTCATGGACGCCGCGTGGATGGATTCGTGATGCCCGGACATCCGATTGTGCGAGGGTCGTTTCCGGGCGCCGGCGGCCGGTAGCCTGAGACCGTGCGTGGGGCTGGTGACGAGATGCAGATCGGTGAGCGGATCGCCTTCTACCGGCAGCGCCGTGGCTACACGCAGAGCCAGCTCGCCGGTCTCGTCGGCCGCAGTACCGACTGGCTCAGCAAGATCGAGCGCGGCGAGCGCCAGCTCCGGCGCGTCGACGTGCTGACCGAGCTGGCCGGGGCCCTGCGCGTCTCACTCGGCGACCTCATGGGCCAGCCCGTGCTCATGGAGGAGGACGACGAGCGGGACAACATCCCGGCGATCCGTGACGCGCTGATGGCTCCCGGCCGCCTGTCCCGCGTCCTGTTCGCGTCCGATGCGGCTGCGCCGCCGGACCTGCGCCAGGCCGAGCAGCTGGTCGAGTTCCTGTGGGCCGACTACCAGCGCGGGCGGATCGGCGAGGTCGTCGAGCGACTCCCGCGCCTGATCCACAGCGCCCAGCAGATCGAGGATGCGGCGACCGGGCAGGCGCCGGACGTGCGCCGACGATCCTGGGCGATGTCGGCGCGCACGCACCATCTGGCCGCGACGACGTTGAGCAAGGTCGGCGAGGCCGACCTGTCGTGGATCGCCGCCGAACGTGCGATGAAGGCGGCCGACGAGGCCGACGACCCGCTCGTGCTCGCCTCGGCGGCGCGGGCGGCGACCCACGCTCTGCTAGCAGTCGGTCGCTACGACGATGCACTGAGTCTCGGCGAGACCGCCGCGCGCTGGCTCGGCCCGCAGGTCGCGGCCGGCGACCCGGAGGCGCTGAGCCTGCTCGGCATGCTGCACCTGCGAACCGCGGTCGCGGCCGCCCGCCGGCAGGACCGCGCCGGCGCCGACGAGCTGCTCGGCCAGGCCGAGCGCTCGGCCGTACGGCTCGGTGAGGACGGAAACTACTGGCAGACGGGGTTCGGGCCGACGAACGTCGAGCTGCACCGACTGTCGGCCGGGCTCGACCTCGGAGACATGTCGTGGGTCGCGAAGCGCGGTGAGGACGTGGACGTCGCGCACCTCCCGGTGGAACGGCAGGTGACGCACATGATCGACCTCGCGCGAGCGCTCTCCTTCCTGGCCCGGGACGATGACGCCGTGGATCTGGTTGAACGCATCATCAGTAGTAGCTAGATTCTTGTAATCAGCCGCGATCTCTGAGGGACCCGGACAGTTTGTCCGGGTCCCTCGTGCATTCCGGGGTTCTCCTGTGATGGCGCCCACCCACGGGCGCGGATCACAGGAGGAGGCTCGATGTCTGTTCACGATCGCGAACGTTCTGACACGTCCGCGTCAACCGGCGGCGACCACACAGAGGGCGCCCTACGGACGGCTTTGCTCCTCACGGTTGAGGAGGTCGCCGAACTGTGGTTCGGCGAGGTGGGGTCTGGCGGCTCGGCCAGCTCGAACTGTCAGAAGATTCGCCGCCTGATTCCCCACGTTCTTCCTGCGCGGAGGAGCGGGAATCGGTGGTACATCAGCCGGGCGACCGCCGAAGAGTGGACGGTCGGCTCGGATCCGGCCTCCGTCATGGCGCACCCGGATACTCGGGAGATCGCCGAGCCCCGGTTGTCGGTCGCTCGTCGCGGGAGCGCCGACTGATGGGCAGCGTCGGGTTGTTGATTCTGTTCGCGATCGTGGGTGCCGCGATCTGCGCGAAGGCGCGGTCGGCGTTGGGCGCGATCCTGTTCGCGCTGCTGGCGCTGGTGTTCTTCGTGGCCACGCCGGTCGGCGACGGGCTGCCGGGTGCGGTGTCGACGTTCATGTCCTCATTCGACAACGCGGCGACGCCGGCGTTGAACGGGCAGCAGCAGCCGCAGCGGGCCGGGTCGTCCGGGAGTGGCTCGTGAGCCCGGCCGGCGGCAAGTCGGAGCGCGTGTTTGCCCTCAAGGCCGGGCGGGCCGACGACTCGGATGGTCCCGCCTGCGGCGGGGCGGTGCGGGCCGGTCGGCCCGAGTTCAGCACGACATCACTCACTGTCAAGGGTCGCTCCGCGATCGCCTCCGGCGACGGCCCAAGGGCCGCCCTTGACAGCGAGCCTCGGATGCCGTGCGCGCCTTTCGGCGCGGTGGCGGGGCAGGCGCCGCCACCCGGGGGCCGGGCCGACCGGCCCACACCGAGCATGCAGGAGGCCACGATGACCCTCAGTCACGTACAGGACGTGCCGGACCGGCTGGTGGACCCGGATGCGCTGGTCTGTCCCGGCTGCGCGGAGCCGGCGGTCGGGATGCCCCCGCTCGGCTGGCCCGCTGCCGCGGGGCGGGCTCCGGAGTTCTCGCACCGGGACGGCTCGGTTCTGTGCCCGGATCAGGCGGGCCGCATCGGTGAGCCGGTCGAGGCCGGCGGGCTGCGGTTCGCGCTGACCGACGCCGGAGCGGACGCGCTCGCCACGGACGCGGGCGCGATCGCCGACTGGTCGGCGGTGTGGTCGTGAACCGGCGGTGGGACGGCCGGGCGCGGGTGCGGCGGGCGGCGATTGAGTGGGACGTGCCTGTCGAGACCGCGCGGGCCGAGGACCTCGATGAGCGGCTGCGGTCCGGGCGCTGTGGGCGCACCGGCTGGATGCAGGTGCTGATCGACCACGACACCCCGGTAGGCCGGTGCCCGAGCTGCGGGTGGGCCACGACCAGCGAGCGACGCGACTGCCCGTCGCGGGTGATCGCCAAGTGCCTGTTGGAGCGGGCGCCATTGCCGGCGTGGCTGGCGCACCTGGCCGACCTGGTGCCGGGGGCCCGGCTGCGCTCCGGTCCGGAGTCGCGGGACCAGCAGCGGGCCGCACTCGACGATCTGCCGGGGCTGTTCGCGGCGCCGGCGCGGCAGCCGGAGCGTCGGCGATGACCGCCGCAGCGGTTGACACGGCCGTGTCACCACAGCACGCCGGGCCGGTTGTGTCCGGGGTGGACGGTTTGGCGATCAGTGCGCCGATGGTGGCAGCCCTGGAGGCCGCGTGGGCGGCGATCCGGGCCCGGAACCCGGAACTGCCGCCCGTGGTGATCGTGCTCGGCGCCGGGTCTGGCGACCGCGGCGGGCTGCGGCTGGGCCATTTCGCCGCGATGCGCTGGACCGCCACCGACAACGACGACCACCGGCACGAAGACGAGCGTGACGAGGACGGGCGGCGTCTGGCGGAGGTGTTCGTGGGCGGGGAGGGCCTCGCCCGCGGCCCGGTCGACGTGTTCGGCACGTTGTTGCATGAGGCGGCGCACGCCCTGGCCCACGTGCGCGGGGTGCAGGACACCTCGCGGCAGGGCCGCTGGCACAACGCCCGATTCAAGGCCTTCGCCGAGGAGATCGGGGTGGCGGTCGAGAAGGACCCGAAGCTGGGGTGGTCGCCGACGACCGTCCCGGATGCCACCCGCGCCGTGTACGCCGCGGCGATCGGCGAGCTCGGGCGGGCACTGCGGATGCGCCGGGCCAGCGAGACCACCGGCGGGGCGGAGAAGCCGAAGAAGCCGGGCCCGCCGGCGTGCGTGTGCGCCTGCGGGCGCCGGATCCGGGTGGCCGTGTCGGTGCGCGAGGCCGGCCCGATCCTCTGCGGGATCTGCGAGGCCGAGTTCCTGCCCGAGGACCTCGACGGCGGCCCGGATGACGGCAGCCCGGAGGACGGGGCGGACGCCGGATGAGCGCAGACCGGCCCGCCGCGTCCGGGACGACGCGGACGGCCATGCAGGACAACAGATCGAGTGGGGGGACGGCCCGGCGACGGGTTCTTGGCCGGACACAGCCGCCGGGCCGCTCTCTCCGCACCACTGAAGAGGACAGGAGAGGCAACGATGTTACGACGCGAGCACGACCGCGCGACCACGGCGCGGGATAACGCCGGTGACACGGCCGGTTCGGCGGGGCGGGACTGGCGGCGCCAGGCGGCGTGCCGGGACGACGGGGTGGATGCGGAGGTGTTCTTCCCGGTCGCGGAGCGCGGCCCGGAGTTGCGGGCGCAGGAGGCGCGGGCGAAGGCGGTGTGCGCCGGCTGCCCGGTGATCGACGCATGCCGGGCGTGGGCGCTCGACGCGCTCCCGGAGGGTGTGGCCGGTGGCCTCACGGCCGCCGAGCGGCGCCGCGTGCGGGTCGGATCCGCGCGGCCCATGACGCGACAGACGGCGCGGCACCCAGGGCCTGCCCGACGCAGCCGGGGCAGTTGGACGAGCCCGCAGCAGCGGGCTGCCGCGGTCGGGCAGGTCGAGGCGGGCCGCTCCTGCGCGGCGGTGGCGGCCGAGTTCGAGGTCAGCGACCGCACCGTGGCTCGCTGGCGCGCCGCCCACACGGCCGCACAGAGCGCGGCGACATCCGGGGGTGCGCGGTGAGTGTGTTCGGGGAACCGACCGAGGAGCAGGCGCGCCGCGAGCGGCTGGCCGCCCAGGTGCGCCAGATGGTGCGCCGCCTGGCCGTGGAGGGGTTCGACACCGAGCCGGTCGAGGTGGCGATCCCGGGGTTCGACCGGATCACCCGCCCTGGCCTGGCCGACCCCCTCGCCGGGGTGCGGGCCGGGGTGCTGGTTCGCGGCGTGGCCGAGCGGGAGATCCGCGAGTCGACGACCGACGCGCGCGGGCTGGGCCGGTCGTAGGACGAGGTCGCCGAGGCGCTCGGCCTGACCGACGCCGAGGACGAGCCGTCGGGCACGCGGGCGGAGCGGGCCTTCGAGCAGGTCGCCGGCCGCTCGGATCCGTACTGGGCCGCGTCGGGCGCTGGACGTGCGCGGCATGCGGGCAGCGGGTCACCGACCGGGGCCCGTTCGAGTCGCACCCGCACGACCGGGAGGACGGACACGCCGCCCACTGCGCCCGCCAGCTCGCCGCGCTCGCGGCGTGGCGGGCCGATACCGGGTGGGAGGACGACGAGTGATGGACCCGATTCTGATCGGATTCCTGCTGGTCACCGTCGCGACTATGGGGGTAGCGGTGGTCGCCTGGTGGTCGGGGCGGCCGTGGACGGCCGCCGCCATCGCGGTGGTGGCGCTGCTCGCGGCGACGCCGCTGACCCGGCTCCTGTCGGACCCGGTGATCGTGGCCGCCCTGGTGGTCCTGACCGGCCTGGCGGGCTGGGCGGCATGGCCGCACACCAGGACCGGGGCCACTCCGCGTGCCCGCCGCGGCGGGGCGCGACCCGGTCGTGGGGGTGCGCCGTGAGCGCCCGAATGGCGTTGGTCGGGTTGCTGGCAGTGGTCGCCGCCGCGGCAGCGGTGTTGTCGTTCGCCGCGCTGCGGGATCTGGCCCGCACGTGCGGGTTCGGCGCCGGATTGGCGTGGCTGCTGCCGGTGGTCGTGGATGCCGGGGCGGCGGCCGGGTCGCTGGTATGGCTCGGCGAGCGGGCCGCGCCGGCGGCGCGCCGATTCGCCCGCGCCCTGGCCCTGGCGCTGCTGGGGCTGTCGGTGGCGGCGAACGCGCTCGGGCACGGTCTGGCCGCGTTCGCGCTCGCCCCGCCGTGGTGGGTGGTGGTCGTCGTGTCGGCGATCGCACCGGCGGTACTGGGCGCGGTGGTGCACCTGTCCGTCCTGGTCGGACGACCGGACCCGGCCAGCGCCACGACACCGCGCTCTGCAGCGACCGTTCCCGCGGCCGCGGCGACCGACGCGGACGGGCCTGCGAGGACGGACGAGTCCGCCCGGGCCGCGGAGTTGATCGCGGCTGGGGCGGGCCGGCGGCGCCTGTCCCGCGAGCTGGAGATCACCGAACACGAGGCCCGACGGCTGCTCACCCGAGCCCGCCAGGACGCGAACCCCGGCGGCGAGATCGCCGCCGGTCGGGAACTGGCGTCGACCAACGGGCACGGAGGTGCGCGATGAACCTGGCAGCGCTGGGATTCCTGGCCGCGCTGGTCGGTGCCGCGGTGGTGGCGTGGCGACGGCGGGCGTGGGCGATCGCGGTCGGCTGCGCGGTGGCGGCGCTGCTGCCCGCGCTCACGTTGTGGCGCACCACCCACCCGCTGATCCTGACCGGCGCCGCGCTGGTGCTGGCCGGGGTGGGCTGGCAGCGGTGGGGCCGCTCGATGGCCACGGTGACACGGTGGGGCGCCCGGGTACGCCGCAAGGCCGGCGTCGCGTCCGGGATCGACATCGCCCGTTGCGCGTCGCCGTCGGCGATGCGCCGCCGTACCCGCCAAGTCCGGCCCACGCTGTCCGCGGCCGCGACGTCGCGGACGGGGCGGGTGTGGCGGCGAGTGGCGCTGCCGGTCGCCGAGGTCGGGGTGAAGCTGTGCCGCTGCGGCGCCCAACAGGTGTGGGCGACGATCGAGTGGGTCGTGATCGTGGTCGGCGGCCCCCGGGTCGGCAAGACCCAGTGGCTGGCCGGACGCGTGCTCGACGCCCCGGGCGCCGCGCTGGTCACCTCCACCCGCACGGATCTGTTGATGCAGACCGGGCCGCTGCGCGCCCAGGTCGGGCCGGTCCTGGTGTTCAACCCGGTCGGGCTCGGCGGGATCCGGTCGACGATCACGTTCGACCCGCTGACCGGCTGCTGCGATCCGGTGACCGCGAACGAGCGGGCCGCGGACATGCTCGGCACCGACACCGACACCGACACCGAGGCCGGCGCGGAGGCCGGGAGCGGGGACCGCGGGTGGTGGGAGGCCCAGACCCGCCGCAACCTCGCGGCGCTGCTGCACGCGGCCGCGCTGGGCGGTCTGACGATGTTGGAGGTTCAGGACTGGGTCGCGAACCTGGACCGCTCGCAGGCCGAGATCACCAACCTCCTTCGTAACCACAGCCCGGAGCCGGGGTTCGTCGCAGCGATCACCGCGTTCATCGAGACCAACACCCGCACGCGGACCTCGATCACGCAGTCGATCGTGCCCGCGCTGGAGTGGCTGACCCACGGGCCGGCGCGGGCGGCTGCGCGGCCGATCTCCCAGGGCGGGCGCCCGTTCGACGTGGAACGGCTGCTGGAGGCGCGCGCGACCGTCTACATGCTCGGCGGGGAAGAGGCCCAGGTCGCCCCTCTCGTCGCCGCGCTGACCGGGCACATCGCCCGGCAGGCGCGCCGGATCGCCGTCCGCCGCCCGGGCGGACGCCTGGACCCGCCACTTAGCTTGCGCCTGGACGAGGCGGCGCTGATCTGCCCGGTGCCGCTGCACCGCTGGACCGCAGACATGGGCGGACGCGGGGTGTCCATCGTGGCGTGCTTCCAGTCCTACGCCCAGATCGTCGAGCGCTACGGCCGTCACCGGGCTGCGGTGATCATGAACAACTCCGGGGCGAGGCTGCTGTTCGGCGGGACCGCCGACCGCGACGACCTCGCCTACTGGTCCTCCCTCGCGGGCGAGCGCGACGAGCCCACCGTCACCACCGACATGCACGGCCGACTCGCCTCCCGCACCACCCGGCGGGTGCCGGTGCTGACCCCGGCCCAGCTGGCGACGCTCCCGGCGCGGCGGGTGGTGGTGTTCCGGGCGGACATGGCGCCCGTGCTCGGCACCGTCGAGCAGGCCTACCGCCGCCGCGACGTCCGCGCCTACCACCAGCCCGGCGCCCTGACCGTCCGCGCCCGACGGTGGGCGCGGAGCGGGTGTCACGCCGCCGCACGGTGGGCGGTCGCCGTGGCCCGGCCGACCGCCCGGTGGGCGCGGGCGGGACACCGGGCGTGCTCGCGGTGGGTGCGGGTGGCGTACCGGGCGTGCACGGGTCGGGTCGCCGGCTTGCTGGGTGCCCTGCGGCTGCGGGTCACCGGCGTCGGCCCGGACACGCGCACCCCGCGCGTCGTGCCCGGCCAGGTCGTCGCCACCCGACCGACCCACCCGATGGCCGGCAGCACCCGGGGCGAGCCGATCACCCAGCCGATCCCGGTGGCGCCGGACGACGCCGGACCCCGGCCGAGGCCAGACCACCACGACCACGGCCCCGACGGCGATGGGCAGGCGTACGACGAACGAGACGAGCGTCCGGAGAGACCTGATCAGCGATGACCGACAACACCAACGACGACGGCGACCGGCTCGGCGGACGGCACTGGACCTACGGCCCCGGCGTCTCGGCGGGCGCGGACCGGCCCGGGCGGTGGCCCGAACGCAACGACGCCGACGGCTGGTACTCCAGCGGCGCCGACGGGGCCCACCAGCGCCACCTGGACGAGCTCGCCCACACCGAGGACGACGACCGCGCCGACCATGATGACGCGACGGGCGTCGACGACGCGGCCGAGGACGACGGGTGGCTGATCGTCGACCTTGCCGCGCCCGACGGAGTTCGGCCGCTCACCGCGGTCGAGTACGACGAGCTCCGTGACCACCCGCGAGCCGGGCTGGAACCGGCCGATGCGGGCGGGCCGGCCCGGCGGGTGAAGGAGGACACGGCGGCCGCGATCGAGCGCGCCCACCAGGCGGTGCGCGAGGCCACCGATGCCCCGGTGCGGCGGTCGCAACAGCTCGACAACGCGCGACGCGCCGACCTCGCCAGCACCGATTCCTACGCCTGTTGCCGCGAGATCGGGCGTGACGACGACGAGCAGACCGCGGAGTCCGATACCGCCGAGTTGGGGGAGGCCCGATGACCGACGCACCGGACCAGACCCGCAGGCACGACGACCCAGCGTGCAGCGAGCCGGCAGCCGGGCCGGAGGGCGACGGTGTGCGCGCGCTGGCTCGGGTGCTGGACCGGACCGGCCGCAAGGTGACCGCGCTGGGGAGCCACGTCCGACGGCTCGCCACCGACGTCGCCCGCCTCGCCTCGCTGACCGCCGGCAGCACGACGACCACATGCACCGACAGCCCGGGCAGTGCGCGCGGCGCAGCGGCCGACGGGGCCAGTGCGGGGGTGCGGTGCTGGCTTCTGGCCGGTGACCCGGACCAGGCGGTCGCCGATCTGGCGGATCTGGTCGAGTGGCTGGACCGGGTGTTCCTGCGCTACCCGGACGCCGTGCTCGGGTCGTGCTGGCTCTGGCACCCGCACGTGATCGAGGAACTGTGGTGGTGCCGCCAGGCGCACGCCGACGCCTACCACTCAGAGACCGGGTCGTGGCTGCGCGTGGGGGACTGGCACGAACGCCAGCGCCCCGGCGTCGCCCGCCGGGTCGGGTCGGTGCTGGCCAAGTGCGACCTGACCCTGCACGCCCCTGGCCGTCCGCAGGCGAGCCCACAGATGGTGGCGCCGCTGGCCGCGCACGTCGGCCAGATCGCCCACTACTGGGCCGCTGGCCAAGGCGCCCGCCCGGAGCCGTCCCCGGCCCAATACGCCGAGGCGGAGGCCTACCAGCGTTCGTTGCACCGGAGCCACCGATGACCACCAGCCCGGATCGGACCGAGTTGACGCTGCGGCGTCAACGCGCGGACCGCGGCGGACGCGGCTGCTCGGTCGTCGGGTGCCCGCGACCACACCGGGGACGCGGCTACTGCGGGCGCCACTACGGGCGCCTGCGCCGTCATGGCGACCCGCTCGGCGGCGGCCCGGCCCGGGCGCGCTCGGCGGTCGGCTACGCGGCCGCGCACCGGCGGGTCCGGGCCCAACGCGGCCCGGCCGCCGGTCGCGCGTGCGCAGCCTGCACAGGCCCGGCGACGCTGTGGTCCTACGACGGCACCGACCCCGACGAGCAGACCGAGACGGGACGCGGGCGCCGCTACAGCACTGACCCGGCCCGATACCGGCCCTTGTGCCGCTCCTGTCACCGCCGCGCCACCGTCCGCGGCGCTGAGGCCGGCGGCCTGGACCTCGAGCGCGCGGTGCGCCTGTACCGGGGCGGCGCGAGCGCGCGCGGCATCGCCGTGCTGCTCGACGTCAGCCCCGGGACCGTCCTGGCCGCACTACGGGCCCACGGCGTCGCGATCCGGCCCCGAGGCCGCGCACCGTCCACCGGGCGACCGGCCGTACCCGAGCGGCGGCCGTGCGAACAGCCGAGCGACGAAGCGCCGTGATCTCTCCGCGAGCCTCGACCACCGACCACCGAGCCGCACCCACGCGATCTTCCAGCGCCACGAGAACCGACGGCACCGACCCGAACAGCAGCACCAGTGAGAGCAACAGCAACGGCCAGAGCCAGATCAAGAGCCAGATCAAGAGAAACGACGCGAAACCCCCAACTGACAAAGCACACCCCTGCATCACGCGATCCGACGGGGTGGTGCGGGCCCTGCGGGCCCGCACCGGAGATCAACACCCGGCGATGTCCATGATCGTCTGCAAGATCGTTTCAGGAGGCTTCTGATGGTCGTGAGTCTGCAGACCGGCCACGACACCGACTACCTGACCGACGCCGTGGCGAAGGGCCGGGAGGGCTACTACACCGGCGCCGTGGTCGCCGGTGAACCGCCGGGCATCTGGTACGGCGCCGGCGCCGCCGAGCTCGGCCTTGACGGCGAGGTGGACGCCGACGTGATGAAGGCGCTCTACACCCACGGCCTGGACCCACGCGACCTGAACACCGCCTCGCGGGCGACGTGGGGGGAGGCCGGGCGGATCGGCAACGCCCCGCGCAACTACCGCAAGGCCGAGGACATCTACGCCGGTTTGCTCGACGCGCACCCGGACGCCGGGCCCGAGCAGCGCGCCGAGCTACGCGCTCAGGCCGCGCAGTCGGCGCGGCAGTCGGTGGCGTTCTACGACACGACCTTTTCGGCGCCGAAGTCGCTGACGGTGATGTGGGTGGCGTTCGAGCGCGCGGCGAACGAGGTCCGGGCCGCGGGCGACCACGACGCCGCCGAGCAGTGGGCGCGCAAGGCCGCGGTCGTGGAGGAGGCGGTGATGGTCGGGCACCGGGCGCTGTTGGACTTCTACGCAGACAAGGCCGGCTACGCCCGCGCCGGGCACCACGGCGGCGGCGCCGGGCAGTGGGTGGACGCCCATGGCCTGGTGGCGGCGTCGTTTCTGCAGCACGACTCCCGCGACGGGGACCCGCAGCTGCACGCGCACGGCACGATCCTGAACAAGGCCAAGTGCGCGGATGGGAAGTGGCGGGCGCTGGACGGGTCGTTGTTGTTCCAGTGGCAGGCCGCCGGCGGCGCGCACGCCGACCGCAGCGCGGAGGCGTGGTGCTGGCAGCAGCTCGGCGCGGTGTGGGAGTTCCGCCCGGACGGCAAGGCCCGCGAGCTCGCCGCGGTCGACCCGGCGTCCCGGGAGCTGTTCAGCCAGCGCCGTGCCGCGATCGAACCCGCGGCGGAGAAGTTGATCGCGGCGTTCACCGAGGCGAACGGCCGGGCGCCGTCCGGGCACGAGCGGGCCGCACTGATGGAACAGGCCACCCTGGCCACCCGGCGGGGCAAGTCCTACGAGGGTCTGCCCCGCAACGAGCAGCTTACCGAGTGGGCCGACCGGCACGCCGAGAAGCTCGGCCAAGATCTCGCCGAGGTCGCCCGGGCGGTCACCGAGCACACCGCGGGGCAGCCGGCGATGTGGTCGGAGCGCGACGTGATCACCCGCGCGTTGGAGCAGGTGAAGAACGCCAAGCAATCCTGGACCCGCTCGGATCTGACCCGCGCGATCTCCGATGCCCTCCCGGGCCACTTGGGGATCGGCCCGGAGCAGGTCGGGCCGCTCCTGGAAGGGCTCACGGACAAGGCCGTGGGCCAGGCGCGGATGGTGACCGATCCGGTGGGGCCGGCGGGGCTCGAGGAGCGCTACTACCGCGCCGACGGGACGAGCGTGTTCGTCAAACCCGGGACGCAACGCTTCGCCACGGACGACCAACTGCTGGGCGAGCAGTACCTGCGCGACGCCGCGATCCGGCGCGGCGCCCCCGCCTGGAGCTCCGAGCAGGCCGACGCCGTGCTGGCTCGCTTCGCCGACGCTGGCTGGGAGCTGGGCGCCGACCAGGCCGCGGCGCTGCGCGGGATCCTCACCTCCGGCGCCGCGGTGGAGGTGCTCGCCGCGCCGGCCGGGACCGGGAAGTCGTTCCTGGTCGGCACCGTGGCCGAGACCTGGCCCCAGACCGGCCAGGCCGCGGCGACCACGGCCGATGGCGGCAGCCCGGGTGACGGCCCGAGGGTGTTCGGGGTCGCCTACGGGCAGCGCCAAGCCGAGGTGCTCGCCGAGGAGGGGGTCACCGCCCGCAACATCCGCGCCTGGCTCGACGCCCAAAACCGCCTCGATGCCGGCACCGCCCGCCCCGGCGACGAGGCGCTGCGCCTGCGAGCGGGGGACATGCTGGTGGTCGACGAGGCGGGCGCGGCCGCCACCCCGGACCCTGGCGGCGATCACCCGCCGCTGCGAACAGGCCGGGGTGAAGCTGTTGCTGGTCGGGGACTCCCGCCAACTCGCCGCCGTCGGCGCCGGTGGCGCCCTGGCCGACGTCGCCGCCCGGGCCGGGAGCTACGAGCTGGCCGAGGTCCGCCGGTTCACCCACGAATGGGAGGGGCCGGCGTCGCTGCGGCTGCGCGACGGCGACCCCACGGTGATCCCCGAGTACGTGAAGAACGGGCGCCTGGTGCCGGGCGGCACGAGGGAGCAGGCCGAAACCGAGGCCGCCCGGCTGTGGCTGGACTCCACCCTGCGCGGCCGCGACGCGCTGTTGGTGGTCGGGTCGAACGCGGCCGCGGCGCGGACATCGCAGGCGCTACGCGCCGAGCTGGTCCGCCTCGGCCGCGTCACCGAGACCGGCGTCCCACTCGGGCGCGACGGCTGGGAGGGCACGGTGGCCGGGGTAGGCGACCTGGTGCAGGCCCGCAACAACGGCTGGCACCTCGACGGCTGGGAAGGCAACCACACGGTCCCGATCAACCGGTTCACCTACCGAGTCACCGGCATCCGCCCGGACGGGCACGGCCTGGTCGTCGCCCGCATCACCGGCCGCGACGACGCGGGCGACGAGATCCTGGACCAGCCGATCCAGCTCCCGGGCTTGTACGTGGCGCAGAACATCACGCTCGCGTACGCCTCCACAGTGCACGCTGCGCACGGGCGCACCGTCGATGCCGGGATCAGCGTCCTCGGCGCGGGCACCGACCGCGCCACCGCGTACACCCAGATGACCCGTGGCCGCGACACGAACCATGCCGTGGTGATCACCCGCCAGGTGGCCGAGGGCGCGGACACCGGCGAGACCTTCACCGTCGCGCCTCGCGACCCGGCCGCGGTCCTGGCCGACGTGATCCGCCCACCCGAGCAGGACCCAAACACCACCGCACTGGCCCAAGCCGAGGCCGCCGCCGACCACGACCGGCACATCGCCACCCATGTCGACCCGATGCTCGCGGTGATCGCCGACGCCACCGCGGGGCGGACCGGGCGCTGGCTCGACCAGCTCACCGCCGACGGCACCCTGCCCGAACAGCACCGGGTCGCGCTGGCCGCCGACCAGGCTCGCTCCAGCCTCGATCAACTCCTGCGCATCGCCGAGCTGGCCGGCCACGACCCCGCCCATGTGCTGCGCGACGCCATCACCGCCCGCCCGTTGGACGGGTCGACGTCGGTGGCGCAGGTGGTGCACTTCCGGATCCGCACCGCGCTGGACGGACACCTTGACCCGCACGTGTCCACGTTCGCCGACCTGCTCCCGTGTGATCTACCGGAGGCCTCCCTCGCCGGGCTGCAGGCGCTCGCCGACGCCGCCGACACCCGCCGCATTGAGCTTGGTGCCCAGCTTGCCGCGCAGCCGCCGCAGTGGGCGCGCGAAGCGCTTGGCCCGGTGCCCGACGACCCGGCCGGGCGGGCCGTGTGGCAGGACCAGGCCGGTCGGGCGGCCGCGTATCGGGAGTGGGTCGGCCACGACGACCCGGCGGACCCGCTCAGCCCGGCACCGGCGGCTGGACTGGTGGAAAAGCACGCGCTCTACCGGGACGCGCACGCCGCGCTCGACCTCCCGGACGCCGGCGCGGACGAGGAACAAGCCAGCGAGGGCCTGCTGCGCGCCCGGGTAGCGGCGTGGGAGCGCGAACAGCGGTGGGCGCCCCGCTACGTCGCCGACGAACTCGACGCCACCCACGAAGCCCTACGCCAGCGCCAAACCGACGCCACCCTCTACGGCGCGCACGCCGACGCCGCCACCGATTCTCAGGAAGCCGACCAGCTCCGGGCGGCGGCCGCCGCCGCCCGCGCCGAGGCCGACCAGCTGGCCGAGCTGATCCCGAAACTCGAACAGGCCGACGCCGCCCGAGCAGCATGGACCGCCGAAACCGCGGTCACCCGCGACAAGGCCGAACGCGGACGGGCCGCGCTCGGGCTGTGCGGCATCGACCTCGACGCCCCCTACGAGAAGGTCACCGCCCAAGAATGGATCGACGCCGAGCGCGCCGAGCGGCTCGCCGACGACGCGCACCGGCCCATCACCGAGCACGACCTCCGCGACCACGCCCACGACGAGCTCGACCACACGCGACCCGCGCCCGCGGACGAGACACACCTCGACGAGCCCACCGCTGACCACTCGCCCGAACCACCCGAGCGTCAGGACCGGCGACGCGACCACGACTTGGTCGCCGAACCGGCGCCCGACGACATCCGGGAGGCCTCCACCCCTGATCCAGGTGAGCGCGCCGATCCCGAGGAGCGGCGTCGGGTGCCGCTACCCGACGAGACAGACACCACGCTCGACCGCGCCTACATCGCGGTCGACGAGATCGAAGCCCGCTACCGTGCCGAGGCGGCACACGCCCGCGACGAGGACACCGCCGCCGAACCCGAAGACGACATCCGCCTCGACGAACTTCACCGTTGGGCCGGCCACGACGTCACCACCGTCAGCAGCGACGACCACGCCGACGCTGTCGAGGACGATGACCCCGTCCTCGATCGGGGCCTCCCCGGTGAGTAGGCGCCGCCGGCTACTGCCATCAGGTGACGGTGGCCCGCGACGACTTCGGAACTGTCAGACCTCGCGCGCATACTCGCCACCGTGGCGCAGGGTGTCGAGGTACTGGCGACGATCCCCGACTGGGTCGTGCCGACACACGAGCAGGTCGTCGCCATGCTGCGCTCCGACAGCCGCCGGACCAGCGGCGATCACGCATTCGGCCACCAGCAGGCCGCCAGCTGGGCCACCGACATCATCTCGGCGACTCCGATCAGCCGTCGATCCAGCGACCAACCCGTCAGCTGGAACGAAGCCCGGGCGGAGTGCTGGATGGCAGTCTGCGCTGCCGCCGAACAACCGCCCCCGACCGCACACGAGTTCGCGCTGCTCGGCGCGCCGGCCCGCCCCTCGGCAGCGACCGATCCGGACTACGCGCATGGCGTCTGGCAGGTACTGGCGTGGCTACTCGGAGAACGCTCCACGCCGCCCGACCCCGGTGTGGTGCTCGACCTCCGCCTCGCGCACCGCGAGTATCTGGAGCTGGAGCGCCTATCCCGGCAACGCGTCGAAGCAAGGCAGCGCTGCGAACAGGTACGCCAGCGCATCGCGGCTCGGTAGCCCACTATCGCCGCATCGTCGAACGGCTTGTCCATGCCGGTCAATCCGTGGGTCCGGCCGCGCTGGGGCGCGGCACGTCACGAGGCACGGGGCCCGTCCGTGCTGGCCGCTCTCGGTTCACGAACAACCGCTGATGCCCTCGCCGGTGGCAGTCCGCCCGCTCGGCCGGGTACGCGAGCACCAGCGGCGGCTCGACCGACAGCGAGCAGAACGAGGTCGCGGTGAACCCCCACCACCGGCCCTCGGAGTCGGCGGGAGCCACGATCGTCACGCCGCTCGGGAACGAGGCCCTGGCCTCCCGGAACCGCAGTGGCGCGGAGGCGCCCCGGGCGCTCATCCGACCTCCTGCGCCTGGAAGACCGACAACGCCGGGGCGGCGGGGGTCGCGACCGCCCTGCCGAGGTCGTGGTCCATCCGGGTGTGCTTGGCGGTCAGGTAGCGCACGTTCTCGGTCGTCACGGCGACGACCAGGGGCTCACGTCCCGAGATCGCGACGCCGTAGTCGGCCAGGCCAGCCTGCTTCGCCGGGTTGTTGGTCATCAGCCGGAGCGAGCCGACGCCCAGGTCGCGCAGGATGTGCGAGCCGACGGCGTAGTCGCGTGCGTCCACCGGCAGCCCGAGCGCGGTGTTGGCCTCGACCGTGTCCAGCCCCTCGTCCTGCAGCTTGTAGGCTCGCAGCTTGTGGCTCAGCCCGATGCCACGACCCTCGTGACCGCGCAGGTAGACGATCGCGCCGCAGCCCGCCGCGCTGATCTGCGCCAGCGCGGCGTCAAGCTGGTCGCCGCAGTCGCAGCGCAGCGATCCGAACACGTCTCCGGTCAGGCACTCCGAGTGCACCCGGACCAGCGGGTCCGGCCGGGCCGTGACCGGGCCCCGCACCAGCGCCATGTGCTCGACGCCGTCGATGACGGAGCGGTACGCGACGGCGTCGAACTCGCCGTGGCGGGTGGGCACCCGGCCGACCGCCTCGCGCACGACCAGCGCCTCGGTGCGCAGACGGTGCCGGACGAGGTCGGCGACGGTGATCGAGACCAGGCCGTGCCGCTGCGCGAACCGCTCCAGGTCGGGCCGGCGGGCCATCGTTCCGTCGTCGTTGGCGACCTCGGCGAGGACCCCGGCCGGCGCAAGACCGGCCAGTCGGCACAGGTCCACGGCGCTCTCGGTGTGCCCGGTGCGCTGCAGTACGCCGCCGTCGCGGGCACGCAGCGGGAACACGTGCCCGGGGCGGGACAAGTCCTCCGGCCGGGTGCTGGGGTCGGCGAGCGCGCGGATGGTCCGGGCGCGGTCCGCGGCGGAGATGCCCGTCGTGGTGCCCTCCTTGAGGTCGACCGAGACGGTGAACGCGGTTTCACGGGGGTCGTCACCGCGGGCCACCATCGGCGGCAGCGCCAGCTCGTCCACCCGCGCGCCGTCGATGCCGACATAGAGGACACCGCTGGTGTGCCGGATCATGAATGCGAGCGCGTCCGACGTCGCGTGCTCGGCCGCCATGACGAGGTCGCCCTCGTTCTCGCGATCCTCGTCGTCGACGACCAGCACCATGCCTCCGCGGCACAGCTCCTCGAGGGCCCGGTCGACCAGAACGGTCGACGGGTCATGGTCCGTCTCAGGCATGCGATCACCGTATGGCGCCGTGGGGCGCTCGCGTGTCCTGTTTCGCTACGCGCTGCGGGCAACGCTTGCCCGCGTACGTCCCGCGCCACCTCCCGGGCCCACCGGGACAGCCGCGCACGACCGGCTCATCTCGGACACCGGTCACCGGGCAGGCCCCGTCGCGCCCAAGCCACCGACGAGGACGGAGGACCAGCGTGAAGGTCACGTCGTTCAACTTCATGCCCTACCGCAACCTGCCCGACGACTTTGACACGAGATACCCCTCCGGTTGGGTGGACGCGCCGTGGTGGGAGCTGGGCGACTCGGAGCAGGCCGGCGAGTACGACAACCAGTCCATCGACGAGTTGATGTACGCCGCGAAGATGGGCTTCGACGGCCTCGGCACGAACGAGCACCACCAGAACGTCTACGGATTCATGTGCAACCCGAACCTGTTCGGCGCGATCCTGGCCAAGATGACAAAGGACGCAGGCTACGGCCACACCGCGCTCGTCCAGCTCGGCGCCACGGTGGCCTCGACCTCAACCTCGCGTCCGAGCCGGTCCGGGAGTTCCTCACGCTGCCGAGCGACCCGCAGGAGCTGGCCGTCGCGATGGCCGACTGCGTCTGGGCGCTGGGGCACGACCGGGAAGTTCGTCCGGCCGATTCCAGATCGTGGGGGTGCGGAGGACAAGCTGATCTCACCGGTGTGCGCGCCGGACTTCGCGGCCGCGATCCAGGCCGATACCCGCGTCGAGATCGTCCAGGGCGCCGGGCACGTCCCGCAGTGGGAGCAGCTGGACCTCGTCCGGCCACTGGTCCTCGACCACCTCAAGGGCTGAGCATGCCGACGCCCGCCCGACCGTCGAGCTCGACGGTCGGGCGGGCGTCCGCTGCGGCGGCGTCAGCCGGCCGTGCGCGTGGCTCCGACCAGCACGTAGACCATCGTGCAAGCCCGGTTACTGCGATTGTGCCAGGCGTGGCGGGTGCCCCGCTGCACGACGCAGGTACCGGGGGTCACGTGCACCTCGTCGCCGTCGTCGAGCTCGAGGTAGATCTCACCGTCGACGCAGACCCCGTAGTCGATGCTGTCCGTGGTGTGCATACCCGGCGTGTCCGGCTCGAACACCCCGGTCAGGCCGGGCTGCCGGCGCTCCGCGTCGGCCACGGCCTCCTCCGGGTCGCCGGCGGACGGCTCCGCCGACTCGGGCGGGAAGCGCACGACGATGAACCGCGTTCCGCCTGGTCCGGGAAAGAACGGGAACGGGACGGTCGCGGGGTTGTCCCCGGCCCCGACGACGGGTGTGCCGTCGTCGGTCCCCCAGATGTTGTGGATCTCCAGACCGAGCGCCGTGTCCGGCTCGGTCGCCTTCTCCGGGCCGAACACGGACCGGCCGTCGGCCGCTCGGTCCGTGACAACCTTCCTGACGTCGAATGTCATCGCTCCTCCTCGTCTGCGTCGACTAGGACAGCGGCGTCCAGCGCCGCCCGTTCGCCTGCACGATGCGGCCGAAAGCCGACCCGCTGAAGTGCCCCTCGCCCACGACGGCGCGGGGGTCGCCCTCGAGCTCGGCGGCGATCTTGTTCCGGGTCTCGCCCGCGGTCTCCGGGTCGACGTCGAAGATGATCTGCAGATCCCCGTCGGCCAGCTGGAGCGGGCAGTGGACGACGTCCCCGAGGATGATCGCGCGATCGGTTCCGGACGAGACCACCAGCGAGCAGTGGCCGGGGGTGTGCCCCGGACTCGCGAGGACGTTCACCCCGCTGGCGATCAGCGCGCCGTCTGAGGCCGACTCCGCGCGGCCCTGCAACGGCGCCTGCACCGCGTCCGGGTGCGGCCCAACCGCGAGCAGGCCCTCGTCGGTGACGCCCTGCCAGAACTCGAACTCTCCGTCCCCGATCAGGTGCCGGGCGTTCGGGAAGGTCAGCGAGCCGTTCTGCGAGGTCCACCCCACGTGGTCCAGGTGCAGGTGGGTGTAGAACACGAGGTCGACGTCGGCCGGCTGCACCCCGGCCCTGCGCAGGCTCGACAGCAGCTCCCCACCGCGGAACTCCCCGCCGACCGGCGCGAACGGCACGGTCATGTCCCCGAACCCGAGGTCGACGACGATCTTCTGGCCGCGGGTCTCGATGAGGAAGCCACCGAGGGTGAGCAGCAGCAGGCCATCGGCGTCGAACAGCTCGCGGTGGGCCGCCCACAGCTCCCTGCCGGCGGCCGGGAACACCGCCTCGGCCGAGACGGAGGCGTCACCGTCAGGCAGGTAGGTGATCCGGATGTCACCGACGGCGATCGACTCGAGCGGCGCCGGCCGTGCTGGCGCACTCATGCCAGCGCTCCGAGCACCGGCTTGAAGGGGTAGATCTGGGTGTTGACGACCACGCCTTGCGCCACGTACGGGTCACCCTCGAGTACGGACTTCAGCTGGGTCTGGTCGGCAACCTCGGCGACCAGGATCCCTCCGGTGCCGTCCTCGAACGGGCCAGCGACGCGGATGACGCCGTTCGCCACCTGCTCCTTCAGGTACGCGCCGTGCGGGCCGCGTTCCCGGTCGATCAGCTCCGTGTCCTCGGTGTAGCGCCAGACCACGGTGTAGAACGCCATGTCATGTCTCCTTCGGAGGTTGGGGTAAGTGCCATTCGCAGTGGGCCTGGATGCCGACCCGGTCGTCGGTCAGCCAGCCCTTGCTTCCCGCGTACGCGAGCATCGCGTCGAAGTCCGCGGGCCAGTCCTCACCGACCCGGCCCTTGGCCATCCGTCGCACGGCTTCGACCAGCGGACCTGCTTGAGCATCTGCTGCCATTTTTCGGTCCGGTGACCGATGGGACGCAGGGCTTCCCTCTCGCTTTCTGATGCCGGAAGCGCCGGAAGCATGAAATAGACGAACTTCACGTGCGGACTCCTCCACCTGCTCCTGTGCCGTGGGGCCCATTCCCGGACCTTCTTTCCACGGCTGTCCGGAAATCTTCGTGGCACACACGCTAGTCGGGCCGGCCGTAGCGGGGCTGTCCGAACTTGCAACACTCCGGGTGCAGTGTGACGCAGCCGGCGCCCGCTCGAACCACTCCCGACCTGTGCTTATGGGAGCAGAGGCGCGCGGTGCCCGTGGCGTGGCGGGCGCCTAGCTCGCATCATCATGCGCAGCTATTATGGGCGGGCCGTCCGGGCGGTCCCTCGTGCCACCGTCCCGACACGCCAGCGGGAGGTGCGCCGAGATGAGTACCGATGTGTGGGGAAAGAACCGGCGGAACCCGAAGATGTCCGAGGTGATCGCCCGCGAATTGGCGAACCACATCGTGAATGCGAAGCTCGCCGAGGGCAGCGTGCTGCCCACCGAGAAGGAGATGATCGAGAGTTTCGACGTCGGCCGGTCCACGATCCGGGAGGCGCTGCGGCTGCTCGAGGTGCGTAACGTCATCACGCTGCGGCCGGGGCCCGGGGGTGGCCCGGTGGTGCGCCGTCCCCTTCCGGAGGACCTCGGCGAGGCCCTCACGCTGATCCTGCAGTTCGAGGACGCCTCGCTGGAGGACGTGATGGAGGCCCGCCGCGCCCTCGAGCCCACGATCGCCCGGTTGGCGGCGACCCGGATCTCCGACGCCGACCTCGACGCGATGGAGGCGAGCATCGGCATCATCCTGGAGGACCCGAAACCCGAGGTCTTCCAGGAGCAGAATCAGGTCTTTCACTCCACCCTGTCCAAGGCGGCGCACAGCGTCGTGCTGCAGGTCTTCCTGTCCAGCCTGGGTAGCATCGCTGACGGGATCGCCGGCGGGGTCACCTACTCGTCGCGGCGCTACGTTGCGGCGGCGCACGCGCACGCCCGGATCGTCGAGGCGCTGCGCGTCGGGGACGGCTCGCTCGCCGAGCGGATGATGCGCGAGCATCTCGACGAGGCGTACCGCTACTGGCACAAGAAGCACCGCTACCTCGTCAGCCGGCCCGTGGTCTGGCGCCGCTGAGCATCTGCGGAGCATGCTCCACCTCGGCCCGTCGGATCAGGTCGGGCGGCACGTCGGCGCCGCCGCAGCCGAACATCCGCATCGAGCCCAGGTCGACCCACCACGGTGCCCCGCGGCGATCACCGGCAGCCGGCGCAGGAACTCGAACTCCGGCACCGCGCTACCGCGCGTCGAACGGGGCGGTGTTCAGCAGCCGGCGGCGCACGCAGGAGTTCAGGGGGCCGTCCCGCTCGCTCTCGGCCTTCACCCGCTGCCATTCGGGGTCGGCGAACATCCGTGCCCAGCCCTCCTGCATCTGCTGGTAGGACTCCCAGCGCACGGCGTACACGACCTCGCCGATGCTGTTCTCACCGAACTCGGTGTGCGAGATGAACTCCACCTCGATGCCGTGCTTCTCGAAGAGCCCGAGCGTGTGGTCGGTGAAGCGGGCGATCAGCGCCGGCAGCTTGCCCGGCACGACCGTGTACTCCCTGAGTTCGTACAGCACGTCGCTCCCCTCCTCAGCCGCTCAGCGAGCGGCTGTCGACGCCCAGGATTCTGATCTTGCGATAGAGCGTGGACCGCGCGATGCCGAGCTGCTCGGCCGCCGCTTGCTTGTTGCCGCGGCAGTCGTCCAGTGCGTTCAGGACGGCCTCGCGCTCGGCGCGCTGCAACGAGGTCAGCCGGTGCCGGATCGGCGCGGTGCGGTACTCGGGCGGGAGGTGTTTGATCGCGACGTCGCGCCCACGCGAGCGGATCAGCGCGCTGCCCAGGACGGCCCGCAGCTCGCGCACGTTGCCCGGCCACAGCTGGCCCATCAGGGTCTGCTGGGTGGCCGGTTCCAGCCGCGGTGCCGGCGTGCGGTCGGTGAGGTCACCGACCAGCGCCCGGGCGACGTCGGCGATGTCCTCGATCCGCCGGCGCAGCGGCGGCACGTGCAGCCGCGCGGCGAAGCAGTCCCGCAGCCGGGCGGCCGCCCCGGCCGCGATCGGCCCGGCCACCGCGTCGCCCTCGATCAGGCGCGCGGTGGCGATCACCCGCGCGGCCTGCTCGTCGGCCTGCTCGACCATGCTGACCGCACGCGCGGCCAGCTCGGGTGGCAGCGCGTCGATGTGTCGGAGCACGAGCGTTCCCGGGCCGGCGAGACCGGTGCGCAGGGCCTCGAACCACGTCCGCGGGTCGTCCGGACACTGCCCGGTGTCGAGCACCGTCAGGGGCCCGTCCCGGCCGTCGTGCTGGTGCAGGTGCCGGGCCAGGAACGACTTGCCGGTGCCGGTCTCACCGGAGATCAGTACCGGCCGCCGGGTCTCGGCCACGGACGCGAGCTCGCGACGGATCCGCTCCGCCGCCGCACCCCGGCCGGCGACGGCTCCGCCGGTGCCGCAGGCCCCGCGGGCCGGCGCGGATCCGGCTGGCGGGGCCGGCGCGACCGGCGCGACGGCGACCAGGCGCGCCGACATCTCGATCACGATCCCCGCCTCGCGCTCGTCGTCGCGCACCTGCGTGCACCGCGCCCGTACGACCGTGCCGTCGGCCAGCCGGAGCTCGCCGCAGTACTCGTCACGCCCGGCGAGCACCCGCGCGGCCCAGTCCCAGAGCACCGGTTGGTCGGCCGGCCCGACGAGCGGGCACGCCAGGGTGTTGCTCAGCAGCAGGTCCCGGTTCAGGCACACCACCGCCGTCGTGGTCCGCCGGGTGACCTGGACGAAGCGCTCCAACAGCAGCCTCTCCCGGCGGGTGGAGTCGTCGACGAGCTGGGCCTCGATCCGGGCCGCCGCCGCCTCGACCAGCGGCAGCAGCAGGACGCTGTCGTCCTCGGTCCGGCAGGCGAGCGTGAGTGCGCCCTTGAGCACGCCGGTGACCGGCTGTCGGATCGGCACCGCCCGCGCGCTCAGCCGCCACAGGTTGTCCCGATAGTGCTCCGCGCCGACCACCGCGAACGAGCGGCGCTCCTGCACCGCGCACCCGATGGCGTTCGTCCCGATCGCCTCCTCGGACAGCAGGGCACCGGGGACGATGCGCAGGCCGTCGAGCCAGTCCGCCACGTCCACGCGCCCCACGCGGCGGGCGAGGACGCGCGCCTCGGCGTCCGCGACGACGATCGCCAGCGGCTCCCCGTCCAGCCGGCCGGCGAGTCGGTCCACGACCGCCGCGGCGGCCCGGAGCAACCGGCAGGATCGTTCGTGCCCCTGCCCGCAGCCGTGCGGCACCTCGACGCCGTCGCGGTGCACACCGCTGCGTGCCGACCGCTGCCAGGACAGTGCGATCTCCGGTCGGAGGGGTCGGTGGGACGGGGAGCTCTCCGGGCGGCGCGGTATCCCGGTCGTGTCGGGTCGGGGTTGGTGGAGGTCCGGGTCTGGTTGGAAGGCCACTGTCACCTTCGGCACCTCGCTGCGACGACGGGACTTACTCGGACTCGACAACTCCTGACATGCTTGCATGTCAGCAAATGATGTGCAGCAATGTGCAGGAGGCCGTCGTGGCTGTCAAGAACCGTTCACGCCTGTGGAACGCGGCGACCCGGGAGCGGAGGCCCGTGCGCGCCGGGAGCGCTGCCTCGCGACCTGGACGGTGACGTTGACACCGCACACGACGAGCGCTCATATAATGCGCATCATTAGCAGGCTTGCCTGCTGCGGAACGAAGGGCCCGCCGATGACGACAACGACCGAAGCGACCCTCACCACGCTCCGCGCGGACGTGCGCCGCTTCCTGGCCGACTAGCTCGACGCGGGTACGTTCGCACCGTCCTGCGACTCCTGGATCCAGGGACACTCGGCGGAGTTCAGCCGCAGGCTGGGCGACCGCGGCTGGCTCGGGATGACCTGGCCGCGGCGCTACGGCGGGGCCGGCCGCTCGCCACGGGAGCGGTTCACGGTCGTCGAGGAGCTGCTCGCCGCCGGTGCGCCGATCGCCGCACACTGGATCGCCGACCGGCAGACGGGTCCGCTGCTGCTGCGGGTCGGGACCGAACGCCAGAAGCGGGCGTTCCTGCCGGAGATCGCCCGCGGACGGCTGTTCGTCGCTGCGGGGCTGAGCGAGGCGGACAGCGGCTCCGACCTCGCGTCGGTTCGGACCCGGGCCACCCCGACCGCGACCGGCTGGCGGGTGAGTCGGCGCAAGGTCTGGACCAGCCACGCGCATCGCAGCCACTACCTGCTCGCACTCGTGCGCACCGCGCCCCGGGAGGGCGACCGGCACACCGGCCTCTCCCAGCTGCTGATCCGACTCGACGCCCCCGGCGTGCACGTCCGTCCGATCGAGGTGATGACCGGCGAGGCGCACTTCACCGAGGTCACCCTGGACGACGTCGACGTGCCCGCCGACATGGTCGTCGGGACGGTGGGCGATGGGTGGCGTGGCGTGCTCGCGGAGCTCGCGTTCGAGCGCAGCGGCCCCGAGCGCTACCTGAGCACGTTCCCGCTGCTCGCCGAGTTGACGTCCGGGCAGGTCGGGCAGGACACAGCCGCGCTGGTCGACATCGGATCGGCGACGGCTCGGCTGTGGGCGCTGCGGATGCTCTCGCTGCGGGTGCAGGACCTCCTTGAGTGGGGGAAACCGACCGACACCGCGGCGGCGCTGGTGAAGGACGTCGGCACCCGGCTCGAGGGCGAGATCGTCGACATCGCCCGGCGGGCGGGCGGCCCGGCCGCGAGCGGCGCGCTGGCCGGGTTGCTCCGCGACGCCCAGCTGGCCGCACCGTCGTTCACGCTCCGTGGTGGAACGAACGAGATCCTGCGCGGCCTCGTCGCCCGCGGGCTGGAGGTTTGAGGTGGCAGAGCTGCTGCGGGACACGGTGTCCGCGCTACTGGCCGACGACGCCGATGACACGCGCGACGAGGCGGCCCGGTACGGCTGGAGCCCTGGTCTGTGGGACCGGCTCGCGGCGGCCGGCCTCACCCTGGTCGCGGTCCCGGACGCGGCCGGCGGCAGCGGCGGGACCCTGCGCGACCTGGCCGTCCTCCTGCACGCCTGCGGCTACCACGCCGCTCCGGTGCCGCTGCTGGAGAACGCGCTGGCCGCCGGGGCACTGGCGGCGGCCGGGCGACCCGTCCCGCCCGGCCCGCTCGTCGTGGTCCCGCGGGCCGCGGCGGCGGTGGCGATCGACGGCTCGGGACGGCGGGCGACCGGCCGGCTCCCCGACGTCGCGTGGGCCCGGGCCGGCCGGCAGGTCGTGCTGCTCACCGCGATGCCGGAGCCGCCGGGCCACCCGGTGCTCGCCATGATCGATCCGGGTGATTGCGTCGTCGAGCCCGGGACGAACATCGCCGGCGAGCCCCGCGACGCGCTCCTCCTGCCCGACGACGGGGTGGCGTGCACGCCGCTGACGACAGGTGACGGGCCGGAGGATCTCACCCTGCGCGGCACGCTCGGCCGCGCCCTGCTGATGAACGGATCGCTGCGACGAGTTCTCGACCTGACCGTGCGGTACGCCGGCGAGCGCGAACAGTTCGGCCGGCCGATCGGCCGGTTCCAGGCGGTGCAGCAGCAGCTCGCCGCGCTGGCCGGCACCGTCGAGCAGGCCGGCGCGATCGCCGACCTCGCCGTGTCCGCGGTCGAGCGGGACGAGCGCGCCGCCGAGGCGGTGATGGCGGCCAAGATCTGCGCGGGTCACGCGGCCGCCGTCGCGATCGCCGTCGGACACCAGGTGCACGGCGCGATCGGGTTCACCGTCGAGCACGAGCTGCACCGGCACACCCGCAGGCTGATGGCCTGGCGGGACGAGGACGGTTCGGAGTCGCAGCGGGCGGCGGAGCTGGGTGCGCGGGTCACCGGGGCCGGCCCCGGCGGCCTGTGGGAGCTGCTGACCGGCCGGCCCGCCGCGGGCGCCGCCCGATGACCGGGTCGGCCGCGGGCGACGAGCTCGTCCGGCGGCTGCGGCGCGCGATCCGCGCCCGACAGGGCGACGACGGACACGGTCCGCAGTCCCGCGCCGGCGCTCGGCGCGCACGCCACGAGGTGCTGGCCGACCTGGCCGAGGGGAGGGAGCCGTGGAGCCGGTGACCAAGGAGGGTCCGCTCACCGGAGTCCGGGTCGTGGATCTCACCACCACGTTCATGGGTCCGTACTGCACCCTGCTGCTCGCGCAGATGGGCGCCGACGTGATCAAGGTCGAGACGCCGGTCGGGGACGTGGTGCGGTACATCGCCGACGACCGCGGCACCGGAATGGGACCGGTGTTCCTCACGACGAACCAGGGCAAGCGCAGCATCGTCCTCGACCTGAAGGCCCCGGCCGGGCGCGCCGCGCTGCTCTGCCTGGTCGGCACGGCCGACGTGTTCGTGCACAACATACGGCCGGACGCCGTGCAACGCCTCGGCATCGGGTACGAGGCGGTCGCCACCACCAACCCGCGCACCGTCTACTGCGCGGTCCGCGGGTTCGGCACCGACGGGCCCTATCGCGACAAGGCCGCCTACGACGACGTGATCCAGGCGGGGTGTGGGATGGCCGCCGTACAGGGCGGACCGGTGAGCCCACCTACGTCCGGTCCCCGGTCGCCGACAAGACCACCGGGCTGATGGCGGTCGGCGCCATCACCGCCGCGCTCTACCAGCGGGAACGGACCGGTCGTGGCCAGGAGATCGAGGTGCCGATGCTCGAGACCATGGCCTCGTTCACGTTGCTCGACCAGCAGGGCGGCTACGTGTTCTCCCCGCCCCGGGGTCCGGCCGGGTACGCGCGGACGAACTCGCCCTACCGCAAGCCGTACCGCACCGCCGACGGCTACCTCAGCGTCACCGTCTACACCGACGCGCAGTGGCGCTCGTTCTTCGAGCTCGTCGGGCGCGCCGACCTGGCCGCCGACCCGAAATACCGCAGCATCACCGAGCGCACGCTGCACATCGACGAGCTGTACCGGCTCGTCGAGACGAGCTGCTGCGCCGCCCGACCGCGGACTGGCTGGGCGTGCTGGACGAGCGCGGCATCCCGGCGATGCCGGTCCGAACCGTGCCCGAGGTGCTCGACGACGAGCACGTGCGGGCCACCGGCATGTTCCAGGACCTGGAGCATCCCACCGAGGGGGCGCTGCGCCTGGCCCGGTTCCCGGTCGCGTTCTCCGAGGCCGCACCGCCCCGGGCCCGCCCGGCGCCGCGGCTCGGTGAGCATGGCGCCGAGGTGCTGGCCGAGCTGGGCTACCGGCCCGCGGAGATCCGCAAGCTCGCCGGGGAGGAGGCGTAGTGGACGAGGTCTGGCTGGAGATCGCGGACGGGATCGCGGTGGTCACCCTGCAGGCGCCGGAGCGGCGGAACGCGCTGACCGTGCCCATGGCCGACGAGCTGATGGCCGCGTTCGACGAGATCGACGCCCGGAAGGACGTCGGGGCGGCGGTGCTGCGCGGCTCGGGGGGTCGTTCTGCGCGGGGGCACATCGCGGCGTGCTGGGCGAGGCCGCCCAGGACCCGCTCGACGACGGCGCGCAACGCCGCATCGACGCCCTCTACGGATCGTTCGTGCGGGTGGGACGGTGCCGGGTGGCGACCGTCGCCGCCGTGCGCGGCGCAGCCGTCGGCGCCGGTCTCAACCTCGTGCTCGCCACCGACCTGCGCGTGGTGGCGCGGGACGCCCGGCTGATCCCGGGGTTCCTGCGGCTCGGGGTGCACCCCGGCGGCGGGCACTTCACCCTCCTCGGCCGGGCCGCGGGGCGGGACGCCGCTGCCGCGGTCGGGCTGTTCGACCGTGAGATCGACGGCGCGCGGGCGGCCGGGCTCGGCCTCGCCTGGGACGCCGTCGGCGACGCCGAGGTCGAGGACCTGGCACTGCGGATTGCCGCCCCGCTGGCGGCGGACCCGGCACTGGCCCGGCGGATGACGGCGTCCTTCCGCCGGGAGGCCGGCCCGCCCGCCACGTCCTGGGAGCTCGGGCTCGAGGTCGAGCGGGGCCCGCAGATGTGGTCGTTCCGCCGGCTCGGCGCGGGGTGAGGGCATGCCGGGCCTGGCCCCGATCGACTGCGACGTGCACCCGGCCGTGCCGGAGCTGTCCGCGTTGTTCCCGTTCCTGCCCGACCGGTGGGTGGACCAGTGCGTGGAGACCGGCGTCGAGGGTTTCGACCCCGCGTTCTACCCGCCGGGCGCCCCGCTGTCCGCCTCGCCGGAGTCCCGGCAGGGTGCCGCCCCGCCCGGTACCGACCCCGATCTCGTCCGGGCCCACGTGCTGGACCGTCCCGGCGCCGGCCACGCCGTCCTGAACTGCCTGTACGCGGTGCAGGCACTGCACGACCCGGAGTGGTCGACCGCGATGGCCGCCGCGCTCAACGACTGGCTGGCCGCGCGCTGGCTGGCCGCGGATCCGCGCTTCCGCGGGTCCATCGTGGTCGCGCTCCGGGACCCGGCCGCCGCGGCCGGGGAGATCGCCCGGCTGGCCGGCGACCCACGCTTCGTCCAGGTCCTGCTTCCGGCCGCCGCGCCGCCCTGCTGGGACAGCGCGCGTTCTGGCCGATCTACGCCGCGGCCGTGGCCGCGGGCCGGCCGGTGGCGATCCACCCCGGCGTGGGTGGCGCCGACCCGCTCTCGCCGGTCGGCTGGCCGTCGCACCACATCGAGGACTACGCGGGCGCGGCGCTCACCCTGCAGTCGCAGCTCACCAGCATGATCGCCGAGGGCGTGTTCGCCACGCACCCCGGGCTGCGGGTGGTGCTGCTGGAGAGTGGGGTCACCTGGCTGCCCTCGCTGCTGTGGCGGTTCGACAAGAACTGGAAGGCGCTGCGCCGCGAGGTGCCCTGGGTGGACCGGCCGCCGTCCCGGCTGATCCGGGAGCACGTGCTGCTGTCCGTGGCGCCGTTCGACGCCCCGCCCGGCGCCGACCGGGACTGGGTCGACCGCTTCCTTTCCCAGCTCGGCTCGGCGGGGATGCTCCTGCACGCCAGCGACTACCCGCACTGGCATCACGCGGACGGGCCGGGCACGCTGCTGGGTCAGCTGTCCCCGACCGAGCGGGCACAGGTACTGCACGGCAACGCCGCCGAGCTGTACGGCCTGCCGGAGGAGGTCGCATGATCGACTGCGACGTGCACAACGCCGTGGCGTCCGACTCGGCGCTGCTGCCCTACCTGTCGGCGCGGTGGCGACGGCACCTCGAACAGGTGGGCTCGCGGACGTTCTCCCCGTTCACGCGGGGCCACGCCTACCCGAAGGCAGCGCGATTCGCGAGCAGGCACGACGCCTGGCCGCCGTCTGGCGGGCTGCCGGGCTCGGACCTGGAGTTCATGCGCGCGCAGCTGCTCGACGCCTACGACGTCGAGTACGCGGTCCTGAACTGCCTGTACCGGGCACCCGAACAGCGCAACGCCGACTTCGGCGCCGCGCTCGCCGCCGCGGTCAACGACTGGCAGGTCGAGCACTGGTTGGGTCGCGACGCCAGGCTGCGGGCCTCGCTGACGGTCCCGTTCGAGTTCCCGGACCTGGCCGCGGCGGAGATCGAGCGAGCCGCGGCGCACCCCGGTTTCGTCCAGGTTCTGCTGTACCCGCGGACGTCGGCCCCGCTGGGCAGGCGGCACTACCGGCCGATCTTCGAGGCGGCCTGCCGGGCCGGGTTGCCGGTCGGGATCCACGCGGCGTCCACCACGCCCGGACCGATCACCGCGTCGGGCTGGCCGTCCTACTACATCGAGGACCACACCGGGCTCGCGGTCGCGTTTCAGGCCCAGCTGATCAGCCTGATCTTCGAGGGCGTGTTCGACCGGTTTCCCGACCTGCGTGTCGTGCTGATGGAGGGCGGGTTCGCCTGGGTGCCCGCGCTGATGGCCCGGCTCGACGCGCTGCAGGAACGGCTGGGAGACGAGGTCCCCGACCTGGCGCACCCGCCGTCGTACTACCTGCGCCACCACGTCCGGATCACCACACAGCCGATGGAGGAACCGGAGCGCCCCGGCGACCTGGTTCCGCTCCTGCGCGAGATCGGGCAGGAGGTGCTCATGTTCTCCAGCGACTACCCGCACTGGGACTTCGAGAACCCGCACCGTGCGTTCCGGACCCGGGTACCGGCGGACCTGCACCAGCGGATCATGGTCGACAACGCCCGGGCGCAGTACCGGTTCACGTCGTGAGTGGGCCACCGGGGTCGCGCGGGGTCGTCGTCGCCGCGGCGGACGAGATCCCGGTCGGGGGTCGCAAGATCGTCGAGGTCGACGGGCGGTCGATCGGCGTGTTCCACCTTCCGGACGGCTACGTCGCGCTGCGCACCACCTGCCCGCACGAGAGTGCGCCGCTGTGCGAGGGCATCCTGACCGGCGCGATCACCTCACCTGGCCCGGGCCGGTACCACTACGACCGGCGCGGGGAGATCCTGCGCTGCCCGTGGCACCGGTGGGAGTTCGATGTCCGCAACGGGCGGTCGTGGACCGACCCCGACCGCGTGCGAGTACGCAGCTATCCGGTGACCACCGACGGCGGGCCGGTCGTCGTCCACGTGTGAGTCCGCCGCCCGGCACGTCGGGCCCGGGTCGGAGGACGACCCGGGTCAGCGAACTGCGGCCGAGGCTCCCCGTGTGGCGCTCCGTTACGGCGATACACCGAGGATGTCGTCGGCCAGGCGCGCGAGCTCCGGCTGGAGACGCCGTTCGTTCTGCAGGTGTGGGATCCGGACGATTCCGTCGATGGTCGTTCGCGCGGCGTGCACCAGCGCGGCCACCTCGGGATCGGACAGGTCTGGGCGCGTCAGCCTCAGCCAGCGTGACCATTCGCCCGCGTGGTCGCCGGCCAGCCGGTCGTGGCGCTCTCCGACGTCCGCGGGCAAGTACAGCGGCTCGGTGACGGAGACGGAGGCCACGTCGGTCTCCTGGGCGTTGAGCCGGACGTAGCCGTCGACGAGTTCGTGGATGACCCGGCCGTCGGGGACGGGCCGGCGGAGCGCTCGGGCGGTCTCGAGCGCCAGCCACTCGTCGAACCGGGTGACGACGGCGACCAGGAGGTCCGCCTTCGTGTCGAAGTAGCGGTAGAGCGCGGGCCCGACCACGCCGGCCTCGCGCCCGATCTCGTCGATGCCCACGCCGCCGTAGCCGTGCCTGCGGAACGCGTGGGCCGCGGACCGGATGAGCAGCTCCCGACGCGCGGTCGGTGCGCGATCGACCGGCGGTTGCCGGTCGTGGCGCGGGCCCTCCACCGGTGTGCCTGCGACGATGCGCAGGCCCGCCTGGAGCAGGAGCTCCGCCAGGCGGGTGCGCGACAGGCTGGTGTCGAAGTGGCCCGGGCTGGTCACCAGGCCGACGACCGCCCAGCTACGCAGCTCGGACAGGAACGGGTCGAGGTCGGGCCTGGCCGGGGCGATGATGATGGCAGCGACCCGGTCCGCGATCCACCGGGTCCGCGCCCGCACCGCGACGTAGTCGTCGGTGCCGAGATGGCGGGCCTCACGCTGCCACAGCAACGAGAGGCGCCGGCTCTGCAGGGCGGCGTCGATCAGTGCTCGGAGTCCCGCCTCGGGATCGGGTGGCGGGTTCTCCCCGAGCAGGGTCAGGACGTCGACGAGGCGGGCCTGGTCGGAGTGCACGACGTGGGCCAGCAGCGCCTGCTTGTTCGTGTAGTGGCGGTACAGCGCCCGCGCCGTGATGCCGCTGGCCCGGGCGATGTCGTCCATCCGGACCGAGTGGAAGCCGCGGGCGGCGAACAGGTCGCTGGCGGCCTCGCCGATGTCGGCCCGTCGGGACTTGGGCCGCCTGGCACGCCCGTCACCCGCCGGGCGTGCGGTTGCGGTACTCATCGCTTCCCTCCCTGCGGCGGACCGGCCCATCGTAGGAGGTGGCGGTGGTCGGGGCGGGCCGCCGGGCCGACCCGACGGCCCCGGCCCCCGGAGTCAGCCCGCGCCCGCCGGCGTGACGCCGGTGCGGCCCACGGACGCCGTCGCGACCGATCCGGTCGACCGGCCCTCGTGGAAGTCCTCGAGGGTCGTCGTGTTGCACATCAGGTACAGGACGTCGAGCCCGGGACCTCCGAACGCGCAGGCGACCGCCCAGGTGCCCGGCGTGCTCACGCAGTCGGTGACGTCGCCGCCCTCGACCACGCGGTAGAAGCCGCTGTCGTCGCCCAGGGTGAGCGCGTTCCCGAACCAGACGCCGCCGTCGCCGTCCAGCGCGATGCCGTCCGGGTGGTAGGTGTCCGGCAGCTGAGCCCAGGTCCGCAGATTCGACAGCGACCCGTCCGCGGCGACGTCGAACGCGCTGATGCGGTGCGTGAACGTCTCGGCCAGCAGCAGCGTCCGCCCGTCCGCGGTCAGCGCGGCGCCGTTGGGGAACAGCACCTCGCCGGGGACCCGCTGCACACGGCCGGAGGGGTCGATGTGGGCCAGGTTGGTCGTCCTCGGATCCTCGGAGCCGAGGGCGAAGCCGAAGTTGCCGGCGTAGGCGTGGCCGGACGGCGACACGAGCATGTCGTTGCCGAGACCGGTCGCGATGTCACTGAAGTCCGCGTACTCGGTGGTCGTGCCGTCGGGCGCGATCCGCAGGACCGTGGCGGCCGCCTGCGCGACGACCAGCACCGAGCCGTCGGGGAGGAAGCCCAGTCCGGATGGAGACCCCTCGATCTTGGCGATCGACCGGTGCGAACCGTCCTCGTCGAACCGGACGACGTGCTGGGCGAAGAAGTCGCTGCCCCACAGGTGGCCGTCGTGCCAGCGCGGGGCTTCCAGAAACTGGTGTCCGGTCGAGAACGGACTGCTCGAGTGGATCTTCATCGTTCCTCCTGAGGCGAGACGGGACGGCGGGTGGGGACGGTTCGGGGCTACCGGTTCGGGGCGACGGCGACCCCCGAGCGGCGGAGCCGGTCGCGCAGCTTGAACTTCTGGACCTTCCCGCTGGCGGTGCGCGGCAGCTCGTCCACCAGTTCCAGGCGTTCCGGAAGCTTCTGCACGGCGATGCGGTGGCGCTCGACGAGCCAGGCCGTGAGCTCTCCGAGCTCCACCTCGGCACCCGGTCGCGGGACGACGACGGCGCAGGCCCGCTCCACGAGCACCGGGTCGGCCACCGCCACCACGGCGACGTCGGCCACCTTGGGGTGCTCGAACAGGTGATCCTCGATCTCCTTGGCGCTGATGTTCTCGCCGCCGCGGACGATGATGTCCTTCTGCCGACCGGTGATCTCGAGGTAGCCGTCGTCGTCGACGACGGCGCGGTCCCCGGTGCGGAACCAGCCGTCCGGGGTGAACGACTCCGCATCGAGCGACTCGTCCAGGTAGCCGACGAACAACTCCGGGCCCCGCACGAGCAGGTGACCCGGCTCCCCTGGCGGAACCGGGCGGTCCCGGTCGTCGACCACCGACACCTGCGCCGCGCCGATCACTCGCCCGTCGGTGCGGGCGCGCTTGACCGGCGGGTCGGACAGGTTGGTGCTGGTCGCGGTCGGGAACTCGGTGGACCCGTAGACGCGGCTGACGAGGCAGCCGAGGTCCTCGGCCGCCCGTCGGACGAGTTCGGGCGGCACGTCGGCACCCCCGCAGGCGAACGTTCGCAGCGTGCGCGTCGCCTCGGGCGTGCGGGACGGATGGTGGACCAGTCCGTGCAGGAACGGCGTGGCCGCCACCACGAACGTGCATCCGTGGCGCTCGATCAGCTCCAGGCCGACGCCGGGTTCCCAGACGTCCAGGAGGACCACCGCGCCACCGAGCATGAAGGGGAGCTGCAGGCCGTAGAGGACACCGGTGATGTGGGCGACCGGGGACGGCATGAACACCACGTCGGAGCTCGACAGACCGAAGAACTCGATCATGCTGCGGTTCTCGTAGTCGAGCGTGTCGTGGGTGTGCAGCGCACCCTTCGGGGCCGACGTCGTCCCCGAGGTGTACAGCAGCAGTGCTATCGCGTCGGCATCGGACGGCGGGTCACCCGCCCGCGGGTCGGCCTCGGTCGTGGCGAGGAATTCATCGACGCTGAGGGTCCCGTCCGGTGCCCGGCCACCCACGACGACGACCGTGGCGAGGTCCGGGAGCTCGGAACGGATGTCACCGACCATGGCCGGAAAGTCGAAGCCACGGAACGTCGCGGGCACGACGAGGATCTCCGAACGGGCCTGGCGCAGGATGAAGGCGACCTCGGAATGCCGGTAGATCGGGATGATCGGGTTGCTGACGGCGCCGAGCCGCAGCGTCGCCTGGTGCAGCACCACTGCCTCCCACCGGTTCGGCAGCTGCCAGGAGACGACATCGCCGGGCCCGACACCGTGCCGGAGCAGGGCGGCGGCCCATCGGTCCACCTCGCGGTCCAGGGCGCCGTAGGTCCACTCGCCGGCACGGTCGACGAGCGCCCGCCGGTCCGGGTGCCGTCGTGCCGCCGTACGCAGGTGGCTGTCGACGCGGGTGCCCTCCCACAGGCCGGTCGCGTCGTACGCGGCGGCGCGGTCGGGGTGGGGGCGGCGACGACCGAGGGCGCCGGTGCTCACGACACGTTCCGGGACTCGTGTACGTGTGACCCGGTGAGCAGGGCGTCGCCGATCCGGTGCGCGAGCTCCTCGTGGTCGCCGTACCAGGCCCGCAGCGCGAGGGCCCGCTTGTAGTAGAGATGCAGGTCGGTCTCGGTGGTGAACCCGGCGCCCCCGTGCATCTGGACCGCGCTCTCACAGACCTCGAGGGCGGCGTCCGCGGCGAAGGCCTTGGCGACGGCCGCGAGCATGGAGAGGTCGTCGGGGCAGGCCGAGACGGCATCGGCCAGCACGCTGTCGCACACGTTGCGCAACGAGCAGGCCAGCGCGTGCATGTCGGCGAGGACGTGTTTCACCGCCTGGAACGAGCCGATCGGGCGACCGAACTGCTCCCGGACCTGCACGAACGCCGTGGTGGTTTCGAGGAGCGCGGTGGCGATGCCGGAGAGCTCGCACGCCGCCAGGATCCGGGCCCACGCGCGCATCTCGGTCAGGAAACGCTCGGCCGCCCGACCGGCGAGCACCGGCTCGGCCGGCGCTCCGGCCTGCGGGACGAACGTGACCGTGGCGAGGCTCGCGGTGGGGTCAGCGCTCGCCGCTGGTTGGACGGTGACCGCGGCGCTGCGGGACCCGAGAAGGTGCACCTGCGGCCCGTCGGGCGAGTCGGCGACGGCCACCAGGAGATCGGCCTCCCGGCCGAACCGGACCGCCGTCAGGTCGCCGCTGAGATGCCCGTCCCGCACCCGCACCCGGTCGCCGTCCCGCGACCAGCTCCCGTGGGCTTCCGGGTCGACGAGCGCGACGACGGCACCGGCGAGCTCGGCGCGGCGCGCGTCACCCTCGTCGATGTGGCGCAGCAGCAGCGCGGGGAGGACGAGCTGCTCGATCATCGGACCCGGCACGAGATGCCGGCCGAGCGGCAGCATCGCCGCGCCCGCGGCGGACAGGGGCATCCCCAGGCCACCGGCACTCTCGGGAACGGCCAGCGCGAACCAGCCGAGGGCCTGCACTTCGTCGAGGAAGGTCGGGTCCCAGGCGCGCGCGTCGACGAGTGCGAGCCTGCGCTGCGCATCGAAGGACCGCGTCAGGTAGGCGTCGACCGTCTGCTCGACCTCGGTCGTCACGGAGTCAGTCACGAGGAAGCCCCAGTAGCCGTTCGGCGATGATGTTGCGCTGGATCTGCGAGGTTCCGCCGTAGATCGACGCTGCTCGCGAGTACAGGCGGTCGTGCGCCCAGCGGGTCGCATCGAGGCCGAGCGGACGGCTGTCCGGCGCGGCCCGCAGGGGCCCGAGCAGCTCGGCGATCGAGCCGTAGACCTGCTGCTCGACGTGGTTGAGCAGCAGTTTGTCGACCGAGTCGTCGGCCACCGGCCCGGTTCCCGCCGCCAGCCTGTCGACGGTCTTGCGGGTCTGTGCTCGCAGAACGCTCAGCGCCACGTGCGAGCGACCGACGGCGGCCCGGACCCGGTATGCCCGGGCGGGGTCGGCGTCGCGGGTCCGGCACGCGCCCAGCTCGTGGATCGCGTCCTGCAACGCGACCTCGTACTCCACACGGCGGCGCAGCGTGTAGGCGGCGCGCTCGGTTCCGAGCGTGTGCCGCGCGATCGCCCATCCGCCGTTCTGCTCACCGACCAGGTTCGCGCGCGGCACCCGCACCCGGTCAAGGAACACCTCACAGAACTCCTGGTCCCCGGTCATCTGGGTCAGCGGCCGGGTCGTGATGCCGGGGGAGGACATGTCGACCAGCAGGTAGCTGATGCCCCGGCTCTTCGGTGCGGTGGGGTCGGTGCGCACGAGCATGGCGCACCAGGAGGCCAGGTGACCCCAACTGGTCCACACCTTCTGCCCCGACACCACGAAGTCGTCGCCGTCGACCTCCGCGCGTGTGCGCAGCGACGCCAGATCCGATCCGGCGTCCGGCTCGGAGAAGCCCTGGCACCAGATGTCCTCCCCGGACAGCAACCGGGGGAGTAGCTCGGAGCGCTGGCTCGGGGTGCCGAACCGGTCGATGGACGGTCCCACCACCTCGAGCCCGATGAGCCCGATGGGCTGGGGCGCGCGTGCTCTCGCGAGTTCCTCGGCGAACACGAGCTGGTGCAGGTGGGACAGCCCCTGCCCGCCGGCGTCCGCGGACCAGGCGATGCCCAGCCAACCGGCGGCGTGGAGCGTGCGCTGCCACTCGCGCAGGACCCGGAAGCGCTCGGCGAGTGGCAACGGCGCCCGGGGGATGGACGTCCGGGCGAGCCAGGAGCGGCACCGATCGCGGTACTCCTCCAGCTCGGTGGCCGAAGCCGGCGCGGCGATCGCGGTCATCTCACCGCCCCGTGTACACGGGCGCGCGCCGCTCGACGAGCGCGTTGACGGCCTCCTTGGCGTCAGCGTACGCGGAGAGCTCGCCGGTCAGCCCCTGCTCGAGCTCGTACCCCTCCTTGAGGGGCAGGTACTCGATAGCGTTGAGGCTGCGCTTGGCGAACCGCAGCACGGCGGGGCTGTGCCGGGCGATCGACCGCGCGAGGTCGCGTGCCGCCCCGTCGAGCTGATCCTCGGGAACGATCTCGCAGATGCCTCCGTAGGGTTGCAGCTCCGCGGCCGGAACCGGATCGCCCTGCAGGTGGAGGCGGCGCACCACACCCTGCGGAACCAGCCGCGACAGGTGCTTGGCGCCGCCCATCACGCCGACGTTCACCTCGGGAAGCCCGAACCGGGCGCCCTCGGCGGCGACCACCAGGTCGCAGGACGCCGCGATGGCGAGACCCGTGCCGAGCGCGGCTCCGTGCACTGCGGCGATCACCGGGACGGGACAGTCGTAGATGGCCCAGAACGCCTCGCGTACCAGGCGCATCCGTTCCGCCGCGTTCCCCGGTGTCATCGTCTGGAACTCGGCGAGATCGTTCCCGCCGCAGAAGTGCCGTCCCCGGCCACGCAGAACGATCACCCGTGCCTGTGGGAGATGCGTCTCGACGTCGGAGAAGAACCGCTTGATCTCGAGGTACATCGCACCGTTCACGGCGTTGACCGGCGGTCTGTCCATCCAGACCTGACCGATCGTGTCCTCGACCGCGAAGTCGATGTGTTCCCAGTCCTGCACAACGCCACCCATCACCAGAGAGATCGACCGATCACCGATCGCGCCACGAGCGGGCGCGACGGTTCAGGACAGGACGAAACCCGCGTAGCCGTGGTCCGAGGACTCCCTGCACTTCTCCAGGTAGAGCGGCAGTCCGCCGGGATAGGCCAGCAGCTCGGTCTTCTTGCCGGGCACGTTGGCGTTCATGTACCAGGAGTTGGCCAGAGGGAAGGTCGTCGCCGCGGCCAGCGCCCCGAGGTGGTCGTTCCACTCCTGCTCGGCCTCCGGCGTGGCCTCGATCCGGGTCAGACCGTTGTCGCGCAGGTGCACCAGGCAGTCGACGACCCAGTCGCCTTCGAGCTCGGCGCAGGTGGGGCCGTTGCAGAACGCGGACGGGCTCTGCGGTCCGTAGACGTAGAGGATGTTCGGGAATCCGGCCGTCGCCCGGCCGAGAGCGGTCCGCGTGCCCTCGCGGAACGCGTCGCCGAACGACTCGCCCCCCGTGCCGCGGACGTCGATGTCGGTCAGGCCGCCGGTGAACGAGTCGAAGCCGGTGGCGAGAACGATCACGTCGAACTCGTGCTCCCGTCCGTCCGCGGTGCGGATCCCGTTCCGGGTGACCTCCTGGATGGGGGCCTCGTGAAGGTCGACGAGCTCGACGTTGTCCTGGTTGAACGCGTCGTAGTAGGTCCACTCCAGCGGGCAGCGCTTCGTCCCGAACGGGTAGGGCGGGACCGAAGGCACGAGCTTCTCCGCGAGAGCCGGGTCCTTGATCCGCGGGAGCGTCTTCTCGCGCCAGAACGCGTAGATCCGGTCGCCGACATCGGAGTTGAAGAACATGTCGGCGTAGCCGCCGAGCCAGATGTGCAGGCCGCCCTTCGACCAGAGGTCCTCGAGCGTCGCGGTGAACTCCTCGTCGGACACCTCCGCCGTCGGCGTGAAGATCACGTTGTACTCGAGTCCGGCGAACGTCGTCTCGCGGTACTCGAACAGGTGTGGATACCGCTGACGCAGCTCGTCGTTCGCCGCGGCGTCGAGCTTGCGGGAGTACATCGGGATGGCGGTGGCCGGCGTGCGCTGGAAGACGGTCAGGTGCGCCACGTCCGGCGCGATCGTCTGCACGACCTGGACGCCGCTGGCGCCGGTCCCGATGACGGCGACCCGCTTGCCCGTCATGTCGTAGTTCTTGGGCCACCGGGAGGTGTGGAACGAGTCGCCCTGGAAGTCCGCGAGCCCGGGGAAGTCCGGGTAGAGCGCCTTGGAGCCCGTGCCCAGCATCGGGAGGAGGAAGCGCGCCCGCGAGAGGAACGTCTCGCCGGTCCGTTCGTCGCGCGTTTCGACGGTCCACCGGTCGGTCTCCTCGTCGAACCGGGCCGCGATGACCCGGCTGCTGAACCGGATGTCGCCGGCGAGGTCGAGCCGGTCGATCACGAACCTGAAGTAGGCCTGCAGCTCCTCCTGACCGGGGTACATCTCGGACCAGTTCCACTCCCGCCAGATCCGCTCGTCGGAGAACTGGTAGAGCGTGGCCTCCGTGTCGACCCGGGCCCCCGGGTACTGGTTCCAGTGCCATACGCCGCCCGCGTCGGAGCCAGCCTCGTAGACCTTGACGGCGAAGCCCAGCGACCGGAGTCGCTCGAGCTGGTAGATGCCCGAGAATCCGCCTCCGACGACCAGGACGTCGAGGTCGTCCGTCACCGCGCGCCGGTCGGCCAGCAGGTTCGTCATGTCCATCTTCCCTCACGGTTGAGTGCTGAGAGTCGATCCGCGACCCGGATTGCGCGCCCACATCGCACATATGCGTCGGTCTACAAAGTCCACGTAAGACGCCATCAGGCGTTCAGTCTGTGTCGCGGATCACACTGGTGAGTATGCGTACGGAGCGCGTCGATGTCAACCATCGCTAATTCCAAGCGGCCTTAGCCGGGCACCGACCGCCCGCCTTCGGAGACAGTGCGGTCGACCCGGCGGGTGTCGTCGGCCTGGCGGCGGCGGGCCGGACCGGCGGCTGCGGGTTGCGGGCGCGGTGGCGCGGACACCCGCGCATCACGTCCACTAGGGACGGTTGTCAAGGGAACCCGCATCTAAGGGCGCACTCTCGGCCGCTCCCGACAACTGAACCCATAGGTCAGCGACTCTTGATCTTCGTGACGATCCACTCGTGAGCCAAGTCAGGTCGCATGGTCTCAGCTTCGCTCTCGGTGGTCGGCTGACCACCGGGTGAGCGGTCGGGCCTGGTCAGTGGTGGGCGCGGGACTCGACGGTGGTGAGCCCGAACCCGGCGATGAGTTCGCGGATCGGCCGGTAGTAGCTGTGCCGGACCTCGTAGGGGCCGGCGGCGGCGAGCGCGGCGTAGGCGGCGATCCAGGTGCGGACCTCGTGCGAGGAGTTCCCGGCGATCCGGGTCATCTCCTCCGGAGTCCACGCGTCCAGTGGCGACAGGTCCCCGGAGGCGAGGATCGCCATGAGCTCGCGGTCCCACTCGGGGGCCAGGTCCTGGATGGTCGCGGTCCCGGCGGCGAACTCCTTCGCGGTGTCGATGACCCGCTGCTGGCGCGCCTGGCGGGCCTCCGGGGTTATCGGGCCGCCCTGGCCGAGCAGCATCGTGCGCTGCTGAGCGGTGGCGGTGTCCAGGCGCGGCACCGGCGGGTCGTGCGAGAGCCCACCAGAAGCGATCAGCAGCACCTTGCGGTCCTGGCCGGCCAGGTACCGGCCGACGGCCTCGCCGAGCCGGCGCACCCGCGCGAGCGGGGTGAAGGGTGGCGCGACCGAGTTGACGAACACCGGCACGACCGGCTTGGCGCGGATGTCGCCGAACAGGATCTCCATCGGCTGCACCGCGCCGTGGTCGACCTGCATGTCCAGCGACACCGCGAGGTCGACCCCGTCACCGATGACCGCCTCGGCCAGTCCCTTGGCCAGGTCCTCGGGGACGTCGAGGCGGCCGGCCTGGCTGCCGTAGTCGCCGATGCTCTCGGCGCCGTAGCCCACGCAGAACGCCGGCATCAGGTTGTAGAAGAACCCGTTGTAGTGGTCCGGGCCGAAGCTGACCACGACGTCCGGGTCGAAGTCGGCCGCGAACCGGCGGGCCTGCTCGAAGGTCGCCTCGAGCTCGGCGCTGACCTCGGGGTCGAGGTCGGCGTGTGCGAGCAGCGGGCTGTGGCTGGTCGCCACCAGAGCGAGTGGCATCAGCGCTCGCCGCCGCGGCCGAGCAGGAAGTCCAGGTGGATCCGGTTGAACGTCGGGGTGTCCTCGTACTGCGGCCAGTGCCCGCACTCGTCCATCACCGCGAGGCGCCCGTTCGGGATCAGCGACGCGATCCGCTCGCCCTCGTCGACCGGGCCGGACGGGTCCTTCGTCGTCCAGATCACCAGCGCCTCGGCCTGGATTGCGCGCAGGTCGTCGTCGCTGATCATGTTCCGCTTGCGGGTCTCGAGGTCTTGGAGGGCCATGTTCGACTCGCACGCCTTGAGCCAGTCGGGCTGCTGGAAGATCGCCTGCCGGGTGCGGATCAGGTCGTCGGTGACCATGGTCGGGTCGGCCATCAGCCACTCCAGGCGGGCCTTGACCCGCTCCCAGGACGGGTCCTTGGCCGCCTCCATCGACAGCGTGTAGAGGCGCTCCATGACCTTCGGGTTGGCCATGGTGCCGCCCATCGTGTTCAGCACGATCTTCTCGACGCGCGCGGGGTGCTGCTGGGCAAACCGCGCGGTGACCCAGCCGCCGAGCGACTCCCCGGAGAAGTTCGCCTTCTGCACGCCGAGGGTGTCCAGGACATGGTTGAGCTGGTCGATGTAGTGCGGGATCTCCAGCGGGTGGTCGGGCTTGCTGGAGTAGCCGTGCCCGATGAAGTCGATCGCCCACACCGAGAAGTGCTCGGCGTGCGCGGCGAGGTTGCGGACGTAGGCCTCGGCGTGGCCGGTGATGCCGTGCAGGAACAGCAGCACCGGCTTCGACGTGTCACCGGCGTGCAGGTAGCGGGTGCGGTAGGGGCCGGCCTGCAGGAAGCCCTGGCTGAACTCGACCTGGTTGAGGTCGTTCCAGACACTGGTATACGGGCGGGTGCTCATCGCGCGGTCTCTCCCATCGTGGCGTCGTCCCGGTCGGTCGGGCTGGCCTGCGGCACAGTGATCGGCACCGGCCGAGTGCTGTAGGCGGGTCGGCGGGCTGCGGTCTCGATGAGGCTGCGCACCGGCGCGGCGAGTACCGCCTCGAGCGCGGCCTCGAGCGCGTCGAGGGCTTCGGCGTCGTCCCAGACGGCGGTCCTGTGTCGCCAGGCGACGTAGCCGTCCGGGCGGACCAGCAGCGCGCCGGCCTCGTCGATCTCGCGGATCCGGTGCCAGTTGCCGTACGGGTCGATCGTCCCGGGCTCACCGACGACCACCGGGCGCAGCAGCGGCAGGTCGAGCTTCTGTGCGGCGCGTTTCCACGCCTGCCCACCGATACCGGTGAGCAGCGTCAGCGCGCCCTTGCCGACGACGTCGAGAGTGGACACGCGGGTGCCGTCCGGCCCGACCAGCCAGGCGTGCGGCAGCTTCGCGCCCGGGCGGGTGGTGGCCTGCAGGTACACCTCCCGGTCGCGGAGCCACTGCTCCGGTTCGGCGCCGGGCTCGTCGACGACGGCGCCGGAGGCGTAGCGCTGGTTGAGCTCGACGCCGTGGGCGTTGAACTCGGTGTTCTTCAACTCGAGGGCCTCGTAGAGGCGTTCGCGCAGGGCGACGCCCTCGGGGCTTGCCTCCTTGAGTTTGACCAGGCCGTCGCGGACGGGGTCGTCGCTGCCGGTGGCGAACCACTCGCGCAGCCCGGCGTAGTCCTTGCGGGACTGGTTGGCGCGGGCGACGATCTGCTCGCCGACCGGAGCCCGCTCCGGGGTGTAGGAGTCGAGCAGGCCGGTGCCGGCGTGGCCCTTCACGACGAACGCGGTCTTCCAGGCGAGGTTGAACGCGTCCTGGATGGAGGTGTTCGAGCCGAGCCCGGACGACGGCGGGTGCCGGTGCACGGCGTCGCCTCCGCAGAACACCCGCCCGGACTGGTAGTTCAGTGCGTGCTGCTGGTTGACGTACCAGCAGGACTTGCTCAGCAGCTCGACCTCGAGGTCCGGGTCGCCGACCAGGGTGCGGATCTGCGCGAGGACGACGTCGTCGGACAGGTCGGGCTCACCGTTCGCCATGTCGAAGCCCCACCCGGCGATCCACTGCGTCCACGGCTTGATCGCGCGCAGCAGCCCCATGCCGATTTCGCCGAAGCCGGCCTTCGAGTTGAAGATCCAGTGCAGGATGCTCGGGCGGTGAGCGACGTAGCGCGACAGGTCGGCGTTGAACAGGATGTAGGCGGTGCCGGCGCGGGCGAGCTCGCCGTCGAACGGCAGCCCGACGTCCTCGGCGATCTTCGACTTGGCGCCGTCGAAGCCGAGCAGGTAGCGGGTGCGTTGGCTGAACACGTGCCCGGTGCGGGTGTCGCGGAAGCGGACGGTGACGCCGTCGTCGTCCTGGACGTGGTCGAGGTATTCGGTGTTGTAGCTGATGATCGCGCCGCGCTCGGTCGCGTTCTTGAGCAGGATGGGTTCCATCAGCGGCTGTGGGAGGTCGAGCATCCCGCATGGGCTGCCGTTGAGGTAGTCGCCGTAGCGGCGGTCACCGGTCCCCCAGGTCTGCAGGCGGATGATCTCCTCACCGGCCAGGCTGGTGGTGAACAGCGTGTCGCCCATCTGGTCCCACGGGGTGGCGTACTTGCGGGCCTCGGTCTCGATGCCGAGGTCGCGCAGGACCTCGACGGCGCGCTGGTTGGTGATGTGCGCGCGCGGCGAGTTCGCGACTCCCGGGAACATCGTGACCCCGTGCACCCGCACGCCGTAGGTCGCCAGGGCCAGCGCCGCGGTACCGCCGGCCGGGCCGAGACCGACGACGATCACATCCGTGTCGAAGCCCCCGCGCGGGGTGAACGGGGTGAACGCCGGTGGCGGAAGCGTCGTTGAGTCCATGGCACCTTCTCGAGGCGGGCCGGACGGAACCGGCACGACTGTCGTGTCACCCGCCCGTCAGCGAGCGAGCTGAGGCTGGTCAGTCAGGTCGAACAGGGGAAGTCGCGAGGCCGCGAGGCGCGGCCGGGCCGTGCCGGCGTCCGCGCGGCGGACACCAGCACGGCGGATCCCGGCGGTGCTCAGACACCGGCGCCGGCGGGCTGGGACAGCCCGGCCAGCACCTCGTCGGTGGTGGTGATCTCGGCGAGCAGGCCCAGCGACTCCAGCGAGGCGGTGTGCGGCCTCGGAGCCGGCCGAGCAGGCGTCGGCGACGACCACGGTGCGGTAGCCGAGGTCCGAAGCGTGCCGGGCGGTGCCCTCGACTCAGGCATTCGTGGCGACCCCGCAGAACACGACGGTGTCCACCCCGGCGGCCTTCAGGGTGGCGTCGAGGCCGCTGTCAGAGGACCCGCCGACCCGCTTGTGCGTGACGACCTGGTCGCTGTCGCGGGGGATGACCTCGTCGGTGATCGCGGCGCCGGTGCTGCCGTTCTGCAGGCACTGGGTCTGGGCGACCATCCCGAGCAGCGGGGAGTTCGCGTTCCGGTCGGCGTAGCCGGGCTTCCAGGCGACGGGGGTGTAGAGGACGGTGGCTCCGGCCGTGCGGGCGCCGCCGAGCAGCCGGGCAGCGGAGTCGATGACGCCGGTGCGCTCGACCTCGGCGCGGAAGAACCCGGCGAACGCGCCGTCCGGGCCGACGATGTCGTTCTGGAAGTGCACCGCGACCACCGCGGTACGGGAGGAGTCGAAACTCATGACGATCTCCCTTGAAGAGGGGAAGCTCAGTGACGGGGCCGCGGTGTGGGCGGCCGGTGGCCCGGTCTGGGCCGGGTCGCCGGTCAGGCGCGGGCGAGGATCGACGAGCCGATGTCGGCGATGTCGCGCTCGGTGGTGAACGGGTTGGACAGGAACACCGAGCACATGTCCACGCCGGACTCGCGCATCAGCTAGGTCTCGTCCAGCAGCTCGTCCGGGGTACCGTAGAGTCACCAGTAGTCGACGAGTTCCTTGGTGATCAGCGGGCGGTGCACCGGGTCCAGGCCGCGCAGGTACTTCGCCCCCACCTTGAGGTAGTGCGGCGCGTTCGGGTTGCTCGGGTCGCCGAGGTAGGCCATCGCGGCGTCGGTGGAGGCCTTCGCGATGCCCTCGCCGAGCTCGTCGACGTGCTCGTTCACCCAGGTACGAGCTTGATGCTGCTGGTCTGCTGTGAGGCCAGCGCCAGGTACTGATACGGGTCGCTGAACAACAGCGGCCCCTCCCCGACACCGAAGTGGCTGGCTCCGAGGTCCTCGGCCCGTCTCGCCAGACCGACCGAGTCGATCTTCGCGCAGGTCCCGACGCAGAACTCCATGACTGCTCCCTTGCGGATGGGTTCGTGCCGATCACGCGGTCCCCGCGGGCCCAGGGCGACCACCCTCGGCCGCCCACCTCCCCCGGCGCCACGTCGAGCCCGCCAACTTCTCGCCCAGATCGATCTGACTACGTTGAGTAGCTGACATGCTAGCGTGCTGGCAGCACAGTAGAGCTAGGGCTGGCAACACCACAAGGGGAGAACCTGATGAGTTCCGCGACCGCCCGCGCCGGCGACGATCCCGGCTACCCTCGGCGCGTGAGCCGCCCGCAGACCGTCCGCCTCGACCGGGGCGCGAGCCGTCTCAGCCACGCGGTCTACGACCAGCTCAAGGAGCGGCTGCTCGACGGCCGCTACGCCGCGGGCGAGCAACTCTCCGCGGCGGAGTTGCGGACCGAGTTCGACGTGAGCAAGCAGCCGATCATGGAGGCCCTGCGGCGACTGTCCGGCGACGGGTTGATCGACATCATTCCGCAGGTCGGGACCCGGGTGGCGACGTATCAGCCGCACGAGGTCGGCGACTTCTTCGTCATGTTCGGCGGGTTCGAGGGCAGCATCGCGGGGATCGCCGCGACGCGCCGGACCGCCGAGCAGCTCGCCGACCTGGACGCGATCAGCCGCCAGATCGACGAGCTGCGCTCCGAGACCGACGTCGCCACGCGCTCCCGGGGCTATCGGCTGTGGAACCGGCGCTTTCACGAGGCCATCCACCTGATGGCGCACTCCCGGGTCATGGCCGAGACCAGCCGCCGGATGTGGGACCTGTCCGACTTCCTGATCAACACCACCGGGTCGCCGAACCCGCTGAGCCCGGCCCTCGACGAGCGCCACGAGGACCACGAACGCATCCGCGCCGCCCTGCACGCCGGTGATCAGCAGACCGCGCGCGCAGAGATGGAATCCCATATCGTGCGCACCTTCGATGTCATTCAGGAAGCCGAAGATGCGCGCGGGGCGAGCTGAGGCGCCGGGACCCGACCAGGTCAAGTCGGCGAACGACCGGCGCACTCTCTTGCGGCTCTTCCGGATTTGGAGTGCGAGCGCGCCGCAGTGGAGTAGGGAGCGGATGCGGTAGTTGATCAGGTTGCGGAAGCCGAGGGCGTTGCGGCGAAGGGCCTCGAGCGGCCGTTGATGGCCTCGGTGGGCCCATTGGATGCGCGGTGGGAGAAGTAGGCCAGGACGTCGTCGCGGTGCCGGTGCAGGGGTGGGCGTAGGCGGCCCTGCGGACCAGGCTGGCGCTGCTCACCGACCGCCAGCGGTCGAGGTGACCTGGTGGGCCTACCCGCCGGCGGGCACGAGCGCGTCGAATCCGTGCTCGGTCTTGAGGGCGACCGCGTCCTCAAGCGTTTTGGGATCGCAATACAGGAAGCGAGGCGGCTTCATTGCCTGTCCCATCGTCGTGTCGAAAAGCGGCCGAATGGGACCCGACCGCCCGTGGTGGTGATGGCGCGCCGGCGCACCGGCTTGTCGGCACGCTACTGCCGCGACGAGGCCCTCGTACTGTCCGAGTACACAACAGTAATGCTGCAACGCAGTGGGTGTTCCCAGTACGGTGCCGTCGCCGGGTCTGATCGGGAGTCGGGCGAGGAGCGGGACTGTGCGGACTCAGAACGACCACGACATCCGTCATGGCTTGCCGGGGTCGGAAAGATCGCAGCTGCGGTAAATGCCAGCACTAGGCTTCCGCACCTGCTGGATCTGATTGCACGGACGGCTTGTGATCTGACCGGCTACGAGGGGAGCGGCGTCCTCCTCTCCGACGACGACCGGCGCAAGCTGGTGATCTCCGGAGTCCACGGGCTGTCGCCGGACTACGTCGCGGCGGTCAACGATCGCCACACCATTGCCCTGGGTTCCGGGCCGCCCGCCGACGGTCCGTCCAGCCGGGCGTTCGTGACTCAACAGCCGGTGCCGATCTCCGACATCCAGTCCGACCCGTCGTTCGAGCCCTGGGCTCACGAGGCGACACGGCACGGATACCGCGCGATCGTCGCCATTCCGATGCTCGTCCGGGGCGAGGCGGTCGGCACCCTCAATTGCTATCGGCGGGTCGTGCACGAGTTCGGCTCGGACGAGCTCGCGCTCTTGGCGACCCTCGCCAACCAGGCTGCCAGCGCGTTGCAGAGCACCCGGTTGATCGCGTCGCTGACCGAGCAGCGGCGGCTGCTCGAACAGGCTGAGGAGATCCACCGCGAGCTGACGGCCCTTGCGCTCCGGGCCGGTGGCGTTCAGGGGGTCGCGGACGCGCTGGCGCGGTTGCTGTCCCGTCCGGTCGCGGTCGCAGACCGCAACGGTGCCGTGGTGGCCCGGGCGGCGGTCGGCGATGCCGGGGTGGGCGACCCCCTCCCGGTCGAGGCGGACCTCGGTTCGACCGGGATCGCCGACGTGCCGGGCGCGGGTCTGCTGTCCGCGCCGGTGATGCTGGGGGAGGAGGTGATCGCGCGAGGGCTGCCTGGGGATGACGACGGGCTGAGCGAGCTGGACCGGCGGGCGGTGGAGCACGCGGCGATCGTCTGCGCCCTGGAATTCCTGCGCCGCAGGACCGCGACGGACGTCGAGTGGAGGCTGCGTGGCGACCCGCTGACCGATCTGCTGGCCGGCATCGACGCCGAGTCGGTCGCGGCGCGGGCCGTCCCTCTCGGCCACGACCTGACGTCACCGCACACGGTCGTCGTGGCGGCACCGGACGACGACCCGGACGCAGTCCGACACGTCCTCGGTGTCGCGCAGACGGTCGCCGACCGGTGTGACCCACGACCGCTGGTCACCACCTCGGGCGGCCACGTCGTGCTCCTCTGGCCGGATCCCGGTCGGGGACCGGCCGCACACGACGCTGCGGACCTGATTCGGACGAGCGCGCGCCGGGTGCTCGACGGCCGAACCGTGACGGCCGTTGTCGGTCATCGCCGGGATCGCGTCGACCAGTTGCGTCCGGCCGTCCGCACCGCTCGGGGCGCCCTCGATCTCGGACGCCTTCGCAGTCGCGACCGCACCATCGCGCTGCCGGAGCTCGGGGTCTACGGCCTGCTCCTGCAGCTCGACGACCCGCACGAGCTGCGCCGGTTCACCGAGCTCACGCTCGACCCGTTGCGCGAGCACGACGACCGGCGCAACGCGGAGCTCGTTCGGACCGTCCGCACCTATCTCGACAACGGCATGAACGTCGCCCGCACCGCGACCGAGCTGTACGTCCACCCGAACACCGTCGGCCTGCGACTCAAGCGCGTCGAGGAGCTGACCGGGCTGTCGATGCAGAACGCCGAGGCGCTCCTCCAGCTGACCGTCGCGTTGATGGCGGACGACGTTCTCGGCTCGACCGACACGTCCTGACTGTCGGAAAGCACCGCCCGCTGCGCGATCGCTGTGGCTCCCCACAGTGTCCTGGAGTCGTCCCCCGCTCACGATGGGCCTCTCACACCACGTCAGAGAGGACTGGCCCGTGATTCAGCACACCGGATCGCGCGCCATCGTGGTCGGCGGCTCGATCGGCGGCCTGACCACGGCGTTGTTGCTGCGACGGCACGGCTTCTCGGTCGACGTGTTCGAGCGCAACCCGGAGCAGCTCGACAACCGGGGCGGAGGCATCGTCCTCCAGCCGATCACGATGAAGTGGTTCGACGGGCACAGCGCCCGCCGCATCGACGAGCTCAGCACCAGCAGCCACCACCTGCGCTACCTCGGTCCGGGCAACGAGATCGTGCACGAGTCTCCCGCCGAGTGGCGCTACACCTCGTGGGGATCGGTCTACCGCGCGCTGCTCGGGGACTTCGACCGGGACCGCTACCACCTCGGCGAGTGCTTCTGCGGCTTCAGCCAGGACGCGGACAAGGTCGAGCTGCAGTTCGTGTCCGGCCGCCGCGAGATGGCTGACCTCGTGGTGTTCGCCGACGGCATCAGCTCGGCCGGCCGGCGTCGCTTGTTCCCCGACCTGGAGCGGGAGTACTCCGGCTACGTCGGCTGGCGAGGAACCGTCCGCGAGGACCAGGTCAGCCCGGAAACACACGCGCTACTCGACGACGCGCTGAACTACAGCATCGGCGACCGAACGCACGTCGTGCTCTACACGATCCCCGGCATGGACGGAGAGCTCGAGCCGGGCAGACGGTTGCTGAACTACGTCTGGTACCGCAATGTCGAGGCCGGAGCGCCGCTGCAGGAACTGACGACGGACATGCGCGGCTTTGAGTGCCCGGTCTCCGTCCCGGCGGGACAGGTGCAACCCCGGGTCATCGAGGAGCTCAAGGCCTCGGCCCCAGCCGAGCTCGCGCCCGCGGCGGCCGAGGTTATGACGCAGACCGAGAACCCATACGTGCAGGTCGTGTTCGACACGCGGATCCCCGGCATGGTCGACGGGCGCGTTGCGATCCTCGGTGACGCCGCGTTCGCCGCCCGCCCACACGCGGCTGCCGGCACCGCGAAGGCCGCCCACGACGCGTGGACCCTGCACGACCATCTCGCCGAGACCACCGACATCACCGAGGCGCTCAAGCGCTGGGAACCGGGCCAGCTCGAGGTCGGCAACCAGCTGATCGATCGCGTCTCGGCGATGGGACGTCGCTCGCAGCAGACCAACACCTGGACAACGGGCGATCCTGACCTGCAGTTCGGGCTTCTCGGTCCCGGCGCCTGACCACCCTGCCGCTGACAAGGCCGAACGAAGGAGTTCACGATCCGTGACCACCCGATGCCGGAGTTGCGCGCGGACACCGACATCGTCATGCGGATCTCGTAGTCGACGATCTGTGGCACCGACGCGCACATCGTCGAAGCCGGCGCCTTGAAATGCAAAGGGGCCGACTCGGCAGCCGGCGGCGGTGTCGTCCGTCGTCCGGATGATCGTCTCCAACGACTCCAACGAGAATGCCAACGCTTACGTTCGCCGTTGGCGGATCACACGAGATCGCCGCTCGACATCAACTTGGATGCTGACCAGCACTGATGCCGTCGGATGATCACAAGTCACTACCGCCGTCGAGCGAACTTGAGACCCGTCAGGTCGTCGGTTCGAACCCGACCCGCCCCACTTTGTGCAGATCGGCGCGTCGGGGCGCGATCATGAGACTCATAACCCCTTCAATGATCGCGCGGTGTCATCGGCCCTGTTCGGTGGTCCACCGTTGATCAGCACGCGATCGACGCGCGGGCGGGGTCGAACGGACGTGACCGCGACTCGGCCGCGATAAAGTGCACTGTATGAGCGCCGACCGGGACGAGTTGCGCGAGCTCGTCGAGCAACTTCCGGAAGACCAAGTTCCGACGGCCCTCGCCGACGTACGCCGGCATCTGGCCGAGGCGCGCGGCCGTTCCTGGCCGCCCGCGTTCTTCAGGGCCGGCCGCTCCGGTCGCGGCGACGTCGCCGCCCGCGCTGAAGAGATCTTGGACGAAGGTTTCGGCCGTCCGGCGTGATCGTCTGCGACACGGGACCGCTCGTCTCCGCAGCCCTGGCGGACGACGACCACCAGCACACCTGTGTTGAGTTGTTCACCGGGCTGCACCTCGCCGGGCGAGAGCTTCTCGTCCCGTCGACGGTCGTGGCGGAGGTCGGCTACCTACTTGCGCGGGAGGCCGGCGCCGAGGTCGAGGCGATGTTCCTCGGCTCGATCGCGGACGGCGACTTCCGCTCGGTCGATCTGATTCCGGAAGACTTCCGGCGTGCGGCCGACCTGGTACGCCGGCCTTCCGCTCGGCACGACCGACGCGACGGTGATCGCGCTGACCGAGAGACTCGGACTGACTGAGGTCGCCACGCTCGATCGTCGGCACTTCTCTGTCGTCCGCCCGCGGCACGTCGATGCGTTCGTTCTACTTCCCTGACTCGGACGACCAGGACCGCAGCGGCGGCGTCGGCACGTCCGGACCCACGAGCCTGTTCTGTCGGCTACTCCCTCGAACCGCCCGGCGCGCCGCTGTCCGGGGTGTGGTGGTGGGTCATCGTCCCGTCAGGCGGGCGACCACTGGGGCGAAGTCGTCGATGAAGGCCTCGTTGATGCTGATGTAGGAGACGCCGAGTCGATCGCGGCGGCGTTGCAGCTCGTCGACCATGTCGTCGACGCTGCCGCGGATCATGCTCAGCGAGTCGTGCTCGATGAGGGTCTGCGCGTCGGCGCCGATGAAGCCTTCCATCCATGGTGGGACGTGCTCGCCGACCACGAAGATGTTCATCGCCAGCTCGATGTCGCGGCCGTCGGCGGCGGAGCGGACGTCCTCGATGTGGCCGGCGAACTCGTCTCGGGTGATCAGGACGCTGCCGGTGAAGGTCACGATGTCGGCCTTCGCCCCCGCGAGACGTCGGGCCTTCGGGCCGCCGACGGCGAGCATCACGGGTGTGTGGGTGTCGCCGTCGAGGTGTCGTACGTGGTCGAGCGTCGCGGAGATGGAGTCGAGCCGGTCCTGGCCGGTGCCGTAGGGCAGGCCGAGCTCGTCGGCCTGCTGGCGCATCGAGGGCAACCCGGTGCCGAGACCGAGCTCGAACCGTCCGTCGGTCAGGGTGGTGAGGCTGTGGGCCTCCCACGCCGCCGCTCGTGCAGTGCGGAGTGGGACGGCGTAGACGTAGGTGCCGACGCGCAGCCGGGTGGTGACGGCGGCGGCCATGGCGAGTCCGGCGGTCGGGGTCGGCATGTTCAGGTTGTCCGGGGACAGCAGCGTCGAGTAGCCGAGCTCTTCGGCGCGGCGGGCGGTGTCCCGCCATGACGCGCCGTCCTGAGCTGCGGCCGCCACGCCGAACCGGAACGCCTTCATCAGGTCTACCTCTCTCGTCGTGGCCCGTGCCGGCCGCCGGGCCGACCGGTTCTCCGGCCGAGAGCGGCGACGTCGTACTCGATGCTGGCATCCGGGGATGGCACGCGCGCGCCGTCGATGTCGTCGTACTGCACCGGCGAGGTCCTCGCGGTGCTGGACTCCCCGAGTCCGACGGACGGCCGAGCGCAGGTCCTTCCGGTCGGTCCAGGGGAGGTCCCATCCCGTGGGCCGTGTCGATTGTCGGTGTGCCCCAGGCCGGATCCCGGGTTGAAGCCGATGTCGGTGTCGCCTACCGTCCCTGGTCCCGGTTGAGATGACAGCCGCCCCCCGAACGGCGCGACGAAGCGCGTTCGGCACGCGATCTGATGCGAGGTGGGCTGTGCTCCGGGTATGCCATGCCGTTCGGCCGTCGTCGGGTTCCTCGGGGGACCGCGTCGTCCATCGCCACCCCACGCCGGACCGGCGTGCACCGAGCGGGCCTTCGCCCGACGGCGGCCCTCCGGACCGGCCGCGGTGGTCGCCGTCGTCAGCGGGACCGGCGCCGTGCCGGGGAGGCGGGCATGCCTGAGAACCGGTTCCGGATGGCGGTCGAGGCACCGGACGACCACGTGCGAATGATCCGGGTCGCCGGGAACCTCGACCGTGCCGCGGCGGCGGGCCTGCTGCGGCTGATCGACGCGCAGGTGCGGCTGCACCGCTCGGGGCACCGCCGCCTCACCCACCTGCTCGTCGATCTCGAGGCCGTCCACAGCTTCGAACCCGGTGGTCTGCAGGTGCTCCGCCACGCCCGGCACAGCACCGCCGGACACGGTGTGGGGCTCCACATGGCCGGCTGTTCGGGACGTCTGCATCTGCTGCCGTTGCGGGCGCGGCAGGTACTCGGCGAGTTCAGTACCTTCCCCACCGTCGAGATCGCACTCACGGAGCTGACCGGGGTACCGCGGTCGTCCGACTCCGGTGATCTTCCCGCACCACGCCGCTCTCCCGAGCAGAGACCCGCCACGGGTGCACGACGGGGACCGGGCGACCTGCTGTCGTCAGGACGGGGGCCTCATGACCCGGCAGGTCGTGCACCGTTGACCGAGGAGCTGATGTAGGCGTCGACGGCGTCGCGGGACACGCGCAGGGACTTGCCGAACCGGTTGCTGCCCAGGGTGCCGTCGTGCAGGAGCCGGTAGACCGAGGCCCGGGAGATCCGCAGCTCGACGGCGACCTCGCTGACCGTCAGGAACCGGCGGGGGTCCTGGCTCGGGAGGTCGTGCTGGGTCATGGGCTCTCCGGTCGTGGATGGGAGGACCGTCCGGCGGGAGGGGTGCGTCAGGCCGGACCGGGTTCGTCGAGCTCGATCTCCTCGTGGCTGACGCGGTCGTGCAGGGTCTGCTCGGTCGTGACGACCCGGGTGACCATCCGGACCCGTTCGACCGGCACGACCTCGGTGACGAGGCGGACGCGCTCCTCGTACCGCACGACCTCGTGGACGTCGGGGGCCGGCCCGGTGGTGCTGGGCGGCTGCCGGTCGAGGGGGAAGGGGTCGTACTCGAGGTGGACCACCTGGCGGCGCACGGGGACCGTGAACGTGACGTTCTCGGTGATGACCGAGGTCACCATCCTGGCCCGTCCGGTCTCGACGAAGGCCCGGTCGATCCACAGCCGTTCCTCGGAGCGGACGAGGACGCCGTCGTCGTCCGGAGAGGGCTCGACCGGGGGAGCGGCCGGGCGGACGCCGTAGTGGCGCGTGAGCTCGGCGGCCTCGGCGGGGGCGATCGTCGTCCCCGGTGCGTGCGGGGGAGCGTCGCGGAGGTGGTCGGCCCCGTAGGGCAGGTGCAGGGTGGTGCCGTCGAAGGTGGATCCGTCGAGGGGGACGACGGCGGTGCCGCGCGCCCCGTCGACCCCGGCCCAGACCGGACGCCCGGTCCCGGCCTCGGTGTAGACCGTGGCCACGGCGCCCAGCGGCTCCCCGTGGGCTCCGGCGACCGGCGTGCCGATCGGGACCGTCGCGGTCATGGGTCGTCCTCGTCCCTGTCGGCCCGCACGGGGTGCGGCGCGTGTCGTGGCGTGGGGGCCGGTGGTCCGGGCGGGCGTACCGCCCGGACCACCGATCGGATCAGCGCCGGTCGCCGCCCGCGTCCCGGTCGGTACGGCCGGTCGTCGTGCGGTCGCCGGTCACGTCGACACCCTCGGTGCCCTCGACCTCGATCTGCTCCTTGCGCAGGGTCTCGTCGACCTGCTGCTGCTCGGTGACGGTCTCGGTGCCCAGCTTGACCCGCTCCACCGGAACGGTCTCCTTGCCGGCCACGGCGCGCTCGGCGGTCAGGGTGACCTCGTGGGTCTCCTCCGAGAGGTCCTTGCCGGCCAGCGCGTCGGCGCGGTTGGTCTCGGTGATCGGTTCACGCTCGAGGGTGACCTCCTCGTGCGAGACCGGGACCGTGGTCGAGACGTTCTCGGTGACGATGTGCTTGCGCAGCCGGGCCTTGCCCACCTCGCGCCGTTCGGTGCTCACGCGGAGCTGCTCCTCGGAGCGGGTCATCGCGTCGTCGGTCGTCGGGCCCGAGGTGTCGCGACCCTGGATCCCGGCGTCGCCGGAACGGTCGCGACGGTCGTCTACGGCGGACCGGTCACCGACGGCGGACTCGCCACGGCCGGTCGCCGAGGTCGTGCCGGCGTCCATCCCGTAGTGCCGGTAGAGGTCAGCCTCGTCGGTCTCGCTGATCGCGGTGTCCGGGTCGTGGTGCGGCGCGTTCTTGATGGCGGCCTTGTCGAACGGCACGGTCAGCGCGCGACCGTCCCAGCTGCCCTGCTGCAGCGGCACCAGGCTCACGTGGCTGCCGAACAGGCCGCTCGTGACCGCGACCCACTCCGGCTTGTCGGTGGCGTTGTCGAAGTAGACGGAGTCGACCTTGCCGAGGTCGCCGTCGGTGCCGTGGACCTGGGCCCCGGTCAGTACGTTCGGGTCGTCGATGCCGGCGATCGTCATGTGTGTCCGTCCCTGTCCGCCGGGGACGCGTCCCCGGCCGACGGTGTTGCGGTGTCCGCTCCCCGGTCGGGGAGGCGGGCGGTGTGCGCCACGGGCAGGAGAGCCGCGTGGCACGCTGCACCGGACGGCAGGGTCACTGCGCGCCCGGGAGATCAGGAGCGGTGCGTCCCGGTCGAGCTGCCGCGGCCGTCGGTGCCGTCGCGACCGATGCCGGAGGTGGCGAGGTCCTGGGTCTTCGCCTGGGCCAGGCGGGCCTGCTCGGCGACCGCGGGCGCGTTCGCGACCTGGTCGGCGACCCGGGGCTTCTCCTGGTCGTACGCGGCGAGGGTCTTCTCCCAGCGGCCACGCATCGGTGCGATGCCGCCACCACCGACGGCGACGATCGCGATACCCACCACGGCGGCCAGGAAGGCATAGAGAACGGCGTTGACGACGTTCGTCGCGATGCCGAGCTGGTCGAGGGCGGCGATCACGCCGAGGCCCAGGATGAGCCCGGACACGATGTTGGCCAGGAGGCGGCCGTAGGACAGGCCACCGAGGCTGTTCTGGATCAGGTTCTTGGCGGCAGCGGCCACGGCGGCGGCGATGACCACGATCAGGATCGCGACGAACACCAGCGGCAGGTAGGAGATGATCGCGGCCAGGTAGTTGCTGATCGGGTTGGGGCCGAACACGCCGAACGCCGTGGAGAGCACGAACAGCATCACGGCGTAGAACACGATCCGCGCCAGGATGTCGGAGGCGTCGTACTGGCTCTTGTCCAGCGCCTTCTTCACCCCGCCGCGCTCGACGAGGCGGTCGAAGCCGACCTTCGTCAGGATCTTGGAGAGGATCTTCTGCAGGAGCCGGGCCACGAAGTAGCCGATGATCAGGATCAGCAGGAAACCGACCAGCTGCGGCAGGAACGACAGAAAACTCGACAAAGCATTGTTCAGGGCTTGCATGAGACGCGCTCCACCTTTTCGTGGCAGGCCGAGGAGATCTGAGGCGGATGTCGCAGACCGTTGTCGACGTACAGGTCGTCGACCTGCACGTTCATGAGGGGGAAACGGCCGTCGAGCCTGCTCGTTGAACCTCGGCGGAGGACCGTCGCAGGTCCGAGTGTCGATCGTCGCAGCTCAGTGGTGTCGTCTGCGGGGTAGCGCGTCTCCATGAGCGCAGCTACGGAAGGCGTGGAGATCCATCGTCGGGATCAGATGTTGTGTGACGGCGACGCGATGGTCACATGATCTTCACCAGGCCGGACCGCACATCGAAGAGCGTTTTCCGGACCCACCGAGAACGGTAGGTGCACCTGCTCCACAACGCAACTCGTGAGACGCCTGAAACAGGATCGGCCCGCGGACTGGGCCGAATGCTGGAAATGCGCGGGAATCGTTCGCGAACGGCCGGGGCCGTCGTCGGCCCGGCCCGTTCCGGCGGGGCACGGTCAGCACCGGGGAACGGACGCGCCTCCGGGCGTCGTCGGGGCGGCGAACGCGCCGTAGACCCAGCCGGTGTACTCGTCCTGCGGTGTCGAGCTGAGGAAGTCCTTGCCGGGCTCGGGGCTAGGCCACCGGACCCGGTACCAGTTCGAGCCCTGCCCGGTGTCGGGGCGGGGGTCGAAGTCGGTGACGGCGCGGCACTCCGCCCAGAGGGTCTGCCCCTCTGCCGCGCTGCCGATCTGTTCCCCGTCACGCATCCCGGACGACCGCACGATCAGTCCCAGCGGACCGGCCCGTGTCACCACCAGGGGCTCGACGTCACCGCCGGTGGACCGCCGTGCATCGTCCCGGCCCCAGTCGGGGAGAAAGGCGATCGCGGCCGCGGCGAGAAGGGCGAGCACGGCGCCACCCGTGACCAGAACGGTGCGCCGGCTCGGTCCGTTCCCGGTCGGTCGTGAAGGGGAGACGGGCACGGATTCCGTCGGTGCCGGGCTCTTGTCCCTGTTCTTCGCATCGCGTTCCGCGCGGGCGGCCGTGAGAAGTGCCCGCCATTCCTCGTCGAAGGTTCCGCCGAGAGCTGTGACGATGCGATCCGCGGTGTCGTTGCTCGAGACCGCGGTGCCGCTGAAGGTGTTCGACACCGCCCCCATGGAACGGCCGGAGTGACGGGCGATCGCCTCGACGGTCGGTCGGCCCGCCTGCTCCCGGAGCTGCTCCAGACGTGCGATCAGGGTGCGCCCCTCGGTCGTGCCGCCAGGCCGTTCACCGTCGTCGACCCGGTCCTGTTCATGGTTCTTCACAGGGAGCTGCTCGCCTTCTTCACAGCTGAAGATCACCTCAGGGGCCGGACCTCCTGGTCGGGCAAGATCACCCTACCGCTGCCGTCGGCGGTGAAGGGGTGAAGCCGTGAAGCCCCTTGTCGGGCCGTGACAACCGCCTAGATTCGTCGTCGTCACAACGGATCGACGTGGGGTTCTCGCCCCGATCACGTCGCACAGGATCCGTTCCCGTCCTGGCCGCTCCGATCGCCTTCTGCGGCCTTTTCGATAAGGAGTGGAATGTGAAGAATCTGTTCAAGCGGGTTGCCGTCACGGTGGCCGCCGCCGGAATCCTGACGTCCGGAATGGCCGTCGTCGCCGCTTCGGAAGCGATGGCGGCGACGCCTCCCTGCGGACTCGACTATCAGGTGGGCGAGCTTCCCGGAGGTCCTCTGAAGATCGTGTACTACACCATTCGGAACTGCAACAACAGCACGGTCAAGCGCAAGCTCGACATCGCCGGCACCACGGACGGCGAGTGCGTCACCGTCGGGCCCGGCAAGACGGTGTCGAAGGAACGCGTCATCACGGGCTGGGCGAGCGTCAGGGGCATGAAGTCCTGCTGACGATCGGCCCCTCCGAACCGCGGTCCACCACCGGTGACCGCGGCTCGACCCCGGTAGAGGAACGGCGGTGGGCGGCTCCCGAGGGTGCCGCCCACCCCGCGCCGGACCCGCCCGGTCAGCCGGTCAGGCCCGAGGCGCGGCCGGGGTCGTCCGGGCCCCACAGGGTGGTCGTGATCTCCCGCCTCACCAGGGGCACGACCTCCTCGGCGAAGCGGGCGAGGACCTCCTGCTGCTGCGGGTAGGGCAGTACCGGGTTGATCGAGATCGACTGGACGTCGTGGCGATAGCTCTTGTGGTAGTCGATGATCTTCGCCGCGACCCGTTCCGGCGTCCCGACCAGCGCGGGGCCGTGTGCGACGGCCTCCTCGATCGTCGTGAACGCCATCGTCTTGCCCTTGCGGGTGTCCCCGGCGTGGGCGGCGGCGAGCTTGGCCGCCGTCGCCTCGTAGATCGGGCGGTACTGGGCGACCGCGTCGTCGTCGGTGTCGGCGAGGAACAGCCCGCCGGAACCGGACCCGACGTAGCCGACCGACGGGTCGTGGCCGTGCTCGGCGAGCTTCTCCCGGTAGCGGTCGATCAGCACCTGGTAGGCCTCGCGCGGCTGCAGGGCGTTCGCCGAGAACAGCGGGTCGCCCCACTTCGCGGCGAGGTCGACGGCCTGTGTCGACGTCGCGGAGCCGTGCCAGATCCGGAACGGTCCGTCGAACGGGCGGGGGAACGTGGTGACGCCGTGCAGGTCGGTGTGGTGGATGCCGTCCCAGTCCACCGAGGTCTCGCGCAGCAGTCGTCGGAGCAGCTCGTAGTTCTCGGTGAGGTACTCGTACTGCTTCGCCAGCTCCAGGCCGAACATCGGGAAGTGCTTGTCCTCGTTGCCCTTGCCGATGACGATCTCCAGCCGTCCGCCGGAGAGCTGGTCGACGGTCGCGTAGTCCTCGGCGACCCGGACCGGGTCGAGCAGCGAGAGCACGGTGACGCCGGTGGAGAGCAGGATCGTCTCGGTCGCCCGGGCGAGCGCGCCGAGCAGCACGGTCGGCGCGGAGGAGACGAACTCGCCCTGGTGGCGCTCACCGACGGCGTAGGAGTCGAAGCCCAGCTTCTCCGCGCGCACCGCCGTGTCCACGACGCGTGTCAGGCGCTCGTGCACCGAGACGATCTCGCCCGTGACCGGGTGCGGGGTGTGCGGGACGATGTCGAGTACCTGGAACCTCACGGCGAGACCTCCGTCGGGTCGGTGGTGGTCGGTGACGGCTTGAGGCCGAGGTGCTCCCGCAGCGTCGTGCCCTCGTAGTCGGCGCGGAACGAACCGCGCTCCTGCAGCAGCGGCACGACGGTGTCGGCGAACTCGTCGAGACCGCCGGGCGTGATGTGCGGGACCAGGACGAAGCCGTCGCTCGCGTCGGTCTGCACGGACTCGTCGATCGCCGCGGCGACGGTCGACGCCGACCCGACGAACGTGTGCCGCGCGGTCACCTCGACGATGACCTCGCGCAGCGAGAGTCCCTTGGCCTCGGCGACGGCGCGCCACTCGTTCGCGGTGGCGATCGGGTCCCGGTACATCCGGACGCTGGCCCGGCCCTTGGACACCGTGTTCTCCCCGACGATCGGGTCCTCGGCCGGCAGCGGGCCGTCGGGGTCGCGGTCGGAGAGGTCGCGGTTCCACAGCTGCTCCGCGAACTTGATCGCGGTCTGGCCGCTGACCTGCTGGTAGCGCACGACGTCGGCCTTCTCGGCGGCCTCGGCGTCGGTGTCACCGAGGACGAACGTCGCGGCCGGGAGGATCTTCAGGTCGGAGTGCTCGCGGCCGTAGCGGGCCAGGCGGCCCTTCACGTCGGCGTAGAACGCGCGGCCGGCCTCGAGCTCGGCGTGCCGGCTGAAGATCGCGTCCGAGGACGAGGCCGCGAACTCGCGTCCCTCCTCGGAGTCCCCGGCCTGCAGGATCACCGGGCGGCCCTGCGGGCTGCGCGGGACGGCGAACCGCCCGGTGACGTCGAACTGGTCGGAGCGGATCGCGAACCGCCCGGGGTCGCCGTCACGCAGGAACTCGCCCGAGTCCTTGTCGGCGACGATCTCGTCGCCGTCCCAGGAGTCCCAGAGCGTCCCGGTCGCGGACAGGAACTCCTTGGCCCGGGAGTAGCGCTTCTCCTGGGGCAGGAAGCCGCCGCGACGGAAGTTCTCCCCGGTGAACTCGTCCCAGCTGGTGACGACGTTCCACGCGGCGCGCCCGGCCGAGAGGTGGTCCAGCGACGCGAACTGCCGTGCCACCTCGTAGGGCTCGTTGAACGTCGAGTTGATCGTGCCGGCCAGGCCGAGGCGGTCGGTGACGGCGGCGACGGCGGCGAGGATCGCGAACGTGTCCGGGCGCCCGACGACGTCGAGGTCGTAGATCCGCCCGTTCTGCTCGCGCAGCCGCAGTCCCTCGGCGAGGAACAAGAAGTCGAACTTCGCGCGCTCGGCGGTGCGGGCGAAGTGGGCGAACGAGGAGAACTCGATGTGGCTCCCGGCGGCCGGGTCGCTCCAGACGGTCGTGTTGTTCACGCCCGGGAAGTGCGCGGCGAGATGGATCTGTTTGCGCGGCACGGTGAATCTCCCCTTTATCGAGCGGTCGCGTAGCGGTTGGCCGGTCGGGCGAGGCCGAGGTTCCCGCGCAGCGTGTCCGACGTGTAGGCGGTGCGGTAGGCGCCGCGGCGTTGCAGCTCCGGGACCAGGTCGCGGGTGATGCGTTCCAGGTCGTAGGGCAGCGCGCCCGGCCGCAGTCGGACACCGGAGAGCCCGGCCGCCCGCCAGCTGAGGATCAGATCGGCCAGCTCGCCCGGCGTCCCGACGAACACGTGCGCGTCGCTGATCAGCTCCCGGCCCAGCAGCCCGTCCAGGCGTGCCTTGCGCTCGCGCGCCGCGGACGCGTCGGAGTCGAGGAACACGACCACGTCGCCGAGGACGTGCACCGGCTCGGCGCCGCGCCCGGCCCGGTCCTGTTCGTCGCGGACCTCACCGAGGATCCCGGCGGCGTCGGCGTCGTCGCGCGGGGTCACGAACACCAGGTCGGCCGCCCGTCCGGCGAGGCGGTAGGCGACCGTGCGGTGGGCCAGGACGGCGATCGGCGGCTGTCCCTGCGGCGGGCGCGGGGTGATCGAGGGGCCGCGCACCGAGAACGAGGCGCCGTCGAAGTCGATGTAGTGCAGCTTGCCGATGTCGACGAACCGGCCGGTCGCGACGTCCCGGATCTCGGCGTCGTCCTCCCAGGAGTCCCACAGCCGTCGCAGGACCTCGGCGTAGTCCGCGGCCTCGTCGAACAGGTCGGCCAGCGGGCCGGTGTCGTCGGCGCCGGGGGCGTCGCGGTCGAACGCCGGGATCTCGCGGCGGCCGAACAGTGCGGCGTCCTCGGGGCGGGCGGAGGTCCGCAGCTGCACCCCGGCGCGGCCGGTGCTGACGTAGTCCAGCGTCGCGATCGCCTTGGACGCGTGGAACGGCTCGGTGTGGGTGACGATCTGGCTCGGCACGATCCCGATGTTGCGGGTCACCGGGCCCACCCGGTTCGCGATCAGCACCGCGTCGAGGCGGCCGCGCACCTGGTCGGTGCGCGAGTCCGGGCGGAACGGCGACGACGACTGCAGGCCGAGCGTGTCGTCGACGGTGACGAGGTCGGCCAGGCCGCGCTCGGCCTCGGAGACCAGGTCGGCCCAGTACCCGCCGGTCAGCAGGTCGTGCGGGCGCGCGCCGGGCTCCCGCCACGCGGCGGGGTGCCAGCCGCAGTCGGCGAGTGCGACGGCGAGATGCAGGTCCGGCGAGCCGGACGTGGGCCCGATGGCCATCGGGAGTCCTTCCGATGAGCGGGGACGACTGAGCGGTACGTCGAACAGCCTGGGAGAACGCGCCGGGAGAGGTCCCGGCGCCGGGGCGCGGACGCGCCGGGCGTCGTCAGCGACAGCCCTGGGCCGTGACCCGGTGCAGATCCACGTGACGGCGACGCGTCAGGGGGCAGCGGCAGGACACACCACCGAGAGTTCGCCGCTGCGGCCACGGTGTCAACACACCCGTGACCCGGTCCCTGTGGCGCGTGCCACGCCGGCCCATCCGCGCCGAGGCGTCACGGCGAGTGAGCGATCGCGCTCTTGACAACTCGATCGGACGACATGTTCAGTGCGTTCGAACCATCGGTGAGCGGTCGAGAGTCCCGGCTCGTCGACACCGCAGCAACCCACGCCACCGTGGCGAGGTGGGTGCTACCGCCGGGTTCGATGGGAGTCGGTCATGTCGAGCGGAGAGCGGCTCCTCGCCGTGCGCTGGACACGGCGGCGCCACGTCGACCTGTGCCGGACCGACGCCGCGCTCTGTCGGTAGAGCCCCCGCGCGGCCGGTAGAGCCGCCGCCGCGCGCCGTCCGTCCCCCTCTGTCGTGGTGCCGTCCACCGTGGACCCGAGCTGTCCCCGGGGTCGCTGCTGCACGTCCCCGTGGAGTACCCCCATGTCCGCCGTCCCGCTCGAGATCCGGAGCGTCGACTACAGCGACCCGCTGGTCGTGCCCATGCTCGTCGAGCTCGACCACGAGTACCGGCAGCGCTACGGGCACACCCTCGGCGACCTCGACGAGGAGATGGCCCGGGAGCGCGAGCGGTTCGCCCCGCCCGACGGCGGCCTGCTGCTGATCCTCGACGACGGGGTGCCGGTGGCCGGCGGTGCGTTCCGCCGCTGGGACCCCGGGACGGCCGAGCTCAAGCGCATCTGGACGGACTCGGCGCACCGCCGCCGCGGCCTGGCCCGGCGGGTGCTGGCCGAGCTCGAGGCGCAGATCGCGCAGCGGGGCTACCGGCGGATCTACCTGACGACCGGGCCGCGGCAGCCCGAGGCGCAGGGCCTCTACCTGAGCACCGGCTACACGCCGCTCTACGACAGGCGTCTCGACCCCGAGGAGGTCGGGAAGCATCCCTTCGAGAAGCACCTGCACGGGGGCACCCCATGACCGCGTCGTCCACCGACACCCGCACCACCTCGTCCGACCCGCCGTCGCCGGGCGACCCGGACGCCGCGCTGACGATCGTGCCCGCCCGGCACCCGTGGCGGTGGGCGTCGGCGGTCGTCGTGGCCGTCCTGGTCGCGATGGCGGTCAACGCGCTGGTGACCAACCCCGCCTGGGACTGGGGGACGGTCGGGCAGTACCTGTTCGCGCCGTCGATCGTGCGCGCGGTGCTGCTCACGCTGCAGCTGACGGTGCTCGGCATCGTGATCGGGTTCGTCCTGGGGACGGTGCTCGCGGTGATGCGCCTGTCGCCCAACCCCCTGCTGCGCTCGGTCAGCTGGACCTACATCTGGATCTTCCGTTCGGTCCCGCTGATCCTGCAGCTGCTGTTCTGGTACAACCTCGCGCTGCTCTACCGCTCGATCTCCTTCGGCATCCCGTTCGGGCCGGCGTTCTTCGAGATCGGCACGATGGACCTGGTCAGCCCGGTGACCGCGGCCGTGCTCGGTCTCGCCCTGCACCAGGCCGCCTACGCCGCCGAGGTCGTGCGGTCGGGGTTCATCGGCATCGACCCCGGACAGCTCGAGGCCGCCGCGGCGCTCGGCGTCCCGCGGTGGCGCCAGTTCCGTCGCATCCAGCTGCCGCAGGCGATGCGCACCATCGTCCCGACGGCCGCGAACGAGCTGATCGGCCTGGTCAAGGGCACGTCGGTGGTCTACATCATGGCGCTCTCGGAGCTCTTCTACCAGGTACAGGTGATCTACACCCGGACCGGACGGGTCATCCCGATGCTGCTGGTCGCGGCCGTCTGGTACCTCGTGCTGACCACCCTGCTCTCGGTCGGCCAGTTCTACGTCGAGCGCCACTACGCCAAGGGTGCCGCGCGGACGTTGCCGCCGACGCCGATCCAGAAGGTCCGGGCCGCGCTGCGACGGCGGCCCGTCCGTCCCGCGGGCGACCGGGAGGTGACGGCATGACCGCCACACAGCCGCAGACCGTGACGCCGATGGTCGACCTGCGCGGGGTGCGCAAGAGCTTCGGGGCACTGGAGGTCCTGCGCGGCATCGACCTCACCGTCGCCCCCGGGGAGGTGACGGTCCTGCTCGGGCCGTCCGGCTCGGGCAAGTCGACGCTGCTGCGCACGATCAACCACCTGGAGAAGGTCGACCGCGGTTTCGTCGGCGTCGACGGCGAGCTGATCGGCTACCGGCGCTCCGGCGACCGGCTGCACGAGCTGGCCGAACGCCACATCCTGCGCCAGCGTACCCACATCGGGTTCGTGTTCCAGAACTTCAACCTGTTCCCGCACCTCACGGCGCTGGACAACGTCGCCGAGGCGCCGATCTCCGCGCAGGGCCGGCCCCGGGCCGAGGCGCTGTCCGAGGCACGCGAGCTGCTGGGCCGGGTCGGGCTCGCGGACTTCGCCGAGCAGTACCCGCGGCGCCTGTCCGGCGGGCAGCAGCAGCGCGTCGCGATCGCCCGGGCGCTGGCCCTGCGGCCCAAGCTGCTGCTGTTCGACGAGCCGACCTCGGCGCTGGACCCCGAGCTCGTCGGCGAGGTCCTCGACGTCATGCGCGACCTCGCCCGCAGCGGCACGACGATGGTCGTCGTCACGCACGAGATCGGCTTCGCCCGCGAGGCCGCCGACACCGTCGTCTTCCTCGACGAGGGACGCATCGTCGAGCAGGGGCCACCGGACCAGGTGCTCGACGCCCCGAGGGAGGGCCGCACGGCGGCGTTCCTCGGCAAGGTCCTGCACTGACCCCCTGGCCCCGACCCCTGGCCCTGACCCACCGCCCCACCCGTCCACCGAAGAGAGGTTCCACCGTGTCCCGAATCCCCCGGCCGTTGCGCCACCTGCGGCTCGCCGCGGTCGTCGTCGCGGTCCCGCTCCTGGCCACCCTGGCCTGCGCGGGACCCGACCCCGACCAGGCGGCACAGCCCGCCTCCGGTGCGACCGTCAACACCAGCCCCGAGCAGAACCGCGTGCGTGCCGAGAAGGACGACGCGATCGCCGCGAAGGTCCCGCAGGCCGTCCGGGACAAGGGCACGCTCGTCGTCGGGACCACCGGCTCGGGCAGCCCGCCCCTGTCGTTCCGCGCCGACGACGACCGGACGGTGATCGGCACCGAGCCGGACATCGCCCAGCTCGTCGCGGACAAGCTCGGCCTGCGCCTGGACCTGCAGCCGACGTCCTGGGAGAACCTCTTCCTCTCCGTCGAGTCCGGGCAGTACGACGCCGCGCTGTCCAACGTGACGGTCACCGAGGAGCGCAAGGACAAGTACGACTTCGCGACCTACCGCGTCGACACCGTCTCGTTCGAGGGCCCCACCGCCGGCAAGGTCCAGAGGATCGAGAAGCCGGCCGACATCGCCGGTCTGGCGATCGGGGTGGGCTCGGGCACGAACCAGGAGCAGATCCTCCTCGACTGGGACGCGCAGAACAAGGCGGCCGGGCTGGCCCCGGCGAAGATCCAGTACTACCAGAACCAGGGCGACTACTACCTCGCCCTCGACTCCGGACGTCTCGACGCCTACTTCGGGCCCAACCCCGGCGTCGCCTACCACGTCGCGACCGGCGGGAAGACGAAGATCCTCGGGTCGGTCAACGGTGGCGGGGGATCGGTCCAGGCCGACATCGCCGTCATGACGAAGAAGGGCAACGGCCTCGTCGGGCCGGTTCACGAGGCGCTGAACTCGCTGATCGAGGACGGCAGGTACGGCGAGGTGCTCGAGCGCTGGAAGCTGACCAACGAGGCCGTGACGACCTCGGTGATCAACCCGCCGGGGCTTCCCCGCAAGGCCGCGTCGTGACCGTGCGCTGACCGGGGGAACTCCCCGGCCCGTCCCGACGACCCGGTGAGGGACACGGCGGGTCGGGGAGTCCACGGAACGGAGCTCGGCATGAACCACATCGGGATCGTCCTGTTCGACGACGTCGAGGAGCTCGACGCGATCGGCCCCTGGGAGGTGCTCGCGTTCTGGGCCGCGCGCCACCCGCAGGACGGCTGGGCCGTCTCCTGCCTGTCGCGCTCGGGGGAGCCGGTGCGGTGCGCGAAGGGACTCACCGTCTCGGCGCACCACTCGTTCGACGATGCGCCGCCGCTGCAGGTCCTGCTCCACCCCGGTGGCGCCGGCACCCGTCCCCAGCTCGACGACGCCGCACACCTCGACCGGGTGCGCGCCTGGCGGGCCGAGGTCCCGCTGATGACCAGCGTATGCACCGGCTCGCTGGTGTTCGCGGCCGCGGGACTGCTCGCGGGCCGCCCGGCGACCACGCACTGGGCCTCGCTGGAGCGGCTCGGGACGCTCGACCCGTCGATCGAGGTCCGGGCGGAGGACCGGTTCGTCGACGACGGCGACGTGATCACCTCCGCGGGGGTCTCCGCGGGGATCGACATGGCGCTGCACCTGGTGGCCCGGCTCGCCGGGACCGAGCGCGCCCGGGAGGTGCGGCGCGGGATCCAGTACGACCCGATGCCGCCCGTGTGACCTGCAGGACGGCCTGTCCGGACAGGTGAGTGGGCCGTCCCGTGTCGCGGACGGCCGCTTGTCCCGATCGGCCGGTCGGCTCACGATGGGTCGATGACCTCGCCCCGCCCGCCGTACCCCGCGGGTCCGGCGATGGCCCGGCGCCTGGTCACCCATCTCGAGGAGTTCTGGCCGTCACGGCGGTCGCACGCGTTCGACGAGCTCTGTCGCTGACCGCGGCCGTCCGGCCGCCCGACGACCACCGCCCGCCCCGGGACGGCCGTGCGCCCGCCGGCGTCCCGACGCGCCCTCGAAGGAACTCCCGTGTCATCTCGCACGACCACCGCCGCCCCCACGGCGGGAGCCCGGCGATGAGCCGTCCCGCCGACTCCGACCCGGGACCCGATGCCGTCCCGGCCCAGCGCCGTCTCGCGCTGAACGAGGACTGGGCGGCGACCGTCGTCGGTCTCGTCCTGCTGGCCCTGGTCCTGGCCGGCGTCTGGCCCGGGTGGCTGGTCCCGTGACCGACCAGCGGACCGCGCAGCGGAACACGACCGTCTGGGCGATCGGCGGCGTCGCCGTCGTCGTCGCGATCGGCGCGCTCGTCCGGTTCCTCGAACAGACCGTCCCCGACGCCGCCGAGGGCAGCGCGTTCGAGGGACTGGCCGGGGCCATCGAGTACCCGATCTACGCGATCGCGCTCGGCCTGCTCGGCAACGTCGTGCTCACCCTGCTCGGGGTGCGCGAGCGGCTCGCCGCCGGGTTCCGGACCGAGTTCTTCATCAAGACCGGCCTGGTGCTGCTCGGTGCGTCGATCAACTTCTCGGTGATCGTCGGCGCGGCCGGGCCGGCGGTGCTGCAGGCCCTCGTGCTGATCACCGTGGTGTTCGGCTTCACCTGGTGGCTGGCCGGGCGCCTGGGCGTCGACGACAAGCTCCGCGCGCTGCTGGCGTCGGCGGTGTCGATCTGTGGCGTCAGTGCCGCGATCGCCGCCGCCGGTGCGGTCCAGGCGAAGAAGGAACAGCTCGCCTACACCGCGAGCCTGGTGATCATCTTCGCGATCCCGTCGATCTTCTTCCTGCCCGCGGCCGTCGGCTGGCTGGGGCTCCCGGCTCCGGTGGCCGGGGCCTGGATCGGCGGCAACATCGACACCACCGCCGCCGTCAGCGCGGCCGGGGCGATCGTCGGCGAGGAGGCGCTGCAGATCGCCACCATCGTCAAGACCACCCAGAACGCGCTGCTCGGCGTCGTCGCGGTGGCGTTGACGGCGTACTTCGCGCTGAAGGTCGAGCGCTCCGGCTCGGCCGCCCGGCCCGGGCTGCGCGAGTTCTGGGAGCGGTTCCCGAAGTTCGTGCTCGGCTTCCTCGCCGCCTCGATCATCGCGACGATCTACGGCAGCGTCCTCGGCTCGGCCGCGGCGAAGCCGGCGATCGAGATCGTGAACGACTTCCGGACGATGTTCCTGATCCTGGCGTTCGTCTCGATCGGGCTGGAGTTCCGGGTGGCGCCGCTGCGCGAGGCCGGCTGGCGTCCGATCGCGGTGTTCGCCTCGGCGACCGTGGTCAACCTCGGCGTCGGGCTCGGGCTGGCGGTGCTGCTGTTCTCCGGAGTCACCGTCTGATCCCGCAGACCCGCCACGACCGTCCCCGCTGACGACCCGGAGGACCGCCGATGTCCGACACCACCATGTTCCATCCCGCCCCGTCCGCGCCCGTCACCCAGCGCGGCGCGACCGTCTGGCTGACCGGGCTCCCGAGCGCCGGGAAGTCGACGATCGCGCACGGCTGCGAGTCCGTCCTGCGCGCCGGCGGGCTGCGGGTCGAGGTGCTCGACGGGGACGCGGTACGCCCGCACCTCGCCGCCGCCCGCGGCTACTCCCGCGACGACCGGGCGATCAACATCCGGCGGATCGGGTGGGTGGCGGAGCTGCTGGCCCGCAACGGCGTCCTGGTGCTGGTGTCGGCGATCGCGCCGTTCCGCGACGTCCGCGACGAGGTCCGCGCCACGCACGCCGCCGGGGGCACCGTCTACCAGGAGGTGCACGTCTCCACCCCGGTGGACGTGGCCTCCGAGCGCGACGTCAAGGGCCTCTACGCCCGTCAGCGGGTCGGCGAGATCAGCGGGCTGACCGGCGTCGACGACCCCTACGAGATCCCGCTCGCCCCCGAGCTGGTGATCCCCGCCCACGAGCAGGCCGTCGACGAGTCGGTCTCGCTGCTGGTCACGCACCTGCGCCGGGCCGGGCTCGCCGGTCCGGCCGCACCCGAGGAGTCCTGACGTGAGCACACCGTCCCTGCTGCCGATCCCGCGCTGGACCGACGCCGCGGTGGCCGTCGAGCCCCCCGGTGCCGGCGCCGGCAACTGGGTCGGCGCCCCCACCGTCGTCCTCGCCGACGGCGGCTACGTCCTGGCCTACCGCACGCGTGCACCGCTCGGGGAGGGGCGCGGGCTCGCCACCGTCGTCGCCCGCTCCACCGACGGGATCCGGTTCACCGACGTCACGCGGGTGACCAAGCACCGCTTCGGCGCGGAGTCGCTGGAGCGCCCGGCGCTCGTCCGCACGCCGGAGGGCCGGTGGCGCCTCTACGTCAGCTGTGCCACCCCGGGCACCAAGCACTGGTGGGTCGACGTGCTCGAGGCCGACACCCCCGAGCAGCTCGCCGACGCGACGGCGCGGACCGTGCTGCCCGGCGACGACCTGCACGCGGTCAAGGACCCGGTGATCCTCCTGGAGGACGGCGTCTGGCACCTGTGGGCGTCGGTCCACCCGCTCGACGTCCCCGAGCACGAGGACCGGATGACCACCGAGCACTACACCAGCGACGACGGGCTCGCGTGGCGTCACGAGGGCACCGCCCTGTCCCCGCGCGCCGGGCAGTGGGACTCCCGCGGGGTCCGGGTCAGCGCGGTCTTCCCGGTCGACGGCCGGTGGGCCGCCACCTACGACGGCCGCGCCACCGCGGCGGAGAACTGGGAGGAGCGCACCGGCCTGGCCTACGCCGACGACATCGGCGGCGTGTTCACCGCGCAGGGGTCCGAGCCCGTCGCGCAGTCCCCGCACGGCGCGCACGGGCTGCGCTACCTGAGCGTGCTGCCCCTGGACGACGACGGCTACCGCCTCTACTACGAGGGCACCCGCGCCGACGGCGCCCACGAGCTGCGGACCGAGCTGCTGCTCCCGCCGGTGCGCTCGGCGGGCCGGCGGCCGACGGCGACGGTATGACGCCGCGCCCGCCCGACTTCCTGCTGCTCGGCGCGCCCAAGTGCGGCACCTCGGCGCTGCACAACGCGCTGAGCACGCACCCGGGCCTGTTCCTGTCCACACCGAAGGAGCCGAAGTTCTTCCTCACCGACGGCCCGCCGCCGAGCTCCGGGGGCGGACCGGGTGACGTCCCGACCTGGGGTGAGCACATCTGGCGCCGCGAGGACTACGAGGCGCTCTTCGACGCCGCCGCCCCGGACGCGCTCTGCGGCGAGTCGACGGTGTTCTACCTCTACGACCGCGACGCGCAGCGCAGGATCCGTGACCTCCTGCCCGCGGCCCGGCTGGTCGCGGTCCTGCGGGACCCGGTCGAGCGCGCGCACTCCAACTGGGCCCACCTGCGCGGTGCCGGCCTGGAACCGGAGGGGGACTTCGTCGCGGCACTGGAGCGGGAGAAGCAGCGGATCGCCGACGGCTGGGCGCACTTCTGGCACTACACCGCGCAGGGCCGCTACGGCGAGCAGCTCGAGCACCTGTTCTCGCTGTTCCCCCGCGAGCAGGTGCTGCTGCTGCGCTACCGCGAGCTGCGCGACGCCCCGGCCGGCACCGCGGACCGGGTGTGCGCGTTCCTCGGCGTCGGGACGGGCGTGGTGACCGGGGTGCCGCGGCACAACGTCCGCCCGGACGTGTCGGGCCGGACGTCGGGCCCGACGCCGTCCGAACGCGACGCGGCGCTGCCGTACTTCGCCGACGACGTGGCCCGGGTCGAGGCGCTCACCTCGTGGGACCTGGACGACTGGCGGCACCGAGGTGCTCCCTAGAATCGGCGGGTGCCACCGGTGATCGCGGGGGCGCGGTGACGGAGTGGAGTGTGGGAATGGCCCGAGTGGAGTCCGTGCAGCTGGTCGACGACCTCGACGGGGGAGTGGCCGACGAGACGGTGTCGTTCTCGCTCGAGGGCTCGACGTTCGAGATCGACCTGACGGCCGCGCACGCGGCGGAGCTGCGTGACGCCCTGGCCCCGTTCGTCGGCGCGGCCCGGCGCCCCACGGGCGGAGCCGTGACCGCTGCGAGCGCACCCCGGTCCGCCCCGGTCCGCTCGTCGGCGACGACGCGGCGCCAGACCGCCGAGATCCGGCAGTGGGCACTGGCCAACGGGTTCGAGCTCTCCGAGCGTGGACGGATCCCGAACGCCGTGGTGGAGGCCTACGACAACCGGGCCGACGACGGCGCACCGGCGGCCGAGCAGGACGGGAGTCCCGCTCCCGAGCCGGTGCGGACCACCGCCGGCCCGGTCGACGTGAGCGGCATGTTCAAGGAGGCCTCGGCGGGCTGACCGCCCTCGTCCGTCCGGGGCGGACGGCCGGGCCACGCCCGACCGCCCGGCGACGGCCGTGCCCGACCGGTCTCCGACCCGGTACGGTTGTGCGCAAGCGGTCCGGTCCCTCGCCGCTCGTCGGACACGGACCGGCGGTCGCCCCCGTGCGTCTCCGCCGGTCCCGTTCTCTCGCGAGGAATCGGGGCCACATCCATGCACGCCCACCAGCGGGATGACATCGTCACCGCTCTGCGTCACGCGGCACACGGCCTCATCGCCCGGCGGAGCATCGACGATCTCGACCACACGGTGACCCAGATCGTGGTCGCCGCCGTGCAGACGGTGCCCGGGGCGGACGCGGGCGGCATCTCACTGACCTACGGCAGCGGCCGGATCGACTCGCGCAGCCCGTCCGGTGACGACGTCCTCCGTCTGGACCGGCTCCAGACCGAGCTCCACGAAGGCCCGTGCATCACCGCGATCGACCAGCCCCCGGAGAACGGGGTCGTCGTCGCCCGGGACCTGGCCGCCGACCCCGACGCGTCGCGCTGGCCGGCCTTCGCGCCCCACGCCGTGGAGTACGGCTACCGGGCGATGATGTCGGTCGAGCTCTCGGTGAAGGGGATCACCCGGGCCGCGCTCAACCTCTACTCGTGCACCCCGGACGTCTTCGACGACTCCGCGCGGTTCCTGGCCGAGCTGTTCGGTGCCCAGGCCGCGCTGCTGCTCTACGGGGCCGGGCACGCCGCGAACCTCACCGACGCCCTGGAGACCCGCGACGTGATCGGGCAGGCGAAGGGGATCCTGATGGAGCGTTTCGGGGTCGACGAGGACCAGGCCTTCCGGATGCTCGTCAGCTCGTCGCAGGACACGAACGTCAAACTGATCTCCGTCGCCCGCTGGCTGGTCTCCGAGAGCAGGACCGGTACGCGTGCGGAACCGGCCGAGCGGACCGTCGGCGGGCGGACCGGGGCCCCGTCCCCGGCGGGGGTCGCTCCGCAGAACTCCCGCCGGTAGGAGTTGCGGGGCAGGTGTCGCGGGCGGGGAGTGCGCACCACGTGACGCGATGCGGCGGGCGAGCGAGACTGCCCACCCCGGTAACCACCGTGGTCGAACAAGCGGCCATGTGTCCCCTTCCGAGCCCCCACCCGCGAGGGGCCGACACATGGACCCTCACATGACACAGGACCGTTCCTGCCTGATCGTCCGTACCACCCGTCTGCGCCCCCACATCCGGCTGGTCACCGTGGGCGGTGAGATCGACCTGGCCACGACGCCGGACCTGGCCGCGGCACTGACCGGCGTGGCCGACCCCGTCACCCCCGGTGAGGCCGTGATCGACCTCGGCGCGGTGACATTCCTCGGCGCGTGCGGCGTGGGCGTCCTGGCCGAGGCCCGGGGCCGCGCCTCGGCGGCCGGGACGCCGGTGTGGATCGCGGCGGAACGGGGGACCGTCGCCGCGCGGTCCCTGGCGTGCTGCGGGTGGGCCGACGACGGGCCGGGGCGTGGTGTCGTGTCCGCGGCCGACGGGCCCGGGTGGGCGTTCGCGGAGGAGATGCGGCAGGAACGCGCCCGGGTGACGGCGTCGCTGGACCATCTCACCCTCGGTCCCCATCGCCGGTGCGGCGTGTGCGCCGTCCGGACGGCGGGTCGCCGGCTGCGGATCTCAGCGCCGGCGGTCCGCTGCCACGACCACCTCGTCAGCCCCGCATGAGGCTCGGGAGGTGCTCGGCCCAGTCGCCACCGTCGTCGTCGCCGGCACCGTCGTGGTCGATACCGCCGGCGCCGGTGTCCTCGGCCAGGCCGGTCGCCGAGAGGTCGACGACCTCGGGCCGATCGGTCCCGGACAGCTCGGACAGGGGCGTGCGCTGGTAGGAGCGTCGCAGGATGGTCTCCCGCTCGCGGGCGGTGAGGCCACCCCACACGCCGTAGGGCTCGTGCACGTCGAGCGCATGGCTGCGGCACTCCTCGAGAACGGGGCAGCCGGAGCACACGACCTTCGCCGCACGGTCTCGCGCGTTCGCGGCGGGGCCACGCTCGTTCGACGGGTGGAAGAACAGCTCGCTGTCGAGGTCGCGGCACGCCGCGCGCATCTGCCAGTCCCAGATCTGGGTCACGGGTAGGGGAAGTCGTCGGACGTCGGCCATGTCGGGCCCTCCATCGTCACGGTGTCGCGTCGTCCGGCGCGACACCGGTCTCGTGTTCCTCTGCCGCCGGGTCCGGGACGTCGACGACCGGGTGGGCGGACGGAACCACCGCACCGAATCCGGGCCCTGGGCGCTCGCGGTGCACCGCACCGCCCGCGTCCCGACCCGATCCATACCGTTGCACAAGCGGTGCACGGCGGCAACGTGGCGGCCGCGTGACCCCGGTCCCCTGATCACCGGCCGTACCCAAATCGCTTGTGACGGGCCGCGATGAGCGACACTTGTCTCCATGACGACGACCGCCGGCGAGACCGAGCAACCGGGGCCCCTGTGGTCGACCGCTGCGGTGGCGCGCCGGATGGGGGTGTCGCCGGCGACGCTGCGCAGCTGGAGCCGCCGCTACGGGATCGGTCCCGCCGGGCACGACCCGGGCCGGCACCGCCGCTACACCGCGACCGACGTCGCCGAGCTCGACGCGATACGCAGCCTGGTCGACAGCGGGGTCGTGCTGACCGCCGCCGCCGAGCTGGTCCGCAGCCAGCGCCGCACCGGACCTCCCGCCGCCGCGGTCGTACGGCCCGCCGCCGCGGCCTCACCGGTCGCGGCGCTGGTGGCGGCCGCGGTCCGGCTCGACTCCGTCGCCGCCACCGAGATCGTGACGGCCGGCCTGGACGAGCGCGGGGTGCTCGCCACCTGGGAGCAGCTCGGCCTCCCGGCCCTAGACGGTCTCGACCCGCTCGTCGCCGACGACGGCGGCTGCGCCGACTCGCAGCTGCTGCTGAGCTGGGTGCTGGCCACCTGTCTGCGCCGCCTCGGCGCCCCGCCGGACGCCCCGGGGGACCGTCCGGTCCTGCTCGCCTGCGCGGCCGACGAGCACCACACGCTCGGGTTCGACGTGTTGCACGCGGCGCTGGCCGAGCGCCGGGTCCCGGTCCGGATGCTCGGGGCGACAGTGCCGGACACGGCGTTGTTGCACGCCGCGGCCCGGCTGCGCCCCTCGGCGGTCGCGGTGTGGTCGCAACGGCCCGACACGGCCCGGTCCGAGCAGGTGTCCGGGCTGACCGAGCACACCGACGTCGTGCTCGCCGCCGGTCCGGGATGGAGCGCGGTGACCCTGCCGGGGACCGTCACCCGGGTCGACGACCTGCGCGCGGCACTGGCCCTGGTCAGCGCCGTCACCACCCCCGTCCCGGCCTGAGCGGGCGGATCCCGCCGGGCCCGTGGACGTCACGGCGCGATCCACTCTCGGCGGACCCGCTGCCGGTTTCAGACCGTCTTCTCGTGTTACTCGTGCTCTGTAGCCCGGATGAGTGCGCGCCTTGAGATGACAGGGCTGCCGCACGCGCACGGGCCGTCCCACCGCGCCGCTCCCCGCGGCGCACCTTGTCCGCCACGTCCGCAGCCTCCGCCGCGGACGACGCGATCACCCACCCCGGCCGTGCCGCTCCGCGGCGTCGGCCGTGAAGGGAACGCACATGTTCTTCCACGTACAGCGCATGATCAACGAGATCGTCGCCGACGAGCCGGACCCCGCCGCGGCGAACGCGCTCCAGGAGGGTCTGGGGGGTCAGTTCGGCGAGATGCGCACGATGATGCAGTACCTGTTCCAGAGCTTCAACTTCCGCGGACCCACCGGCAAGCCCTTCCGCGACCTGCTCTACGGCATCGGCACCGAGGAGATCGGGCACGTCGAGCTGATTGCCACCACGATCGCCCGCCTGGTCGACGGCTCGCCGCGCTACCAGGGCTCGGCGACCGACCCGCTGGACACCCCCGGCGCCGGCGGCGCGAACCCGTTGGAGATGGCGCTGAGCACCGGCAACATCCACCACTACCTGGTCGGCGCCCAGGGCGCACTGCCGGTGGACGCGGTGGGCAACCCGTGGTCGGGCTCCTACGTCTACAACAGCGGGAACCTGCCGCTGGACCTGCTCTACAACCTGATGCTGGAGTCCACCGGGCGCCTGCAGAAGTGCCGCATCTACGAGATGACGCAGAACAAGACCGCGCGCTCGACGGTCGCCTACCTGATCGTGCGCGACCAGGCCCACGAGAACGCCTACGCCAAGGCGCTCGAGGCGCTGGGCGTGGACTGGGGCAAGCTGCTCCCGATCCCGAAGACGAACGCCGAGAAGTTCCCCGAGGTCAAGACGCTGCTCGACCAGGGTCTGCAGTCCAAGCAGTACACGTTCAGCCTCGACCAGCTCTCCGAGGCCGGCCGGATCTTCCAGGGCGACTCGCCCTCGAAGGACGGCACCGAGCTGACCACCGAGCAGGCCCCGGTCGGCGTGCCCTACGACATCGCTGCCGAGCGTCCCGAGGAGTTCGGCCCCGGTCTCGACGCCGACCTGCTCGCGCTCGTGCAGGCCACCGCGGAGATGGAGATGGCCACCGCGCCCGGCGCGTGGGGCCCCGTCTCGTCCTGACGGCGTAGTCCAGATATCCGCACACGGCCCGCGCCGCGATCCGGCGCGGGCCCGCACACCTTCACGAGGAGAACCTTCATGGCAGGCAACAACACGGTCGTCCGCAGCTTGCACGACGTCGGGATGGGGGCCTGGTTCGGCGGCTCCCTGATGGGTGCGATCGGCGTGAACGGCGCCGCCGACGACGTCAAGACCCCGACCGAGCGGCTCCGGGTCGCGAACGCGGGCTGGGCACGCTGGACGCCGGTGAACGCGGCCGCGATCGGCATGCACCTCATCGGTGCGGTCGGGATGCTGCGCGCCAACCAGGACCGCGTGCGCGCCCAGCAGGGCGTCGCCACGGCCAGCATCGTCAAGACCGCGCTGACCGGCGCCGCCCTCGCGGCGACCGCCTACGCGGGCGTCCTCGGTCGCCAGACGGCGTCCGGTGTCGGTGAGCCGGCCGAGGGCGGCGTCACGCCCGGGCCCGGCACCCCGCCGGCCGCGGCCGCCGCGCAGCGGCGCCTCAAGGTCGTCCAGTGGGTCATCCCGGCCCTGACCGGCGCCCTGACGATCATCAGCGCCCAGCAGGGCGAGGCCCAGCGCCCGGCCAGCCAGCTCGGTGGGCTCGCCCGCCGTCTCGACGACTCGTTCGGCAAGCTCTCGCCGGCTGCGTGAGTCAGGGGTGAGATCGCGCGCGGCGGCGCCGGGAACGGTGTCCGCCCGCGCGATCACCTGCACGGCAACACGTCGACCCCATCCCGGGTGTGTGAACCCGCCGAGGGCGGGCATACGACGGTGGGCGGCGACGAGGCCGCCCGGTACCTCCAGGAGGCGCACGTGGTGCGACCCCACGACCGGACGGCCCTGTCCGTCCGGTCCCCGGACGACTCGCTGCGGCTGATCCGGGTCACCGGCCGGCTGGACGTCGGCGGCGCGGCGACCGTCCTGCGCATGGTGAGTGCCCAGCTGGAGCTCGTGGCCGCCGGCCACCGGTCGGTCACCGACCTGGTCCTCGACCTCACCGGTGTGACCGGCTTCGAGACCGCCGGCGTGACGTCGTTGCGACACGCCCGTTTCGCCGCCGGGCAACGGGGCGTCACGGTGCACCTGTGCGGGTTCGACGCCCGCCGTCACCTGCTCCCGGCGGCGGCCTACCGGGTGCTGCTGGACTTCCGCAGCTTCCCGTCCGCCGAGGTCGCGATCGAGACCCTGCTCGACGTGCCACCGATCGCCGTCCCGGCGCAGACCTTCATCCCGGTCGTGACCGCGGTCCCGCCGCCCGTCCCGCCCGCCCCGGTCCCGCGACCCGTCGCGGTCCCGCCTGCTCCGGACCCGGCGCCCACCCCCACCGTGACCCCGGCCTGACGGCCGGTCGTCCGGTCACGGACGCCGTGCGAACCAGCCGGCGAGGTCCCCGGCGTCGCCGGCCGCATCCACCGTCAGGTCGGTGTGCCCGAACGCGGCCCGCCCGACCGATCCCGGCGGCCATCCGGACCACCGGCGCGACCGACCGGCGGCGCGCGTGGACGTCGCGACGGCGGCCACCGAGCCGTCCCCGGTCACCGCGCGCACCGTGTCGAGGTCCCGGGTGACGAGGGCGTCGAGCATCCGCGCGACGACGTCCGGTGCGATCGGGCGGTGGACCGTCACGCGGGCCCGGGCCCGCCGGAGCTGGTCGGGCGTCCACGGGTCGTGCCGCACCACGCCGGCGTAGAGCTCGTCGACGGCGTCGCAGCGGGCGTCGACCCGGACCACGAGGTCGCGGTGGGACTGGCGCAGGACCGAGTGCACCGTGCGGGCGGTGGCCACCGGGTCCACCCCCGTGCCGGGGGCGCCGAGGTCGACCAGCACGTCGGGGACGGCGCCGGGCAGGGCCGCCCCGCGGGTGTGCGGCTCCGGGACCAGCGCGGCGACCCGCATCGCCTCCAGGTCCCGTCCGCGGTGGTCGGACTCGCGCCCGGCCCAGTCCGGGCCGTCGTGCCAGGCGACCGCGTCCGGCTCGTGGACCAGCACCGCCCCAGCGTTCCAGGCGCGGTAGGCCAGGTCCCAGTCCTCGCCGCCGTAGCCGACGAAACGCTCGTCGAAGCCGTCGAGGTCGGTGAACAGCGACGTCCGGCAGGCCATCACGGCGCTGATCACGAAGCGGAAGCTGCGCCCGTCGGCATCGAGGAGGTCGCGGCTGCCGGTGTAGCCGTCGCGCAGCCAGGCAGGCTCGGGCAGCCGCGGGGCCGTCGACGGGTCGGTGCCGGGCGGCAGTCCGGCCAGGTCGGCGTGGCGCCGGTGTCCGACGGCCAGGACGTCCGGGCAGAGCGCGACGCGGCGCGTCAGGCTCTCGACGAACCCCGGCTCCGGGACGACGTCGGCGTCGAGGAACACGAGCACCTCACCGAGCGCGTCACGGGCACCGGCGTTGCGGGCGGCCGCGGCGCGGAAGCCGAGGTCGGCCTGCCGCACCACCCGCACCGGGCAGCCGCCGGAGGGGAGCGCAGCCGGGACCGCCGGGGGCGTCGGTGACCCGTCGTCGGCCACGACGACCTCGACCGGTGCGAGGGTCTGCGCGCGCAGGGCGGGCCACATCCGGGTGAGCGCGCCGGGCTGGTCGTAGTGGCAGACGACGACGGTGACCCGCGGGCGGGGGACCGGGTAGGGCGCGAGCAGGTCCCAGCGGTTGTGCGGGACGAGGACGTCGGTCAGCACCGGGCGCGCTCCCGATCGGGGGACCGGTCGAGCACGTCGGCGTAGATCCGGGCGTGTGCCGCGCCCGCGTCCGGCCAGGGAGGGAGTGCCCCGGTGCGGGTCGTGCCCGGGGTGGCGAGGGCGTCGGTGATCGCCGCGTCGAGCTCGGCGTCGCCGGAGTGCAGGCGCAGCAGGCCCGGGTGCCGGGCGTCGATCTCGCGGGCGTAGACGCCGTCGGCGGCCAGCGGCCGTCGCCGGCACGCGACCCAGGCCAGCAGTGATCCGCTGGCGCTGACCCCGCTGTTCGGTGCGAGCGGCACCGTGACGGCCGCGGCGGCGTCGGCCAGTCCGGCGTCGGTGAGGTGCCCGGTGGCGGCCAGGTCCACGTGCAGCTCCCGGGCGCGCTCGACGAGCGACGACCACACCTCGTCGTGCCCGGGGCTCACCGCGCCGAGGGCGAGCACCCGGGGCGGGTCGGCGCGGCGCCCCGCGGCCTCGACCGCCTCCGCGTGGCCCTTGCCGGGGTAGACGAAGCCGAGCACGCCCAGCGTGGGTGGGCCCCCGCCCGGGACCACGCCCGGCTCGGGCAGATCGGGCAGCGGCAGCTCGACGACGTGCGCGCGACGCCCGGACCACGCCAGGACCTTCGCCGCCTCGTGCTCGGCGGCCACGACCACGGCGTCGGCGTGCCCGGTGACCACGCGGTAGGCCTCGATGCGCCGGGCGTCCCGGGCCGGGTCGGGGTCGGCCCCCGGGACGTCGTGCAGCGTGACGACCAGCGGCGACGGCGACGTCCCCGCCCACGCGCGGAAGCTCTCCGCGGCGTCGCCGGCCGTCCCGGCGTGCAGGGAGTCGGAGAAGTGTGCGTGCCGGACGTCGGGGTCGTCCGGCGTGCCGGGGACCCGCCGCACGCCGTGCGCGGCGGCGAGCCGGGCGACGAGGTCGGCGTGCCGGACGACGCCGTGCCCGGCCGGCGCGTCGGGGTGCACCGAGACCCTCATGCCGGGACCCTCACACCGGCCGCCCCGCCGTGGTGGCGGCGGCGCGCACCCGGGCGTAGAGCGCCGCGTGGGCCGCGGCGACGGCGCGGCGCTGGGCGATCCGCGCGGCCGGGTCGGCCCGCCACCGTGGACGGTCGGCGTGGGCGGTGCGCACCGCGGCGTGCAGCGACGCGGCGTCCAGCCCGGACTCGTCGTGGCCGTAGCTCAGGCACGGCGCCTGCTCGGCGTAGAAGCCGCAGGTCGGTGCCGCGACGGCGGTACCCAGGTCGTGGCAGGCCTCCAGCCAGCCCGAGTGGGTCCCGAACCGGTAGGGCAGGACCGAGAGGTCGAGGCCGGAGAGGTAGTCCCACAGCTCGTCGTCGGAGAACGGCGGGTGCACCCGGACGTCGATCCCGCCGATCCGTTCCGCCTCCGCCGCGGCGCCCCGGCCCGCGCCGTCGTCGTGGGCGTCGAACCGGACGGTCGCCAAGGGCAGGTCCGCGACGGCTCCGGCCAGTACCCGGGCGACGGCCACCGGGTCGGAGTTGGTGCGCACGCTCTTCGCGTGCACCCCGGCCACGAAACCCTCGTGGGCGGGGCGGGGCGATCGGAGCACCCGCTCCGGGACGACGTGCGGATGCGGGACCACCTGCGCCCGCCGTCCCCATCGGGCCGCGACCACCTCCGCCGCCCCCGGCGTGAGGGTGACGAGACCGTCCGCGGCCGGGACGAGGACGTCCAGGGCGGCGGCGTGCGGCGCCGGGTCGGCGTGGTGCGGGTTGCGCAGGTCGTGCACCGTCAGCACCAGCGGGCGCGACTCCGCACGCAGCGCGTCCACCAGCGCCCGCAGCTGCTCCGGCGTGCGGGCGTCGTAGCCGAAGTGCAGGTGGTAGACGTCGAACCCGCCCGCGTTCGCGTGGACCCAGTCCGGTTCCAGCATCGGCGGCGGCCACCACTGCGACGCCGGCGCCCCGGGCACGCGCGGGTCGGGCAGGCGTGTGACGCCGTCGGCGCCGTCCGGATCGGACAGGTGCCGGACGTAGTCGTGTCCGGCGGGGACCGACGCCACGCGCACGACTCCCGGGGTGGTGGACATCCCGGTCGTGTGCCCGTTCTGCGGCCGTTCAACCACGAAACGGCTGCCGGGCAGGACACACCGCCTTCGGGTTGTAGGGGCCCCCCGGGGGGCCCATGGTGGACGGACCCGGGTGCAGCCCCCGCCCGTCTCCTTCCTGACCCGGTCGCGTCCCCGCGTCGTGTTCCGGGGTGCCGACCGAACGAGAGGGGCTGACATGGATACGGCCGTCCGCGCCCGACCCCGCCCCGTGCTCGTCCCGCCGGGACCGGCCCGTGTCCCCGGCGTCGAGCCGCAGCCCGGACGCGCCGCGGTCCGGCGTCACGTCGCCCTGATCGCCTCGGCCCACCATCCGATCCGCGAGCCGTTCGCGGGTGGCCTGGAGGCCCACACCTGGGAGCTGACCCACCGGCTGCGCGAGCGCGGGCACCGCGTCGACGCCTACGCCGCCGCCGGGTCGGACCCGGGCCTGGACGTCCACGCGATGACGCCGGTGCCGATCGCGCGCTCCGGCGGGAGCGCGCCGGCGGGCTGGTTCATGGCCGAGCACCACGCCCACCTCGCGGTGATGCGCGAGCTCGCCGCGACCGGGTCGGGGATCGACCTGGTGCACAACAACTCGTTGCACTACCTGCCGCTGTCGTTGGCGGACACCCTGGCCGTGCCGGTGCTGACGACGCTGCACACACCCCCGATCCCGTGGCTGGAGACGGTGATCCGGGCCCGGCGCCCGGGACGCCGCACGTTCGCGGCGGTCAGCGAGTACACCGCCGCGCAGTGGCGGGCCTGCGGCGCCGAGGTCCGGGTGGTGCGCAACGGCGTGGACACCGCGAGGTGGACGCCGGGACCGGGCGGGGGGTCACCGGTCTGGTCGGGGCGGATCGTCCCGGAGAAGGGCCCGGTGGAGGCGATCCGCGCCGCCCGCCTGGCCGGGACCGGCCTGCGGTTGGCCGGGCCGGTGTCGGACCCGCGTTTCTTCGACGACGCCGTCGCGCCGTTGCTCGGTGACGGCGTGTCCTACGTCGGTCATCTCGGGCACCAGGAACTCGCCCGGCTCGTCGGGTCGGCGTCGGTCGCCGTCGTGTCGCCGTGCTGGGACGAGCCCTACGGCCTGGTCGTGGCCGAGGCACTGGCCTGCGGGACACCCGTCGCGGGCTTCGCACGCGGGGCGCTGCCGGAGATCGTCGACCGCCGCAGCGGCGTGCTCGCCGCGCCCGGCGACGTCGACGCGCTGGCCGTGGCGATCCGCCGTGCCGAGGAGCTGGACCGTGCCGACGCCCGGGACCGGGCCGTGACGAGCTGCTCGGCCGCGGCGATGATCGCCGGCTACGAGGCGCTCTACGCGGAGATGTGCGCGTGAGCATCGCCTTCTACGTCCACCACCACGGCAGCGGGCACTCCCACCGCGCCGCGGCCGTCGCCTCCCACCTGCGCAGCGACGCCGTCGGCCTGTCCTCGCGGGCCGCCCCGGCCGGCTGGGCCGGCCGCTGGGTGCACCTGCCCGACGACGCCGACGGTGACACCGAGCCCGTCGACGCCACGGCGGGTGGGGTCCTGCACTGGGCCCCGGAGCACCACCCCGGCCTGCGGGAACGCACCGCCGCGATCTCCGCCGAGCTCGCCGGCGGCGACGTCGCGCTCGTCGTCACCGACGTCTCGGCCGAGGTCTCCCTGCTCGCCCGCCTGCACGGCGTCCCGGTCGTGGTGATGGCTCAGCCCGGGGACCGCACCGACCGCACCCACCGGCTCGCCTTCGACCTGGCGACGCGCCTGCTCGCACCCTGGCCGGAGACGGTCGGGCCGCCGGCGGGCTGGCCGGACGCCTGGCACGCCAAGACGACGTACCTGACCTCGGTGTCCCGCTTCGACGGGCGCCCGCCCCCCGGCACCGGCCCCTGCACCGGCACGGAGGCGACCGGGGGACGGCGTGTCCTGGTGCTGTGGGGCTCCGGCGGCATCGACGTCTCCGCCACGCAGCTGCGCGGCGCCGCCGCGGCCGCACCGGGGTGGACGTGGGAGGTCGCCGGGCCGCCCGCGCCGTCCGGCGGCGACCCGCCGAACCTGACCTGGTGCGGCTGGACCGACGACGTCTGGGCGGCACTGCACCGCGCCGACGTCGTCGTGACCCACGCCGGGCAGAACGCCGTCGCCGAGGTCGCCGCCGCGCGCCGGCCCGCCGTCGTCGTCCCGCAGGACCGCCCGCACGACGAGCAGCGGGCGACCGGGCGGGCGCTCACGGGCCTGGCGACGGTGGTCACGTCCTGGCCGGAGCCCGCGTGCTGGCCGCGGCTGCTCGACGACGCCGCGCGCCGCGGTGGCGCGGGCTGGAGTGCCTGGTCCAGCGGGACCGGTGCGCGCCGCGCCGCCGCCGTACTCGACGCGCTGGTGGGCGCGTGACCCCGCGCACCGCGGTCGTCACCGTGACCCGCGGCCGCGACGAGCACCTCGCCCGGCAACGCCGCGGGCTGACCGGGTGCCTGCCGGGGGAGCACGTCGTGGTCGGGATGGGGGAGGAGCCGCGGATCGGCGACGGCCCGCCGGCGACCGTCGTCCGGGTGCCCGTCGGCGACGGCGGGCTCCCGCTGGCCGAGGCCCGCAACGCGGGGGCGGCGACGGCGATCGACGGCGGCGCGGAGCTGCTGGTGTTCCTCGACGTCGACTGCATCCCCGAGCCGGTGCTGCTCGACCGCTACGCCGCCGCGTCCGCCCGGGTGGACGGCCCGGCGCTGCTGTGCGGCCCCGTGCACTACCTGCCACCGCCCCCGCCCGGCGGGTACCCGGACACCGGGCTGGCGCGGCTCGCCGGCCCGCACCCGGCGCGTCCCGCGCCCCCGGACGGCGAGCTGTGGCCCGAGACCCGGTGGGAGCTGTTCTGGTCGCTGTCGTTCGCGGTCACGGTCCCGACGTGGCGCACGCTCGGCGGGTTCTGCACCGGCTACGCCGGCTACGGCGGCGAGGACACCGACCTCGCGCAGGTCGCGGCGTCGCACGGGGCGGGCCTGTACTGGGTAGGGGGAGCGGTGGCCCACCATCAGCACCACCCGCCGTCGGTGGCCGACCCGGCCCGTCTCGGCGAGATCGTCCGCAACGCGAACCTGTTCCACCGCCGCTGGGGCTGGTGGCCGATGGGCGGGTGGCTCGACGAGCTCGCCGCCCAGGACAAGGTCGCGTTCGACCGCGGCCGCGCGACATTGGAGGTGCTCACATGACGGACGACCCGAACACCGGTCCCGGGTACGGGGCCCGGGCCCTGCAGGACCGCTTCACCGACCTCTACGCCGACGGCGACCCCTGGCGGGCGGACTCGTTCTACGAGCGCCGCAAGCGCGCCGTCGTCCTGGCGTCGCTGCCGCAGGAGCACTACGGGACCGTGTTCGAGCCCGGCTGCGGGGCCGGGGAGCTGACCCTCGACCTCTCCGCCCGGGCGGAGGTCGTGCTGGCCTCGGACCCCGTCGCCGTGGCCGTGGACCGCGCCGTCGAGGCGACCCGGGACCTGCCCGGGGTGACCGTGACGGTGGGCGCCCTGCCCGACGCCGTCCCGGACGTGCGGCTCGACCTCGCGATGTTCAGCGAGGTGCTCTACTACCTCGACGACGCCACGGTGACGGCCACTCTGGACGCGACCCTCGCCGTCACCCCGTCGGGCGCCGACGTGGTCCTCGTGCACTGGCGGGGTGACGCCCCCGAGGCGCCCCGCGACGCCGAGGCGACCTACGCCATGGTCGCGGCCCGGCCGGAGCTGGAGACGATCGTCGCCCACGTCGACGAGCACTTCCTGCTGCACGTGCTGCGGCGCGCCTGACCCCCCCCCGTACGACCGGCCCGGCTCCTCACCCGTCGCCGAGCAGGTGTCCCGTCCCGGCCCACCGCAGGGTCCGCCGGACCGTGCCGCTGCACCCGACGAGCCGCAACGACGAGTCGCGGGTTCCGGCGACCTGTGCGGCGTGCACCAGCCGCCCGATGCCGGAGGCGTCGAGGAAGGTCACGCCGGACATGTCGACGACCACGGTGCCGCCGCCGGCGATCGTCTCGGCCAGGGCGTCGGTGAGTACGTCGACGGTGGCGAGGTCGATCTCGCCGGACACCTGGAGGTTCGGCTCCCCGGGCGTGGAACGGTGACGGATCGACAGCGTGGTCCCGGGGGATCCACCGGGGGGCCTGTCCGCGGGCATGAACGTCCCTGGTGCGCGGCCGGCGTGCGCTGTGGTCTCAGGCGGTGCCGGGCGTGGACGAGGTTACCGGTCGCGCCTGGGCGGCGCAGGTCACGGGGTGGGCGGTTCGCCCCGTCGCCCGTCAGGACTCCGCGGTCACCGCAGCCGGGTCGAGGTCGCGGGTCACGACCCGGCGCGCGACGTCGCTCAGCTTGAGGTTGCCGCGGCGCGCGTAGCCGCGCAGCCGCTCGAACGCGACCTCCAGCGCCAGCCCGGAGGACTGGGCCAGCACGCCCTTGGCCTGCTCGATCACGACCCGGCTGTTCAGCGCCGCCTGCAGCTGCTCGCTGAGCACCTCGCCGCGGCGGATGGCCCTCTCCTGCAGGATGCCGATCGTCGCGACGTCGGCCATCGCCTGCGCGAGGTCCAGGTCGTCCTCGGCCAGCGGTCCGGGTTCACGGTGGAACAGATTCAGGGCCCCGATGGCGTTCCCGCGCAGGCGCAGCGGCAACGCGTGCACCGACCGGAACCGGCCGTCGCGCTCCACCGCGGCGACGAACTCCGGCCACCGCTGCGCCTGCTCGGACAGGTCCGCGATGCTGACCCTGGCCCCGGTCTGGAAGCAGTCCAGGCAGGGGCCCTGGTCGTTCTGCAGCTGCAGGAGCTCCATCGACCGTGCCGCCTCGCTGGAGGAGGCGACGGCGCGCAGGTCGCGGCGGGCGTCGCCGAGGACGATCGCGGCGTCGTCGGCTCCCAGGAGCCCGACGCAGAAGGCGACCAGGCGGTCCAGCAGGTCGATGGTGTCGTAGTCGTCGACGAGGGTGTCGGCCAGCGTGACGAACGCGTTGGTCAACCCGGCCTCTCGCTCGGTCCTCTGCGGGCTCATCGGTTGCCTCTCGGTGGAACGGACCATCGCCTAGCGCGTTCCCTCGGTGAACACCAGCCTGCGGCTGATCACGTCCCGGGCGACCTCGATGAGCAGCCGGCCGTGCACGAACGCGTGTCCCCGCATCCGTGCCAGCGCCTCCGGGGCGTCGACCCCCAGCTGCACGAGCACCATACCGGTCGCCTGGTGGATCTCCGACCGGTTGCCGACGGCGGGGTCGAGCCAGCCGCGGCCGTCGCCGTCACCGGGGTCGGTGAGGTGGCCGAGCATCATCAGCGCCGCCGTGTCGGCCGAGCTCAGCGCCTCGCGCATCTGTTCCGGAGGCAGGACACCGGGCGCCAGCCGGTAGAGGTCGAGCACGCCGAGGTTGACCGCCCCCCACTGCAACGGCAGGGCGAACAGCGCGCGGACGTCGCTGCGCGCGGCGACCTCGGCGGCGAACACCGGCCAGCGCTGCACCTCGATGCTCTCCCGGACGTCGGCGACGATCACCGGCGCGCCGGTCGTGGCGGCCTCGACGCAGGCGCCCTCGTTCAGGGTGAACTGCAGCTCCTCGAGCAGGTCCGCCGTCGGGTCGGTCGAGGCCAGCGTCCGGCGGGTCGGGTGGGCGGTCAGCAGGGAGATGGCCGCCCCGTCGACGTCGAGCCCGTCGACGCAGGCCCGGCAGATCCGCAGGGCCAGCTCGTGGTCGGCGAACCCGTCCCGGGCGATCGCGAGCAGCGCCCGGACCACGTCGCCCCGGTCATTCACGAGGGCTCGTCGACCGGAGGACGACGAGGGTCGGGCACATGCTCACAAGAGGGTCCCGTCGCCGTCGGCCGGAGCGCGACGGTTGGGAGGTCCCGTGCACCGAGTACACCGGTGACCCTACCGCCCGCGGCTGTTCCGCTCAGGTCACGGGGGCCGTCGACCGGCCGGCCCTCCACGCCGCGATTGCTATGGCGCGCAACGCCGTCTCGACGTCGAGGTGTCCCTCGTCGAGGTCGTCGAGCGCCACCGTGACGAGGGCGTCGATCACGACGCCGGGCTCGTCACCCCCGGCGAGATCGGGGGCCGGGAGCATGGTCGTCGTCCTGGGTGGATCGGGGCACCGAGCGACGGTACCGACGCCGGCGGGCCGCCGCGTCCGCAATGATGGGGATATCCGCGAGATCGCGGCCGGGCTCACCAGGCGTCGGCCCGGGACTCGAACAGCATGGCGACGGCCTCGATCTGCGATCCCGCCCCGAGCACGGTCATCATCGACCGGACCTCGGCCCGGAGCGTGGCCGGTGGGGTCCCGAACAGGCCCGCGATCTCCGACGAGCGTCGCCCGGCCGCGAGAAGCCGGAGGATCTCCTGCTCGCGGGGTCGCAGACGCGCGAGCCGGTCGGCGACCCGGGACCGGCGCACGCTGCGTTCGTGGTGGCGGCTGAGCCAGAGGCCGTGCTCGGGGGCGCTCATCACCGGCAGCCCGGCCCCGGCCCGCACCACCGCGTTGACCAGGTCCGGCAGCGGGAGGTCCTTCGACAGCACGCCGACGGCCCCGGCCGCGACCGCGCCGGCCGCGGAGCTCTCGTCGCCGTGCCCGCTCACGGCCAGCACCGGGTTCCCGTTCGCGGTCAGCGCGGCGACGAACGGGCCGGTGCGGATCCGGCCCCCCACCTTCTCGGAGGCCGGAGCGAGCTCGAACAACACCACCCCGGTGCCGAGACCGGCGACCGCGGTGAGCATCACCTGCTCGTCGTCGAAACCGACCTCGTGGACGTCCATGCCCTCCTCGTGCAGGGCGGGCCCGAGCATCCGGCGGAACATGGGGTGCACGTCGAGGATCAGCACGCACCCGGTGCCGTTGCCACGTCCGGGACGACGTGCCCGCCCGTCGTACGCCCGGTCACGATGCAGGCGCGACACGCTCGCGTGGGTGCTCACGACGTACCCGGCGGGGGCGGCGGAACCACGGTCCTGCCCGGTGGGTACGGATGTCCGTCGCGTCGACTGTGCCCCATGTGCGACCTTCCCCGTGCACGCCCGGCTGGAGGGCGGACCACCGGGGGCTGGGGCGGTTCCGTGAGATGTGAAACCTACTCCCGCACCGGATCGCGGTCGAGTCGACAGCACATGGTGATGAGGTATCGCTTTCTCGGTCACCGGCCCCGGGGTCACAGGACGGTGAGCAGCCCCGCCCCGGCGAGGCCCCCGGCGACGACCAGCGCCGTGGTGGCCGCGGTCGCCCGCCAGCCCAGGGCTCGGCCGACCATGACGATCCCCGGGATGCTGACCGCGGGCAGCGTCACCAGCAGCGCCCCGACCGGCCCGGCGGCGGCGCCGGCGAGGGCGAGCCCCTGCAGGATCGGGATCTCCCCGGCCGTCGGGATCACCAGCAGGGTGCCGACCACGGCCGCCACCAGGACCGCGACGATCCCGGCGCTCAGCGCGCCGACCGGCAGCAGCCACCCGCGGAACGCCCCGAGCAGCAGCACGACCACCAGGTACTCGGGCACCAGGACGATCGACAGGCGCAGCAGCGCACGCAGGAAACGGCGGGGCGCTCCCGCGAGCCCACCGTCGTCGGGTCCCGGTGCGACCTCGGGCCCGGGGAGCTCCGGGCGGTCGGTCAGCCGCGCGACCAGCGCCGCCCCACCGACGACGACCAGGAGCGCGACGACGAGCCGCGTCACCGTCCACTCCCAGGGGGCGACGAGCGCGAGGAAGACCAGGACGGCCGGGTTGAGCAGCGGGTTGCCCAGCCAGTAGGCGACGACCGCGGACGTGGGGACGCCCTGGCGGCGCAGGGTCACCGCGACCGGTGCGGTGCAGCAGGTGCACATCATCGACGGCGTGCTGACGAGCCCGCCCGCCGCGGCCGAGCGCAGCCGTCCCGGCCGGTCCAGCACGCGCAGCAGCCAGGTACGGGGCACCAGCGCCTGGATCGCGGCACTGATCAGCAGGGCGGCGAGCAGCGCCTGCCACACCGCGGAGAGGTAGGCCCCGGTGAACGACGTCGCGGCGCGCAGGCTGGGCGGGTCCCCGGGACGCACCCCGCCGGCGCCGAGCACGTCGGTCCCGGTCCAGGTGCCGGTCCCGGACAGGGTCACGATCCGCTGCGCGTACGGGAACCACTTCGCCCAGGACAGCACGACCAGCGCGATCGCGACGGCGACGGCGACCCCGATCAGGGCCGATCGGCGGGACACGGGACCGGGGCCGGGCAGCACGGACGCCATCGGGGCAGGCTAGTCACGCCGTGGCCGGACCGCCCGTCCGTCGGCTCACCCCGGTCCGTCGGCCCACGCCCGTCCGTCGGCGCGGGCGCAGAATGGACGCGGGTTCGGACGGGGGTGGACACACATGGACGCGGTGGGGACGGCGTGGGCGCGATGGTCGCCCGGGGTGTCGCTGGTGTGCGCGGTGGCCGCGCCGTTCGTGGTGCTGGCCGGGGCCGGGTACGCCGCGTCCGTGCAGCCGCCCGGCTACGACCCGGTGCGCCAGACGTTCAGCGCGCTGGCCAACGCCGGTGCGACCGACGGCTGGATCATGGGCGCGACCCTGCTCGTCCTCGGGCTGGGGTACCTGCTCACCGCGGCGGGACTGCCCGGGATCGGGCGGCGCGCCCGGGTGGTGCTGGCCGTCGGCGGGGCCGGTGTCGCGATGGCGGCGCTGTGCCCGCAGCCGGCGTCCGGCACCAACCCCTGGCACATGGGCTCGGCCGCGGTCGGGTGGCTGGCGTTCACCGCGTGGCCGCTGGCGGTGTCACGGGCCCGGCCCTCGCCGGAGGTGACAGCGGACGACGGTGACGACCGCGGGGGCACGCCCGCCGTGCTCCGGCGCGGCCCGGCGTGGGCGGCGACCGCGGTGCTGGTGGGCCTGATGGCCTGGTTCGGGCTGGAGCTGCTGCTCGGGGGTGATCGGCTGGGGCTCGCCCAGCGGGTGCTGGTGGTGGCGCAGACGCTGTGGCCGATGGCCGTGGCGCTCGCAGCGTCCCGGCACCGGTGGGGGACCGCGTGGCCCCCGGACCTGCGGCGGGCGGGGACCGCGGTGTTCTGGGTGGTGGTCCTGGCCCCCGCGGTGATCCCGGTCGGGTCGACCGTGGCCGCCGCCGCCCAGCCGCCGGGCTACGACCCGTTGCGGCAGTCGCTGAGCACGCTCGCGCGGATCGGCGCCACCGACCGCTGGATCATGACCGGCACCCTGGTGCTGCTGGGCCTGGGCTACGTCGCCGGTGCGCTCGTGCTGACCCGGATCCCGTGGCCCGGGCGGATCGCCGTGGGCCTCGGCGGCGCCGGGACGCTGTTCGCCGGGCTGCTCCCGCAGCCGGAGACGGGCAGCTCCCCGTGGCACATGGGCGCCGCGACCGTCGGGTGGATCGCGTTCGTCGGCTTCCCGCTGGCGGTGAGCCGGCACCCGTCGGCGTCGCCGCTGCTCGGGCGGCGCGCCGCGTGGGTCGTGACCGGAACACTGCTCGCGCTGCTCGGCTGGTTCTTCGTGCAGCTGCAGACGGGCGGGCCGTACATCGGCCTGTCCGAGCGGGTGCTGATCATCGCGCAGACCCTGTGGCCTGCCGTCGTCGTGGCGGTCCTGCGCCGTGATCATCCGGGCGGGGATCACCTACGCGGGGGTCAGCGCCGGTCGACGAACGGCAGCTCCGGGGACGCGGTGTCCAGCGGCACGGCCTCGGGACGGACCAGCCCGAGCTGGACCCGCTGACGCGGCAGGACCTTCTCCAGCAGCCACTCCGCCCCGGTGCGGACGCGGTTCCCGGGCATCGCGGCGAGGTGGTAGCCGCTGGTCACGAGCCGGGCCAGGGGGCGCGGCAGCACGATCCCGAGCGGGTTCGCCGCGGCGTCGCGCCCACCGAGGTCGACCACGAACCCCATGTCCTTGTGCTGGTAGGGGGCCGGGGTGCCGTGCCCGAGCGACGCCGCGACGTTGCGGGCCACGGCCTTGCCGTGCCGCTGCGCGTGCTGGGCGGTCATCGCGGTGGGGAGGCCGGGGTTGGCCGGGTCCGGGACGGCGGCCGCGTCGCCGACGGCGAAGACGTCCGGGTGGTCGCGGACGGCCATCTCGGCGTCGACCACGATCCGGCCGCGTTCCACCGGCAGGCCCAGGTCCTGCACCAGCGGGTCCGGGCGGACGCCGACGCACCAGATCAGCGAGCGCGTCGGCAGGTACTCCCCGGTGCTGAGCTTCACGCCGTCGGCCGTCGCCTCGGTCACCGCGGTCCCGGTCCGGACCTCGACGCCGCGCTTGCGCAGCACCTTGTCCGCGGTGACCGAGAGCTTGCGGTCGAGCTCGGGCAGCACCCGGTCCTTGATGTCGAGCAGCAGCCAGCGGATCGGCTGGCCGGTCAGCTCCGGGCGGTCCTTCGCCAGGGCGGCGGCGAGCATCGCGCCCTGCGCGGCGACCTCGGTCCCGGTGTAACCGGCGCCGACGACGACGAACGTGCACCGCGCGGCCCGTTCCACCGGGTCGTCGGTGTCGGTGACCATCTCCAGCTCGGCCAGGATGTGGTCGCGCAGGTAGAGCGCCTCGGGCATGCCGCGGAAGCCGTGCGCGTGCTCGGCCACCCCGGGGATCGGCAGCAGCTTGTTGACGCTGCCGATCGCGACGACGAGCCGGTCGTAGCCGACGTCGTGCCCGCCGCCCTCGGGATCGGTGTAGTGCACGGTGCGCGACTCCAGGTCCACACCGCGGACCTCGCCGAGACGCACCCGCACCCCGGGCAGCGACGCCGCCAGCGGCACGGTGATCCGCCGGGCGTCGAGCACACCGGAGGTCACCTGCGGGAGCAGCGGGAGGTAGAGGAAGTAGTCGGTGGAGTTGATCAGCACGATCTCGGCGTCGCCGCGCAGGGTGCGGACGAGGTTCTTCGCGGCGTTGAAGCCGGAGAAGCCGCCGCCGAGAACGACGACGCGGGGAATGCGGTTCGCCACGGTGGTGAACCTCCGATCTGTCCCCGGTGGGCTACCCCGACGACGGCGTCCGACCCCTCGGACGGTGTACCGGTCGTGGACCGCGGGTAGAACGGTGCCATGAAGGCAGCCGGCTACACCAGGATCGGGACCGCCCGCGACGTCCTCACCGTCGGTGAGCAGGAGCGCCCGGAGCCCGGCCCCGGTCAGGTCCGCGTCCGGGTGCGGACCTCCGCGGTGAACCCCACCGACGTCAAGACCCGCGACGGCACCACGGACCGTCCGTTCGACGGCGTCCGGATCCCGCACCAGGACGGCGTCGGGGAGATCGACGCCGTCGGCGACGGGGTCGACGAGGCCCGGGTCGGGCAGCGGGTCTGGATCTGGCTGGCCTCGCCCGGCGGCGCCGGTGGTGACGCGCTCGCCGAGTGGGGGACGTGCGCGCAGTGGACCGTGGTGCCCGAGCACCAGGCCACGCCGCTGCCCGACGCCGCGTCCGACGACCTGGGCGCCTGCCTCGGCGTCCCGGCCATGACCGCCTACCACTGCCTGTTCGCCGACGGCTCCCCGACGGACCTCAACGTGCTGGTCTCCGGCGGTGCCGGCGCGGTCGGGCACTACGGGATCGAGCTGGCCCGGTGGGCCGGCGCGACCGTCGTGTCCACCGTCAGCGGCCCGGAGAAGGCCGAGCTGGCCCGCGCCGCCGGCGCCGACCACGTCCTGAACTACCGCGACGACGACATCGCCGAGCAGATCCGGGCCGCCGTGCCGCAGGTGGACCGGGTCGTCGAGGTGTCACTGGCGCAGAACCTGGCCCTCGACCTCGCCGTGGTCGGACGCGGGGCCTCGATCGTGAGCTACGCCGCGACCGCGACGGACCCGACGGTCCCGGTGCGGGCGTGCATGGGCGCGAACGTGAACCTGCGGTTCGTGCTGCTCTACGGCGTGCCCGCGGACGCGTTGCGCACCGCCGCGCAGGAGGTCACCGCCGCCGCGGCGGCCGGGAGCCTGAGCGCGCTGCCGATCCACCGCTTCTCCCTCGACGACGTCGCCGCCGCGCACGAGGCCGTCGAGTCCGGGGTGACGGGCAAGGTCGTCGTCGACATCGACTGACACGGCCGGCTCCGGCCGGTCAGGCTCCGGCGACCGGCCGGTCGGTGTCCGGCCGCTTGGTCTCGGGCAGGTCGGTCTCGGGCGGGTCGGTGTCGGGCAGGTCGTCGTCCGGCGCCGGTAGCGGGACCCCGGCCGCCCGCTCGCCGTCGGCGACGCCGGTCAGCGTCAGCTCGGACTCGACGCCGCAGATCCGCAGCACGCGGTGGAACGCGGGGTCCAGGCCGACGACGAGGAGCCGGGTCGTGACCGCGCGGGCGGCGCGGGCGCCGTCGAGCAGGGCGTGGATGCCGCCGGCGTCGAGGAACGTCACCCGGCGCATGTCCAGCACCAGGCACTCGCAGCATCCGACGAGCTCACGGACCCGGTCGGCGACGGCCGGTGCCCCGACGGAGTCCATCTCGCCCACCGGCGCCACGACGGCGACGTCCGGGCGGGGGTGGAGATGGGTGACCCGCAACCGGACGCCCCGGCCGGACGGGCGGCCGGGATCGGGCAGGCGGCTGGACTCGGGCACGAACCCTCCGGGCGGGGTGCGGGCACACGGATGCCCGGGACCGATGACGGACGGCGCGCTGGTGGCTCAACGTGCGGTGCACGTACTCTGCCGCACTCTCCGTGACCGGACAACTCATCCGGTGACCGTGCCGCGGCGGCTACCCGTCGGCGTCGTCGACCATCCGCCCGCGCAGCTCGGCGAGGGTCCGGGTGAGCAGCCGGGACACGTGCATCTGCGACACCCCGACGCGTTCGGCGATCTGGCTCTGGGTGTGCTCGCCGTAGAAGCGCAGGAGCAGGATGGTGCGCTCGCGCTCGGGCAGCTCGGAGACGAGCCGTCGCAGGTCACCGCGGTGGTCGATGACGTCGAGCGCCGGGTCGTCGTTGCCGAGCCGGTCGGCCGGGCCGAACCCGCTGTCCGGGTCGGTCTCGTCGAGCGAGGACGCCCGGTGCGAGTCCATCGCCCCGAGGGTGTCCACGATCTCGGAGACGCCGACGCCCAGCTCGGCGGCCAGCTCGCTCGGCCGGGGCGCGCGGCCCAGGCGCTGGGTGAGCGTCACCGTCGCCCGGTTGACGCCCACGCTGAGCTCCTTGAGGGCGCGCGGTACCCGCAGCGCCCAGGTGTGGTCGCGCAGGTGGCGCAGGATCTCCCCGCGCACGCTGGGCACGAGGTAGGCCAGCGGCCCGCCGGTGCTCGCGTCCGGGTCGTAGCGGTCGATCGCCTTGATCAGGCCGATCACGCCGGACTGTTCGAGGTCCTCGGCCGGGACCCGCCCGGCGTAGCGGTGCGACAGGTTGCGCACCAGCGGCAGGAACTCGGTGATGAGGCGGTCGCGCCGCACCTCGCGGCCCGGGTCGCCCGGCTCGCTCTCGGCGTGCCGGCGCAGGTCCGGTTCGAGGTCGTCGTAGGCGTCGGGGCCGTCGCGACGGCGGTCGATCTGGTCCACCACGGTCAACGGCCTCCTGAGCTCACGGTGCGCGGGTCGCAGGGGCTACCCGTGGGCGGACCGCCGAACCGTGCCCGGGGCGAACCGCCTCTGATCGGACCAGTGGCTCGCATTCGTGGCGCTCAGCTCCCGGTGCCCGCGGAGACGGCCGGGTCCGCGCGGTCGCCGCGGAGGACGGCCTGCCCGCCGCTCTCGTAGTCGTCGTCGGCGTCGTGGGTGGCCACGCCCACCAGCACGCCGTCGGTGGAGTACCAGACGGTGAACGCGCCGTCGCCGTGGTCGACGAGCTCGGCCCGGTCGTACCCGTCGCCCCAGGCCGCGTACTTGAGCGTGTGGTCGCCGATCACGGTCCAGAAGCCGGGAGGGGAGTCCCAGGACGCGTCGCCGCCGGCCGCGGTGGTGCCGGCGATCGTGCCCATCGCCTCGGCCTCGCCCCAGTGCTCGACGGCCAGGTGCCGTCCGGCGCCGGTGTTGTAGGCCATCGCGACGTCCCCGGCGGCGAACACCCGGGGCACCTCGGAGGCCATGTGCTCGTCGACGAGCACCCGTCCCTGCTCGGCCGGGATCCCGGCGGCGACGGCGAGGGTGGACCGCGGGGTCGCCCCGGCCGCGACGAGCACCAGGTCGGCCTCGAGCGGGCCGCCCTCGTCGAGCTCCACCCGGCGGCCGTCGGTGATCGCGGTGACCTCGACACCTCCGAGGAGCCGGACGCCCTCCTCGCGCAGCCAGCCGGCGATCCGCTCCCCGGCGTCGGTGCCGAGGCGTTGCGCCTGCGGGATCTCCTCGGTGCTGCACACGGTCACCTCGAGCCCGCGCCGGGCGAGCGTCACGGCGGCCTCGCAGCCGATGAACCCCGACCCGACGACGACCGCCGACCGGGCCGTCCCGGCCTCCTCGCGCAGGCGTCGTGCCTGCTCCAGCGAGCGCAGGTAGGCCACCCGCGGATCGTCGGCGCCGGGCACCGGCAGCGTCACCGGGGCGTTCCCGGTCGCGATGACGCACCGGTCGAAGGCGATCTGCGTGCCGTCGGAGAGGCGGGCGCGGCCCTCGTCGGCGGAGATCGCGGTGACCATCGTGTCCAGGCGCAGCGTGATCGACTTCTCCGCGTAGTCCGACTCCGGCGCGAGTGCCAGGTCGGGCTCCGCGGTCTCGCCCTGCAGGTAGTCCTTGGACAGCGGTGGACGCAGATAGGGGGCCGTGTCGTCGTCGGAGACCAGCACGACCTCGCCCTGCCCGCCGTGGTCGCGGTACGCGGTGGCCGCGGCGAGACCGGCGGGTCCGCCGCCGATGACGAGCAACGCGGCCCGGGTGGAGTCGTCGGTCGGGGAGGGGCCGGTGGTGTCCTGCGCTGCGTTCACCCTCCCCGCCTACCCGCCGTCCGCGGCGGGAACCTCGACGGCGGTCACCGGGCGCTCGGCGGCGCGCTCCCGCAACAGGTCCGCGAGCCCGCCCGCCGCTCGGCCCTGCGTGCGTGCGCTGGTCCGGACGACGATGTCGGCGCCGGTGACGAGCCGGTGCCCGGCCCGGCGCAGGAGGTCGAGCAGGGCGTGCTCCTCCCCGGACACGACGGCCGGGAAGCCCCCGACCTCGCCGAACGGGGCCGCCCGCACCCCGAGGTTCGCCGCGTAGAGGTCCGGCACCGGCGGGCGGGCGCAGCCGGACGGGTCGGGGTCGGCCCCGAGCCGGCCGGGGCCGTCCAGCTCGATACCGCCCGCGACGGCGTCGACGCCGGCGTCGGCCAGGTGCAGGTGCCGCACCGCCCAGTCCGGGCCGACCGTGGAGTCGGCGTCGGTGCTGAGCAGCCACGTCCGCTCCGGCGCGACCGGGTGCAGGCGGCGCAGCAGGGTCCGTGCGCCGAGGTTGCGTACCTCCCCGATGCGCAGCGGCGCCGCGTTGGCGATCACGTCGACGGTGGTGCGGGTGTGGCCGTGCGCGGCCACCGCGCGCCGGGCGACGGCGCCGGTGCCGTCACCGGAGCGGTCCACGACCAGGCACAACGCCGTGACGATCTCCGGGGGCAGGCGGGCCAGCGCGGTCAGCGCGGCGTCCAGGCAGGCCTCGACGTGGTCGCGTTCGTCGCGGGCCGGGACGAGCACCCCGACGGCGCGGACCGGCCCGTGCGCCGGTACCGGGGCGGGCCCGTCGGCACCGGTGACACGTCCCGGGGTGTGGTCGGCGGTCACCGGCGGTGCCGCGGCGCGCGGCCGGCCCCGGGCGAGCGGAAGAACAGCTCACCGTCGCCGCGGAAGTGCTCGAGGACCTCGGGCGGCAGCACCGCACGCCCACCGGTCGCCAGGGGGGTGGTCTGCGAGACGAAGGCGTCGATCGCGTGCCGCTTCGCCGCCCGGTCGCCGTCGTCGAGCACGTGCCGGTCGGCCTGCGGCCAGGGGATCGACGGGTGGTCCGGTTCGACCGCGGTGCACGCCCAGATCGGGTAGCCCCAGCCCCGGACGCCCTCCGGCGCGGCCGCGGCGGCGGCCCGCCCGGCGGCGGCGTGGTCGGGGTGCGGGTCGTGCTCCCACGGCGCGAGGCAGGCGTCGGCGTCGCGCAGGAACGGCCGCAGCGCTGCGGTCAGGTCGTCGGCGTCGAGGGCCGAGTCGGGCATGCCCAGCCAGGTCACCGGGGTGGTGCCCAGCCCGAGCCGGTCCAGGGCGGTGTGCAGCTCGGCGCGGCGGGTGCGGCCCAGCTCGGCGCGGTCCAGGCCGGTGACCTCGGGCAGCGCGGCCTCCCCGTCGGTGGCGACGACGAGCTCGACCCGGGCCCCGGCCGCGTGCGCGGCGCGCAGCAGCCCGGCTGCGGCCAGCGTCTCGTCGTCCGGGTGCGCGGCGACGACGACGAGGTGCCCGAGCGCGGACACCTCGACCGCCCCGGCCGCCCGTTCCCGGGCCGTGTCGCGCCATCGCTGCGGCGTGGGCGTCACCGGTCGCCGTCCAGCACGGCGCGGCCGAGCTCGGCGAGGTCACGGTCGCCGTGGTGCTGCCGCGAGTAGACCTGCAGGTCGGCGAGACGTGCGGCGAAGCGGTCGTCGCGGGTCAGGGTCGCGGCCCCGGCGATCCGCGGCGCGGCGTCGAGCACGGTGCGGCACAGGTGCTCCGCCGCGGCGCGGGCCGTCCACACGTCGTCGCGGTGCGGGGAGCCGGGGTCGGCGTCGATCCGCCGCGCGGTCCGCGCCAGCAGCGCGTCGGCCGTGGCCACCGCGGTGTGCACGGCCCCGAGCCCGGCGAGCTGGTGCGCGTCGGGCCGGCCGGCGCGCAGTGCCGCCGTCACGTCGTCGCACACCCCGGCGGCGCCGCCGAGCCAGACCGCGGCCACCCCGCCGCCGCCCCACCAGAACCCGGGCCGGTCGGTGTAGAAGCCGGGCGCGCCCAGCAGCTGGTCGTCGGTGACGGCTACGCCGTCGAGCTCGACGTCGGCGCTGTCGCTGCCGGCCATGCCGTGCGAGCGCCAGGTGCCGGGCACCGGACGGACCCGGGGGTCGTCCAGGGCGACGTCGACGATCCGGCTCCCGCCGGGCCCGGCGGCCACGACGAGCGCCCGGTCCAGCAGGTGGGCGCCGGAGCAGAAGCGGACGGTGCCGAACAGGCGCCGGCCGTGCCGCGGCCCGTCGCCGAGGTCGGCGCCGGTCCCGCCGGAGCGGGCGGCCCACACCCCGTACCGGGCTCCGGGCCGGGCGACGGCACCGCCCTCGTCGAGGATCGCCAGCGCGTCGGTGTGTCCCTCGGCCAGCCGGGCGAACGCGAGGTCGGAGCGACCCCAGCGGGCGAGCGTGGCCCAGCGACGCGGGGTGGCACCCCGTCCGGGGGAGGGCAGATCCAGCTCACCGCACCGTGCGGCCCGGGTGAAGCGGCTCGCCACGGGGTCGGGGCCGGGATCCGGTGCCGCCGTGTCGTACCGGGGGGCGTGCCCGGAGTCGTACGGGGAGCCGGGCGGGGAGCCGAGCAGGGAGTCGTCTCGATCCGCCGGCGACCGGGTCGAGGGGGACGGCGACCCGGGGGTGCGCACGTCGTCGCGCATGTGGTCCTTCCGTGGCGGGTGCGCCGGACGAGCCGCCCGGCGCCACGGCTGTACCTCCCGGGGGGCCCGGTAAACCCGGTTCGCCGAGACGGGCGTGTGACGGCCGCGGCGAACGGGTATCCCGTCACCGAGAGACGTGTAGAGCCACCTGCGCGTGCCCGCTTTGGCGTGCAGCCCGGAGGTTTCATGCGTATCGATCTCGTGTCCGTGCAGGTCAGTCCGTTCGCCGAGCCCGGTGACCCGGGATGGTCGGCGCAGGCGGTGCAGGTCGGGGAGCTGGCCGACGCACTGGCCGGCGCCGGTCACGAGGTGACCGTCCTCGCACGGCGTGACGATCCCTCCCGTCCGTCGACGGTCTCGCCCCGGCCCGGCCTGACGGTGCGTCACCTCGACGCGGGCCCGCCGTCGCCGCTGCCCGGGGAACGCCTGGTCGCCGCCGTCCCCGAGCTGGCACGGCAGCTCGACGAGCACTGGCGGGCGGACCGGCCGGACGTCGTGCACGCCCACCACTGGACGTCCGGTCTGGCCGCGGGCGCGGCGGCGCACGCCATCCCCCGGGTCCAGACGTTCCACGGTCTGTCCCGGCCCGGCTCCGGGCCGGCCGGCCGGGCCCCGGCCGAGCAGGCCGTCGCGCGGTCCGCGGACCGGGTCGTGGCGCTCAGCGAGGACGAGCTGTCGGCGCTGCTGCAGCGCGGCGCGCCGCGGGCGCGGCTGCGGGTCGTACCGGCCGGGATCGACACCGAGATCTGGCGCCCGGACGGCCCGTCGCTGCGCCGCGCCGACCGCCCCCGGATCGTCTCGCTGGGCTCGGTGGCCCCCGGCGGCGGGACGGACGAGGTGATCCAGGCGCTGCGCGCGGTCCCGGACGCCGAGCTGTTCGTCGCCGGCGGCCCGGCTCCGGAGCGGGCCGCGGACGACCCGGACCTCGCGCGGCTGCACGCGGCCGCGGCCCGCAACGGTGTCGCCAAGCGGGTGCGGTTCCTCGGGGCGGTCTCGCGCGCCGACGTCCCCCGGCTCCTGCGCTCCGCGGACGTGCTGGCCAGCACGCCCCCGAGGGAGTCGTCGGGGACGGCGGCGCTGGAGGCGATGGCCTGCGGGCGCGCCGTCGTCGCGACGGCGGTCGGCGGGCTGCGCGACACCGTCGTGGACCAGGTCACGGGCGTGCACGTGCTGCCCGGACGCCCGTCCGAGCTCGCGGCGGCACTGCGCGAGGTGATCGGCGACGCGGGCACCGTGACCGCCTTCGGGATCGCCGGACGCGACCGCGCGTCGTCGCGGTACGCGCGGTCGCGGATCGTGGAGGCGATGACGGAGGTGTACCGCGAGGCGATCTCCACCACGGTCGTCTCGACCACGCCGGTCTCCACCGCGGTGGTCGACGACGGGGAGGACACCGTCGCGGCGTCCGTCTGAGTCCGGCCGGCGCCCGGTCGGCCCACCGGGACCGGCTCCGGGAACCGCTCAGCGGATCCGGGAGGCGGCGGCGGGGTCGTCGTCCGGGGCGAGGGTGTCGTCGACCAGGGAGCCGAGATCGGCGAGGGCCAGCATGGCCCGTGCGACCGAGCCCTCCGGTGCCCGCACCGCGGGGGAGGGGTCGGCGAAACCGGCGAACTCGTGCAGGACCCGGACCGCCTCGGCACCGAGCTCGGTGACCTCCGCCAGGTCCAGCGTGATCGCGCGGGTGCCGCCCGCCGTCGTGTAGAGCAGGGCCGACCGCAGGTCCTCGGCGGCGGCGGGGCCGATCGGGCCGTGCACCCGCAGCCGGGTCGGTGGCTCCCCGCTGGTGAGCATGCCGAACCCGGGACCGGCGACGCGCAGGTGCGGCGCGTCGCCGTGGCGGACGACGACCGGCCGGGTCAGCCCGAACCGGGCGCGCACGGTCGTCCCGCGGGGCCCGGAGTCGATGTCGAGGGCGTCGGCGAGGTTCCGCGCCACGGCGAGCCCGAACCCGCGGCGCGGCTCCTGCTCGACCGGCGTCGGTGGGCCCCAGCTGCCGTCGTCGGAGACCGTGAGGACCAGGGCCGAGGGGCTCTCGTGGGCGGCGCGCACCCGGACCGGCCCGTCCACGCCGGGTGGGTAGGCGTGCTGCACGGCGTTGGTGACGAGCTCGGACGCGACGATCGGCACCGACGCCAGCACCTCGGACGGGACGCCGGTCTCGCGCAGCCAGGTCTCGAGCCGCTCCCGGACGCCGACGATCCGCCGCGGGTCGGCGGTGATCCGGGTGGCCATCGCCCGCGCTGTGCCGGCCGGGACCGTCGCCGCCATCAGCACGCCCTCGCAGCCGGCGGGCAGCGCGTCGAGCACCTGGGCGCAGAGCGCGTCCGCGGCGGCGGGGGCGTCGGTCGGGCGCCAGCTCCGGCGCAGCGCGGCGGCCAGCTCGTCGACGCCCGCGGTGACCGGACGGCCCGGGCGTTCGACGAGGTCGTTGGAGCACAGCACCAGGGCCGAACCGGGGGCCAGGGGCTCGACGTGCGGCACGGTCACGGGCGCACCGACGCCGAGCGGCCCGGACGAGGGGCCGGCGAGCGGGCGGACCACGCCGGGTCCCCGGGCGGAACCGAGGCACAGCAACGGCGGGCAGTGCCCGCAGGACACGTGCTCGACGGTTCCGGACCGCGGGTCGAGCACGGCCGCGGTCAGCGTGGCGCCGTGCCCGGCCGGCAGGCGAGCGGCCGCGGCGTCCGCGCGTCGCACCGCCTCGGTCAGCGGCTCGCCCGCGCGCAGCGCCTCGGAGAGCACCGCGCGCAGACCCCCGATGACGACGGGGGCACGGTCGCCGCCATCGCCGGGGTCCGGGGCGGGGTCCGGTACCCCACCGACCATGAGAACGAGGCGGCCGTCCTGCAGCGCGACGGCGCCGAACCAGTCGCCGGTGGCCTCGTCCGTCCCGGCCGCGGCGAGGCGGTGCACGGCCAGCCGGAAGGCACCCGGCACCGGCACCCGGGAGGGGTTGTGGGCGGGGGAGTCGTCGCCGTCCGGCCCGTTCGGACCGGTCTGCGGATCGGGCGAGGGACCGTCCCCTCCCGCCGGGACCAGGTGCACCGGCGCCGGGTCCGGGATCACCCGTGCCTGGGCGAGCACACCGCGGACCCGGCCGTCGTCGTCGAGGACCCGGACGAGGTCGACGGCGTGGTGCACTCCCGACAAGGTCCAGTCCAGCCCGCGGCGGGCGTGCCCGGAACGCAGCGTCGCGCGCAACGCGGTGAACGCCCCGGCCCGCGAGTCCGGCGCGATCGGGAGCTGCTCGACCCGGTCGCCGACCGCGATCCCGGTCGCGCGGGCGGCCGCGTTGGCCGCGCGCACCACGAGATCGTCCGCGCCGATCTCCCACGCAGGGTCGGGGAGGTCGTCGAACGCGTCGGCCGCGGAGTCGGTCCCGCCCATCGCGCGCACCTCCCGGTTGTGCTTGTGCCACAGGCCTACCCGATCGGTCCGCCGCTATTCACCCCATCGGCTGCCGGTCCGCGCTCCGGCGAGCCGCCCCCTCCACCCGCTCGTAGCTTCACGCGCATGCCGCCGACCTTCCGCCACGACCCGGCCGACCCCGACCTGACGCTGCACCTCGGCCACCGCGAGGTGGTGATCCGGGACCGCTACGAGACCGCGAGCATCATCAACGACGCGCTGATCGCGATCGAGTTCTTCATCGGCAGCTTCTACTTCTTCGCCCAGGACCACGACCCCGGCGTCTGGCTGTTCGTCGTCGGCAGCGCCCAGCTCGCCATCCGCCCGGCGATCCGGCTCTCCCGCCGGGTCACCCTGCGCCGCCTGGAGTCCGAGCGCGCCGGCGTGGGGAGCCGCCGCACGCACGAGGACCCCGAGGACTTCTGAGACGCGGCGCGGGAGAGCCGCCGGGGCTCACGACGTCCCGGTCGCGTCGGCCTCCCGGGCCCGCATCCGCTCGCGCTGCGGGACGACGATGTAGGCGGGGTCGCGGGCGGAGACCATCCCGGCCTCGAACACCCCGTACCGGGTGGCCGCCGACGCCCCGTTGAGCAGCAGAGCCGACGCGATGCCCAGCAGCCGCCCGCGGCGCCCGCGGACGAACCCGGACGCCGCCGCGACGATGCCGCCGGTGATCGTCGCGGCCCGCGCCGCGCGCAGGACCGTCCCGGCGCGGCCGGTGGTGTAGGCGCGCGCGGAGTAGCCGATCCGTCGTTCCATCACCGTGATCGCGGCGACCTCCAGCGCGGCCCCGGCCACGGCGACCCGGCGTGCCGGAGCGGCGTCGCGCCCGGTCAGCAGGCAGACCGAGCCGCCGGCGGCCATGGCGCTGCCGGCGAAGACGAACGGCAGCTCCTCGTAGGCGTCGTGCCAGGCCGGGACGGCGGTGTCGGAGAACAGCACCGCGGTGTAGGTGATCATCGCCGGGCCGAACACCCCGGCGGCGATCCCGGAGAGCCGTCCGAGCCGGGGGAACCAGCCGGTCAGCTCCAGGGCCGCGGTCGCTCCGGAGAACGTGCTGAACGTGGCCAGGATCCAGGACCCCATCGACAGCGGCGACGTCGGCTTGAACACCCGCATCATGTGCAGGAACCGCGCCGGGCGACCGAGGTCGTGGACGAGGAACACGACGCTGCTCACCGCCGCGCCGGCCGAGGTCAGCCGGCCGACCCGGCGCAGCGACGTCCGTCCGGTCAGGTCGCCGAGCGCGGCCAGCGACGACGAGACGCCGGCGACCCCGCCCAGGTAGAGGTAGGCGGGGACGTCCGGCTTCTTCCACACCGGCGGCTTGATGATCGGCCGGTCGTAGTACGAGCGGAACTCCGCGTCGGGCACCATCAGCTGCTCGCCGCGGCCGCCCTTGCGCCGGCGCCGTCCACCACCACCGCGGCCTCCGGCGTCGTCGGGCAGACGATCGCCGCGGGCGACGGTGTCGCGGGCACCGGCGTCCTGCGGCGCGGGCGCGACGTGCGGCGCCTCGAGCGGGGTGCTCGTCGTCGACGCGGTGTCGGTCGCCGGCGCCTGGGCACGGGTGGCCGGCCCGCCCATGCCCAGTACCCCGGCGGCGGTCCGCAGGCGTTCCCGGACGGTCATGACTCCGCCTCCGCGGGAGATAGCACGTCGGCGGTCACGACGCCACCTCCGCGGGAGAGAGTACGTCGGTGAGTGTCATCGGCGGGCCCCCAGGAACGCGAGCGCGACGGCCCCGGCCGCGGTCAGCGCGGCCGCTCCGGCGTGGCGCCACATCGACGGCAGGTCCTTGGTGGTGACGACCGGGTCCGGCGGCAGGCCGTAGACCTCCGGCTCGTCGAGGAGCAGGAAGAACGCCCCGTCGCCACCGACGCCGTCGTTCGGGTCGTGGCCGTAGAGCCGCGCCTCCGGCACGTTCTGCCCGTGCAGGGTCGCGAGACGGGCGTCGGCGCGCTCGCGCAGCTCGTCGAGGTTGCCGAACATGATCGACTCGGTCGGGCAGGCCGTCGCACACGCCGGCATCAGGCCGTCGCCGAGACGGTCCTGGCACATCGTGCACTTGAACGCGCCGCCGTCCCCCTTGCGCTGGTCGATCACGCCGTAGGGGCACGCGGGGATGCAGTAGCCGCAGCCGTTGCAGATGTCGTCCTGCACCAGCACGGTGCCGTGCTCGGTGCGGATCAGCGCCCCGGTCGGGCAGACGTCCAGGCAGGCGGCGTGCGTGCAGTGCTTGCAGACGTCGGAGGCCATCAGCCAGCGGACCTCGGTCGCGTCACCCTCCCGGTCCTCGCCGGGGTTCACCGCGCCGGGCAGCTGCGAGAGCGGCATGCCCAGCTCGACCGGCACCGACGTCTTCGCCGGCACCCGCTGTTCGACGAACGCGACGTGCCGGTAGGTCGAGGCGCCCAGCCCGCCGGAGTTGTCGTAGCTCATCCCGGTCAGGCCGAGCACGTCACCTTCGGCGCCGTGGTCGCCGACGCCGTCGGCGGGCAGCGCGTTCCACTCCTTGCACGCGACCTCGCAGGCCTTGCAGCCGATGCAGACGCTGGTGTCGGTGAAGAACCCGACCCGCGGCGGGTGGTCGGCGGCGTAGCCGGCGTTCGCGGTCGGGTCCGGGAGCGGGCCGGACAGCGAGTTGGTGGTCGGAGCGTTCACCATCGGTCAGTCCTTCAATCCGGCGCGGTGCCGGTAGTCGGAGAGGAACGTGACGAGGTCCGGTCCGCGCGGGCGTCGCCCGGGCCGGATGTCGCACGTCGCGGCCTTGGTCTCCATGATGTGGACGTTCGGGTCGAGCGCGACGGAGAGCAGCTCGTTCGCCGCGTCCCCGGTGGACAGGCCGTTCGGGCCCCAGTGCCAGGGCACACCGATCTGGTGGATCACGGTGTCCCCGTCGAGCCCGGAGCCGATTCTCAGAGGCTTGGCCCGCTCGGTCACCAGGACACGGCCCTCAATCGCCGAGCGCGCGGTGATCACGTGCGCCCAGCCGGTGTGGGTCAGTCCGCGCTCGCGGGCCAGCTCCGGGGAGATCTCCAGGAACATCTCCGGCATCAGCTCGTTGAGATGCGGCGTCCACCGGCTCATCCCGCCCGCGGTGTGGTGCTCGGTGACGCGGAACGTGGTGAACACGTACGGGAACACCGCCGCGCCGGGGGATCCCGGCTCGGGGTGGTAGCGGTTGTCGTGGCGGTCGATCTGCTCGCGCGCCGGGTTGGCCCGCTGCGACGGGTAGAGCGCGTTGCCGACCGGGGACTCCTGCGGCTCGTAGTGCGCCGGCATCGGTGCGTCGAGCAGCCCGGACGGCGCGTGCAGCCACGCCCGCCCGTCGGCCTGCATGACGAACGGCTCCGCCCCGCCGATGGCCTCGGCGGCCCGGGCCCCCTCCGGCGGGACGTAGCCCGGCGCCGTGGTGGCGGGGAAGTCCGGCACGTCGTCGCCGGTCCAGCGCTCGCCGTCCCACCACACGAGCTTCTTGCGCTCGCTCCACGGCTTGCCGTCCGGGTCGGCGGAGGCGCGGTTGTAGAGGACGCGGCGGTTCGCCGGCCATGCCCAGCCCCACTCCGGAGCGACGAGCGTCTGCTCGGAGCCGGGCTTGCGGCGCATGGACTGGTTGACCTCGTCGGCGTAGACGCCGGAGTAGATCCAGCACCCCGACGACGTCGACCCGTCGGCCTTGAGCTCGGTGTAGCCCGACAGCGCGTTGCCGTCGGCGTCGAGACCGCTGATCTCGCGCAGGATCGCGTCGGCGTCCGGGTCGCCGTTGTCCTCCAGCGGGTAGTCCCAGGTCAGGTCCAGCAACGGCCGGTCGCGCGGGTCGGTCGAGCCCGCCAGCTTCTCCCGCATCCGACGGCCGAGCTCGTAGTAGAACCACAGGTCGCTGCGGCAGTCACCCTTCGGTTCGACGGCCTTGTGGTGCCACTGCAGCAGGCGCTGGGTGTTGGTGAACGTGCCGCCCTTCTCGGTGTGCGAGGCGGCGGGCAGGAAGAACACCTCGGTGCCGATGTCGGAGGTGACCATCTCCCCGGTCTCGATCTCCGGGCCGTCCTTCCAGAACGTGGCCGTCTCGATCATGTTCAGGTCGCGGACCACCAGCCAGTCGAGCTTCGCCAGCCCCTTGCGCTGCATCCGCGAGTTCGCGGTGCCCACGGCCGGGTTCTCGCCGATCACGAAGTAGCCGGGGACCTTCCCGCGTGCCTGGTCGGCGACGGTCACGAAGCTGGAGTGGTCGCCGTCGAGGCGGGGGAGGTGACCGAAGTAGAAGTCGTTCTCCGGTGTCGCGGCGTCGCCGAACCACGCCTTGAGCAGGCTGACCATGTAGGCGTCCATCTCGCCCCAGTAGCCCTTGTCGCCGGAGTTGTTCTCGATGAACCCGGCCAGGTCCTGCTCGCGGTGCGCGTGCGGCATCGGGATGTAGCCCGGCAGCATGTCGAACAGCGTCGGGATGTCGGTGGAGCCCTGGATGCTGGCGTGCCCGCGCAGCGCGAGGATGCCGCCGCCGGGACGTCCGATGTTGCCCAGCAGCGACTGCAGGATCGACGCGGCGCGGATGTACTGCACGCCGACGGTGTGGTGGGTCCAGCCCACGGCGTAGCAGAACGCGCTGGTGCGCTCCGGCGTCGAGTTCCGCGTCAGGGCGTCGGCCAGGGCGAGGAAGGTCTCCTCCGGGATGCCGCAGACCTCGTGCACCATCGCCGGTGTGTAGCGGGCGTAGTGCCGGCGCAGGACCTGCAGCACGCACCGCGGGTCCTGCATGGTGTCGTCGCGGGTCGGGGTGCCGGAGAACACCGCGCTGCCCGCGCCGGACATGCCGGTGCGGTCCTCCCCGCGCAACGCCTGCTCCTCGTCACGCTGCCCCGCGGCCGCCTCGACGTCGGCGCCCTCGTACTGCCAGCTGCGGACGTCGTAGGTGCCCGACTCGGGGTCCCAGCCGGAGAACAGCCCGTCGGCGTCCTCGGTGTCGACGAAGTCCTCGCGCAGGATCATCGGCGCGTTCGTGTAGGCCCGGACGTACTCGGTGAAGTAGGCCTCGTTCTCGAGCACGTGGTGGATCAGCCCGCCGAGCAGCGCGATGTCGGTGCCGGCCCGGATCGGGACGTGCAGGTCAGCCACCGCGGAGGTGCGGGTGAACCGCGGGTCGACGTGGATCACCGTCGCGCCGCGCTTCTTGGCCTCCATCACCCACTGGAACCCGACCGGGTGCGCCTCGGCCATGTTCGAGCCCTGGATCACGATGCAGTCGGAGTTGATCAGGTCCTGCTGGTAGTTCGTGGCGCCGCCACGACCGAACGAGGTCCCCAGACCGGGGACGGTGGAGCTGTGTCAAATACGGGCCTGGTTCTCCACCTGGACCGCGCCCATCGCGGTGTAGAGCTTCTTCATGAGGTAGTTCTCCTCGTTGTCGAGGGTCGCTCCTCCGAGGCTCGCGATGCCCATGGTGCGGCGCAGGTGCCGCCCCTGGTCGTCGGTGTCCTGCCAGGTGTCCTTGCGGGTCTTCAGCACGCGGTCGACGATCATGTCGACGGCCGTGTCGAGGTCGAGGTCCTCCCACTCGGTGCCGTGCGGGCGGCGGTAGCGCACCGTCGTCACCCGGCTCGGTGCCGTCACGAGCGACAGCGACGACGAGCCCTTGGGGCAGAGCCGTCCGCGGCTGATCGGGGAGTCGGGGTCGCCCTCGATCTGGATGATCTCGCCGTCGCGGGTGTAAACGTCCTGCCCGCAGCCGACCGCGCAGAACGGGCAGATCGACTTGGTGACGGTGTCGGCGTCCCGGGTCCGGGCGTACCAGTTCTCCGTACCCTCCGCCCGCGACGCCGTGCCGCGCCCCAGAGGGTCGTCACCGGTCAGCTGGCGGTACACCGGCCACGACTCGATCCACTCACGTACTCCCACGAAAGCTGCTGTTCCCCGACCGGCGAGCGGCAAACCCTTCTCCCGGCACGGCCGGGGGGACCGGCCCGGGCGCACGGGGACGACCGGTGGGCCCGCGGGCGGCGGGGGAGGGTTTCGGCCGGTCGCGTTCGGGCACCCCATGGCGTTCCCGGCACGCGTCGAGCCCGAGCGCGTACCGATGCCCGCACCGCCACGTCACCACGGCGGTCACCACCACCGAGGAGGACTCGTGACGACTGCTTCGCAGCGCAACGTGACCACCACCGACTCCGGAAGCCCGGTCGAGAGTGACGAGCACTCCCTCACCGTCGGCCCCGGCGGACCGATCCTTCTGCAGGACAGCTACCTGATCGAGCAGATGGCGCAGTTCAACCGGGAGCGCATCCCGGAGCGCCAGCCGCACGCCAAGGGCAGCGGCGCGTTCGGCACCTTCGAGGTCACGAACGACGTCAGCGCCTACACCAAGGCCACGCTGTTCCAGCCCGGCGCGACGACCGACGTCGCCGCCCGGTTCTCCACCGTGGCCGGCGAGCGCGGCAGCCCCGACACCTGGCGTGACCCGCGCGGATTCTCGCTGAAGTTCTACACGCCCGAGGGCAACTACGATATGGTCGGGAACAACACCCCGGTCTTCTTCATCAAGGACCCGATGAAGTTCCAGCACTTCATCCGGTCCCAGAAGCGCCGCGCGGACAACAACCTGCGCGACCACGACATGCAGTGGGACTTCTGGACGCTCTCGCCGGAGTCGGCGCACCAGGTCACCTGGCTGATGGGCGACCGCGGCATCCCGCGCACCTGGCGCCACATGAACGGCTACACGTCGCACACCTACATGTGGATCAACGCCGAGGGGAAGGAGTCCTGGGTCAAGTACCACTTCAAGACCGACCAGGGCATCGAGACCTTCACCCAGCACGAGGCCGACCAGCTCGCCTCGGCCGACACCGACTACCACGTGCGGGACCTGTTCGAGCACATCGCCGACGGCGAGTACCCGAGCTGGACGCTGTACGTGCAGGTCATGCCGTACGAGGACGCGAAGGACTACCGGTTCAACCCGTTCGACCTGACCAAGGTGTGGCCGCACAGCGACTACCCGCTGATCGAGGTCGGCAAGCTGACGCTGAACCGCAACGCCACCGACAACCACGCCGAGATCGAGCAGCTGGCGTTCCAGCCGAACAACTTCGTGCCGGGCATCGGCCCGAGCCCGGACCGGATGCTGCTCGGACGGCTGTTCTCCTACGCCGACGCGCACCGCTACCGGATCGGCGCGAACTACCAGCAGCTCCCGGTGAACGCCCCGATCAACGAGGTGCACACCTACTCCAAGGACGGGGCGATGGCGTTCCGCAAGACGTCGGACCCCGTCTACGCGCCGAACTCCAAGGGCGCCGCGCACGCGGACACGTCGCAGAAGGTCCCGAGCTGGCAGGCCGACGGCGACATCACCCGCGCCGCCTACGTCTCGCACGCCGAGGACGACGACTGGGGCCAGGCCGGCACGCTGGTCCGCGACGTCTACGACGACGAGCAGCGTGAGCGCCTCGTCGACAACGTCGTCGGGCACCTGCTCAACGGCGTGACCGAGCCGATCCTCGAGCGCGCCTTCGAGTACTGGCGCAACATCGACAAGGGGATCGGCGACCGGATCGCCGCCGGCGTCGAGGAGAAGAAGAACGAGAAGGACCCGAAGGCCGGCCCGCAGGGCAACCCGGCCCGGGAGAGCATGCAGCGCAAGGCCTGATCACCCCCAGAGCCTGCGCGTGAGCGGCGGCGGCCCACCTCGGTGGACGCCGCCGCTCACCTGTGTTCCGGGGGCGGACGCCGATCCGGTGGCGTCCGCGGGCATGGTCGCGACCGCGCCGGGTAGCCCCGCTCCATGGGCGACTACGCGCACACCACCACGATCAACCAGGACCCCGACAAGGTCTTCACCTACCTCTCCGACGTCGCGAACCTGCCGGAGTACTTCGAGGCCATGCAGTCGGCCGAACAGGCCGAGGGCGAGGCCGTGTACGTCGTGGCGCTCGTCGAGGGCGTCGCGCGCAAGGGCGAGGCGTGGTTCCGCGTCGACGCCGGCTCCCGCTCGCTGGCCTGGGGCGCCGAGGGCTCCAACAACTACAACGGCGAGCTCTCGGTGGAGCCCGCCGACGACGGGTCCTCGGTCACCGTCACCCTGCACACCGAGAACGTCGACGGGCCGGGCATCACCGCCGGCCTGACCGGGACGCTGGCGAACATCAAGCGCATCCTGGACGGCAGCTCGACCGGGTCGGCCGCCTGATGGGGGACCTGGACGGAAAGACGATCCTGTTCATGGTGGCCTCCGAGGGCACCGAGCAGGTCGAGCTCACCGAGCCGTGGGACGCCGTGAAGCAGGCCGGCGGGACGCCGGTGCTGGCATCGGAGCACCTGGGGCAGATCCAGGCGTTCCACCACCTCGACCGCGGCGACACCTTCGAGGTCGACCAGATGCTCGGGGCGGCCCAGGCCGAGCAGTACGACGGCCTCGTGCTCCCCGGCGGCGTCGCCAACCCCGACTTCCTGCGCACCATCCCGAACGCGGTCCGCCTCGTCGGGGAGTTCATGGCGCTCGGCAAGCCGGTCGCGGCGATCTGCCACGCCCCCTGGCTGCTGGTCGAGGCCGGCGTCCTGACCGGGCGTCGCGTCACGTCCTACCCGAGCCTGGCCACCGACCTGCGCAACGCGGGCGCGGAGTGGGTGGACGAGGAGGTCGTCGTCGACCACGGTCTGGTCACCAGCCGTCGCCCCGGTGACCTGCCGGCGTTCAACGCCGCGCTCGTCGCCGAGTTCGCCAAGGGCCGGCAGGAGGATCAGGCCACCTCGGCCTGACCACTCCCGTCCCACCGTGGGTAGGCGGTCCGGGCGTTCGGTGCGCCCGTGTCCGGATCGCCTGGACCATGCGGGTGATCTTCGTCGGCGTGTCGTTAGCCTACCTAAGAACACGGGTAATCGTGGACATGCGACGCGACGACGACCAGTGGGACATCACGACGAGCGTGGGGGCCACGGCCCTCGCGGTGGCGGCCGGGCGGGCCGTGGAGACGAAGCGCTCCGACGGCCTGGTGAACGACCCGTACGCGCAGGCGTTCGTGGACGCGACCGGCAAAGACATGCCCGACCGTCCCTTCGACGACGAGGCCTGGGCCGCGCAGGCGACCTACCTGGGCGTGCGGTCGCGGTTCTTCGACGACTGCCTCTCCGGTGCCGCGCAGGCCGGCGCCGAGCAGGTCGTCATCCTCGCCGCGGGGCTCGACACCCGTGCGTTCCGCCTGAGCTGGCCGGCCGGGGTGACGGTCTACGAGATCGACCAGTCGGCCGTGCTCGACTTCAAGGACCGGATCCTCGACCAGGAGGGCGCGGACACCGCCGCGGGCCGGATCGTCGTCCCGGTCGACCTGCGCCACGACTGGCCCGCCGCCCTGACCGGCGCCGGGTTCGACCCGTCGCGACGCACCGTGTGGCTGGCCGAGGGACTGCTGCCCTACCTCCCCGCCGCCGCCGAGCACCTGTTGTTCGAGCGGGTGCAGGAGCTGTCGGCGCCGGGGAGCCGCATCGCCGTCGAGCACTTCGGCGGCAGCATCGACAAGATCACGTCGAGTCCCGAGTTCCAGACCATGTCGCAGCAGGTGATCGGGGCTGACGTCCGCACCCTGTTCTTCTCCGAGGATCGCGACGCCGCGCCCGACGTCTGGTTGTCCGGGCACGGGTGGACGGTCACCTCGTCCCTGGCCGGTGACCTCGCGCAGGAGTACGGCCGCCCGCTCCCGCCCGGGGTGGCGGAGGTGATGGGCGGCATCGAGCTGATGCGCGCCGACCTGACCGGCTGAGCGGTCCCGGTGGCCCGCACCGGCGTCGGTCCCGCACCGCCGCCGGTGTGTCGCCCGGTCCCCTGCCCGCGCCGAGCGCCCGGGCGTGGCACGGTTCCCCCATGCACGTCGACGAGACCTGTCCGCACTGCGGTTCGGCGTCCGTCGCTGCCGTCGGCCCCGCGCGGCCGTACGCCCCACCGCCCGGGCTCCCGGCCGAGGGACTGCGGGTCGACCGTCCCGACGACGAGCCCGACCGGCGGTGCCTGAGCTGCGCCTTCGCATGGCCCGTCTCCGACCCGTACCCGCGCTGGCCGCTCACAGCCGACCTCGCGTGGCTCACCCCGGACGACCGCCGCCGCGCGACCGCGCTGATCGACGAGCGGTTCCGGGTCACCACCGGTGTCTGCGACGCCGTGCGCGCCTCGTCCGCCGACGCCGAGGAGCCCCTCGCCGCCTACGCGGACCTGGGGGACTGGCTCTCCCAGCGCTACGCCGACGTCCTGGGCGACCCGGTCGGCGCCGGCATGGACCGGCTCGTAGTCCCCGCCGACCGGAGCGACGCCGTCCGCCTCCTGGAGTCGGCGAACCGGGTGTGCCGGGCGCTCGAGCTGGTGCGCTCGGCGTCGGTCGTGGAGTACGACCGCGACGTCAGGGAGGTCGGGTACCGGCTCGTCGAGTTCGACCGGCTCGAACGTGAGCTGGACCTTCCCTCCTCGCTCGGTCGCGACCTGCCGTCCGCCGTGGATCCGGTCCCGGACGACCCGGACTCCGACGAGGGCACGCTCGCCGCACTGCTCCGTGCCGGTGCGCCGGAGGCGGCCGCCGGTGTCGACGAGTCGTGGGAGTCGGTGGTGGACATGGCCACCGCGGTCTTCGCCCGGCACGGCTCGGCCCTGGCCTGGGCCCGCGAGGCGTGGCAGGTGCTGGGCGGCGCCGGGCTGACGTCGTTCGACACCCACGTCGACCGGGCCCGCGTCGCCTGCCGCCTGCTCTGCCTCGACGTCCTGCGCCAGGAGTTCGACGTCCGGATGTTCGACGGCGGCGCCCCCGGCTACTGGACCCTCGACGTCGACGCCCTCCTCGACACCGTCGACGGCGTCGACCCGGTGGTGCTGGGCATGCTGGCCGAGCGCGACGACCTCGGCCTCGACACGGAGGCCGACGCCGACCCCGAGGACGGCTGGTGCCGCGCCGTCGTCGACGAGGTGGTGCGGCAGGAGTGCTCGGAGGTCGTGTGGGCGTTGCGCGCGCACCAGCGCGACGCCGTCGTCTTCGCCTCGCTGTGGGCCGCCGCCCGCGACGACGTCGCCTATCCGCTCTCGGACGAGGCGGTGGCGTGGATCGTCGACTCGGACCTCTCGGCGGACAAGATGGTCGCCTACGAGTGGGTCGGCGACGGGATGCCGATCGACTGAGAGCGGCGCGTGGGACGCTCGTCCGCTCCCGGACCGGACGCGCCGGCCCGACACCTGTGGAGCGCGAGGAGCGTGCCGTGTCCCCGACCGAGACGTGTCCGCGCTGTGCCGCGGGGCCCGTCGTCCCGATCGAGTACGGCATGCCGGACGACGATCTGATGGAGGCCGCCGAGCGGGGAGAGGCGGTGATCGGTGGGTGCATCGTGAGACCGGGCCGGGACGACCGCTGCTGCCTCGGGTGCGGGCGGCGATGGTCGACGGTCCTCCTCGCCCTGCCACGCTGGCCGCGCACGGTGCCGCCGGAGAATCTGCCGGACGGCCTGCATCCCGCGGCGGTCGAGACGCTCCTGGAGCGTCACGACGTGACGAGCCGTGTCTGCCGGGCGCTGGAGGCGACCAACGGCCGGTACGACACCCCCGGCCCGCGTGCTGCCTACGCCGAGCTCCTGCAGTGGATCGGGCTCCGGTTCGAGATCGATCCGGTCTCTCCGCACCGTTCCGGGATCGATGAGCTCGTCGTTCCCGCCGACAGGGTGTGGCCCGCTCGGCTCCTCCTCGCTGCGACGGACGTCTGTGACGCGTTGACGATGCTGTGGTCGGCGTCGATCCGTGAGTACGACCAGGACCTGGACCGCATCACGCGGGCGGTGGAGCGGCACCAGCGGCTGGAGGCGCTGGTTCGGCTGTCGCCCGATGCCCCTCCGACGACGAGATCCGGAGAATGGCGCTCGTGCTGGGGCTGTCCGACGACGACCTCGGTGCGGCCGACGGGACCGTGTAGATCGCCCGACCGATGTCGGAATCCCGTGCGGTGAGTGGCCTCTGAGCTGCGCCGACAGGCCTTGATGCGAACATGCGTTCGAGTACGATGGAGGCATGTCCACCGGCCGGGTCGCCGCAGCGCACGACCGCCTCATCGAGGCCGTCGAAGACCTGCGCGCCGCCACCCTGGGCGCGAGTGACACCGAACAGATCACCGTCCTGATCGCCTGCGAGGCCGCCCGACGGCGCCTCGACCACCTCTCCGTCGACGTCCTCGCCACCGCCGAACGGCGCGACGTGTTCACCTCCCGCGGCTACAAGAACAGTGCCGCCGCCCTCGCCGACCTCCTCGGCTGGGAGCGGTTCGAGGCCCGCCGGCATGCGATGGCCGCCGAGAACGTGGTCGGCAAGACCGCCCTCGACGGCACTGCGTTGCCGCCGCGCCTGCCTGCTACCGCGGAGGTGTTCGACGCCGGCCGGACCAGCCTGCGCCATGTCGAGGTCGTGGCGAAGGTTCTCGGGACCCGCGCCGCGGAGCGGCTCTCTCCCGAGGTGTGGGCGGCCGCCGAAGCCGAGATCGGCGCCAAGACGTGTGAGTACACGCCGAACGAGCTGCAGGTGTGGGGCACGGCGCTGGTCGACAAGCTCGACCAGGACGGTCCCGAGCCCGACGACGACCGGCCCGAACCCGAGGTCAATGAGCTGCGGATCGTGCGGCACCGCAACCGGCCGGGCGGGAAGATCACCGGGCGTTTCGACGACGCGGCCATGTTCGACACCATCGCCACCGTGATCGACGCCAAGTCCAAGCCCACCTCCTCGGACGAGACGCGGGAACCGGCGCAGCGCCAGGCCGAGGCCCTCGCCGAGGTGTGCGCGTTCGCGCTGTCGCACGGTCCGACTGGCCTGGTTCCTGAGACAGGTGGGCGTCGCCCGCAGATCTCCATGATCATCTCCCTCGAAGACCTGGAGAAGCGCGCCAGCACCGGGATGCTCGACTTCGGCGGACGCACCTCACCCGAGACCCTGCGAATGATGGCCTGCGACTCGGCTGTCATCCCCATCGTGTTCGACGGCAAGGGCCAGCCCCTCGACGTCGGACGAGCCACCCGCACCATCCCCGACGGTCTGCGCCGCGCTGTCATTGCCAGAGACCGCGGGTGCGCGCATCCCGGCTGTGACCGGCCGCCGTCGTGGTGCGAGGTCCACCACGTCATCCCGTGGGAAGAACACGGCGAAACAAAGATCGACAACCTGGTCATGCTCTGCCGGCAACACCATCGGCTGATCCACCATCCCGGGTGGGACGTCCGGATCCGTGACGGGTTGCCGGAGTTCCTGCCTCCGGCCTGGATCGACCCGACGCGGGCTCCACGTCGGCGGCCGTCCGTGATCGACGTCCCGGACCAGCGGCGCAACACACCACCGGCAGAGGTGACCCGATCCGGTGTACGCATCGCCAACCTCGACGGCCTGTTCGGCGCGCCTGTCTCCTGAGCTCGCTCGGGAGCGGCGGGCGACGAACAGGTTCGGTGGACCCCGCGACGATGGGGGGTCCACCGGCACCAGCCCGCTGGGGTCCGCACCTCTCCGTGGCAAGGGCCCCGATGTCCTCCGCAGCAGATACGACGGGTGGTCCTTCGCGCATCGGGGCACGGCGCCGCAGCGGCACGGCACCGGAGCGGTGGGTACCGGAGCAGAGGGGACGGAGCGGTGGGGGCGAAGGGCCGGACAGCTGTCATCGAGAGCCGTTCCCCCTGGGGTCTCAGCCCTCGCTCAGGAACTCAGGCCAGTCTGGGAGGGTGCGCCCGGAACGTCGTGGGTCGTACCGGAGAGAACGGGGGAATCCATGACCTGGTTGGACATACTCGTCGTGGTGATCGTGATCGCCGCCGCGATCGGAGGGTTCCGCACCCTGGGAGGTGCGGCCCGCGGGGGACGGTTGCTCGGGCTGCTGGTCGGGGCGGGGATCGGGGCCGCGTTCAGCGGGCGCCTGTCCCAGTACGGCTCGACCGTGGGGTCGGTCTACGTACTGGTGCTGATCGGAGCGCTGATCGGGCTGCTGCTCGGTGTCCTGGTCGGCGGGTTCCTGGGCGGGCTGGTGTCGCGGGTGCTGGTCAAGGCCCGGTTGTCGTTCCTGGACCGGCTGGTCGGGGCCGTCACCGGCGCGGCGTCCGCGCTGCTGCTGATCTGGCTGGTGTCCTGGCTCGTGCCGGCCGTGGTGGGGCCCGGCCCGCTGGCCCCGGTCACCTCGATCGGGGACGCGCTGGGCGGGACGAGCGTGATCGTCGACTCGGTCGAGCAGGTGCTCCCCGACACGACCGAGACGGTGCGTGTGCTGGTCGGTGAGGTGGCGCCGCCGGCTCGGTGACCGAGTCGTGACCGGGTCGTCGTCGTACGGTCACCCGGCTTGTGCCGCAGCGCAGGAACGAAGTTGTTCTTGAGCGGCACGGCTACCGTGTGATGTGCGAAAGTGCCCATCGCGACGTCTCGGCGGCGTCGCGGCGGATCGGGGGCGGGATGACGGCAGACGGCAAGGACGCCGCGCAGGCGGTCGTGCTCACCCAGGCGCGCTCGGCCACCGAGCGGTCGTTGCTGGAGAAATGGGCGGCCGAGGAGTACCCGGGCGCTCCGGTCGTCGGCTACGGCGACGCCCCGGCGGCACCGCCCGGGCTGGAGACCCGGCTCGACTCCGACGACACGCTCGTCGTCCCGGTCCGGATCGCCTGGATCCCGCCGGAGCGCGACTCCGGAGCGGTCAACCGGGTCACCGAGCTGGCCTCCACGCTGGCGATGCGCCGGGCGCCGTGGCGGCTGCACGGGCAGATGGCCCGGCGCGTCCCCGAGTCCGCACGGGTGGTGGCCGGGGAGCCCGCGACCGTCGGCGACCTCGTCTCGCGGTTCGCCGCGCAGGAGGGCGGCCGGCCGTCCGACGGCGGCGGGCGTTCCGGCGCGTTCGCCCGGTTCGTCGTGCGGCAGGCGACGCTGGCGTGCGACCGCGGCGAGCGCCGTCTTCTCGGCGACCGCTACAAGGTGCCGCGCCGGATGGTCGAGCAGATCACCGCGTCCGCACGGTTCCGGGCGCTGGCTGAGCGCCTGAGCGGCGAGGTCGGCAAGCCGAGCGCCGAGGTCGCGCACGACCTGGAGTCCTGCCTGCACGAGATGGCCGCGGTGCAGAGTCCGCCGGCGATCGACACGTTCCGCACCCTGATGGGCCCGCTGCACACCAAGGCCTGGGACGTCAAGGTCGACGAGGCCGGGCTGGAGCGCCTGCGCGAGCTCAACAAGGAGCACGCGCTCGTCTTCCTGCCCTCGCACCGCTCCTACTCCGACCCGCTGCTGTTCGCCGAGGTCCTGCACGACCGCGACTTCCCCCGCAACCACGTCCTCGGCGGCAACAACCTGTCGTTCTGGCCGATGGGCGCGCTGGGCCGCCGGGCCGGGATCGTGTTCATCCGCCGCACGTTCGGCGGCGACACGATCTACAAAGCGGCGATCCAGGAGTACCTGGGCCACCTGATGTCCAAGCGGTTCAACCTCGAGTGGTACATCGAGGGCGGCCGCAGCCGCACCGGCAAGCTCCGCCGCCCGCGCTACGGGCTGCTGCGCTACCTGGCGGCCGCGCTGGAGGACCGACCCGAGCTCGACGCGATCCTGGTGCCGGTCTCGATCGTCTACGACCAGCTGCACGAGGTCGGCGCGATGGCCGCCGAGCAGCGCGGCGGGTCGAAGAAGGCCGAGGGACTGGGCTGGCTGGCCGGCTACTTCCGCGACCAGCGCCGTCACATCGGCACCGCGCAGGTGCGCTTCGCCGAGCCGTTCTCGCTGCGCGAGTCGCTCGCGGAGTCCGAGCAGGGATCGGCGCAGCTGGAGAAGGTCGCGTTCCGGGTGTGTGCCGGGATCAACCGCGTCAGCCCGGCGACGGCGACGTCGCTGGTCACGTTCGCGCTGCTCACCGCACGCGACCGGGCACTGACGTTGCAGCAGCTGCGTGACGTCGTCGCTCCGCTGGCCGACTACCTGGAGACGCGCGGGGTCCCCGTCCCGGTCGCGGAGCTGCGCACCCGGCACGGACTGCGGATGACGCTGGACAGCCTGGCCGAGGCGCACGTCGTCACGATCTACGAGGGCGGCACCGAGCCGGTCTTCTCGATCCGCTCCGGGCGTCACCACGTGGCCGCGTTCTACCGCAACGGCGCGCTGCACCACCTGCTCAACCGCGCGCTGACCGAGGTGGCGCTGCTGCGCGCCGGCGACGCGGGCGACGGCGCCGACCTGCTCGAGCTGGGCTGGCGGGAGCTCACGCGTCTGCGCGACCTTCTCAAGTTCGAGTTCTTCTTCTCCGACAAGCGCGAGTTCGCCGCCGAGGTCCGCAACGAGCTGACGATCCTGGACTCCCAGTGGCGTCTGAGCCGGGCCCGCCCGACCGACGCCCGCGCCGCACTGCGGCAGGCGTCGTTGCTGGTGGCGCCGGGCGTGCTGCGCTCGTTCCTGGACGCGCAGCTGGTGGTCGCCGAGCAGCTCGTCGCCCTCGACGCCGCCCCGCCGGCCGACCGGGACGAGTTCCTGGAGGTCTGCCTGGGCGTGGGCAGGCAGATGCTGCTGCAGCACCGGCTCGACCGCGCGGACTCGGTGTCGCGCGAGCTCTACGCCACGGCCCTGCGGCTGGCCGACAACCGCGACCTGGTGGAGCCGTCCGGGGGTGACGGGGCCCTGCCGGTGGAGGAGCGGCGCCGCGCCTGGCGCGACGAGCTCGCCGCACTGATCGACGATCTGACACGCATCGGGCGCCTGGAGCGGGCGCGACTGGAGGTGGTCCTGGGTGGCCGCGCCGAGGACAGAGGATCGAGCATCGGTGGCGAGAGGCAGGCCCCCGGCTCGGACGGGGAACGGGGCACGACCCCGGCCGGGAGCACCGGTGTCGCAAGCTGACCGCCTCCGCGCGATCCGCGCGGTCCCGCCGGGCCCGGACACCGTGGCCTACTTCGACTACGACGGCACGATCATCGAGGGCTACTCCGCCGGGGCGTTCTACCGCCGGCGGCTGTGGGAGTTCGACGTCGGTGCCGTCGAGCTGCTGCGCACGATCGCGTCCGGCCTGCGCGGCATCCGCACCAACGACGACTTCCGCGAGTTCCTCGCACTGACCCTGGCCACCTGGGAGGGGCGCACCGAGGAGGAGCTGTTCGCCCTGGGCCGGGAGCTGTTCGTCAACGAGATCGCCGGGCAGCTGCACCAGGAGGCGTGGGAGCTGGTCGCCACGCACAAGGAGTGCGGACACACCGTCGTCATGGCGTCCTCGGCCACCCGGTTCCAGGTGCAGCCGATGGCCGACGAGCTGGGCGCGGACAAGGTGCTGTGCACCGAGCTGGAGGTGCGCGACGGCGTGCTCACCGGCCGTCCGGAGGGGACGCCGCTGTGGGGGCCGGGCAAGGCGGCGGCCGTGGTCGCCGACGCGCAGGAGCGCGGCGTCGACCTCGAGGGCTGTTTCGCCTACGCCAACGGCACCGAGGACGTCGACTTCCTCTCCTCCGTCGGGCATCCGGTCGCGGTCTCGCCCACCGACTCCCTGCGCGCCGTGGCCACCGAGAACGGCTGGCCGATCCTGGACTGCGCGCCGCGCGGCGGGCTGCTCCCCGACGTCGCCGACGTGGCCCGCACCGCGATCTTCTACGGCGGCATGATCGGCGGGTTCGGTGCGGCGATGGGTGCCGGGCTGCTGCACGGGTCGCGCCGCAAGTTCATCGACCTGGCCTGCGGGGTCGGCGCCGACATCGGCTTCGGGATGGCCGGGATCGACGTCGAGGTGACCGGCGCCGAGCACCTGGTCTCCGCGCGTCCGTGCGTCTTCCTGTTCAACCACCAGTCGAAGTTCGACGTGCCGATCCTGATGAAGCTGCTGCGCGGCGGGTTCACCGGCGTCGCGAAGAAGGAGGCGGCGGCGATCCCGTTGTGGGGCCAGCTCTTCCAGGTCGCCGACGTCGCGTTCATCGACCGCAGCAACACCACCAAGGCCAAGGAGGCCCTCGAGCCCGCCGTGCGCACGCTGCGCGAGGACGGGATCTCGCTGGCCATGGCCCCGGAGGGGACGCGGTCGCCGACGCCGAAGCTCGGACCGTTCAAGAAGGGCGCGTTCCACATCGCCATGCAGGCCGGTGTCCCCGTCGTCCCGATCGTGATCCGCAACGCCGGCGAGATCATGTGGCGGGGCGCGCAGACGCTGCGCCCGGGCACCGTGGAGGTGGCCGTGCTGGAGCCGATCGACACCTCGGACTGGAAGCGCGAGACCGTCGCGCAGCACACCGACGACGTACGGGAGCGGTTCATGGAGACGCTGGCGCACTGGCCGGGGGACCGCTGATGGCGTCACGACTGGGGTGGGGCACAGCCCGGGAGATGTCGCCGTTCGAGGTCATGATGTGGCGCGCGGAGTCCGACCCGAGGCTGCGGGCGCCGGTGATGGCCCTGGAGATCCTGGACACCACGCCGGACTGGGACCGGATGCTCGACGCGCACGACTGGGCGTCGCGGATGGTGCCGCGGTTCCGGGAGCGGGTGCGCGACGCGCTCGGCGGGCTGGGCACGCCGTACTGGATCCAGGACAGTGCTTTCGACCTGCACTACCACCTGCGCCGGGTGCGCCTGCCCGGCGACGGCACCTGGGACGACCTGGCCGCGATCGCCGAGCGGGAGATGATGACCCCGTTCGACCGTGAGCGTCCGCCGTGGGAGGCGACGCTGGTCGAGGGCCTGTCCGGGGGACGGGCGGCCTACCTGCTGAAGATGCACCACGTGCTCACCGACGGGCTCGGCGCGATCCAGCTGCTGAGCCAGCTGCACTCGCGCCGCCGCGAGCACGACCCGGACAAGCCGCAGCCCAAGGCGCCCGAGCCGGAGCCGGTCGACCACTTCGGCGAGGTGGACCGGCTCGTCCGCCGCGAGATGGGGATCGTCCCGGCGGCGGCCCGCGCGACGCGCGACGTGCTGGGCGCGCTGACCCGGCCGATCAGCGCCGTCACCGAGTCCGTGCGCTACCTCGACTCGGCCGTGCGGGTGCTCTCGCCGCCGCCGGGGGACAGCTCGCACCTGCTGCGCCCGAGGGGGCTGTCCTGGCGTTTCGCCGCCATGGACGTCGACTTCGCCGACCTGCGCGCGGCCGGGAAGTCGGTGGGCGGGTCGTTCAACGACACCTACCTCGCCGCGCTGCTCGGTGCGTTCCGGCTCTACCACGTCGAGAACGGGCACGCGGTCGCCCCGGACGAGACGCTGCGGGTGTCGGTGCCGGTCTCGGTCCGCCGCTCCGGTGACGGCGACGGCGGGAACCGCTTCGCCCCGGCCCGGGTCGCCGGTCCGATGGGCATCGTCGACCCCGCCGAGCGGATCGGCGCGGTCTCCGCCCAGATGCGCGCCGCCCGGGCGGAACCGGCCCTGGAGAGCACCGACGTGGTCGCGCCGCTGCTGGCGCGTCTGCCCGGGCCACTGCTCACCCTCGTCGGCGGCCGGTCGACGATGGGCAACGACCTGCAGGCCAGCAACGTGCCCGGCCTGCCGTTCGACGCCTACCTGTGCGGGGCCCGGATCGAACGGGTCTACCCGTACGCCCCGCTGCCGGGCTGCGCCGCGATGATCACACTCGTCACGCACGGGGACGTCTGCTGCGTCGGGGCGAACCTGGACGCGACGGCGATCACCGACCGGGCGCTGTTCACCGACTGCCTGGTGCGGGGGTTCCAGGAGGTCCTCGCGTTGAACCCGGGGTCGGCCGACCCGGTGCTCCCGACATGAGCCCGACCGCGGCCACGCCGCCGTCGTACCACCGCGGCGGCGTGGGGACCCCGTTGGTGCTGCTGCACGGCATGACGTCGTCGTGGCGGGCGTGGCGCCCCATCCTGCCGATGCTCGAACGCCACCACGAGACCTACGCGGTCACCATGCCCGGGCATTTCGGCGGGCGTCCGATGCCCGAGGGCGAGCCGGTCACGATCGACGCCATCGTCGACGAGCTGTGCGTGACGCTCGACGAGCTCGGTCTCGACGCCCCGCACGTCGCCGGCAACTCGCTCGGCGGCTGGGTGGCCCTGGAGCTGGCCCGTCGCGGGCGGGCGTCGTCGGTGGTCGCGCTGTCGCCGGCCGGGGCGTGGGCGATGCCGCTGGACATGTACCGGCTGCTCTCGCTGTTCCGGGTGGGTGCCGTCGTCGCCGGCTGGGGGCCGATGCAACGCTTGGCCGCGACGGTGCCGTTCCTGCGCCGGATCCTGATGCGGTCGATCTCCGAGCACGGCGACCGCTACTCCGGCGACGAGGTCGAGATCCTCTTCGACGACATGGCCGGCTGCACGGTGCTCGGCCCCCTGCTGTCACGGGCCACGGTCGACGGGCCGATCCGGAACTTCGAGGCGGTGCCCTGCCCGGTCCGGATCGCGTGGGCCGGCTCGGACCGGACGATCCCGTTCCGCAGCTACGGCCGCCCGATGCTCGACGCCGTCCCGGACGCGGACTTCGTCGTGCTCCCGGGCGTCGGGCACGTGCCGATGGTGGACAACCCCGAGCTCGTCGCGTGGACGATCCTGCAGCACACGCGGTACGTGGCCGAGCACGCGTCCGGGTCCTCCTAGTCCGGAGACCGGGTGGCTCAGCCGCCGGTCAGCGGGGCGTCCGGGTCGATCACGATCTCCCGGGCGCGGAACCCGGCGTCGAGCGCCGCCCACACCCAGCGCGCGAGCTCTTCGGCGAGCTCGTCGAGCGGGAGCGGGTCGGCCGAGGACAGCCAGCGCCCGGTCGCGGCGTCGACCAGCCCGACCGCGCCGGCGGCCAGCGGCTCGGCGACCGCCGCCGGTAGCCCGCCACCGGGGATGTCCTCGCCGAGCAGGCCCACCATCCGGTCGGCGATGCGCTGGCGGACGTCGGTGATCGCGTCGGTCACCCGGGACGCCCGCAGGATGTAGCGGTAGAGGTCGGTGTGCCCGGCCAGCCACTGCACGTGCGCCGCGATCGCGGCGACGAGCATCTCCCGCGGCGTGCCGCGCGGCTTCCACACCGGCGCGAGCGCCTCCACGTAGAGCGTCAGGGCGTGTTCGGCGATCGCGCCCTGCAGGTCGTCCAGGCCGTCGAAGTGGCGGTAGAGGGCCGGCCGCGGGACGCCCGCGGCGGCCGCGATCTGCTCGGTCGTCGCCTCCGGGCCGTGCTCGGCGATGGCCGTGATCGCGGCGTGGACCACCTCGGCGCGCCGTCCGGCCCGCTGCCCGGCCCAGCGACGGGCGCGCCCGTCGGTCGGGGCCGCGACCCCCGCGGCGTCCGATCCGGTGCTGTTCACCCGCCCATCATCCCGGTCGGCGTTGACACCGGCACCGCGGCGCGGTCATGCTCCTGATCTAAGGGGTACGTGCTGTACGGGATACTCTGTGTTCACTTACCGCGGCCCCGCGACCGTGCCCGTTCCGCCGGCGCTGCTCTCGACGACCGAGGAGACCACCCGTGACCGACACCGCTCCCCGCCCCCGCCGCCTGCAGGGCGCCGACGTCGGCATCCCGCCGCGGCAGCTGGACTTCCGGCTCCCCGACGCGCTCGCGCCCTGGGCCTACGCCGACAACGCGACCGCGACGCTGTTCCTGGCCATGCTCTCGGCGATCTTCCCGCCGGGGGAGGACTTCTTCGTGCGCTCGGTCGTGGCGTTCCGGGACCGGGTCACCGACGAGGAGCTGCGCGCCAAGGTCGCCGGGTTCACCGCGCAGGAGGTGATCCACAGCCGCGAGCACGACCGGCTCAACGCCGCGTTCCGTGACCGCGGGTTCCCCGTCGGCGTGCCGGAGAAGGCCGTGGCCACCGCGCTGAAGATCCTGGAGCGCACGTCACCGCGCCAGCAGCTGGCCTGCACCGCGCTGATGGAGCACTTCACCGCCGTCCTGGCCGAGGACATCCTGGGTTCCGACGAGTTCGGCCGTCGCGTGCACGGCGACATCGCCGAGCTGTGGCTCTGGCACGCCCTCGAGGAGCTCGAGCACAAGTCGGTCACCTACGACGTCTACGAGGTGATCGGGACCGACCAGGCCGAGCGGGACCGTGCGGTGCCGCTGGTGCTGGCGACGGTGGGGGTCGCGGCGCTGTTCGGCTGGGGCTACCTGCTCGTCCAGCAGGGGATCTGGCGGCGACCGTCCGACCTGCGGGAGGGCTGGCGCCTGATGTTCGGGCCGGGGCAGTTCATGCGGCGCGTGCTGACCCGGATGCCGGTGTTCAACCACCCGCGCTTCCATCCCGACAAGCACGACACCCGGGCGTTGGAGCAGCAGTGGCGCGAGATCCTCTTCGGCGAGGACGGATCGCTCACCGAGCAGCTGCGGCGTCCGGCCCGCCGGGGATCGGCGTAGAGCACCGCACGGCCGTCACGACGCCGGGCGGGCGACGAGGACGGTCCACCGTCCGGGACCGGCCGGGGCGACGACGACCAGCGCGCCCGGCGTCTCGCCGGCCTCCGCCGTCGTTGTGACGGTGGAGGTGCGCACGGTCCAGCGTGTCGTGCGGCCGTCGGCGAGGGTGAGGGTGACCGTCGATCCCGGTGCGACGGTGGTGGGATCGGTCAGGCGGACGATCCGCCGGTCCTCGCCGGTCCACGCCCCGGGACGGGCGGGGAGGCCTGCCTCGTCGCGGGGGACGGCGACGAGCGCGACCGTGCGTCCACCGAGGGTGATCGAGCGTGTCGCCGCGGGTGTGGGCCGTGCGGGTGGGGCCGGAGTCGTCGAAGTGGGCGCCGGCGTGGTGGGCGCCGTCCTCGTGGGGGCGGGGGTGGTCGTCCTCGGGGGCGTGGTCGGCTTCGGCGTCGTCGGGGTGGGTCTCGACGACGGTGCGACGGGTGTGCTCGGGACGGGAACCACGGGCTGCGGCCGCGTGACCGGGGTCGGTGACGTGGGTCGGACCGCCGGGGTCGGCGACGCGGGCGAGACCGCCGGGGACAGCACCGTACTCGGGGGCGCGCCCTGCGCGGGCTTCGTCGGCGGGAGCTTGGGAGCGGCGGCGACCGGCGGGCCGGCCGGTGTGGTCCCGCCCGGGGTGGCGACCGATGCGGACGGAGTCGCCTGTGGCGCGGATGCGGACGGAGCCGTCTGCGGCGTGGGTGCGCCCGGGCCGGACGATCGCGGTGCGGCCGCGGACGGGGTCGTGACTGCGCGGCTGGACGGTGGCGGGGCGGTCGTGGCCCGGGCGGAGGGTGCGGCGGCCGGGCGTGGGGCGGGTACCTTCCCGGCGGCGATGTCGGCGTCGGAACCGGCGACGCTGGCCGCGGCCGAGTCGGGCTCCTCCGGCTGCGGCGCGACCGGGTCGGGCACGGCGGCCGGCCGGGGCGCGGCGGGAGCGTCGAAGAGCGGTGGGGCGTCTGGGACGTCGGGGTCCGGGGTCTCCGGGACCGCGGGCAGGGGCTCGGTCGCGTCGGGGGAGGACGCGGGGCGGGTGGCGCCGATGTAGTCGTCGCCGTTCCACCGGTAGTAGGCGGTCTGCACGGGCTCGCCGAACGTCGGCGCGTTCACCATCCGGCCGTCGCCGAGGTACATTCCGACGTGGTGGACCTTCGCCCACGTCCCGTAGAAGACCAGGTCACCGGGCTGCAGCGGCGCTGCGGCGGGGACGCGCGGGCCGGCGCGGAACTGGGTGTGGGCGGTGCGGGGCAGGTCGATCCCGGCCTCGCCGTAGGCGAACGTGGTCAGGCCGGAGCAGTCGAAGCCGGCGTCGCCCTCGGTGGGGCCGTCGCCGCCCCAGATGTAGGGCAGTCCGATCTGGTCCATCGCGACGCGGATCGCGGTGCGGGCGCGGGCGTCGGGGAGGGCGGTGGCGAGTGCGGCCGGCTCGACGGTCAGCGGCTCCGCGCCCGTCGAGACCGGGAGGGCCGGGTCCGGGAGCGGTGACGCCCCGGGAGCGCCGGTTCCCGCGATGGCCGTACCCGGTGCCGGGCCCGACGGCGTCGTGGATCCCGGCAGGGGCCCGGACTGCAGGTCGGCGAGGGGAGCCGCGTGGAACCCGGTCGCCCGGTCGCCGGTCGTCCCGGCGCCGACGGGTGCGTCGGCGGCCGCGACGCCGGTCAGGACGAGCAGGCTCGCCACCACCGCTCCGGCGGCCCACGGCCCCCGCGAACGCAGGGCCATCTCCGCACGGATGACGTCGGCCCTCGGCCGGTGGCGGACGGGCATCGCCGGTCGCTCCGCCCGGGTGGCCTCCCCGACGCTCGCCGTTCTGCCGGTCCCTGGCGTGTCCCCGGTCGCCGGCGTGTCCCCGGTTCCTGGCGTGCCGCCGGCCTCTGGCTTGTCCCCGGTTCCTGGCGCGTTCTTGGCCCCTGTCGCGTCCCCGGCGCCCGCCGTCTCGGTCGCCGTCGCGTGCCGGACGGGGTGCTTCTCCGCCGGCCCCTGTGTGTCGCCGACCGCCCCGTCCGGACCGGCGGCGCCGCGCCGTCGACGTCCGGTCGGCCAGGGTTCGGTCATCGTGCGGCCTCGTCCGTAGCGGGAAGTGGGGGCCGCCTGATCGTCTCACTCGTTCGAGTGGTAATGCACGGCGAATCGGAGCGGTTCGGTCACAGCTGGTCGGTCGTCGTCCCGGTCCGCGTCCCGGTCGATCAGGGGTGCTGGGCCATGTGGTGACGGCTGCGCCGGACGCGGGTGACGGGCCTCCCCGCCCGGCGCACCGGTCCGGGACCGGCGGGACCGGAGCCGTCGTCGTACGGTTCCGGGTGATCGACACGAGACGAGGAGCCGCCCGTTGACCGCGCCCGATCCCGCCCCCGGACCCCTGGACGACGTCCCGGGCTCGGCCGACGGCGTCCCCGGCCCGCTGGACGGCGTCCTCGTCGTCGCCGTCGAGCAGGCGGTGGCGGCGCCGTTCGCCACCCGCCAGCTCGCCGACCTCGGCGCCCGGGTGATCAAGGTGGAACGTCCCGGCGAGGGCGACTTCGCCCGCGGCTACGACACCACCGTGCTCGGCCAGTCCAGCCACTTCGTCTGGCTCAACCGCGGCAAGGAGTCGATCGCGCTCGACCTCAAGTCCGACGACGGCCGCGAGACCCTGGAGCGGCTGCTCGCCCGCGCCGACGTCCTCGTGCAGAACCTCGCCCCGGGCGCGGCCGGGCGACTCGGGATCCGCTCGGCACAGGCCGTGGAGCGCCATCCCCGGCTGGTGGCGTGCGAGATCTCCGGCTACGGCGAGGGCGGACCCTACTCCGACCGCAAGGCCTACGACCTGCTCATCCAGTGCGAGGCCGGCTTCGTCTCGGTCACCGGCACCCCGGAGCAGCCGGTCAAGGCGGGCATCTCGGTGGCCGACATCGCGGCCGGGATGTACGCCTACTCCGGCGTCCTCTCCGCGCTGCACCAGCGCCACCGCACCGGCGAGGGGCAGGCGCTGGAGGTGTCGATGCTGGAGGCGCTGGGGGAGTGGATGGGCTTTCCGTACCTCTACACGCGCTACGGCGGCACCGCCCCGGTGCGCGCCGGCGCCAGCCACGCGACGATCACGCCGTACGGCCCGGTCACCACCGCGACCGGTGAGGTGGTGAACCTCGCCGTGCAGAACGAACGCGAGTGGGTGCTGTTCTGCGAGATCGTCCTCGAGCAGCCGGAGCTGGCCACCGACCCGCGCTTCGCCGGTGGGTCCGCGCGGCAGGCCCACCGCGCCGAGCTCGACGTCATCGTCTCCGACGTGTTCGCCGGCCTCGACGTCGACACCGCACAGCGCCGCCTGGACGACGCCGGCATCGCCAACGCCCGCCAGCGCACGATGGACGGGTTCGCCGAACACCCGCAGCTCGCCGCCCGCGACCGCTGGCGTGACACCGACACCCCCGCGGGCCCGGTGCGGATGCCGCTCCCGCCGGTGACCGCCGGTTGGGCCGAGCCGACCGGCGCCGTACCCGCCGCGGGCGCGGACACCGGGTCGATCCTGCGCTGGCTCGACGAGTCCCCGCCGCACACCACGTCCTGACCGGGAGGTCGTCGAAGATGAGCATGCTCACCGAGGCACTGGACGGCTGGGCCCCCGGCCCGGTCACCGACACCGACGCGGTGCGCGCGTGGCAGGTCGCCGCGGTCTCCGGGATGTTCGACCTGCCCGGGCCGGTGGCCGGCGAGGGCGAGCCGATACCGGCGTTGTGGCACTGGTTCGCGTTCCTGGAGCACCCGGCGCAGGTCGAGCTGGGCGACGACGGCCACCCCGCCGACGGCCACTTCCTGCCGCCGATCCCGGACCGCCGCCGGATGTTCGCCGGGGGACGTCTGCGGATCGACGAGCCCGTACGCGTCGGCGAGCAGGTCCGGCGCAGCACCGCGCTCGGCGGGGTGCGGGTGAAGTCCGGGCGCAGCGGCGAGATGGCGTTCGTGACGTTGCGCCAGGAGTTCCACCGCGTCGCCGACGAGACGCTGCTGATGACCGAGGAGCAGGACTTCGTCTACCGGTCCCAGCCCGCCGGGACCGGCCGCGGCATGTCCGCACCCGAACCGGCCGACCCGCCGTCGCACGAGCACTCGTTCACCACCCCGACCGGCCCGGAGCTGCTGTTCCGGTTCAGCGCGCTGACCTACAACTCGCACCGCATCCACTACGACCACCCCTACGTCACCGGCGTCGAGGGCTACCCGGGCCTGGTCGTCCACGGCCCGTTGCTGGCGATGCTCGCGCTGGAGATCCCGCGCCGGCACCGCCCCGACGTGCGCGTGACGTCGTTCGACTACCGGCTCACCAGCCCCGCGTTCGCCGGGGCCGACCTGTGGGCGGGCGGCAGCGCGGCGGAGACCGGTTCCGGGATGGACATCGCCTGCGGGTCGGTGGGGGCGCCGGAGTCGGTGCGCGGTACGGTCGAGCTCGGGTAGCGGGTCCCGATCCCGTCCGCGTGTCGCCCGGGACGTGACGAGCTACTACATCGAGGCGAACGGCGGCTACGCGAACACCCGGCCCTGCTGACGACCTCCTACTCGTGCTCCGGGAGCAGCGGCACCGACAGGCCCTGGTCACGCCCGAGCTGGGTCGCCCGGTTCACCGAGGCCGCGCCGAACCGGCTGCGCACCGCGTCCAGCGCGACGTCGAGCGCCGGGCCGGAGTGCGCGTCGAGCGGGAGCTCGAGCTGGACGGCGTCGTCACCGTCGAGGTTGGCGAGCGAGAGCCCCAGCAGCGTCACGCCCTTCTCCTCGATCAGCGGCAGCGCCGTGGTGAGCAGCGTCCGTGCGGCGCCGAGCAGGGTCGGGGTGTGCGCCGTCGCGACCGGCAGTGTGTGCGAGCGCGTGGCCCGGGTGAAGTCGCCGAACCGCAGCCGCAGCACCACGGTCCGGCAGACCCGGCCGCGTCCGTCCTCCCGGCTGCTCCCGCGCAGCCGGCGGCCGAGCCGGTCCACCGTCCCGGCCAGGATCGTGTCCAGCTCCTCGGGGCTGCGGTAGCGACGGCCGAGTGCGCGCTGCGAGCCGATCGAGCGCCGGTGCGTCCCGGTCTGCACCGGCCGCGGGTCCAGCCCGTGCGCCAGTGCGTGCAGGTGCCGCCCGGCGGCCGGGCCGAGGAACGACACCAGCGGCGCCTCGCCCAGCCCGGCCACCTCACCGACGGTCCGCACCCCGAGCGCGTGCAGCTTCCCGGCCGTCACGGCACCGACGCCCCACAGCCGCTCGACCCGCAGCGGGTGCAGGAACGCCAGCTCGCGGTCCGGCGGGACCACGAGCAGACCGTCCGGCTTGCCCACCCCCGACGCGACCTTGGCCAGGAACTTCGTGCGCGCCACCCCGACGGTGATCGGCAGCCCGACGTCGGCGGCCACCTGGCGGCGCAGCGTCTCCGCGATCTCCGGGGGTGAGCCCGCGATCTTCTGCAGTCCGCCGACCTCGAGGAACGCCTCGTCGATGGAGATCGGCTCGACCAGCGGCGTGGTGTCCCGGAAGACGGCGAACACCGCCTTGCTCGCCTCGGAGTAGGCCTCCATCCGCGGCGGGACCACGCGCGCGGACGGGCACAGCGCCAGCGCCTGACGCCCGTTCATCGCCGTCCGGACCCCGCACGCCTTGGCCTCGTAGCTGCAGGCCAGCACCACCCCGCCGCCGACGATCACCGGACACCCGCGCAGACGCACGTCGTCACGCTGCTCGACGGACGCGTAGAACGCGTCCAGGTCGGCATGCAAAATGGTCGCCTCGCCTCGCACGAACAGATGTTCGCATCCACCCCCGACAGAAGCGAGCCCGACGGCTCGTCCGGGACGCGTCCTGGGCCCGACGATCCGCGCCTTCCCACCGGTGCCGTGACCCGCCGGTCACCTCCCGGTCGACTGCGGCGACGAGACGACGACGCTGACCGCCATCGGCGCCGGGACCAGCGGCCGGACCGCGTTCCGGACGGCCGTCACCACCTGCTCGGGCGGGATCCCGGGACGTGGGACGACGCCGACGATCAGGCACCGGCCCTGGACCAGGAGGCCGACGACCCGTCCGGTCGCCGTCGTACTCGCGATCCGCCCGGTCGGACCGGGATAGAGCGCCAGGATCTCCGGGCAGTCCCGCACCGCACGCGCCAGGCGCGCGAGGTGCTCGAGCTGATGGCGGGTGGGCGTCGTCACGCGGCGTCCTCCTTCTCCCCGGTGGTGGTGAACTTGTCGAAGAAGATGTTGTGCTCGGACACCCCGAGCCCGGTCAGCGTCGCGATCGCCGCGTCGACCATCGGTGGCGGGCCGCAGACATAGGCGTCGCGGCCGGTCAGGCTCGGCTCCCGGCGGTGCAGGACCTCGGTGATCAGCCCGGTCTCGCCCTGCCAGTCGTCGTCCGCGGATGCCTCCGACAGCGCCGGGACGAAGGTGAAGCCGGGAAGGTCGACCTCCAGCTGTGCGAGCTCCTTCTCGAAGCACAGGTCCTTCGCGGTGCGTGCGCCGTAGTAGAACGTGGCCCTGCGCTCGACGCCGCGCTCGGCCATCGACCGCAGGAGCCCCAGGATCGACGACAGGCCGGCGCCGCCGCCGACGAAGACCAGATCCGACGTGCGGTTCTCGCGCAGGGTGAACGTCCCGAACGGTGCCTCCACCTCGATCCGGTCGCCGACCGCCGCCTCCTGCGACAGCCAGGTGCCGAACCGGCCGTCCGGGTAGACCTTGATCACGAACTCGAACCGCCCGTCGCGGTTCGGCGTGGTGGCCATGGAGAACGAGCGCCACTCGTCGGACCCGGGGATCCGGAGGTCCATGTACTGGCCCGGGAAGAACTTGATCTCGGTCGGCTCGACGAGCCTGACCACCAGGTGCCGCATATCGTGCGTGACGGCCTCGTTGGAGACGATCTCGACCGTGCCCGGCCGCAGGGGCAGGCCGGACCGGATGACCTCCTCGTCGTAGTTCAGGAGCTCGATCGTGAGGTCCTCGTAGGCGTGTGCCCGGCAGAGCAGGGTCGAGCCCTCCTCCTTCTCGTAGTCGGGCAGGGCGAACGTCGAGTAGGAGTCGTACTCGATGTCCTCGCCCTCGAGAACGAAGGACTTGCACGCCGCGCACTGACCTTCCTTGCAGCCGTGCATGAGCTGCACGCCCTGTTCGGCCGCGGCCCGGAGGATGTTCTGGTCCTCGTCGACCTCGATCTCGATGCCGACCGGCTCGAACCGGACGGTGTGCTTCTCACCCACTGGACCTCTCCCTGCCTCCGTGTGCCGGCGCCGTGACCGGCCGACAGCGCGAATGACAGCGCACCGACGGCCCGTCGGGGGCCGACGTCTCATCCTGAGAACAAGTCGGCGAGACGCCGGTCATAGCCTGGATCGCATCGGCTCCGTCGCCGGTGGGCTCCGGCCGTGCGCTGTCGACGGCCGCACCGGTCGAGGGGAGCGCGCATGCGGGAGACGGGCGATTCCACCGGACGCCGCCGGCCCGCCGCGCTGTCCGGGTGCGACCCGTCGGGGCCCCAGGTGGCCCGTGCGCGGTCGGCGTTCTTCGTCGACGACGACGTCACCGACGGTCAGGTGCGCGCGCCGATCGCGGCGTCATGGCGGCGCGCCCGGGACTGGAACGTCGACGCCGAACGGATCGAGCTGTCCCGGCCGTCCGAGACCGAGGCCGACTCGCCGCTGCTGCGGGCCGCCCGCCCGATCCTGGACGAGATGTCGGACCACTTCACCAACGAGCCGGCGAGCCTGATCCTCTGCGACGCGCAGGGGGTGGTCCTGGACCGCCGCTCGGGGGACGCGGTCCTGAACCGGCGGATGGACGCGGTGTGCCTCGCGCCCGGGCACAGCTACGCCGAGCGCGCTGCCGGGACGAACGGGATCGGGACCGCCCTGGCCGAGAACCGTCCGGTACAGGTGTTCGGGCACGAGCACTACGCGGAGGACCTCGTGAGCCTCGCGTGCGCCGGCTCCCCGATCCGTCACCCGGTGCACGGGGGCCTGCTCGGAGTCCTCGACCTGACGTGCTGGCACCGGGACGCGAACCCGCTGATGGGTACCGTCGCCCTCACCCTGGGCCGGCGGATCGAGGACGCCCTGCTCAGCCAGGTCGGCCGGCGGGAGATGAGTCTCGTCGACGAGTTCCTGGCGGCCTGCGAACAGACCCGCAGCGCGATCTTCGCCGTCGACGACGACCTGCTGATGATGAACCGTCTGGCCCGTGAGCTGCTCGGCCCCGATGACCAGGCGGCGCTGCTCGCCGGGACGGCGGCGGTACTGGACTCGGCACCGGGCCCGGGCCGGGACCGCGAGTTCCTGGTCGACCTGCCCACCGGTGCCACCGCGCGGGTCCGGCGCCTGCCCGGCCCCGAGGGCGAGAGCCGGGGCCGGGGCGTCCTCAGGGTCCGGCTCGCCACCGACGCCCGCTCGCGGAGGCCGCGGCGGGGGACCGCCTCCTATCGGACGTTCGGCGTCGTCGGTTCCGCTCCGCTGTGGCGCCGGTGCGTCGAGTCGGTGGATCGGCATCTGGCCGAGCGCAACTGGATGATCCTGGACGGAGAGCCCGGCGTCGGGAAGACCGTACTGGCGGTCGCCGCGCACCGACTGCGCAAGCCCGCGTCGCATCTGTTCGTGGCCGATCTCGCGGAGCCTTCCGGCACCTGGTCGCACGAGGTGGCCGAGGCGTTGCAGGAGGACGGCGCGACCGTCGTACTGCGCCACCTCGAGGCGGTCGACCCGGTCGACGCGGCCGTTCTCGCCGACCTGATCGAGCCGTACTGGGAGCTCCCCGGACCGGACCGGCCCACGGTGGTCGCGACGTACACCGACCGGGACGTCCGGACGACCGATCTCGCGGCGCTGACCGGCATGCTGGCCGTCAGCGTGACGGTGCCTCCCCTGCGCCACCACGCCGACGACATCGAGGACCTGCTCGCGGTCCTCGTCGCGAGGCTGGGGCGAGGCGCGACCCCGAGCTTCAGCCCCGCTGCGATCCGGCACCTGCGGGGCAACCCGTGGCCGGGCAACGTCGCTCAGCTCCGCCACGTGGCCAGCAAGGTCCTCGCCCGGCGGCGGGCCGGAACGGTCGACGTCGACGACCTTCCGATCGAATGCCGCGCGACCGTCCGCCGCGTGCTCACCCCGCTCGAGTCCATCGAGTGCGACGCGATCGCCGGAGCACTCGTGGACGCCGGGGGCGACAAGGCCCGCGCCGCACGGCAGCTCGGGATGTCCCGCGCCACGATCTACCGGAAGATCCGCGAGTTCGGGATCACCCCGGCGTAGCGGCCGGGGGCGGCTCAGGGGACGCAGCCGGGCCGGGAACGGATCTCCAGGCTACGAAACTGCATCTGCGGTCACAGTTCGTCGAACTCCTCTCATCTGCGTCGAATCTGTGCTTATCATCCGGCCGTGCTCCGGGTGAGCGCGCTTGACGGCTGCTCGGTGGAGGACGGTGACCATGGGGTCGATGCAGGTTCGCGTCGCGCTCGCGACGGTGGGGGCGCTGACCGCGGCGCTGGTGGCCGGATGCGGGGCCACGCCCGACGCACAGGCCCCGGTCGCCGCGACCCGCGTCGTCACCGACGTCACTGGCGCGCAGGTCGCGGTGCCCACGACGATCACCCGCATCGCCGACGCCTGGCCCGCGCACAACGAGGTCGTCCAGATGCTCGGCGCCGGGGACGAGATCGCGGCCACGGTGCTCACCGAGAAGACCGCGCCCTGGCTCTACGTGGTCAACCCGGCGTTCCGGGACGCGCCGACGGTGTTCACCAACTCCACGGTCAGCACCGAGCGCCTCGCCCGGACCCGCCCGGACGTGCTGTTCACCGACAAGAGCACCCAGATCGCGGCCAAGACGACCGAGCTGGGCATCCCGACCGTGCAGCTGGGGTTCCAGAACTACCCCGACCTGAAGGAGATGGTCGCCACCACCGCGGAGGTCCTCGGGCCGGAGGCGCAGCAGCAGGCGGTCGCCTACAACGCCTACCTCGACGAGACGCTGGCGCAGGTCCGGGGCCGCACGTCGCCGCTGCCCGCGGAGAAGCGCCCGAGCGTCCTGCACGTCTACTCGCTCAACCCGCTGGTGGTCGACGGCACCGGCAGCATCATCGACGAATGGATCACCGCCGCGGGCGGGCGCAACGCCGCGCAGGTCACGGGCAACGTCCGGCCGGTGTCCACCGAGCAGGTCGCGCAGTGGAACCCGGACGTGGTGATCCTGGCCGGCAGCGCGTTCGTCGCCACCGACACCGGCGCGCAGACGCTGGACAAGTTGCGTGCCGACCCGTTCTGGAGCCGGCTCCCCGCGGTCCACGACGACCGGGCGGTGATCAACCCGACCGGCGGCTGGCACTGGGACCGCTACGGCGTCGAGACGGCGCTGCAGCTGCGCTGGGCCGGGAAGACCCTGCACCCGGAGCTGTTCGGCGACGTCGACATGGTCGCCGAGACCCGCTCGTTCTACGACCGCTTCCTGCACCACCCGCTGACCGAGGCGGAGGCCCGGACGATGCTGGCCGCCCAGGACCCGCAGTGATCCGGTGAGCGGTGTTCCGGTGAGCGCCGGGACCGAGCGGGAGACGCCCGCCGCGGCCGGCGTGGCCGCGGACCCGTGGCGTCGCAGCCGATGGCCGGTGGTCACGATCCTGTCGGTGGCGCTGGTGGTGGCCGTCGCGGTGTCGTTCGCGGTGGGCGTCACGTCGTACCCGCCGGCCACGATCGTCGAGGTGCTCGTCGCGCACCTGACCGGCCGTCCGAGCACCGTGCCCCGCGTCGACGACGTCACGATCTGGCTGGTGCGGATGCCGCGGATCGTCGCGGCGGTGCTGGTCGGGGGAGCGCTGGCCGCGGCGGGCGCGGCCTACCAGGCGCTGTTCCGCAACCCGATGGTCTCCCCGGATCTGCTCGGCGCCTCCGGGGGCGCCGGCGTCGGTGCGGCGCTGGGCATCCTGCTGTCCTGGAGCAGCGCCGGGGTGCAGCTCTCGGCGTTCGTGCTCGGCCTGGGCGCGGTGCTGGTGACCTACGCCGTGGGCACCGTGGTGGGCCGCGGCCACGAGTCCACGCTGACGCTGGTGCTCACCGGCATCGTCGTGTCGAGCCTGTGCTCGGCGCTGATCTCGCTCACCAAGTACGTCGCCGACCCGGACGACAAGCTGCCGCAGATCACGTTCTGGCTGCTGGGCGGCCTGGACACGGTGACCGTCCGCGGGCTGGTGCCGGTGCTCGTCCCGGTCCTGATCGGTCTCGTGCCGTTGATGGTGCTGCGCTGGCGGCTCAACGTGCTCGCCTTCGGCGACGAGGAGGCGGCCTCGCTCGGGGTGAACCCACGGGTGGTGAAGGGGTTCGTGATCGTCGGGGCGACGCTGATGACGGCGGCGTCGGTCTCGGCGGCCGGGATGGTCGGCTGGGTCGGCCTGGTGATCCCGCACGCCGCGCGGATGCTGGTCGGGCCGGACGCCCGGCGCGCGCTGCCCGTCTCCGCGCTGCTGGGCGCGATCTTCCTGCTCGTGGTCGACGACCTGGTCCGCACGCTGCTCACGACCGAGGTGCCGCTGGGAATCCTCACCGCGCTCGTCGGGGCACCGTTCTTCCTCCTGCTGCTGGCCAGGGGGCGGCGCGCGTGGACGTAGTTCTCGATGTCCAGGACCTGCGGTGCGGCTACGGCGACGTCGACGTGCTGGAGGAGCTCTCGTTCACCGTCGCGGCCTCGGAGGTGCTGTGCGTGCTCGGGCGCAACGGCGCCGGGAAGACGACCCTGTTCAAGTCGGTGCTCGGGTTCCTCCCGGCGCGCGGCGGGCGGGTGCTGGTCGACGGGCGCGCGCTGTCCGGGTGGGGGCGCCGGGAGCTGGCCCGCACCGTCGCCTACGTCCCGCAGGCGCACGCCGCGCCGTTCCCGTTCACGGTCGGCGAGGTGGTGCTGATGGGACGCACCCCGCACCTGGGCGTCGCCGGAGCGCCGGGACGGGCCGACCGGGCCGTGGCGGAGGAGAGCATGGACCGCCTCGGTGTCGGGCACCTGGCCACCCGCCCGTTCACCGAGATCAGCGGCGGCGAGCGGCAGCTGGCGCTGATCGCCCGGGCGCTCACCCAGCAGCCCCGCCTGCTGATGATGGACGAACCGACCTCGAACCTGGACCTGGGCAACCAGGCCCGGGTGCTGCACGAGATCCGCGACCTGGCCGCCGGCGGCCTGGCCATCGTGATGATCTCCCACACCCCCGACCACGCGTTCGCCGTCGCGAGCACCGCCGCGCTGCTGCGTCCCGACCGGACGCTGCGGGTCGGGACGCCGGAGCAGGTCCTCACCGAGGGGGCGCTGGGGGAGGCGTTCGGGCGTCCGGTGCGCGTCCTGACCGGGGTCGGCGAGGACGGCGCGACGGTCCGTGCCTGCCTCCCCGTGCCGTAGCCGGACCTCCGGCCGGGTGGGCCTGTGGCGCAGGGCACGGCCGTAGGCTGCGGGGCATGCGCCCCGGGCACGACCGTCCCTCCACCGCGGTCGAGGACTACCTGAAGGCCGTCTACGTGCTGGGCGAGCACGGGGGCGGCGAGGTCGGGACGTCGCTGGTCGCCGAGCGGATGGGGGTCCAGGCCTCGTCGGTGTCGGGCATGGTGCGCAAGCTGCGCGAGCTGGACCTGGTCGAGCACGCGCGGTACGGGACGATCGCGCTCACCGCCGAGGGCAGGCGCCTCGCGCTGGCCGTCGTCCGCCGGCACCGCCTGATCGAGCAGCTGTTGGTCACCGAGTTCGGCTACGGCTGGGACGAGGTGCACGCCGAGGCCGAGGCCCTCGAGCACGTCGTGTCCGACCGGCTGGTCGACGCCATCGCCGACCGTCTGGGCAACCCGGCGACCGACCCGCACGGCGACCCGATCCCGGACCGCGCCGGCGAGGTGGCGCGGTGGGACGCCCGCCGTCTGTCGGAGATGACGCCGGGCGCCGAGGGCGACCTCGTGCGCGTCGACGACGACACCGCCGTCCTGCAGCACCTGACCGCCCACGAGGTCGGGCTCGGTGACCGGATCGGCCTGATCCGCCGGGAGCCCTTCGGCGGGCCGTTCGTGGTGCGGGTGGGCGAGCGCGAGCTGCAGTTCGGCCCTGAGCTCGTCGACGCACTGTGGGTGCGCGTGTAGGTCGCCCGAATCGAGGTCTCTTGTCCGATTCATCGCACGCGTTCTAAAGTTCGGCATGACCAACTCTCGATGGCGAGTGTGGCGAAGTACAACGCTGTTCACGTCGACACTCGGCGTCGTGCTGCTCATCGCGGGGTGCGGAACGGGCGGCACGGGCGCCGCGGACGGGCCGCCGAAGGTCCTCACCACGTTCACCGTGATCGCCGACATGGCGCAGCGGGTGGCGGGCGATCGGCTCGTCGTCGAGTCGATCACCAAGCCCGGCTCGGAGATCCACGAGTACGAGCCGACGCCGGACGACCTGATCCGCGCCCAGGACGCCGACCTCGTCCTGGACAACGGTCTGGGCCTCGAGCGGTGGTTCGAGCGGTTCGTCGACCGGACCGGCGCGAGGACTGCGACGCTCAGCGACGGCGTAGCCCCGATCCCGATCGCCGTGGGCAACTACCAGGGCCAGCCCAACCCGCACGCGTGGATGTCGCCGCAGGCCGGGGAGATCTACGTCCGCAACATCGCCACCGCGCTGAGCGACCTGGACCCGCCGAACGCCGGCGTCTACCGGGCCAACGCCGACGCCTATGCCGCCGAGCTGCGCGGTGTCGGCGAGCAGCTCCGCCGCGAGCTCGCGGCCCTGCCCGCCGACCAGCGCGCGCTGGTGACCTGCGAGGGCGCGTTCTCCTACCTGGCCCGCGACGCGGGGCTGGCCGAGGGCTACCTGTGGCCGGTCAACGCCGACGCCGAGGGCACGCCGCAGCAGATCGCGGCGACCGTCGGGTTCGTCCGGGAGCGCGGCGTGCCGGCCGTGTTCTGCGAGTCGACGGTGAACGACGGCGCCCAGCGGCAGGTCGCCCGCGAGACCGGCGTCCGGATGGGCCCGCAGCTCTACGTCGACTCCCTGTCGCAGGCCGACGGCCCGGTGCCCACCTATCTCGACCTGCTGACCCACGACGCCCGGGCGATCGTCACCGGGCTGACCGGCCGGAGCCCGGCGTGAGCGCGCAGGCGGTCACCGTGCGCGGCCTGACCGTCCGCTACGGCGAGGTCCTCGCGCTCGACGACGTCGACCTCGACGTGGCGCCGGGGCGGGTCTGCGGGCTGCTCGGCGTGAACGGCTCGGGCAAGTCGTCGCTGTTCAAGGCCCTGATCGGCACCCTGCGACCGGACCGCGGCGAGATCACCCTGCTCGGCCGCACCCCGTCCGCGGCACGGAAGGACGGGTCGGTGTCCTACGTCCCGCAGGCCGACGCGGTCGACTGGGCGTTCCCGGTCGGCGTCACGGACGTGGTGATGATGGGCCGCTACGGGCGGATGGGCCCGATGCGCCGCCCGAGGCCCGACGACCGGACGGCGGTGGCCGAGGCGATCGAGCGGGTCGGGCTCACCTGCCTTGCCGGACGCCAGATCGGCGCCCTGTCCGGCGGGCAGCGCAAGCGGGCGTTCCTCGCCCGGGCGATCGCCCAGGACGCGTCGCTGCTGCTGCTCGACGAGCCGTTCTCCGGCGTCGACAAGGGTTCCGAGGCCACGATCGTCGATCTGCTGCACGCGCTGCGCGACGAGGGCCGCACCGTCCTGGTCTCCACCCACGACCTGGCGAGCGTCCCGGCACTCTGCGACGAGGCCGTGCTGCTGCAGCGACGCGTCGTCGCCCACGGGACCCCGGAGCACGTCCTGACCCCGGACGTCCTGGCCGGCGCGTTCGGCGCGCCCCCGCCACCGGACGGCACGTCCTCGGCACCGCACCGGGCCGCGTGATGGGCTTCGTCGAGTGGATCCTCGCGCCGCTGCAGTTCGACTTCATGCTCCGCGCGCTGCTGGTCGCGGTCGTGTCCGGCGGGATCTGCGCGATCCTGTCCTGCTGGCTGACGCTGATCGGCTGGTCGCTGCTGGGCGACGCGGTCTCGCACGCGGTGCTTCCCGGGGTGGTGCTGTCCTACATCATCGGGATCCCGTTCGCGGTCGGCGCGTTCGTGTTCGGCGTCGGCGCGGTGGGGCTGATCGGCGTCGTGCGGCGGACGTCGCGGGTCAAGGAGGACGCCGCGATCGGGGTGGTGTTCACCGGGCTGTTCGCGCTCGGGATCGTGCTGATCTCACGCACCCCGAGCGACACCGACCTGACCCACATCCTGTTCGGCAACCTGCTCGGCGTCTCCGACTCCGACATCGTGCAGGTACTCGTGATGAGCGCGGTGACGCTGGCGATCGTGCTCGTCAAGCGCCGTGACCTGACGCTGTTCGCGTTCGACCCGACGCACGCGCACGCCATCGGGCTGAGCCCCCGGCGGCTGGAGGCGCTGCTGCTCGGACTGCTCGCGCTGACCGTGGTGATCGCGCTGCAGGCGGTCGGGATCGTGCTGGTCGTCGCGATGCTGATCATCCCGGGTGCGACGGCGTACCTGCTCACCGACCGGTTCGGGTCGATGCTGGCGGTCGCGGCGGCGGTGTCGATCGGCTCCTCGGTCGTCGGCACCTACCTGAGCTTCCACGCCGACCTGTCCACCGGCGGCACGATCGTCGTCGCGCAGGCGAGCGCGTTCACGCTGGCTTATCTGTTCTCCCCGAGCCACGGCGTCCTCGGCCGTCTGATCACCCGGCGCACGGTGCGCGCCACGGAGGAACAGCCGATGTGACGACGGCGCGCTGCGCTGCCTCACAGCCCCTCAGCGGGCAGACTCGACGGGGACATGACGATCCTCGCCCTGCTCTTCGCCGTCGCCGCGATGGTGGGCAACACCGTCGCCGCCCTCTGGGAGGCCAAGGGCAGCCGGCTCGCCCGCTACGGGCGCGCGGTGTGGCTGCAGCCCTGGTTCCTCGCCGGTCTGTTCGCCGACATCGTGGCCTGGGTGTTCACCGTCGTCGCGCTGCGGTTCCTGCCGGTGTTCGCGGTGCAGGCGATCCTGGCCGGCGCGATCGCGTTCACCACCCTGGCCGACAACGGCTGGAGCGTCTGGAACCTCGTCCGCCGCGAGCGGATCGGGGTCGTGGCGGTGCTCGCGGGCCTGGTCCTGGTCGCCGGCAGCGCCGCACCGGAGCGGCCCGCGGAGCTGCCGGCCGTGGCGACGCCGATCCTGCTGGTCTCGTTCGTCCTGATCCTGGCCGCGGCGCCGTTCGTCTGGCGCGCCGGACGGCCGATGCTGCTCGCCTTCCTGGCCGGGCTGGGCTTCGGCGGGGTGGCGCTGGCCGTGCGGGCGATCCAGCCCGGCCCGCTCGGCTGGACCTCGGTCGGTGACCTGCTCCGCGACCCGCTGGTCTACGCCGTCGTCGTGATGGGGGTGCTCGGCGTGCTGGCGTTCGCCGCGGCCCTGCGCGACGGGGCGGTCGGCACGGCGACGGCGGTGCTCTCGGTCACCGAGGTCGTGGTGCCCGGACTGGTCGGCCTGTTCCTGCTCGGCGACCGGATCCGGTCGGGCTGGGAGCCGGCCGCGGTCCTCGGGCTGGCGCTGGCCCTGGCCGGGGTCGTCATGCTGACCCGCTCCGACCCGGACACCGAGAAGGCCGCCCGCGTCCACTGACGCCGCCCCGTAGCCCGGAAGGTCTCATCCCTGCGGTGGAGGCGGGCCGCCCGGAAATCGGTCTCCGGGCCGATCCGGGCGGGGCGGGCGCAGCAGAGGATCATGTCCATGACGACCTGCGCGGCAGCGGCACCCGAGCTCACCGAGGCCTACCGGCGGTACCGGCCCCGGCTGCTGCGTCTCGCGCTCGGGCTGGTCGACGACCCGGCCACCGCCGAGGACGTCGTGCAGGACGTGTTCGCCGGGCTGCACCGCCGTGGCGACGGCCTGCGCGACCCGGACGCGCTGCCCGGCTACCTGCGCACCGCGACGCTCAACCGGGCCCGCTCGGTGCTGCGGCGCCGCAGGACCGAGCGCGCCTACGTGCCCCCGCACGTCCCCGACGCCGGGTCCGCCGAGTCGATGGCGCTCACGGCGGGGGAGCGCCGCGGCGTGGCCGCCGCCCTGCACGCGCTGCCCCCGCGCCAGCGTCAGGTGCTGTTCCTGCGCTACTACGGCGACCTGTCCGAGGCCCAGATCGCCGAGACGACCGGGATCAGCCGGGGCAGCGTGAAGTCCGCGGCCAGCCGTGGCCTGCGCTCGGTGTCGACCATGCTCGCCTGAGGGATCCGACCTAGGGTCGATCCCGACGACGAGAGAGGCCCCACCGATGGACGAGCACGACGAGAAGAACCCGGCCCCGGGAGTCGACGCCGCGACCGGCTGGGAGGTCGACCAGCTGCTCTCCCGCTACGTGCACGCGATCGACAACGGCGCCTGGGACGAGCTGGACGCGCTGTTCACCCCGGACGCCGAGTTCGTCGCGCTGCGGGGGACCCTGCACGGGATCGGCGAGATCCGCGACTACCTGCGCACGGTGGAGCACCTGCCGTCGCACCACATCGTCAACACCGTGCTGCGTCCCGGCCCCGACGGCTCCGTGCACGCCTGGAGCCGGCTGATCACCGTCGGGTTCGACGCGGGCGCGGGCACCGGCGACTACACCGACCTGCTCGTCCCCACCGCCGACGGCCTGCGCATCGCCCGCCGTCGGGTGCGGCTGCGCAACCGCGCCGACACCGCACCGGACGGCTCGCCGTGGCCGACGGCGACGTTCGCGGTGTGGGAGTCCGACCGCGCCGCATTCGAGGGACGACGCGATGCCTGAGCTGGCCCCGGTCGGTGTCGAGGACGGCCGCGCGATCCTCGACGTCCTCGCCCGCTACGCCCAGGTGATCGACAACGGCGACTTCGACGAGCTCGGCTCCGTGTTCACCCCGGACGTCGTGTTCGGCGGGGTGCAGGGCTTCGACGCGATCGCCGAGCGGATCGGCGCGGTGACGCCGTACCACCCGCACCACACCACGAACAGCCTGCTCGGCCTCGCACCGGACGGCACCGTCCGGGCCTGGAGCAAGTACGTCATCGTCCGGACCGACGGCACCGCCGGCAGCGGCGACTACCTCGACACGCTCGTCCGGACGCCGCAGGGCTGGCGGATCTCCCGGCGCGACGTGCACCGCGGGAACCGGCGCGACGACGACCCGGGCGGCGCGTCCGTGCGCACCTGGACGTTCGACGACTGGCGGAAGGTCCCGGGAGCCGGCGGCGTTGCACCGGGGGAGTAACGCGGAACACGACGAGAGGCAGCACATGACGACCGTCGAGAGCACCGACCTGGCCACCGCCTGGCAGCAGTGGCACGACGAGCGCGAGCAGATGCTCACCGAACCGCACGGCTGGCTCAGCATCACCGCGCTGCACTGGCTCGACGAGCACCCGGCGCAGTACCCGGACCTGCCCGGTACGTGGCGGGTCCGCGACGCCGACACCGTCGAGATCACCGCCGCGGCCGCCGACGCCGTCGACGTCCCCGGGCACGGCGCGCTCGACGGCACGGCCACGATCGCCCCGGTCGACGGCGCCCCCGGCGTGATGGTCACCGTCGGTGGGCTCGTGGTCGAGATTGCCCGGCGCACCGACGGCTACGCGCTGCGCGTCCGCGACCCGCAGGCCGTCACCCTTACCGAGTTCTCCGGCGTGCCCGCGTTCCCGGTGCAGGAGCGCTGGGTCGTCGACGGCACGTTCACCGCCTACCCGCAGGCGCGCCGGATCACCGTCGACGCCGTCGTCGAGGGCCTGCAGCACTTCCCGACCGCGGTCGGCGAGGTGACGTTCGACGTCGACGGCGCGGCCCAGACACTCGTCGCGCTGGCGGGCAAGGAGTCCGGCCTGTCCCTGCACTTCCGGGACGCGACGTCGGGAGAGACCACCTACGGCGGCGGCCGCATCCTGCGCACCGCCGACCCGGCCGACGACGGCCGCGTGACGCTCGACCTGAACCGCACCGTCAACCTGCCGTGCGCGTTCATCGAGCACGCCACCTGCCCGCTCCCGCCGGCCGGCAACACCCTGGCCGTCGCCGTCGAGGCCGGCGAGCGCTCTCCGCTGCGCCCCGACCTGGGCTGAGCCGCCCCGAGCGGCACACCACGGCTGTCCGATCATGCGACGACAGCCGTGGTGTGCCGCTGGGTGCTCACCGGAGGTACGGCAGGCCGAGCATCGGCCACACGAGAAGGCTGAACGCCAGGACCAGCGCGGCCGACACCGGCGCCAGGACCGTGGACAGCCGGAGCAGGTCGCGCGGGGTGTAGGTGTCGGTGCCGGTGACGTTCGCGAACAACGCCACCGGCTTCGCCGACGAGGGCAGCGTGTGGCAGAACCCGGCCGCCGCCGTCGACGCCATGGCGGCGGCGACCGGGTCCACCCCGACCGCGGGTGACAGTGCCACCACGATCGGGACCAGCACCGAGGACCGGGCCGACCGCGACTGGACCAGCAGGTGCATCGCCGTCGAGGCCACGACGACGACGGCGAGGAACGCGACCGCCGCCCCGTCGCCGGAGAAGCCCCCGAACAGCCCTCCGGCGAACCACGCGGCCGCGCCGGAGGACGTGAGCGCGGTGCCCAGCGCCAGCGTGGCCGCGAGGAACAGCAGCAACGACCACGGTGCCGACCTCAGCGCGGCCGGCAGCGACACCGACCCGTACCGCGGCGACGTCGCCACCAGCGCCCCCACGAGCGCGACGATCGCCGGGTCGATCCCGTGCAGCGGCTCCGAGCACCACAGCACCACGACCGCCCCCAGCAGCAGCGCGGCACGCGACTCGGCCACCGACAGCGGGCCGGTCACCGGGGTCGGGGACTCGGCGGCGAAGTCGGCCGGGCCCACGCGCAGCGGTCGCCGGCGCTCGGCGCGCGAGCTGAACAGCAGCAGCACCACCTCGGCGGCGACGTGCGCGGACACCACCGCCAGCGGGAGCCCGAGCAGGAGCCAGCGCACGAAGCCGACGCCCTCGCCGGTCGCGGCGACCAGTACCTCGCTGGTGACCAGATGCGCTCCGGCCCCGAGCAGCGACCCGACCGCGGAGAGCAGGATGACGGTGGGGAACAGCAGGGCCAGCGTGCGCACCAGCGCGGGCCGGTCGGCGAACACCCGGGCCAGGCAGAGGAAGATCGGCAACGCCAGCGCCGCCCGCCCGGACGTCGACGGGATGGCGAACGTGGTGACGACCAGGGCGCCGGTCAGCAGGTGTGCCAGCGAGCGCGGGGTCCGGGCCGCGGACACGACATAGGCCGTGGCCCGGGTGGCCAGCCCGGAGCTCGTGACGCCGGCGGCGATCACGAACGCCGAGAGCAGCAGCCAGATCGTGTCGTCACCGAGGGCCTCGAACAGCCCGTCGGTCCCGAGCACCCCGGTCAGCACGAGAGCGACCGCCGCGCCGAGCGCGACGTAGGTGTCGTCGACCCGGGTGAACACCCACGCCGACACCGCGACGGTGAACACGACGACGGTGACCCGGCCGTCGTCGCTCAGCCCGGGACCGCCCGGGCCGGGGACGCGGTCGGCGGCCAGGCCGAGCCCGCCGACGAGCGCGGCCAGGGCGACGACGGCGACGACTCCCCGGCGCAGGGCGGGGGAGCGCAGCAGCGCCCGGCCGGTCGGCACCACCGGCGCGCTCTCCCGCGCCACCCGGCCCGGCGGGCGCGTCTCGAACCGCTCCGGTCGTGTCCCGGACGGGCCCGGCGCGGTCATCGGGCGGCCCGGGCCGGAACGGGCGCCGTCGTCGCGTCGCCGGCGGGGACCACCCGGCGCAGCGGTACGCGGAGTCCGAACAGGGCCCCGGCTCCGGGCGCCGTCTCCACCCAGGCGGAGCCCTCGTGGGCGTCGGCGACGGCCCGCACGACGGCGAGCCCGAGACCTCCGACCACGCCGCCGGCGTGGTCGGAGGTCTGGTCCTGGTAGCGGTTCAGCACCCGGGCGGCCTGCGCCGCGGTGAGGCCGGGGCCGTCGTCGGCGACCCAGATCTCCAGGTCGTCGCCGGTGGTCCGGGTGCCCAGGCGCAGGTCGGCGACGCCGGAGCAGTTCTCCAGGGCGTTGCGGGCCAGACGCGCGACGGCGTCGCGGAGCCGGTCCGGGTCGACGTCGGCGGTGCCGTGCGCGACGTCGGTGACAACCCAGCCGGGTCCGCCGAGGGCGCGTGCGTCCTCGGCGAAGGAGCCGGTGAGCCGGGTCAGGTCGGTCGGTCGCGGGTCGACGAAGTCCGGGGTCTGTCCGGCGGCCAGCACGTCGAGGTCGTCGAGGATCTGCCCGGCGCGACGGCCGGCCGCCCGCCGCTCCGGGGCCGGGCGGGTGTCGTCGCCCATCACGGCGACGGCGTCGCGCAGCCGGATGCCGGCGGCGGTGGAGAAGCCGCGCTGGACCCGGGACGCCTCCTGCAGCCGGTCCAGCATCGCGTTGAAGGTCAGGGCGAGGGCGGCGACGTCGTCGCGCCCGCGGACCTCGATCCGGGACCCGAGACGGGTCCGGGTGATCCGGCTCGCGGCCCGGGCCACCGTGCGGACCGGGGCCAGGATCCGGCCGGCCACGACGAACGCGATCGCCACGGTCAGGACGAGCCCGCCCAGGCACACGACGACCACGAGCTCGACGACCTCGGCGACCGCCTCGCGGCCGGGCTCGAGGAACACCGCCACGAGGAACGCGCCGCCGCCGGAGCCCGGCCCGCCGTCCACGTCGGTCCGGCCCCAGCGGAACTCCCGGCCGTCCACGGAGGCGGTACCGGAGCGCTCCGGGCCGTCGACGAGGCCGCGCACCAGGCCCTGGTCCTCGCGCAGCCCGAACCGGTCGTCGACGGTCTGGGCGAGCAGCGGGGACGTTCCGGTCCGCGCGGCGTCGCGGTCCCAGCCGAGGAGGACCTCGCCGCCGCTGGGGAACTGGCGTTCCAGGTAGAGCGGGAGCAGCCGGCCGGCCGAGCCGAACGGGGCTCCGGTGTCCGGGTCGACGCCGCGCTCGGCGAACGTCGCGAACTCGTCGATCTCCTGGACGATGTTCTCGTTGGCCTGGTTCTCGACGTCGGTGAGCAGGGCGCTGCGCACGGTGAGGACGACGGCGAGCAGCCCCAGGGCCACGGTCAGCATGATCCAGGCGACGATCCGGAGCCGGGCGGGGAACGCCGAGCCCGTCGGCGCGGTGGGCTCAGTCATCGTCGGGCCCCTCGGGTGCGTCGTCGCGCTGGTCCTCGGGGTCGTCGGTGTCGTCCTCACGCTCGACGCCGGGGGCGACGAGGCGGGGAGCGGCCGGTGCCGCACCGCGCCCGGTGGTGGGGCCCGGAGCGGTGGGACCCGGACCGGTGGCGTCCGGCGCGGTGCGGCCCGGGGCGGTCGTGCCCGGGGCGGTCGCCGGTGGCGCCGTCGCCGGGGTCCGGCCGGCCGCCGGGGCCGGGGTGGGGACGGGCCCCGGCAGGCTCACCGGGACGGTCGGCACCGCGGGTGCGTCCGGCCGGGCGGCCAGACCCTGGCTCGCCAGCGCCAGCGCCAGCGGGACCGCCAGGACGACGAGCAGCGCCGCGACCCGGCTCGCGAGCATCACGACCGGCTCCGGTGCTGCGGGTCCGACTCCTGCCAGGCGAGCCGGCGTCCGACGAGCAGCATCCGCATCGTCTGCTCGGCCGAGGAGACCAGCAGGTCGCGCGCGCCGTGCAGGGCCTCGTCGAGGCTGCCGGGACGGGTCAGGATGGAGGAGTACGCGTCGAGGCCGACGTCGAGGGCGGCCTGCACCCCCTCGCCGACGGTGCCGGTCAGGGCGATCACCGGCAGGTCCCGGGCGGCGGCCAGACGGGCGACCTCGGCCGGGACCTTCCCCCGGGACGTCTGCCGGTCGATCGCGCCCTCGGCCGTGATCACCAGGTCGGTGTCGGCGAGCAGGTGGTCGAAGGCGAGGTAGCGGGTGATGACGTCGAACCGGGAGTGCAGGGTGGCGCCCAGCAGCGCGGACAGGCCTGCACCGAGCCCGCCGGACGCGCCCGACCCGGGGGCGCTGCGCACGTCGACCCCCACGTCGCGGGCGATCACCTCGGCGTAGCGCTCGAGCCCGGCCTCCAGCCGTTCCACGGTCCCGGCGGACGCGCCCTTCTGGGGGCCGTAGATCCGGGCCACCCCGGCCGGGCCGGTGAGCACGTTCGTCCAGTTGCAGGCGACGTCGATCCTGGTCGTGCGCACCCGCGGGTCCAGCCCGGACAGGTCGATCGAGGCCAGGTCCGTCAGTGCCCCGCCTCCCTCGCCGATCCCGGCGCCGTGCTCGTCGAACAGCCGGACCCCGAGCGCGGCCGCCATGCCGGCGCCCCCGTCGTTGGTACCGGAGTCGCCGCAGCCGACCAGGAGACGGGTGGCGCCGGCGTCCAGCGCCGCCGCGATCAGCTCGCCGACGCCGCGGGTGGTGGTGGCGAGCGGGTCCCTCCGGCCGGCGGGGACGTGACGCAGCCCGGCGGCGGCCGCCATCTCCAGGACCGCCGTCGGCGCGTCCTCGCCGGCGAGCATGCCGAAGTGCGCCCGGACCGGGTCGCCGACCGGCCCGGTCACGGTCACCTCGTGCAACGACCCGCCGACCGCTCCGACGAGCGCGCGGGCGAAGCCCTCGCCGCCGTCGGCCAGCGGGGCCTTGCGCAGGTAGGCGTCCGGGACCGCGCGGCGCACGCCGCTGGCGATGCAGTCGGCGACCTCGTCGGCGCCGAGACTCTCCTTGAACCCCGAGGGGGCGATCAACACACGCAGTCTCACGGGGTGCTCCAACTGATGAACCGGGGGCGGTTGGCGAGCACACCGTGACACGGGACGAACCGGACGAACGGTTCGTTAACGGGCCTTATCCCTCACTTACGGGAACGTTAGAGAGTCGATCTCCGTCAGCGGTTCCGCCACCGCGGACGGCGCTTCTGCGCGAACGCGGTGACGCCCTCGATCGCGTCCGCCGAGAGCATCAGCTCGTCCAGGGCGGTGCTCGGGTGGTTCACCGCGTCCACCGTGTCGGCGATCCCGTCGGTCTCGTCCATGATCTGCAGCGACGTGCGGACCGACGTCGGCGAGCCGTCCAGGATCTCCGCGGCCAGCGCGCGGGCCCCGTCCAGGGCGGTGCCCGCGGGCACGACGCGGTTCACCAGCCCGGCGTCGAGGGCCTCGGCCGCGGAGAGCCGGCGTCCGGTCAGGATCATCTCGGTGGCCAGCGCCGGGCCGACGAGCCGCGGGAGCCGGACGAGCCCACCGGCGGCCGCGACCAGGCCGACCTTCACCTCGGACAGGGCGAACCGCGCGGTCTCGTCGGCGACGACGAGGTGGCACGCCATCGCGATCTCGCAGCCGCCGCCCATCGCGAACCCGTTCACCGCGGCGATCACCGGCTTGGTCATGCCGGCCCGGCCGGTCAGCCCGGCGAACCCGTTCTTCGGCACCCACATCGGCTTGCCCGACGCCGTCCAGCGCAGGTCGTTGCCCGCCGAGAACGCCTGTTCACCGGCACCGGTGAGGATCGCGACCCACAGCTCGGGGTCGGCGAAGAACGCGTCGAACACCTCGTCGAGCTCGTCGTTGGCGGGCGGGGTGAGCGCGTTGCGCGCGTCGGGACGGTCGATGGTCACCTCGAGCAGGTGCCCGTCGCGGTGCACGCGGACGTGCTCGTAGGACCCGCGCAGCCCCGGTGCCCGGCGCGGTGCGAGCTCGTCCATCCGTGACCGGGTGGTGGTGACCCGGTTCCCGACGCCGAACGAGCGCGCGTACACGGCCGCTCCCGCGGGCTCACCGGCGAGCAGGTCGAGCGTCTCGTCGTCGCCGTCGACGGTGCGGGCGAGGAACCGGCGGCCGCCGGCGTCGCGGCCGACGACGATCCCGGTCCGGTCACCGCCCTTCCCGTGCACGACCGTCCACGTCTCGACCGTGGCCGGGCCGTCGGCGTGCACGATCCGGTCCGGCACTCCGACGGCGTCGAGCCCGGCCTGGATCTCGGTGCTGCGGTCGGCCCGCCACCCGGTGGGCGTGGTCGAGTAGATCCCCACCGAGTACTTGCTCAGGACGCCGCCGTTCGCCCCGACCAGCCCGTAGCTGCCCGGCGTCGCGCGGGCGCGCGCCACGGTCTCGGCGATCGCGTGCAGCGAGTAGTCGTTGCCGGCGCCGCCGAAGAACGGCAGGCCGCCGGTGAGCGTCAGCCCGCGAGGGTCGTCCGGGGCGATCCCGAGCTGGTCGCAGACGTGCGAGACGGCGACCGGGAAGCAGCTGTAGAGGTCCAGCGTGGCCAGGTCGTCCAGGCCGATCCCGGCCACCTCCAGGGCGTGCCGCACGGCCGCGCCGGACGCGGGTCCGACGCCCAGGTCGGGGCGGTCGAGCAGGTCGCGTTCGCGCAGGTCGGCGTGCCCGTGCAGGTACACCCACCTCTCCTGCGGCACGCCGAGCCGCCGGGCCACCGCAACCGACGTCAGCACGGCGGCCGCGCCCTGGTTCACCTGGTCGCGGGAGACGAGGTAGCGCGGGTAGGGGTCGGCGATGGGGCGGTTGCGGTCGCCGGGTGTCACCAGCTCGTCGGCGGTGCGCGCGGTCGGCGCGGCGGCGTGCGGGTTCGCGGCCGCGACCCGGGTGAACGGGGCGAACAGCTCACCCATCTCCGTCGCGTACGTGCCGCGGTCCCGGCCCAGGCGGGCGCGGCGAGCGTTCTCGACCAGCGCGTACTGCGGCGGCATGCCGACCAGGCCGTGTGCGAGCTGCGCCCGTGTGGCCAGGCCCTCGAGACCGAACCCGCGGTCCTCGAGCTGCCCGTCGACGGTCTCGGTGAAGTCCGGGGCGTCGTCGGTGCCGGCCAGGTGCCGGGCGGTGGAGATCGCCTCGGCCCCGACGACGAGCGCCGCGTCGACCGTCCCCCCGGCGATCGCGGCGGCGAGCTCGGTGACCAGGTGCTGCGGCGACTGCCCGCCGGTCACGTCCAGGACGGCGCGGCCCGGGTCGGCGCCGACCCGGGCGGCGACCGAGCGCGGGAAGTTGGTGGAACGGCCCAGCGGGGCGTGCGACATCGGCGTCGAGATCTCGAACTGGCGCACCCCGGCGACCGTGTCGAGCGCCGCGGCCACCGCCGCGGGGTCGGCACCGGTGTCGTCCAGCGCCGCCCGGGCCGCCTCCGCGCCGAGCCCGACCGCCGACAGCCGCCGGTACCCGGGGGCGTCGATCGGGTCCGAGGCCTGCCCGACCCCGATCAGGACGGGGGTGCGGTCGGTCATGGGAGTACCTCCGGGTTTCTAGACGCAGACCGTCCGGAATGCGGCCCGACCGTATCCGGCGCCCGCAGGGGTCGTCGAGCGGACGGGTCAGGACGTGGTCAGCACCGCACGCATCAGGAAGTCGACGAGCCGCTCGGCGTAGTCGTCGAGGTCGGCGGCCAGGCGCTCCTGCAGGTGCGCCGGCGTCGAGGACACGTGCATGACGACCCCGCCGCACAGCGTGTCGAGCAGCAGGGTCACCGACGTGCCGGCCGGGATCTCGCCGCGCCGGATACCGCGGCGGACGATCGCCCGCGCCGCCAGGGCCTGCGACTCGCGCAGCGCGTCCCAGCGCTGGGCGACCTCGGGGATCGTCGGCGCCTCGGCCGCCATCCGCAGCGCGGCCTGGCGGCTCGGGCCCATGTAGAGGGCGAGCAGCTGGTGGGCCAGCTCGACCAGGTCGCCGCGCAGGGTGCCGCTGTCGGTGTCGGCGACGTCGAGCAGCCCGCTGCCGAGCGCCTCGGCGAGCAGCAGCTCCTTGGTCCGCCAGCGCAGGTAGATCGAGGCCTTGCCGACACCGGCCGCCCGTGCCACGGCCTCCAGGTTGAACCCCGCCCACCCGGCCCTCCCGAACAGCGCCACAGCGGCCTCGGTGATGCGCCGGTCGACCTCCGGGTCGCGCGGACGGCCGGATGCGCCGGTGATCGTCATCGCAGGGCTCCGGAGGAGGGCGGTCTTGCCGGGACGGGGGCGGTCAGCATAACGTCGCCCGCACTTACGGACGGTCTGCGTTCAGGATATCCCCTGCTGCCGGGAGGCGGCGCGGCCCGTCCCCACCGGGAGGACATCGGATGCGCACGGCCCTCACCGACCTGCTCGGCATCGATGCCCCGCTGGTCGGGTTCAACCGCTCACCCGGCGTCGTGGCGGAGGTGAGCCGGGCCGGTGGCCTGGGTGTGCTCGCCGCGACGATGTACTCACCGGAGGAGCTCGACGCCCAGCTGACCTGGATCGAGGAGCGCCTCGACGGCCGGCCCTACGGCGTGGACCTGCTGGTACCCGGGCACACCGCGCCCGCGGACCCGGCCGATCTGCTGGCCAGCCTGCAGTCCCAGATCCCGCCCGGGCACGTCCGCTTCGTCGAGGAGCTGCTCGAGCGCTACGACATCCCGAAGCCGTCCACACCGCGCGAGCAGAATCCGGAGATCCTGGCCAACCTCGACCCGAGCGGCGTGCCCGCACTGCTCGACGTCGTGTTCGCACACCCGATCGCGCTGGTCGCCAACGCGCTGGGTGCCCCGCCGCCGACACTGGTCGACCGAGCGAAGGACGCCGGCGTGGTGGTCGCGTCGCTGGTGGGCAAGCCCGAGCACGCCGCCCGCCAGCTCGACGCCGGCGTCGACGTCCTGGTCGCGCAGGGCACCGAGGCGGGCGGGCACACCGGCACGATCGCCACCACGGTGCTCACCCCGGAGATCGTCGAACGGGCCGGGGGACGGCCGGTGCTCGCCGCCGGCGGAATCGCGACCGGCGCGCAGATGGCCGCGGCACTCGCGCTCGGCGCGTCCGGCGTGTGGTGCGGATCGGTCTGGCTCTCCAGCCACGAGGACATCACCCCGGAGCCGGTGAAGCGCAAGTTCCTGGCCGCGTCCAGCTCGGACACGCTCCGCTCGCGGACCCGCACCGGCAAGCCCGCCCGCCAGCTGCGCAGCGCCTGGCACGACGAGTGGGAGGGCGAGGGTTCTCCGGGCGCCCTGCCGATGCCGTTGCAGCCGCTGCTCACCGCGGAGGCGTGGTCGCGGATCGACGACGCCGCCGAGGCCGGGCACACCGGCGCGACCGCCCTGGAGTCGTACTACATCGGGCAGGTCGTGGGCGGCTTCACCGCGCTGCGCCCGGCCGCGGAGATCACCCGCGAGATCGTCGACGACTGCACCGCGCGCCTGCGCGAGCTCGCGGGTCTGGTGGGGGATCCGTCGCGGACCCGACCTCAGACCGTCGAGTAGCCGGAGAAGTCGACCGGGCGCTTCTCGGCGAACGCGGCGGCGCCCTCCCGGCCCTCCTCGGACTCGACGAACAGGGCCAGTCCGCTGCCGGCCATCGCGCCGATCCCGGCCTGGTGCTCGGTGTCGGTGTTGAACGACTGCTTGAGGAACTTGATCGCGGTCGGGCTCATCTTCGCGATGTCGGCGGCCCAGCTCAGGGCCTCGGTCATCAGGTCGTCCGGCGCGACGACGGCGTTGACCAGGCCCCAGCGCTCGGCGGTCGCGGCGTCGTACTGGCGGCAGAGGTACCAGATCTCCCGGGCGCGCTTCTCGCCCACGACGCGGGCGAGGAAGTTCGTGCCGAACCCGGCGTCGAACGAGCCCACCCGCGGTCCGGCCTGGCCGAACTTCGCCGTCTCCGACGCGATCGTCAGGTCGCAGATCACGTGCAGGACGTGCCCGCCGCCGATCGCCAGGCCGTTGACGGCCGCGATCACCGGCTTCGGGATGTCGCGGATCATCCGGTGCAGGAGCTCGATCTCGAACAGACCGCTCTCGGTGGGGCCGTAGTCGCCGGTCTCGGCGCGCTGCTTGACGTCGCCGCCGGTGCAGAACGCCTTCTGCCCGGCCCCGGTCAGCACGACCACCCGCACGGAACGGTCGGCCCAGGCGCGCCGCAGCGCGTCGTTGAGCTCGTCGACGGTCCGCCCGCGGAACGCGTTGTAGCGCTCCGGCCGGTTCATCGTCAGCACCGCGGTGGTGCCCTCGACGGAGTAGGTGATGTCGGTGTAGTCCACGCTGACTTCTCCTCGGGAGTGATCGCTTACTCGGGGTCGGTTACTCGGGGACGGGTTCGAGCAGGTGCCGGTAGGCGGCGTGCCGCTCCGGGGCCAGGACCGAGCGCAGCATCGCGGCGGTCTGGGCGGCGACGTAGCGGTGCACGTCGACGTCGTCGCCGAAGTGCCAGTGCTTCAACGCCCAGCCGTGGGCGAGGATCATCATGTCGAAGACCAGCAGGTCCAGGTCCGCTCCGCGGACGAGCAGCCCGGCGGCCTCGGCGGCACCGGCGGCCTCGCGCAGCGGGACGAGCGTGGTCAGCTCGCCGGCCTTGAGCCGGTTGCGGGCGTCGGGGCCCAGCTCACCGGACTGGCGGTAGGTGAGCAGGCCGGCGTGCCGGTGGGTGTCGAGCACGCGGGCGTAGGCGCCGAAACCGGCGGCGAGACGCTCCACCGGGTCGTCACCGACGGTGTCCATCGCGGTCGTGGCGAGCGAGTTCAGCTCCTCGATCACGTCCAGGACGACGGCGACGACGACGTCCTCCTTGCCGCCGAAGTAGCTGTAGATCAGCCCGACGCTGACGCCGGCCTCCTTGGCCAGCGCCTGCATCGACACCGCCTCGAAGCTGCCGCCGTTCATCAGCCGGACCGCGGCGTCGAGCACCTGGCGGGTGCGCCACCGGGACCGGACGTCGCGGATCTCGCGCTGCAGCTCCTCCGGGACGGAACCGTCCTCGGCCGACGACGCCACCGCACCTCCCGAGGACCCTCGCCCGATCCGGATGAACCGTCGTTCTCTTGACACTGAAGCTACGTTCATTCCGGGCCGGCCGTCAACGGTGCCGGCCGCCCGACCGGTCTGGGGGAGTGGCGCGATGCAGGTGTCGGACGCGGGGTTCGGCGTGATGCTGCCGAGCTTCGACCCGTTCCGGAACGGGCCGCCGCCCCTGCTCGCCGGCGCGGCGCTGGCCGAGGAGCTGGGCTTCGACTCCGGCTGGGTCGGCGACCACCTGAGCTTCCACCCGCCGGTGCTTGACGCGATCGGTGCACTGTCCGGCGCGGCGGGAGCGACGACGAGACTGCTGCTCGGCACCGGCGTGCTGCTGCTGCCGATGCGGCACCCGGTCTGGACGGCCAAGCAGCTGGCCACCGTCGACGCGCTCGCCCCCGGTCGGCTCTGCGTCGGTGTCGGGGTCGGCGGGGAGAACCCGCAGGAGTGGGAGGCCGCCGGGGTACCGGTCGCCGGTCGCGGCAGGCGCCTCGACGAGTCGCTGGAGATCCTGCTCCCGCTGCTGCGCGGTGACTCCGTCGACCACCCCGGCCCGCTGCTCCCGACCCGCTCGCCGGTGCTCGAACCGGTCCCGGCGACCCCGCCGCCGCTCGTGGTCGGCGGGCGGTCCGACGCCGCCCTGCGCCGCGCCGCCCGGGTGGGCGACGGCTGGATGGGCGTCTGGATGTCGGCCGACCGCGCGGCCCGCGTCCGCGAACGCCTCGGCGAGCTCGCCGCGGAGCACGGTCGCCCGGTGCCGACGATGCTGATGATGGTGTTCGTGCACGTCACCGAGCCCGGAGGCGATGCCGGAGCGGCGCGCGACGAGGCCGCCGCGTTCGTCCGCGGCCAGTACGGCCTGCCCTACGAGGCGCTGGAGCGGTGGGCCCTCGTCGGCGGCGAGGAGCAGGTCGCCGAGGGACTCGACGCGCTGGCCGCGTCCGGCGTCGAGGGGTTCGTCCTCGTCCCGGCCGCCGCCGACCCGCTGGAGCAGTACCGGCGCCTGGCCGGGGTCCACGAGAAGGTCCGTCCGCGCGAACGTCCCGCGGCCGGTGGCAACCAGAAGGAGAACGTCAGATGAGCGACCGCATCGCCGTGGTGACCGGGGCCGGATCCGGGATCGGGCGGGCCATCGCGCTCGCGCTGGCCGCGGACGGCGACCGGGTGGTGGCCGCCGACCTCTCCGCCGAGGGCGCCGCCGCGACCGTCGCGCAGAACCCGGACCGGATCTCCGCGCACGAGGTCGACGTGGCCGACCCGGACTCGGTCGCGCACCTCGCCGCCGAGGTCGCCGAGAAGGTCGGCCCGGTGTCGGTGCTGGTCAACTGCGCCGGCTGGGACCGCACCGACGCGTTCCTGAACTCCACCCCCGAGTTCGCGGACAAGGTCGTCGCGATCAACTACCTCGGCCAGGTGCACGTGTGCCGGGCGTTCCTGCCCGCGATGGTCGAGGCCGGCGACGGCGGGAAGATCGTCAACATCGCCAGCGACGCCGGCCGGGTCGGCAGCTCCGGCGAGACGATCTACGCCGGAGCCAAGGGCGGCGTCATCGCGTTCTCGAAGTCGCTGGCCCGCGAGATGGCCCGCAACCAGATCAACGTCAACGTCGTGTGCCCTGGCCCGACCGACACGCCGCTGTTCACCACGCAGGTCGACGAGAAGCTGCAGCAGTCGCTGATCCGGGCCATCCCGTTCCGGCGCCTCGCGCAGCCCGAGGACGTCGCCGCCGCCGTCCGGTTCTTCGCCTCCGACGCCGCGTCCTACGTCACCGGCCAGGTCCTCAGCGTCAGCGGCGGGCTGACGATGGCCGGCTGACCCGGTGGGACCGGCGCGGTGCCGCCGGTCCCAGCGGAGCAGGTCAGCGGAAGAGCTTCTCCTGCTCGTCGCGGAGCTGGTCGATCAGCCGGCCCGGGGGCAGGGTGACGTCGCCGTAGGTGAGGACCTGGTCCTTGGCGACGTCGTGGTTGACGACGCAGCCCTCGGCGACGCCCATCGGGAGCAGGCGTTCGTCGCGGGTGACCGGGCTGGATTCGGCGACGCCGTAGGTGTCGTAGCCGCCGAGGCCGTCGAGGGTATGCCCGGCGGTGATGTCGTGCTTGGCGGTGGCCACGACGTCGACCCGCTGACCGGCGGGCGGGGTGAGTGCGGCGTCGGCGAAGTCCACGGCGCGGGCGATGGTGTTCGGGACCTCGAAGTGGCACAGGTGGTAGGGGGTGTAGAAGCTGTAGAGCGGGCCCTCACCGAGCTTGTAGAGGTTGAGGTAGTGGCGTTGCTTCGGGTTGTCGTGGGTGCCGAGCACGTAGACGCCGGGGCCGGGCTTGGCGCCGACGACGTAGTCGACGACCCCGCCGAGTGCCCGTAGCTCCTCGACGTCGTAGACGCCGGTGAGCTCGTCGACGTGGCCGTGGTGGTCGCGCCCGTACATGCCGCGCTCACCGACGGTGAGCCCGAACGCGTTGGCCACGATCGCCTGCTCGAACGACACCTTCGTGCCGTCGGCGAAGCTGGTGACCATGTAGGGGTCCTGGCCCCACTTCTCCGCGAACGCCGCCTGGGTGGTCGGGGTGCGGTACTCGTCCTGCAGGCCCTTGATGTTGCCCGCGACCAGCGGGGTGAGGCCGATGCCCTGCACGAACCGCAGCAGGTTGGCCTGCACGCCGGGCTGGTCGCCGTCGGCGCCGGTGAGCACGACGCCGGCGGCGCGGGCGCGGTGGGCCAGCAGCGGGCCGACGGTGCCGTCGAGCTCGGCGTTCATCGTCACCACCGGCAGCCCGCGTTCGATCGCGGCCAGGGTGACGTGCGCGCCGAACTCCACCGCGCCGGTCACGTCGACGACACAGTCCAGATGGGTGGCCTTGAGCAGCTCGAACGCATCCCCGAGCACGGCCGGCTCACCGGCGGCGATCGCGGTGTCCAGCGCGGTGGCCGAGTCGACCTCGCGCGGTGCGAGACCGGCCTCGGTGTAGGCGCGGCGGGCGTGGGAGACGGTGCGGTTGGCGATCGCGACCAGGTCCATGCCCGGCACCGAGTTGACGATCTGGTTGGCCAGCCCGCGTCCCATGAACCCGGCGCCGATCATGCCGACCCGGATCGGCTCCCCGCGCTGCGCGCGGGCCTTGAGGGCGTTGTCGACGATCAACATGTCAGCGACCACCCGTCGCGGCCGGGGCGGGCACGGTGAAGTCGGGGTTGTCGGCGAGCAGCGGCCACGAGGCGTCCTTGTCCGAGATCGTGGTGACCGCGACCGGCCACTCGATGCCCAGGGCGGGGTCGTCGTGGCGCAGGCCGCGCTCGGCGCCGGGGGTGTAGGGGGTGGAGACCTGGTACATCGTCTCCGCGTCGTCGGTCAGCGTCAGGTAGGCGTGGGCGAAGTTGCGCGGCACGTACATCGCCCGGCGGTTGTCCTGGGTCAGCTCCGCGCCGAAGTGCTGCAGGTAGGTCGGCGAGTCCGGGCGCAGGTCCACGATCACGTCGTAGATCGCGCCGCGCAGACAGCGGATGACCTTGACCTCGGCGTTCGGCTCGAGCTGGTAGTGGAACCCGCGCAACGTCCCGGCGACGTGGTTGAACGACATGTTGCACTGCGCGATCGCCGGGTCCAGACCGGCCTCGGTGAACTCCTGCTCGCAGAACGACCGGGCGAAGAACCCGCGGTCGTCGGTCAGGAGCTTGAGATCGATCAGGGCCGACCCGGGGAGCGGGGTCGTGTGGATCTGCATGGAGCACCAATCGGCTGGGGGCATGGCGTGTGGTCGACCCGGCCGTCCGCGGCACGAGCGACACTGCCCAGGGAGCTCCGCTCAGCACCGGCGACCGCCGATGGTATCCGCTCGTCCGGGCCCCGCCGGTGAGTCACCGGTCACGGCCCGGCGACCGCGGCGGCGCCCGATTAGGGTCGGTCGGCATGCGAGCGATCGGTGTGCGTGTCCTCGGAGGTCCCGACGCCCTGGAGGTCCTCGACCTCCCGGAGCCCCACGCCGGGCCCGGTGAGCTGCGGATACGGGTGCAGGCCGCGGCGGTGAACCCGACCGACACGCTGCAGCGTTCGACGCGACGCCAGGACGTCGACCCGCCGTGGGTGCCGGGGATGGACATCGCCGGTGTCGTCGACGAGGTGGGGGAGGGTGGCGGGGATCTGCTCGGTGTCGGTGACCCCGCGATGGCGATCGTGGTGCCGGCCGGGACGCACGGCGCCTACGCCGAGTACGTCGTCGTCCCGAAGGGCTCTGCGGTCGCCCTGCCCGACGGTGCCGACGCGGTCGCCGCGGCGACGCTGCCGATGAACGGTCTCACCGCCCGTCTCGCCCTGGACGAGCTGGCCGTCCCCGCCGGCGGGACGCTCGCCGTCACCGGGGCGGCCGGGGCGTTCGGCGGGTACGTCGTGCAGCTCGCGGTCGCGGCCGGGATCCGTGTCGTCGCCGACGCCTCCGACGCCGACCGTGACCTGGTCCGGGGACTGGGTGCCGACGTCGTCCTGGCCCGCGGCGACGGGTTCCCCGCGGCCGTCCGTGAGGTCGTCCCGGACGGCGTCGACGGGCTCGCCGACGGCTCCGTGCAGGGCGACGCGCTGCTGCCCGCGGTGCGCGACGGCGGCCGGATCGCGACCGTGCGGGGCTACCGCGGACCCTCCGGTGACGAGACGGCCGAACGCGGCATCACCTGGCACCCGGTGTGGGTGCGCACCATCGCCGAGCACCGCGACAAGCTCGACGAGCTGCGCGCTCTCGCCTCCTCCGGCGCGGTGACGCTGCGGGTCGCCGGCACCTACCCGGCCGAGCGCGCGCCGGACGCGCACCGCGCGCTGGAGGCCGGTGGGCAGCGTGGACGGGCCGTCCTGACCTTCTGAGGGGGCACCGGCGGTGCGGACCACGACGTCGGGTTGCAACCTTGCTCCAACGTGTGTGCCGGGCCACTCTGATCGTGTCTACTCCACGATGCACGCCCCGATGACCGCGGCACTCAGGGTGGTGAGCCCGTCGTGGTCGTCTCGATCCGCTCACCGCAGGAGGTAAGTCCGTGAGCCAGACGCTGCAACGGTCCGAGGCCAGGACCACCGCGGAGACCTGGGTCTCCGCGTTCGCCGACGCCCTGTCCGCCCGCGACGTCGACCGCGTCGTCGCGCTGTTCGCCGAGGACAGCTACTGGCGCGACCTCGTCTCGTTCACCTGGAACATCAAGACCGTCGAGGGCCGCGAGCAGATCGCGGACCTGCTGAACGCGACGCTGGAGCGGACCGCCCCGTCGAACTGGGAGATCACCGCCGAGCCCGCGACGGCCGACGGCGTCACCGAGGCCTGGCTGTCGTTCGAGACCGCCACCGGCCGCGGGACCGGGCACGTGCGTGTCGTCGACGGACGGGCGTGGACGCTGCTGACCACCCTCGACGAGCTCAAGGGACACGAGGAGCCCTCCGGCGACCGCCGTCCCAAGGGCGCCGAGCACGGGGCCAACCCGGACCGGGTGACCTGGCAGGAGAGCCGCGAGGCCGAGGCGAAGGAGCTGGGCTACACGCGCCAGCCCGAGGTCGTCGTCATCGGCGGCGGGCAGGGCGGCATCGCGCTCGGTGCGCGGCTGCGCCAGCTCGGTGTCCCGACGATCATCGTCGAGCGCAACGAGAAGGCCGGGGACTCGTGGCGGCGGCGCTACAAGAGCCTCGCCCTGCACGACCCGGTCTGGTACGACCACCTGCCCTACATCAAGTTCCCGGAGAACTGGCCGGTCTTCGCGCCGAAGGACAAGATCGGCGACTGGCTCGAGATGTACACGAAGGTCATGGAGCTCAACTACTGGGGCTCGACGACGGCGAAGTCCGCCACGTTCGACGAGGCCGCCGGGAAGTGGAAGGTCGTCGTCGACCGTGCCGGCAGCGAGGTCACGCTCGAGCCGACCCACCTGGTGATCGCGCTCGGCGTGTCCGGCAAGCCGAACGTGCCGTCGTTCCCGGGCGCGGAGACGTTCCAGGGGGAGCAGCAGCACTCCTCCGAGCACCCCGGACCGGACGCCTACGTGGGCAAGAAGGTCGTGGTCATCGGGTCGAACAACTCGGCGTTCGACATCTGCGGCTCGCTCTGGGAGGCCGGCGCCGACGTCACCATGGTGCAGCGGTCCTCGACCCACGTGATCCGCTCCGAGATGCTGATGGAGCACGGTCTCAAGCCGCTGTACTCCGAGGAGGCGGTGGCCAACGGCGTCGACACCCGCACCGCGGACCTGATCTTCGCGTCGCTCCCGTACAAGATCATGAACCAGTTCCAGAAGCCGACCTACGACACCGTCCGCGAGGTCGACGCCGACTACTACGACCGGCTGGAGAAGGCCGGGTTCGACCTGGACTTCGGCGACGACGACTCCGGCCTGTTCATGAAGTACCTGCGCCGCGGCTCGGGCTACTACATCGACGTCGGCGCCGGTGAGCTGATCGCGGACGGCAGCGTGAAGCTGGTGCGCGGCCAGGTGCAGGAGCTCGCCGAGAAGGAGGTCGTGCTGTCCGACGGCACCCGTCTCGAGGCCGACCTCGTCGTCTACGCCACCGGCTACCGGTCGATGAACGGCCTCGCCGCCGACATCGTCGGCCAGGAGGTCGCGGACAAGGTCGGCAAGGTGTGGGGCCTGGGCTCGGACACGACCAAGGACCCCGGTCCGTGGGAGGGCGAGCAGCGCAACATGTGGAAGCCCACGCAGCAGCAGAACCTGTGGTTCCACGGCGGCAACCTGCACCAGTCGCGGCACTACTCGCTCTACCTGGCGCTGCAGCTCAAGGCACGCCAGGAGGGCATCGACACCCCGGTCTACGCGTTGCAGGAGTCGCACCACCGGGCGTGAGCCTCTCCGGCGGAACGAACCCGCGCCGGTGGTGACACCCGTGAGCGGATATCGCTGCCAGGGCAGCGATATCCGCTCACGACTCAGGTGAGCAGCCGGGACCGGACGTCGGTCTTGAGGACCTTGCCGACCGTCGAACGGGGCAGGTCGGGCCAGAACTCGACCTGCTTCGGCGTCTTCACGCTGCCGATGCGCTCCTTGACGAACGCCGTCAGCTCCGCGGCGTCGACGTCGGCGCCCGGCTGCAGCTGCACGACGGCCGTGACGCGCTCGCCCCACTTGTCGTCGGGCAGCCCGACCACGGCGCAGTCGCGCACCGCGTCGTGGGCCATCAGCGCCTGCTCCACCTCGGCGGAGTACACGTTGAAGCCACCGGTGATCACCATGTCCTTGGCGCGGTCGACGATGAACAGGAAGTTCTCCGCGTCGAGGTAGCCGATGTCGCCGGTGTGGTGCCAGCCGTGCGCGGACACCTCGGCCGTGGCGCCCGGGTTCTTGTAGTAGCCCGCCATCACCAGCGAGGAGCGCACGACGATCTCACCCCGCTCGCCGGTGGGCAGCAGGTTCCCCTCGCCGTCCATGATCGCGACGGTGACCAGCGGCGACGGGCGCCCGGCCGAGGACAGCCGTTCCACCGCGGGCGACCCGTCGGGACGCAGGTGGTCGGCCGGCGACATCGTCGAGACCATCATCGGCGCCTCGGACTGCCCGAACAGCTGCGCCATCGGCCCGATCCGGGCCAGCGCCTCCTGCAGCCGGGTCGCCGACATCGGCGCCGCGCCGTACCAGAAGCACTGCAGCGCGGACAGGTCCGTGGCGTCGAGCGACTCGTGCCCGAGCACCATGTAGATCAGCGTCGGCGGCAGGAACGTGTGCGTGACGCCGTGGCGCTGCGCCAGCGCCAGGAACTCCGCGACGTCCGGCTTCGCCATCACCACGACCTCGCCGCCGAGCGCCATCACCGGGAAGCACAGCACCCCGGCCGCGTGCGTCAGCGGCGCCAGCGCCAGGTAGACGGGCCGCCCGTCGAACGGGTAGCTCATCAGCGTGATCGCCGACATCGTCTCGAGGTTGCGGTCGGTGAGCACGACGCCCTTGGGGCGCCCGGTCGTCCCGCCGGTGCCGACCAGCGCCACGATCTCCTCCGGCGGCGCCGCCTCGGCCGGCGGGTCGTCCGCGGCCGCGGCGAGCCAGGCGTCGAACGCCGCCGAGCCGGCCGGGGCGTCGGAGCCGTCGGGACCGAGCCGCACCAGAGTGCGCAGCTCCGGCAGCGACGGCGCGATCTCGGCGACGAGGTCGTCGAACGCCGGTTGGAAGATCAGCGCGGCGCAGTCGAAGAGCTCCAGCAGCTCCCGGTTCTCCGCCGCGCCGTTGCGCGGGTTGATCGGGCACCACACCGCGCCGGCGCGGGCGATGCCGAACACGCAGGAGAACGCCGTCGGGTCGTTCGCCGAGAGGATGCCGACCTTGTCACCGGGCGCGACGCCCGAGCGCCGCAGCGCCCGGGCGACCGCGTGGCTGGAGTCGACGACGTCGCCGTAGGACAGCGACGCCCCGTCGAGGGTCAGACAGGGTGCGTCGCGCCCGAGCGACGCACCCTTGTCCAGATAGGAGGTCAGCGCCACGGCCGGACCGCCCTCACATGCCCATCCCGCCGTCGACCGGCAGGCCGACCCCGTTGACGAACCGCGCGGCGTCCGACGCCAGGAAGACCGCGGCGTCGGCGATGTCGGAGACCTCGCCGAGGCGACCCGACGGCGTCAGCTCCACCACGGCGCCGACGGCGGCCTCCGGGCTCTCGAACAGCCCCAGCCCGGACGTCTCGACGGCGAGCTTCACGCCCATGTCGGTGGCCACCAGGCCGGGGTAGATGCAGTTCACCCGCACCCCGTAGCCGAGCTTGCCGGACTCCATCGCCGCCACCCGGGTCAGCCGGTCGACCGCGGACTTCGTGCCGGAGTACCCGGCGATGGCCGGGAACGCGATCGTCGCGGCGACCGAGGAGATGTTGATGACGGCGCCGCCGGACCCGGCCGCTCCACCCGGGCGCATCGCGCGGAACGCGTGCTTGATGCCGAGCATCGTGCCCAGGACGTTGACCCGCAGCATCGCGGTGATCTCGTCCGGGTCGGTGTCGACGAGCAGCTGGGTGACCTCGATGCCGGCGTTGTTGACGACCACGTCGAGGCCGCCGAGCTCGGCGACGGTGTGCGCGACGGCGGTCTCCCACTGCGCGTCGTCGGTGACGTCGAGCTCGACGAAACCGGCGCTGCCGCCGCCGTTCGCGGTGATCGTCGCGGCGGTCTGCTCTCCGATGTCCTTCGTGACGTCGGCGAGCATCACCGACGCGCCCGCGGCGGCCATCGCCGTCGCCATCCCGGCTCCGAGGCCGCGGGCTCCACCGGTGACGAGCACCTTCCGCCCCGAGAGTTCGAACGAGCTCATGAACTGTCCTTCCGTGACACGTCGATGTGGCCGGCAAACGCTCATCCAGTGAGGTGGGACACAACCTGCCATGATGTCTGGACACTCGTCAAGATTTCTCTGGACTACTGTCCAGGACGTGCCGACGGGTTATGGTGACCCGGCCGCACGCCGCGTGACGAGGACGGAGGACGCGCCCGTGACCAGCACGAACGAGCGATCCGACCGTATCTCGCGCCGCCAGGTCGACAAGTTCGAGGAGCGTCGCCACCAGCTCGCCGACGCCGCGCTGCAGACGTTGTCCGAGCTCGGTTACGCCCGCACCAGCCTGCGGGAGATCGCGCTGAACTCGGACTTCTCGCACGGGGTGCTGCACTACTACTTCCGCGACAAGGTCGAGCTGATCACCTACTGCGTCCGGCAGTACAAGGCGACGTGCGTGCTGCGCTACGACGCGATCGCGGCCACCGCGTCCGAGCCCGGCGCGCTCGCCGCGGAGTTCGGGGACGGCCTGGCCGCGACGCTCGACGAGGACACGCTGATGCACCGCCTCTGGTACGACCTGCGGTCGCAGTCGTTGTTCGAGGCCTCGTTCCGCGACGACGTCGCCGACATCGACGACAGCCTGGAGCGGATGATCTGGCGCGTGGTCACCGCGTACTCCGGACTCCTCGGCACGCCGCCGTCGTGCACGCCGGCGTTCGCCTACGCCGCGTTCGACGGTCTGTTCCAGCACGCGCTGCTGCGTCACCTCGCGGGCTCGGAGACCGCGCTCGACGATCTCCGCGAGGGCGCCCGCCACCTCCTCCCACGGCTCGTCTGACGTGGCCGCCGTCGAGTTCGGCCTGGCCGTGCACGAGCAGGTGCTGGCGCTGGGGCCGAAGGCCCGCCGCGGACTGCTGGCCCGGATCGCCGACGCCGGCATCGAGCGGGTGTGCCTGGGTGACCACGTGAGCTTCCACGGCGGCACCGGCTTCGACGGGCTCGTCGCGGCCACCGCGGCGCTGGCCACCGAGGACCGGCTCGGCGCACTGGTCGGGATCTACCAGGCGGCGCTGCGGCACCCGATGACGACCGCCCGCCAGCTCTCGTCCCTGGCGGAGATGGCGCCCGGGCGGGTCGTGCTCGGCGTCGGTGCGGGCGGTGAGGACCGGGCGGAGGTCGCGAACTGCGGCGTCGACCCGTCCACCCGCGGAGCCCGCCTGGACGAGACGCTGCAGGTCCTGCGCGCGCTCGGCACCGGCGAGCAGGTCGACCACGACGGCCGGTTCTTCACCCTCGACGCCGCGCGGATCCTGCCCGCGCCGACGCCCGCGGTGCCGCTGGTGGTCGGCGGGGCCTCGGACGCCGCGATCCGCCGCGCCGCCCGTCACGGCGACGGCTGGCTCGGCATCTTCTGCTCCGCCCGCCGGTTCGCCGCGACCGTGCAGGACGTCCGCGCGCAGGCCGCCGACCTCGGACGCGACGTCGGCTGGTTCGGCCTGCAGCTCTGGTGCGGCCTCGACGACGACCCCGCCGTCGCCCGCGACCTGCTGGCGCCCCGGATGGAGAGCCTCTACCGGCTGCCCTACGAGAAGTTCTCCCGCGTCGCGCCGGCCGGGACCCCGGAGCAGGTGGCGGCGTTCCTGGCCCCGTTCGTCGAGGCCGGCGCCGGGCACGTCTCGCTGATCCCCACCGCTCGCAGTCCCGAGGCCGCGGTCGACCACGCCGCCGCGGTGCGGGAGCTGCTGCTCCGTTCGTGAGGAGTTCAGTGGTCCAGCGACGGCGGGTCGACCGGGCCCCACTGGTTGACCGTCGCCGCGTCGACCTCCCACGTGCGCGGGTACATCGGGAACGTCTCGTGCCAGGGCCGCGGCTCCCAGTGGCCCTTGGCCTCGTCGTGCACGACGTCGATCTGGGTGAACAGCTCGACGACGTTGCCGTCCGGGTCCCGGTGGTAGGTGAACAGGTTGTGCCCCGGCCCGTGCCGTCCCGGGCCCCAGTGCAGCCGGTGGTCGTGTTTCGCGAGGTGGTCGAGCATCGAGATCAGGTGCGACGGGTCGCGCATCTCGTACGCGACGTGGTGCATGCCGTCGTACTTGGTGCTGGCCATGAAGTTCGCGGCGTGGTGGTCGGCGTTGCAGCGCAGGAACACGAAGAAGTCGCCCACGGTGTCGGACCAGCGGAAACCGAGGAGGTCCTGGTAGAAGTCCTGCAGCAGGCCCAGGTCGGCGGTGTAGGCGGCGACGTGCCCGAGCTTGGTCGGGCGCAGCGGCGGGTAGCCCGACACCCCGCTCGGGTCCTGGGCGGTGATCAGGTGCAGCGGGACGCCGGTGCCCGGCTCGGCCAGCACCAGGACGTCCGGGGTGCCGGGGCCGACGTCGGAGCGCCGCTGCGTCACGTAGCCCGCCTCGCCCAGCCGGCGTGCGGCGTCGTCGAGATCCTCGTGGATCTCGTAGCCGACGCTCGTGCGGGCGCGGCCCTCACCGCGGGTGATCGTCACGCAGTGGTGGTCGACGCCGGTGGTCAGGAACGCGCCGTCGGGCGAGGACTCGACGAGCTCGAAGTCCAGGACTCGGGTGTAGTACTCCACCAGCCGGTCGACGTCGGGGGTGGTGAACCCGACGTAGCCCAGCTTGGACACGCGGACGGCCGGTTGCTGATGATCCACGGATCCCGTGTCTACACCGCAGGGCTCAATGCCCGCCGCCGAGGTGCCCGGCCAGGGCGTCGTGGCGGGCGCGGCTGTTCGCGTTCATGCCGACGATCGTCACCTCGACCCCGCGGGCGGCGTAGCGCGCGGTGACGGCGTCGAGCGCGGCCACCGTCGAGGCGTCCCAGACGTGCGCGGAGCACAGGTCGATCACGACCGGACCGGTGTCGGTGAGGTCGAAGCGGAACTCCAGGTCGTTGCTGGAGGCGAAGAACAGCTGCCCGGTGACCCGGTAGACGGTCGTGTCGCCGTCGGCCTCGCGCGTCACGTCGACCAGGTGTGCGACCCGTCGTGCGAACAGCACCATCGCCACCAGCACGCCGACCCCGACGCCGTAGGCGAGGTTGTCGGTGGCCACGGTGACCGCGACGGTCGCCAGCATCACGACGGTCTCGCTGCGCGGCATCCGCCGCAGCGTCGAGGGCCGGATGCTGTGCCAGTCGAACGTACCGACCGCGACCATCACCATCACCCCGGCCAGCACCGCCATCGGGATCCGCCCGACGACCGGCCCCAGCACGACGACCAGGATCAGCAGGAACACCCCGGCCAGGAACGTGGACAGCCGGGTGCGGGCGCCGGCCCGGACGTTGATCATCGTCTGGCCGATCATGGCGCAGCCGCCCATGCCGCCGAACAGGCCGGTCACGATGTTCGCGACGCCCTGGCCCCACGACTCGCGGGTCTTGTCCGAGCGGGTGTCGGTGATGCCGTCGACGAGCTTGGCCGTCATCAACGACTCGATCAGCCCGACGGTCGCGATCGCCAGCGACGTCGGGCCGATGATCGCCAGCGTCGCCCAGGTGAGCGGCACCACGGGGAGCCCGAGCGACGGCAGCGTCTCCGGCAGGGCGCCCTGGTCGGCGACCGTGGGGACCGCGATCCCGGCCGCCACGGTGACGGCGGTGAGCACGACGATCGCCACCAGCGGCGCCGGGACGACGCTCGTCAGCCGGGGGAGGCCGACCATGATCGCCAGCGCGACGGCGAGCAGCGGGTACACCGGCCACGGGACGTCGACGAAGTACGGGATCTGGGCCGAGAAGATCAGGATCGCCAGCGCGTTGACGAACCCGACCATCACCATCCGCGGCAGGAACCGCATCAGCTTCGCGACCCCGGCGAGGGCGAGGACGATCTGCAGCGCCCCGCCGAGCAGGACCGCGGCGATCAGGTACTCCAGACCGTGCGACGCCACGAGCGGCGCGACCACGAGCGCGACGGCACCGGTCGCCGCCGAGATCATCGCCTTACGCCCGCCCGTGATCGCGATCGTGACGGCCATCGTGAACGACGCGAACAGCCCGACCCGCGGGTCCACCCCGGCGATGATCGAGAACGAGATCGCCTCGGGGATCAGGGCGAGCGCGACGACGAGGCCGGCGAGGACCTCGGTGCGCAGGACCTTCGGGGTCCAGCGGGCGGTGAAGGACGAGCGACGTGACGGGGAGGCGGGGGAGGTCATCGCTGCTTTCGCGAGAGGGGCGGGCCGGCCCGTTCGCGATGTGGCGCACCGCCCGGGCGGACCGAGACTACGGCCGCCGGGACGCCCGTCCGGCGTGTCGCGGCGGCGATGTCGGGGGCCTCACACCCGTCGCCGTCGTCCCTCCACCGGCCGCTGCGCCGGGTCCGTGCGCCGGCCCGGGGCGGACACACGGATAGCGGTGGGGGCGGACCGGTCCGCCCCCACCGCGGGATCCGTCGTCAGACGGGTGTCACTTCTTCTTCTTGCCCTTCTTGTCCTTCTTCTTCTTGCCCATGCTGTCACCTCCCCGATACCGTTCCGTGCCCATCGTCAATCGGTCATTGACTAGTGTCAACGTATCATTGACCAACGTGGTGTCAAGATAGGATTGACCGATGGCGGCACGGGGATCGATCAAGCGGGTGACGCAGGCGGTCGCCGACGTCGAGGCGGCGGACAACCCGGTCGCCGCGCTGGAGGCGGTACGACGTCTGCGGGAGGCGGCGGAGGATCTCGAGTTCGCCACCGTCGAGGAGTCCCGCCAGGCCGGGACGACCTGGACGCGCATCGGCGAGCTGTACGGCACGACCAAACAGGGTGTGCAGCAACGATTCGGCGGCGCGGCCCGTCGTCGGCGGTTCGCCGAGGTCACGGCCGAGTAGGCGCTCCCGGCGGGGTCGGGGAGCGGTCGGTGACCGTGCCGTCACCCGCGACACGGATGCCGTCCACCGACCCGCTCCCACATCGCACGCCGGAGTGTGGTTGGCTGATCGTGGTCGTTCGGTTTCGGTGTTCGTGTTCTTGCACGCCGCGGGGACAGCTCGGTGGTGTTGTGGACGAGGGCACAGAGTGCTTGTCCATCCCTCCGGGTTCGGCCGGCGGCCCGCACAGTGCGGGGCGCCACCACCTGCGAGGAGCAGAGAAGACATGACTCAGGGCACTGTGAAGTGGTTCAACGGCGAGAAGGGCTTCGGCTTCATCGCTCCCGACGACGGCTCCGCGGACGTTTTCGTCCACTACTCGGAGATCGACGCGTCGGGCTTCCGTAGCCTGGACGAGGGCCAGAAGGTCGAGTTCGAGGTGGGTCAGGGCCAGAAGGGCCCGCAGGCCCAGGGCGTTCGCGTCATCTGAGCTGACTAGCTCGCAGAGCCCGTCCTCCCTCCGGGGAGGGCGGGCTCTGTGCTGTTCGGGGTACCCCACCCGACCGGTCGCGGGTGGGTTCTCCTGTGCAACTCTGACCCGGTGAGCCGTCCCGCGATGCGCACCGCGACCACGATCGAGGCCTCCGGCGCCGACTGGCGGGAGACCGTCGACTTCGTCCGCGAGGCCGAGGCGATCGGCCTGGACGTCTGCTGGGTCGCCGAGGCGTGGGGCTCCGACGCCCCGTCCGCGCTGGGGTACCTCGCCGCGCGGACCGAGCGGATCCTGCTCGGGTCCGGGGTGATCCAGGTCGGCACCCGCAGCCCGGTCGCGGTCGCGCAGGCCGCGCTCACGCTGGCCGACATGTCCCAGGGCCGGTTCCTGCTCGGCCTCGGGCCGTCCGGCCCGCAGGTGATCGAGGGCCTGCACGGGGTGCCGTTCTCGAAGCCGTTGACCCGCACCCGGGAGACGGTCGAGGTGATCCGGTCGGCGATGGCGGGGGAGAAGATCTCCTACGACGGGGACACGGTCGCGATCCCGCTGCCCGGCGGCGCCGGCCGTCCGATGCGCCTGTCGTCCGCGCCGAACCCGGACGTCCCGATCTACCTGGCCACGATGTCGCCGAGGATGCTGGCCCTGACGGGCCGGGTCGCCGACGGCTGGCTGGGCACCAGCTTCGTGCCCGAGGGGTCCGACGCCTACTTCTCCCACCTCGACGCGGGACTGGCCGACGCCGGGCGCACCCGCGCGGACCTCGACGTCTGCCAGGGCGCGGAGGTCGCGTTCGCCGCCGACGACGACGAGCTCGCCGCGATGGTCGCGGAGCGGAGGAAGGGCCTCGCGTTCAGCCTCGGCGGCATGGGCACGGCGAGCACGAACTTCTACCACGACGCCTACTCCCGCCAGGGCTGGTCGGAGGTGGCCGACGCGGTCCGGGAGCGCTGGCAGGCCGGTGACCGCGACGGCGCCGCGTCGCTCGTCACCGACGAGATGGTGCTCGGGACGACGCTGATCGGCACCGAGGAGAGGGTCGCCGCGCGGCTGCGGACCTGGCGCGACGCCGGCGTCGACACCGTCCGCCTCTACCCGGCCGGCGACACCCTCGACGCCCGGCTGGAGACCCTCGCCCGGGCCGTCGACCTGGTCCGCGCGGTGCACTGACACCCAGGTCAGGCACCCAGGTCAGGCATGCCTTGGCGAGTGCGTGACCGGTCACGTCGGGGTGTGGAACGGGCCCCACCGGGAATGTCTGTGGGGCCATCGGACGCTGTACACGGTGTGCCGCGCCGCAGATCCGGTGCGCACCGAACGACGCTAGGAAGGAGCCACTCACCATGGCTGCACCCATCACGAGCCCGCTCGACGACGGAGCCCGCGACATCACCGGTCGCGCGCTGCAGGACACCGTCGTGGACCTGATCGACCTCTCCCTGGTCGCCAAGCAGGCGCACTGGAACCTGGTCGGCCGTCAGTTCCGCGACGTGCACCTGCACCTCGACGAGCTGGTCACCACCGCCCGCACCTACACCGACAGCGCGGCCGAGCGTGCCGCCGCGATCGGTGTCTCCCCGGACGGTCGCTCCACCACGGTCGCCAAGACCACCGGCATCCCGGAGTTCCCGCAGGGCTGGGTCTCCGACCGCGACACCGTCGTGACGATCTTCGAGGCCGTCGACGCCGCCGTGCAGCGCCTGCGCCCGCGAATCGACGAGACCGACAAGACCGACCCGGTCACGCAGGACCTCTTCATCGAGATCGCCCGCGTGCTGGAGCAGGACCGCTGGATGTGGCAGGCCCAGGCCTCGGGCTACGACGAGACCGCCTGACCATGATCACGCCCGTCACGGGCTGATCTCCCACGCGCACGGCCCCGGACCACGACCTGGTCCGGGGCCGTTCCGCGTTGTGATCACCGGCGCGGGCGCTGTACCCGTGACGGCGTGGCGGCGCATGATGCGCGGGGAGGGGGCCCGACGGTGGGCGCCCGGCGTCGGAAGGAGCCGCACGGTGCCGCTGCACCCGCAGGCCGAAGCGTTGCTCAAGCAGATGGCCGAGCAGGCGATGCCCGCTCCGGAGAGCATGACCGTCGCGCAGAACCGCGCCCTGATCGGCGACCTGGGTGAGCTGGGCGGCCCGCCCGAGGAGGTCGCGCGGGTGGAGAACACCACCGCGCCCGGGCCCGCCGGGGACATCCCGGTCCGGGTCTACGTGCCCGTGGGTGACGGTCCCTTCCCCGTGCTGGTGTTCTTCCACGGCGGGGGATGGGTGATCGGCGACCTGGACAGCCACGACGGCGTCTGCCGCTCGCTGGCCCGCCGCGCCGGTGCCGTCGTCGCGTCGGTGGACTACCGGCTCGCGCCGGAGCACAGGTTCCCGGCCGCGGTCGACGACGCCTACGCCGCGGTCGTCTGGGCCGCTGCGACGATCTCCGGGTACGGCGGGGACCCGGCGCGCCTGGCCGTCGGAGGGGACAGCGCCGGGGGGAACCTGGCCGCCGTCGTCTCGCAGATCGCCCGGGACTCTGGCGGGCCCGCGATCGGGTTCCAGCTGCTGCTCTACCCGGCCACCGACCGGCACGACGACAGCCCGTCGATGAAGCAGAACGCCAAGGGCCCGATGCTCTCGCGCGCCTGGATGGAGTGGTTCACCGGCTTCTACCAGTCCGGGCCCGACGACGGCATGGACCCGCGGATGTCGCCGCTGCGGGCGAAGGACCTCTCCGGCCTGCCGCCGGCGCTGGTCGTCACCGCCGAGTTCGACCCGCTGCGCGACCAGGGCGCCGCCTACGCCGCGAAGCTGGCCGAGGCCGGCGTCGCCGCCGAGCACCTGCCCGTCGACGGCCTGTTCCACGGCTTCATCCAGATGGCCGGGGTGCTCGACCCCGCCCGCGAGGTGCTCGACCACTCGGCGAAGGCCCTGCGCGCCGCGCTGGGGTGAGGCCCGTCGCCGGGGCGCGGGGGCTCAGCCGCGCCCGGCGAGCAGGCGCTCGACCAGGCCGCGGGCCCAGTCGGGCTCGCCGGGGCGCGAGGTGAACACCGCGCGGTAGTAGAGCGGGCCGAGCAGCGCGTCCGCGGTCTCCTCGGTGCTCGGGGTGCCGGTGCCGCCGCGGGCGCGCTCGCGGTCCAGCATCGCGGTGAGCTGGGCGTGCCGGTCGGCGACGCAGGCGTCGCCGCCGTCCGGTCCGGCCGCTCCGACGGCCGCGCGCATCAGTGCGAGGACGTCCGGGTCGGCGAGGTCGGTGGCGACGTCGGTGACCCACCGCTCCAGGTCCCCCCGCAGTGACCCGCTGTCGGGTACCACGATGTCGCCGCTGAACCGGCTGGCCGCGACGTCGGCGAGCAGCTCGGCCAGGGACGGCCAGCGGCGGTAGACCGTCGTCGGGTGCACCCCGGCGCGGGCCGCGACGACCGGGATCGTCAGCGCCTCGGCCGGGCCCTCGGTCAGCAGCTCGCCCACGGCGCGGTGTACCGACGCGCGGACCCGTGCCGACCGCCCGCCCGGGCGTTGCCGCGGACCGTGGGTCTCCTGCGTCGTCACACCGTGCTCCTCTCGCTCCTCGGGGAATAGCTCCGCTAACGCAGTGATTGTTGCGAAGAGGGTGCTACCGTGCCCTTAACGCAATGATACGTGCATCAAGGAGCTCCGATGTCCGCCCCAGCCCGGCTCTCCCGCCCGGTCGCGTTCGTCGCGGTGGCCGCGACGTTCGTGTGGTTCTTGGCCGCGTCCAGCGCGCCGTCCCCGCTCTACGTCGTCTACCAGGAGCGGTTCGCGTTCACCGAGTTCACGCTGACGCTCGTCTTCGCCGTGTACGTGCTCGCGCTCATCGCGGCACTGCTGGTCGTCGGGGCGCTCTCGGACCATGTCGGACGGCGCCCGGTGATCCTCGGCGCGATCGCGCTGGAGATCGTGGCGCTGCTGCTGTTCCTGCTCGCCGACGGCGTCGGGATGCTGCTGGTGGCCCGGATCGTGCAGGGCGTCGCGACCGGTGCGGCGACGGCGACGCTGCCCGCCACCCTCGTCGACCTCGACCCGCCGCACGCGCGCGGACGGGCCGGCCTGATCAACGGCGTCGCGCCGCTGGGCGGCCTCGGACTCGGTGCGCTGGGCTGCGGTGCGCTCGTGGAGCTCGCCCCGGCCCCGACGCAGCTGGTGTGGGCGATCCTGCTGGCCGGGATGGTGCTGGCCGGGCTGGTCGCGGCGCTCATGCCGGAGACGATCACGCGACGGCCGGGCGCGCTGGCGTCGCTGCGGCCGCGGGTCGGCGTGCCGGTGCGGATTCGCGCCGAGTTCCTCGCGATCGTGCCGGTACTGCTGGCCAGCTGGGCGCTCGGTGGGCTGTACCTCTCGCTCGGGCCGTCGGTGGCGGCCGGGCTGTTCGACCTGCGCAACCACCTCGTCGGTGGCCTCGTCGTGACGATGCTCTGCGGCACCGGTGCGCTGACCGCGTTCCTGCTACGGGGCCGTGAGCCGGGTCGGGTGCTGCCCGCCGCCGCGGCCGGGCTGGCGCTCGGGACGGCCGTCACCCTGGTCGGGATCGCGCTCGCGGGGCCGGGCTCCGGTGCCGCGGCGACGATCGTGGCCGGCGCCGGGACGCTCGTGGCCGGCGTCGGGTTCGGTGCGGCGGCCTTCGGGACGTTCGGCACGCTCGCCCGGATCGCCGCGCCGCACGAGCGCGGAGAGCTGTTCGCGGCCACCTACACGCTGGCCTACCTGGCGTTCAGTATCCCGGCCGTGATCGCGGGGGTGTCCGCGACGGCGGTCGGGCTGCGGATCACCGCGGAGGTCTACGGCCTGGTCGTGGTGCTGCTCGCCCTGTCCGCGCTGGTCCTGGGCCGGGTCGTCCCCAGCCGGACGGAGCGCCGGATCGAATCCGGGGCCGCAACCGGAGCGGCGACCCGTTCGTCGAGCTGAAGATCGCCCGCGACGGATGGTCACCCGGAACGGTGACGACGGCGCCACCGCCGTTCGGCCGAGCACCGTGCGGTAAGCGTTAGCCCGTTCGCCGCCGATCGCGGGCAAGTGACCACTCAGCGCGACTCTCCGGCAGTGGAGCAACACGACTTGTCACCGACGATCTCGGAATGGTTACGGTGCTCCGCGTCGTCGAACCGCTCCCCCTCGGGCTCGGCGAGAACTGCTCCCCTGACACGTTGGAGATCTCCTCATGGCTGGACGTCACCGCAAGCCCACGAACACCGGCCGCCGCGTCGCCCGCGCCGGTGCGCTGACCGCGATCGCCGCCGCACCGCTGGGTGTCGCCGGCACCGCGATGGCGGCGCCGTCCGCACCGGCCGCGCCGTCGGTCGAGAAGACGTCGACCTGGGACAAGCTCGCGCACTGCGAGAGCACCGGGAACTGGGACGCCGACACCGGCAACGGCTTCAAGGGCGGCCTGCAGTTCACCCCGTCCACCTGGAAGGAGTTCGGCGGCAAGGAGCATGCACCGTCGGCCGACCAGGCCACCCGCGCCGAGCAGATCGAGGTCGCGAAGAAGGTGCAGGACCAGCAGGGCTGGAAGGCCTGGCCGGCGTGCACCAAGAAGCTGGGCTGGCGCTGATCTCCTGTCCCGTGAGTGCCACACTCGCGGTGTGAGCACCGACCTCGACCCGGTCCGTCGCATCGTCCCCGCCGAGCACGGCCTGTGCTCGGTGAGCGTCGTGCGGGCCGACGGCACCCCGCACTCGTCCCTGGTCAACGCCGGGGTGCTGGAGCATCCGACCACCGGTGAGCCGGTCGTCGGATACGTGACCTACGGGCCGGTCAAGCTGCGCACACTCCGCGCGCGACCGGCCACGTCGATCCTCTTCCGCGCCGGATGGCGCTGGGTCGGCGTCGACGGCATCAGCGAGCTGATCGGCCCCGACGACCCCCACGACGGCATCGACGCCGAGGGCCTCCGGGTGCTCCTGCGCGACGTGTTCACCTCCGCCGGTGGCACGCATGACGACTGGGACGCCTACGACGCCGCCATGCGCGCCGAGGGCCGCGTCGCCGTCCTCGTCCGTCCGACGAAGGTCTACGGCAACCACTGAGCGCAGAGCGGAGCGGAGTCGCGCATCGGGGCTGAGCGCGGAGCGGAGCGGAGCCGCGCATCGGGACTGAGCGCGGAGCGGAGCAAAGCCGCGCATCGGGGCCGAACCGGCTTTCCCGGCGCACCGATGTTGCGTCGTGCAACGAACTGGTGTTTCCTGCTTCCTAGTTGATTAGCGTCAGTCAACTAGTGGAGGGGGAGTCGTGGCCGTCATCGACCGTGTCGCCGGCCCGTCGGAGCAGAGCTCCGGACCGGGCCCGAACTACAAGTGGATCGCGCTGTCGAACACCACGCTCGGCATGCTCATGGCCACGATCAACTCCTCGATCGTGCTGATCGCCCTGCCGGACATCTTCCGCGGCATCGGCATCAACCCCCTCGAGCCCGGCAACACCAGCTACCTGCTGTGGATGATCATGGGCTTCCTGGTCGTCACCGCGGTGCTGGTGGTGGGGTTCGGCCGCCTCGGCGACATGTACGGCCGGGTCAGGATGTACAACCTGGGCTTCGCGGTCTTCACCGTCGCGTCGATCTTCCTGTGGCTCACCTGGCAGCAGGGTGACGCGGCCGCGCTGTGGCTGATCGGCTGGCGGATCGTGCAGGGCATCGGCGGCGCGTTCCTGATGGCGAACTCCTCGGCGATCCTGACGGATGCGTTCCCCCAGCGTCAGCGCGGTCTGGCACTGGGCATCAACGGCGTCGCCGCGATCGCCGGCTCGTTCTTCGGCCTCGTCATCGGCGGCCTGCTCGGACCGATCGACTGGAAGCTCGTCTTCCTGGTCTCGGTGCCGTTCGGCCTGTTCGGGACCGTGTGGGCCTACCTCAAGCTCCGCGACACCGGCGAGCGCCGCCCGGCGAAGATGGACTGGTGGGGCAACATCACCTTCGCGGTGGGCCTGATCGCCGTGCTGGTGGGCATCACCTACGGCATCCAGCCCTACGGCACGTCGGTCATGGGCTGGGGGAGCCCGACCGTGCTGACCTGCCTGATCGGCGGCGTGATCGTGCTCGGCGCGTTCGTGCTGATCGAGCGCAGGGTCGCCAACCCGCTGTTCACGCTCTCGCTGTTCGCGAACCGCCGGTTCACCCTCGGCAACGTGGCCAACCTGCTGGCCTCGCTGGGACGCGGTGGCCTGCAGTTCGTCCTGATCATCTGGCTGCAGGGGATCTGGCTGCCCCAGCACGGCTACTCGTTCCAGGAGACCCCGCTCTGGGCCGGCATCTACATGCTGCCGCTGACGGTCGGGTTCCTCGTCGCGGCGCCGATCTCCGGCGTGCTGTGCGACCGCTACGGCGCCCGCTGGTTCGCCACCGGCGGCATGCTGATCTCCGCGGTCAGCTTCCTGCTGCTGGAGATCCTGCCGATCAATTTCGGCTACGTCCCGTTCGCCGCGATCCTGCTGGTCAACGGCCTGGGCATGGGCCTGTTCTCCTCACCCAACCGCGCCGACATCATGAACTCGCTCCCCGGTGACGCCCGCGGCGCGGGTGCCGGCATGACGGCCACGTTCCAGAACGCGGCGATGGTCCTGTCGATCGGTTTCTTCTTCAGCCTGATGATCGCCGGGCTGTCGCAGAACCTGCCGTCGGTGATGAAGCAGGGGCTGCTCGCCCACGCCGTCCCGGCCGCCGACGCGTCCCGGATCGCGAACCTGCCCCCGGTCGGCGTGCTGTTCGCGGCGTTCCTGGGCTACAACCCGATCCAGGAGCTGCTCGGCTCGACCGTGGGCACGCTGCCCCCGGACCAGGCCGCGATCCTGACCGGGCACAGCTTCTTCCCGGAGCTGATCTCCGGGCCCTTCGCCGACGGCCTGGCGGCCGCGTTCTGGTTCGCCGTGATCGCGTGCGTGGTCGCCGCCGTCGCGTCGTGGTTCGCCGGCGGTCGATCGGCGCCGTCCGGAGAGCACGAGTCGGTCGGTGGGGAGCTCGCCGCCGTCTCCGGTGAGGTCACCGGGATGTCCGAGGTCGTGACGGACGACGAGGTCCCGGACCGGTCGTCCTCCCGCGCCTCCGCCGCCGCGGTTCCCGTGGCCGGCCTCGCGGATGCCGCCGCGGTGCCCCGGGCCGGTCACCACGCCGCCGAGCCCGCCGGTCAGAACGCCGCGGCCGACGACGACCGCCGCCACGCCGAGGCCGGTGAGCTGCTCGGGCGGTTGCAGGCGGGCTCCGGCGCCGTGGGCGTCGACGGCGTCGTGACCGTGACCGACCGCAACGGCCGTCAGGTCGCGCGGACCTCGGCCGTCGGCGGCGAGTACGCCCTGCACGGCCTCCCGCCGGGTACCTACACCGCGGTGGCCAGCGCGCCCGGCTTCCGCCCGGCCGTCACCGCGGTGACGCTCAACGGCGTCGGCGTGGTCCGCGACTTCGCCCTCGACGGCAACGGACTGGTCACCGGCACGGTCACCGCCTCCGACGGCGGCGTCCCGATCCCGGAGGCGCTGGTGATCGCCACCGACGCGCGGGGCCAGGTCGTCGGACGCGTGCAGGCGGGCACCGACGGGACGTTCCGCCTCGCCGGCCTGCCGTCGGGCGCGACGACCGTCGCCGCGAGCGCCACCGACCACGAGCCGTCCGCGCTCACGCTGTCCGTGCAGCCGGGCGCGACGTCGGTCGCCGATCTGGTGCTGTCGTCGACGTCGGGTCTGCTGGCCGGGATCGTGACCGGTCCGGACGGTGCCGGGCTCGCCGGGGCGACGGTGACCGCGCTGAGCCCTGTCGGTGAGGTCGTCGGCACGGTGATGACCGACGGGGCGGGGAAGTACTCGTTCCTCGGGATCCCGGCGGGGGACTACACGGTCGTGGCGAGCACGTTCGCGCCGGTCACGACGTCGGTGGAGGTGCCGGCGGGGGAGGCGGCGCAACTCGATCTGCAGATGGGACGGCCGTCGGTGTCGCAGGCTTGACCTCCTGGTGGACTGCCAGCCCGGGCCTGCCCATCGGCAGACTCGGGTTTCAGCAGGAAGTCAGTGCACGTAGCTCGGTGAGGTGGGGTTCGCAGCGGTCGGTGACAGCGGGATCGAGGTCGTTGACGAGACGGCGCAGCTGAGCGAGCGTGGATGCGATGTCTGCGGTCGGTGTCCGTGTGCCGGCGGGGACGGCCCATTCGGAGTCGAAGATCAGCTGCTCGACGGTGTCGATGCGCTCGTCGAGTTGGTCGGCCCAGCATTGGAGAAGGTCGACATAGCGCTCGTAGTCTTTCGGACGCCAGCTGTCGATCTTCGGCGAGAACGGGGTGTGCTGGGAGAGCCAGTCGGCCACCACGCTGTCCAGAACCGGTGCGATGGCGCGATCGTCGCCGGACGCGAGACTGCAGAAATACAGAAACTTCGTCCCGAACGCGACGCCCAGATGCTTCAGCGGGGAGTTCGCTGCTTGCCGGAAGGCTCGCATGCGGTCACCTTCAACTGCCGGCTCGGCGATCTTCAGTAGACGTTCAGTAGCCTGCTCGTTCTCCTCGAGGATGCGCGCAGTGCGGTAGGGGCCGTAGCCGACAGGGCCGTAGCCCCAGACCATCGCCGCGACGAACGCCTCGCCGGCGCGGTGTGCGTTGTCGATGCCGACAGCCCACTCGGCCGCGTCGCTACGACAAACCTGGGAGGGAAGCTGATCGAGCACGGATCGGTAATCGACCAGCCGGTCACGCCAGGATCGCGGGTACCACCGCATGGCTATTTGCTCTTTCCGGCCGTCCGCAATCCATCGATCATGCGCCTCACGGAGGACGAGGGGTATGGCGATCTCAGGCATGAGCGCACCGTAGGGCGGACCGCGCCCGCACTATGGCGATGTCACCGGATCGGGTGGGCATTCTGATTAGCGGTGTACTGGCGTCCGTCCGAGACACGTCGCAGTTGATCAGTGGCCGGTCGGTCACTCGATCGGGTCTCCCATGACACGATCACGTCGCACGGTCGGCACGATGTGTGGCGGTCCACCGTCGGCGAGCGCGTAACGCAGCTTGATCGACTCTCGATGTGCGGTGAGGTATGGCCGCAAGGGGGAAATGAGACGAAGCTGGGCACGATCCTGGACCAGATCGACGCGGGATCGATGCTCCTGCCGGAGTTCCAGCGTGGGTACGTGTGGAACCGCGATCAGGTGCGCGGCCTGATGCGATCGCTCTACCACGGCTATCCCGTCGGGGCGTTGCTCGTGTAGGAGACCGAGGGAGTCGGTCAGGCCGTCCGCGGTAGCGCGTCCACCGCCGGGCAGAAGCAGCTCCTCCTGGACGGTCAGCAGCGCGTCACGACGCTCTACGGGATCATGCGTGGACGGGCGCCGTCCTTCTTCGAGGGCGACCCGGAGGCGTTCTCAGGCCTTCGTTTCAACGTCGAGACCGAGGCGTTCCAGTTCTACGCCCCGATGAAGATGAAGGACGACCCGCTCTGGATCGACGTCACGAAGCTGTACGCCGGTGGCTTCTCGGCGTCGTTCGGGCAGCTACGGGACCTGACCTGGGCCGCGGATCGCCTCGACCTCTACGTGGACCGGCTCCAGCAGCTGCGCAACATCGGGGACCGCGAGTTCCACATCGAGCAGATCACCGGTGCGGACAAGACCGTCGACGTGGTCGTCGACATCTTCAACCGGGTCAACTCCGGCGGAACGAAGCTGTCGAAGGGTGACCTGGCGCTGGCTCGGATCTGCTCCGAGTGGGGCGACGCGCGCCCGACGATGCGCCGCAACCTCGACCGCTGGGCCGAGCGGGACCTGAGCTTCACCCCGGACTGGCTGCTGCGCAACGTCAACGCCGTCGCGACCGGCCGCGCACCGTTCTCCGCCCTGGAGGACGTCTCGGCGTCCGATTTCGAGGACGCGCTCTACAAGACGCTGCACAACATCGACTACGTGCTCGGTCTGCTGTCCGGGCGGCTCGGGCTCGACCACGATCGCGTCCTGATGGGGCGGTACGCGGTCCCGGTGCTGTCGCGGCTCATGCACCGCACCGGCGGACGCTTCGCCGACAACGCCGAGACCGACCGCGCCCTGTACTGGTACGTCCACGCGGCCCTGCGCGGGCGGTTCGCCGGCTCGACTGAGACGTTCCTGGCCAAGGACCTGGAGACCGTCGAGGCGAGCGGGATCGACGGCGTGATCGCGAGCCTGAGCCGCACACGCAAGAACAACATGTCGATCGACGCCGAGGACTTCGAGGGCGTCGGGAAGGGCTCGCGCTCCTACCCGCTGCTTTACATGATCACCAGAGTCCGGGACGGGCGGGACCTCCTCACCGGCCGATCGCTGGGCCATGAGTCCGCCTCGGTCGAGGTGCACGAGATCTTCCCGAAGGCCGCGCTGGCCAAGCACGGCTACACACGGGCCGAGGTCAACGCGATCGCGAACTTCGCGTTCGTGAGCCCGTCGTCGGCGGTCGGGCTGTCCGGCGCGGATCCGGCGGCCTACCTGACCGGGCTTCAGCCACAGGTCCTGACCTCGCAGTGGATCCCGCAGGACCCGCGCCTCTGGGAGATCGAGAACTACCGGGAGTTCCTCACCGCACGGCGTGAGCTGCTTGCGGCTGCGACCGGGGAGTTTCTCGACGACCTGCTGGCCGGGCGACACCCGTGGGACCGCGAGCTGCAGGTGGTCCAGGTGTCTGAGGAGCCGGCCGAGTCCGATGTGCGCGTCGCGCAGATCTCGGCTCTGGTGGAGGAGTTCGCCGAGCTCGGGTTCTCTTCGGCGGCGCGGGACGCCGAGATCGCCGACCCCGAGACGGGACGGGTCCTGGCCGTGGCCGAGCTGTTCTGGTCCGACGGGTTGCAGGCCGGTCAGGGCAAGCCGGTCGTCCTGGAGCTCGACCCGGACGAGGCCGACCTGCCGCGGCTGATGGAGCTCGGCTACGAGGTCTTCTCCTCGGTGGACACCTTGCGGGGCTTCGTCCAGCGTCGTAGCGCCGTGGTCTCGGGGGACGAGGAGGACCAGGGCGTCGGTGCCCCGGTCGAGCCCGTCGTCGACATCCCCGAGGTGGAGGACGGTGCCTTCGACCGAGTCATGTTCGGGGTGATCGAGACCTGTCGCACCGAGCTTGGCTACAACCCGCAGTACCTGCGGGAGATGGTGCTGCAGCACGGGGCCGTCGGGGCGACCCGGCGGCTCCTCGCCTCGCCGACGGTCAGCGACGGGTTCGTGCGGCTCTGGGACGCCGGCCGACTCGATCTGACGGTCGAGGCGCTGGTCGTCGACCCGCGCTTCGTGTCGCTCTTCGGTGATCGCGAGCGCGCGGTCGCACAGGACCGTCTGGACCGTTCGCGTCAGGGTGTCGACCGGACGGCGTGAGCGCTTGATCGATCTGCCCGTTCGATAGGGTCGCATGACCCGTGCGCGTCACGAAGCAATCTCGAGGAGTGACAAGTGGGTCAGGGAACCGAGCCTCTCGCCAGTCAGGTGAACGCACTGCTGGACGGCAAGTTGGTGATTCCGTCCATCCAGCGCGGCTACGTCTGGCGGCGGCCGCAGGTGCCGTTCCTGCTGGACTCGCTCTACCGCGGCTACCCCGTGGGGGCCCTCCTCATCTGGAAGACGACCCTCGAGGTCCCGTTGCGTACGGCGGCGGTCCTGCAGGACACCCCGACCTACGACCACCCGGCGATGTTGCTCGACGGGCAGCAGCGTCTGACGTCGCTGGCGAAGATCATCCGTCCGGACGCGGTCAAGGTCGGACCCGCGCTCGACGTCCGGTTCGACCTTCGTGACGAGACGTTCGTGAATCCGAGTGCGGTCCAACGCAAGGATGCACTGCTCATCCCGGTCACCGATGTCCTGCAGGAGGCGCCCCAGTTCGCCACGCTCCTCCGCCAATCAGGTGTCGATCCGGATCATCCGGACTTCGACACGTACTACAGCCGGCTCAAGCGCGTGCACGACATCCGCAGGTACCCGACACCGATCCTGACCGTGGAGTCCGACGACTACGAAGAGGTCGCCGAGATCTTCGCCCGGGTCAACCAGGGCGGTCGACGGCTATCGAAGGGCGACCTCGTGTTCAGCGCCATCGCCGCGCGCTGGCCGGAGGGCCTCGACACCATCGACCAGTTCACCGACGAGCTCGACCGCGAGAACTTCGCTCTGGACCGGGAGGCGGTCCTCCGGCTCACCGGGCTGCTCGCCGGCGTCGGCGCGCACGCGATCAAGCTGATCGGCCCGCGGATCAGCGGCGACGACCTGAAGCGTGCCTGGGCCGAGACGGAGAGCGCTCTGCGATCGGCCGTCGACTTCCTCCGGAGCGAGTGCGGGATCCCGCGCTCCGCGGCGCTCACGTCCCCGAACGTCGTGGTGGTCCCGGCCTACCTGCTGCACCGCCGCAAGACTCGGCTCACGCCCGAGGAGGTGTCGGGTCTGCGGCGCTGGGTCTACACGGCGATGGCGTTCAGCCACTATTCCAGCCAGGTCGAGAGCAAGCTCGACGCCGAGGCACGGCTCATCAACTCCGAGGAGGGGCAGCGCCTGGTCGACGAGCTGATCCGGCGCGCGTCCGGACCGCGGTCGATGGACAGCCCGCTCTCGCCGGCCGATCTGGAGCGGCGTGGCGTCACCTCGTCGTTCTTCACCCTCCTCTACATCGCGGCACTCGGGGCAGGGGTGAAGGACTGGCACAGCCACATCGCGATGAGCGCCCAGCCGATGACGTCCACCAGCAAGATCGAGTACCACCATGTCTTCCCGAAGGCGAGGGTGTCCCGCCGCTACGGCAACGAGCTGACGAACAGCCTCGCCAACCTCGCGTTCATCTCGGGCAAGACGAACCGCGAGATCGGCGCGAAGGATCCCGCCGGATACCTGCCGAAGATCCATGCCGAGCGTCTGACCGAGCAGTGGATCCCGGGGGAGGAGACCTGGCACGTCGATCGCTTCGAGCAGTTCCTCGCCGCTCGGCGCGAGGCTCTGGCGGCGGTGCTGAACGACATGCTCGGCCTTCCGCCCTACACGCCGGGTGCTGCGCGGAGCCAGCTCGATGAGATGCCCGAAGACGACGAGCAGATTTCCGTCGAGGAGGTCTGAGGCGTGCCTGCACCCGTTCCGGGACCACCGCCGAGCTCGGTCCGCCGCTGGTTCCAGGAGCGTCCGTCCGACTACTCCTGGGAGCAGGACGGACTCGACCACGTCAAGCGCCTGCTCCCCGCCGCGGAACCCTTCCGCGCGTGGGCGACGTTCTCCTTCACCGCCCAGTCCGGCCGCATCCACGAGTGCGACCTGTTCATCGCCGTCCCCGGCGGTCTCTACCTGGTCGAGCTGAAGGCCCATCCGGGCACGGTCGGCAACCAGGGTGACGACTGGGTGTTCCACGAGCAGGGCCGCGACTGGCCCCGCACCCTGCGCAACCCCCTGCACTTCACCGACCTGAAGTCCAAGGAGCTGAAGGGGCGCCTGGAATGGGCGGCGAAGCGCAAGGGCATGCGCAACCTGCGCATCCCGCGCGTCGAGCCGGCCGTGTTCCTGACCCACCCCGGCCTGGTGTCGAAGCTCGACGACGTCCAGAGCACCCGGGTCTACGGACGCGACGAGGCATCCGAGGGACTGCCCTGGATCTGGCGTGACCTGCTGTCCCAGCCTCCACAGAGTGAGGGACGGAGGATCAATCCGGCGTTCTCCCGCGACATCCTGCCGACCCTGATGTCCGAGATCGGGATCCGTGCCGCCACGGCGCACCTGCGATTCGGCGACGACTGGCAGCTCGCTCCGTCGGTCCTCGACGCCGGCCCGGCGTGGGAGGACCGGCTCGCGCAGCGCTCCGGGATCGTCTCCGAGTCCGGGCGGGTCCGCATCTACCTCACCGAGGAGCAGGCCGGCGAGGAGCGCAAGGCGCAGGTCGAGCGGGCGGCGAGGCGCGAGTACCAGGTGCTGCAGGGCATCACGCACCGCGGGATCGCCCAACCGGTGCAGATCCGCGAGCATCAGGGTCGTCCGGCGATCCTGTTCCGGCACGACTCCGCCGACCTACGGCTGGACTCCTACCTCGGCCTGTTCGCGGCCCGGCTCACCCCGGAGTCACGGCTCGAGCTGGTCCGCCAGCTCGGCGAGGCCGTCCGCTACGCGCACAGCCGCTCGCTCTACCACCGCGCCCTGGCCGCCCGGTCGGTCTATGTCTCGGCCCGCCCGGACGGCCGCGAGCCCACGCTGCGGGTGATCGACTGGCAGACGGCGGCGCGGGACTTCGACCCGGGCGTCAACTCGTCGATCGGGGTGTCCTCGCTGGGGGACGACGTCGTCGCCGACTCCGCAGGCCCGTACCTCGCACCGGAGTTCGACTCGCCGTTCCCCGACCCGGTCGAGCTCGACCTGTTCGGGCTCGGGGCGATCGCCTACCTGATCCTCACCGGTCGTGCGCCCGCGGCGAACCGGGCCGAGATGATCGAGCGCGTCCGCAACGACGGCGGCCTGCACCCGCACGGCGTCGACGGCACCCTGCCCCAGGCGATCGACGAGCTGGTGTTCGCTGCGACCCGCTCGGCGGTCGACCATCGGCTGGAGTCGGCCGAGATGTTCCTGCTCGGACTCGACCGGACCGAGCGGGACTCGGCCCAGCCGGCCCAGCCCCAGGTGGACCCGCTGACCGCGACCGCGGGCCAGCGCGTCGACGGCGAGTGGACCGTCGAGCGCGTCCTGGGGACCGGCTCCACGTCGCGAGCGCTGCTCGTGCAGCGCATCCGCGAGTCCGACGACGGCGAGGAGCAGGCCGAGTACCGCGTCCTCAAGGTGGCGCTCGACGAGCAGAAGGCCGCGAGCCTGCGCACCGAGGCCGAGGTCCTGGAGCGGGTCGGCGGCGCGCAGATCGTGCGCAAGCTCGGTGGACCGCGCACGCTGGCCGAGCGCACCGTGATCGACCTGCAGTACGCCGGGGGCAGCGACCTCGACGGCGGGACACTCGGCTCGTTGCTTCGCGCCGAGGGGCGGCTCAGCTACCACGACCTGGAACGTTTCGGCCGGGACCTGTTCAACGCGCTCGACGTCCTCGCCGGCGAGGGTGTGTGGCACCGCGACATCAAGCCGGACAATCTCGCGATCTTCCGCCGCGCCGACCGGTCCCGGCAGCTGATGCTGCTCGACTTCTCGCTGGCCGGGTCGACCGAGAAGGACATCGGCGTCGGCACCCGCGGCTACCTGGACCCGTTGCTCGACTCGCCCCGGCGCCCGGTCTACGACGACCACGCCGAGCGCTACGCGGTCGCGGTGACGCTGCACGAGATGGCGTCGAAGCAGCGACCGCAGTGGGGCGACGGGCTCACCGACCCGCGCACCACCTCCGACGAGGTGCCGGAACTGGCGTCCGACCAGTTCGACCCGGCGCTGAAGGATGGGTTGATCACGTTCTTCCGACGGGCGCTTCACCGCGACGTCGGGCGGCGGTTCGACACGCTCAAGCAGATGGACGACGCGTGGCGCGCCGTCTTCACCGCCGCCGACCGCCGGCTCCCGGTCGAGACCGACGCGGAGGAAGAGCCGGAGGCGGTCCGCGACACCCTCGCGGCCTCGGCGTCGCCGGAGACGACCCTCGACCACGCCGGCCTCAGCCCGCGTGCCGTGTCCGTCGCCGCCGGCTTCGGAGCGGCCACGGTCGGTGAGCTGCTCAAGGTCCGAACCACCGAGATCGCCCGCGCCCGGGGCGCCGGCGCCGCGGTGCGCAAGGAACTGATCCGCCGGCACAAGCAGTGGGCGCCGCTGCTGCGCGCTCCGGAGCCGGACGTGACCGAACCGGCCGCCGACGCCCGGGTCACCGTCGAGGAGCTCGTCACGCTGCTCGCCAGGCCGTTCGCCACACAGCGGCGCTCGAAACAGGGCGACGTGGCACGGGCGACGCTGGGCCTCGACGTGAACCTGCCGCGATGGCCGAGCCAGACCGCGATCGCCAAGGCGGTCGGGACGACACAACCGACGGTGTCGAAGAACCAGCAGACGTTGTTCGAGAACTGGGCGGAGTCGCCGCAGCTGGCCGACGTCCGCGAGATCCTCGTCGACGTCCTCGGCGGCGCAGGGCGCGTCATGACCGCCCTGGAGCTCGCCACCGTCGTGCGTGCCCGGCTCGGTTCCTCCTCCGACGACGGTGCGACCGCAGCGCTCGCGGTGGTCCGCGCGGCCGTCGAGGCCGAGCTGTGGGCGGGGGAGCAGGCCGAGGACGGCGACGGCCCGCGGCTGGCGGTGTCGCGGCGCGGCGATGACGTCCTGGTCGCGCTCGAGTCGCTGCCCGGTACCGACGACCCCACGCCGTCGGAGCTGGCCGAGCTCGCCGGTGCGCTGGGAACCGCGGCCGACGAGCTCGCCGTGGAGGACCCCCTCCCCGGCCGTGCGGCCGTGCTCCGGCGCCTGCGGGAGATCCCGGTGCCGGAGGGTATGCCTGCGCTGCAGGACACCCGGTTGCTCGCGCTTGCTTCCGCGGCCTCGAAGGACGCTCTCGTCTCGCCGAGTGGTGAGTTGTACCCCCGAGGGCTCGACCTCGTCGCCGCGCTGCGGATCTCGCAGGCGGCGGCCGGCGTGCGCCGCAAGGACCCGAGCGCCCGGTTCCCGACCGGCATCACCGTCGACGCCCTGCTCGACCGGGTCCGTGCCCGGTTCCCGGAGATCCGGCTTGACGCCAGTCCCACCCACGTCCGCATCTCGGAGGCACTCGACGCCGCCGGGTTCGCACTGCGCTACGACACCCGCGACCAGCGCTTCTACCCGGAGGCCCCGCCTGCGCCGCTGGCGTCGTCGACCTCGCTGCCCGCGCGACCGTTCGAGCACTCGGGTCGGGATGGTGTGCGACGACAGCTCGACCGGGCCGTCGACCGCGGCGGTTTCGTCGCGCTCACCCTGCGCGGCAAGGACCTTCCCGGTACGGCCGAGATGGTGGCCGAGACGTGGCAGGTGCGCCCGCTCGACGTCGGCGCAGTGTTCCTCAACGAGTTGCGGGGTATTGCGTCCGAACGTGGCCGTGACTGGTCCGCGATTGTGAGGAGCGACCTGAAGTTCACCGAGACCGAGCAGATGTCGCGCGGCCTCGACTCCTGGGTGCGGCTGGCGTGGGAGCGGACCGGGAAGCGGATCGACGCCGAGTCCGACCCGGAGACCGTCGTGTTCCTGCACGACGCCGGACTGCTCGCGCGCTACGCCGAGTCCGGTGGCCGGGAGCTGCTCGTCCGGCTGCAGGCTGCGGCACGCAGCCCACACCGGGCGCCGCACGGGCTCTGGCTGTTGTGCCCGGCGGAGTCGGCGGTCGGGGCGGCGCAGCTGGACGGGATGGTCGTCGAGGTGGTGGACGGGTCCGAGCGGATCGTGCTGGACCGGGACTCGCTGGGGGAGCTACGGACGGTCGACGTTGTGGCGTGATTCAACGATGAATAAATGATCAACGACGATTGCATCGTTGACGACCATCGACGCAATCAGTGAATCAATGGTGGCGCCACGTCCGGTGGGGGCGTCGGGCGAGCGACAAGTACGAGAGCGGACGATGACGAGCACCGAGTCGACGGCGACGATCAACGCGCTGGTCAAGGACCTGCGCAAGCTGGCGCTTGACCTGGAGAAGGATCTTAAGGTCCGCGCACGGGACGACGAGGAGATCGCCACCCGGCTCGGGAAGGAGTACGAGGCGGCGCGATCCGCGGAACGCACCGCCGCGGGTTACACCGAGTGGCTCGGCGGCCGGGTCACGCAGGCCGCTGCGGCCTGGGTGCTGAGCACGGTGTTCGTACGGTACTGCGAGGACAACGGCCTGATCGACCGGCGGTTCCTGGCTGGGCCGGGGGAGCACCTGGCCGAGGCCGAGGACTACCAGAATGCGTTCATCACCGCGAACCCGACGCTGAACAACCGCAACTGGCTGGAGGCGTCGTTCCAGCACATCGCCGACGCGCACCCAACCGCGGCGGGACTGTTCGACCCAACGCACAACCCGCTGTGGGACATCACGATCTCGTACGAGTCCGCGAACGACCTCATCGCCTTCTGGCGGCGGCGCGACCACAGCGGAACCGCGATCCGGTACGACTTCACCGGGTGGGACACGCGATTTCTCGGCGACATCTATCAGGATCTGTCGGAGGCTGCTCGGAAGACCTACGCTCTATTGCAAACGCCGGAGTTCGTCGAGGAGTTCATCCTCGACCTGACTCTCGATCCGGCCATCGACGAGTTCGGGTTGGATGGACTTCGAACGATCGACCCGGCGTGTGGGTCCGGGCACTTCCTGTTGGGGATCTTCCGGCGGATCCTCACGAGGCTGCGTGCCGAGGAGTCGGGGTCCGACGACTGGTCCGCGATCCGACGAGCGCTCGAGTCCGTGCACGGCTGCGACAAGAACCCGTTCGCGGTGTCGATCGCGCGGTTCCGCCTGCTTGTGGCAGCCGTCATCGAGGGCGATGTGACTCGGCTCGATCGGGCTGGAGTGTTTCCGATCAACGTGGCAGTCGGTGACTCGCTTCTACATGGACGGGGAGTCACCGGGCGTCAGGGTGAGTTGGGTGACCCGACCGATTCGTACGTCTACTCGACCGAGGATATCAACCAGTTTATTCGACAGTGCGACCTTCTTGGTAGATCGAGCTATCAGGTGGTTGTCGGGAACCCACCCTACATCACGGTAAAGGATCGTCGAGACAGTCGAGCATACCGTGACCGGTATACTTCCTGCTCTGGAAAGTACGCGCTCTCAGCTCCCTTTACCGAGCGGCTATTTCAACTCGCGATCCGTGGCGGCAGCGCAAAACCAGCTGGCTTTGTCGGCCAAATTACGTCAAATTCCTTTATGAAACGCGAGTTCGGCGAGAAGCTCGTCCGAGATGTACTGCCGCAGGTTGACCTGACGCACATCGTAGACTGCTCTGGCGCGTATATCCCGAATCACGGAACGCCCACCGTAATTCTTGTCGGTCGCAATGCCGCTTTCCGGAAGGATGCCCCTGTCCGGATACTCCGACGAGTTGAGGGTGAGCCGGCGCCGCCGACGGACCCTGCCTTCGGGTTAGTATGGTCGAGTATTCGAAAGTCGGTAAACGCCCCTGGGTACAAGGATCGGTAGATCACCTCAGCGGATTTAGACCGAGAGCGCTACGTCCTTCGCTACCCGTGGATACTTGCTGACGGCGCCCTAGAGCTTGTCGAGGACATCGAGAACAACGCGAGTTCAAATCCTCTGGCAAGTATAGCGTTCAGGTTGGGATTTTTTGGCGTCATCGGGTCGGACGAGGTCATGGTCGCACCCCCATCGCATTTTGCGAGACTAGGACTTGTGGACGATTTCACGAGCGGTCTAGTCGTTGGCGACGGAGTACGTGACTGGTCGATCGCTGTGTCGGATTCCGTGTACTTCCCTTACGATTCGGACCGTAGTCTAATTGCAGTCGGTCGACTCCAGGGTCACTATAAGCGCCTATGGCCGTTTCGCTCTGTTCTCGAGGGGCGTGCCACTTTTGGAGGTGCGACATATCGCGAAGAGGGCCGACCGTGGTTCGAGTGGCATCAAATTCCGAAGGACGTCGGCTCCAGTAATCTGACCCTCGCCCTGGCTGAAGTGGCTACGCACAACCACTTCGTGCTCGATGATGCAGGGTTAACGTTCAAGCAGACTGCGCCAGTAGTAAAGCTTCGCGCTGGAGCCGTCGAGGACGATGCATTGCATCTATTAGCTGTACTGAATTCGTCAGTGGCTTGCTTCTGGCTTAAGCAGATGTGCCACAACAAGGGAAGTGCAGTAGATGATGAGGGCGCTCGTCAATCTGTAGTGCCGTGGGACGATTTCTATCAGTTCAACAGTCGGAAGCTGGCACACTTTCCAGTAGTGACCAGTTCCGTCCGGGGTCGGTTGATTAGGTACTCGCGTACCCTCCGTGATCTTGCACAGGAACGATTGAGTTGCGATCCCAAATCTGTGCTCGCTGATGGAATAGTTGATCGGCCCGGTCTGGATGCTGCTCGGGCACGGCAGGCTCGTCTTTGTCAGCGATCTGTCACGATGCAAGAAGAACTAGATTGGCTAACTTATGCTGAGTATGGCCTGATTTCTGAAGCCGAGGCCTTGACGCTGACGTCCGCAGCGCCTGAGCCGTTGGCGCTCGGTGAGCGGGCGTTCGAGATCGTGCTTGCGCGGAAGGTTCGGTCTGGAGACGCAGAGGTCGTGTGGTTCGATCGGCATCGATCCTCCCCCATCACCGAGCTTCCGAGGCACTGGAGCGACGCGTATCGGCGCGTGGTCGAAGCCAGGATCGGGGTCATCGAATCTCGTCCCGACATCGCACTTCTGGAAGGGCCGGAGTTCAAGCGTCGCTGGATGGAGGATCCCTGGGAGCGGAGAGAGAGCGAGTCGCTTCGTATCCAAATCCTCGACGTCGTCGACGGACCGGATACATGGTTTGTGATGCGCGACGGCTTCAAGCAGCCGCAACCGTTGACGATCAGTCAACTCTCCGATCGGTTTTCTCCAGACTCCGACGTCCACCGCCTCGCCATGCTCTACGCCGACGATCACCTGGGTCGGCGGGACATGACTTTGGCCCAGGTGTTCGAGGAGGTCGTTGGCGACGCGCACATTCCGTATCTTGCCGCTATGCGCTATCAGGAACCCGGCCTGGCGAAGCGGGAAGAGTGGGAGCGCATGTGGGCTGAACAGCGTGCAGAGGACAGCGGCGGTCGGCTCACAACCTTATCGCCCCCGGAATACAAGCGCGCCGACTTTCGGAAGAACAGCTACTGGTCGCACCGCGGCAAGCTCGACGTCCCCAAGGAGCGGTTCATCTCCTACCCCGAAGCGAGCCCGGACGCCGACCCGACGCTGCTGCTCGGCTGGGCCGGGTGGGATCACAAGGACCAGGCCCAGGCGCTGGTCAACCTCGTCAATGACCGCGCCGCTCAGGCCGGGTGGCCGACCGAGCGGGTCGTGCCGCTGCTCGCCGGGCTGGCCGAGGTCATGCCGTGGGTGCACCAGTGGCACGGTGAGTACGACCCGGAGTGGGACGGGAACCCGGCCGAGGAGTATCAGACCTTCCTCGACCAGCAGCGCGCCGAACGGCAGCTGACCGAGCAGATGTTGCGGGACTGGCGTCCCGCCGCCCCGACCCGCGGACGCCGACCGAGGAGCACCTCGTGACCGACACCTTCCTGCGCGACGTCCTGGACCTGCCGGACTCCGTGCACGCCGGCGATTACAAGATCGAGCTGACCGGCGGCTTCACCGAGGAGCAGACCGCCGCCCGCGTCCGCGAGTACGTCGTCACCCCGCAGCTCGCGACCGCGTTCGACGACGCGCTCGGCCTCGTCAGCGCCGGGGCCCGCAGCGGCAACTCCCATGCCGCCTACCTGCACGGGTCATTCGGTTCGGGCAAGAGCCACTTCCTGACCGTGCTGCACGCGATTCTGAACAACGACGAGGTCGCCCGGGGCAAGCCGAGCCTGCAACCGACCATCGCCAAGCACGACGACTGGTTGCGCGGCAAGCGGTTCCTGATGGTGCCCTATCACCTCATCGGTGCCGCCGACCTCGACTCCGCGCTGCTCGGCGGCTATGTCGCCACCGTCGCCGACCTGCACCCCGATGCACCGCCGCCGGCGGTCTACCGCTCCGACGCGATGCTCGACGACGCCCGCCGCATGCGGGCCACCCTCGGCGAGGACGGGTTCATCCGCCTGCTCGGGGACACCGCCGCGACCGACGACGAGGACGACGACCTCGACGTCATCGGCGAGGCCGAGGGCGGCGGCTGGACCTCGAGCGCCCTCGATGCCGCGTTCGCGGCGCCGCCCGGGGACCTGCGGCGCCGGGCCCTGGAGTCCGCCCTGCTCGGCGGCCCGCTCACCGCCTACGCACGCGGTGTCCGCGGCGACGCGGCTGCATTCCTCCCGCTGGAGGACGGCCTCGCGGTCATGACCGACCACGCGAAGAAGCTCGGTTACCAGGGTGTCGTCCTGTTCCTCGACGAGCTCATCCTCTGGCTGCAGGCGCACATGACGAACCGCGAGTTCGTCGACACCCAGGTCTCGAAGCTGGTCAAGCTGATCGAGTCCGGCGTCGCCGGGCGGTCGATCCCGATCGTCTCCTTCATCTCGCGGCAGCGGGACCTGTCCCAGCTCGTCGGCGAGGACGTCACCGGCGCCGACGTGAAGAACCTGGAAGCGCAGGTCGGTTACCTGGCGGAACGGTTCAGCGTCGTCTCGCTGGAGGACTCCAACCTGCCCGCGATCGTCCGCGAGCGCGTCCTCAAGCCGCGGCCGGGCAAGGAGCACCTGCTCGACGAGGCGTTCGCTGGCATCGAGTCCACCCGGGCCGGTGACCGGGACGTCCTGCTCGACGCCACCGGCGTCACCGAGGCGAGCTGGGACGACTTCAAACGCGTCTACCCGCTGTCCCCGGCGCTGCTCAACGTGCTCGTCGTCCTCGCCGGAGCGCTGCAGCGCGAGCGCACCGGGCTGAAGCTGCTCCAGGAGATGCTGCACCGGCGTCGCGACGACATGCGGGTCGGCCAGCTCATCCCGATCGGTGACCTATGGGACGTGCTCACCGACGGCGCCGGCGCCGCATTCAGCTCCACCCTGCGCAAGGAGGCCGACGCGGGAAAGCGGTTCCACGACCGCGTCCGCGCCCACCTGCTCGGGCTCTACAAGTCCGAGGACGACCCGCGCTACGTCGCCGCCGACCGGTTCGTGAAGACGATGCTGCTCGCGTCGCTGGCCCGTGAGGTCCCGGCGCTCAACCGGCTGACCGGTGCCCGGCTCGCGGCGCTCAACCTGGGGTCGATCAAATCACGCACCGTCGAGCCGGGGCAGGTCGTGGTCAACCGGCTCCGCGAGCTACAGGCCGAGTTCGGGGAGCTGCGCAGCGAGGGCGACAAGGACCCGGTCTTCGCGCTGCACCTGTCCGACCTCGACGTCGAGCCGATCCTGGACGCCGTCGGAGAGATCGACAACGTCGGCGCCCGCCGGATCTGGATCAAGGACCGGCTGTGGTCGGCGCTGGGTGTGCCCGACCAGCAGTCATTCGTCTCCGAGCGCGAGCACGTGTGGCGCGGCACCCGGCGCACGGTCGAGTTCGTCTTCGGGAACGTGCGGGATGCCGTCGACATGCCGGAGGCGCAGTTTCGCCCGAGCGTCGACGGCCGGGTCCGGTTCGCCTTCGACTACCCGTTCGACGAGCACGACTTCTACCCGTCCAGCGACATCCAGCGGGTCGATGCGCTGCGCCGGACCGGCGTCGAGGGCGCCACGCTCGTCTGGATCCCGCACTTCCTCACCGACCAGCGCTCCGCCCAGCTCGGACGCCTCATCAAGATCAATTTTCTGCTGGACAAGAACCGTCTCGACGAGTACGCGGCGCACCTGTCCAGCGACGACCGGATCCGGGTGCGCGTCCAGCTCCAGGCCCAGCGCGACAACCTGACCTCGCAGCTCAGCGCGGCCCTCGACCAGGCGTACGGGATCGCGAAGGCCGACACCACCAGCGTCCGGACCGACCTCGACGACGGGGTGGTCAGCACACTCACGCTGCTGCCCGGCCATCAGGCGCGGCTGGCAGGCGGGGCGTCGATGCTGCAGAACGTGGAGACGCTCGCCGACGGCCTGTTCGCCACCCTCTACCCGCAGCACCCCGACTTCGACACGGCGGGCAAGCGCAAGCCCATCACGACCGGTGAGTTGCGCACCGTGCTCCGGTGGATCACCGAGGCCATGTCGACCGGGGACCGACGGACCGAGGTCGCGAGCAAGGACCTGCAGCTCGTGCGCCGGGTCGTGCACGGTCTCAAGCTCGGCGAGGTCACCGACGGCCCGCTGTACCTGCACGTCGACTGGAAGCAGCGGATCGAGCAGCACGCAGCTGCGAAGGGCGTCACCGGCGACTTCGCCGTCGACGAGATGCGCGGGTGGATCGCCGAGCTGGCGGGCCCCGGGCTCGACCGGCCGGTGGCGAACCTGGTCGTCGCCACCTACGCGCTGCTCGCCGACCGTGCGTGGGTCCACCACGGCACGCCGACATCGGAAGCCCCCGACCTCGACCGGATGGGCGCCGGAGATGCACTGCGCGCCCAGGAGCTGCCGGACGCCGAGGAGTTCGCACGGGCTCGGAACCGGGCCGCGGACCTGTTCGGTGTCACTGTGCCCGAGCCGCTGTTCGCGCGGAACGTGCAGCAGCTCGCCGTGAAGGTGCGGGCGAGGATCGTGGAGCTGGAGGGCGACGTTGTCGCCGTGTGGCAGATCCTCGGCAAGCACACCGCCGATCTCGGGATCGACGCCGACGCGCGGCGCGTGACGAGTGCCCGTGCCGCCGCCGATCTGTTGGCGGCCCTGTCGGGGAACAAGGATGCGACGGCGTTCGTCCGCGCCCTCGCTACAATTGACGGTGACGGACCGTCCGATCCCGTGCTCGGTGCCGCGATCGTGTCGTCGCCGTCGGTGAAGCGGGCCCTGGACGGGATGCAGTGGCAGCTGCTGCGCTCGGCGCTCAACCTCCGAAATCACGCAAAGGTCGGGGAACGGGCTCAGCGACTGGCCGATCGGCTGGCAAGCGTCACCGCTGTCGACCAGTTCGAGGTGGATCTCGCCGCAGTCCTCGACGGTTCCGAGGCCGAGGTCATCGAGATCGTGTCCGGTGCGACGGACGATCCGCCGCCTCCGCCTCCGCTCCCGGACCCGCCGAACCCCCCGCCTCCTGGACCCGATCCGGACACCGGCGGTGGAGGGCCGCCGTTGCGCAGTGGCCACAAACAAGCGGTCGCCGCCGAGATCGGAACTTTCCTCGACGAGCTCCGCGATGAGATCCGGCAGCACCCTGGTGCCCGATACGAGGTGACCTGGCGGGTCGTCGACGAGGGGACGCAGTGACGCCACCCGAGCTTGACGACCGCACGGTCGGGCAGCTCCTGCGCAGTTATCTGCCGCTGGAACCCGGACGCCGGCTCGTCCTCGTGCACGGCCGGTACGCGTCGGCTGCTCGGGCGACGTTCACCGTCGAGATCGATGGCACCGCCCGCGCGGTGACCGTGCAGGACCAGCAGTCGGTGCTCGGGGTGCTCGGGGCCTGGCAGGAGCACCGGGAGTCGGGTGCCGAGGGCTCCCTGCTCGTCGTCACCACGGGCGTGCCCGACCGCAAACTCGGTTGGGACCTGCGCGGGCACGCGCTACGCCGCGGCACTCTCACCGTCGACCGGGCCGAGATCGTCGCGCAGCGTTTCGGCGCCGCCGAGGTCGAGCCGCGAGTGCGGCGCGAGCCGTGGCTGCTCGACGCCCTGCTCGCAGCAGAGCCACCGCAGGGATGGGCGAGGAGCGGCCCGGTCCTGACCTACGTGGCAGCCGTCCGCGCGCTCGTCGCGACCCGCTTCGGCCTGGCCGAGGCCGTCCCCGACGCCGGTGCGCTCCTCGAGTGGTCGCAGACCTCCGGGCCTGACCGGTTTGTCGCGCTCCCCGACGCCGAACAGGAAGGTCTCGGGGAATGGCTGACCGAGACCGTCGGGCCGTTCGCGGCGCTGTTCACCGGGCTCGTCCGGGCCGGCCGCGCAGCGGATGTCCTGCCGCTCGGGGTACTGGTGTCCCTCATCGACGAACCGGGTGTGCCCGCCCAGACCACGATGGCCGTCGGCAGTCTGCTGAGTGACGTGCGTAGCGACGCGCGCACCCGCGGTGCGTTCGTCACCGCCGTGTTGGGAACGCTGGAGCGGTGGATCAGCCACGCCGAGTCCGGCGGTGCCGGCGGAGGTGAGGCCCGTGACCGGGTGCTGGAGGTACTGAACCGTGCGGATGCGATCGCGGCCGACCGGGGCATCGAGGCCGGTGATCACCCCTTCCTGCCGTCGGGGTTCCGTAGGCGGCTGGACGCTGTCGCCACCGCCCTCACCCCAGAGCCCGACGACACCACCGTGTCCGTTGCGCTCGGCGCGCTCGACCGCCTGCGGGAGCACCGGGTCGCGCGGCTGCACCCCGAGCGGGTCGCGGCCGCCACGATGTCGGTCCGGCTCCTGCGCTGGCTTGCCATTCCGGACTCTCCGCAGGACTCCGTCGGCCACGCAGTGACCGCGCAGCTGCGGATCGGCGGCTGGGTCGACCGGGCCCTCACCGTCGTCTGGGCGGGGGAGAACTCGGCGACAGCCTCGGTCGGCCACGCGTTCGGACGCATCCACGACGCGGCCCGAGCCCGCCGTGACGATCTCGACGAGCGCTTCGCGGCACGTCTCCGGACCTGGACCGAGCACGCCGCCGCCACCGCGCCCGGTGGGGCAATGGTGGTCGAGAACGCCCTCGACGCCGTGGCCGCTCCGCTGCTCACCGGCGACACCGCACCGCTGATCATCGTCGTCGACGGGATGAGCGCCGCTGTCGCCACCGAGCTCGGCGAGCAGATCCTCGACCGCGGATGGACCGAGGTCAGCCGCGACGGCGCCGGGCGTGAGGCGGCCGTCGCCGTCGTCCCGTCGGTGACCCGGGCCTCGCGCACGAGCCTGCTCACCGGGAAGGCGGCGACCGGCGACCAGACGACCGAGCGCGACGGCTTCACCGCGCTGTGGAAGCGACACGGTCGCGGTGCGGACCTGCTGCACAAGGCCGATATCGCCGGCGCCGCGGGACGGCGGCTCTCCGAGCGCCTGGTCGGAGGGCTCGCCGACCCGTCGACCGTCGTCGGGGTCGTGCTGAACACCGTCGACGACGCCCTCGACCACGGCAGGGAAGGCGACCGCACCGGCTGGCGGCTGCACGACATCACGTATCTCCCCGACCTGCTCGACGCGGCACGCAGCTACGGGCGTCCGGTCATGGTCGTCTCCGACCACGGTCATGTGCTCGAACGGTCCACCGAGTCGGAGAAGTCCGCCAAACAGGCACCGTCGGCGCGGTGGCGCACCGGTACACCGGGGGAGGGCGAGGTCGAGCTGGTAGGGCCCCGGGTGCTGGAAGGCGACGGTCGCGTCGTCGTCCCCTGGAAGGAAGGCATCCGGTACGCCAACCGCCGTGCGGGCTACCACGGTGGCGCGTCTCTGGCCGAGATGACGGTGCCCGTCCTCGTCTTCGTCCCGGCGGGCGAGCACGTCCCTATGGGCTTCTCCGTTCTGGCGTCCGAGGCGACCCGCCCGGCGTGGTGGAACGGCCGTGGCGCGCCGATCGTCTCGTCCGTTTCCGTGGACAAGCCGTCCACGCCGTCGCGTCGACGTCCGAAGAAGCAGCTGGACGACGCACAACCGATGTTCGAGGACATGCCCGTCGTCGTACCGGCGAAGCCTGCTGTGGCCGCGGCGGTCACCCTCGGAGCCCGGGTGGTCAAGACGGCGACGTTCAAGGCGCAACATGCCACGGTCCGGCGCGCACACGAGCCCGCGAAGGTCGCGGCCCTACTCGACGCGCTCAACGACGCGGGCGGCGAGCTCACTGCGACCGCCGCCGTCGCCGAGCTGGGCCGCGCCGGACGTGAACCCGGGCCGGTGCTGGCGCACCTGCAGCGCCTGCTCAACCTGGAGGGTTACCCGGTGATCGCGTTCGACGGACGGACCGTCCGGCTCGACGTCGATGTCCTCAGCATCCAGTTCGGGCTGGACCGCACATGACCGGCCCGGTTAGCGAGGCCCGACGCCGCGACGTCATCGACGCATTGCGGCGCGGCACCGTCCCCGCCTCCGGACTCGACCTGCTCGCGGTCGGGCTGGACCGGTTCGCCGACGCACTGGACGACGACATCCGCACGGCGGCCCGCGGCGGTGCCGCGTTCCACGCCGTCCGCGGCGACTACGGATCCGGCAAGACCTTCTTCGCCCGCTGGCTCGCCGAACGAGCCAAGAGAGCCGGGCTGGCGACCTCGGAGATCCAGATCTCCGAGACCGAGACCCCGCTGCACAGGCTCGAGACCGTCTACCGGCGGCTCACCGAGCAGCTCACCACCAGCACGCACCCGCCGTCCGCGCTGCGAGCGGTGATCGACTCGTGGCTCTACACCCTGGAGGAGGAGATACTCGACGCCGGTGACGTCGACCCCGGCGACGCGGACGGTCTGGCCAGGGCCGTCGACGGGTTGATGGAGCAGCGGCTCGCGGACGTCGCCCGCACCACGCCGGCGTTCGCCGCCGCGATCCGCGGTTACCGGCGTGCTCAGCAGGCCGGCGACGTCGCCACTGCCGAGGGGCTGGTGGCCTGGCTCGGCGGCCAGAAGTCCGTCGCCGCGTCCGCCCGCCGCGCCGCCGGGGTCCGCGGCGACCTCGACCACTTCGGTGCGCTCGGGTTCCTGCAGGGGTTGCTCAGCGTTCTGCGCGACTCCGGGCATCCTGGCCTGCTCGTCGTGCTCGACGAGATCGAGACCCTCCAGCGCGTGCGGGGCGACGTCCGGGAGAAGGGCCTCAACGCGCTGCGCCAGCTGCTCGACGAGATCGACTCCGGACGGTTCCCCGGCCTCTTCCTCGTCATCACCGGGACACCGGCGTTCTTCGACGGGCAGCAGGGGGTGCAGCGACTCCCGCCGCTGGCCCAGCGTCTGGCTACCGACCTGTCGACCGATCCTCGGTTCGACTCGCCGCGGGCGGTGCAGCTGCGGCTCGTCGGCTTCGATCTCGAGCGACTGGGTTCGCTGGGACGGGCCGTGCGTGACCTCTATGCAGGCGCTGCCCGCAACCCGGACCGCGTCCGGTCGACCGTTGACGACGCCTACCTCGACGACCTCGCCCGTGCCCTAACCGGCGAGCTCGGCGGCAAGGTCGGGATCGCGCCGCGCCTCTACCTGCGCAAACTCGTGCAAGACGTGCTGGACCGCGTCGACGAACACGCCGACTTCGACCCGCGCAGCCACTACGCGCTCACCCTGTCCTCGAACGAGATGACCGACGTGGAACGCAACGCCGCCGCGCCGGGCAGTGCCGGGGACGTCTCGCTGGACCTACCGTGAGCGCAGCATGACCATCGACCGGCTCGCTCCGGGGCTCGCGCACCACATCGTGAACACGCTCGGCTGGCGGAGCCTGCGTCCGCTCCAGACTGACGCGATCGAGCCGCTGCTCCGCGGCGACGACGCGGTGCTGCTGGCACCCACCGCGGGCGGCAAGACCGAGGCCGCGATGTTCCCGCTGCTCTCGGCGATGGAGGAGCAGCGCTGGACCGGAGTATCAGTGCTCTACATCTGCCCGCTGAAGGCGTTGCTGAACAACCTGCTGCCACGGCTGCAGTCCTACGGGGCGTGGCTGGGCCGCCGGGTCGAGCTGTGGCACGGCGACGTCACGCCGTCGGCCCGGTCGCAGATCCTCCTCGACCGCCCCGACGTCCTGCTGACCACCCCCGAATCATTGGAGGCGATGCTGGTCGGCAACCGCGTCGACCACGACCGGTTCTTCGCCGGCCTGCGGACCGTCGTCGTCGACGAGGTGCACGCCTTCGCCGGGGACGACCGGGGCTGGCATCTCCTCGCGGTGCTGGAGCGTCTGTCGCGGGTGTGCGGGCGTCCGCTGCAGCGGGTCGGGCTGTCCGCCACGGTCGGGAACCCGGCGGAGCTGCTCGAGTGGCTGAAGGGCTCCGGTCGCGGGCATCGTCCCGGAACGGTTGTCGCGCCTCCGGCCGGCGGCGCGAGCGAAGCCGACATCGAGCTGGACTACGTCGGCTCCGTCGACAACGCGGCCACCGTGCTCTCCTCGCTGCACCGCGGGGAGAAACGGTTGGTCTTCTGCGACAGCCGGGCCCTGGTGGAGAAACTCGGATCGGCGCTGCGCGAACGAGGGGTCACCACGTTCCTGTCCCACGCGTCGCTGTCGGTGGACGAGCGGCGCCAGGCCGAGGCCGTGTTCGCCGAGGCCCGCGACTGCGTGATCGTCTCGACGTCCACGCTGGAGCTCGGGATCGACGTCGGCGACCTCGACCGGGTCGTCCAGATCAACGCGCCACACTCCGTCGCCTCGTTCCTGCAGCGTCTCGGACGGACGGGACGTCGTCCGGGGAGCGTCCGGAACTGCCTGTTCCTCGCGCTCGACCAGAACTCCCTGCTCTGGGCGGCGGGACTGCTACGCCTCTGGGGGACCGGGTACGTCGAACCCGTCACCGCGCCGCCCGAACCACGGCACATCGTCGCGCAGCAGCTCCTCGCCCTGTGCCTGCAGGAGGGCTCGGTCGGCACCCGGCTCGCCCTCGACGCCTGGAACGGTCTGCATCCCTTCGACCGCGGCGCCGAGCCGATCCTGACCCACCTGCTCGATGAGGGCTTCATCGACCGGGACGGCGAGCTGATGGGCATCGGGCCGCTCGCGGAACAGCGCTACGGTCGACGGCACTTCATGGGGATGACGGCGGTGTTCACCGCGCCCCCGCAGTTCCGGGTGTTCGAGGGACGACGCGAGATCGGGCTGCTCGACCCGTCGCTGCTCACCGACCAGATCGAGGGACCGCGCCTGATCCTGCTCGCCGGCCGGAGCTGGCGGGTGAGCTGGGTCGACTGGACACGTCAGCGGTGCTTCGTCGAGGCCGACGACCGTGGCGGCCGAGCACGGTGGAGCACCGGTGGTCTGGGGGGCGCGGGTTTCGCCCTGACCCGGTCCGTGCGGCAGGTCCTGCTCGGTGAGGACCCCCCGGTGCGGGTGACCGAGCGGGCGGAGAAGGTCCTGGCGGAGCAACGCGACACCGAGCGGCACACCGTGCACCCCGGCGGGACCATGGTGGTCCGTGAGGGATCCGACCTGCGGTGGTGGACGTGGGCCGGGTTCCGGACCAACGCGACGCTGGCCTCGACACTGTCCGACCTCGTCGACGGGACGCAGCGCGTGAACGACGTGTCGATCCGGATCCGCGGAGATGTCACCCGGGAGGTCTGGTCCTCGGCGACCGCGGATGCGGTCGACCGACTGTGTCTCCCGGCGATCGATGACCGGGCCCTCGACGGGCTGAAGTTTTCCGATGCGCTGCCGCGCCGGTTGGCGGTCGCGACGCTGGCGGCCCGGCTGGCTGATCTGGATGGGGCGGCCGCTGTCCTGGGGGAGCGGGTGCGCTTCGGGAACGTTACGAGCTGACGGTCCAGTCACGACAATCGGCCGGCCGGAGCACCTGCGACGTCATCTGTCCCCTCGGATCGAGACGTTAGGCTTCGGCTATGCCCTCCATCACAGCCGTGACCGGGGACCTCGCTGATCAGAACATCGATGTGATCGTCAACGCCGCGGACCGGGGCGTGCGGGGCGGGAGCGGCGTGGTCGACGCAGCCCTCCACCGCCGTGGCGGCCCCACGATCTTGGACGATTGCATCGCCCGTTTCCCCGGAGGTCTGCAGACCGGCGACGCCGGAGTGACGACGGCCGGCGACCTTCGCGCCCGATGGATCGTGCACGCGGTGGGGCCGGATCACACTGCTGCAGCGGACGGCCGGGCGTTCCTGGCGTCATGTTATCGACGAGCATTGCCTCTGGCAGACGGTCTCGACGCTGCCAGCGTCGCCTTTCCGCTGATCGGGTCCGGCGCTCGGGGCTGGCCACACGAGGTTGCCGCCGCGGTGGCCGTCGAGACGATCGCCGACACTGCAACCCACGTCGACGACGTACACATAGTGACAACCGACGGGTCGTCGGCCTACAGCGTTGAGGCCGCCTTGATGCAGGCGGTCCCGAGACGGATCCTGCAGGGAATCGGGGAATTGCACCGTCGAGGTTTCCACCAGGTACGCGTACTTCCGGGCATGAGCCCGTCCGGAGGCCATTGGCGGCTCCTCGTTACCGCCGGGGGTCGACCTCGTCACCCTGGACGACCATCCGGGTCAGGACGAGACCTGCATCGTCTACTCGTCGGGAGGCCTGAACGACTTCGCCGGTGGACACGTCGATGCGACCACCCGCCCGCGCCGGGTCGCGGATCTCGTTCTTTCTGCACTCCCTTCGCTCACGGCTCGGTCGGACGATCCGGCCTATGCTGCCTGGTTCGCCGGTCTCCTCGAGATCGTGGAGGAGACCGGGCAGGCGCCCGTCGCGTACGCCGACTATTTCGACGACGCCACCGGCTGGGAGATCGGCTGGGGTGGCAACAACCGATATCCAGGTCCGCCACGGCGCTCGGGGCCCAGCTAGCCGGGGATATCCGCATGGACGACAACGGCAGAAGATTGTCGGTGCTCTGAGGCATGCTCCGGTTGCCGGGTACACGGCATGAGTCGCCGGTCGGTCGAACGGATGTCATCAAAATTGATCATCTGTCGCCGTGCCGGAGTAATCGGTTCCGCCGCCTGTCACATACCGGATGTTCCGTGCGATAGCCCTGTGACGCAACGGGGAGCGCCGACCGAGAGGGAGCAGATGAACCCGGAGAACGATCCGACGATCCGTGACAAGGTCACCCGGCTCATGGGCGTGCTCCGGCAGCTCGCCGCGGCCAAGTTCTCCCCGGTCCGGCACACCGACAACTATTACTCAACCCTCTGGCTGCAGGACGCCCAGGAGCACTGCAGCATCGGCGCCCCGTCCGGCCCAGGCGAAGAGCTGCTGCGGATGTCACGCGTGCTGCTCGAGCCGGAGCCACCGCGTCCGTCCGAGCTCAAGCACTGGCTCCAGCCCCGGCGCGACGACCTCGGTGAGCCCCGTCTGCGGCCGGTCGGCTCGGTGGACGGCGTCGACACCCCCGTCGGCGATGCGACCGACGTCCTGCTCGCGTTCGACCGGTGGATGGAGGCTTGGCGTCGCTGGGCCCGGGAGGAGCGGGTCCGGCGGGAGCGCAAGCGGATCTACGACGCGCTGTTCGACGTCCACCGGCTGGCCTCCGAGCAGCCTGAGTCGGTCGAGCTGGTGCTGGCCTCCGGGCTGGTGCAGGTACCCGACGTCGGCCCCCGCGGCCTGCGGATCCACGTCGTCTCCCAGGCGCTCGAGGTCGAGCAGGACCTGGAGACCGGCGACATGGTCTGCTCGCTCGCCGCCGAGTCCGCCGTACGGCTGGAGGACGACGAGATCCTCTCCGGGCTGGACCGGTTCGACCTCTCGGCCAGCGCGATCCTGCGTGAGCGGCTGCTCGAGCGTGCCGAGAGCCCCGTCGACCCCGAGCTGCCGGAGTTCCTGAAGGAGTGGGCCGGCCGCGTCCTGCAGATGTCGCATTCGTGCAGCGACACCTGGGCGTCCGACGGCGCGACGACCCCGACGGTGACGTCGAGCCCGGCGATCGTGGCCCGGCGCCGGGGTGCGTATGCGATCCGCGCCTACTACGATGCGATCGCCCGGTCCCTGGCCGATCCGGGCCAGCCGGTCCCGCTCGGCCTGGCCCAGCTCGTGGAGGCGATCGAGCCGGATGACCGGGTCGCCTGGCTCGAGCGCAGTGGGGCGACGCCGCCCGGGAAGCTGACCGAGCAGCCGCTGTTCCCGTTGCCGGCCAACGAGGAGCAGGCGCAGATCTTCGACCGCCTCGGTCACGACAGCGGCGTCGTCGTGGAGGGCCCGCCCGGAACGGGCAAGACCCACACCATCGCCAACCTCGTCAGCGCGCTGCTGGCCCAGGGGCAGCGGGTGCTGGTGACCAGCGAGAAGTCCCAGGCGCTGCGCGTGCTGCGCGACAAGCTGCCGGAAGGGATGCAGGAGCTGTGTGTGTCGCTGACCGACGCCTCCGCCAAGGGCAACTCGGATCTGGCCCGCAGCGTTGCGACACTCGCCGGCCGTAAGTCGGACTTCATCGCGTCCCGTACGCAGCGCGAGATCGCCAATCTGAGCTACCAACGCGACAAGGTGGGCCGACGTCGCGCCAAGTTGCTGGAGGACATTCGCGCGGTCCGGGAGGCCGAGACCTACCGGCACCCGGAGGTCGCGCCGGGGTTCGCCGGGACCCTGGCGCAGATCGCCCAGCGGCTCAACGAGACGGCGGCCGAGGACGGCTGGCTCGGCACCGGCATTGACGGTGAGCTCCCGCTGACGGCCCAGCAGCTCGACGAGCTCCTCGAACTGCTACGCACCGAGACCGACGAGCGGATCGCACGTCGCACGCAGCGACTCCCGAAAACCGGTCTTGTCATGCCGGTCGAGCGCTTCGCGGAGCTGACGGCGGCAATCCGGCTCGGTGACAGCGCCCGCGCCGGTGAGCGGGGCGGGCTGGTCGGAGCTCTGGAGACACTGCCGGCCGACCGGCTCGCCGAACTGGACTCGGTCTGCCGCGACATCACCGAGGGCGGCGTTCACGCGCGCAACCTGCCGCAGAACCGGCAGTGGGCGCTGCACGTCGTCGACCGACTTCTGGGACAGGGTGAGCTGCACACCTGGCAGCGTGCGCTGGAGGAGCTGCCGCTCGTCGACGAGGTGGTCCACCATGACCACGCAGCCGGCTACGCCTCGGTCGTCCTCACGGGGCCGATCGAGATCGCGGGCGCTGCCTCCGCCCTCGGGGCCTGGGCGGGCCACCTGGAACAGGGCGGCACCGCGAAGAAGCTGTTCAAGAGCGCCGAGCAGAAGGCGGCCGAGCCCTACTTCGACGTCGTCCAGGTCGATGGGCGTCCGGCGAACACCGCTGCCGCCGCTCGAGCAGCCGAACACCACCTCCGGGCGGGGCTTCTCGCACAGCGGCTGCAGGCCGCGTTCGCGCCAGTGGACTACCAGCTCCAGCTCGACGCGCCGCGCGGTGCGATCGTCGAGCAGCTACTGGGACTTCGGCGGACCTGCGCCGCGATAGGCGATGTCCTGCGTGTCGTGGAGCGGGCGCGTGAGGTGGTTGCCGCGCTGCCACCGGCGAGCCGGCCGTGGATCACCTCGCTCGGTCAGGCCGAGGAGCTGGCAGCCCTCGCACTCGGGGTGGCGCACGCCCGCGCGGCTGCGCTGGCCCGCGTCGAGCTCGACACCACTCTGGAACGTCTGCGTGCGGCGGTTCCACCGGCGGAGCGCGCCCCGGAGATGGGGCGCCTGTTCGACGCGATCCGGGACGCCGACGACCACGAGTATGCCGAGGCCCTCCTCGCGTTGAACCGTGCCGCGACCCAACTCGTCGAACGGGCTCGCTGCGACGAGCTGTACGGACGCGCCCATCGGGCGTCGGCGTCGCTGGCGGTGGAGCTGCGGCGCGACGCCGCCGACGAGGCGTGGGCGGCGCGGCTGCGGCGCTGGCCGCAGGCCTGGGCGCGCTCGGTCGCGGATACCTGGTTCAGGCAGCAGGTCGCGCCCGGACGCGAGCAGCAGCTCGAGGCCGAGCTCGCGGTGGCGGTCGCCGACCTCTCGCAGCTGACGGCGTCGCTCGCCGCATCGAAGGCGTGGCTGGCGTGCCTGACCCGGATGAACGCCTCCCAGGTTCAGGCCCTGCAGGCCTACCGGAACAGTATGGCCAACGTCGGGAAGGGCACCGGCAAGTTCGCCGAGCGCTACCGGCAGGCGGCGCGCGAGGCGATGCACCACGCGCAGGACGCCGTGCCGGCGTGGGTGATGCCCATCCAGCAAGTCCTGGCCTCGATCCCGCCGTCGCCGAACGCGTTCGACGTCGTGATCGTCGACGAGGCGAGCCAGGCCGAGTTGACGAGTGCGTTCCTGCTGTGGCTCGCGCCCCGCGTGATCGTGGTCGGGGACGACAAGCAGTGCACGCCGTCCGAGATCTCCGGTGGCGCTCTCCAGCCGGTGTTCGACCGGATCGACTCCGAGCTGCACGACTTCTCGTCCTACCTGCGGAACTCCTTCACCCCGAAGGACAGCGTGTTCTCGGTCCTGCGCAGCCGGTTCGGGCAGGTCGTCCGGCTGCGAGAGCACTTCCGTTGCATGCCGGAGATCATCAATTGGTGCTCGCACATGTTCTACCGCGACGCCCCGCTGGTGCCGTTGCGGCAGTTCGGCGCCGACCGGCTCCCTCCTCTGCGCACGACCTACGTCAGCGGCGCCGTCGCCGAGGGCAAGAGCAGCGGGATGGCGAACCGCGCCGAGGCCGAGGCCATCGCCGCCTCGGTCGCGGCGTGCCTGGACGATCCCGACTACCGAGGCAAGACGTTCGGCGTCGTCGTTCTGCAGGGGCAGGCGCAGACCGACATCATCCGCACCGCGCTGATGAAGCACCCGGCGGTGGCCGAGCAGTGGGACGAGCGGCGCATCCGGGTCGGCACGCCCCCGGACTTCCAGGGCGACGAGCGCCACGTCGTCTGGCTGTCCCTGGTCTCGGCCCCGAACTCGCCGTTGACCGCGTTGACACGGCGTGAGTTCGAGCAGCGCTTCAATGTCGCGGTGTCGCGGGCCCAGGACCAGCTGTGGCTGTTCCACTCGGTGACGCTCGACCTGCTCCGCCCGGCCGACCTGCGCCGGGAGCTGCTCGACTACATGACCTCGACCGGTTCCGGTGTGCTGCCGCCGGTCCTCGGCGACGTGACACGGGACCGCCGGCACGAGAAGTTCGACTCCCTGTTCGAGCAGCGGGTATTCCTCGACCTCACCGCACGTGGGTTCCACGTGACCCCGCAGGTGGAGAGCAACGGCCGTCGTATCGACCTGGTCGTGACGGGCGCGGCCGGGACCCTCGCCGTCGAGTGTGACGGGGACGCATTCCACACCACCCCTGAACAGCAGATGGCCGACCTGCACCGCGAGCAGGAGCTCAAGAGATGCGGCTGGACCTTCGAGCGCATCCGTGGTTCGGAGTACACGCTGAACCCGCAGCACGCCCTCACCCCGGTCTGGGAGACTCTCGACCGGCTGGGGATCGGACCGTTGGGCGAGTACAACGACGGCTCGTGGACGCCTTTGCGGGCGACCGAGGACACCTCCGCCGAGACGGTGGACGCCGAGGCCTTCGTGACGATGACCATGCCGGCGGAGCCCACGTACGACGACGAGGCCTCACCGGTCGACGAGCAGCCCGCCGAGACGTCGGTGTACGAAGTGGCTGCACTGGCCACGGCCCCCGCGGTGACGATTCACGAACGGGTCGGGCCACCGGCCCCCGGGCCTGGGTCGGGCCACGGCTCCGGCCGCGATGACGAGTTCCTGCTCCGAGCCGCCCGGCAGCAGCCGCTGAGTTCGGTGTGGGTCGCCGAGCAGATGGCGATCGATGTCATCGAGGCACGGGCTGTCCTGCAGGGCCTCGTCGCCCGTGGACTGCTGGTCAAGGTGGGACAGACGCGAGGGACGCGATACGTCCTCCCGGACAGACCGCAGACGGCACCGTCGGAGGCGTCCGTACGACCGTCGGGATCAGCGCGTCAGCGAGACGGGTTCGTGCTGGATGCCGCGGCGCGGCAGGCCCTGCTCGATCTCGCCGGGCGGGACCGTCTGACGAACGGGATCGTCCGGGAGCAGCTCGGAGTCGACGCACGGATCGCTGAGGAGATCCTGGTCGGCCTTGTCGCCGAGAACGCACTGGTCAAGCGCGGAAGGACACGCGGAACCCACTACACCCTCCCGGGGGAGTGAGTTTTCGACCCCGTCACGCACCTCCTGCCGATTCGTTGGTCAATCCAGACGGTCGGAAGGAACTCCATGCCCAAGATGCCCGCATCGCTCTCGACTCTCGACACCACTCGGCTCAACGAACTCGGTCAACGGCTCGCCGACCAGGTGCTCGAGGTCGGTATCAACGGGAAGGGTCCGATCAAGGGCGCAACCCAGGTTGCCGACGAGCATCTCGCCGCCGCGGGCGGTGACGCGGACAAGGCGATCCGGAAACTGATCGCCACCCATGTCCGCCTCGCCGCCGTGTCCGGCTTCGTGACCGGTGCAGGTGGGCTGGTAACGCTCCCGATCGCGGTTCCCGCTGCCTTGACGGGCCTGTACGTGACGGCGACCCGCATGGTCGCGGGCATCGCACACCTGCGTGGACACGATCTTCACAGCGAGGAGGTGCGGAGCGCGGTTCTTGTCTGTCTGCTGGGCAGCAGTGCCTCGACGGCGCTGGGTAAGGCCGGGGTCGAGATCGGGCAGAAGTCTGCCCTGGCCGCCCTGCAGAAGGTGCCGGGGCGGGTTCTCATCGACATCAACAAGCGGATCGGGTTCCGACTCGTCACCAAGGCGGGGGAGAAGGGCGTCATCAACCTGACCAAGCTGGTCCCGCTGGTCGGTGCGCCCATCGGTGCCACGGTCGACGGAGTCGGGTGCAAGGCGATCTCGACCTATGCCCTGCGGACCTTCGAACCGGTGGGCGAGCGGGGCATCGTGATCGTCGACGCTGAGATCGTGCCGGAGTAGCTGCCTCTGTGGCATCTCGTTCGCCCTCGTGAACGGCGTCCGCGGTTGTCGGCGCCGAACCGGCCGTTCCGCCATCGGAACGCGATCGCGTCGAGCACGCTCGCGCGCATGACCACCTACGCACACCACTGGTCCGCCACCTCGATCGTCGGCACCTGGCCCACCGGGGCCGGCTCCGTCGCCCACCGCGTCACGCGCGTCCCCTCCACCTGCGACGGTGCGCGGGCCCGCCACCTCGCCCAGGCTTTGGATCGGCTCTCCGAACATCTTTGGTACGCCTACACCACGCCCGGCACCGACGACCCGGACGCCGCACGGCTCGTCTCGATCCTGCGCGCCCCGAACATGCCGGTCGGCGACATGCTGCGGATCGCCGAGGACCGGCGGGACGAGGCTGCGCACACGGTGGGCCGGCTGCTCGCCGAGATCGACGACCGTGGCTGCCGGGAAGCCGTCGTCCGCGAGGTCGAGGCCGAATGCCTCGCGATCCGGTCCGCGATCGCCGGCGACCTGACTGGCCGCGCGCAACAGGCGGTCACACGGCTCCGCCACGACGTGCTCGCCTGCCAGTCCGCCACGGCCCACGCGTTGCTGCACGCCGTCCCGATGGGCAGTGAGTCCCTGTTCACCGACGTCGAACCGCTGGCGGCGTCGGTCGCCGCGCTGGAGTGGCTCGGCGCCGCCGTTCTCCTCACCGCGCAGTTCGACCGAGACGCCTCGGCCGTCGACCTTCTCAACCATGCCCAGCTCGTGACCGAGCGGGACCTGAGGATCGCCATCGCGCTACTCGATCACCCGGTGGCGAACGCCGAAGGGGCAGTACGAGACCTCCTGCAGGAGGCCCTGCTCGCCGCGGCACGGTACTTCGTCGGGAGCGCGGACGAGCACCTCGACGAGGAGGGGGAGACCGACGGATACGGGAGCCGGCACGACCGGGAGATCTCGACGGTCCTCGACCCGCTGGAGCCCGGCCGGTCGTTGCTGGAAGGGATCATCACGGGGATCCAGAGCCTGTTCGAGGTCTACCTCGACGAGATCACCGTACGGGAGCGCCCGGACCCGGACCCGCGGCTCACCGGGCCGCACTGGGCCGAAGAGGTGCGACAGCGGTTCGACGCCGAGCTCCGCGACATCGTGCAGACGGCCCGGCTGTGAACGCGCCCTCGGGGTCCGGCCGGTCCCGGTCGGAGACGCCGGTTGCCCTGGATCGGTGACGTGTCGGCTTGCTCCGGATCTCGGAAAATGTCGGGGGTCGATGTCAGCCTCCGGCCATGACACTCGACGAGTTCCGCTGGACCGGTCCCACCGCATCCGGATATCGATCCCCCTGGGAGATCGACGACGGCCCCGACCTCTACGACGAAAGGTTCAACGACGACGAGGAGGAGTTTCCGCCCCCGGACGTCGGTCTCGATGCCGGGCGGCGCCGGGAGCTGGCCGCGCACATCGAGGCCACGATGGCCGGACAGGGCTGCGACGGCACACTGCGAGCGGCACAGCGATGGGCGACGACGGCCGGTGTGCCGTGGGTCGAGCTGAAGGGGAGGCTCCAGCAGAACGGGGGCTTCTGCGACTGCGAGGTGCTGTTCAACGTCCCCGGACTCGCCGACGGTGGCCCGGACTGAACGAGCACGTCAGGCGCGCTCGGCCTGCTTCTTCCGCTTCGGGATCACGTGCATGACCGCCACGATGATCGCGCCCACGACCAGCCCGACGATCGCCGATCCGACGGTGTTCGTGAGCCATCCGAGGAACCCGCCGAGCGCGCCGGTGGCGTCGGCGACGAGCACCTCGAGGTGGTGCACGAACGCGTACGGCGGGTGGAAGCCGAGCTCGTCGACGCCCACGAGAAGGATGTGCCCGCCGACCCACACCATCGCCGCGATCCCGACGGTCGAGAGCACCGACAGCACGATCGGCATCGCCCGCACGAGCCCGCGGCCGAACGCGCTCACCGCGCCCGAGTTCCGCTTCGCCAGCGCCAGACCGGCGTCGTCCATCTTCACGATCAGCGCGACCACGCCGTAGACGAGCGCGGTGATCGCGACGGCGACGACGGCCAGGATGATCGCGCGGGAGACGAGACCCTCGGAGGCGACCTCGTTGAGCGCGATGACCATGATCTCGGCGGAGAGGATGAAGTCGGTCCGGACCGCGCCCGAGACGACGGTCTTCTCGTGCTCGGCGGGGTCGGTGGCGGCCGCATCCTCGCGCTCGGAGGGGTCGGCCTCGTGCCCGGCGAGCTTCTCCCAGATCTTCTCCGCGCCCTCGTAGCAGAGGTACGCCCCACCGATCATCAGGATCGGCGTGAGCAGCCACGGCACGAACTGGCTCAGCAGCAGGATGACCGGGAGGATGATCAGCAGCTTGTTGCGCAGCGAGCCCTTGGTGATCCGCCAGATGATCGACAGCTCGCGCTCGGGCTTGAGCCCCTGCACGTAGCGGGGCGTGACCGCGGCGTCGTCGACGACCACTCCGGCCGCCTTCGCCCCGGCGCGCCCGGCCGCGCCGGCGACGTCGTCCAGGGACGACGTGGTCAGCCGCACCAGCGCCGCGACGTCGTCGAGCAACGCGAAGAGTCCGCTCACCGGGTCACCGTCCGCCACACGTCCTTCTGCACGGGCGAAGCGTACGGCGTGAGAGTTTCGTGTGGATACGGTCCGTTCATCCGGATCGGGATCCGGAGCGGCTCTCCGACACGCCGGCCCGCCGGCGGTGATCCGGCGACGCCGGGAATTGTCGGTGGTCCGCGGGATGCTTCACCTGTCCGAGATCAGCAGCCGAACGGGGACCCGTGTCCGAACCGCTCCGCGCCGGTGCCCACGAGAGCCTGCGCACCACCGGGCTCGACGCCGCGCTCGCCCGTGTCGCCGCCGACCTGACCCCGCGCTGGGACGGCGTCGCCGACGCGACGGCGCCGCGCGTGCTGGCCCGCCACGTCGCCGCCGTCGTCGAGCGGGCATTGGCCGAGCAGGACCCGGAGCAGCGGGTCGAGCTGGTCAACCGCCTGATCGACGTCGTCGACGGCGCCCGGGACGAACGCCTGCACGACGAGCTGCAGCAACTCATCGCCCTCACCCGCCAGATCGCGCCGGGCGTGCACGAGGTGCACCGCCCGCTCACCCCGCTCTCCGACGCCGCACTGCTCACCAACACCCGCGGCGAGCCGACCCTGCACGCGGAGCTGCGCTCCGAGCTGACCTCCGCGGACCGCGTCGACCTGCTGTGCGCGTTCATCCGCTGGCACGGCATCCGGCTGCTGGAGGCGGAGCTGGAGGTGCTGCACGAGCGGGAGGTCCCGTTCCGGGTGATCACCACGACCTACATGGGCGCCACCGAACAACGTGCGGTCGACGAGCTGGTGCGACGCCACGGCGCCGAGATGAAGATTAGCTACGCCAGCGCGACGACCCGGCTGCACGCCAAGGCGTGGCTGTTCCGGCGCGAGACCGGGTTCGACACCGCCTTCGTCGGCAGCTCGAACCTGTCGAGGTCCGCGTTGGTCGACGGCCTCGAGTGGAACGTGCGGCTGTCCTCGGTCGCGACGCCGGACCTGATCCGCAAGTTCACCTCGACGTTCGACACCTACTGGTCCGCGCCCGAGTTCACGCCCTACGCCCCGGACGTCCCCGCCGACTCCGAGCGGCTCGCCGATGCTCTGGGCGCCAACCGGGCGGACAAGGCCAGCACGACGCTGAGCGGCCTGGAGGTCCGCCCCTACCCGCACCAGGCCCAGATCCTGGAGGCCCTCGACGCGGAGCGGGTCGTGCACGACCGGCACCGCAACCTCGTCGTCGCCGCGACCGGTACCGGCAAGACGGTGGTCGCGGCACTGGACTACGCGCAGCTCGCGCGGACGCTCCCGCGGGCGCGGCTGCTGTTCGTCGCGCACCGCAAGGAGATCCTGGAGCAGTCCCGGCGCACGTACCGCGCCGTCCTCGCCGACGGCGCGTTCGGCGAGACCTACGTCGCCGGCGAACGGCCGCAGCGCTGGAACCACGTGTTCGCCAGCGTCCAGTCGCTCGCCGCGTACGGGGTCGAGAACATCCCGGCCGACCACTTCGACGTGGTCGTCGTCGACGAGTTCCACCACGCCGAGGCCGCGACCTACCAGCGTTTGCTCGCGCACCTGCGCCCCGTCGAGCTGCTGGGCCTGACCGCCACGCCCGAACGCGCCGACGGCGCCGACGTCCGCGACCGCTTCGACGGCCGCAGCGCGTTCGAGCTGCGCCTCTGGGACGCGCTCTCGGCGGACCTGCTGGTGCCGTTCCACTACTTCGGCATCGCCGACGACGTCGACCTGCGCGGCGTCGAGTGGAAGGCCGGCCGGTACGACGAGCAGGCCCTCGACGGCCTCTACACCGGCAACGACGCCCGCGCCGCGAAGATCGTCCGAGAGACCCGGGACAAGGTCACCGACGTGACGGGGATGCGGGCGCTGGGCTTCTGCGTCTCGGTCGCGCACGCCGAGTACATGGCGGAGGTGTTCACCCGCGCCGGGATCCCGAGCCTGGCGGTGTCCGGGCGGACCCCACAGGTCGAGCGCGACGAGGCCCTGCGGCGGTTGCGCGACGGCGAGCTGAACTGCCTGTTCGCCGTCGACGTGTTCAACGAGGGCCTCGACGTCCCGCAGGTCGACACGGTGTTGATGCTGCGCCCGACGCAGAGCGCGACGGTGTTCCTGCAGCAGCTCGGCCGCGGTCTGCGGCGCGCGCCGGGCAAGGCCGTGCTGACGGCGCTGGACTTCATCGGCCAGCACCGGCGCGAGTTCCGGTTCGACGTCCGCTACCGCGCCCTGACCGGGAGCACCCGCAAGGGCCTCGAACGCGACGTCGAGCAGGGGTTCCCGTTCCTGCCGTCCGGTTCGGCGATGGTGCTCGACGCGGTCGCGCAGCGGACCGTGCTCGACAGCGTCCGGTCCCAGCTGCGGTTCACCCGCCGCGACCTCGTCGCCGACGTCCGATCGCACGGTGACCTGACCCTCGCCGGGTACCTGCGCGAGTCCGGTACCGAGCTCGCCGACCTCTACAAGGGCAAGGGCTCGTGGACCGGGCTGCGCCGCGAGGCCGGGCTGCCCACGGCGCCGGTCGGGCCGAACGAGGTCGACCTGCTCAAGCGGGTCGCCTCCTTCACCCACGTCGACGACCCGGAGCGCGCCGAGGTCTACGGCCGCCTGGCCGACCCGGCCGGACCGGCCTACGGGGATCTCACTGAACGCGACCAGCGGCTGGCCCGGATGCTGTTCTTCACGCTCTGGCCCGACCGCGGTGGCTTCGACTCCTACGACGACGGCCTGTCCCGGCTGCGACGCCACCCGGCCGTCTGCGCGGAGCTGCGCGAACTCGTCGCCTACTCGCTCGACCGGGCCCGGCACCTGCCGAAACCGCTCGGTGAGGGCATGCAGCACGTCCCGCTGCGCAGCCACGCCCACTACCGTCGCGAGGAGATCCTGGCGGCACTGGACTGGGCGTCGATGACCCGCAAGGCCTACGGCCACGCGACTGGGGTGGCGTGGGCGCCGGAGACCGCGACGGACGCACTGCTGGTCAACCTCCGCAAGACCGAGCGGGACTTCTCGCCGACCACGATGTACCGCGACTTCGCGCTGCGCCCGGACCTGTTCCACTGGGAGTCGCAGAACGCGACGTCGATCGCGTCGGAGACCGGACGTCGCTACCTCGGCCACCGCGAGCGCGGATCGCACGTCACGCTGTTCGTGCGCGAGTCGCCGAAGGACGACGTCGGGGAGGGCGCGCCGTTCCTCTGTCTCGGGTTGTGCGACTACGACTCCCACCAGGGCGAACGGCCGATCGCGATCACCTGGAAGCTACGCCGGGACATGCCGGGGGAGACGTTCCGGTCAGCGAGCGTGGTGGCCTCATGACGCCGGCGAGCAGCGTGCGTCCGACCGTCCGGACAGCAGCAGCGTCGAGCCGACCAGCGGCAGGGCCAGCAGTACGAGCAGCGCACCCGCGGTCCCGATCACGCTCGCCAGACCGCCAACGACCGCCGTACCGATGCCTGCACCGGTGAGGAAGGCCAGGGTGGCGACTCCGATCGCGCCGCCACGACGGTCCGGAGCGACCGCTCCGCTCACCGCCGCGATCATCGCCGGCTGCCCGGTCACGAACGCGGCCGTCACGAGCAGAACCGCGCCGCCGAGCAGCCAGGCCGAGCCGAGAGCCGCCCCTCCGGCGGCCACGGCCAGTCCGGTCGCCGCGGCGGCGCAGGCGCCCAGCAGCGTGCGGCGGGGCCCGGCCCGGCTCATCAGGGCCGCGGACAGGTAGGGGGAGAACAGGCCCAGTGCGGCGGCCGGAAGCAGGACGAGCCCGGTCGTCAACGGGGTCCAGCCGAGCGCGGCCAGGGTCAGCGGGATGCCGAGCAGCAGGGCGAACCAGCTGGCCGGCAGCGCGGAGGCGCACAGCGCGCTCCGGATCACGATCCCGTTGCCGATCACCGCGAGCGGGAGGAAGCCCTCCGGGCGGACCCGGGTCCACGCCACCACCGCGGGCACACCGAGCACCAGCAGGATCGCGCCGGCGACCGCGGCGGCGACGCCGGTGGCGGGGGACTGGATGAGCAGGACCAGGCCGCTGGCCGCGACCGCGACGAACAGCGCGCCGAGCACGTCGACCCGTGCGCCGTCACCGGCGACGACCGAGCGTCGCCACAGGTAGGGCAGCGCCAGCAGGGCGAGGGCGGGGAGTGCGACCGCGGCGTGCCAGCCGCCGACGGCCTCGAGACCGCCCCCGATCAGCGGGCCGAGGGCGGACAGGACGGCGGCGGTCCCGGCGAGGCGGCCGAGCGCGGCCTGCCGGCGGTCGCCGTCCAGCCGGGCGGACAGCAGGGCCGAGGCCAGTACCGGGATCGCGGCCGCCCCGAGACCCTGGGCGACCCGGGCGACGAGCAGCACGGTCAGGTTCGGCGACACCGCCGAGGCGATCGCACCTGCCGCCATCAGCGTGGCGCCGCCGCAGAGCGGGATGCGGATCCCGACCGCGTCGGCCAGCCGGCCGTGCACCGGCGTCGCCACCGCCAGGGCCACGGCGTAGCTGGAGATCACCCAGGTCGCGGCACCCGTGCTGACCTCGAGATCGCCGGCGAGCTGCGGGAGCGCGACCGTCACCCCCGACGTGCTCGTGCCGGCCAGGCCGAACAGCAGGCCCAGCACGATCGCCAGCGCACCGATCCGCGGCGTCGCGGCCGGGTCGGCGGTACTGCTTCCGGCACTCACGCCGCGACTCGTCACCGCCCGAGCATCCCCGATCGGGTGGCGGTGTGCGTGGGTGATTTCCGTCGTGGGCGACCTCTACGGTGGGTTCGTGCTGATCCGCCCGGCCACCCGCGACGACGGGGCGGCGTGCGCCGCGATCTACGCGCCCTACGTCACCGACACCGTCATCTCGTTCGAGACCGAGCCGCCGACGGGCGCCGGGATGGCCGACAGGATCGAGCGGGCGAACCGCCGTCACGCGTGGCTCGTCGCCGTCGACGACGGCGGGGGTGCTCGGCTACGCCTACGGCGGCGAGTGGAAGCCCCGCGCGGCCTACCGGTGGACCTGCGAGGTGAGCGTCTACCTGCGCCCGGGCGTGCGCCGGACCGGCGCCGGGCGTGCGCTCTACGAGGCCCTGTTCGCACGGCTGGTCGAGCGCGGCTACCTGGTGGCCGTGGCCGGGATGACGCAGCCGAACGAGGCGAGCGGGGGCCTGCACCGCGCGCTGGGCTTCGAGGTCGTCGGGACATACCGGCGGGTCGGGTGGAAGTTCGGCGGCTGGCACGACGTCACATGGGTGCAGAGAACCCTCGCCTCCGGGACCGTCCCGCCGGTGGAGCCTGCGTAGGAACACCGTCCCGGGCTCCGGGCGCGGCCACTATCCTCGCGACGCCCGGGCCAACCGGGTGACGGTGCGGAGGTGCGGCGGTGCGGGTCTACTACGCGGTGGCGGCGGTTCTGGGGCTGTTGCACGGTCTGGCCTGCGCGCTCGGTGCCATGGGGATGGGTGCGACCGCCGACCAGGCCGATCCGATGACCACCGACGAGGCCCTCGGCGTCGCCGGGGTGGTCTTCGCCGTCGGGGTCGCGACGATCGTCGGCGCGGCACTGCTCCTGGTGGGCAAGAAGCCGACGACGATGGCGATCGGCCTGTCCGCCTCGCTCGTCGTGTCGGGCTACGTGGCCCTGCGCTGGATGGGCGAGATCGGCGGCTACCAGCTGCCCGCGATCTACGCCGTGCTCCCGGTCGTGGCCCTCGCAGCGGTCGCCGTCGGTGCCCGGACGTCGGTGACGGCCGCCCCGCCCGTCACCTCGTCGACGTGATCAGGCCTTCTCCAGCTCGCTGTGCAGCTTGAGCACGGTCTGCCCGTCGGACTGCTCCAGCACGTAGGCGGGGTTGTCCTCGGTGCCGTTGCGGCTCTGCTTCGTGCCCTTGATGGTGCGTTCGATCCGGTCGGTGGCGTGGTCGACGACCTTTGCCTCCGGACGGCCGTTGCCCCAGTTCCAGGCGACCCAGCTGCCCTTCGCGAACTTCTGCACCATGACGACGCTCCTCACCCTCGGTTGCCCGGACGAGCCGGGGTACCCGTCGCGGACGCGTTCACTCCTGTGAACTGTCAGGGGTGCCGGTCATCGTGTCCCCCATGAGCATCGACGACGTCCGCCGCCCCACCCCGTTCTCGGTCGACCACTGGCGCGCGGTCCTGCACGACGCGGTCGACCAGGTCCTCGACGAGATCCTCGACGCGGCCGAGAACGAGTGGTCCGACCGCCTCGACGACGACCACGGTCTCGGGAACGGCGTCGAGGGCGACGATCTCGACGACGACCTGTTCGACGACGACCCGCCGGGCGACCCGCCGTCCGCCGCGGAGATCACCGCGGCCGGTGCCTCCCTGCAGGAGAGCCTGGCGACCGCGATCGTGGACGGGACCCGGGTGTGGGGCTGCGACGGGACGTTGCGCTGCACGGGGGAGTGGGCAGAGCGGTACCGGCTGCCCGCGGACCGCGTCCTCGGCGAGTACCGCCGCGCCGGGATCACCTGCGACTGCGCGGTCCTGCACACCGTCCTCGGACGGACCGAGGTGTCCCTCCGATGCCGGCTCCGCGCGCCGACGTCGTCGCCGGCCGAACCGCGTCGGCCCGAGGACGGCGGCGACGGACACGCACCTCCGACCCGGCCGTGAACCGCGTCATCGCGGTCCTGGCCGGGACGGGGTCACCAGATACGGACGCGCTTGCCCGGCTCGGTGAACAGGGCGTCGGTCTCCTCCACGCCGAACGCCTCGTGGAACGAGTCCAGGTTCGTCACCACGGCGTTGCAGCGCAGGTCCGGCGGCGAGTGCGGGTCGGTCGTGAGCCGTCGGATCGCCTCGGCGTCACGGGTGGCCGCCCGCCAGACCTGGGCCCAGCCGAACAGCACCCGCTGCAGGCCGGTCAGACCGTCGATCACCGGAGGCTCGGTGTCGCCGCAGGCGATCCGATAGGCCCGCAGGGCGATCGTCAGACCGCCCAGGTCGCCGATGTTCTCGCCGACGGTCAGGTCGCCGTTGACCTTGTGGTCGGGCAGCCCGGCCGGCGACAGCGCGCTGTACTGGTCGATCAGCGCCTGGGCGCGGGTCTCGAACTCCTTGCGGTCTCCCGCCTCCCACCAGTCGGTGAGGTTGCCGTCGCCGTCGTAGCGCGAGCCCTGGTCGTCGAAGCCGTGCCCGATCTCGTGCCCGATCACGGCACCGATCCCGCCGTAGTTCGCGGCGTCGTCGGCGTCGGCGTCGAAGAACGGCGGCTGCAGGATCGCGGCCGGGAACACGATCTCGTTCATGCGGGGGTGGTAGTAGGCGTTGACCGTCTGAGGGGTCATCAGCCACTCGTCGTGGTCGACCGGTCCGCCGAGCTTGGCGTACTCGAAGTCGTTGCGCCACACACCGGCACGGGCGACGTTGCCGAGCAGGTCGTCGGGCCGGACCTCGAGCGTCGAGTAGTCCTTCCACTTGTCCGGGTAGCCGATCTTCGGCGTGAACCGGCCGAGCTTGTCCAGCGCCCGCTCCCGGGTCGCCGGGCTCATCCAGTCCAGCGTCGAGATCGACTGCCGGTAGGCCTCGACCAGGTTCGCGACCAGCTCGACCATCCGCTCCTTGGCCGCAGCCGGGAAGTGCCGCTCGACGTAGAGCTTGCCGACCGACTCGCCCAGCGCGCCCTCGACGATCGAGACGCCGCGCTTCCAGCGCTCCCGCAGCGTCGGGGTGCCGGACAGGGTGCGGCCGTAGAAGGCGAAGTCCTGCTCGACGATCTCGCCGTTGAGGTAGTCCGCGCAGGCGAACGCGACGTGGATCGCCAGCCACGCCTGCCACTGCTCCAGCGGTCGCTCGGCCCAGAGCCGGGCCGCGGCGGCGACGAAGCCGGGCTGGCGGACCACGACCTCGTCGAACGCACCGGCCGGGACGGCGAGCGCGTCGAGCCAGGCGTCCCAGTCGAACTCCGGGGCATGGGCGCGCAGCTCGGCGCCGGTCATCAGGGTGTAGGTCTTCTCCGCGTCGCGGTTGGTGACCCGGTCCCAGGACTCGGCGGCCAGTGCCGTCTCCAGCTCCATGACCTGCTCGGCGACCCGGACCGGCTCGGCCAGGCCGACCAGCTCGGCCATCGTCTGCAGGTGCTCGACGTAGGCGGCGCGGATCTCGGCCGAGCCCTCGTCGCGGTAGTACGACTCGTCGGGCAGCCCGAGGCCGGACTGGCTCAGGTGCACGATGTAGCGCGAGGAGTCCTTGGCGTCGGTGGAGATGAAGTCCCCGAAGAGCGACGCGCGCCCCTCACGCTGGCGACGGCCGAGCACCGCGGCCAGCGCGGCGCGGTCAGTTGCGGCATAGACCTCGTCGAGCAGCGGGCGCAGCGGCGCGGTCCCGAGCTCCTCGGCGCGATCGGTGTCCATGAACGAGGCGTACAGGTCGCCGATCTTCTGGGCGTCGGAGCCGGGCTCGGCGGACGAGCGGGCCGACTCCTCGATGATCTCGCGGACGTGGTCCTCGGAGCGGTCGCGCAGGACCCGGAAGGCCCCGTCCTGCGACCGGTCCTCGGGTATCTCGTGGGTGCTCAGCCACCGGCCGTTGACGTGGGCGAACAGGTCGTCCTGCGGTCGGACGTCCGGGTCGACCCAGTTGAGGTCCAGGCCGGAGGGTTTCGGCTCGGTGGTCGTCATCCCCCCATCCTGACACCGTCACGCCGTGTCTTCGAGGTACCGGCGGAACTGCTAGGCCGGACGAACCAGTTGGAGGTCGCCGTTGGGCCGTGCGTCGACGGTGATCGTGGAGGTGGTCGGGCTCACCGGCGCCTGGGCGGTCAAGGTCCAGTGCAACGTCGCGAACAGGGCTTGGGCGCGGGCGTTCTCGACCGCGCCGTCGGTCACCAGGTGCGGCAGTACCCCGCCACCCCAGGTCGAGATCGTGAGTGGGGTCCTGGACAGCCGCTCCAGCAACGTGCGGAGTCGGTCCAATTCGCGAGCCCGGGCCGCGAGATCCTCCTCCACCGCGGCGCGGAAGCTTGTCAACGACGAGCCGGGGTTGCGCAGTTGGGCCTCGGCGGCGGACAGCATGATCCGTCTGCTGTCCAACGCCAGCGAGTGGTACGCCGTCCGGACCGCAGCAGGAAAGGCCTCCCACCCCAGATCGCCGACCTGACCCAGCGCGGCACGCAGCGCGACGCCGGGTGTCTCTCCGTGGGGTAGGGCGGCCACGACCCGCTCCCATCCCACGAGCAGCGCCTCGGAGCGGTTGCGGATGACCTGCAGGTTGGTCATCGCCGACCCGAGCCCCACGCTCTCGGGAATCGACGCGCCGTCGAGCAGCGCTGCGTGTGCAGCGCGGATGGTCTGTTCGGCGGTACGCAGCCGGGCGTCGTCCTCCATGTCGAACCGGGTGTTCAGACGGTCGACACCACGCTCGATCGCGGCCAGGGTCCGGGCCTGCTCATCACCGCCGGCCATCTCACCGGCGATGGTGAGGGCGAGCAGGCCGAGGCCGATTGGGCTCACCCCCTTCACCAGATCCATGGGCTTGATCGGGATGAGCTTGGCCTGTCCGGCGAATCTGCCGTCGGGACGGGCGACTGCCGTACGCAGTCCGCCGCCCACGGCACGGAGGAGGTCGTCCTCCCCGTAGCCCTTCGGCATCTGAAGCTTGTATCGAGCCCCTCCGGGGCCTATCACATCTGCGCCGCGTCCTGCCATCTCCGCGAGGTGCTTCCCCAGTGCGCTGGTAGACCGCAACGTCGGTCCCCACGCACCCGTCCCGACGCTTCCGGCGGGCTCGCGTGTCAGCACGGCTCCCTCGCCTCGGGCCAGGAGCTCCCAAGGATCTGTGGCACCGCTGTCCCCCAGAGGGACGACGACGGCTTCGTCAGGCTCGGCGCTGTCCATAAGAGGTCAACGCGTCGGGGTTCGCGTGGAAACGGAGACTGCCTCGCTTACCCCGGATGGACCAGGCAGAAGAAGGAACGTGCAGGATCGACGCGACGGACCCAGGCTGCCGGGTAGCCGTTTCGCGACGTCGACCATCTAGGAGCACCGATGACCGACCCCTGGGCCGATGCTCTCGACGGGCCCGATCCGGACGAGGAGTTCGGCGATCTCGTCGAGGTCGTCCGGTCGGTGTTCGACGTCCGTCGCGACGGTTCCGAGGTCGAGTGGGCCGCGTGGGCGTGGCGGGTGCTCGGCGGGTCGAGGCTGACGGCGGCGGGGACCGAGATCGAGCGCGGCGTGGTGGTCCTGCGCCTGCTCGCGCTCAACGCCTTCTACCGGGAGTTCTGCGCGCTGGCGTTCGACGAGGGTGAGTCGGGGGAGTGGGCGGTCGACCCGGACCGGGCCGTCGGCGACTACCCGCGCCTGCACCCGGTGCTGGTCGGGGTGCTGGCCGAGCGCCGGAGCGTCGTCCTGGACGAGGAGCTGGGCCTGGACTTCGACCACGCGGTGACGGCGGCGGCGGTCGACGGGCTGGTGCGGACCGAGTACCGGACGGTCGTGGGGGCGCTGCGTGCCGACTCCGGCGGGCCGGCCGGGCTGTTCGCCTCGCTGGTGGCCACGCGCGAGTCCGACGTGCGCTACCCGCTGGACGACGCTACGGCCGCGGAGGTCCTCGGCGGCGAGCTCACGTTCGGGATGAACGCCGCCTGGCAGTGGCTGGGCAAGGGCGCTCCGCTCGTGTGACGGGAGGCCCCGGGGGCCCGGACGGTCCGGGACAAGGCCTGCCGAGGGTCCGCTGTGGTCGCCGGGGTGGACGGTCGCCCGCGAAAATCGACCCGAGTTCGAGTTGCCGAACCCCACCGAGCACCGATACTGGAAATAGAGCGGCGCGAGGAGGTTGTCGCTCAACGGTGCTGTCGGCGCCGGTTTTCGTCGACGGCACGCAGTGATCACGCACGGCGTCGCGACGCCGTGCACCGTCATTCCCGCGACATCGTCGACAGTTGTCCCGACACCGACCCCTCCGATTCCCGCGCACCATCGTTTTCCTACGCCACTCCCGTCCAGCCACGGGCGGAGGTGTCGTCAGACAACGCAGAACATCTCAGCCCGGACGCGTGAACGCGGACGCGGGCGGTTTTCTTGTGCCCATTTCATCTCTCCTGTTCGAGGAAGGGCCTCACCATGTCAGCCATTCTGTTCGGCTCCATCAGCACGATCGCCGACACGTCGGAGCTCCAGCGCACGGCGTTCAACCGCGCGTTCGCCGCGCACGGTCTCGACTGGAACTGGGACCGCGACACCTACCTGGGCATGCTCGAGTCGAGCGGTGGCGCCAAGCGCATCGCCGAGTACGCCGAGTCGGTCGGCGCGACCGTCGACGCCAAGGCGGTCCACGAGTCCAAGTCGGAGTTCTTCCGCGAGAGCCTCGCCGGGTCCGGGGTCCGGCCCCGGTCGGGCGTCATCGACACGATGAAGGCCGCGAAGGACAAGGGGTCGAAGGTCGCCCTGGTCACCACGACCTCGCCGGACAACGTCGGGGCGCTCGTCGCCGCGCTGGGCCCGGACATCACGGTCGGCGACTTCGACCTGATCGTCGACTCCTCCACCGTGGACCAGCCCAAGCCGGACCGCGCGGCCTACTCCTACGCGATCCGCACCCTCGACGAGACCGCCGAGTCGTGCGTCGCGATCGAGGACAACCTCAACGGTGTCGACGCCGCCGTCGCGTCCGGACTGTCGTGTGTGGCGTTCCCGAACGAGAACACCGCGGGCCACGACTTCGCCAAGGCGGCGCAGCGCGTCGACCGTCTGGACTTCGAGGAACTGCAGAAGGTCACCCGCACCGCATAGCCCGACACGCGGGACGCCCCCGGACCCTCCGGGCGTCCCGCTGTCCGCCGAAGGGCACACCCGACAGCCCTCACCAAATCACATCAACAGCCGGGAATCTGCGCCCTGCGCAGGAACGGAGAGAGCAGTTCATGAGCAACCCTCGCGCAGCGCTGACGGCCACGGAGACGGCGTTCCACGTCGAGAGCTGGGAGAAGATCGATTTCAGCCTGCTCTACGTCCACGGTGTCTTCTCGACGGAGAACACGGAGATCGCGGACAGCTACCGGCCCTTCGGCCGCTGCCTGATGGTGCTGGACGAGACCGTCCACGGCCTCTACGGCGAACAGATCCGCTCCTACTTCGCCCATCACGAGATCGATCTGACGGTGTTCCCGCTCCGGATCACCGAGACGGCCAAGAGCCTGGAGACGCTGGAGACGATCGTCGACGCGTTCGCCGATTTCGGGCTGCTGCGCACCGAGCCGGTGCTGGTCGTCGGCGGCGGCCTGACAACCGACGTCGCCGGGTTCGCCTGCGCGACCTACCGTCGCGGCGCGCCCTACATCCGGATCCCCACCACGCTGATCGGCCTGATCGACGCCAGTGTCGCGATGAAGGTGGCCGTCAACCACGGCAAGTACAAGAACCGGCTCGGCGCCTTCCACGCGTCGGAGAAGGTCCTGCTGGACTTCTCGTTCCTGGCGACCCTGCCGAAGGCGCAGGTCCGCAACGGCATGGCCGAGCTGATCAAGATCTCGGTGGTCGCCAACAGCGGGCTGTTCGACCTGCTGGAGAAGTACGGCGAGGACCTCCTCGACACCCGCTTCGGACACCTCGACGGGTCCCCGGAGCTGCGCGAGCTGGCCCACGGCGGCACCTACGACGCGATCAACACGATGCTGACGCTCGAGGTCCCGAACCTGCACGAGCTCGACCTCGACCGCGTCATCGCCTACGGCCACACCTGGAGCCCGACGCTGGAGCTGGCCCCGGACGTCCCGATGCTGCACGGGCACGCGATCAGCGTCGACATGGCGTACTCGGCCACGATCGCCGAGCGGCGCGGCTACATCTCCGCCGGTGACCGCGACCGCATCCTGCGGCTGTTCAGCGGTCTCGGGCTGGCCATCGACAGCCCGTACCTCACGCCCGAGCTGCTGGCCCGCGCGACCGACTCCATCGTGCAGACCCGCGGCGGGCTGCTGCGCGCGGCCGTCCCGCACCCGATCGGCACCTGCATCTTCGTCAACGACCTGACGACCGAGGAGCTGAACAGCGCGCTCGTCGCCCACAAGCAGATCGCCCGCGGCTTCGCGACGGCCGACGAGGGCGAGGAGATGTGGTCGGTACCGGGCCCGGTCGCCCTGAGCGTGGAAACGGCCGCCGCGTCGTGACGGCGACCGCCCGTTCCGTGGGATCGCCGCGGCCGGTGACGCCGGCGAGCATCCTCGCGGCGTTGCTCGAGGACATGGTTCGCCGCGTGGAGGCCACCGAGGGCATCGACGAGGAGCTGCGCTCGGACCTGCGCCGGGCCGGCGAGCTCGCGGGTGGGCTCGACCCCTACCTCGACGCCTGCACCACCCCGGAGTCCCCGGAGCTGGCCGAGCTCGTCCGCCGGACGCAGGCCGAGGACTGGGACCGCCGGGCCGCGCCCGGGACGTACCTGGAGCAGGAGATGCTCTCCGGGCACGTCGAGGGGCAGTTCCTGAAGTTCCTCGTGCACGCGACGCGGGCCAGGCGCGTCCTCGACATCGGGATGTTCACCGGGTACTCCGCGTTGGCGATGGCCGAGGCGCTACCGCCGGACGGCGACGTGGTGGCCTGCGAGGTCGACGGCTACGTCGCGGAGTTCGCGCAGTCGTGCTTCCGCTCCTCGCCCAGCGGGCACCGGATCACGGTCCGGGTGGGCCCGGCGATCGCGACGCTCGGGCACCTCGCCGACGCCGGCGACCGGTTCGACCTGGTGTTCATCGACGCCGACAAGGCCGGCTACGCCGCCTACCTGGACGCGGTGCTGGAGTCGGACCTGCTGGCGCCGCACGGCGTCGTCTGCGTCGACAACACGCTGATGCAGGGCCTGCCGTGGTCGTCGGGACCGTCGACGGTCAACGGCGACGCGATCACCGCGTTCAACCGGGCCGTCGTCGACGACCCGCGGGTCGAGCAGGTCCTGGTCCCCCTGCGGGACGGCCTGACCCTGATCCGGCGCGCGCCCACCGGCGGCGACGTCCGATGACCTCGGTCCCGAAGACGGCGGCGACGCTGGCCCTTCTGGGACTGGCGTTGCCGCTCAACGTGGCGGTCACGGCGGTGGGCCTGCTCCGGGGCCTGGTCACGGCGCCGGTGCCGGAGGTCGCCGCCGAACCCCGCACGATCATGATCAGCGGCGGCAAGATGACCAAGGCTCTGGCGCTGGCGCGGTCGTTCCACCGGGCGGGGCACCGGGTCGTGCTGGTCGAGTCGGCGAAGTACCGGCTGACCGGGCACCGGTTCTCCCGCGCGGTCGACCGCTTCCACGTCGTGCCGACGCCGGAGTCCGACGGCTACGTCGACGCGCTCGTCGCCGTCGCGCGTGCCGAGGACGTGGACGTCTTCGTCCCGGTCAGCAGCCCCGTGGCCAGCTACCACGACGCGCTGGCCAAGAAGGAGCTCTCGGCGCTCTGCGACGTCGTCCACCTCGACGCCGACATGGTCGAGACCCTCGACGACAAGTACCGGTTCACGACGCTGGCCGCGTCGATGGGGCTGGGCGTCCCGGACCGTCACCGGATCACCGACCCGCAGCAGGTGATCGACTTCGACTGGGCGGGCCACGGGACAGGTACCGGGCGGACCTACATCCTCAAGAGCCTCGCCTACGACCCCGTCCGGCGGATGGACCTCACCGAGCTCCCGCGCCCGACCCCGGCCGAGACGGCGGCCTTCGTGCGGTCCCTGCCGATCTCGCCGGACAACCCCTGGATCCTGCAGGAGTTCGTGCGTGGGCAGGAGTACTGCACGCACGCCACGGTGCGCGACGGCGTCGTCCGGCTGCACTGCTGCTGCCCGTCGTCGGGGTTCCAGATCAACTATCGGATGGTCGACGACCCGGAGATCGAGGCGTGGGTCCGGACGTTCGTCGGCGAGCTGCGGCTCACCGGGCAGGTGTCGTTCGACTTCATCCGTTCCGACGACGGCCGCCTGATGGCGATCGAATGCAACCCGCGCACGCACTCGGCGATCACGATGTTCTACGACCACCCCGGCGTCGCGCGGGCCTACCTCGACGCCGCCGACCCGGACGACGACAGCCCGACCGTCTACCCGACGCCGCAGAGCCGGCCGACCTACTGGCTCTACCACGAGATCTGGCGGATCCTGCGGCGTCCGTCGAGCATCGCGGAGCGGCTGGGGGTGCTGGCACGCGGCAAGGATGCGATCTTCGACCTGACCGATCCGCTGCCGTTCCTGCTGGTCCACCACCTGCAGATCCCGGCGCTGTTGCTCGACACGGTGCGTCGCGGCACGGAGTGGGTCCGGATCGACTTCAACATCGGCAAGCTGATCGAGCCGGCGGGGGACTGAGCGATGAAGCAGGTGCTGTTCCTCGTCGGGTCGGCGGTGGACGAGTTCCACGCGGAGCTCTCCCGGCTCTACGCCCGCGACGCGCTGACGGCGACGGCCGACCCCGGGAGGTACGCGTTCCACATCGCGTACGTCACCCCGGACGGGCGGTGGCGGTTCCCGGACGACCTCGGCCCCGAGGCGATCGGGGCGGCGGAGTCGATGCCGCTGTCCGAGGCCGTGCAGGTCCTGACCGGGCTGCGGATCGACGTGATGGTGCCGCAGATGTTCTGCGTCCCCGGGATGACGCACTACCGGGCGCTGTTCGACCTGCTCGGCATCCCCTACGTCGGGAACCGGCCGGACGTCATGGCACTCGGCGCCGACAAGGCGAAGGCCCGCGCCGTCGTGGCCGCGGCCGGGGTCGGCGTGCCCGCGGGGGAGCAGCTGCGCCCCGGAGACCTGCCCTCGATCAGCCCGCCGGTGGTGATCAAGCCGGTGGACACCGACAACTCCGTCGGCGTCACCCTCGTGCGCGACGACGGCGACCACGACGTGGCCCTGAAGAACGCCTTCACACACTCCGGCAGCGCCCTGGTCGAGGAGTTCGTCGAGCTGGGCCGCGAAGTGCGCTGCGGGGTGGTCGAACGCGACGGCGAGCTGGTCTGCCTGCCGCTCGAGGAGTACGACGTCGACGCCGACGCGAAACCGATCCGGCTGGCCGAGGACAAGCTCGCCCGCAACGCCGACGGCGAGCTGAACCTCATGGCGAAGACCGACGACCGGGCGTGGATCCTCGATCCGTCCGACCCCGTCACCGAGGCGGTCTGGGACGCGGCGAAGAAGTGCCACGTGGCGCTGGGCTGCCGTCACTACAGCCTGTTCGACTTCCGGATCGACCCGACCGGGACGCCCTGGTTCCTGGAGGCGGGGCTCTACTGCTCGTTCGCGCGGACGAGCGTCGTCGCCGTCATGGCCGACGCCGCGGGAACGCAGGTGCGCGACCTCTTCCGGGACCTCGTCGAGGACGCGACGGGCTGACCCGCGCTCAGGCGGCCACCGTCGCCGGACCGGCGACCATGCCACGGTGCATCACCCGGTCCCCGACGACGCCGTCGTGGTCGGCGCGGTGCAGCACGCACGCGTTGTCCCAGATGACGACGTCGCCGGGAGACCACGCGTGGCGCAGGACGTTGTCCTCGCGGGTCGAGTGCTCGAACAGGTAGCGGACCATCTCCTGCGACGCGGCGTCGGACATGCCGCTGATCGACACGCAGCGTGCCGGCGTCGACAGGTAGAGCGTCGTGCGCCCGGAGACCGGATGCCGGCGGAACACCGGGTGCTCCGCCTCGGTCTCGGCGTCGTCACCGAGGTCCAGGCCGGTGACGACATGGCGGATCGTCCGGCCCTCGAGGTCGGCACGGACGTCGGCGGGCAGCGTGTCGAAGGCCCGGTACTGGTTCGTGAACTGCGTGGCGCCGCCCTGGAGCGGAATCGTCACGGCGCGCAGTGCGGTGAAAGCGGGCGGCCGGGCCACGTAGCTGGTGTCGGTGTGGAAGGTGCTCTTCGGGGGAGTGGTGCGCCCGACGTTGCTGATCACGTTCAGGTCGTCGAACTCCGGAACGGGTGTCTCGCCGACGGTGAACGTCAGTTCCCCGAAACGTTCGAGAAAGCTCACGAACGTCGCGTCGCCGATGTTCTGGCCGGGCAGGATCAGAACCCCGTGTTCGGCGAGCAGGGCCGTCAGATCGGTGACGGTGGCGGCGTCGATGTCCTCCAGCGACACACCGTTCACCTCGGCACCGACGGGCTGCAGAACGGTGTGATCCATTCTTCGTATTTTATCCGCGACGGGGAGCGCCCGCTGCGCGAGAAACGGTCAGGACGCGGTGCGCCGCCACTTCCGTCGCGGGGTCTCGGGCTCCGGCTCCTCGATCGGCGTCGCGATCGCGAGCTGCGTCGCCTGCCGGCCGAGGACCTCCAGGTGTGCGCGGACGTCGTTGTGCGTCGGGTCGAGCGCGACCTGCTCGGCGATCTCCGCGGCCTGGCTCACGGCGTCGGTGAACGCGGCCTTCGCGGCGTCGAGACGGTCGGCGATCCGCTTGGCCGGGCCCTGCCGGACGCGGAACCGCGCCGGCTCGATCGAGTCGCCGACCGTGGCCAGTCGGCGGACGGCCTCCAGCTCGGCGTCGAGACGCTTGCCGATCTCGCCGAGCCACGTCTGCACCTGGCCGGTCGGCAGCGCGCCGGTGATCCGGTGGAACCGCGTCACCATCGACGCGCACTCGCCCACGTAGCCGTTCCAGTACCGCGACAGCGGTGCGGGAGGCGGGTCGGCGGCCGGACGCAGACGGGGCATGACCCCAGGGTGCCGGATCGCCCGCACGGTCGGCGCAACGGGGCGCAGACGGAGCAGCGGGAGGTTCGGCGAGCGCCCGTTCCTCACCTTCGACGGCGAGCGGGTCACCTACGCGCAGGCGGGTCGTGATCGGTGGTTCGGAGGCGATCGGCGACACCTCCGTCGCGCATCGCCCCCCGGACGCCGATCATGCGCCGGCTCTGGGCGGTGTCGGTGTCGGTGTCGGTGTCGGTGTCGGTGTCGCAGGATGAGCCGCCCCCGTCGCGGGATCTGAGCCACCATGGTGATGCAGCTCACACGTCGAGGAGGACGTCGAGATGGCCGACCTGGCACGCGGGACCATGGACGCCAACGGGATCACCTTCACCTACCTGGAGGCCGGGGAGGGGCCGCTCGCACTGTGCATGCACGGCTTCCCGGACTCGCCGTTCACCTACCGGCACCTGCTCCCGGCCCTGGCCGAGGCCGGGTTCCACGCGATGGCGCCGTTCGCCCGCAGCTTCGCGCCGACGACGCTGCCCGCCGACCCGACGCACGTGCACACCTCGACGATGGTGGCCGACCAGATCGCCCTGGCCCGGGCCCTGGGCGGTGCCGGTTCCGACGCACTGCTGATCGCTCACGACTGGGGCGCGGTCGGCGCGTGGGGCGCCGGCAGCCGGGCCCCGGAGCTGTTCGGGCGCTGCGTCATCCTCAACATCCCGCCGTTCGAGATCTTCGGCGCCAACCTGGTGACCTACGAACAGATCAAGAAGTCGTTCTACTTCTGGTACTTCCAGATGCAGCAGGTCATCGAGGACCGGATCCGCGAGGACGACTTCGCCTTCATCCGCGACATCTGGGGCGACTGGTCACCGGGGCACGACGCGACCGAGGACCTCGGACACCTGCGCGACGCACTGCGCGACCCGGCGCACCTGCGGGCGGCGCTGGGCTACTACTGGGGCCAATTCGACCCGACGCGCTTCGGATCCGAGGCCTGGGCGGCCGGGCAGGCCGCGGCGTGGGGCGGCGACATCCCGCAGCCGACGCTCTACCTGCACGGCACCAACGACGGCTGCCACGGCATGGACGCCGCCCAGGTCGCCACCGTCCCGAACCACGCCGGTCCGGGCTCGGAGGCCGAGCTGATCGAGGGCGTCGGGCACTTCATGCTGGTCGAACGCCCGGACGAGATCAACGAACGGATCCTCGGCTGGCTGGGGCGCACCGCCTGACCCGCGCCGGCACTCATGACGCGACCGTGTCGCGATGCCGGACAGGAGCGGCACGAGTGCGGCCTCCGGCGTGGGTGCGGGGCCGGGGCGACATGATGGCCCCCTCAACATTCGCCGGAGGTCGTCGTGCGCAGACTGTCCACACTCGTCGCGGTGGTGGTGATCGCGCTGCTGTCCGCGGCGGGGCCCGCGACGGCCGAGCCTCCGTCGCGCCTGGCCGACCGGGTCACCGACCGCGCGGGCGCGCTCGACCCGGCCGGGCGGGCCGCGGTCAGCGCCGCGATCGACGAGCTGCGGGCGTCGGAGAACATCGACCTGTTCGTGGTCTACGTGCGTTCCTTCGACGACCTCGACGGCCGCACGTGGGCCGACCGGGCCGCGCAGCGCTCGCAGCTCGGTGACGCCGACGCCCTGCTGGCGGTGGCGACCGAGGACCGGGCGTACGGGACGTCGTTCTCCCAGAACTTCTCGGTCTCGGAGTCGCGGACCGACGCGATCGAGCGCGACGACGTCGAGCCGCGCCTGGCCGCGAACGACTTCTCCGGCGCCGCCGTCGCCCTGGCGGACGGGCTACGGGGCGGCGGTGGCGGCGGTGCGATCGGGACCGGGGTCGCGGTCGTCGGCGGGATCGTCGTCCTCGGCGGCGGGGCCTACCTGATCAGCCGGCGTCGCAGGGACCGAGCGGCGGCGCCCACTCCGGATGCGCCACCGGCCGGGCCCGGGCCGGACGACGAGTTCACCGGCGTCTCGACCGAGGACCTCGGCTTCCGCGCCAGCCAGGCCCTGCTCGAGATCGACGACGCGGTCCGCACCTCCGACCAGGAGCTCGCCGCCGCCCGCGCGCACTTCGGCGACGAGGCGGTGGCCGGGTTCGCCGGCGCGATGGAGCTCTCCCGGGCCGAGATGCTGCGCGGCTTCACCCTGCAGCAGGAGCTCGACGACGAGATCCCGGAGGACGAGCCCACGAGGCGCACGATGCTCGCCGAGATCATCCACGCCTGCCGGACCGCCGACGCGCGCCTCGACGCCCAGGTCGCCGAGTTCGACGCCCTGCGCGACCTCGAGGCCGGGGCGCCGGAGTACCTCGCCGGTCTCGGGACGAGCCTCGACACCGCGAACACGAGGCTCCCGCAGGTCGACGCGGCCCTCGGCGCGCTGCGCACCCGCTACGCCGCCGCGGCCCTGGAGCCCGTGTCCGGCAACGTCGGGCAGGCCCGCGAGCTGCTCGCCGTCGCCGCGGAGGAGCTGAAGGCCGCCCGGATGGAGCTGGCCTCGGCGGAGACGGACGCGGGACCGGCGCCGGCATCGGCAGCCGGGAGCACGACGGCACCGGGATCGACCGGGCCCGCGACCGGACGCAGTGCCGCGGTCGTGTCCGGCCGCGCCGCGGAGGAGGCGATCACCCAGGCCGGGACGCTGCTCGACGGCGTCGGGCGGCTGGAGTCCGACCTCGCCGCGGCCGGGGAGAGGATCGCCGCGGCCCGCGCCGAGACCGAGCAGGACCTGGCCGAGGCCCGCGCGATCCTGGCCGCCGGTGACCCGGGAGGGCTCGCGGCCCTCGTCGCCCGCGCCGAGGCCGCGCTCGCCTCCGCCGACACCGCGCAGCGCGCGACGCCGCCCGACCCGCTCGCCGCGCTGCGCCTGATCGACGACGCCGACACCGCGCTCGACCAGGGACTCGCGCAGGCGAAGGACGCGCAGGAGCGGAACCGGCGGGTCACCGCGACGCTGGAGCAGACGCTGCTCACCGCGCGCTCGGCCGTCGGCGCGGCGGAGGACTTCGTCACGACCCGGCGCGGCGCCGTCGGTACCGACGCCCGCACCCGCCTCGCCGAGGCCAGGCGGCACCTGCAGCAGGCCGAGGCCGGCGGCGACCCGTCGGCCGCACTCGCCGAGGCGCAGGCCGCCGACACCATGGCCCGCACCGCGTTGCAGCTGGCGCAGTCCGACGTCTCGCGCTGGTCGGGGCCGTCCTCGGGCGGATACGGCGGTGGCCGGGGTGGTGTCGCCGCCGACCTGGGCAGCCTCGTGCTCGGTGGCATCCTCTCCGGTGCGCTGGGCGGCGGCGGCTACTCCGGCGGCGGTGGTTTCGGCGGCGGAGGCCGTTCGCCCGGCAGCTTCGGTGGTTCGGCCACGCGCGGACGGCGCGGGGGTGGCGGGCGGTTCTGACCGGCCCCGACGGTCGGTCCCGGTGGTCGGCCTCGATGATCGTCGTGGCGGCAGCGATCGGCGTCAGAACCGGTGCTGTTCGCTGCCGGGACGCCGATCATGGACCGGGGTCCGGCACACTCGGGTCATGACGCACCGAACCGGTACGAACCAGGACGAGGCGGACGCCTGATGCTCGTGATCTTCGGGCTGTCCCGCAAGGAGTGGCCGCTCGGGCTCGTCGCCCTCGCCTGCATGGTCTGCGGGCACCCCGGTCCGCAGTCCCTCGTCCGACGCCGGACGCGGTTCACGCTGTTCTTCGTCCCGGTCCTGCCGCTGCGCAACCGCTTCGAGACGCGCTGCCCCGTGTGCGGGACGGGGCGGCAGGTCGCCCGCGACGAGGCCCGGCGCCTCGGGGCCGCGGCCTGAGCGGTCCTACCCGCCGATGCCGATCGTCGTGCCTGGGCCCATCGGCGTCCCGGTGAAGAAGAACAACGCCAGGATGCCGACCCACAGCACCGTCACCGGCACCACGAACAGGGCCATCCGGGAGAACAGCATGCCCAGGGTGAACCGGCTGTCGTAGCGCTGGGTCGTGGACAGCAGCACGTAGAGGTAGGGGTTCAGCGGCGAGATCGGGTTGGTGATCGAGTCACCGATCCGGTAGGTCGCCTGGATGACGGCCGGGTGCAGTCCGAGCCCGACGAACACCGGGATCAGCACCGGCGCCAGCACCGCCCACAGCGAGGCGCCGGAGAAGATCAGCATCGCCAGAACCGAGCACAGCACGAGCGCGATCATCAGGGCCGGGAACCCGTCCAGGCCCGCCGACCGCAACCCGGCCGAGCCCTCCACCGCGAGCCACGTCCCGACCCGGCTCCAGGAGAACATCTCGATGAACTGCCCGGCCGAGAACGCGATCACGACGAACCCCAGCATCGGGGTCAGCGCCTGCGCCATCAGGCCCGGCACGTCGGCGGCCCGGGTGATCACGCCGGTGAGCGCGCCGTAGGTGATGCCCACGACCAGGAAGCTCATCATGATCAGCGGGACGAGGGCGTCGAAGAACGGGGAGTCGATCAGCGCGCCGTCGTCGCCCTGCAGCGGCCCGTCGGGGACCAGCCATCCGGCCAGCACGACGAGGACGAACCCGGTCGTCGCCAGCAGGGCGATCCGCAGGGCCCGGCGCTGCATGGGGGTGACGGTGGCGTCGGGTTCGTCGTCCGGGGAGCCGGAATCGTCTTCCGGTCGGTACGGCGCCAGACCGGGCTCGACGAAGCGGACGAGTATCCAGCCGACGACGGCCGGGAGGATCAGCGCCGCGACGACCTGGATGTAGTAGTTCATCAGCACCGAGGTCTCCACCCCGGGCGGCGTCCCCGGCGGGAGCACCCGCTCCGACAGGGCGGCGAGGTTCGCGTCCAGCGCGCCCACGATCAGCCCGGAGCCGTAGCCGACCGCCGTCGCCGCGAACGCGCCGATCGCCCCGGCCACCGGGTGCCGCCCGACCGAGCGGAACGCCAGCGCGGCCAGCGGCGGCAGGATGACCATCGCCGCGTCGCCCATGAAGTGGCCCTGCCCGGCGACGTAGACGACGGCGAACGGCATCAGCCGGGCCGGCACCCGCGCCAGGGTCGCGGCGACGACCGCGCGCAGGAACCCGGTCCGCTCGGCCACACCGACGCCGAGCAGCACCGTCAGGACGACACCCAGCGGTGGGAACCCGATGAAGTTGTCGACCATCGTCGTGAGCAGGTGCTGCAGCCCGCTCACGGACAGGATGTTGCGCACCGGCTCGGCGGTGGGGGCGCCGGGCAGCTGTGCGGTGGCGCCGGTCGCGGTGAGCACCGCGCTCGCTGCGCCGACGACGATCAGCAGGTACCAGAACAGGTAGAACGGATGTGGGACGCGGTTGCCGACGCGTTCGATCAGCCCGATCACACCGCCGGGCCGTTCGCCCTGCTCCGGGGCGCTCACGCGTCGTCCCCGCCCGGGATCCGGCCGTCGACCGGCAGTGTCGGGACGTCCACGGCGACGGTGTCCGGGTAGATCAGACCGGTGCCGGTGTTGAGCACGACGACGTCCTCCGACCCGTCGAGCCAGCCCGACTCCCGCAGCTGCCCGACCGCGGCCACGCACGCCCCGCCCTCCGGGCAGATCCACGTGCCCTCGTCGCGGGCCAGGGTGTGCTGGGCGGCGAGCAGCTCGTCGTCGGAGACCGCGATCGCGGTGCCGCCGGTGTCGCGGACGGCGTCGAGCACCAGGAAGTCGCCCAGCGCCTTCGGGACGGTGATCCCGAACGCGATCGTGTGCGCGTCGGCGGGCGCGGTGGACTCCGACAGCCCGGCGTCGAACGCGTCGACGATCGGGGCGCAGCCGTCGGCCTGCACCGCGACCAGGCGCGGCATCGGCCCAGTCAGCCAGCCCAGCTCCCGCATCTCCTGCAGCGCCTTGTGGATCGCGATGATCCCGACCCCGCCGCCGGTCGGGTAGAGGATGACGTCCGGGGCGCGCCAGCCGAGCTGCTCGACGATCTCGTAGCCCATCGTCTTCTTGCCCTCGATGCGGTACGGCTCGCGCAGCGTCGAGGTGTCCTGATAGCCGGTGCGGCGGCGCACGGCGTCCGCGACGAGCTTCCCGGCGTCGCCGATCAGGCCGTCGACCAGGTAGAGCTCGGCGCCGGCGACGACGCACTCGCGGCGGGTGATCTCCGGTGCGTCGACCGGCATCGCGATCAGCGACCCCATGCCGGCCCGCGCCGCGTAGGACGCCCAGGCGGCGCCGGCGTTGCCGTTGGTGGGCATCGCGACCGCGCGTACCCCGAGCTCGGCGGCCCGGGAGATCCCGACGGCGGCGCCGCGGGCCTTGAACGCGCCGGTCGGGACGAGGCCCTCGTCCTTCATCCGCAGACCGGGGACGCCGAGGCGGGCGCCGGCGCGGGGGAGGTCGAGCAACGGGGTCATGCCCTCGCCGAGCGTCACGACGTGCGCGGGGTCCCGGACCGGCAGCAGCTCGTGGTAGCGCCAGAGGTCGGGTGCCCGGGTCGCGATGTCGGCGGGGGAGACGGTCGCGGCGGCACGTTCGAGGTCGTAGCGGGCCAGCAGCGGGGCACCGGCCGGTGAGGTGCCCTGGACGACGTCGGCGTCGTGCCGGGAGCCGTCGCGGGAGCACTCGAGGTGCGACAGCGTCGAGTACGTGGTCGGGAGCGCGGAGGGAGCAGCCACGCGTGGAAGGCAAACGCGCGGGGCGCGGATCGGCAACTCGGGCGGTGTGACCGGATCGCCGGACGCCGAGATCGTCCGGTTCGGGTGGTTCCTCTACCCTGGACCCGGACGGATGAAGGTTCAACCACCTCGGAGGCCCACCCGATGCGCTCGCTTCGCTCCCCCCTGTCCGACATCGCCCTGGTGATCGCCCGCGTCGTGCTCGGCGTGGTGCTGATCGCGCACGGCGTGCAGAAGCTCGGACGCGGGGTGGGGCCGGTCGCCGAGGGCTTCGCCGGCATGGGCATCCCGCTGCCCGGTGTCGCGGCGGTGTTCACGATGGCCGTCGAGCTGCTCGGCGGGGTGGCGCTGATCGTCGGCGCGTTCACACCGGTCGCGGCGCTGCTGGTGGTCGCCACGATGATCGGTGCCGGGGTGTTCGCCCACCTCGGGCAGGGGATCTTCGTCGACGAGGGTGGCTGGGAGCTCGTCGGCGTCATCGCGATCGGCGCACTGGCGCTGGCGGCGTCGGGTGCCGGACGGTTCTCGGTGGACCACGTGATCGCCACCCGTCGCGACGGCACGACCACCGACCGCACCCCGGTGAGTGCGGGCAGCCACCGGGCCTGATCCGGCGCGCGGATCCCGGCGGGCTCCCGCACTCTGATCGGATGCCCGAAGGCCACACCGTGCACCGTATGGCCCGCCTGCAGCGGAAGCGCTACGCCGGACGTCCGGTGGAGGTCTCCAGCCCGCAGCGGCGCTTCACCACCGGCGCCGAGATCGTCGACGGCCGGGTCCTCGAACGCGTCGAGGCGCACGGCAAGCACCTGTTCCAGGTCTACGGCCCGGACCTCGTCGTGCACGTGCACCTGGGGCTGTGGGGCCGGTTCGGCAACCGGAGGCTCCCGCTCGACCCGCCGCGTGGCGCCGTCCGGATGCGGATCGTCGGCGAGACGCACTACGCGGACCTGCGCGGGCCGAGTGCCTGCGAGCTGTTCGACGACGTCGAGGTGAAGGCGCTGCGGGCCCGTCTCGGCGAGGACCCGCTGCGCGACGACGCCGACCCCGACCGCGTGTGGGCGAGGATCTCGAGGTCCCGCTCACCGCTGGCGACGCTGCTGATGGACCAGTCCGTGATCGCCGGGCTGGGCAACGTCTTCCGCGCCGAGACCCTGTTCCGGACCGGGCTGGACCCGATGCTGCCCGGCCGCGAGCTGGGCCGGGAACGCTTCGACGCGCTGTGGGCGGACCTGTCGGAGATGCTCCGCGAGGGCGAGCGGGCCGGGAAGATCGAGACGCTGCGCCCGGAGCACGACCCGGCGCTGCTCGAGCCGCCCGACGCCGGCGGGGTGTGCGCGAGCGTCGTCTACGCCTACCGGCGCACCGGGCAGCCGTGCCTGGTCTGCGGCACGCCGATCGCGCGTTCGGAGCACCGGGCCCGCAACCTGTTCTGGTGCCCGGGGTGCCAGTCCCGCTGAGCCCGATCGTGTGGTCTCGGTCTCGCTGGTGTTGATCTGCCCGAGGCGTGGGTAATCGCTTTCTAAGCATTGCTCACGATCTTCGGAGGTTCGGTGTCCGACCGCATCAGCGACATCTGGGGGACGCGCACCCCCGTCGGCCGTGACATGCCGTGGCCGGTCCGCGTCGACTCGCGGCTCGACGACGGCGTCACCGAGGCCGACGTCGACCACTGGGTGCAGTCGGCGTGCCTGTTGTGCAGCAACGGGTGCGGGGCCGACATCGCCGTCGCCGACGGGAGGATGGTCGGGGTGCGGGGCCGCGCGGCCGACGTAGTCAACCACGGACGTCTCGGCCCGAAGGGGCTCTACGGCTCGTGCCGGGCGTCGACCTCGGCCGACCGTCTGACCCGCCCGCTCGTCCGGGGGAACGGTGAGCTGGTCGAGACCGACTGGGACACCGCGATGGGCCGGATCGTGGACCGCTCGCGCCGGCTGCTCGCCGAGCGCGGCCCGACATCGCACGGCTTCTACGGCAGCGGCCAGATGTTCCTCGAGGAGTACTACACGCTCGGCGTGATCGGGAAGGCCGGCATCGGTACGCCGCACATGGACGGCAACACCCGGATGTGCACCGCGACCGCCGCGGCGGCGATGAAGGAGTCCTTCGGCTCCGACGGCCAGCCCGGCACCTACACCGACATCGAGTCCTGCGACGCGGTCTTCCTGTTCGGGCACAACATGGCCGAGACGCAGACCGTGCTGTGGAGCCGGATCCTGGACCGGATCGAGGGGCCGCAGCCACCCGTCGTCGTCGCCGTCGACCCGCGCACGACGCCGGTCACCGAGGCCGCCGAGCGCACCGGGGGAGTGCATCTGGCCCCGCTGCCGGGCACGAACCTCCCGCTGGTCAACGGCATGGTCCGCGAGCTCGTCGCGCAGGGGTGGATCGACCGCGCCTACGTCGACGCGCACACCCTGGGCTTCGACGACCTCGTCGCCACCGTCGAGCCCTACACCCCGGAGCGGGTCGCGCAGCTCTGCCGGGTCCCGGCCGACGACCTGCGCCGCGCCGTCCGGATCTTCGGCACGTCCGAGAGGGTGCTGTCCACGGTGCTGCAGGGCTTCTACCAGTCCCACCAGGCCACCGCGTCGGCGTGCGCGGTGAACAACCTGCACCTGCTGCGCGGCATGCTCGGACGCCCCGGCGCCGGGGTGCTGCAGATGAACGGCCAGCCCACCGCGCAGAACGCCCGCGAGGCCGGCACGAACGGCGACCTGCCGGGCTTCCGGAACTGGGACAACCCCGACCACATCGACCAGCTCGCCGCCCTGTGGAACGTCGACGCCTCGTTCATCCCGCACGACGGGCCGCCGACGCACGCGATGGAAATCTTCCGCCTGGCCGAGGCCGGGGACATCGCCTTCCTCTGGATCGCCGCGACGAACCCGGCCGTGTCGTTGCCCGAGCTGCCGCGGATCCGCGAGATCCTCGCCCGCGAGGACCTGTTCGTGATCGTGCAGGACGGGTTCCTGACCGAGACCGCGCAGTTCGCCGACGTCGTCCTGCCGGCCGCGATGTGGGGCGAGAAGCAGGGCACGTTCACCAACGTCAACCGGGTCGTGCACCTGTCGGAGAAGGCCGTCGAGCCACCCGGTGAGGCGCGCAGCGACCTCGACATCTTTCTCGACTACGGCACCCGGATGGACTTCCGCGACCGCGACGGCGCCCCGCTGATCGGCTGGTCCACGCCGGAGGGCGCGTTCGACGCCTGGCGCGAGTGCAGCCGCGGGCGGCTCTGCGACTACTCGGGGCTGTCCTACGACGCGCTGCGCGGCGGCAGCGGGATCCCGTGGCCGTGCACCGACGAGCAGCCGGCGGGGGTGAACCGGCTCTACGCCGACGGGGTGTTCGCCACCGACCCCGACGTCTGCGAGACCTACGGCCACGACCTGGTCACCGGCGAGGCCGTGTCGCGGCAGGACTACCTCGCCTCGCCGCCGCACGGCCGGGCCTTCCTGCGGGCGTGCGAGCACGTCGCGCCGCCCGAGTCACCGGACCCGGACTTCCCGTTCGCGCTCACCACCGGCCGGACCGCCTACCAGTTCCACACCCGCACCAAGACCGGACGCTCGCCGCAGCTCAACCGCGCGGCACCGGACGGCTGGGCGGAGCTCTCGGTCGCCGACGCCGCACTGCTCGGCGTCGGTGAGGGCGACCGGGTGCGGGTCCAGACGCGCCGCGGCGCCGTCGAGGTCCCGGCCCGGGTCGGGCGCGGCCGCGACGGGGTGGTGTTCCTCCCGTTCCACTACGGCTGGTGGGACGACGGCGACGGGCGCACCCCGACCGGGCACGCGGCCAACGAGACGACGCTCTCGGCGTGGGACCCGGTCTCGAAGCAGCCGCTGTTCAAGATCGGCTCGGCGCGGGTGACCCGGATCGACGTCGCCGACGGGCCGTCGCCGGCACCGACCACGACGGCCTCGGCCCCGGCCGACCGTCGCGGCGTCCCGGCGACCCGGGGCGGGACCGACAGCGCGACCCGGGAGCAGATCCGCGTCGCGGAACCGCCGCCCGCGCCGCCGACCCCGGAGCACACCCCCAACACCGGCCCGCGCCCCGCGCTGCGCTGAACACCCCGGCGCGACCGGACGTGACAGGGGGCACACGTCCGGTTGCGCCGCGGCCGGATGGCCCTACAGTCGGCCGTGCCGACGGTTCGCGTCGCGGCCCTGCGGGCCACGGCGCGAGGCAAGAGGGAACCCGGTGTGACTCCGGGACTGCCCCGCAGCGGTGAGTGGGAACGACCGCCGTCACGAGCACTGGGAACTCCCTGGGAAGCGACGGCCGGTAGGAACGAGCACGACGCCCACGAGTCCGAAGACCTGCCGCCGGTGCGTGCACCGCCGGTGCGCGCGGATCCGTGGCCTCGCGGGTGGGCCGTGCGGAACCCGGGCCGCGCCGTGCCCGCCGGAGACCCCTCCGGTGACGGCCGCCGGGTGTCGGACGTGCCTCCTCGTGCACGACCGCGGGTCCTCCACCGCGCTCGCGAGGAGAGAGCCGTGACCTCAGCACCATCCACCCGCGCCCGGACCGACCTGGGCAGCACCGTGATCGGATACCCCCGGATCGGACCGGACCGGGAGCTCAAGCGCGCCACCGAGGGCTACTGGGCCGGGACGATCGACCGCGACACCCTGCGCGGGACCGCCGCCGGGCTGCGCCGCGACACCTGGACGGGCCTGCGCGACGCGGGTCTGGGCTCGGTGCCGTCGAACACGTTCTCCTACTACGACCAGATGCTCGACACGGCGCTGGCCGTCGGTGCGGTCCCGGAGCGGTTCGCCGGCATCGCCGGGTCCGAGGACCGCCTCGACCTGCTGTTCGCGATGGCCCGCGGCCGGGAGGGGATCCCGGCGTGCGAGATGACCAAGTGGTTCGACACGAACTACCACTACCTGGTCCCCGAGCTGGGCCCGAGGACGCGGCTCGCCCCCACCGACCGCAAGGCGGTCGAGGAGTTCCGCGAGGCCGCGGACGCCGGTGTGCGGACCCGTCCGGTGCTGATCGGGCCGCTGACGTTCCTGCTGCTGGCCAAGCCCGCGGAGGAGGCCCCGGAGGGCTTCCGGCCGCTCGACCTGGTCGGGCCGCTGGTGGAGGTCTACGTCGACCTGCTCGCCGAGCTGGCCGCGGCCGGAGCGGAGTGGGTGCAGCTCGACGAGCCCGCGTTCGCCGCCGACCGGACGCCGGAGGAGATCGCGCTGCTGGGGAAGGTCTACGACCGGCTCTCCGCGGCACCGTCGCGCCCGCGGCTGCTCGTCGCGAGCTACTTCGGTGAGCTCGGCCCGGCCCTGCCGGTGCTGGCCCGCACCGCGGTGGACGCGATCGGTCTCGACCTGGTGGCCGGGGCCGCCGACCTGGAGTCGGTGTCCGGGATCCCCGCGCTGCTCGGCAAGACGGTGCTGGCCGGGGTCGTCGACGGGCGCAACGTCTGGCGCACCGACCTCGACGCCGCGCTCGGCAAGGCGACCGTGCTGCAGGGCGCGGTGGGCCGGGTGGAGATCAGCACCTCCTGCTCGCTGCTGCACGTCCCCTACGACGTCGAGGCCGAGACCGGGCTCACCGCGGACGTCGTCGACCGGCTCGCGTTCGCGAACCAGAAGGTCGACGAGGTCGTCCTGCTCGCCCGTGCCCTGCACGAGGGCCCGGGCGCGGTCCGCTCCGAGCTCGAGGCCGCCCGCGCCGTCCGGGCCGGTGTCGCTGCGGCGAGCGGCCGGGACGCCGACGTCCGGCGGCGTCTCGTCGAGCTCGGCGAGGACCACTACCGGCGCGGCGACGCCGGGGCCCGCGCCGCGGCCCAGCGGGCGGCCCTGGGACTGCCCGAGATCCCGACGACGACGATCGGCTCGTTCCCGCAGACCGGTGCGATCCGCGCCGACCGGGCGGCGCACCGGGCCGGGCGACTCGACGACGCCGCCTACACCGAGCGGATGCGCGCGGAGATCGAACGCGTCGTCGCGCTGCAGGAGAAGATCGGCCTCGACGTGCTGGTGCACGGCGAGCCCGAGCGCAACGACATGGTCCAGTACTTCGCCGAGAACCTGGACGGCTTCGCCACCACCGAGCACGGCTGGGTGCAGTCCTACGGGTCGCGCTGCGTGCGCCCGCCGATCCTCCACTCCGACGTCTCCCGGCCGGAGCCGATCACGGTGGAGTGGGCGAGGTACGCACAGTCGCTGTCGGACAAGCCGGTCAAGGGCATGCTCACCGGCCCGGTGACGATCCTGGCCTGGTCGTTCGTGCGCGACGACCAGCCGCTCGGCGACACCGCGCGGCAGGTCGGGCTGGCGCTGCGCGACGAGGTGACCGACCTGGAGGCCGCGGGGCTGGCGATCATCCAGGTCGACGAGCCCGCGCTGCGCGAGCTGCTGCCGCTGCACGAGCTCGACCGCGAGGACTATCTGGCCTGGGCGGTGGACGCGTTCCGGATGGTCACCGGTGCGGTCGCCGACGCCACCCAGATCCACACCCACCTGTGCTACTCCGAGTTCGGCGAGGTGGTCGGCGCGATCGACGGCCTGGACGCGGACGTGACGACGGTCGAGGCGGCCCGGTCGCGGATGGAGGTGCTCGCCGAGCTCGGCCCGGGCGTGCCGCGTGCGCTCGGCCCGGGGATCTACGACGTGCACTCCCCGGAGGTGCCGAGCGAGGACGAGCTCGCCGGACAGCTCACGGCGGCGCGACAACACATCGGGGCGGACCGTCTGTGGGCCAACCCGGACTGCGGCCTGAAGACCCGCGGCGAGCCGGAGGTCGTCGCGGCCCTGACGAACCTGGTCGCCGCTGTGCACCGGGTCCGCGCCACGACCGCCTGACCGGTCCGCGGACCGTGCCCGGCCCCGGGTGCGACCGCACACACCGCCAGGTCACGGCACACACCGCCGGCGGTGTGTGCCGTGACCTCCGGGTGTGTGCGGTCTGGTGCGAGCTCGGGCTGCGCGCTCAGGCGGCCGGCGGCTTCATGGTGCGGGCGGCGCGGCGTGCGGTGCGCAGGCCGAAGAAGGCCGCGATCGCCGGGCCGACCAGGAACGCGGCCACGAGCAACCACGGGCCGGGCAGGAGCAGCGCCAGCAGGCCGAGCACCACCACGATCTGGATGATCCGGTCCCGGCCGAGCCCGCCGGCGGGACCGGTGGTGGTGCCGGCGGTCGCGTCGGTGGCGGGCGCGGGCGGGGCGTTGAGCCGGGCGACGAAGACCGGGTCCGAGCCGTTCTCGAAGCCGGCGATGCGGTCGAGGATCTCCCGGTCGCGGTCGGTCAGCGGCGCGGCGACCGGGCGCGGCGTCGCATCGCGCCGGTCGTCGCGGTCGGGTCGTCCTTCGGGCTCCGGGGCGTGCGTGGCGCTCATGATGGGTTCCTCGCCGTCGTCGTCGTCACCCGTCAGTGAACGGGACGAACCCGACATACCGCTGAGCTGCGCCTGAGGATCGCCTGTGAACCCGTCAGGTTCAGGAGAGGTTCTCCCGGGTGTCGAGCGCGGCGAGGCGCTCGACGGCCTCGCCGTACTCGGACTGCAGCCGGAACATGACGTCGCCGACCGAGGACTCCCCGGTCACCGCGCCGACCGACTGCCCGGCCGGGAACGACCACAGGTCGCCCCGGCGGGCGCGGACCACCCGCGCGTGCGCCTCGTTGTAGAGCACGCCCTGCAGCGGCGTCGGCAGGTAACCGGGGGAGCCTGGGCGCTCCCACGCCTCGGACAGCTCGCTGCGGGTCATCCGCACCGTCTTGCCGGTGCGGGCGCGGCGGCGCGCGGTGCCCTCGGTGGGGGTCGCGTACAGCGCGGTGCGCTCGAAGTCGTCGAGCTCGGACTCGCGGGTGCCGAGCCAGATCGTGCCGCACCAGACGCCCTGCGCGCCCATCGCGAGCGACGCCGCGATCTGGCTTCCGTGGCTGATCCCGCCCGCCGCCAGCACCGCGGCCCGGTCCCCGACGACCGCCACCACCTCCGGCACCAGCACGAGCGTCGAGATCTCCCCGGTGTGCCCACCGGCCTCGGTGCCCTGCGCGACGACGACCTGGACCCCGGCCTCGATCTGGCGTCGCGCGTGGGATGCCTTGCCGCACAACGCCCCGACGACGACGTCGTGCGCCTTCAGGTCCTCGACGACGTCCGGCGGCGGGGCTCCGAGGGCGCTGACCACCATGCGCACGTTCCGGTGCGCGAGCGCGACCGCCACCAGCCGTCGTGCGCCGTCCGGGGTCATCCCGCCGCGGCCGGCGGCCAGCTCCGCGCGCAGCCGGGCGCGCTCGTCGGCGGGCAGCTCGGCCACCCCGGCCTCGGCCAGCAGGCGGTCCTGGAACGCCCGGTGCTCCTCCGGGATCATCGCCTCCAGCTCGGCCGGCGGGACCTCGGCGCGCTCGTCGTAGGTGCTGGGGACGATCACGTCGACGCCGTAGGGACGCCCACCGGTGTGCTCATCGAGCCAGGCCAGCTCGACCTCCAGCTGCTCCGGCGAGCCGGTCGAGGCACCCAGCACGCCGAACCCGCCCGCGCGGGTCACCGCGGCGACGACGTCACGGCAGTGCGAGAACGCGAAGATCGGCACCTCGCAGCCGAGCAGGTCGCAGATCGGGGTGCGCACCCCTACTTCCCGCTCCAGTTCGCGGCCCGCTTCTCGGTGAACGCCGCGGAGCCCTCCTTCGCGTCCGCGGAGCGCAGGACCGGCCGGGTGATCTCCTCCTGCCGGGCCCACATCTCCTCGGTGCTCCAGTCCTGCGACTCGACGATCACGCGCTTGGACGCGGCCACCGACAGCGGCGCGTTCGCGATGATCCGCCGGGCCAGGGCCGTCGCCGCGGCCAGCGCACCACCGGTCTCGACGAGCTCGTTGACCAGCCCGTAGGCGAGCATCCGCTCGGCCGGGACCATGTCGCCGGTCAGCGCCATCTCCATCGCGATGCGCTGCGGGATCATCCGGGGCAGCCGCAGCAGACCACCCGCCGCGGCGGCCAGACCGCGCTTGGCCTCGGGCAGCCCGAACGACGCGCCCGCGCCCGCGACCACCAGGTCGCACGCCAGCATCGCCTCGAACCCGCCGGCCAGCGCGTACCCCTCGACGGCGGCGATCAGCGGCTTCGTCGGCGGCGTGCGCGCGATGCCGAGCAGCCCACGTCCCGGTACCCGGGTGGTCTCGCCGCGCACGAACGCGGCCAGGTCCATCCCGGAGCAGAACGTGCCGCCCGCGCCGGTGAGGATGCCGACGCGCAGGTCGTCGCGGGCGTCGAGCTCGTCGACCGCGGCGCACACCCCCTCCGACACGGCGCCGTTGATGGCGTTGCGCTTCTCCGGACGGTTGATCGTGATGATGGCCAGGCCGTCGTCGTGGGTCACCAGGACCGCGTCGGACACGGTGTCGCCCCTCTCGGTCGTGGGTGATCGATCAGTGGGAGACGATCGGTGCCACCGATGGCACCGATCCGACCACACCGATCGATCATGGTCGGGGGCCCGTCAGGCAGGGCGGGCCAGCGGGACCGGGACCCCGCCCGCGCCGGGGGCGAAGCCGATGGTCACGGGCCGGCCGATCTGCAGGCCGGCGGTGTCGGGCTCCAGGCGGGCCAGGACGCGCGGTCCCTCCTCGACGTCGACCGTGACCAGCGTGTACGGCAGATCGTCGGCGAACGCCGGGTCGAACGCGTGGTGGGCGACCGTCCAGCTGTGCACCGTCCCGCGCCCGCACGCCTCGAGCGGTTCGACGCCGTCGGAGTGGCAGACCGGGCACAGCAACGTCGGGTAGTGCCGCACGTGCCCGCACGCGGTGCAGCGCTGCAGCACCAGCGCGCCGCGGCGGGCGCCGTCCCAGTAGCCGGTCGAGAGGTCGTCGCTCATCGTGCCCCCCGGGTCAGGACGGCGAGACCGCCGTCGCCCATGTCGCCGTAGCCGGTCGCGATCGCGACCTGCGCGCCGTCCACCTGTGCCCGGCCCGCGTTCCCGCGCAGCTGCCGGACGGCCTCCACGATGTGGTTCATGCCCAGCATGTGGCCCTGCGAGAGCAGCCCGCCGTGGGTGTTCGTCGGCAGCGCGCCGCCCAGGCGCAGCCGTCCGCCCTCGACGAACGGCCCGCCCTCGCCCTTGGCGCAGAAGCCCATGTCCTCGAGCTGGCAGAGCACGACGTAGGTGAAGCAGTCGTAGATCTCGGCGACGTCGACGTCGCCGGGTCCGAGCCCGGCCACGCCCCAGGCGATCGGGGCGGCCTTCGCGATCCCGACCTTCGTCAGGTCCGGGCGCTGGGTGATCGAGCTGGGCGAGTCCGGGTGGCCCATCGCGATCCCGGCCAGGCTCACCACCGGTTGCGCCAGGTCGCGTGCCCGCTCCGGCGACGACACCACGAACGCGGCACCGCCGTCGGACTCCAGGCTGCAGTCCAGCAGCCGGAACGGGTCGGCGATCAGGCGCGACGACTGGTGGTCGTCGATCGTGATCGGCTTCGTCATCACCGCGTTGCCGTGCAGCGCGGCGTGCTCCCGCGTGGACACCGCGATCTCGCCGAACTGGCGCGACGTCGTGCCGTAGAGCTCCATGTGTCGACGTGCCATCGGGGCGTAGAGCTGGGCCGGTGCGATCGCCCCGGCGGGCTTCTCGAACTCGGTGACCAGCCGGAACTGCGGCATCTGATGGATGCGCACACCGGCCTTGTCGCCGGAGGACACGTTGCGCCCCGCCGGGACCAGCACGTGCTTCGCGATCCCGGCGCTGACGGCGGCGGCCGCGGCCTGCAACGCGCCGATCCCGCTGGCACCGCCGTGCGGGACGACGGCGGAGAACCGCAGGTCGGTCAGCCCGAAGTTGGCGATGTACTCCTCGGCCGGGGCGCCGGTGATGCCGACCGGGATGATCCCGTCGATGTCGCCGGGCTCCAGGCCCGCGTCGCGGATCGCGGTCAGCGAGGCCTGCAGCTGCAGGGCGAGCGCGCTGTCCTTCGACCCGCGCAGGTACGAGGTCTCGCCGACGCCGACGACGGCGGCCCGGTCGTGCAGGGTCCCTCCGGTCACGATGCCTGCACCCCCTGCCGGCCGTTGCCGGTCGCGGCCTCGTGGTGCGGGCCCGGGGTCGCGGGCGCGGCGGGCGGGTCGTCGGCCGGGCGGCGACCGGTCGCCTGCGGTGCGAGGGTGCCGGCGGCGGCGGCCGCGGCGCCGCCCGCCGTGCGCTCGATCTCCTTCGCGATCCGCTTCCTGTACCGGGCCGGCTCCAGCTCCAGGCCGTAGCGCGGCGAGCCGGGGAATCGACGCCGGTTGCGGGCCCGCTCGCGGCGGACGTCGGCCCGCATCCGCGACGGCGTCGGCAGCGACGAGCGCCCGCCGACCAGCGCGGCCACCCACGCCGACTGGGTGTCCATCATGGAGATGTTGGCCCCTCCGCTGACGTTGAAGAACCCGACGAAGTAGAGGCCGGGCCGGTCCGGGTGCACGACCCGCTGGTAGGCGTCGAGGCGCCGCTCGTTCACCGGGGACACCGCGTCGGACAGGAACGGGAGGTCGATCTCGTAGCCGGTCGCGGCGATGATCGTGTCCACCTCCTCCGCGCTGCCGTCGTCGAAACGCACCGTCGTGCCGTCGACGCCCGCGACGCCCGGCTTCATCGTGATCCGCCGGTAGGACACGTGCGCCATGAACGTCGCGTTGCTCGCCGGGTGCGTGCGCGTGACCGGGGTGCGCATGCCCCACTGCTCCATCGTCCCGTGGAAGACGCGGCTGATCACCCGCATGATCGTGCGCTGCACCGGCCACGGCATCCACGGCTTGCTCAGCGCTCCGAGCACCCGCGCGGTCGGCACTCCCAGCACCATCCGCGGCATGATCAGCACCGGCGACCGGGCCGCCACGAGCGTCTGCCCGGCGTCCGGGGCGACGTCGGCGGCCACGTCGAGGCCGCTGTTGCCGACCCCGACGACGAGCACCCGCTCCCCGCGGAACGGCTCCGGCTCGCGGTAGTCGTGCGAGTGCAGGTAGCGGCCGGTGAAGTCCTTCGCCCAGCCCGGGTGCGACGGCACGCCCTGGTGCCCGCTCGCGACGACGACGGCGTCGTAGAGCTGCCGCTCGGCGGTCGCCGTGTCGCCAACGTCTTCGTGCTCCACCCACCACCGGCCGCTGCCGCCCGCCTCCGGCTCGACGGAGGTGACGCGCGTGCGGAACCGGATCCGGCGCCGGATGTCGTAGGTGTCGGCGAACGAGCCCAGGTACTCGGCGACGTCGGAGTGCGACGGGAACAGGCCGACCCGCTCCGGGAACGGGAAGCCCCGGTAGGCGGTGACGCGCGGCTCGGAGTTGATGTGCAGGGAGCGGTAGGCGGCGGCGAGCCCGTTGTCGTTGTCGTAGACCCAGAGGCCACCGATGTGCGAGCCGAGCTCGAACACCGTCACCTCGTGGCCCTCCTCGAGCAGGTGCCGGGCGGCGGACAGCCCGCCCGCGCCGGCGCCGATCACGGCGACGTGCCGCCGGGAGGGAGGGGACATCAGCGGGCCTTCCGTTCGGGTGTGCGGCCGCGGAACAGCGCACGGCCGATGAGGTGCTTCATCACCTCGGCGGACCCTCCGCCGACCCGGGTCATGCGGGCGTCGACGTAGGCGCGGGCGATCGGGTACTCGGTCATGTAGCCCCAGCCGCCGAAGAGCTGCAGGCACTCGTCCATCACCCGGCCCTGCAGCTGTGTGGTGGTCAGCTTGACCGCGGCGGCGTCGAGCGCGTCCAGCTCGCCCGCGACGTGCAGGCTCATCGCGCGGTCGACGAACTCCCGCTGGGCCATCGTGTCCGCGTGCAGCTGCGCGAGCACGAAACGGGTGTTCTGCATGTCGGCCAGCGTGCCGCCGTACATGTCCCGGTCGGCGCAGTACTCGACGGTCCATCGCAGCGCGGCCTCCGCGGAGGACACCGCCCGGACGGCCTGGACCAGGCGTTCCTGGGCGAGCTCGCCCATCAGCACGCCGAACCCGCGGCCGGACTCACCGAGCAGGTTCGACGCGGGCACGCGCAGGTCGTCGAAGAACAGCTCGGAGGTGTCCTGGGCCTTGCACCCGATCTTGTCCAGGGTGCGGCCGCGGTGGTAGCCGGGACGGTCGGTCTCGACCAGCAGCAGGCTCACGCCCTTCGCGCCCGGCGCCTCCCCGGTGCGCACGGCCAGGACCAGCAGGTCCGCGGTGTGCCCGCCGGTGATGAACACCTTCTGGCCGTTGACGACGTACTCGTCGCCCTCCAGGCGGGCGGTCGTGCGCAGGTTGGCCAGGTCGCTGCCGCCCGAGGGCTCGGACATGCCGACCGCGGCGACGATCTCACCGGAGGCCATCCCGGGCAGGAACCGCTGCTTCTGCTCCGTCGTGCCGTGGTGCACCAGGTAGGGGGCGACGATGTCGTTCTGCAGGTAGAACGTCGGCGCGACGGCCCCGACCCGGGCCATCTCCTCGGTGACGACGGCACCGTGCAGGAAGTCCCCGCCGGGCCCGCCGTCGGACTCCGGGACCATCGGGCAGAGCAGCCCGATCCTGCCGGCCGCGCGCCACACGTCGCGGGGCACCTCGCCGGCGTGTTCCCACTCCGCGTAGTGCGGCACCACATGGTCGGCGACGAACCGGCGCACCGTGTCGCGGAACAGGTCGTGTTCCGGCGAGAAGATCGTCCTGGGGATCATCGCGCCTCCTCGGAGCGTCTCGTCGGCCGCCGATGCTGACAAGGACGCGGGCGCCGTCGACCTGCTCGTCAGCCTAGGTACTCCGCGGTCGCCTGCGGCAGTGCGTTCCGGGATGGCGAAGGACCGGACGGTCCCCTCCGGGCGGAGGCAGGATGGGCCGCGACGCCGACCGAGGAGGCACGGGATGGGACCGCTGACGGGGGTACGGGTCGTCGAGTTCGCCGGGCTGGGACCGGGTCCGTTCTGCGGGATGGTGCTCAGCGACCTCGGGGCCGACGTCGTGCGCCTGGACCGGATCCCCGACCCCGGCGCCACACCCACCGACATGGACGGGCTGAGCTCGGGCATCCTCGCCCGCGGCCGTCGCTCGGTCGGGGTGGACCTCAAGCACCCGGACGGTCGGGCCGTCGCCGAGCAGCTCGTCGACGGCGCGGACGCGCTGATCGAGGGCTTCCGCCCGGGCGTCATGGAGCGCCTCGGCTTCGGCTCCGACGAGTGCCTCGCGCGCAACCCCCGCCTCGTCTACGGGCGGGTCACCGGCTGGGGCCAGGACGGCCCGTACGCCCGGGCGGCAGGGCACGACCTCAACTACATCGCCCTCGCCGGTGCCCTGGCCCCGATCGGCCGCCGGGGCGAGCGCCCGGTACCGCCGCTGAACGTGCTCGGCGACTTCGCCGGCGGCGGGATGCTGCTGGCGACCGGGATCCTGGCCGCGCTGGTGGAGACCGGACGGTCCGGGCGGGGCCAGGTCGTCGACGCGGCCATGGTCGACGGTTCCGCGTACCTGATGACGATGATGTACGAGATGCTCGGCCGCGGCGGCTGGACCGAGGAGCGCGGGTCGAACCCGAACGACGGCGCCGCGCACTTCTACGACGTCTACGAGACCGCCGACGGCGAGCACGTCTCGATCGCGGCGATGGAGCCGAAGTTCTACGCCGAGCTGCTGGAGCGCCTGGGCCCCGACGTTGCGCGTGACCTGCCCGGGCAGTGGGACCGCGACCGCTGGCCGGAGGCGACCGAGAAACTCGCGGCCGTGTTCCGGACCCGCACCCGCGACGAGTGGTGCGCGCTGCTGGAGGGCACCGACGCCTGTTTCGCCCCGGTCCTGCGGATGAGCGAGGCGCCGCAGCATCCGCACAACCGGCACCGCGGCACGTTCGTCGAGGTCGGCGGCGTGACCCAACCGGCGCCCGCGCCCCGCTTCGACCGCACCCCCGCCTCGGTCGCCCGTCCCGCCGCCGCGCCCGGTGAGCACACCGACCAGGTCCTGGCCGAGGCCGGGCTGTCCGGCGACCGCATCGCCGCGCTCCGCGAGGCCGGCGCCGTCGGCTGACGACGGTCTCCACCCACGGGCCGGCGCGGTGCGGTCAGGCCGGGTCGAGGTCCGTCCCGCCCTCGGCGGCGAGGCGGGCGATCGCCGCGTCGTCGAGTCCGATCTCGGTGAGGATCTCGCGGGTGTGCTCACCCAGGCGGGGTGGGAGGCGGTGGACGCCGGCGGGGGACTCGGACAGTCCCAGGGAGCTGGTCGGCAGGCGCAGGGTGCCCTCGACCGGGTCCTCGTGCAGCTGCCAGAAGCCGGTGCCGACCAGGTGCGGGTCCTCGGTGAGCTGGTCGAGGGAGTTGACCACGGCGAACGGGATGTCCTCGTGGCCGAGCAGGTCCGTCCACTCCGCGTTGGTGCGCATCGTGAGCTGGTGGCCGATCTCGCCCCAGACCAGGGCGACGTTCTGCTGGCGCGCGGCGAACGTGGCGAAGCGCGGGTCCTCCATCACGTCGTCGCGGCCGATCAGGGAGAAGAAGCGCTTCCACTGGACGTCGGAGTAGGGCAGGAACGACAGGTAGCCGTCACGGGTGGCGAACGGCCGGCGGCTGGCCGTGCTGACCGGCTCGTAGCCCATCGGGCCCAGCGGCGGCTCGAACGTCGCGCCCCACAGGTGCTCGACGGTGTTGAACCCGGCCATCGTCTCGAGCATCGGCACGTCGACCTTCTGCCCGAGGCCGGTGCGCTCCCGGTGCAGCAGCGCCGCCGTCACCGCGTAGGCGGCGTGCACGGCCGTCACCTTGTCGGCGAGGATCGACGGCATGTAGCGGGGCTCGCCGGTGACGACGGTCTGCAGCATCGCCAGGCCCGACAGCGACTGGACGACGTCGTCGTAGGCGGGCTTGCCGCCGTAGGGGCCGTCGTCGGCGAAGCCCTTGACGTGGCAGTAGACCAGCCGCGGGTTGCGGGCGGCGAGCGTCGCGTGGTCCAGACCCAGGCGGGCCGCGGCGGCGCCCCGGACCGAGTGCAGGAAGACGTCGGCACGGTCGACGAGGCGGTCCAGCGTCGCGCGTCCGGCGGGGTTCTTCAGGTCCAGCACCACGCTGCGCTTGTTGCGGTTGTTGGTCAGGAACAGCGAACCCATGGTGGGGGAGCGGCGGGGGCCGATGTGCCGGGTCAGGTCGCCCGTCGCGGGCTCCACCTTGAGCACGTCCGCGCCGAGGTCGCCGAGGTACTGCGCGGTGAGCGGGCCCAGGACGATCGACGCGCACTCGATCACGGTCATGCCGCTCAGTGGGCCGGGCGCCGCCGGACCAGCCGCGCCCGGACCCGCCGCGCCCGGACCCGCGGCGCTCGGACCCGCGGCTCCGGAGCCCGCCGCACCCGTCGCGGTCACCGGACGAGCAGCCCGGCGTCGACGGGCAGGGTGGCGCCGGTGACGTAGCGGGCGTCGTCGGAGGCCAGGAAGAGCAGCGCGTTGCTGATGTCGGCCGACTCGACCCACGGGATGCCGAGCAGGTTCGTGGTGGCCGAGGCGTTCCCGAAGTCCTCGCTGGTCGGGTGGGCCAGGTCCGGGCGGTAGCGCCGGTAGGTGGCCTCGTTCTGCACCATCGGGGTGTCGACCTGCATCGGGTGGATGCTGTTCACCCGGATCCCGTGCGGCCCGAGCTCCTGGGCCATCGTGCGCATGAGGCCGACGACGCCGTGCTTGGCCGCGACGTAGTGTCCGATGAACTGCGCACCGCGCAGCCCGGCGATCGAGCTGATCAGCACGATCGCCCCGCCGTTGCCGGCCTCGATCATGTGCGGGATCGCGGCCTTGGTCGTGTGCCAGACCCCGGTCAGGTTGACGTCGATCATGTCCTGCCAGGTGCTCTCCGGGATCTCCCAGCTCTGCCCGACCGACAGGATCCCGGCGTTGGCCACGACCACGTCGAGGCGCCCGAACTGCGCGACGCCCTCGGCGACGGCGGCCGAGAGCGCGTCCTGGTCGCGGACGTCGGCCCGGGTGGCGATGATCCGCCGGTCCAGCTCCTCGACCTGACGGACGGTCTCGTCGAGCTCCTCCGGCGTCGCCATCGGGTACGGCGCGGACTCCATCGGCGCGCAGGCGTCGACGGCGATGACGTCGGCGCCCTCCCTCGCCAGCGCCACCGCGTGGCTGCGGCCCTGCCCGCGCGCCGCGCCCGTCACGAAGGCCACCTTGTTCTCGAAACGAGGGCCGTCGAACCGTCCCATGATTGATCCCTCCCGTCAGAGCACGGCGACCGGGTTGACCGGCCCGCCGGTGGATCCGGCCAGCGGCAGCGGGGCCACCACCAGCAGGAACGTCGTGCGCCCGCTCTCCGTCAGCGCCTCACCCAGGGCGCGCAGGTCGAGGTTCTCCAGCAGCGGGACGCCGTGGCGGTGCATCAGCGTCAGGTGCACCGGGAACGTCGAGCCCGGCGCCGAGGGCGCCACCTCGACCGCGTAGTTGTCCGCCCCGACCAGCGCCACGTCGCGCTCGGCGAGCCAGTCCGCGGCGCCCGCGTCCAGGCCCGGCTCCAGGTCGAAGTACTCCGGCGACCCGGCGTGGCGCTCCCACCACCCGGTGCGCAGCAGCACCGCGTCCCCGGTCCGGGGCTCGATGCCGCCGTCGGCGTAGGCGCGCGCCAGGTCGTCGGCACCGACCGGCGTCGACGGCTCCAGCGGTCCGCCCCGTGCCGCGACCAGGTCGACGAGCACCCCGCGGGTGAGCACCGGGACCAGCTTGTCCGCACCGCAGCGCTGGGCGCCGCGGGTGGAGCGGGTGTTGGTGGCGGCGTGGCCGTTGTAGAGCTCGTCGCCGGTCCAGGCGTGCGACAGGGCGTCGAGGTGGGTGCCCGAGTGCGTACCGAACACGACGGTGTCCTCGGCGAAGCAGAACCCGTCCGGGCTGCGCGCGCCCGCCGCGTAGTCGCCGGCGTCGCGGTCCATGAACCGCTGCGGTGCGCGGCGGTGCGGCGGCACCCCGGCGGACGGGCCGATCGGCTGGGCCAGCGACAGCACCCGCCCCTCCGTGGCCAGCGCCAGCCCGCCGAGCACGGCCGCCGGGTCGACGAGGTTGAGCGCGCCCACCTCGTCGTCGTCGCCCCAACGGCCCCAGTTGCTCATGTCGCTCCCACCCGTTGCGCGGCCACCTCGACGAGCGTGCGCCGGGTCAGCTTCCCGGTCGGGGTGCGTGGCAGCTCGTCGGTCACCACGACCTCCCAGGGCACCTTGAACCCGGCGATGCCCTCCTTGCAGTACGCGCGCAACGCCTCGCCGTCGGCCGAGGCTCCGTCGCGCAGCACCACGAACGCCATCACGACCTCGCCGCGGACGCGGTGCGGCGCCCCGACGACGGCGACCTCGACCACGTCCGGGTGCCCGGCCAGGTAGCTCTCCACCTCGGCCGGGGCGACGTTGATCCCGGACGTCTTGATCATGTCGGTGAGGCGGGCACCGAACTCGACGGCACCGTCCGGGCGGACGCGCAGCTGGTCGCCGGTGCGGTACCAGCCGTCATCGGTGAAGGCCTTCGCGTTGGCGTCGTCGTCGCCGAGGTAGCCGGGGGTGACCCGGCCGCGGACCTGCAGCTCGCCCAGCTCCCCGACGCCGAGGACCGTGCCCTCGACGTCGACCACCCGCACCTCGACACCCGGCAGGGGCGGGCCCTGGGTCGTCAGCCGTACGTCGAGCTCGGTGTCGTGGTGGGTGACGCAGCAGTTGCCGTAGGTCTCGGTGGCGCCGTAGATGTTGCAGATCCCGGCCACGTCCAGCTCGTCGACGGCGCGCGCGACCTCCTCCGGGCGCCCGATCGTCAGCCCGGTGCGCAGGCTCGGCACCGCACGCACCTGTGCACCGAACGCGGCCAGGGCGTCGATGATCCCGGGCAGCAGGTAGGCCGCGGTGACCTCCTCGCGGGCGATCAGCTCCGCGCTCTCGGCCGGCACGAACTGTTCGGGCAGCACCAGGCACGCACCGTGCGTCCAGGTCGCGGGCAGGGCGTTCGCGCCGCCGAAGCTCCAGAACAGCGGCGACCCCAGCCAGACGCGGTCGGCCGTGCCCAGGCCCATCCGCTCGCCGATGTGGAACCCGTTGACCAGCAGGTCGCGCTGGCACAGCGGCACCGCCTTGGGCCGGCTCGTCGAGCCGGAGGTGTACATGACGTAGGCGGGCTGCTCGGGACGCGCCGCGTCGGTGCCGGGCGCGGCCGGCGTCGCAGCGGCGAGCAGGTCGTCGAAGCGGAGCGCGCCCTGCGGCAGCTCCGGGTGCCCACCGAGCACGACCACGTGGCGCAGCGCCGGGAACCGCTCCGACGTCCACGCCCCGGGCCCGGCCGAGCGCAGCTCGGGGACGAGCTCGCGGACGACGGCGAGCATGTCGGCACCGCGGACCTGCCCGGCCACGACGAGCACGTCGGCGGCCGAGCTCTCCAGCAGGTGCTCCAGGTCCCAAGCCTTCACCCAGGTGTTGAACGCGTCCACCCGGGCCCCGGCCCACATCGCTCCGACGGCGGCGGCGAGCCAGGACGCGGTGTTCGTGGCCAGCAGGGCGACCCGGGAGCCGGTCCCGACGCCGAGCCCGGTCAACGCTCCGGCGGCGCGGCGCACGGCGTCGTCGAGGTCGGCGTAGGTCCAGCGGACGGCGCCGGCGACGAGCGCGGGCGCCTCCGGTGTGGTCTCGGCCCATGCGTGCACCAGGTGCGGCAGCGTCGGGCTGGGCGGCGGCTCGGCGGGGGAGCGCTGCTCGGGGATGCGGGCGGTGCCGGTTCGCGCCTCGGCGCTCACGGGATCACCACCGATCGCCCGATGACGGTGCGGGCGTCCAGCTCGGCGTGGGCGTCGGCGACCTCCGACAGCGGCCGGCGACGCGCCGGGACAGGGGTGATCGCCCCGTCGGCGACGAGCTCGACCACCTCGGTCAGGTCGTCGCGGTCGGCATGGGCGGATCCGGACACACGCAGCTCCTTCACGATCGTCAGGCCGGGGTCCAGCGGCAACGGCCCCGGCACGGTGTTGCCGACGAGCACCAGCCGTCCGCGCGGGGCCAGTGCCCGCAGCGCGGTGGAGAACGTCGGCGCTCCCGTCGTCTCGATCACGACGTGCGCCCCGCGACGACTGCCGAGCGCCCGGACGGCGTCCCGGAGGTCGTGCGCGGATATCGCTGCCCCGGCAGTGATATCCGCGCACGGGTGGACGGAGTCCGCACCCGCGGCGCGGACGGCGTCGGCCTTGGCGGGGCTGCCGACGACGCCGACCACCCGGGCACCGAGATGCCGGGCCAGGGCGACGGTGTGCAGACCGACCCCACCACCGGCGCCGGTCACGATCACGACCTGCCCGGGCCCCACCTCGGCCGAGCGCAGCGCGCGCAGACCGGTGCCGACCGCGCAGGACAGGATCGCCCCGGTGGCGTCGTCGATCTCGTCGGGCAGCTCCACCGCGTTCAAGGGGCTCGCCCGGACGTACTCGGCGTAGCCGCCGTCGAGGTCCTCGCCGTAGAAGCCGGGGCCGGAGCGGCAGTGCGTCGTCGCACCGTCGGTGCAGTCGTCGCAGCGCCCGCAGGGGATGCGCTGCACGAGCGCGACCCGCTTCCCGAGCCACCCACCCGGCACGTCCGTGCCGAGCGCGACGACCCGTCCGGCGATCTCGTGACCGAGCACCGCCCCGGCGCACGCGGCCAGGGCGCCCCGGCGGGCCAGCGCGTCGTGACCGCAGACCCCGCACGCCCCGACCCGGACGAGGAGCTCGCCCGGGCCCGGACGTGGCGTCGGGCGGGTGCCCGGCACCAGGACGCCCGGGTCCCCGGTGCCGTCCAGCTCGACCACCCGCATCGTCGCGGGCGGTGGCCCGCCGCTTCCGTGCGCGGGATCGGTGGCGGTCACGGCGGTGCTCACGTCAGTTCGAACCCGCGGCGGGCTCGAACCAGTAGTCGGCCGCGGTACCGGTGGGGTCGTCGCTGAACCTCACGACGACCGGGGTGCCGACCGCGAGCGCCGCGACCGCGGTCCTCTGATCCGACAGGTCCAGGCCCCGCACGTACCCGACGAGCGCGGTGTCCGCGCCCTCGAGCGTCGCGTAGGCCAGCGCATACGGCGGCGCGGGCAGGTTCTTGAACGGCTCGTAGACCACGGTGAACATCTCGATCACCCCGGTCGTGCCGACCTCGACCCAGTCGGTGGTCGCGCAGTGGTCGCGGTCGCAGAACGAGCGCGCCGGGACGAGCACCCGCTCGCACTCCGGGCAGCGCCGGCCGAGGATCTTGCCCTCGGTGAGCGCCCCCAGGAACCTCGACGTGGTCTCGCCGAGCGCGTGCTTGTAGCTCAGGTCCCAGGTCTGTTCGTAGAACTGCGGACCGGCGTTGGTCGTGGGGGTGCTCATGCGATGTCCTCCAGGTCACTGCTCAGGACGAGGGTCGAGTAGAACTGGTGGTCGCCGCCGATGGCGCTGGCCACCGCGACGCGGGCGTCGGGCACCTGGTGGGCGCCCGCCCGGCCCTTCACCTGCAGCACCGACTCGGCGAGGCGTGCGACGCCGGTGACGGCGATGGGGTTGGAGCACAGGACCCCGCCCGAGGGGTTGACGACGGTGCCGGCCGACCCGAGGGCGAAGTCGCCCTGGGCGAGGCGCTTGGGCGACTCACCGAGCCCGCACAGCCCGGCCGCCTCGATCACGTGCAGCTCGACGCTCGAGAACGGCGCGTAGATCTCGGCGACGTCGATCTGGGTGGTCGGGTCGGTCAGCCCGGCCTGGGCGTAGGCGCGCTGGAAGGCCGTGGCGAGCGCGTCGGCGTCGCCGTGGTCCTGCAGGGCCTTCGGGCCGACCCGGTCGTTCATCCAGAACGTCTCGGTGTTCTGCCCGACCCCGCGGATCCACGCCGGGTCCAGGCCGTGCGCCCTCGCGTAGCGCTCGGAGACCAGCACCGCGCCGGCCGCCCCGGTCGAGGACGGGCAGGCGTCGCCGAGCTTGATCGGCCACGCCAGCGTGCGGCTGGCCAGGACGTCGTCGACCGTCACCTCCTCGCGCAGGTGCGCGACCGGGTTCAACGCGGCGTGGCGGCGGTTCTTCACCGTCACCCGGGCGAAGTCCGTCTCGTCGCAGCCGTAGAGGTGCATGTAGCGCACCGCGGACAGCGCCAGCATGGTGATCGTGTTCAGCGGGATGGGGCGCTCGTAGCCGACGTCCCACATCTTGTTCAGCACCGACTGCGCCGAGCCGGATTCCGAGACCCGCTCCGCCCCGGCGACGAGCACGACGTCGAACTCGCCGGACGCGACGTGCGTCCAGGCCGCGATGATCGCGCTCATGCCGGTCGCGCCGCCGTTGTTGACGCGCATGAACGGCTTGCCGGCCGCACCGAGTGCCTCGATGCACCAGCGCTCCCCGTTGCCGGTGCCGGTCAGCGCGTCCGGTGCCAGCGGGAACACCACGGCGTCGACGTCGTCGATCGTGACGCCGGCGTCGGCCAAGGCCAGCTGCGCGCCCTCCCGGACCAGCTCCGGGAACGTGACGTCGGTGCGCCGGTTCACGTACGGCGTCTGCCCGACGCCGAGTACTCCCACGTTCGGCACGCTCATGATGCCCCTTCCTCGATGCCGGGTGCGCCGAAGACCATGACGGTCGCGCCCTGACCGGCGAAGCCGTTGAACCCGACCCCGGCGGCCGTGCCGGTACCCGGCCCCACCGCGCCGGCCGCGGCGAGCAGCCGGTCCAGCCCGGCGATGTGGGCGGGTGCGAGCCGGTCGTGCAGCGACCCGGCGGCGTTGACGCTCGCGTGGGCGGGCAACCCGAGCTTGGCCACGGCACGGGTGGCGGCGGGCTCGCTCGGCGCGGCGATCTCGACCGCGTCCCAGTCCGACGGGGGCGGGACGGAGCCGTCGGCGCCCCGGGCCAGGTGCGCGAGCGCCTGGTCCAGCGCGGTCTGGGCGCCGACGTCACGGGCGCCGAGCTCGTAGTTCTCGGTCGACCAACCGGCGCCGCGGATCCAGGCCACCTCCGTGCCGGGGGTGAACCTGCCCTCGACCGCGAGCACCGCGGCGACGACGGCGTCGCCGCGCCGGGGGAGGTCGTCGGCGGTCAGGGGCCAGCTCACCGTCGCCGTACCGCCGGCCGACGCCGGGTCGGCCCAGCGCGAGGCCTGCAGCGCCGCGGCGATGGTGTCGTTCATGCCGACCGCGCGCAGGACGTAGGGCTCGGCGCTGACCAGCTCGGCATAATCGGGGTTGACACCCTCGCTGGGCTTGCCCCATCCGATGACGAGCACGGTGTCGCCCTGCCCGGAGCGCAGCCGCAGCCAGCCGTAGGCCAGCGCGTGCTCACCGGAGGAGGCGATCATCGTGACGTCCTTGTCGACGCCCCCGGCCGGTCCGGCCGAGGTCATGCAGGAGATCACCCGGCCGTCGCTCTGGTCGTTGCCCGACAGCACGATCCCGTCGACGGTGGCCTGCGACAGACCGGCGTCGGCCAGCGTCTCGTGCGCCACCTCAAAGATCATCTCCTCGAGGCTGCGGTTCTCCTCGCGAGCCGTGGCCTCGCGGCGGATCGCCAGGACCGCGATCCGCGGCCGCGGGGCGGGTGGGTCGGTGCCGGGTGGCATCTTCTGCTCCCTCTGTCGTGGGCTGTGGGTGGGAGGGTCGTCAGGCGACGGCGGGGTCGGCGATCTCGTTCTCGATGGCGAGCGAGGCCTCGTGCATCGCCGCGACCACCGCGCCCGTCTCCTTCGACGGCAGCGAGTTGCGCAGCGCGGAGACGTGCACGGCGGCGATCAGCGAGCCGTCCGGCGCGCGGACCGGGGTGGCCAGGCCGATCACGCCGCGCAGGCTCTCGCCGCGGCTGACGCTGACCCCGCGGGCGCGGATGGCGGCCAGGTCGCGGTCGAGCTGCACCTGGGTGGTGCGGGTCTGCGGGGTCAGCTGCGGGCGCTCGCGCTCGAACATGGCCCGGTAGACGTCCGGGCGGTGCGCGGCGAACAGCTTCCCCACCGCGGTCGAGTGCAGCAGCAGGCTGCGCCCCAGCGGGATGTCGAGGTTGACCCGCTGACGGCCGGCGTGCCGCGAGACGTAGACGACGCGGGTCCCGGTGGCCATCGCCAGGTAGACGTCGAAGCCGATCTTCTGCACCAGCAGGTCCAGGTGGTGCTCGGCGACCCGGGGGAGCGCGACGGCGTCCATCACGTTGAGCGCGGCCCGCACCGCGCGCGGGCCGAGCCCGTACGTCCGGCCCGAGCAGTGCAGCGCCCGCGCCTCGACCATGGCCTTGACCAGGTCGTGGGTGCTGCTCAACGGCAGCTTCAGCCGGGAGCTGAGCTCGGTCACCGTCTGCGGGCCGTGCTCGGCGAGCTGGTCGATGACGTCGAAGATGCGGGTGAGCCGCTGTCCGTCCATCCCGGTCCTCCTCAGATGCCTGTCGTGGTCGTCGCCGGCCGCGCCGGCCGGGTGTCCTGGGTGGCGTCGGTGTCGGCCAGCAGGTTCCGTCCGGCCGTCTCCGGGAGCAGGGCGAACAGCACCAGGCCGCAGACCAGCGCGACCCCGGCCAGGAAGAAGCCCGGTGAGTAGTCCAGCCCGGTCCCGACCACGAGCGCCGCCGCGACGAGCGGGCCGAACCCGGACGGTGGCCCGACGCCGAGGTTGAACCCGAGCGACCCGCTGGTCAGCCGTGTCGCGGCGGGGAAGAGCTCGATCAGGATGAGCGAGGTGTTCGCGTTGATCGGGGCCTGCACGATCCCGAACAGCAGCAGCGCGACGACGATCGCGACCGCGTTGCCGGTGGCCATCAGCATGAACATCGGGATGCCGAGCACGGCGTGCCCGATGCACCCGAACAGCACGGTGCGGCGGCGCCCGAAACGGTCCGAGGCCCGCCCGGCCAGTGGGCACAGTCCCGCGTAGACGGCGAGCGCGAGCCCGGTCAGCAGCACCGCCTGGACGCGCGGCAGCTCGACGGTCGAGGCCAGGAAGTTCACGACGTAGGAGCCCAGGTAGTAGAGGCCGACGCCGCAGATCCAGGAGAACGAGAACGTGACCAGCAGGGCCTTGGCGTGGTCGCGGCGGACCGCGTCGCGGAACCGGGCCCTCGGCACGTCGGCCTGCTCGGCCGCGCGGCGGCGCTCGATCTCGGCGAACACCGGCGTGTCCTCGAGGCGGCGCCGGATCCAGAGCCCGAGCAGCGCGAGCGGCGCCGCGATCAGGAACGGGACGCGCCAGCCCCAGGTGGTCAGCGCCTCCGGCGTCAGCAGCAGGCCGAACACCAGCGCGAGCAGGCTGCCGGCGAGCAGGCCGAGTGCGGCGGCCATCGACGGGTAGCTGCCGCGGACCCCGCGACGTCCGGGCGGGGCGGTCTCGATCAGGTAGGCCGAGCTCGCGCCCCACTCGCCGCCGACCGACAGGCCCTGCACGCAGCGCAGGAGCACCAGCAGCAGCGGGGCCGCGATCCCGATCGTCGCGTAGCCGGGCAGCAGCCCGATCAGGGCGGTCGCGGCGCCCATCACGCCGATGCTGATCGACAGCGACGCCCGGCGCCCGGCCCGGTCGCCGATCACGCCGAAGACCAGCCCGCCGAGCGGGCGCATCACGTAGGCGACGCCGAACACGGCCAGCGACTGCAGCAGCTGTGTGCTCGCGCTGCCGCCGGGGAAGAACGTGGCGCCGATCGCGGCGGCGAAGAAGCCGTAGATCGCGAAGTCGAAGTACTCGACGAAGTTACCGATGACGCATGCGGCGGCGACCCGGCGTTGCTCGGCCGGACCGGCCACGTGCCCCGGCTCCAGGGTCCCCGACTGCGTGTTCCCCGTGGCGGGGACGCCCACGACGGGGCTCGGATCGTGCGTCATGTCCGTCTGCTCCCGGCGTCGTCGACGGGTGGTCATCCGAGATCCCGGATCTCAGATCCGGTCCTGCGAATGCATCGGACGCTATGCGTGGGCTCGCCACGTCGACAAGGACGCTTCGTGGATACGGAGCAGCGCGACGCGGACCCGGAGCGCGGGTCTCCGGGCCGGGCGGGCGGGCCGGGCCGTGGGGTCGGGCTGCGGGGCCGAGCTGCGGGGCCGGCCGGAGTTCAGCCGCCGAGGGCGCCCCGGGCCAGCTCGCGCAGGTCGTCGTCGGTGACGTCGCCCGCGGTCTCCGTCGGGATACGGATGGTGCCCTTCGCCCCGACGAGGTCCGGGTGACGTCCGGCGAAACCGCCGATGCGCTCGGCGTCCCAGCCGTAGAGGGACAGCCCGTGCTTCCACACCGCGACGTGCAGGCTGTACCCGCCGGAGCGGTAGGTGGGCATCTTGTAGGCCATGACGACGTCGGCGTCCGGACGCACCTCGAGGATGAGGCGGTGCATCCGGTCGAACAGCGGCCGGCGGGCGGGCGCGATCGCCTCGACGTAGGCGTGCACGGCGTCGTCCATCACGCAGAGTTCCTCGCGCGCAGCGGCACGACGTTACCGACGGCTGTCCGATCCGTCCGGATCATCCCGGGCTGGAGTAGCGTTCCGGGCATGCTGCCCGACGGCTCGCGCTCCCGCGTCGCGGCGAAGCGACCGCTGATCGCCTGGGACGTCGCGATCTCCGTCGTGGCCCTGACGATCACCGGCATGACCGTCGCGCTCGGCGTGTTCGGCGCGGTGTTCCTGATCGCGTTCCTCGACTACTGCCCGCCGCAGAACTGCAGCACCTCCGGGGCGCTGGTCTCGGTCGGCGGGTCCGTGGTGGTGGCGTTCGCGGCCGGGCTGGGCGGACTCGTGGTCTCGGTCCTGCGGATCCTGGACCGGCGGACGAGCTGGCCGTTCTCGGTCGTCACGCTGCTGGTGTGTGCGACCGCGATCGGCGTCGGGATGATCCGCTACCTCGACGCCGTCGGCTACTGACGCTCAGCTGCGGTACTTGCTCCTGTTGTTCCAGACGGTGCGCATGTCGGCCCGCGCGCGCCGGGTCTCCGCCCGCCACCGGCCGATGTACCAGCCGAGGAACACCCCGACCGCCAGCATCAACCACAGAACCTCCATGAACGGCCTCCTCGCCACGTAGCCGGGCGCGGCCTCGTGACCGGACCCCCTGTCGAAAACGCTACGTCGACCTCCGGTGACCGAGGCCGGAGATCGTCGCAATTGACTACGCAACGATCATCGCCATTGACGAGTGACAGACGGCCCCTCATCAGCGCGGAGAGGCTCCGTACGCCGGGTCTCAGCCGCTGGGCGCGATCCGCCAGCTCCCGGCGACCTGCTGGGCCCGGACGGTCTGCGGCGGAAGCGGCTTGCCCTTGAGCAGGCCGGTGTAGGAGAGGGTGGCGGTGGTGCCGTCGACCGTCACCCCGGTCACCTCGACGGTCCGGTTCGACTCGTCGAGTGTCTTGGCGGCGTCGGTGGCGTAGAGCGCCGCGTAGGCCTGGTCGCAGGTCTGTGCGGGGATGTTCTTGGAGTTCAGATCCGTGACGAGTGCTTTCGCGGCCTCGTCGGTCAGCCGGGCGCAGGCGCCGGGGAAGTCGCGGGTGAGCAGCGCCTGGGCGTAACCGGTGAAGGTCGACCGCACGGCCTCCTGCGCCTGCGCCGCGGGGTCCGGGCCGGCGGGGGCGTCGGACGCGGCACCGGAGCAGGAGGTCAGCAGCGCCACGAGTACGGCCGCGGTCCCGGCGGCTCCGGCGAGACGTGCCCCGGGGAGACGGTTGAGCATGATCGGACCGTACTGCGGCCGCCGCGCCTCACCTCCGGCGGCGGGTCCGGTTCGCGCAGCCGATGCAGGTCGTGGTGGCGGGCAGAGCCTCCAGCCGTTCGTCCGCGATCGGTCCGCCGCAGTGCGCGCACCGGCCGTAGGTGCCCTCGGCCAGACGCGCGGAGGCGCGGTCGAGGTCCTCGACGTCGCGGCGGGCGGCGGCGAGCATCCCCTGGATCTGGGCCCGCTGGACCGCGATCGTCACACCCTCCGGGTCGTGCTCGTCGTCGTGGCTCGTCAACGACTGCTCCTCGGCGAGGGACTCCAGCTCCCGCGCCAGCGACGTCGCGCGGGAGGCCGCCACCGCACGGTGCTCGGCCAGCTCGGAGGGGTCCACGACGTCGTCAACGACGTCCGGCCGCCGGGCCTTCCCGTTCCGGCTGGGCGGCCCCCGCCCGCGTCGCACCCCGGAAGCGCAGGGCGATCAGCCCGGACATCACCATCATCGCCGCGACGACCCACAGTCCGGCCTTGGCGTTGCCGGTGAGGTCCTGCAGCCATCCGGTGACGAACGGCCCGACGAACCCGGAGAGGTTCCCGAACGAGTTGATCAGCCCGATCCCGGCCGCGGCGCCGACGCCGGAGAGGAACGCGTTGGGCAGCGACCAGAACGGCGGGATGGCCGCGAACACGCCGACCGCGCAGATCGTCACGCACACCATGACCAGCAGCGGCGAGCTCATGTAGAGCGCCACCGCGATCCCCACCGCGCCGACGAACGCGGGCAGCGCGACGTGCAGCGCCCGTTCCCCGGTGCGGTCGGAGTGTCGTGCCCACAGGACCATCGTGATCGAGGCGATGGCGTACGGGATCGCCGTGACGAGCCCGGTCTGGACCAGCGAGAACGACGTGCCGAACTGCTGCTGGAAGCCCTTGATGATCGTCGGCAGGAAGAACGCGAGCACGTAGAGCCCGAACACCACGCCGAAGTACACGACGCTCAGGGCGATCACCTTCGGGTTCGCCAGGGCCTGCCGGACGCCGACCTCGCCGGGCACCTCGGCCGCGTCCTCGGCGGCGATCGTGTCCTCCAGCGCGGAGGCCTGCTCGCGGGAGAGCCACTTGGCGCGGTGCGGGCGGTCGGGCATCAGGAACAGCACCGCGATGCCGAGCAGGATCGTTGGGATGCCCTCGACGAAGAACATCAGCCGCCAGCCGGCGTCGAAGCCCAGCACCCCGTCGCCGTTCTGGATCAGCAGGGTCGAGACCGGACCGCCGATCACCGACGACAGCGGTACGGCCAGGAAGAACAGCGCCACGATCCGGGCCCGGTCGACGCGGGGGAACCAGTACGTCAGGTACAGGATGATGCCGGGGAAGAAGCCGGCCTCGGCGATGCCGAGCAGCACCCGCACGACGTAGAAGCTGATCTCGCCCTGGACGAACGCGGTGGCCGAGGCGACGATGCCCCAGCTCACCATGATCCGCGCGATCCAGATCCGGGCGCCGACCTTGTGCAGGATGATGTTCGACGGCACCTCGAAGAAGAAGTAGCCGATGAAGAACAGCCCGGCGCCGAGACCGTAGGCCGCGGCGGAGAGCCCGATGTCGGCGTTCATCGTCAGCGCGGCGAACCCGACGTTGACGCGGTCGATGTAGTTGAGCAGGTAGGCCAGCCCGAGCAACGGCAGCAGCCTCAGCGTCGCGGCGCGCACGGCCGCCCGTGTCAGGACCGGGTCCCCGCTCGGCCGGACCACGTCTCCACTGCCCACCGCCATGTCGCTCCCCCTCGAGCCGCGTAGTCCGGGCCCGTCGTCCGGGCGCCCGAGGACGGAGTGTCTGTCACGTGCCCGCCCGGTGTCGACACGTCCGGGGGATCCGTCACGGCGCGGTGTGCGGGTCGGGGGAGCGGTACCCGGCGCCGCGGGTACCGTCCCGGCATCGTGGCCTCCCGATCTTCCCGACCGCGGCGTTCGCGCGCCGCCCGCTGGCCGCGCCCGGGTGTGCGGGCCGCGCCGGCCCTGCTGCTGGTGGTCGCCGTCGCGGCGTGCGGCTCGGTCGGGCAGCCGGTCCGGTCGTCGACCGCCGCACCCCTCGCGCCGCCCACGGCCACCGTGCAGTCTGCTGCGGTGACGCCCCCGTGCGACCCGGTCCCGGGCTGGAGCTGCGAGCAGTCCGCACGCTTCGCCGCCGTCGAGAAGAAGATCGACGGCCTGCCCGGCCCGGACGGGCACCTCGCGGTCTCCTTCACCGACCGCACGACCGGCAGGACCTGGACCGCCGGCGACGTCACCCACCCCGGCTGGACCGCGTCGACGATCAAGCTCGCGATCGCGACCGACCTGCTCGAGGGCGACCGCACCGGCCGTTCCGCCCTGTCCGGTGCCGACCGCGACGACATGGCCGCGATGCTGCACTCGTCGGACAACGAGGCCACCGACCGGCTCTGGAAACGCCACGGCGGTGACGACATGCTCGCGCGCTTCCGGGACCGCTATGGGATGGGCGGGGTCGCGTTCCAGCCCGGTTTCACCACGAGCACCTACTGGGGCTTCGTGAAGTGCACGACCGCCGACCTCGCGTCACTGGGCCGCCACATCCTCGACCGCACCGACCCGGCCGACCGTGCCCACCTCGTGACGGCGATGCGCGGCGTCGCGGAGAACCAGCGGTGGGGCGTGTGGGCGGCCGGTGCCGGGAACCGGCCTGGCGACAAGAACGGCTGGTCGCAGGAGAAGGACGCCTACGGCGAGCACTGGGTCACCGACACCGTCGGCTTCGCCGGTCCGGACGAGCGCTACGTCGTCGCGATCATGTACCAGGTTCCGCCGCAGGGCTCCCTCGACGACGGGGTGCACGCCGTCAGCGACGTCACGGCCCTGCTGTTCGGAGCCCCGACCCCCGCCGACGTGACCGTCCCCGAGCCCGACGGCTGAGCCCCGCCGCCCCGGCCGAGCTCCCATCGCACCAGCCCCGGCTGAGCGAGAGCTGCTCCCGTCCAGCCGGGTCGTACGGGAGCAGCTCTCGCTCACCGGGGGCAGCGCGTGGGCACCGCGGCGCGGATGCACGAGCGGAGCGTTCGTCCACCCCGGGTGGACGAGCGGAGCTCTCGTCCACCCTCGGCCTCGGGCCCGGCGCCCGTCCGCGGGCGGGCGCCGGGCCCGAGTCAGGTGTCAGGAGACCTCGTTGAGCTTTCCGGTCGCGACGTCGAAGACGAAGCCGCGGATGGAGTCCTTGTTCGGGACGAACGGGTTGGCCTTGATCCGGGCGATCGACTGGCGGACGTCGGTGTCGAGGTCACCGAACGCCTCGGCCGACCACTGCGGCTTGATGCCGGTGTCGTCCTGGATGGACTTCTTGAAGTCGTCGTCGGTGAAGGTGAGCATCCCGCAGTCGGTGTGGTGGATCAGGATGATCTCGGTGGTGCCGAGCAGCCGCTGGCTGATCGCGAGCGAGCGGATCTCGTCGTCGGTGATGACGCCGCCGGCGTTGCGGATGACGTGCGCCTCGCCCTCCTGGAGACCGAGCACGCCGTAGACGTTGATGCGGGCGTCCATGCAGGCGACGACCGCGACGCCCTTGGCCGGCGGCAGGGGGAGGGGGCCGTTGAAGTTCGCGGCGTAGTCGGCGTTGTTGGCGAGCAGATCGTCCGTGACGGACATGGGTGACTCCCGTTTCAGGGGTGGAGGAGCCATCGCAGGCACGTGCCCACGACGGAGGGTGGGACGTGATCGGCCGCGCGGCGGCCCTGGGTACCTGCTGACGGAGCAGGGCCGCGCTACGCGGCCGGGCGACAGAACTCGTCGAACGCCACGATGCGACGGCTGGGCCAGAACGGCTCGAGCCAGGTGCGCATCACCGCATGAGTAGACCGTGATCCGGTGTCGCCGGCAAGTCGCTCGGTCAGGCGCCCAGCCACGTGTGCGCGGTGCGCCGGGACACGCCCAGCGCGCGGGCCATCGCGCTGATCTCCAGACCCTGCTCGCGTCCGGTCGCGAGCAGCTCCTTCTGCTGCTCGCGCGACGGCGGGTCCTGCGCCGCGACCTCACGCATCCGGGCCAGCAACGCCTCGGCCTCCCCGCCCGCACCCGCCCGGCTGCGCCCGGCCCCGGGACGGGGGAACGCCCGCACCTCGTCGGCGTCCCACCGCTTGCGACGACCGTCGATGCCGGCGAGCGGGGCGGGGGCCTGGCCACGACTGACGTAGCCGAGCCACGTCGTCGTCTTCACGCCCCAGTGCTCCGCGCACTCGTCACTGGTCCAGGTCTCGGCGATGACGTCCACCTCATGCGGTCGGTCCCGGGCGGACGGTGTCCGTCCGCCCGGGACAGGGTAGAAGGGCCGTCCGGCTACTCGGTCAGCACGGCTTCCACGTCTTGCCGCCGGGGGCGTAGCACCGCGGGCCGGTGTACTTGCCGGAACCGGAGCCGCCGGAGCTCGACCCGCCGCTACCGGCCCCGGATCCACCGGACGGCTTGGGCTTGGGCTTCGGCTTGGGTGTCGCCTTCGGAGCCGTGCCACGCGGCTTCGGCGGCGTCGCCGAGCCGCCCGAGGACGAGCTCGGACCGGTGGGCTTCGGCTTCGGCCGGGGCGCGGGGCTCGCGGCCGGCGGGTCGTCGCGGTCGTCCGGCCGTGGAGCCCGGGCGGCGTCGGTCGCAGCGGCGGACGAGGTGCGCATGGTCGTGGCCTTGCCGTCCGCGCTCCGCCACGTCGTGACGACTCGGGCCCGCATCCCGTTGCCGAGGATGTGGTCGGCCTTGTTCGCCGCCCAGATCAGGCCGCGGGGTGACGGGAGGTCGAACTTGGCCTGCAGCGCCAGGGCGGCCGCCGCGACGGCGGTCGCCTGTCCGGCCGCGGTGTCGTACTCGGCCGGAGCCGCACCGGCCGCCGGCGACGTCGTGGCCGCGAGCGCGGTCTCGACGGCCTGGACCTGACCGGGCACCGTGCAGCCGATCGCCGGGTCGTAGAACCCGCGACGGGCGGCGATCGCGTCGTCCTGGGCCTGCTGCACCTGCGGGAGGAACAGATCGTTGCCGCCGACGACCATGGACGTGGCCAGACCGGCGCGGGCCATCTCGGCGTTCACCAGGCGTCCGTCCAGCAGGAACACCCCGGCCAGCACACGGCCGTACCCGTCGACCCGTTCCTCGTCGTACCCGAGCTTGATTGGCGTACCGGGTGGGAGCAGCTCCTCGAGGTACGCCGAGGCCTCCGGGCCGAGGCACTCGACGTCGGAGTCCGGATCCTTCGTCTCCGGCGTGTCGATGTTCAGCAGGCGGACCCGCTGCGTCTCGCCGTCGACGACGGCGTCGATCGTGTCGCCGTCGACGACCCGCCCGACCGTCGCCGACACACCTCCCGGCGCGCATCCGCTGAGCCCGCCCGCGAGCACCCCGGCGGCCAGCACCCCCGCCAGCAACCGTCCGACCTGGACCACGACACCCTCCTGTCGAGAACGCCCCGCCCCGTGCGGTGCGCCGTCAACCGGCCTGTCGATCTTCCGCGGACGTCCCGTTATCCGTTCTGTCCGGGTTCCCCAGAGTTGATGATCTCCGCGTCGGCGATCTCGGTGAACTCGGCGCGGACCCCGAGGAGACGGACCGGGCGGTCCGGGGCCATCGCGGTCAACACGTCGAGGGCGACGGAGGCGATGGCGTCGCCGTCGCGGCCCGGGGCGGTGATCGCGGCGCTGCGGGTGCGGGTCAGGAACGGCGCGAGGCGCACCTTCACCCCGACCCGGGCGACGTCGCGGTCCTCCTCGGCGACGTCCGCCGCGACCCGGTGCGCCAGGGCGGCGACCTCCGCGCGCAGACGTTCGGGGTCCTCGACGTTGCTCGGGAACGTGGTCTCGCGGCTGCGCGAGCGCGGGACGTAGCGGCCGGTCTCCAGCTCGGTGCGGCCCATCCCGCGCCCGAGCGAGACGTAGTAGGGGCCCATCCGCGGGCCGAGCCTCGCCGCGACGTCGCCGGGACGGGCCTCGGCCAGCGCGGTGACGGTGGTCAGGCCCAGCTCGGCGAGCTTGCGAGCCGTCTTGCGGCCGATCCCGGGCAACGCCTCCGGGTCGCGCCCGCCCATCGTGGCGAACCAGTTCCGCGCCGTCAGCTCGAACACCCCGCCCGGCTTCGCGGGTCCAGTATATGACACAATTCTTCCCGTGGGCAACCCTGCGCGTCGAGTCGCTATCTACGTCCGGATCAGCCGTGACCGCACCGGCGCCAACGTAGGGGTTGAACGCCAGGAACGCGAGTGTCGTGAGGTGGCCGAACGGACCGGCTGGAGTGAGATCGTCGAGGTGTACGTCGACAACGATCTATCCGCGTACTCCGGCAAGCCACGACCGGCGTACCGACGCATGGTGGCCGATGTCGCGGCCGATCGGATCGACACCGTGCTCTGCTGGCACACGGATCGGCTCCACCGCTCTCCAATTGAGCTGGAGGAGTGGATCTCCGTATGCGAGCCACGGAACGTCGACGTGCACACCGTCAAGGCCGGACCGATCGACCTGGCCACACCGGCTGGCCGCATGGTGGCCCGCCAGCTCGGGGCGGTAGCCCGTTACGAGTCCGAGCACCGGTCAGAACGAGTGACAGCAGGCATGCTCGAAGTGGCCCAGAAAGGCTGGTTCCGGGGAGGAGCGCGACCGTTCGGTTTCGAGGCAGACGGGATGACAATCCGCACCTCGGAAGCCTCTCTTATAAAGTCCGGTTCTCGCGCAATTCTTGACGGGAAGTCGCTCCGGTCCGTGGTGATGGCGTGGAACAAAGCCGGTGCTGTCACCGCAGTAGCCGGCCAGCTCTGGAGCATTAAGACGACGTCGGATGTACTGACTCGGGCCAGGAACGCCGGACTCATCGAACGGCGCGGAGTCGTGATCGGACCCGCAGCGTGGCCAGCGATCGTGAACGAGACCGAGTGGCGAGGAGTAGTGGCGATCTTGCGTGACCCGGGCCGGCGGACTAACTACAGCAGCACTAAGGCGCGGTGGCTCGGATCGAACCTGTACCGGTGCGGCGTCTGCGGGGGCCGGCTGACGGTCAGTACGGCCGGATCTGCCGGTGGGAAGTCCTACAGATGCAAAGACGCCGCCAGCGCGGCCGGTGGTCGGCACGTGTCGCGAGACGCTCCGCAGCTGGACCAATTCGTCGAGGAAGTCCTGATCACGAAGCTCTCTCTCCCGGACGCCATCGAGGTGTTCCAACCGGAGAAACCCGTCATCAACGCCCAGGAGATCACCGACAAGCTAGCCACGATCTCGGCCGAGCGGGACGAGTTGGGCAAGAAGCTTGGCCGCGGAGAAATCACGCTGACGATGCTCAATGCCGCGAATGACGGCTACGCCAAGCGCGAACGTGAATTGCAGGACGCACTGACCAAGGCGGCAACAATTAACCCCGTTCACGAGATCATCGGTGCCCAGGACGTTCGCTCCCACTGGGAGGGTCTAGATCTCCACCGCCGGAGGGCGATTCTCGAAACAGTCCTGATCGTGACGGTCATGCCCGCACCACGCGGACAACTGCGAGGTGGAACCTACTTCGACCCCGACAGCATCAGAATCGAACCTGCCCCGGCGTAACAATCAGAAACCGGGAGTAAGCGCGACCCCGGATCTGTACTCACCGGACGCCAGCGTCGCCTGCCCGGACCGATAGTGCAGGACGCAGAGTCCTCGGCCGTTACCGCGCCGGCCACACGTGACGCAGTACGAACCAGAACGGTCGAACCCGGGCACGAGCTCGTCGAGCCAGTCGACGCCGTCCAAGCCGCTCACCACGACGGGTACGCCGTAGTAGGCCGTGATCCGGTGCTCATCCGATCGTCGAGGTCCAGGGAGCCAGACACCGGCGAGCTGCAACGCTCGGCTCTGATCAAACTCGACCTCATCGGCGCCCAGGTGGGGGCCGATCGCCGTGACCGAGCACCAGGCCATCTGGTCCAGCCAGGAAGCATCCTGTCCGAGCGCGCCAGCCTGATCGTAGGCGTCGGTCATGAACGGCTCCATCGCCAGCGAGTAGATCGCCAGTGCCTCTGGGCTCTCCGTTGACGTCAGCCCGCAGCCGCAATCGACGTCGGGGACCGGGTGGCCGCGTCGATCGCCACAGCGCGCCGCCAGGAGGCCGGAATCAGGCACCGCGGCAGGCTCGAAAGGTGAGCAGAGGGGAGTCTCGCCGCGTCGGTGGTCGGGACGCACCCGGAACAGGCGAAGTGCCGGGTGCGTCTCAAACTGGCTCATGCGGCCGGCGGGTAGTCCGGGACCGGATCAACGACGTGCATCCCGCACTCACGGCGAGTCGGTCGCATCCCGCCAGCGTCCAAGTTCTCCTGCACGTCGAGCGGGAGCGCATCAACTGCCGTGCAGTGCAGGATCATCACGTGCTCACCGCGCGGGTAATCGGCGCTCTCGGTGACCTCTCCGCGAACGATGTGTCGTGTCATCTGTCAACCTCTCGAAGGTGTGGCGGAAGCCCACCGGGGGACCCCGGGAGCCCGGAACGTCTCAGTACCGGTCGGAATAGCCGCTGCCGACGTGTACGCGTTTTCGATTCACGGCTCAGGTACTCGGGAGCACTGGCACGGGCTATGCCCACCGGTCTCCAGACCTTCCCCGGGGGCCGGGGTCACCCCGTGGGTAACACGGAGCGACCCCGGCTCGACAATCTGTGCATGCACGTTCGTGATCTCGCCGGTGCCCACCTCGGCCGAAACGTCGAGGTGTGGAGTGAGACCGGATCCGAGCCGCAGTGGCGTATCAGCGGCAAGCTCGTCGGCGTTTCCCACCAGCGCCTGTCCGAAGACGGGGAGGTGTCGAGCGAACTGCATTTCCTGACGATGGCCGATGAGGATCCATCGTTCGTCACCCTGCCGCCGAGCGGGCACGCGAGGGTGTTCGACCTCTAGCTCGTCTTCACCAGCTTGACGATGCCGAGCGTGTGCGGGAACGCGAACCCCATGCGGCCCGTGGCACGAATGCCGAGGCGGTCGCTGGAGAAGTAGGCGTCGGTGCTCGTCTCGAGCGTGACGTCCTTCCGACGAGCAACGATCACGCGGTCGGACGGCAGGCCCCAGATCGTGCCTGACTTGACGGCCGGGGAGATCAGCACGGGCTTGCCCTCGATGATCCGTCGGCTCGGCTGTGTCGGGTCGGTCGCGAGCAGTGGAACCCTGCTGTCCGTGCTGGCCTTGATCGTGGCCAGGGTGAGCGCGTCCACCGGGTTGGCAACCCAGCAGGAGAGCGTGACCCCGATCTGGCCGGCCACGCTGTCCGCCAGGGCGAAGTTGTCGGTGGAGTCCCACGCGGTCACGTTGAGCTTGGTGATCTGGTTGTCGGGCAGGGAGCCCAGGCCAGCAGGAGCGGGAGAAGCCGGGGCGGGCTCGGAGAAGAACGCGGCGTCGATCTTCTTGGCGATTGACCGGGCGATTCCTGCCCCGATCAGTTCCAGCGCGGACGGGCTGGTGTCGTCGGCCAGCTCTCGGCTGATGATGGAGAGCGCCGCGATCTTGCGGGTGGTCACCGTGATCTCGGAGAACTCGGCATCGTCCGGGCTGATCTCGGCGCCCTCCGCAACCCAGTTGGCCGCGACGTCGTCGGTGACCTTCGGGATGTGGGCGAGCTGCCCGTTGACGGTGATCGTGGTCGAGACCGCGGGGTTCATCGCGACCGACTCGGCGGCGACCGGTTCGACGACCAGGCGGTCGATCCACTCCTCGGGGATCAGACCCGGGCGGACGCCGGTGGTGGAGGTGTACGTGGCCATGAGGGGCTCCAAGCGGAAGTGCGCTTTCCGCTGGGCCACAGGCCTCTCGCGGTCGCTCCGCTGGAGCCGTCGTGCTCGACGCGGTGGCCACGGACCGGAGCCGCATCGAGCACATCCAGACTACCGGACTCAACGCTGAGGAGTCCCTAAATCGACGACACCGGCCCAAGACGGCGGCGCGGCCGGTCGACCCTCTCCACCGTGCCCTTGGGACGGGTCACCTCGGGGGGTCCGCCGGAGATCAGCCCGCAGGTAGGGCTTGCTGCTCGTCGCGTCGTCGATGGCCTGGGAGACGGCGGATGCGTTCACGCTGCCGTCCTCTCCGATCAGCGAGTCGCGGTCGATGCCCAGACGGTCCAGGTCGTCCGCGTCATGCAGCCGAGGGCCGTCGCCGCTCGTGGCGATCCGGTCCACCTCGGCTCGGCGCATGGCCGCGATCTGATCCACGAGTCCGTCACGTTCCTGCTCGACCTCGCGGAGACGGCGGCGATACTTGGCGGCCTCCCCGGATTTCTCAGCCTGCGCCGGCTCTTGCTCGTTCTGCTCGGCGACGTAGTCAGCCGCAAGCTTCTTCTCCTCGTCGCTCACCGACACCTCGTCATTGCTGTGTCCCATCGCGGTTCTCCTTCCGTTTTCAGCCGTCGTACTCGGACGAGGGGCGCTGTTGCGCCGAAGCTGGGTAGTCCTCGTTCCGGTAGTACGTCGTGCCAGTGCTCTTGGTCGGTACTTCTGTCTTACGTCCAGACGCCGTTCCGTTCCGATCCGTACCGACCCGAACCGGGTAACGCGTTACGTCACGCGTTACCTCACGCGTGACCTCTGGGCATCTGTCGGTGCACATGGAATGGTCGGCCGCGTCATGTCGGCGCTTGCGCTCCTGCCGGTTAGCGTTCTGCTGGCGCCGGTGTTCGACCACATCAGCGCTGAGCTGCCATTCAGGTCGGTAGCACCCGACGTAGTACGACGATCCGCGGTCCTCCCACCAGCCTTCACCGACGAGCTGATCCACGACGGTGGGATCCTGTGTGTGCGCGAACTTGACGAACTTCCGTTTCGGAATGTCCAGGTCAAGCCCTGCTCGGTTCGAGTACAACAGCGCCTGAATGTGCAACCAAGCCGCCTCCGCAGGAAGCTCCTCGAAAGCGTCGAGTAGCTCGCTTCCTAGCTTGGTCCACATCAGGTTGAACCCCGCCAAACACGCGTCAGGGCGCCGGCCACGGTCGGCCGTCGAGACGGCTCAGCGCCGACGGCAACGATGATTCCCTCCCGAGCGGCCCTGGCCAGTAATGGACCCCATCGCGCCGGGTGGTCAGGTTCCGGAACGCCATGGACCTCCACCACGTCGAATGCCTGAAACCGTCGGCCGGACTGCGCCAGAGCCCGGACGGCCTGCATCGCAGCAGACGTCCACCAATCGTCGGCGTTACGCTCAGCACGTGCTCTGCCTGGTCGGGATTGCTGCTCGGGGACCGGAGGTGCGAGCAGGTCTAGCTGTCCCGTAGGCGGCTGCTCAGCGCTATGCTCGACACGTCCTGCAAATTTGAGAAGGTGCGGGGTCTTCGGGAGATGGTCCGGCCCGGTAGGTGTCCCTCTACCGGGCCGGGGCCGGGGATCGCCGATCATGCGACGCGGCCACCTCCGGACCCAGAGTCCTCGCGGAGAACGCCTCGGATGTCATCCCTCTGCGCGGGAGTCAACTCCGGTAGAGCACGCGCAATTTTCTGCGCTGCTTCCTTAAGGCGCTCGGCTCTGAAGTCGCGGCGGGTGGCCGCCAGTTCTGGACTGTCAGGCGTGTGACGGCTCTGCGCGGCGATTGTCGCGCGCCACTTGCGCTGCTCTGGTGTCACGCCACATCACCGCCGAGCGCGGTGGAGCACGAGATCAGTGGTGTTCGATTCAGCAACCCGGACACAGGTCGACCCTTCGGTCTAGTCCGGGGGCACGAACCGAGGGTTCGCCGATGGCACTTGCTTCGGCGGGATGACGCAAGGCGACCAGCGCTCGCGACGTCCTCTGCACTCACGTTAGCAGCCCAGAGCGGACGACGACTACATCCCATCACCTGCGGTCGGGAGGGAAGAACCACCGTGCCCCCCGATCAGTCAGCCATGATTGAGCACCGGCTAAGCCGTTGGCCTCGGTCGCAGCGAGAAGTCCTGTGACGCTCGCTCGAACAGATGGCCAGGACTCAGGGTCGATGAACAGAACTGTTTCCCCGCCCGTGTCCGACTCTGCGATCTCCTCATCGCTCCGGTGAGCGCCGATTCCGGCCCAGTCTCGCAAGCCGCGTGACCAGGTGAATTGTTTCCGGCCTCGGCTCACCTGCTCGTAGTCGAACCATCGTTCCAAGTCGTCGGCGTTGCCTGTCTGGAGTCCGTCGCGGAGTACCTGGAACAGGGTTCGGTTTCCGCATCGCCCTTCCTTTGTGGACTGTCCGACGACCTCGGCGGCGATCTTGTTGAAGTACCTGGCGATCTCGTCGGCGCTGCCTTCGTGCATCTGCACTGGCCTGACGTCGAGTCCGCCCCGGTCGGCTACGGCGGTGAACGCCTTTCGGTTGAGCGCGCGTTCCCAGCGTGTCCACCAGCGGCCGGCCAGCTCGTCCAACATCTCTGGCGACGTCGGCGAATCCAGGATCACCAAGGCGTGCAGGTGGACGTGCCATCCGGACGTCTCGCCGTAGGTCACTTCGACGCATCGAGCCCAGCCAACGATGCCGAACTGTCCCTGCTCGGCCACGTAGTGCTTTCCGCTAGTGACCTTGGACCAGGCGTAGGAGAGGGCATCCCAGCAGGCGCGGAGGGAGTGAGATCGGTTGTGCCGCAATGTCATCGTGATCATTGCTGCGGCGCCGTTGTGCTCGGCTGCGGCCTTGACGACCTGGCGCAGATCCTCGGCGCGCTCACCGGCGATCTTCCGCGCACAGACCGGGCAACTCCACGTCGAGCCACACGACTGCAGCCCCGACAGTCCAGCTCGTCGGCTCGCACCATCTCCACTCAGGCGCAGGCCCGGAGCACCGACACCCGCGTGTGTGTACCGACCGCAGTGCCGAACCCGCGTCAGCGTGCTCAGCTCCCACAACCTGCTCCGAAGCTGATACGCGACGTCTCGCCGCTCCCGTCGTCTGGCCGCCTGACCTGCGGGGGAAGGAAGAGGCGCCTTCGTTACCAAGGGCGCTGCGGCGCCTTCGGCGCCGCGCGCCACCATCCTCTTATCTTCGCCCCGGCTGGTGGCGCGGGCCTCGTCTCGCATCTCCATGGTCACTGGCGATCTCCCTGCCCGCCGGTGATGGCCTGGACGTAGGCGGCGTAGTCGAGGTACGGGCTGCGGAACCGGGTGAGTGGCTGGCCCGGGCAGGTCAGCAGTGCGACGCCGGCCACCGCTGTGGCGTGGTCCGTGGTGGCGTCCGAGGCGTCCGGGTGGAGCATCCGGAGGCCCTCGGTGGAGTCGATGCGCCAGGACACGCGGTGCGAGGCCTGGGCTCTGGTGTAGCCGTCGACGAGTGCGACGTCGGCGCGCTGGACCATGATCAGCAGCCGGATTCCGGCTTTCCTGCCCTCCGACGCCAGCCGGGAAAGGAGAGAGCGGGCCGTCTCCTTCGCCTTCTTGTCGTGGTGCTCGAGCAGACGCAGCGTCCCGGCCCATTCCTCGAGCACGACGAGCACGAGCGGTGTGGCCGGATCGGTCAGGTCGACCGAGTCGCGACCGAGCGGGAGATGCGCGATCCGGTAGTCCATGACGTCGACCAGGTCGGCCAAGACGGTCACGTGGGCCTGGTGGTCTGCGGTGCCGAGTGCCGGCGGTGGGACAGGCGGTCCGGTGTCGCCCGGTGGTTCCTCGGCCCACTCAGGGGGAGGGGGCAGGCGGTCCGGCTCGACGGTCCAGGGACCGAGGAGGAGGCCGGTGGGGTCGCTGCCGGTCACGATGACGTCGGCCGCGGTGCGCAGCTGGGCCAGGAGCGCGTAACCGGCCATGCTCTTGCCGCTGCCGGAGCTGCCCTGCCAGACGACGTGTGCGCCGCGCGCCAGGTCCAGAAGGACGACGTCACCGGACTCGGACAACCCGAGGGCTGGGGGAGTGTCGACGACGGAGCGGATCGGCCGGAACGGTGCAACGAGCTCGGCGAGCGGGTCCTCCCGTAGGAGGGTCACGACCACGTGGTGGTGGCCGCGTTGCTCGACGCGGATCGCTGCGGCGCCCATGCCCTCGGCGAGCCGGCGCGCCACGGCCGTGACATCCATGCGGAGCTGGCCAGGGAGGAGTTTCACGACCAGGACGCTGGGAGGCCCGAGGGTGACGTCGACGATCTGCGGTGTGGTGATCGTCGGGCCGGTCACGGTGTCGATGCGCTGGATGAGGTCACTGCCTTCACAGACGCGGCGCCAACGCTCGACGAGTTGGTCCACCTCGGCCGCGCCGGCCATCTCCTCGGCATGGTCGGCGCGGCCCTGAGCGGTGAGGCGGTTCATCACGCCGCCGGGTTCTGCTGGTGCTGCTTCCCGGACTCGATGCCGTCTGCCTTCATCGACAGCGCGACCCGGCCGGTGCCCTGCATGACGTAGGGCGTGGCGACGAGGTTGACGAAGCGGACCGGCTTCCATTTTTCCGTGTGCGGCTCGTCGCGGGTGGAGATCTTGACGGCCACGACCTCGGCCCGCTCGGACTCGTCGTCGTCGACCAAGACGTCCACGACCCAGACCGGGACGCCGTTCTCGTCCTTGGCCTGCTCGCCGGAGCGCTTCCGGGAGCCGTCAGACAGCTCGACGTACTCGGCGCGGGCAGCGGCCTTTCCGGTGCCGATGAAGTTGACCTTGCTGGTGTCAACGGGGATGGAGCGCATGGGTGTGCCTTTCGAGACAGCAGTCCACGGCGCCGGTTGGCGGCGTGGTGTTGCGGTTCTGCTGTCCCGACCCCGGCCGACGGTTCTAGCCGAGCTGCGTCAGGTAAAGGACGCCCGTTCGGGCGCCGCTGCGCGGTCGCTGCGCGATCCTTGACCTGCCACACCACGGCCAGAGATCGGCCAGTGTCGAAACAGCGGGGAGGTGCGCGGCCAACGAAGGGCCTGTGTGCACCTCGCGCTCAGTGCCGCAGGTCAGCGGCGAGCGATCAGAAAGTCGGTGCGTGCCATTCCGGCGCGGTCAACCGACGTGAAGAGGTGTAGCACGCCCGCACTGACATTCCGGGTGCTGGCGCTGGTGTTCACTCGGGCCGAGGGCACGCCGGCCGACGCGGGGTGACGGCTGGACACGATCGGCGCAGGGGTCCCGATCATCTGGCGCTGGCCATTGCCTCGACCATGACGTCGATCCATCGGACCAGGGCGTCGTGGAGCTGGTGCACGTCGCGGCCGGTGTGACCAAGCATGGACGTGATCAGCGTGGCGGCCCGGTCGATCGGGTCCGCTGCGGCGCCAGCGGCGAGGTCCGCGTGATTGATCAGGACCTGCGCGAGCTGCCGGGCCTCGATGATCGTCAGATCCAGGCCGTCCGTCTTGTGAGCGCGCAACCACACTTGAGGTGTAGGCGTCGACTCGATGACCGTACTGGTGCCGCCGAGTCCGAAGAACTGGTGCGTCGAGACATCTACCTGTTGGACCGGAGCGTCGTTGTTGCTCACAATCACCGACGAAGTCACCGACTGGTGCATCACTGACTCCTGATCGGAGTGGCACTCACCGTCCATGAAGCACCATTCACGGTGGTGCATGTGCTCTGGGGATTCCGCGACGGCGGCGGTCTCACTACGCTGGCTCACGGGCCACGACCTCTCACTAGGTCTTCGGTCAAGTCCCCCGCTGGTGCTCCAACACCAGACGTGGGGGCGTCACCAAACAGGTGTGTCACCTCAGCTGTCTGGCTTGCCGAAGCCGGTGGCGGTCTTCGCTCGCAGCGTGTTGTCGCCGATCCCGACCGCGCAGGACAGGCGCGTCGTCTCGGCGACGTCGTGGCGGATGCGGTTGGCGAGGGCGTGCGGGTCGGCGTCGGTGCCGACGAACGCCTCGTCCCAGCCGATCACCTCGACCGGCTTTCCGGTGGCCCGCAGCACGTCCATGACCTCGTCCGAGGCGACCTCGTAGGCCTCCTTGTCCGACGGCAGGAACACCGCGTCCGGGATCCGGCGCCGGGCCAGGCGCATCGGCGTCCCGGACCCGACGCCGAGCTCACGGGCCTCGTAGGACGCCGTCGCGACGACGGCCCGCTCGTCCGGCGCGCCGGTCCCGCCGACGACGACCGGTCGCCCGGCGAGCTCGGGGCGGCGCAGGATCTCGACCGCGGCGATGAACTGGTCGAGGTCGACGTGCAGGATCCAGCGCGGCACGAGAGCAGCGTAAGCGGAACGAGCATCCGCGCGAGGAGCGTAGGCGGAACGAGCATCCGCGCCGAGGAGCGCAGGCGGAACGAGCAGCAGTGCCGGGTGGCTACGGGCCGGCCGGGGGCCCGCTGCGCAGGACGGCGGCGACCCAGCGCGTCGACGAGCGGTCGGTGCAGCTGGCCAGCAGCTCCGCCTGCTCACGGGCGGCGCCGTCGTCGCGGCGGTTCTCGAACTCGGCGCGCAGCGCGTCCGGGTCGGTGACCTGCTCGCCGGGCAGCACCGTCGCCGGGCCGGCCAGCGCGAGCTGGGCGACGAGCAGCCGGAAGGCGCGGAACCCGAGCACCCGCATGCCGGGGGAGAGGACCTGCCAGGCCGCGTCCGGGTCGTGCGGGCCGACCGCCAGCGACGCGACCGAGATGACGCCGCCGTCGAGCAGCGCCCAGGCGTCGACGGCCGGCAGGTGCGGATCCCGGGTCGACGCGCAGGGGAGGTCGTGACCGGCCAGCCAGCGGCGCAGGCGCGGCCGGACGTCCCACCGGACGTCGAAGATGCCGGCCCCGAGGTTCGAGACGGTCAGGACGTCGTTCCAGGCGGGCCCGTCGCGCAGCCCTCCGACGTCGCCGATGTCGGTCTGGATCGCCATGAGGGCCCCCCGGAGCCACGCGGATCTCGTCCGATCCGGACGGAACGCCGAACACGGGTTGACATCCGTGTGGGGATCGGAGTCCCAGGATACGGCGTTGCGGGGCCCCGGACAGTGCGGAGAGCTGTCATGTACCCGGCCGGATGACGTCGTGATCGTGAACGGTCCCGCCGAGTGGTCGGTTCCCTGCGCCGACCTGCAGTTATTCACTCTCCGTGGTCTCGATCATCATTAGTGAGGGAGTACGTGACACGATCGTGCTACTCCGCCGGGAGCGGTAACGAGGCAGGATGTCCCCAGCGATCCACAGATGACGACAGCGTGGAGGCGACATGGACAGCCAGTACGACACCGCACCGGCCGCGAACCCCGGGATGATCCCGGCTGCGCGGACACCGGTGCAGGGCCTGGAGTCGCTGCCCGGTGGTCGCGGGATCGCCGACGCCGAGCGTGGCCGTGTACTGGTCCGCTACGCGCGGCTGATGCGCAGCGGCCGCCCGGAGGTCTGCCGTCCCGGCCGGCGCGAGCTGGAGGGCGACCCGCGGATCCAGGCCGTCGGCAGCGACGGCAAGGTCATCTACCCGGACCGGGACGCGGCCGAGTCCTCGGCGCGCGAGCTGGAGCACCTCGGGAGCCGTCCGCAGCGGGCGTACCTGTGCCGCCGCTCGAAGCGCGGGCACTTCCACCTGACCACCGACCTCGTCGTCGAGCGTCGTCGCGAGTCCCTCGGGAGCGTCATCCCGCAGCAGCGCTCGGCGGGCTGAGCACTTCTCGGACCCCCGCGCGCATGAACGTGATGCGCGACACAAAATGATCGTCTACGGTGGTTGTGGCGGCCGTCACTACGGCTGCGCGCAGATCGTCGTCCCGGCTCCGTCCGGGCGGCCCCGTCCCACCACCTGCGAGGTCATGCCGTGAACCCCCACCTTCTCCAGGAACGCGTCGCGTCGGTGTCCGAGACCGTCGAGGGGACCGCGCTGTCCCGCCTCGCCGCGCACAAGGCCACCGCGGACGCCTGCCGCGAGCGGGCGCGCGAACGCCGCGGTGAGCTCGACCGCGCGCTCGCCGGCGCCGAGGACACGCGCAGTGCGCTGGACCTGATGCTGGAGCTGGACGCCCTGGAGCGCGTGCAGGACAAGATCGACCACCGGCTGGCCGACCTCTGCGACTCGCTCAGCGAGCCGCGCACCCAGCGCTACGGGGACGCCCTGCCTGCGTGAGGACGCCGGGGCGGTGACGGGCACGGCCCCACCCGCACACGGCCCCGCCGCGTGATTCGATGGCCGCCACGCCATCGAAGGGAGCGCACGTGCGCGCTGTGCAGGTCGTCGAGCTGGAAGGACCGTCCTCGGTCCGGGTCAACGACATCGAGCCCCCGACGCGGGAGGACGGTCACGTCCTCATCGACGTCGCCGCGGCCGGCGTCAACTTCCCGGACCTGTTGCTGACCAAGGGTCTCTACCAGTACAAGCCGGACCCGCCGTTCACCCTCGGTTCCGAGTGCGCGGGCACCGTGCGTGAGGTCGGCGAGGGCAGCCGGTACTCGGTCGGGGACCGGGTCGTCGCGTTCACGATGTCCGGGGTGTTCGCCGAGACGGTGTCGGTGCCGGAGTGGGCGGTGCTGCCGCTGCCCGACGAGGTGGAGTTCGCGGCCGGTGCCTGCCTGCCGATGAACTACCTGACCGCGCACTTCACGCTGGTCACCCGGGGTGAGCTCAAGGAGGGCCAGACCGTCCTGGTGCACGGCGCGGCCGGCGGCGTGGGCACCGCGGTGGTCCAGCTCGCCGCCGCGCTCGGGGCGCGGGTGATCGGGGTCGTCTCGACCGAGGCCAAGGCCGAGGCCGCCCGGCGCGCCGGAGCGCACGAGACCGTGCTCGCCGAGGGGTTCAAGGACGCGGTCAAGGAGCTCACCGGCGGTGCCGGCGTCGACGCCGTCGTCGACCCGGTCGGCGGCGACCGGTTCACCGACTCGCTGCGCAGCCTCGCCCCGCTGGGCAAGCTCCTGGTCGTCGGGTTCACCGCGGGCGACATCCCGACCGTCAAGGTCAACCGGCTGCTGCTCAACAACATCGACGTCCGCGGCGTCGGGTGGGGCGCGTTCGCGCTGCCCCGCGAGGGCTTCGTCGCCCACGAGTGGGACGAGCTGACCCCGCACATCGTCTCCGGCGCGCTGGACCCGCTGATCAGCGAGCGCTTCCCGCTGGAGAAGGCCTCCGACGCGCTGTCGCGGATCGACGACCGGGTCGTCACCGGCAAGGTCGTCCTGGAGGTCTAGGCCGACCCCGGGTCTCTCCGGCGCGACCTCAGCCGGTCGGTTCGAGGTCGCGCCGCAGGGCCGGACGGGGGAGTGGTGTCGCCGGAGCGGACCCGTCCGACCCGGCCTGCGGCGAGCTCGACGAGGTCCGCTGGACGGGTGCCTGCCCCTCGGTTCCTCTGTCGGCAGCGCCACGGCGGTTGCGGTGCGCCACCGCCCGTCCGGGCTGTCCCGTCTGGGCAAGAGCGTGCAGTGCCATGCCGCGGTGGCTCGCGACGTCGCAGCGGCGCAGGAAGCGATCCAGCTCGTGCGCGGCGTCGGCCGGGCGGCGGGACTCGGCCCACGCCGTCAGCTCGGCCTCGGCGACCTCGGTGCGGACGCCGGACAGGCGCACGCAGACGTACTCGATGTCCTCGTCGGCGAGCTCGCCCGGGGCGGGCACGTGCATGCCCTGCTCGACGAGGTGCTGGTGCACCGCCCAGAGGCCCATCGGGGTCAGCGTGACCACCGTCGGGTCCGGGTCCTCGCGCTGGGCCAGCTCGACCAGGCCGTCGAGCTCGTCGGAGTCCAGGGTCTCGCCCAGCTCGATCGCGCCGAGCAGCTCCATCGCGTCCAGCAGCGCGGTGACGTCGCGGCGCCAGAGCCGCTGCTCGACGTCCCCGGCGAGGTCGTCGACGACGCAGCCGCAGTCGGCGTTGACGGTGTCGCGCACGAGCCGGTGGAAGCGCTCCAGCGGGATCGGGCCGCCGCCGGCGGCGTAGAGGCTGACCCACAGCATGGGGAACGCCTGCGCCAGCGACATCCCGAACAGTGACGGGGCGCCGAAGACGTCGGTGCCGCCGAGATTGTCGCCGAGGCGCCCGACGGACTCGAACACCCGCTGCCACAGCTCGATCGGCCGGTTCAGCACCGGAGCGGCGCTCTTCACCGGCAGCAGCCGCCCGCGGACCGGGCGCACCAGCCGGGCCGCGCGGGCCCAGCGCAGCAGCAACGAGACCTCGGGCAGGTCGTCGCTGGTGCGGGCCTTCTCGCGGTAGATGTGGTCCAGCTCGAGGTGCCGGGCCAGGTCGAGCGCGTCGGCCCGGTTCAGGCGCCCGTCCGAGGTGAGGCGGCGACCGGCCCGGACCCAGCGCGTCAGCTTGCGCAGCTGGTCCAGCGCGACGCTCTGCTCGGCGGCGCGGACCAGCGTGGCCGCACCGGGCAGCAGCACCGGCGGAAGCTCGGGGGTCGGGTCGGTGCGCGCGGGGGCGTCGGCGTCGCGGCGCATGATCTCGGCCAGGGCGTGCCGGTCGACGTCGGCCTCGCCGGAGCCGGCCCGGTTCAGGAAGCGCTGGACCGCCGACGGGTCGGCCGGGTCCACGCCGTGGCGGTGCAGCTGCACGCCCCAGAACTTGCCGAGGTCGTAGTTGCGCTCGTCGGCGATGCCGTCGTGCAGGGCGGGAGTGGAGTGGCGCACCTGCTCGTGCAGCGCGTCGGGGGAGTCCGACTGCGGGTCGAGCCAGTCGTGCGCGGCCAGGAAGTCGATCAGGGCGTGGAACGCGGGCGGGACGTCGTCGGGCTCGAGCACGGTGACCTTGCGCGGGAACCACATGCCCAGCGCGTCGGCGACGTGCGAGCGGGCCCAGCGGCCCAGGCGACGGTCGCGGGCGTACTTGTAGTCGACGGCCGCCGCGACCAGGGCGATGTCGACCTCGACCCGGTGGCGCCGGGCCCAGACGTGGAACTGCTCGAGTAGTCCGTTCCGGGCCTCGGCGTACCCCTGGTCGTCCCCGGGGGTGAACACGAGACGCATTCGGCCCACTGTGTCAGGTCCCTCCGTGATCTCGGGTCCGAGGGGGCCGATCCTCACGCCACGCCGTGCGTGCGATCATCACCGACCCTCTCGCGGGGTGCTGCCCGGTGTCGTGTCCCGGGGCTCCTCTCCTCAACGACCGTGACCGCCGCGGGTCACACCTGTCACCTCCACCGGATCGGTGGATCCTGTCCCGCCGTTACGCCCCGGTGGGACGAGAACGGCCGGGCGTGGTCTCCCCGCGCCCGGCCGTCGTCGGTCGTGAGACCGGGACTCAGTCCCCGGCCACCGGAGCCCGTCCGGGCTTGTCCGGGGCCTCCCCCTCGGCCTTGGCCGCCTTCTCGTCGGTGGTCTCCGCGGGCGGAGCCTCCTCGGCGAAGGCGTCGCCGGGCTCGGTCATGGTGTAGCCGGGGCCGGTGCCCGGGCCGTTCCCCGGACCGTTGCCGTTGCCGTTCCCGTTGCCGCCGGACGACTCCCGGGCGTCCTCCGGGAAGGCGCGCACCCGGAGGTAGAAGTCGTGGCCGTGGCGCTCGGTGGCGTAGTCGACGGCCTGCTCGATGACCTCGGCGCCCTTCTCGTCGCGCAGCATCATCGGGTCCCGCCGCAGGTCCTTCGCCAGGGCGAAGCACAGCAGGACCATGATCACGACGAACGGTGCGGCGATCAGGATCGTCAGGTTCTGGATGCCCGACAGGGCGTCCTCACCCCCGGTGACCAGCATCAGCACGGCCACCGCGCCCATCACCGAGCCCCAAAAGATGACGATCCACTTGCTGGGCTCGATGGTGCCGCGCTGCGACAGCGTGCCCATGACGATCGACGCCGCGTCCGCACCGGAGACGAAGAAGATGCCGACCAGCGCCATCACCAGCAGGCCGGTGAACGTGGCGAGCGGGTACTGCTGCAGCACCTGGAACAGCTGCACGTTGGAGTCCTCGGAGAACTGCGCACCACCCTGGGCCTGCGTGATCGCGGTGCCGCCGAAGATGCAGAACCAGACGAGGCTGACCAGGCTCGGCGCGAGGATCACGCCGCCGACGAACTCGCGGATCGTGCGGCCCCGGCTGATCCGGGCCAGGAACATGCCGACGAACGGGGTCCAGGAGATCCACCACGCCCAGTAGAAGATCGTCCAGGAGCTGAGCCAGTCGAGCATCGGCGCGCCGCCGGTGGCCTCGGTGCGGCCGACCATCTCGAAGAAGTCGGAGAAGTACGCGCCGATCGAGGTCGGGATCAGGTCGAGGATGATCACCGTCGGGCCGACGACGAACACGAACAGCGCCAGCAGCCCGGCCAGCACCATGTTGATGTTCGACAGCCACTGGATGCCCTTGGCCACGCCGGACACCGCGGAGAGGATGAACGCCGCGGTGAGCACCACGATGATGATCGCCAGGACGGCCGGTCCCGGCTGCGAGTCGGTGATCCCGGTGGTCTGCATGCCGCCGGCGATCTGGAACGCACCCAGGCCCAGCGAGGCGGCCGAGCCGAACAGGGTGGCGAAGATGGCCAGGATGTCGATCGCCTTGCCGATCGCGCCCTCGGCGGCCCGCTTACCGATGAGCGGGATGAACGCCTGGCTGATCAGCTGACGACGGCCCTTGCGGAACGTCGAGTAGGCGATGGCCAGGCCGACGACGGCGTAGATCGCCCACGGGTGCAGCGTCCAGTGGAACAGCGAGGTCGCCATCGCGACCTGCATGGCCTCGGTGGAACCGGGCTGCGCCGCACCCGGCGGGACGGACGTGGTGAAGAACGACAGCGGCTCGTTCACGCCGAAGAACATCAGGCCGATGCCCATGCCGGCCGAGAACATCATCGCGATCCAGGACACCGTCCGGAACTCGGGCTGCTCGGCGTCGGTGCCCAGGCGGATCTTGCCGAAGCGGCTGAACGCGAGCCAGAGCGCGAAGACCACGAACCCGGTCGCGGCCAGGATGAAGCCCCATCCGCCGCCGCGGATCAGGCCCTCGAGCAGGACGCTGACCGTCGACGACAGCGACTCGCTGCCGAACAGGCCCCAGAGCAGGAAGACGAGGACGAGTGCGGCACCGACCCCGAAGATCGTCCAGTCGGTGCGTGAGCGGCCGCTCCCACCGTCCGGTGCGGGCTCCGCGGCCCTGTGGTGTGGCTCAGTCTGTGTCATGGCTGGATACGCCCCATCGGGCGTTCCCCCCTCCCCGGTCACTGTTCACAAAGAAAGCGCGCATTGTCCGAAGAGTGTAGGTAAATTTCTTCGCCTTGTCGCCGTGATGGGCGGATCGTCCGATTATTCGTGCAGGTCAGGGGCCTGTCGACAAAGGTGACGATTCGGTCTCGACCGCCTCGTCAGTGATCTTGCCAACCGTTCGGGTCCACGCCGCCCGGGACCGGCGCCGCCGGGTCGTAGGGGGTCCGCGTGAAGACGAAGGTCGCCAGGTTCAGCGAGGTGTCGCTGAGGCGCAACGTCTCTCCCGCGAAGTAGCCGTCGAGCCCGACCCACGTCCCGTCCGGCCCGGGCCGGAACCGTGAGGACCGTCCGGGCCGCCCCAGACCGCCCAGGTGCAGCATCCCGCCGGGCACCGCGCGCAGGACGTACGGCGACGGGCCCCAGAACCACGGACCGAGGAGCTCGGCCGGAACCGGCGACGCCTCGGGGCGCCAGGGCTCGACGATCCGGGGCTCGGCCGCGCGCACGTCGGCCAGCATCGCCGCCGGCAGCCCACCGTCCAGGCCGGAGGTCGTGTTGCCCATGGCCAGCGCGCCGGTCCGCTCCTCGCGGTCGACCCAGAGCCCGGCCAGGAACCCGGGCATCGACCCGCCGTGCCCGACCAGCGTGACCCCCTCGGAGGGACGCATGACCTGCACCCCGAGCCCGTAGGCCATCCAGCCGGGGTTCGAGGAGTCGACCCCGGCGGGCAGCGTCATCTCCTCGACCGTCGCCTCCGCGAGCACGTCGCCGGTGTCGCCGAGCAGGAACGCGCCGAGCCGGGCCAGATCGGTCGCGGTCGCCCAGAGCTGCCCGGCGGGGGCCATCACCCCGGCGTCGTGCTCGGGCTCGACGAGCACCGTCTCGGCCCACGGGTGCACGGCGTACCCCTGCGCCGCCGACCCCTCCGGACGCGGCGTCGTGCGGGTCATGCCGAGGAGGAGGAGCACCTCGTCGCGGGCGACCTCGGCCCAGGCGCGTCCGCGGGAGCGGGCGACGAGCTCGCCGAGCAGGCCGAACCCGAGGTTGGAGTAGTGGAAGCGCCGCGCCGCGGGCAGCACCCGGTCGGCCTCGGTGAGGCCGAGCTCCTCGAGCGTCCCGCCGGGGGTGCGCTCCCACCAGCCGCCGGGGCTCTCCGACCCGGCGCCGCCCAGGTGCGCGAGCAGCTGGCCGATCGTGCGGTCGCCGACCGGGGTGCCGGGCAGGTGCCGGTCCAGGGCGTCGTCGAGGTCGAGCAGGCCCTCGTCGCGCAGCCGCAGCACCGTCACCGCGGTGATGGTCTTGCTGATCGACCCCAGGCGGTACTGGACGTCGGTGTGCGGCTCGGTCAGGTCACCGCGCCCGGTGGACCAGGCGAGGCCACCGTCCCGGATCAGTCCCGCGACCAGCGACGGGACGCGCCCGTCGCGCTGGGCGCGGGCGACGCGGGCGAGCAGGGTGCGGGCGGTGGAGGGGAGCGGTTCGGCCACGGGAGCCCACGCTAGTACCCGATCACTCCGGGGCCGGGCGCAGGACGATGTCGGCGTAGGAGGTGAGGCGGCGGTCCCCGGTCCCGGCCGGGGTGGGTGCGGCGAGTGCGTCGGCGGCGACGAGCGGGCCCAGCTCCAGTCCGGTCAGCTCGCCGATCCGGGCCACCGGGACCTGGAAGGTCCGGTAGGGCCCGAGCGGTGGCGGGTCGCCCTCGGCCCGCCCGGTGACGTCGCCGACCTGGGCGGTCTGGTCGAGCAGGTACCCCGTCGTGCCGAGCACCCCGCCGGTGACGAACGCGCCGATCTTCCAGAACCGCAGCGGGATCGCCAGCCCGCGGTAGACGGGGTCGGCGTCGTCGAGGACCGGGCCGGTGAACACGACGAGCCTGCGGTCGTTGTCGCCGGCGTTGTCGAGCAGGTAGTCCTCCAGGCCCGCCCACAGCTCCTTGTCCTGGTTGAAGTCCGCGGCCTGCGGGGCGGCGTTGGTGAAGCAGAACGTGTCGGTGTTGGCCTGCTCCGCCTCGGCCGGGGTCCCCCAGACGGGGTCGTTGCGGCGGACCAGGTGACCCCGGTCGAGGTCGTTGTCGGCGTAGATCTCCTCGCCGGCCTGTTGGTCGGCGGGGATCCGTTCGTCGAGACGCCAGTCGTCCTCGCGTTCCACGCTGCGCAGCGTGGCCCCGTCGATCCCGACGGCGGTCGCGGCGGCCAGGCGCCGGTCGGGGCGGTGCAGCGTGGAGAAGTGGGTGTAGGTCAGCGGGACCGTCGTGGTGCCGGGCAGTGTGGGCATCGGCGTCGTGACGCCGAGGAAGTCCGGGTTGAAGCCGGCGGGTGCGGGGGAGCTCACCCGACGACCGTAGGACGTCGGGGGTGAACACCCGGCGTCGTCACGGCGACGTCTCGTCGGCCCCCGCCAGCCGGTGCAGCAGCGGCGCCGTCCGGAACCCGACGAGCGAGCGCATGACCAGCGACGTCGTCGTGCGCTCGACGCCGTCGGTGGCCAGGAGCTGCCCGGCGATCCGGTAGAGGTCGTCGGTGTCGGTGGCCACGACATGCACCAGCAGGTCCTCCTCGCCGGACATGCCGTGCACCTCCAGCACCTCCGGGACCCGGTCCAGCGCCGCCGCGACCGAGGCCAGCTCGCGCTGCACGACCCGCACCGTCACGAACGCGGTCAATGGGTAGCCCAGCGCGGCGGGGTCGATGCGCCGCTCGAACGTGCCCAGCACGCCGCGCTGCTCGAGCCGGGCCAGGCGGGCCTGGACGGTGTTGCGGGAGAGGCCGATCCGGTCGGCGAGGGCGAGGACGGTGGCGCGTGGGTGCTCGGTGAGCGCGAGCAGCAGCTGCGCGTCGTGGGCGTCGAGATCGGTGTGCACTCTGCGCGCTCCCGTCGTGGTCGGAGCGGGGTGGACCGGGCAGTCTGCACGGTCGCGGCGGCTCCGCTTGTGCACCGATCTTCGTGATGGTGTGCTGATCGGGCAACCTGCGTACGTCGCCGCGTACGTCGCCGAGACGGAGGAGTCACGACGATGAGCACCGCCGCCACCACGACCGAGCTCGACGTCCTGCGCGAGGTCGAGCGGCGGGTGCTGTGGCTCTCGACGGCGATCATCGACCACGCGAACCGCAACCGGAAGGACCCGAGCGGGCTCAAGATCGGCGGGCACCAGGCGTCGAGCGCGTCGCTGGCCACGATCATGACGGCGCTGTGGTTCTCCCACCTGGGCTCCGGCGACCGGGTCTCGGTCAAGCCGCACGCCTCGCCGGTGCTGCACGCCATCAACTACCTGCTCGGCGAGCTGGACGAGAAGTACCTGACGACGCTGCGCGAGTTCGGCGGGCTGCAGAGCTACCCGTCGCGGTCGAAGGACCCGGACCCGGTCGACTACTCCACCGGCTCGGTGGGGATCGGGGCGACCGCGCCGATCTGGGGTGCGCTGGCCCGGCGCTACGTGTCGTCGCGGTTCGGTGGCGTGAGCGCGGGGCGGCAGTACTCGCTGGTCGGGGACGCGGAGCTGGACGAGGGCGCGGTCTGGGAGGCGATCCTGGACCCGATGGTCTCCGAGCTGGGCGAGGTCGTCTGGATCGTCGACCTGAACCGGCAGAGCCTCGACCGGGTCGTGCCGAACATCGGCGCCCCGCGGATCGAGGGGATGTTCGCCGCCGCGGGCTGGCAGGTGCTGACGGTCAAGTACGGGCACCTGCTGCACGAGCTGTTCGACCGGCCCGGCGGTGACGCGCTGCGCACCCGGATCGACGGCATGCAGAACCCGGAGTACCAGCGGCTGCTGCGCTGCGACGCCGCGGAGGTGCGCGACCGCCTGCCGGGCACCGAGAGCAGCGACAGCGGAACGAGCATCGGCAGAGACGAGAAGCTCGCCGAGCTCGTGTCGGGGCTGGACGACGAGACGCTGCTCGCCGCCGTCCGGAACCTGGGCGGGCACGACATCGCCGCGCTCGGCGACGCTTTCGGCGAGATCGACGACACCCGGCCCACGGTGATCCTGGCCTACACGGTGAAGGGCTACGGCCTGGCCACGGCCGGGCACCCGCAGAACCACGGCTCGCTGCTCACCGAGCCGCAGATGCAGCAGCTCTCCGCCGACGTCGGCGTGTCCCTCGACGACCCGTGGCAGCGCTTCGCCCCGGACTCCGACGCCGGGCGGCTGTGCGCCGACACCGCGCAGCGGCTGACCCGCCCGCCGAACGGCACCGGAGAGGTCGCGGCGCTGCCGACCGACATCGGGCGCACCCCGAGCGGGCGCGCCACCACCCAGGCCGCGCTCGGCCGGGCCCTGCTCGACCTGACGCGAGAGGCCCCGGAGGCGTCGTCGCGGGTGGTGACGCTGTGCCCGGACGTGTCGTCGTCGACGAACCTCGGCGGCTGGGTGAACAAGGTCGGCGTCTGGTCGACCGCCGAGCGCAAGGACTGGTTCGACGACGATCCGGAGACGATCCTGCACTGGCGTGAGCGCCCCACCGGCCAGCACCTGGAGCTGGGTATCGCCGAGGGCAACCTGGTCGGTGCGCTCGGCGAGCTCGGCGCCACGTGGTCGCGCTGGGGCCAGCCGCTGCTGCCGATCGGGGTGCTCTACGACCCGTTCGTCGAGCGGGCGCTGGAGCCGTGGTCGTTCGGGATCTACGCCGGTGGGCAGTCGATCCTGGTCGGCACGCCGTCCGGGGTGTCGCTGGCCGCGGAGGGCGGGGCGCACCAGTCGATCACCACGCCCTCGGTGGGGCTGGAGCAGCCGGGCTGCGTGACCTACGAGCCGGCGTTCGCGATCGACGTCGAGTGGACGCTGCTGGCCTCGCTGGCCCGGCTCGGGCGCCCGGACGGGACGTCGGCCTACCTGCGCCTGTCCACCCGGCCGGTGGAGCAGGCCCTCGCCGCGATCCCGTCGGATCCCGCCGCGCGGGAGCGCCGCCGCAAGCAGGTCGTGGCCGGGGCGTACCCGATCCGCCGTGCGTCCGGCGAGCGTCCGGACCTGACGATCGCGGTGATGGGCGCGATGGTCACCGAGGCGCTCACCGCCGCGGACCGCCTGGCCGAGCAGGGGACGTCGGCCGACGTCGTCGTCGTGACCAGCCCGGGCCTGCTCTTCGACGCCGTGCAGGCCCGCGCCGGGCGCCCGGTGCCCGGACCGGCGCAGGAGTGGGTGCTCGACGCCGCGTTCCCGGCGCGGCGGGCGTCGCCGCTGGTCACGCTGCTCGACGGGCACCCGCACACGCTCGCGTTCCTGGGCGGGGTCAACCAGGTCCGGGCCACGCACCTGGGCGTGACGCGGTTCGGGCAGTCCGGCGACCTCGCCTCGGTCTACCGCCACCACGGCATCGACGCCGACGCCGTCGTCTCGGCGGCGCTTGATCTGCTGTAGGACGCCTGCCCGGCCTCAGGTCGTGCGCGGATATCGCTGCCAGGGCAGTGATATCCGCGCACGGGCCGGAGGCCCTATGCCGGGGGCTCGTGCGGCGGGTCGTCGGTCTCGGGCTTGCCCTGCGCGGAGTCGGACAGGAACTTCTCGAACTCCGCGGCCAGCTCGTCGCCGCTGGGCAGCTCGCCGCCCAGGCCCTGGCCGAGCCCGCCGTCCTCGCGGGCGGCGATCACCTGGTCGTACTGCTCCTCCAGCGCCGAGACGATCTGCCCGACCTCCTCGGACTCGCCGACCTGCTCGGCGATCTCCTTCTCCGCCTGCTCGGCGGCCTTCGAGAGCTCCTCGGTCGGGAGGTAGAGCCCGGCCGCGAGACCGGCGTGGTCGAGCAGGATCCGTGCGGCCTGCGGGTAGGCCGAGCGCGCCAGGTAGTGCGGCACGTGCACGGCGAAGCCCATCGCGTCCTGCCCGGCCTGGCCGAGCCGGTACTCCAGCAGCGCCGACGCGCTGCCCGGCACCTCCGCGGTGGTGAACCACGGCGTGTGGTCGGAGACGAGCTCGGTGCGGGTGGCGTGCGCGGTCACCCCGATCGGACGGGTGTGCGGCGCCGCCATCGGGATGCCGCCGAGGGTGATCACCAGACGGATCCCGAACTCCTCGACCAGCAGGCCGACGGCGGCGACGAACCGCTCCCACTGGGTGTCCGGCTCCGGGCCGGACAGCAGCAGGTAACCGGTGTCGCCGGTGTCGGTGAGCGCGACGACGTCGAGCGCGGGCGGGGTGTAGCCGGCCCAGTGGTCGGTCTCGAAGCGCAGCGGCGGGCGGCGTGAGCGGTAGTCCACGAGCTGGTCGATGTCGAAGCGGGCGACCGGGACGGCCTCGCGGCCCTCCTTGAGCGCCTCCACGGCGAGCGCGCCCGCGTTGCCCGCGTCGACGAACCCGTCGAGCACCACCACCAGGACCGGCTCGGGCAGGTGCGGGGCGTCCGGGTCCACCTCGTAGAGCTGAGCGGGGTCGAGCACCACGTACCTCCGTGCGTTGCGGACGCGGGAGGGCTGCTCCCGCCCGCCGTGATTGTGGTCGTCTCGCGAGCCACGGCGTCACCCGACCCTAGGCCCTGGCGAGAGTCTCCGATGGACATCACAGAGTGAGGCGCCCCGCAGAATCCCCGTGACCGGCGCCGGCCGGGCGATGATGAGGCCCCTATGCCGCCGTCACGTCGCGCTTATCTCGTCTGGTCCGCCGGTCTGCTCGCCTACCTCGTGGGCGTCATGCAACGCAGCTCGTTCGGCGTCGCCGGCCTCGACGCCGCCGACCGCTTCGGTGCCGCCCCGGCGGTGCTCTCCGGGTTCATCGTGCTGCAGCTGCTGGTCTACGCCGCGCTGCAGGTTCCGGTCGGACTGCTGCTCGACCGCTTCGGCGCGCGCCGGCTCGTGCTCGTCGGGGCGCTGACGATGGCGATCGCCCAGGTCATGCTCGCGCTGGCGACGTCGTTGCCGCTGGCGATCGCGGCGCGGGTGCTGGTCGGCGTCGGGGACGCGCTGACGTTCATCAGCGTGCTCTCGGTCGTCTCGGCCTGGTTCCCGGCGCGGCGGGTGCCGCTGATGACGCAGCTGACGGCGCTGCTCGGTCAGCTCGGGCAGGTGCTCTCGGCGATCCCGCTGGCCACGGTGCTGCACGGCGCCGGGTGGACGCCGGCGTTCCTGTCCGCGGCCGCGCTCGGCGTCGTCGCCGCGGTGGCGGTCACCGCGGTGTTCGCCGACCGCCCGCCGGGTGCCCCGGCCCCGGGACCGGCCGCCGGCCCGCGCGAGGTGATCGACGGGCTGAAGGCCTCCTGGCGCGAACCCGGCACCCGCCTGGGCCTGTGGACCCACGCCGGGACCCAGTTCTCCGGGATGGTGTTCTCCCTGCTCTGGGGCGTGCCGTACCTCGTGGCCGGGCAGGGGATGTCCCCGACGGCGGCGAGCGTCCTGCTGACCGTGCTGGTCGGGGCCGGAGCGGTGGCCGGGCCGCTGTTCGGGGAGTTCACCGCGCGGCACCCGCTGCGCCGGTCCTGGCTGGTGCTCGGCGTGATCGCGGTGACGGCCGGAGCCTGGACGGCGGTGCTGCTGCTCCCGCCGCCGGCGCCGCTGTGGCTGCTGGTGCTGCTCGTGATCGTCCTGGCCTGCAACGGGCCGTGCTCGGCGGTCGGGTTCGACTACGCACGCACGTTCAACCCCGGGCACCGGCGGGGGACCGCGGTCGGGATCGTGAACGTCGGAGGGTTCACCGCGTCGCTGCTGGTCACGCTCGGGGTCGGCGCGGTGCTGGGCCTGCTCGGCGGTTTCACCCCGGAGGCGTTCCGGGCGGCCTGGACGGTGCAGTACCCGATCTGGGCGCTGGCCACGGTCGGCGTTCTCGTCGCCCGGGTGCGGGCGCGGCGGTCGCTGGCCGCCGAGGGCGTGGTCGTGCCGCCGCTGCGCGAGGCCCTGTCCCGGGAGCGCCGCCGGAAGGTCGCCGGCCGCTGATCCGCCGGTGGTCCCTTCGACGATCGCCCGGGCGATCCCCCGGATGGATCACTCGATAGTGAGAACGGATACCGTTACCGTCGTAGTCGAACAGTGACGGAGGGCAAGCGGTGCGGATCGCGTTCGTGGGCAAGGGCGGCAGCGGGAAGACGACGACGGCGGCGATGTTCGCCCGGCACGTCGCCGGTACCGGGGCGCCCGTGCTCGGCATCGACGCGGACATCAACCAGCACCTCGGCGTCGCGCTGGGGGCCGACCCGGACGTCACGCCCCCGCCGTCGCTGGCCGGGGACATGGCCTGGCTCAAGGACCACGTGCGCGGCGACAACCCGCGGATCGGCTCCGCCGCCGAGATGATCAAGACGACGCCGCCCGGGCCGGGCTCGCGGATGCTGGGCCTCGCCCCGGACGACGCGGTGCTGCAGCGCCTCTCGCGCGTCGAGGGCGACGTCCGCTACCTGGTGACCGGCGAGTTCACCGAGTCCGACATCGGCGTCGCCTGCTACCACTCCAAGACCGGTGCGGTGGAGCTCTACCTCAACCACCTCGTCGACGGGCCCGGCGAGTACGTCGTGGTCGACATGACCGCCGGTGCCGACGCGTTCGCCTCCGGACTGTTCACCCGCTTCGACCTGACGGTGCTGGTCTGCGAGCCGACCCGGCGCGGCGTCGGGGTGTACCAGCAGTACGCCGAGCACGCGGCCGCGCACGACGTCGCGCTGCGTGTGCTCGGCAACAAGATCGCTCCGGGAGCGGAGGGCGTCGAGGACGTCGAGTACCTGCGCTCCGAGGTCGGCGACGCGATGGTCGGGTGGCTCGGGCAGTCGTCCTGGGTGCGTGCCGCCGAGCGCGGCCGGGCCCGCCCGGTCTCCGAGCTGGAGCCGGAGAACGCCGCCACCTGCGACGTCCTGCTCGCCGACCTCGACGCCCGCACCCGCGACTGGGCCGCCTACCACCGCGACACGGTCGCGTTCCACCTGCGCAACGCGCACTCCTGGGCCAACCGCGCCACCGGCGTCGACCTCGCCGAACAGGTCGACCCGGACTTCGTCCCGGGGCTCGTCGAGTCCCGCGCCTGAGCCGCCCCACCGACCAGGAGGTCCACCATGTCCCTCGACGTCCCCACCGCGGTCATCGACGCCGCACAGCGCCGCGAGATGGACGACGAGCAGTTCGTCGCCGTCGTCCGTGACTCCCTGCCGTACGCCTGGACGGTCGTCTCGGCCGCGGCCGCCGACCGGACCGACCGCCCGGACGCGGCGTTCGGCGAGCACGAGGTCCCGCCGCCGTCCGAGGCCGAGCGCGGGCAGCTGCTGCGCGCCCTGGCCAGCAACGCGATCCGCGGGGCCCTGGAGCGGCACTTCGGCGTCGTGCTGGCGTTCCAGAACTGCCACCGCGTCGCGGCGTTCGCGCCGGCCGCGGTGGACTCGGAGATCTACCGCGAGTTCATCTCGCCGCGCGGTCAGGTGCTCAACCAGACCCCGGAGCTGCGCGACTGCTGACCCCGTACCGACGACGACGGCCCGGTCTCACCCAGGGGGACCGGGCCGTCGTCGTTCGTGCGTGACTACTCGGCGAGCAGCCGGTAGATCGACTTGCGGGCCTCGGTGATCGAGGCCGTCGCCGTCGCGATCTGCTCGGGCGTGCCGGCGGACATCACCTGCTGGGCCGCGGCGTGCAGCTGGCCGAGCTCCTGCCAGAGCAGCACGGCCGGGTCGTCGTCGGTCTCGGCGTCGAAGGACGCCCACACGGCGTCGAGCTCCTCGCGGTGCTCGGCGACGTAGGCGGTGCCGGAGTCGGTCAGGTGCACGACGCGTCGGCCCTCGGTCTTCTCGACCCGGACCAGTCCCTCGTCCTCGAGCTGCGACAGCGTCGGGTAGACCGAGCCGGGGCTCGGCTTCCACTGACCGCCGGAGCGCTCGGTGATCTCCTGGATGATCTCATAGCCGTGCCGGGGGTTCTCGGCGACGACGGCGAGGACGGCCGCGCGGACGTCACCGCGGTTCGTGCGCCGCCCGCCGCGCCGGCCGAAGCCGCGCGGGGGACCGGGCGGGAAACCGGGGCCGAAGGGGCCGGGCGGGATGCCCGGGCCGAAGCCTCCGGGGCCACCGCGGCCACGGCCGTGCGGGCCGCCCCTACGGTGACCACGACCACGGGGACCGCGCCGGTTGTCGTCGTCGGGACCCTCGCTCATCGCTTCTCCTGCCGTCATCCCCGCCGTCATCCCCGCCGCCATCGCAGCCTCGCCGAGCGCTGCTGCCATCGCCGCGAACGGCGGACGGCCCCTGCGGCCTCCGCGACCGCGTCCGTACTGGTGGGGTCCGTGCTGGTGGGGGCCGTGCGGTCCCCGTGCGGGACCGTCTTCCCATGGTGTGTTCATGGAGTTCATGAACGTACTCCTCTCGTGGTGAGCCTCCCTCGTCGATCGGCTCGCGTGACATCACGATATATCGCGACTGCTCACGATGCAACCACGACTTTTCGTGGGGAAACCGTCCGTCTCCCGTGCCGGGGGTACGGATCCGGCGTTCAATGGACGGTGGGTGGGACGGCGCCGGTGCCGGCCCCGGGTACGGGGAGGTGCGCGGTGGCCGGTCGGCACAGCGAGGAGGACGTGGTCGTCGAGGACGGTCACCACGTCATCGACGTCACGGACCTGTCGCCGGGGGAGATCCGGGCGCGGGTGGAGGACCTCCAGGACGACCACGTCGTGCAGGTCGAGCAGGCGCGCGACGACCTGTCGGAGAGCATCGACCGGTTCGTCGAGGGACTGGCGGCGCTGCGCGCCCGGCTGGTGGCGAAGGCGCGCGCCGCCGCCCCGTACGCGGCCGGCGCGGCCGGCGTCGGCGTGACGACCCTGCTGGTCGTGGACGCGCGCCGGAGCCGTACCCGCCGGCGACAGCGGCGTGCGGAGCGCGCGAGACGCCGTTGACGTCCGGGGCGTGCCGCGCTGAGGTGGGTCCGTGGTGACGACCCCGGCCGACCCCGCTCCCGACGGCGCGACCGCGCGCAGGCTCTGGGAGATCTACGAGCCCCTGCACGACGTCGTCTACTTCACCCCGGAGTGCCGCGCGGCCGCCGACGACCTGGGCCTGCGCGGGTTCTGGATGGGCTACTTCGCGTTGCGGGCGGCCCCGCTCGGAGCGGTCGGCCCGGGAGCGGTGACGGCGGCGTTCCACGGGTTCCATCGCGACCGGGTGGCACGCGCGCTGCCCGACGCCTGGACGTTCACGACTCCGGAGCGCGCCGTCGCCGCCCGGGAGCGGGGTTCCGTCGCAGCGTTGCAGCGCCTCGCGGGGCAGGCCGCTGCGGCCGTCGACCTCGGGCGGGCCGCGGACCTCGCGTGGGATGCCGTCGCCGGGGCCGACTGTGCAGGACGGGTACTCGCCGGGGCGAACCTCGACCTTCCCCGCTCCTCCGACCCGCTGACCGCGGTGTGGCAGGCCTGCACGACGCTGCGCGAGCACCGGGGCGACGGGCACGTCGCGGTGCTCCTCGCCCGCGGGATCGGCCCGCTCGAGGCACACCTGGTCAAGACCGCGTCCGGGGAGAGCGATCCCGACCGGATGCGGCTGGCGCGGCGGTGGCCCGACGAGGAGTGGTCCGCCGCCGTCGCGTCCCTGCAGCGGCGCGGATGGCTCGACGACGCCGGATCGCTCACCGACGCCGGTTCGGGCGAGCACGCGGAGGTCGAACGTCTCACCGACGCCGCCGCGACCGGCCCGTGGGAGGCGCTCGGCGCCGAGGGGACCGAGGAGCTCGCGGCGTTGCTCGGTCCGCTCACCGGGGCGGTGGTGCGCAGCGGCGAGATCCCGGCCGGCAACCCGGTCGGGCTCACGCTCGGGCCGTGAGCCCGTCCCGGACCGTCATCAGCGCGAAGCCGAGCAGGTTCTCCCCGTCCCAGCGTCGCGGGTCGACCGCGGCCGGGTCGTCGACGGCGCGGCCGACGCCCCACACCCGGTCGACCGGGGAGGCCTCGACGATCACCGCGTCGCCGGTCGAGCGCAGGTAGCCGGCCAGCACCTCGTCCTGGCCGAACTTGGCCTCGTTGCCGCGCACGACGATCCCGGACCGGTGCTCGCGCCAGACGCCGGAGTCGAAGCCGCGGACCTCGCGCCCGAGCTGCTTGGCCTCGGCGGGGGAGCCGGCGGCGAGGACCCGGGCGCCGGTCTCGGCGTCGCCGAACAGGTCGGCCTTGCGTTCCATCATCCAGTGCTCGGCGGTGGGGTAGGTCCGGCCGTCGACGGTGAACGCGGCCGGCCACCACTGGCTGAGCACCCACGGCCCGGCGGGCACGCCGGGTTCGGCGGTCTGGCCGTAGAAGGGCAGGTAGGAGAAGGCCCTGCCGGTCTCGATCGCGGTCAGGAGCTCGGTCCGGTCGCGGGGCAGCACGAGGACCAGGGTAGGCGTTCGCCGGTGGACGTACGGTCCGCACGACCGGGACCCGGCGTTCGCGGTCCATCGGCCCGAGTCACTCCTCGCTCCAGCGCGGGGACGTCGTACGCGGCGGGAGCAGGCGCGCGCCGACGCGGACCAGGTGCGGTGCGCCGGAGGCGAGAGCGTCGGACAGTGCGGTGGCGAGCTCGAGCCCGATCGTCGCGACGTCGGTGGTCGCCATCCCGAACGCGACGGCCACCGCGAGCAGGTCGGGGGTGTGCAGGTCGACCCCGGCGTGCGGGTGACCGGCCCGGTCCTGGTCGTAGCGCAGCATCCCGTAGCCGGCGTCGTCGACGACGAGGACCGTCGCCGGTAGCCGTTCCTGTACGAGGGTGGCCAGCTCCCCGAGACCCATCGCGAGACCGCCGTCGCCGACCACGGCCAGCGTGGGGACACCGGTCGCGGCCACGCCGACCGCGGCGGGGAGACCGAATCCGAGCGTGCCCCAGCCGACCGGGTAGGCCAGCCCGCGCGGACCGGCGACGCGCGCGTAACCACCCGCCCAGTACCCGGCGACGGCCATGTCGCAGACGAGCGCCGCACCGGTCGCCGTCGCCGTCTCTACGGCCTCGACCAGCGCGAACGCCTCCGCCGAGGCCGGGTCGTCGCGCAGGCGGGTGCGGACGCGCGCGGTGACGTCGGCGGGCCACCACGGTTCGCGGGACGGGACCGCCGCCCGCAGGTCGTCCAGGAGCGCGGCGACGGGTCCGGTGAGCGCCGCGTCGGCCGTCCACTCCGGAGGGTCGGCGGGCTCGGCCGCGTCGACGGTGAGCAGCACCGGCGGGCGGGGCATCGTCCAGTTGCGGGTGTTCATCCCGTCCAGGTCGCCGCCGACGGCGAGCAGGACGTCGGCCGAGCCGATCATCGCGGCGACCTCCGGCTCGTGCGGCGGGACGCCGACCGCGCCGGGCAGGCCACGGGCGTGGAAGGACGGGACGAGCGGTGCTCCCAGGTGCGCGGCGAGGGCCGCGATCCCGGTCGGGGCGTCGAGTGCCCCCGCCCCGGCCCACACGACGACGGAGCGGTCGCGCAACAGGTCGGCCGCCGCGGAGCGCGACGACGGGTCGGGCGTGCCGTGCACCTGCGCACCCGGACCGGACGTCGTCGCCGCCGGGGACGGGGCGCCGGGCGGTGGAGGCGTCGGGGTGTGCAGAGCAAAGGCGTCCACGGGCAGCACGTCGGCGGGGACGTCGAGGTACACCGGACCGCGGGGTGCGGCCAGGGCGAGGGCCGTGGCGAGACGGATGTCGCGCGCGGTCTCCTCCGGGGTGCGCGGGGAGAACACCGCCTTGGCCAGGGGCGCGAACAGCGCGGCCTGGTCGCGCGACTCGTGCAGCACCCCGCGCAGCCGACCGTCGCGGCGCAGGCGCTGCGGGATCTCGGACGCGACGAGCACGACCGGTGACCCGGCCGCGGCGGCCTCGCCGAACCCGGTCAGCGCGTTCGTCGCGCCCGGCCCGGTGGTGACGACGGCGGCGCCGAGCGCACCGGTGCGCCGCGCCCATCCGTCGGCGGCGTAGGTCGCGGCCTGCTCGTGCCGGACCACCACCGGCGACCCCGGACCGGTCGAGAAGAACGCCAGGTTGTGCACGCCGGGCAGGCCGAACACCGTCGTCGCGCCCGCGGTGCGCAGGACGTCCAGCACGTCGTCGGCGACGGTCCGCGTCTGATCCACGGGAACGACCGTAGGGCGTGGCGGGCCGGCGCGGTCGATCCCGGCGACGTGGTGCGGCACCGCCTGGCCGAGATGCGGACCGAGACCGGCGTCCTGCGCGACATCTACCTGGCCAGCCACTAGAACGCGCGTGTCCCGGGCCGATCCGCGACCGACCGCCCGGGTTCCGCTCACCGGAACGCCGCAGTACCGGAGATGCGGTGCCGGCGGCATCCTCGTGGCCATGAGCGAGAAGGTCACGGCCGCGATCGTCGGGCCCGGCAACATCGGCACCGACCTGCTGGCCAAGCTGCAGCGCAGCAGTGTCATCGACGTCGGCTACATGGTCGGCGTCGTCGAGTCCGACGGTCTGGCCCGGGCCCGCGACGCCGGGGTCGCGGCCAGCGCGGAGGGCGTGGACTGGCTGCTGCGCCAGGACCCGCTGCCGCAGATCGTGTTCGAGGCGACGTCGGCCGGCGCGCACGCGGCGAACGCGCCGCGCTACGCCGAGGCCGGTATCCAGGCCGTCGACCTCACCCCGGCGCACCTCGGCCCGATGGTCTGCCCGCCGGTGAACCTGCGCGACCACATCGACGCCCCGAACGTCTCGATGATCACCTGTGGCGGGCAGGCGACGATCCCGATGGTGCACGCGGTGTCGAGGGTGACGCCGGTGCCCTACGCCGAGATCGTCGCCTCGGTCTCCTCGCGCTCGGCCGGGCCCGGCACGCGGGCGAACATCGACGAGTTCACCCACACCACCTCCGGCGCGGTCGCCGAGGTCGGCGGAGCGGAGACCGGCAAGGCGATCATCATCCTGAACCCGGTCGAGCCACCGATGATCATGCGCGACACGGTGTTCGCCATGATCGGACCCGACGCCGACCACGCCGCGATCACCCGCTCGGTGCACGACATGGTCGCCGAGGTGCAGGAGTACGTGCCCGGCTACACGCTGCGCGCCGAACCGCAGTTCGACGACCCACGGGACAGCTGGCGCGGCAACGGACGGGTCGCGGTGTTCCTCGAGGTCAAGGGCAACGGCGACTACCTGCCGGAGTACGCCGGCAACCTCGACATCATGACGGCCGCGGCCGCCCGCGTCGGCGAGCTGATGGCCGAGGCGAAGCTGGGAGCGACCGCATGAGCCGCCCGGAGCTGCTCCACGACGTCCGGATCGTCGACACCACCCTGCGCGACGGCAGCCACGCGATGGCGCACCGGTTCACCGAGACCCAGGTCCGCGACACCGTGCGCGCGCTCGACCGGGCGGGTGTCGAGGTCATCGAGGTGACCCACGGCGACGGCCTCGGCGGCTCGTCGTTCAACTACGGCTTCTCGGGAACCGACGAGATGACGCTCATCGCCGCCGCCCGCGACGAGGCACGCCAGGCCAAGATCGCGGTGCTGCTCGTGCCCGGCATCGGGACCGTCGACGACCTGAAGCGGGCCCGCGACGCCGGGGCCGACATGGTGCGCGTCGCCACCCACTGCACCGAGGCCGACGTGTCCCCGCAACACTTCGCGGCCGCGCGCGACCTGGGCATGGAGACGGCCGGGTTCCTGATGATGGCCCACCGCACGCCGCCCGACGACCTGGCGAGACAGGCCCGGATCATGGTCGACGCCGGCTGCCAGGCCCCGTACTGCACCGACTCCGCGGGCGCGCTGCTGATGCACGAGGCACGGGCGCGGTTCGAGGCGCTGCTCGCCGAGGTCGGCGACGAGGCCTGGGTCGGCTATCACGGCCACCAGAACATGAGCTTCGGTGTCGCGAACTCGGTGATCGCCCAGGAGGTCGGCGTCCGCTACATCGACGGGTCGCTGTGCGCGCTCGGGGCGGGCTCGGGCAACTCGCCGACGGAGGTGCTCGCCGCGGTGTTCGACCGGCTCGGCGTCGACACCGGGCTCGACGTGATGGGGCTGCTGAACGCCGCGGAGGACGTCGTCCGCCCGTACCTGAACCGCTGGCCGAAGATGGACCGCAACGCCGTCGTGCAGGGCTGGGCCGGCGTCTACTCCTCGTTCCTGCTGCATGCCGAGGCCGCGGCCGAGCGCTACAAGGTGCCCACGCACGAGATCCTGCGCCGCTGCGGCGAGCTCGGGCTCGTGGGCGGGCAGGAGGACATGATCATCGACGTGGCGATCACGCTCGCCGCCGGGCGGGAGCAGGGCTGAGCTCTCGACGGGGGTCCGTGGCCGGGGAGCCGTCCGCGGGTGCGGACGTGGAACGAACCGGACTCCGCGGGCGTTGCACGGGACATGAAGGCTGCCACGGCTCTGACCGCGCCACGCCGGATCGCCGCGTTCCGGGCGCTCTGGCGCGCCCTGTCCCGCAAGGCACGCCCGGGTGAGCCGGGGACCTCCGAGCGGCTGCAGGCGCTGCCGAGGATGGTGGGCGACGCCGCGGCCGGGCGGTACCCGCACCTGGGCAAGGGCCGTCTCGCGCTGTTCGCGATGGCGGTGCTCTACCTGGTCTCGCCGGTGGACCTGGTGCCCGAGGCGTTCCTGACGGTGTTCGGGCTCGGTGACGACGCCGTGATGGCGATGTGGCTCGGCGGCGCGCTGCTGGTCGAGGCGGACCGCTACCTGGGCTGGCAGCGGCACCGTCCGACGATCATCGACGAGCTGCCCCGCTGAGCGGGCCGTTCAGCAGGTGGCGCGCACATGGTCGTTGATGCGGTCCGACGCCTCGTTGTAGGCGGGGTCGTTGGCCTCGCGGGTGACGTCCGGGTCGCGGGCCAGGGCGAACGTGTCGCCGCCGTTGGCCTCGAGGATCCGCAGCTGGCGCTCGATCAGCCCGTTCACGCGCTCGAAGTCGGCACGCAGCTCCTGCGGCGCCAGGGCCGTCACCTGTTGGTTGGCGGCGCGGACCTCGTCGGCGACGGCGGTGATGTCGTCGACCCGCCGTCCGGGGGTGGAGACCGGCCGCGCGGCTGCGCTGCTCCGGTCGACGGCCTCGCAGAACGGGCTGACCGCGCGGGCCTGCGTCGTCGTCACCGTGCGGGAGCTGCCGCGGTCGGCGACGGAGCTTCCGCACCCGGACAGCACGAGGACCGCGACCAGCAGGGCCGGGAGGGCGAGGCAGTACCGCCGAGACGAACGCATCAGGCCGCGATCGTATCGGGACGGTGATCCACTCCGCGCGACCGGCACGGCGTTCGGAGGGGGCGAACTCGGTGGTGACGGCGCCGGTGGTCCGGCCCTAGAGTCCCCGGGTGTGCCGATCGTGACGGTTCACCTCCTGGAGGGCCGGCATCCCGCCGGACAGGTCTCGACACTGCTCGCCGGGCTGACGCAGCGTTACGCGGCGGTGCTCGAGTCGCCGGTGGAACGGGTGCGCGCGTTCGCGCAGCTGCACCCGCCACAGCTGTGGTCCACCGGCGGAGAGCCCGGCGTCGAGGCGCCCTACTTCACCGCGCTGGTGCTTGCCGGACGTCCGGTAGCGCAGCGGCACCGGCTGCTCGCCGACTTCACCGACCTGATCGTCGACGTGCTCGGCGTCCCGCGGTCCTCGGTCCGCGGCCGGATCGTCCCGGTCGACCCGGACGACTGGGGGATCGGCGGCGTCCCGGCCGGCGCCGCCCGCCGTCAGGAGATCGACGCCCGGGCGGCCGCCGACTCCTGACCGGGTCCGTTCCCGGCTCACCGGGCGGCGAGGATCTCCGGCGGGTCGAACGCGGTGACCGGGGGCGGGTCCGGGCAGAGCTCCACCTGCACCGTGCAGGTCTGCGCGGCCGGGCACTGGCCCAGCTCCGACGTGCCGCGGTCCGAGGTCACGACGTTCGGGTTGCCGTGCTTGTCCAGGCTCCCGGCGACGCCCGGCTGCGCCGGGTCGTACCAGGCGCCGGTGGCCATCCGGGCCACTCCGCGCAGCACCGTGCCCGGCTCGGCGACGGCGACCCCGGCCAGGAACGCGCCCCGGTCGTTGAACACCCGCACCACGTCGCCTGCGGACAGGCCGCGCTCGGCGGCGTCGTCGGGGTGCAGTGTGATCGGCTCCCGCCCGGCGACCTTCGACGCCCGGCTGCCCGCGGTGTTGTCGAGCTGGCTGTGCAGCCGGTGCGCGGGCTGCCCGCTCAGCAGGTGCAACGGGTGGGCGCCGACGTCGCCGCCGAGCCATTCCGAGGGCTCGAGCCAGGACGGGTGCGGCGGGCAGTCGGGCAGCGCGTAGCCGCGGATCGTGTCGCTGACCAGCTCGATCCGCCCCGACGGGGTACCGAGCGGGTGCCCGGCGGGATCGGCGCGGAAGTCCGAGAGCAGCGGAGCGCGCTCCTCGTCGGGCATGGCGAACTCGTGGTGCCCGGCCGCCCAGAACTTCTCGAAGTCCGGCGGGGAGTCGAAGCCGCGCTCGACCGCCGTCGCCCGCGCGCGGTCGTAGAGGTGACGCAGCCAGGCCGCCTGGTCGCGTCCGCCGTGGTAGTCGTGGCCGAAGCCGAGGCGGTCGGCGAGCTCGGAGAACACGTCGAGGTCGTGGCGGGAGTGCGCGTACGGGGCGATGACCTGCTTCATCGCGACCCAGTACCGGCTGTGCTCGGTGGCGGCGACGTCGTCGCGCTCCATCGTCGTGGTCGAGGGCAGGACGATGTCGGCGAAGCGCGCGGGCGGGCTCCACCACGGCTCGTGCACGATCACCGTGCCGGGTCGCTGCCAGGCGCGCACGAACCGGTTGAGGTTCAGGTTGTGGTGGAACGGGTTGCCGCCCGCGGAGTGCACGACCTCGATCTCCGGCAGGCGGATCGTGCCGCCGTCGTGCGGCAGGTCGGTGCCGGGGTTGAGCAGCATCTCGTACACCCGCCCGACCGGGACCGCCGTGGTCACCGGGTTCGTGCCGAGGTCCAGCGTCGGGCGGGGGATGCCGTCCGGGCGGGGCAGCGAGTTGCCCGACACCGCGCCGATCCCGAGCGCGAAGCCGCCGCCGGGCAGCCCGATCTGGCCGAGCACCGCGGCCAGCGCCACCGTCGCCCAGATCGGCTGCTCGCCGTGGTCGGCGCGCTGCACCGACCAGCTCGTGTTGACCAGCGTGCGGGTGCCGGCCATCCGCCGGGCCAGGCCCTCGATCGTCGCGGCTCCGACGCCGCAGATCGCCGAGGCCCACGCCGCGTCCTTGGGGCGGCCGTCGTCGGCGCCTGTGAGGTAGCGCTCGAACTCGGGGTACCCGACGCACGCCGACTCCAGGAACGCGCGGTCGGCGCGGCCGTCGGCGACGAGGGTGTGCGCCAGCGCGAGCATCATCGCGACGTCGGTGCCCGGCCGGATCGGGATCCAGTCGGCGCCCTGCGCGCCGTCCGGGACGTCGTCGCGGGACGGGCTGATGCAGACGACCTCCATCCCGGCGGCCCGGGCGTCGGCGAACCGGTCGGGCGTCTCGTGGCCGATCGCGCCGCCCGCGTCGTTCTGGCCGTTCTTCGACGCCGCGCCGCCGAACAGCACGAGCAGCCGGGTGTGGGCGACGAGCTCGGGCCAGCGCACGACGAGATTGCCGATGTCGTTGCGTCCGAGCACGTACGGCGCGATGGCCAGGGCCGCGCCGAAGCTGTGGTTGCCGATCTTGTCGACGTAGCCGCCGAACATCCCGAGGAAGCGCTTGAGCGCGCTGGGCGCGTGGTGCAGACGGCCGGCGCTGGCCCACCCGTAGGACCCGCCGTAGATCGAGGAGTTGCCCAGCCGCTCCTTCGCGTCGGTCAACGCGTCGGTGACCAGGTCCAGCGCGGTGTCCCAGTCGACCGGGACGAACGGCTCGCTCCCGCGGTCCGCGCGGGACGCGCCGCGGTGGCGCAGCCAGCCCTCGCGGACGTGCGGCCGGTCGATCCGGGACCGGTCGCGCACCGCTTCGGGCAGGCCGTGCCGCAACGGCGAGGAGTGCGGGTCCAGCGGGGAGGCGTCCGCGCTGAGCAGGCCCGTCCCCGGGTCGGTCCGCACGTGGTAGACGCCCCAGTGCGAGGCCGTCTGGGTCGAGTCGCTCGGCATGGGGGTCCTCTCCTCGCCGCGGCCGTGCCCCTACCGACTTGGCCGCGGAACGAGTGTCGCCCCCCGGCGCCGGAATCGGCACACCGGTTCCAGGCAGTGGGCCCAAGTGATCGGCACGACCGGCACGGAGGCGTCAGAACTGTCGCGTTCTCGCCGGTTGCGCCGATCTTCCGGCGCTGGTCAGAAGATCCCCCGCCGCGCGCCGACGTCGAGGGACAGGGTGGAGCCGGCCAGCGCCCCGGCCTGCGGGTCGAGCAGTGTCGTCACCGCCCAGGCCACCTCGTCCGGGGTGACCAGGCGTCCGAGCGGGGACTCGGCGGCGCGTTCGGCGAGGACCTCCTCGACGGTGACCCCGCGCGCGGCGGCGGCGTCCGCGGACAGGCCGCGCAGCCGCGGGGTGTCCGCCGGTCCGGGGGCGACGAGGTGTGCGGTGATTCCGCGCGGGCCGAGCGCGGTCGAGAGCTGGCGGACGAGGTTGGCCAGCCCGGCGTTCGTCACCCCGGCCGCGCACGCGTACGGCGCCGGTTCGACGCCGAAGTGCCCGCCGAGCGCGACCACCCGCGAGCCCTCGGCGAGGCGGTCGTCGACGGCGCGGACCAGCCGCAGCAGCCCGCCGCACTTGAGCGCGACGGCCCGTCCCAGCGCGTCCGGCTCGATCCTCTCCAGCGGCCCGGCGGGCGGCAGGCCGGTGGCCTGCACGACCATCCGGACCGGCCCCGGCGTGCCCGCGACGGCGGCGGCGATCGCGGCCGTCGCGTCGTCGGTGCCGATGTCGGCGGCGCAACCGGTGACGCCGTCGGAGTCCTCCGGCGCGGTGCGGGCCACGGCGACGACGTGCAGTCCCCGCCCGCGCAGCCCGGCGGTGATCGCCGACCCCAGCGCCCCCGACGCCCCGACGACGACGGCCGTCCCCCGCTCGGTCATCTCGTGCTCCTGTCCAGTCCCAGCTCCACCGCGGCCCGGCCGAACACCTCGCCCGGGTTCCGCAGGTCCAGCTCCAGGGCGATCATGCCCGCGCGCCGGGCGCCGGCGATGTTCCAGGGCATGTCGTCGACGAACACGATCTCCGACGCCGGGAGGCCGAGAGCGTCGACCGCGATCGCGTACGCCCGCGGGTCCGGTTTGAGGACGCCGGTGTCCGAGCCGTCGACCAGCACGTCGAACGTGGCGATCAGCGGGTGCGTGCTCATCGCGCCGTCGCCGTGGAACGCGCGCAGGTCGTTGGTCAGGGCGCCGACCGGGTGGCCGGCGGCGCGTGCCGCGTCGACCAGGGCGGCGGCCTCCGGGCGGACCAGGTCGTCGGACAGGCCCCAGAGCGTGTGCATGAACTCCTGGATCGGCCAGTCCCGCCCGAGCGCTGCGCCGACCTCGTCGCTGCGGCGGGCCCAGTAGTCCCGTTCGGTGATCTCCTCGGCGATCATCGCGTCCCACAGCGCGTCGTGCTCCGGTCCCAGCGGCCCGCGCCGCGCCGTCACCGCGCGGGTGGCGGGGCAGGCCTCGCCGAGGTCGGCCATCAGCTCGGCGCCGGAGCGGAACACGGTGCCGCCCAGGTCCAGCAGGAGTGCGCGCTTCGCCACCTCAGTGCTCCGGTTCGTGGGAGATCAACGCCGCGGGCAGCACGACGGTGGACAGCAGGGAACACGACGCGCACCAGCAGAGGAAGTGCCGGTCGTCGGCGACCCAGAACTCCTGGACCAGGCCGGCGTCGCCGAGCGGGGTCCCGCAGCCCGGGCAGAACCCGACCGGCGCGGTCACACCCAACTCGGTTCCGGGTCGCCGAACAACGCGTGGATCTCGTCGCGGATCGGGGAGTAGCGGATCGAGCTCTCCCGCGTCCAGAGCTGGCGGAACTCCACCGCGGAGCCGAACTTGTCGCGCTCCATCGGCAGGTCGATCACCTCGTGCGGCTCGCGGACCGTGCACAGCGGGTCCTCGCCGGCGGCGACGCGCTCCATCTGCTCGGTGTAGAGCTTGCGCAGCAGGATCACGCCCAGGTCGGACTTGCCCAGGTGCTCCTTGGTCCGGTCCGAGATCCGGCCCTGGGTGATCCAGGCGACGATGTCCTGGCCGTCGACGTAGTCGCGCAGCCACTCGCCCTTCTCGTCGGTCAGTGGGACCTCGTAGGTCGGGACCACCGGCTGCGGCGGCGCGCCGCCCTCGGGACGGTAGGTCTGGTACCAGACGTGCCAGGTCGTCTCGTCGTCGATCGGGACCCGGATCTGGAACGTCGCCAGACCCGCCGCACCGACCCGGAGCATGTGCGGGAAGACGAGCGGGTGCCCGACCTTCCAGTCCTCGTCCTCCTCGGTGTGGCCCTCCAGGACCCGGCGCTTGAGGATGCCGTGCTCGAACACCTCGAAGGCCACCTTGACGTGCTTCTTCGTGACGACCGGAAGGGGTTGTCCGTGACCGCCCAGCTCGCGCAGGAAGTTGCCGTACCGGCCATGCAGCCACTCCACGTGGTACGGATCGACGGAGTTCTCCATGATCTGCAGGAAGTTGCAGGGCAGCTCCGCGTGCCCGATGTCGCGCCAGGCGTCGTCCCAGACGAACAGGTCGTAGCGCGGCAGCTCCGGCGCCGGCGACGGCCCGAGGTAGGCGAACACCAGCCCGCCCAGCTCCTGCACCGGGTACGCGGTGGCCCGGATGCGGTTCCGGAACGTCGAGTCGGCGGGCTCCCCGGGCTGCTCCAGGCACTGACCGGTCTCGTCGAATCGCCAGCCGTGGTAGCCGCAGCGCAGCCCCTCGTCCTCGGTGCAGCCCAGCCACAACGCGGCCCGCCGGTGCGGGCACTGCTCGGCGAGGAGCCCGACGGTGCCCGACCCGTCGCGGTAGAGCACGAGGTCCTCACCGAGCAGGCGCCGCTTGACCGGGACGCGGGTCGCCATGTCGTGCGTGGCGATCGGCCACCAGTAGCGGCGCAGCAGGTCGCCCATCGGCGTGCCCGGCCCGACCCGGGTGAGGCGGCGGTTCTTCTCCTCGCTGAGCATGTCCCGGGACGGTAGGGACGGCCCCGCGGGCCCGGAAGGGTCGCGTTGCCGGGCGCGGAACGCAGCCGGCCCGGGTTCGCCGACGTGCATGTTTCGCAGCGCGGAACGGCTTGCTTGCCCCTCGGTGTGGCCGCTGTCACGGTCCGTCGGACGGAGCTGACGCCCGACCCGCGCCGCGTGCGGGTACCGAACGAGGAGATCGCATGGCCAACGTCGTCGGAGTCGACGAGTTCACCGGTGAGTGGTACCCGGGCTTCAGGCCCGAGTTCCTCGAAGGTCCCTACATCGTCGACGGGACGGGCCCGTTCAAGAAGTCCGACGAGGACCAGTTCTGGTTCCTCGACTTCCACTGGTCGCGCGGGCTCACCCCGCTGGCCGCGTTCACCTGGGGCCACGACGGCTACTGCTGGGGCACCCAGCACGCGGCGGAGTCGCTCCCGCTGCCGCCCGGGCGCGGCGTCACCTCCCGCTTCGCCGGCACCCACCTCTACGGCTCGGCGATCCCCGAGACCGACCCGCGCGAGATCGGCGCCCGCGCCAACCGGCTCGGCACGAACCTGCCGCACTTCCTTCAGAACTACCGCCCCTACTGGGAGTCCGGGCGCGACGAGCTGGAGGCGACCTGGGACTACTTCCAGGGCATCGACCTGACCCAGGCGAAGACGGCGGACCTGCCCGGCCTCATCCGACAGGCCCGCCGCTACCACCAGCGCTCCATGGAGATCCACTTCGGCGTGATGTACCCGCTGCTGGTGAACTTCCTCGGCTTCTACGGCGCCTGCGCCGAGATGGGCATCGACACCAACCAGGTCGGCAAGTTCCTCCAGGGCGAGGACACCAAGATCATGGAGACCGACCGCGGCCTGGCCGACCTCGCGGTCAAGGCCAAGCGCGCCGGGCTGCGCGAGGTGTTCGAGGGCCACGACGGGTCGACCCTGCGCGGCGCCCTGTCGCAGCACGGCGGGTCGGCCTCGCAGTGGCTGACCGACTTCGACGACTTCCTGCAGGTCTACGGCCACCGGCAGGAGGCGACGTGCGACGTCGGCGTCCCGTCCTGGCTGGAGGACAACCAGATCCCGCTGGACATGATCCGCAGCTTCGTCCTGAAGGACGACGACCACGACTTCGAGGCCGCGGCCCGCAACGCCGTGCAGGAACGGGAGGAGGCGATCGACGCCGCCCGCTCCGGGCTGACCAAGGAGGAGCAGGCCGTCTTCGACTCCGGCCTGGCGACCAACCGGGCCGCGAACTTCCCGTGGTGGCAGGACGACCACAACTACTACATCGACCTCAAGGTCATGATCCCGCTGCGCAGGATCTGCCAGGAGCTCTCCGACCGGGTCGGCGGGAGCCACAAGGACGACATGCTCTACCTGTTCTGGCCGGAGCTGATGGACGTCGCCGCGGGCAAGCCCTACTCCGGCGAGCTGAAGTCCCTGGTGGAGAACCGCCGCCAGTACTTCGACCACTGGGGCGCGAAGCGCGGCGAGATGCCCAAGGTGCTCGGCACCGTCCCGGACTCCGTCGAGGACCCGGTGCTGATCGAGATCTTCGGCCTGAACCCGGCGGCGATCCGCGCGGTGCAGAACCCGAACGCGGCCGAGGAGACCGTGCTCTCCGGCCTGGCGGCGGCGAAGGGCCAGGCGACCGGCGTCGCCCGGGTGCTGCAGTCCAGCGACGACATGCACCGCCTCGAGCCGGGCTCGATCCTGGTCTGCGAGTCCACGTCGCCGTCCTGGACGCCGGCGTTCGGCAAGATCGCCGGCGCGGTCTGCGACGGCGGCGGGATGCTCAGCCACGCCGCGATCGTCGGCCGCGAGTACGGCGTCCCGACGGTCACCGCGTGTGGCATCGCGACGTTCGCGATCAAGGACGGGGACACGGTCCAGGTCGACGGCTCGGCCGGCACCGTGACCGTCCTCAAGCGGGCGGCCGACACCGCCGACGCCGCCACCGCGGAGGCGGGTTCGGCGTGACGGGCGGGGGAGGCGCGTCGGTCGTCTGGGTCGACGGGGTCGACGCGGACACCGCGGTGGCGGTGGCCGGGTCGAAGATGGGCCGGCTCACCGACCTGCACCACTCCGGGGTCGAGGTCCCGGACGGGTTCGCGGTGACCGTCGAGGCCTACCGGCGCCACTGCGCCGAGACCGGTCTCGACGGGCGGATCTCCGAGGTGATCGCCGGCCTCGGCGACGCGCCGTCGGACGCGGAGGTGGAGACGGCATCGGCCCGGATCCGGGAGCTGTTCGGCTCCACCCCGATGTCGGAGCGGCTCGCCGCCGAGCTGACCGAGGCCTACGAGGAGCTGTGCCTGCGCCGCACCGAGGTCAACGTGCCGACCGCGGTGCGCTCGTCGGCCACCGGTGAGGACGCCGCGGACGCCAGCTTCGCCGGGATCTTCGACACCTACCTGGGGGTCTCCGGGCCGGAGCGGGTGATCGACGCCGTCCGCGCGTGCTGGGGATCGCTGTTCACCGCCCGGGCACTGGCCTACCGGCTGCGCAAGGGGATCAGCCATCACGACATGCCGATCGCGGTCGGTGTGATCGAGCTGATCCACGCCCGCGCGTCCGGGGTGGCGTTCTCGGTGCACCCGGTGACGGGCAAGCCGGACCGGGTCGTGATCGAGACGAACTGGGGGTGGGGCGAGGCGGTCGTGCAGGGAGTCGTCGACCCCGACCACATCGAGGTCGGCAAGACCGACGGCCGGCTGCTCAAGTACACCGTCGCGCACAAGCGGATCGTCTCGGCGTTCGACTACGCCCTGGGGCAGGTCACCGAGATCGACATGCCGGAGAAGCTGGCCGACCGCCAGGTCCTCGATGAAGAACAGGTGTCGGCGATCGTCGCGGCGGTGCTGCGGATCGAGGAGCACTACGGCTACCCGGTCGACGTCGAGTGGGTGATCTCGCGGCACCGCCGCGCCGGGGACCCGGTCTGCATCGTCCAGTCGCGTCCGGTCACGGTCGTCCAGTCCGCGGCCGAGGCCGCGGCGCCGGCGGCCTACGACCCGGTCGCGCTCGCCCAGAAGTACGTGTTCAGCGGGAAGGCCGTCCCCGGCCGGTGATCCCGGCCCGCCGTGCGGCGACGGACGAGCGGAGCTCTCGTACGACCCTGTCGTGCGAGCGCTCCGCTCGTCCATACCGGGTGAGGCTCCTCCTCACACCTGCGACCAGCACGGGTCGACGATCAGCGCGGCCGCCGCGGTGAGGTCGTCGGCGAGCGGGCGGTCGTCGGTGCGCCGGTCGAGGACGGCGTCGGCGCGGCGGAACGCGGGCGCCAGCGGCAGGTGCGACGGGTCGTCGCCGCGCATCCGCATCGCCCGGACCGCGGCGACGAGCTCGCATGCCAGCACCCGGGTGTAGGCGTCGGCGACGTCGGAGGTGGCGCGGGCGGCCTGGGTGGAGAAGCTCGCGTGGTCCTCCAGCCCCCGCGACACGACGGCGGTGCCGAGCGTCGCCGGCAGCGCGGCCTGGCGCAGCGCGGCGAGGGCGTCGTGCGAGACGTACTCCAGGATCATCACCCCGGAGCTGCCGGTGGGGCCGTCGGCGAGGAACGCGCGCAGCCCGCTCTGGTCCGGCTCGACGAGGTCCCCGAGCCGGGCCGCGGACAGCTCCGCGACCTGGTGCACCCCCGCGCGGGTCTGGTCCAGCGCCGTCGCCACGTAGGCGGTGTGGAAGTGCGCGTGGTGGTAGGCGTCGCCGTGCTCGACCGAGATCAGCGGGTTCTCCGACCCGGCGTTCATCTCGATGTCCAGCACCCGGTGCAGGTAGTCCAGGGCGTCCATCGCGGGGCCGTTGACCTGCGGGAACGCGCGCAGGCCGAACGGGTCCTGGATCCGGCGGCCCTTCGCCGGGGTGTCGCGCATGCCGAGCAGGTCCCGCATCCGCTCGGCGCAGCGGACCTGCCCGGGGTGCGGGCGGGCGCGGTGCACCGGCTCGGCGTAGGCCTCCGGGCTGCCCTGCAGCGCCAGGTAGGACAGGGCCGCGACGACGTGGCTGGCGGCGAGGATGACGTCGAGACGGTTCGCGGCGATCGCGGCGTCGGCGAGGGTCGCGGCGTTGCTGGACAGGAACGCGAGCGCGTCACCGCCGTCGACGGGGACCGGGCGGGGCGCCGGCCCCTCCCACGCGCCCTCGCCGGCCAGGGCCAGCGCGATCTGGGCGAGCGGGGCGAGGTCGCCGGTGCCGATCGCGCCCAGCCGGTGCACGACGGGCAGCGCACCGGCCCGCAGCGCCTCGGCGAGGGCGTCGGCGACGACCGGCGACACCCCGGAGTGCCCGGTGAGCAGCTGGTTCAGCCGCACCAGCATGGTGGCGCGGACGTGCGCGGTGTCGAGCCGGTTCCCGGTGCCCCCGGCGTGGCTGCGCAGCAGGCGCAGGCCGTGCCCGGTGAGGTCGTCGGCGGGTTCGACGCGGTTGGCCCCGACGCCGGTGGTGCGCCCGTAGACGACACGCCGCGTGCTCAGGTCCGCGGCGAGTGCGGAGGCGAGCCCGACGCGGCGGCGGGCGGCGTCGTCGATCACGAGGTCCGGGGGACCGGCGGCGCGGGCGACGTCGCCGACCGTGCGCGTGTCCAGCGACGTGCCGTCCAGGACCAGGGGAGCGGGACCCCAGCGGGCGGGCGCGGTGTCGGGGGCGGTGGTCAGGGTGCTCATCGTGGGTCTCGCAACGGGTCGAGGGTGGGACGGCCGGCGCTCCAGACGGCCCACGTCAGGGGTACGCCCGGACGGTAGGCGAGGTACGCGGCCGAGGGGGCGTCGAGGACCTGCACGTCCGCGCGGGCCCCGACGGCGAGCGTGCCGACGTCGGTGCGGCGCAGCGCCCGCGCCCCGCCCAGGGTCGCGGCGCGGACGGCCTCGTCGACCGACAGGCCGCCCTGCAGCACGGCGAGCGCGACGCACAGCGGCATCGACGTCGTGTACGAGCTGCCGGGGTTGGCGTTGCTGGCCAGGGCCAGCGTCGCGCCGGCGTCGGCGAGCCGCCGCGCGGGGGCGGGGGGCTGGCGGGTGGACAGGTCGCACGCCGGCAGCAGCGTGGCGACGGTGTCCGAGCCGGCGAGCGCATCGACGTCGTCGACGGTCAGGTGCGTGCAGTGGTCGACGCTCGCCGCGCCGTGGGCGACGGCCAGCCGCACGCCCGGGCCGGGGCCGAGCTGGTTGCCGTGCACCCGCAGGCCCAGGCCGCGGGCGGCGCCGGCGCGCAGCACCCGGGCCGAGGACGTCTCGTCGAACGCGCCGTCCTCACAGAACACGTCCACCCACCCGACGTGCGCGGCGACGGCGTCGAGCATCGGGCCGCACACCTCGTCGAGGTAGGCGTCCGGGTCGGCGCCGGCCGGGACGACGTGCGCGCCGAGGAACGTGACCTCGTCGACGACGGCGGCGGCGATCCGGGCGGCGCGGGTCTCGTCGGCGACGGTGAGGCCGTACCCGGTCTTGGTCTCCAGACAGGTGGTGCCCTGGCGCGCGGCCTCGTCGGCGTGGCGGCGCAGGCCGGCGGCGAGGGCGTCGTCGGTCGCGGCGCGGGTGGCGTCGACGGTGGTCCGGATCCCGGACGCCGCGTAGGGCTCCCCGGCCATCCGGGCCGCGAACTCCGGCCCGCGGTCCCCGGCGAACACCAGGTGCGTGTGGCTGTCCACCCAGCCGGGCAGCACGGCGCGGCCGCCGACGTCGACGCGCTCGTCGGCGGGCAGGGCGTCGGCGGCGAGCCCGGTCCAGGCGACGCGGGCGCCGTCGAGGACGAGGGCGAACGGCCCGGGCCCGCCGGGGCCTTCCGGGTCGTGCGTGGTCAGCTCGGCGATGCCGGTGATCAGGGTCGACATCAGGCCTCCCGCAGCGCGGTGATCTCGGCGGCGAGCGCCGCGGCGGGACGGTCGACGCCCTGGTGGACGCGCCCGCGCACGACCCACCGGCCCCCGACCATCACGTCGGTGACGTCGGCGGCACCGGCCGCGTGCAGCACCCCCACCGGCGCGATGCCCGCGGTGCGGACGGAGTCGAGCGCGACGGTGACGAGATCGGCGGGGGCACCGGCCGTCAGCGACGCCCCGTCGGCGGCGGCGTCCAGGAGCTGCGCGGGGGAGAACCGCTGCCGCACGCGGTGGGCGAGCCGCTCGTGCATCTCCATGCCGCGCGCCTCCTCGAAGGGGTCGACGACGGCCTGGCTGTCGCTGCCCAGCAGCAGCCCGACCCCGGCGTCGTGCAGCTGCGACGCCGGCCCGATCCCGTCGCCCAGATCGCGTTCGGTGGTGGGGCACAGGCACACCCGGGTCCCGGATGCGGCGAGGCGGTCGATGTCGTCGGTGGTGAGGTGGGTGGCGTGCACGGCGACGGTGTCCGGCCCGAGCACGCCCGCGTAGTCGAGCAGGGCGGTCGGGGTGCGGCCGTAGGCGGCCAGGCACGCCTCGTTCTCGGCCGGTTGCTCGGACAGGTGGACGTGCAGCGGCCACCCGGCCGCCCATTCCACGACGCCGGACATCTCCGGCTCGGGGACGGCGCGCACCGAGTGCACGGCCGCGCCGAGGCGGACCCGGTCCCCGTCGTCGAGCTTGAGGAGCGGTTCGACGCGTTCGATCCAGGCGTCGGAGTGGGCGTCGGCGAAGCGGCGCTGCACTGCCGAGAGCGGCTCGTCGATACCGCCGGCGAGGTAACAGGTGTCGAGCAGGGTGAGGCGGATCCCGGCCGCCGCCGCGGCGTCGACGAGCGCGTGGCCCATCGCGTTCGGGTCGTCGTAGGGGCGCCCGCCCGGCCCGTGGTGGAGGTAGTGGAACTCGGTGACGGACGTGTACCCGGCGAGTGCCATCTCCGTGTAGACGGCGGTGGCCAGGCGGCGGTAGGAATCCGGGTCGAGCGCCTCGGCGACGCGGTACATGTCGTCGCGCCAGCTCCAGAACGAGCGGGCGTCCGGGGACGGGTGCCCGCGCAGGGCGCGGTGGAACGCGTGCGAGTGGGCGTTGGCGAAGCCGGGCAGGGTGACGCCGGGCAGGACCGTCCCCGTCCGCGGAGCGCCGGGTCGGAGGGAGGTGATCCGGCCGTCGGCGACCTCGATCGCGACGGCGTCCGCGGGCCCGTCGGGCAGCCAGGCGTGTTCGCACCAGAGGGTCGTCATCGCGCCGGCTCCGCGAGCACGTCGGCCAGCGCGCGGACGCCTCGTTCCACGTCGTCGTCCTCGGCGTGCTCGTCCGGGGCGTGGCTGACGCCGGTCGGGTTGCGGACGTGCAGCATCCCGGCCGGTACGTGCGCGGCGAGCACCCCGGCGTCGTGCCCGGCCGCGGTGGGCAGCAGCGGAGCGCCGGGGACGGCCGCGGCCATCCGTGCGGCGAGGGCGTCGTCGAAGGCGACGGCACCGGAGAGCGACTCCCGGACGAGCTCGACGGTGCAGCCCTCGGCGGCCGCGGCCTCGCGTGCGGCGGCCAGCACGTCCTCGACGACCGGACCGGGCTCGCCGGACGGGGTCCGGACGTCGAGCCACAGGTCGACCGAGGACGCGATGACGTTCGTGCCGCCCGGGGTCGGCACCAAGCGCCCGACGGTGGCGCGGGCGTCCGCGGCGCGGGCGGCGGCCCGGCGCGCGGCCAGGACGGTGGCCGCGGCCGGGATCATCGGGTCGCGGCGGTCGGTGAGCGCGGTGGTGCCGGCGTGGTTGCCCTGGCCGGTGAAGGACAGCCTCCAGCGTCCGTGCGCGACGATCGTCGACCCGATCCCGACGGGCACGTCCAGGGCGCGGCCCTGCTCCACGTGCAGCTCCACGAACCGTCCCACCCGGGCGAGCCGTTCCGGGTCCGGGCCGAGCGCGGACGGGTCGCCGCCCCGGGCGGTCAGCGCCTCGGCGAGGGTGACCCCGTCGGCGTCGCGCAGCCCGCGGGCGCGGTCGGCGTCCAGCGATCCGGTGAGCAGCCGCGAGCCCAGGCAGGGCACGCCGAAGCGTCCGCCCTCCTCTTCGGCGAACACCACGACCGCCAGCGGGCGGGCCGGCGCGAACCCGCGTGCGAGGAGATCGTCGACGGCGGCCAGCGCGCTCGCGACGCCCAGCGGGCCGTCGAACGCGCCGCCACCGGGGACGGAGTCGAGGTGGCTGCCGGTGACGACGGCGTCGTCACCGGGGGCGCCCCACCACGCCCACACGTTGCCGTTGCGGTCGGTCTCGACGTCCAGGCCCCGGCGCGCGGCCTGCTCGGTGAACCAGTCGCGCAGGTCGGACTCGGCGGCGGTCGCGAGGTGGCGGGAGTACCCGCCGCGCGCCCGGTCCCGCCCGACGTCGGCGATCTGGCGCAGGAGACCCACCGCGCTCATCGCTGCTCCCGCATCGGGATCCGGACCCCGCGCTCGTCGGCGACCTCGACCGCACGGGCGTACCCGGCGTCGACGTGGCGGATCACGCCGGTGCCCGGGTCGTTCGTCAGCACCCGCGCGATCTTCTGACCGGCCAGATCGGTGCCGTCGGCGACACACACCTGCCCGGCGTGGATCGACCGGCCCATCCCGACGCCGCCGCCGTGGTGCAGCGACACCCAGCTCGCGCCGGACGCGGTGTTGAGCAGGGCGTTGAGCAGCGGCCAGTCCGCGATCGCGTCCGAACCGTCGGCCATCGCCTCGGTCTCCCGGTAGGGCGAGGCCACGCTGCCGGAGTCGAGGTGGTCGCGCCCGATGACGACCGGCGCCGACAGCTCCCCGGAGGCGACCATGTCGTTGAACCGTTCCCCGGCCCGCGCCCGCTCGCCGTAGCCGAGCCAGCAGATCCGCGCCGGTAGCCCCTGGTGCCTCACCCGCGAGCCGGCCAGGCGCATCCAGCGGGCCAGCGGCTCGTCGTCGCCGAAGAGGTCCAGCACAGCGCGGTCGGTGGCGGCGATGTCGGCCGGGTCGCCCGACAGTGCCACCCACCGGAACGGGCCCTTGCCCTCGCAGAACAGCGGGCGGATGTAGGCCGGGACGAACCCGGGGATCTCGAACGCGCGTGAGCACCCGGCGAGCAGCGCCTCGCCGCGGATCGAGTTGCCGTAGTCGAACACCTCGGCGCCGTCGTCGCGGAACGCGAGCATGGCCGACACGTGCGCGGCCATCGACTCCCGCGCCCGGTCGGTGAACTCCTCGGGCTTGTTCCGCGCGAACGCCGGCCACTCCTCCGCCGAGACGCCGACCGGCAGGTAGGACAGCGGGTCGTGCGCCGACGTCTGGTCGGTGACGACGTCCATCTCGGCCCCGCGGCGGTGGATCTCTCCGAACACCTCCGCGGCGTTCCCGATCACCGCGACCGATACCGCCTCGCGGGCCGAGCGTGCCCCCGCGACGCGGGCGAGCGCGGCGTCGAGGTCGGGGGCGATCTCGTCGAGGTACCCGGTCTCGACGCGGCGCCGCGCCCGCGCCGGGTCGCACTCGACGACCAGCGCGACGCCGCCGTTCATGGTGACGGCCAGCGGCTGCGCGCCGCCCATGCCGCCCAGTCCCGCGGTCAGCGTGCACGTACCGGCCAGCGAGCCGCCGAAGCGGGCGCGGGCGACGGCGGCGAACGTCTCGTAGGTGCCCTGCAGGATCCCCTGGCTGCCGATGTAGATCCACGATCCGGCCGTCATCTGCCCGTACATGGTCAGGCCGAGCTGCTCCAGGCGGCGGAACTCCGGCCAGGTCGCCCAGTCGCCGACGAGGTTGGAGTTCGCCAGCAGCACGCGCGGGGCCCACTCGTGGGTGCGGAACACCCCGACCGGACGCCCGGACTGCACGAGCAGTGTCTCGTCGGACTGCAGGTCGACCAGGCAGCGCCGGATGGCGGCGAGGCTGGCGTGGTCGCGGGCGGCCTTGCCGGTGCCGCCGTAGACGACGAGGTCCTCGGGCCGCTCGGCCACCTCGGGGTCGAGGTTGTTGTCCAGCATCCGCAGGGCCCCCTCGGTGGCCCAGCTCCGTGCCGTCCTCGTCGTGCCCCGCGCCGCTCCTGCGCCCATCACTGCGACCTTCCTGACGTCCCGGCGTCCCGCTCCGGGATCCGCACGCTCCAGTGCACCGCTCCGGCGCGTCCCGGGCGAGAGGGTGCAGACTGCCGGTGTCTCGTATCCCAGACAGCCACGCGAGGTGGACCGTGTCCGGAGTGCCGGCGCTGCGCCGCGGGCTGGCCGTGCTGCGGCTGCTCGCCGCACACTCCGGGCCGATGCCCGCGGCGACGCTGGCGTCGTTGCTGGGGCTGCCCCGCTCGACGATGTACCACCTGCTCACCGAGCTGGAGGCGGCCGGATTCGTGGTGCACCTGCCCGAGCAGCAGCGCTACGGCCTGGGCCTGGCTGCGTTCGAGGTGGGGTCGGCCTACCTGCGCCACGACCCGCTCGACCGGCTCGCCGCCCCGATCCTGCGACGCCTCGTCGAGCGCGTCGGGCACGACGCGCACCTCGGCGTCCTGCACGGCCGGGAGCTGCTCTACCTGCTGCGCGAGCGCCCGGCCCGGCCGGAGGGGCTGGTCACCGCGGTCGGTGTGCGGCTGCCGGCGCACCTGACGGCGTCCGGACGGGCCGTCCTCGCGGGGACGGGCCGGGCCCAGCTCCGGGCGCTGCTCTCGACCGGCGCCCCGCTGCAGCGGCGCACCGACCGCGGGCCGGCGTCGCTGCGTGCCCTGCACTCGGCGCTCGCCGCCGAGCGACGACGGGGGTGGTCCTGCGAGGACGGCGAGGTCAGCCCGGGTTTCGCCTCGGTGGCCTGCCCGGTCCTCGGACCGGACGGGCACGCCGTGGCGTCGGTGAGCGTCACGTTCCGGCACCTGTGCGACCCGGCCTGCGGGCGGACGTGGCCGGAGCTGGCCGGGCACGTGCACCGCACCGCCCACGAGATCACCCGGCGTCTCGGCGGCGCGGCCGCCGGTGGCTCAGGAGTGCGACAGCCCGATCCGGCGTGAGACCACCGCCGCCGACTCGATCACCGAGGCGCGGATCCGGCGCAGCGCCGCCGGCCCGGCGCGGTCGGTGGGGGCGGCGACCGACAGCGCGGCGACGACGCCGCCGTGCGCGTCGTGCACCGGCGCGCCCACCGACACCACCCCGACCCGGGACTCCTCACGGTTCTCCGCCCAGCCACGCACCGCGACCTCGTCCAGTCGGGTGCGCAGCGTCCCGGGGTCGACGATCGTGTGCGGGGTGACCCGCTGCGGGGTCCAGGCGCGCAGGCGTTCGTCGAGCTCGGCGCGGGGGAGCGCGGCGAGCAGGACCTTCCCGGTGCTGGTCGTCGTCGCGGGCAGCCGGGTACCGACCCGGGAGAAGATCCGGACGGTGTGCGGGCTCTCCAGACGGTCGATGTAGACCGACTCCAGCCCGTCGAGGACCGCGAGCTGCACCGTCTCCCCGGTGGACGCGCGCAGCGTCGCCATCACCGGCATCGCGGCCTCGTGCAGGTCCAGGTGCGGCGCGACGCTCGCGCCCAGGTCGAACAGCGCCAGACCGAGCCGGTAGCCGCCCGGGGTGCGGTCGAGCAGACGCTCGTCGGTGAGCGTGGCCAGCAGCCGGTGCACCGTCGAGGTGGCCAGGCCGAGGCGCCGTGAGAGCTCCGAGACGCCGAGCTCGCGGTCGGTGCGGGAGAACTCCTTGAGCAGGCGCGCCGCGTTGGCCACCGAGTCCAGGCGCCAGGACGGCCGGGGGCTCTCGACGGCGTCGTCGCGCATGGATCGAGGTTAGACTCCCGACCGTGTCGGACACCGCCGTGGACGTGCCGCGCGACGGCCTCGTCGCGGTCGTGAAACGGGACTGCCCGACGTGCGTCCTGGTCGAACCGGTGCTCGCGGGACTGCCCGGGCTCACCGTCTACACCCAGGACGACCCGTCGTTCCCGGAGTCGGTGACCGCCCGCGACGACACCGCACTGGAGGTCAGCCTCGCCCTCGACGTGCGGACGGTGCCGACGCTGCTCCGCTTCGACGGCGGCACCGAGACCGCGCGCACCGAGGGCTGGTCCCGCCCGGACTGGGAGACCCTCACCGGGGTCGGCGGACTGGGGCCCGACCTGCCCGAGCACCGGCCCGGCTGCGGCTCGCGCACCGGCGACCCGGAGTTCGCCGACGAGCTGCTCGTCCGCACCCACGGCTCCTCGCTGCACGCACGGCGGATCGAGGTCACCGCGCTGGAGGACGAGGCCGAGGCCCTGTTCGACCGCGGCTGGTCCGACGGGCTCCCCGTCGTCGCGCCCACCCCGGCCCGGGTCCTGCGGATGCTGCAGGGCACCACCCGCGATCCGGGCGAGGTCGTCGCCGTCGTGCCGCCGGACCTGGTCGAGGTCACCGTGGAGAAGGTCGCGGTGAACGCGGTGCTGGCCGGATGCCGCCCGGAGTACCTGCCGGTCGTGCTGGCCGCGGTCGAGGCCGCGTGCACCGACGAGTTCAACGCCCACGGCCTGCTCGCCACCACCTGGGGCGCGGGGCCCGCGATCGTGGTCAACGGCCCGGTCGCCGGTGAGATCGGGATGAACTCCCGCGGCAACGCGCTCGGTCAGGGCAACCGGGCCAACTCCACGATCGGCCGCGCGCTGCAGCTGGTGATCCGCAACGTCGGCGGCGGGCGTCCCGGCGGGGTCGACCGGGCGGCGCTGGGCCACCCCGGCAAGATCGGGTTCAGCTTCGCCGAGGACGAGGCGGGCTCGCCCTGGGAGCCGCTGTCGGTCTCCCGCGGCGTCGCGCCCGGGGTCTCCGCCGTGACCGTGTTCGCCGCCGAGGGACCGCGCGGGCTGACCGACCAGATCTCGCGCACCCCGGAGTCGCTGGCCCGGTCGCTGGCGCTGGGACTGCTCGGCGTCTCGCACCCGAAGTCGCCGCGGGCGTTCGACGCGACGCTGGTCGTCTGCCCCGAGCACGCGCGGGTGTTCGCCGACGCAGGCTGGTCGCGGGCGGACCTGGAGGCGGCGCTGGCGCAGGCGCTGCTGCTGGACCCGGCCGACGTCGTCCGCGGGGCCGGCGGCATCGAGGAGGGTGTGCCCGAGGGCAAGCTGTCCGGGCCGGTCCCCAAGTTCCGGCCCGGCGGACTGATGATCGTGCACGCCGGCGGCGGCGCCGGCATGTTCTCGTCGGTGATCGGCGGCTGGGTCGGCGGACCCGGCGGGAGCACACCCGTCACGAGAGAGGTACGGCCATGATCGTCCTGGACCCGACCGGTGAGCGGTCGCCGGCGCACCGCACCGCGCGGGAGCGCCCTGCGGACCTGACCGGGCTGCGCGTCGGCCTGCTCGACATCTCCAAGCCGCGCGGGCCGGAGTTCCTCGACCGGCTCGAGGCCCTGCTGTCCGAGCGCGGCATCGCGGTGCGCCGCTACGCCAAGCCGACGTTCACCAAGCCGATGCCCCCGGACCTGCGTCGCGAGATCGGCACCCAGTGCGACGTGGTGATCGAGGCCCTCGCCGATTGAGGCTCCTGCACGTCGTGCAGTGTGCACGACTTCGTCGCCCTGGAGGCCCAGGGTGTGGTGGCCGCGTTCGTGGCGTCGTCGGAGTTCGTCGACGCCGCCGCCACCCAGGCCCGCGCGCTCGGCTACGCCGCGGTACCCGCCGTGTTCGTCCCGCACCCCATCCAGGACCGCACCGACACGGAGATGGGTGAGCTGGCCGAGAAGGCGCTCGCCGACATCCTGGCGGCGGTGACATCGACCGGCTGACCGGCGGGCCGACCCGGGCGTTTCCCTCTCCGCGGGAAAAAACGCTTGTCCGGCGGTGACGACGCTCCCTACCGTCCCTGGAACCCGAACCACCACCTCCAGGGGAGTCGCCAGCGATGCTGACCGCCGAGCAGAACGACGAGCTGACCCAGGTCGAGCCGGGCACCCGGATGGGGCAGGTGCTCCGCCGCTACTGGTACCCGGTGGCGTTCACCCGCGAGCTGGAGGAGTTCCCGGTCAAGCGGGTCGAGCTCCTCGGCGAGTTCTTCGCGCTGTGGCGGTCCCCGCGCGGGCGGTACGGGATCATCCCGGAGCCGTGCCCGCACCGGAAGGCGTCGATGGCCTACGGCGTCGTCGAGGACGACGGCCTGCGCTGCCCGTACCACGGCTGGAAGTTCGACACCGACGGCGCGTGCACCGAGCAGCCCGCCGAGAAGGAGAACACCAACTTCCAGAACCGCGTCCGTGCCGACGCCGGGCGCGTCGAGGAGATGGGCGGCCTCGTGTGGGCCTACGTCGGGCCCGATCCGGCGCCGGAGCTGCCGCGTTTCGACACCTACGTGATGGACGGGTTCCGCGACATCGGCTGGGCCGACCTGCCGTGCAACTACGTGCAGATCATGGAGAACGCGGTCGACCCGCACCACGTGGAGTTCCTGCACGGGCGATACTTCGAGTTCATCGGCCGCCACGAGGGCTTCACCGCGCCCGCGTCGTTCGGCAAGCAGCACCAGCGGATCGGCTTCGACGCCTTCGAGTGGGGCATCATCAAGCGACGCATCCTGGCCGGGGCCAGCGAGGAGAACGACGACTGGAAGGTCGGCCACCCGCTGGTGTTCCCCTACAACATGCGGGTCGGTGGCGGCGGCATCCACCAGATGCAGATCCGGGTCCCGATCAACCGGACCACCACCCGGTTCATGCTCTACACGGTGCACGCGCCGGAGGGCTACGAGCCTCATGCGCAGCCCACGGTCCCGGACTACGAGATCCCCGTGTTCGACGACCGGGGCCGGCACGTCGTCAACTACGTCGAGGGCCAGGACATCATGGCCTGGTGCACGCAGGGGCACATCACCGACCGCACCACCGAGCACCTGGGCCGCAGCGACATCGGCGTGGCGATGCTGCGCAAGATGTTCCGCGAGCAGATGGACCGCGTCGAGCGTGGCGAGGACCCGCTGGGCACGATCCGCGAGTCCCACGAGCGGATCGACCTGCCGTGCGAGAAGGACAAGTTCCACGCCGGTGGCGCGCAGTTCGCGCTGGACTTCTGCGACATGGGCTCGACCCGGTTCTCGCCGATGCTCGACGCCATCAAGAAGATCCACATCAGCGCGGCCGAGCAGGTGGGCAAGGACAAGGCCGCCGGGCGCGAGCCGTTCCAGCCGGTCGGCGGGATCGGAGAGGCGACCCTGGAGCCGGGGACACAGGCGCAGGTCGACTCCGGTCCGAAGGCATGAGCGCGGGCCCGGCGCCGTGGGAACCCGACGTCGTCGACCGCCGGTTCACCGCCGACGCCGAGGCGCACCGTCGCGACGCCCCGCGGTTCTGCTCGCGCTGCGCCGCGGAGCTGGGCCTGGCCACCGAGTTCTGGGAGGGCGACGACCGCCGCTTCTACTGCTGGTGCGCCGGCTGCGGCTGGACGGGTGAGGTCACGACGACCGGCGGCACCGCGATCGGCCACGAGCCGGAGCACTGAGCCCCACCCCGCGCCTGCGGGCTCCGAGGGCCCGAACGAGCGGGGCATCCGTTGCGTCCGGCGCGACGGATGCCACGCTCATCACCCCGGATCTACCGGTGAGCCGGGCGTGGACCAGGAGGTTCTCCGACGCGGAGAGGTGCCCGTAGAGCGCCGGGCCGTCGATGCTCGCGCCCACGTGGGCCAGAGCGTCACGACACCAGGGCTCCCCGAACAGGCGCACCTGCCCGGAGTCCGGCCTGCGCAGCCCCAGGAGCAGCGAGAACGTCGTGCTCTTACCGGCACCGTTGCGCCCGAGCAGGGCGTAGACGCGTCCCGGGCGGACCGTCAGGTTCAGGCCGTCGAGAACGGGTCGTGCGCCGAGGGCGACCCGGACGTCACGGCACTCGACGACGGTGCGGTCCGGATACCTGCTGGGTTCGTCCATGGGGCGCAGTGTGGAACGCGCCGCGCATGCCCCACCTCCGTCCGTGGACGGGTCCCGTCAGGCACGCTCCGACCGCGGGTGGATCAGGTGCGGGGTGCCGCGGACTGCAGGGCGGGCAGGTAGCCGCGGGCGTAGCCGACCGAGGTCGGGTGGTAGTTGCCGGACGCCGTGGGCGCGGTCGGTCCGTTGATCCACGGTTCGGCGCTGCACACGCCGTGGCCGGCGAACGCGCGCGAGACGTCGGCGTAGCGGGCGCCGAAGCGAGTCGCGGTGCTGCGCAGCGAAGCGTTCAGCGTGTCGGCGCCGCGGTTCAGGGCGGCGCGCCGGGCCGCGTTCGGCACCAGCGGGACGTCGCAGGCCGCGCCCGGGGCGAACAGCCGCGGGTAGCCCAGCACGACGATCCTCGCCTTCGGCGCCTGCAGCTTCGCCGCCCCGATGATGGCCGTCAGCCCGACCGGCACCAGGTACCTCGCGGCACGCTCGCCCCCGCGGACGGCGCGGTCACACGCCGCGTCGTCCTTCGCCGTGCTGCAGATGCCCAGGACCGGGGCGAAGCCGGTGTCGTTGCCGCCCACGGTGATCGTGACGAGGTCGGTCTGCCGGGAGACGGTGCGGACCTGCTTGATCAGCACCTGCCCGGTGGTCGCACCACTGCACGCGACGGAGACGAACGTGGCCGGGTCGTTCCGTGCGGCCCACCGCGCGGGGTAACCCTGCTCGCTGCGCCGGCAGTCCCCGCTGCGCCCGTCCGGTGCCGCGCCGACGCCGGCGGCGTAGGAGTCGCCGAGCGCCACGTAGTCGACGGGTGCGGCCGCGGCGGCCGGTTTCGCCGCCGAGGCCGCCGGGGCCAGACCTGTCAGGAGCAGCACGCAGACCAGCAGGGGGACGAGGAGTCGGCGCACCCGTCCATCACACGCCCGGGCCGGGGGAGCGGCAACCGCCGAGGGGGTCGGCTCCGGTAGCGCAGGACGTGCGCGGTGTGGGCCGAACGGGTCGTCGTCCGCGGCTCCGCGTTCCGGCTCGATGATCATGGGCCGGAACGGGCCGGAACTGTCAGCATGCTTCCTCATTGCATCACGCACGGCGTACGTAGTAACCCCGATGATCCATCCGGACGACGCGGCGAGGGTGGGGAGACCGCGACCGGAGGAGGACCCGTGACCGACGACCATCTGCTGCACGGCACCCGACGCCTCGTCGGGACCGGGCTGCTCGCCCTCGCGACTGCGGCGAGCTGGTGGGTCTGGACCGCCTGGGACCTGCGGCGCGACGTCGATCCGGTCACCGGGACCTCGACCGGGCCGTGGGAGGCCTGGCAGGTGGCGGGCGTCGTGCTGTGCCTGCTCGCCGTCGTGGTCGCCGCGGCCCGGCGGCTGCCGGCGTGGCTGGTCGTCGCGGTCGTGCCGGTGACGTTCACCGTCGCCTGGTCGCTGACCGCCGCGTCGCAGGACGACAGCGGTCTGTGGGCCGTCGGCGCCGTGCTGGTCCTGCTCGGGACGTCGGCCGGCACCGCGGTCGTCGCTGCGGTGACGGCGGCGTTCCGGCGGGCCCGGGCGGCGCCGGTGGGCTGAGGCCGGTCAGCCGTCGCCGCGGGCGTGCGCGCGCAGCCGTTCCGACCAGGACAGCGGCGCCGGCGGCCCGCCGACGTCGGCGTGCGGGACGCCGTCGACGTCGACCACCGGGTGGACGCCCAGGACGTGCTGCGGCGACGTGTCGCACTCCCCGGTGTCGAGGTCGAACCGGTACCAGTGCCACGGGCAGACCACGGTCGATCCGTCCCGCAACCAGCCCTGGTCGAGGGGACCCTTGTTGTGCGGGCACAGCGCGTCGGTGACGCGGTAGCCGTCGTCGACCTCGAACACGGCGAACGCCCGCCCGTCGTCGCTCCGCACGACGCCGGGCCCGGCGATCGGCAGGAGCACTAGCGCTCCCCGGACGCCCTGAGGTCGGCGAGGGTCTCCCCGCCGACGAACCAGTGGTCGGGCTCGCACTCGGTCAGGACGACGCGGACCGACTCCCGCTTGGCGCCGATCGAGGACTCCGCGGCGGCGGTCAGCGCCTCGCCGAGGGCCTTGAGCTGCTCGGGTGTGCGGCCCTTGGAGAGGGTCACCTGGATCAGGGGCATCTGCGTCTCCTCATCAGCGGACGGCCAGCTCGAGGGTCCCGAGCCGGTCGACGGAGGCGACGACGACGTCGCCTGCGGTCACCGGGGTGGCGGCGGTCAGCCCGCCGGACAGCACGACCTCGCCGGCGCGCAGGCCCTCGCCGTCGGCGGCGAGCTGGCGGACCAGCCACGCCACGGCCGCGGCCGGGTGCCCCAGTGACGCGGCACCGGACGCCGTCGCGACGAGCTCGCCGTTCTTCTCCAGCACCACACCGACCAGGCGCAGGTCGATCCCGGTGAGCGGGACCGGCGTGCCGACGACGAACCGTCCGGCGCTCGTGTTGTCCGCGACGACGTCGGCCATCGTGAACCTGTAGTCCGCGAACCGGGAGTCGAGCACCTCGATGCCGACGGCGACACCGGACGTCGCGGCGAGCACGTCGGTCGCGGTGACGTGCGGGCCGGACAGGTCGCGTCCCAGCACGAAGACGATCTCCGGCTCGCAGCGCGGTTGGATGAGCTTCGAGGTGTCCAGCGGCTCGCCGAGGTCGACGGCGTTCGCTCCGGCGAGGAACCCGAACACCGGGTCGCTGACGCCGACCTGCGCCTGCTTGGCCCGCGACGTCACGCCCAGCTTCCAGCCCGCCAGCGGACCGGCGGCGTCGCGCAGCTCGCGCTGCACCCGGTAGGCCGTGGGCAGGTCCAGGTCGGGGGTGTCGGCGCTGAGCTGCTCGATCGCCGTCCGGTCGGCGACGGCCTTGGTGAGGCGCGCGGCGAGCTCGGAAGTGTTCACTGGGTGTCTCCGACGCGGATCGTGACCGGCCCCAGCCGGTCGAACTCGGCCCGGAACACGTCGCCCGGGGTCATCGGGACGGCCGCGTGCAGCGCCCCGGTCATGATCAGATGCCCGGGTTCGAGTGCCACGCCGACCTCGCCGAGGGTGTTCGCCAGCCACGCGACGACGGCCACCGGGTCGCCGAGGGCGGCCGCCCCGGCGCCGGAGTCGATCAGCTCGCCGTTGCGGGTGAGCGTCATCCCGACCAGGCGCGGGTCCCAGCCGCCGAGCGGGACGACGTTGCTCGACGTCGCCATCGCCCCGTTCGAGGCCAGGTCGGCGACGGTGTCGGCGAGCTTGATCCGCCAGTCCGCGATCCGCGAGTCGACGATCTCCATCCCGGCCACCGCACCGGCGATCGCGGCACGGGCCTGCAGCAGGGTCACCCCGGGCCCGACGAGGCGCTCCCCGAGCACGAACACGATCTCGGCCTCGATCTTCGGGGCGATGAACGAGTCCAGGTCGATCGTGTCGCCGTCGCGGTAGATCGTGGAGGCGAGGACCGGGCCGTGGTCGGGGGAGTCGACGCCGACCATCGTCTGCATGGCCTTCGACGTCAGCCCGACCTTGTGCCCGACGATCGTGTCGCCGTCGGCGAGCAGGAGCTGGATCAGCTCGCGCTGCACGGCGTAGCCGTCGGCCATCCCCAGCGATGGGTCGTCGTCGGTGAACGGGGGGATCGGCACCCGTGTCCGGCGGGCGTCGTAGAGCGCCCTGGCCTTGCCGGGGGCGTCCGTCACGGGCATCGCTGCGGTCTCCTGATCGTCGGGGGTCTCGGGGGTGTCGGTCTCGGAGTTGCGGGTCGGGTTCTCGCGGAGGGCGTCGGGCCGAGGCCCTCGGTTCGGCAGGGGTCGGTGGCAGCGGGGTCAGTCGCGGCGGGCCGAGCCCACCGGTGTGGGGCCGATCCTCGCCTCGGCGGCAGGCGTCGTCACCGCGGTCGTTCCGGTCGGTGGAACGGAGGACCCGCCGGTGGGGGAGCCGGGTACGCCGAGGTGCTCGGGGGCGAAGCCGAGCCGCCGGGAGATCGCCTCGCCCGCCTCGGCGACGGCCCGGGACACGCGCCGTCGCTGCGGGGCGCCGAACCGGGCGACCGGTGCCCCGACCGACAGCGCCGCGACGACGTCGCCGCGGGCGTCGCGGACGGGCGCGGCCACCGACGCGACCCCGATCTCGCGCTCGTTGACGGCCTCGGCCCAGCCGTCGCCGCGCACCCGGGCCAGCTCCGCGGCGAGGACGTCCGGGTCGGTGACCGAGTGCGGTGTGAACCGGGCCAGCGGGCGGCGCAGGTACGCGGCCAGCGCCGGCGCGTCGAGGTGGGCCAGGAGGACCTTCCCCGAGCTCGTGCAGTGTGCCGGCACCCGTCGTCCGGTCTCGGTGAACAGGCGCAACGAATGCGCGCTCTCCAGACGGTCGACGTAGACGACCTCGTCGCCGTCGAGTACCCCGACCTGCGCGGACTCCCCGGTCTGCTCCCGCAGCTGGGCCAGCACCGGCGCGGCGGCGGCGTGCAGGTCCAGGTGCACCTTCACGGCCTCGCCGAGCTCGAACATCACGATGCCCAGCCGGTAGCCGCCGGTGCGCGGGTCCTGTTCGACGAGTCCCTCCGCGGCCAGGGTGGTCAGTAGCCGGTGCACCGCGGACTTGCCGAGCCCGAGGCGTCGCGCCATCTCGGAGACACCGATCGACTCCTCGCGGGTCAGGAACGCCTTGAGCACCCGGGCGGCGTTGCGCACGGTCGACAGCGGGGCGTCGGTCATCCGCGCCGTCCCCGACCGATGCATGATCGGAGGTCCGGTACCGATCGGCGCCACAGGTGGCCTCGATCGGTACCCGGCCGCCGATCACCGAGGGAGCCCCCTCCGGTAGCCACCCGCCGCGCGCCGGCATGATCGCCGGTTCGGTACCGATCCGGGCCACCGGTGGCCACGATCGGTACCCGTCCGCCGATCATCGCGACGATGCCGGTCACGGCGTCGCACCGGTCACGGGGCCCGTGCCGTCGGCGGTGGGTCCGGCGGGGGAGAAGTCCCGGCGCCCACCGACGGCGTCGAGCAGCGTTTTGCGGACCTCCTCCGGGTCCGGGGCCGGGGTGTCGGCCAGCGCCCCGACGGCCGCGTCGTGCGGGGAGATCGCCCGGGCCAGCAGAGCCTGGGCGCGGGGGAGACCGGCGGTGTAGGCGCCCACCAGCTCGTCGACGAGCGACTCGCGGCCGCGGACCCGGCTGCGGATCGTGTCGAAGTCGCGCACGGCGGCGGAGTGGCTGCTGGCCAGCCCGGACCCGACGTGCCCCGCATGGTGCGGCGTCAGGCCGGAGCCGGGCTGGGCGACCACGTGGTAGACGACGGCCTGCAGCCCCAGCGCCGTGCGGACCTCGCCCTGGCGCGGGCCGTCGGACTCGTCGATCAGGCCGAGACCGGGGATGACGACCGGGTCGTAGAAGCGCAGCGTCCAGTCGAGCCCCGGCAACGCCCCGGCGATCTCGACCTCCTGCCCGCGCAGCGGCCCGAGCGACTCCCGGGTGGCCAGCAGGTGCAGGTGCCGTACCCCGACGGCGGCGACGTGCAGCGTCCCCGGGGCGGAGATCAGCGGCATCGCACCGCGCGCGGCCGGCGCGAACGTGTCGGCCTGGGCGAGGTAGGCGCGGTGCAGCGACTCCACGTACACACCGACGGCCTCGCGCATCCTCTCGGGGCCGGGCGGCGCGGGGCTCTCGGGCACGACGCCCTCCGATCACGACGAGATCCGTTCCGATATGCGGAATGGCAGGTCTGGTTTCTGGAACGCTAGGCCGCCTACTGTCGAACCGTCAAGCGATCCCGGATCGGGAGCAGGTATCTGACGTGGGCATTCTCCGACTCGCGCACATCGACGTCCGGACGCCGGATCTCGATCTCGCCGCCGCCTACTACTCCGAGGTGATGGGCCTGCAGACCGTGCAGCGCTCCGCCGACACGGTGTACTTCAAGTGCTGGGACGAGGAGGACCACCACTCCCTGCGGATGCGCTACCACCCGCGGGCGGGGATGGACTCGTTCACGTTCCGGGTCGAGGCCGAGGACGACCTGCACGAGTTCGAGCGCAAGGTCGAGGCCTACGGCTGCCCGACCACCCGCGTCTCCCGCGGCGAGGCCGTCGGGCAGGGCGAGTCGATCCGGTTCGAGGTGCCCTCGGGCCAGATCATGGAGCTGGTCTGGGACATCGAGAAGACCGGCAACATCCTGGGCAAGCACAACCCGCGCCCGACGCCGCCGCCGGACCTGCCCGGCATCGCCCCGCCGCGGATGGACCACATGCTGGTCAACGCCGAGGAGGTCGCGGAGTCCGCGTCGTTCTTCCAGGAGGTCCTGGGGATGCGGATGACCGAGCAGGTGCTCGACGGCAACGGCCACCAGCTCGGCGTCTGGCTCGCCGGGCGCACGAACTCGCCGCACGACATCGCGATCGTCAACGGCCCGAACGGCGCCCTGCACCACTGGGCCTACTGGCTCGACGACTGGGACCACATCCGCAAGGCGGCCGACACGCTCGCCTACAACGGCGTCCAGATCGACCAGGGCCCGACGCGGCACGGCGTCACCCGCGGCAACACCATCTACTTCTTCGACCCGCTGGGCATCCGGAACGAGGTGTTCACCGGCGGCTACTGGGTGGACCCCGACACCGAGATCATCACCTGGACCGAGGACAACTTCGGCAAGGGCCTCTTCTACTACGAGAACGTCGTCAGCCAGCGCTTCCTGCGCATGCACACGTGAGGGTCTGCCATGTCTGATCGCATCCTTCGGCTCCAGCACGTCGAGATCCGCGTCCCCGACCTCGAGCTGTGCACCGCCTACTACACCGAGGTCCTCGGCCTGATCGAGACCGACCGCGACACCCGTGACGGCGTCGAGCGCGTGTTCCTCAAGTGCTGGGACGAGCGCGAGCACCACTCGCTGATCCTGCGCGAGGCGCCCACGCACGGACTCGACCACATGTCGTTCAAGCTCACCGACGCCTCCGACGTGAACTACTTCCAGCAGAAGCTCGAGGCCGCCGGCGTCGCGGTGAAGCGCTACGCCGCCCGCGAGCTGGGCCCGGGCTGGGGCGAGGCGATCCGGTTCGACTCGCCGTCCGGGCACCTCGTCGAGCTGACCCACGGCACCGAGCGCGTCGGGAACATGCTGCCGATGACCAACCCGCCGCCGCGGCCGCAGGACCTGGTCGGGATCGCGCCGCCGCGCCTGGACCACGTGTTCGTGATGGCCGAGGACGTCGAGGCGTTCACGCGGTTCTTCACCGAGATGCTGGAATTCCGGCTCACCGAGCAGATCCTGGCCAACGACGGCCACCAGCTCGCGACGTTCCTGGAGCACTCGCACACCCCGCACGACATCGCGGTGATCACCGGCCCGAACGGCGCGCTGCACCACTTCGCGTTCTGGATGGACGACTGGAACGGCATCCGCGACGCCGCGGACACCCTCGCCTACCACGGCGTCACGATCGACGTGGCGCCCACGCGGCACGGCGTGACCCGCGGCTACACGACCTACTTCTTCGATCCCGTCGGCAACCGCAACGAGCTGTTCACCGGCGGCTACTGGGTGGACCCGGACTTCGAGCCGATCACCTGGACCGAGGAGGAGATGGGCCGGGCGATCTTCTACTACCACCGCCAGGTCAACGAGCGCTTCTTCACGGTGCACTCGTGAGCACCACCGAGAGGCCGGACGCCCGCCGCATCGACCGGTACGAGGCGCCGAACTACCTGGCGACGTACCGGGACCGCAAGAACCGCGAGGATGCCGGCGCGCCGCCGGCGGGCCGGTTCGCCGCCGACGTCGACGCGGGGGCGTTGGAGACGGCCGACGTCCCGCCTGCCGGAGCTCCGCCCGTCGACGACGCGTCCACCCCGCTCTACCTGCGCCGCTTCCGTCAGCGCGGGGCGGCGGTGCCGGCGCAGCCGCGCGTCGAGTTCGACGGCGCGGAGTTCACCCCGGCCCTGGCCGAGGCGAGCCGGGGCAAGGAGGTCGCGGCGCCGACCAGCCGCAAGGCGAGCGAGAAGATCGTCTGCGAGATCTCGATCCTGCGCCACGGCATCACCCAGGGCTACTCCACCGACGCCGGCCTGACGCCGATGGGCGGCTGGCAGGCGCACCGCCGCGGGCACGAGCTGGCACGGCGCTGGAACCCCGGTGACCGGGTCCGGCTGGTCTGCGCGGACACCAACCGCGCCCGCCAGACCGCGCACCAGGTCTACCGCGGCGCGACCGACGGCATGGCGCTGTGGGGCGTCGACGCGCACATCACCGACCCCGAACCGATCCCGGAGCTGCGCAACTTCGGCGTCTGGACCCCGGACGGGCTGCGCGACGTCACCTCCGCCTTCCGCCAGTACCAGTCCACGATGGAGAAGCTGGAACGGATGGCGGTCGGGGACCGGCCGCGCTGGCTCGTCGAGATCGATCGGTTCTACCGGACGCAGCTGGGCGGGTCGGACCCGATCCAGGAGTGGCTGACCATCCCGATGATGTACTTCGAGCCGCCCGCGCTGTGCGTGCGCCGGTTCTGGCGGGGCTTCCACCGGCTCGTCTCCGAGATCGGTGACGACGAGCTCGCCACCGGCCGTCACCGGATCGTCGCGGCCACCCACTCCGGCCCGATGCGCGCGTTCGCGACCTGGGCGCACGGCTACGACCCGGGTGAACCCTTGAACACCGAGGAGATCCGGGTGAAGCTGCGGGAGGACCGTCGCACCGCGTTCGTGTCCTACCGCAACCGGGTGACCGAAGTGCTCGTGCCTCCACCGGACGAGTTCCCGCAGTGGGAGTCCTGAGCGGCGAGCGGTATCGGCACGGCTCCAACGGCGGAGCCGACGACAGGGACGAGGTCCACGATGACCCTCACCGGCGACGTCGACGCGGAGGTTCTGGATCCCGCACGCCTGGATGTGGAGCTGCCCGCGCTGGTCCCGCAGCCGGCTCCCGACGAGGAGGACTCGGGCGGCGGTGACGGGACGCTGCGGTCGGTCTCGATCGCGATGGCGGTGCTGGACTGCTTCGCCTCCGAGCCCGAGCTGGGTCCGACCCGGGTCGCGCAACGGCTCGGCGTCGCGAAGAGCACCGCCTGCCGGATGCTGGCCGCGCTGGCGTCGGGCGGGATGCTCGAACGCAGCCGGTCCGGGCGCTACCGCCTCGGCCTGCGGATGTTCGAGATGGGCCAGATGGCCGTGGACCGGCTGATGCTGCGCGACGTGGCGCTGCCGGTGCTCGGCGACCTGCGCGAGGTGCTGCGTGAAACCGCGCAGCTCGCCGTCCCGGTCGGGGCGGACGTGCTCTACGTCGACCGTCTCGAGTCCACCGGGGCGGGCACGATGTTCCACACCGAGATGTACCGACGCGGCGCCGGTCACTCGTCCAGCGCGGGCAAGGCGATGGCCGCGGTGAACCCGCAGATGGCGCGGGCGATCGCCGAGCGCGGGTTCGAGCGGCGGACGCCGTTCACGATCGTCGACCCGGGCCGCTACGCCCAGGTGCTGCGCCAGGTCCGTGCCGACGGCTACGCCGCCTCCCGCGACGAGCACACGATGGGGATGTCCTCGATCGCCGCACCGGTGGTGCTCACCCGCGGCGAGCAGCGGGTCGCGGTCGCGGCGATCTCCGTCGTCGGCCCGACGCCGCGGGTGCTGGGTCCGCGCAAGGTCGCGGTCGTGCAGGCCGTGCGCCGTGCCGCGGCGTCGGTCTCGGCCACCCTGGAACGCAGCCGGCAGCCCTGACCCACCAGCCCGACAGCTGTACCCCGGACGGCCGCGACGGCGGCACCACCACCGGTCGCGACGGCGGCCGAGACGCCAGGGGAGTGCCTCCTCCATGACGATCGACGACCGCACCACCGCACCCGGCGCCGACCCCGGTGCCACCGCACCGGTCGACTTCGACCTCGGTGACCGCTACCGCCCCCACGCCGGTCCGGTGCTGCTCACCGGCGTGCAGGCGATCGCGCGGATGCTGGTCGAGCAGCACGCCGCCGACGCCGCCGCCGGTCTGCGGACGGCGTCGTTCGTCTCCGGCTACCAGGGCAGCCCGCTCGGCGGGCTGGACAAGACCCTCGCCGCGGCACCGGAGCTGCGCTCCTCCGCCGGGCTGGAGTTCGTGCCCGGCGTCAACGAGGAGCTGGCCGCGACGGCGGTGTGGGGCAGCCAGGTCGAGGTCCCCGGGCACCCGCGGACCGTCGACGGCGCGGTGGGGGTCTGGTACGGCAAGGCGCCCGGGGTGGACCGGGCCGGGGACCCGATGCGGCACGGCAACATCTGCGGCGCCCACCCGAAGGGCGGCGTCATCGTCCTGGCCGGGGACGACCCGAGCTGCAAGTCCTCGACGATCCCCTGCATCTCCGAGCGGACGCTGTACGGCTACGGCCTGCCGGTGCTCTACCCGGGCAGTGCCGCCGAGATCGTCCGGCTCGGCCGCTACGGCGTCGAGCTGTCCCGCGCGTCCGGCATGTGGGTCGGCATGAAGATCACCGCCGACGTCGCGGACGGCGTCGGGTCGCTGCCCGCCGACGCCGGGGACGTCCACGTCACGGTGCCGGAGATCGAGTGGGACGGGCGGCCCTGGGTCCGCGAGCAGGTCCCGATGCTCGCGCCGCCGGCGTCGCTGCGGGCCGAGGAGGCGCTCTACGGTCCACGCACCGCGATGCTGCACGCGTTCCTGGCCGCGAACCCGATCAACACCGTCGAGGTGGAGGCACCCGGGGCGTGGCTGGGCATCGTGGCCGGTGGGAAGGCGTTCACCGACGTCCGTCAGGCGCTGCGCGACCTCGGGCTGGGTGACGACGAGCTGTCGGCGGCCGGGATCGCGCTGCTGCGCCTGGGCATGATCTCGCCGATCCAGAAGGACCTGGTGCGTGAGTTCGCGGCCGGCTGCGAGACGGTGCTGGTGGTCGAGGAGAAGACTCCGTTCGTCGAGACCGGGATCCGGGACGCGCTCTACGGCCTCGCCGACGCCCCCGCGGTGATCGGCTCGGCCGACGCCGACGGACGACCGCTCGTCCCGACGGCGGGGGAGCTGACGGCCGGGGCGCTGGCCGGGCCGTTGCGCCGGGTGCTGCGCGGGCGCGTCGAGCTCGCCTCGGAGAGGCGGACCCCGCCCGCGCTGGAGCTGTTGCCGGTGGCCCGCACCCCCTACTTCTGCTCGGGCTGCCCGCACAACCGCTCCACCGTCGTCCCGGAGGGCTCGGTGGCCGGCGGCGGGATCGGCTGCCACGCGATGGTCGCGCTGACCGGGCGGCCGGAGTCGCTGGTCACCTCGATCACGCAGATGGGCGGCGAGGGCGCGCAGTGGATCGGGCAGGCCCCGTTCACCGGCGCCACCCACATGTTCCAGAACATGGGCGACGGCACGTTCGCCCACTCCGGGCAGCTCGCCGTGCAGTCCTGCGTCGCGGCCGGGGTGAACATCACCTACAAGCTGCTCTACAACCGGGCCGTCGCGATGACCGGCGGGCAGGACGCCGAGGGCGGGCTCGAGGTCCCCGCGATGGCGGCCAAGCTGCTGGCCGAGGGCATCGCCAAGATCATCGTCTGCGCCGACGAGCCGGAGCGGTACAGGGCTCTCGACCGGCTGCCGCGCGGGGTGGACCTGTGGCACCGCGACCGTCTCGACGAGGCGCAGGCGCGGCTGGCGGCGACCCCGGGCGTCACCGTGCTCGTCTACGACCAGCGCTGCGCGGCGGAGTCGCGGCGGCTGCGCAAGCGCGGCGAGATCCCGGTCCGCCCCACCCGCGTCGTGATCAACGAGGCGGTCTGCGAGGGCTGCGGGGACTGCGGCGCGAAGTCCAACTGCCTGTCCGTGCAGCCGGTGGACACCGAGTTCGGCCGCAAGACCCGGATCGACCAGTCCTCGTGCAACACCGACTACTCCTGCCTCGACGGCGACTGCCCGTCGTTCGTGACGGTGCAGGCGCCCGCCGGGCGTCCCGCCTCCGCGCCGCCGCAGCGCCCCGACCCGCCCGCGGTCCCCGACGTCGAGCACCCGGTGGCCGGGGACGTGTTCCTGGCCGGGATCGGCGGCACCGGGATCGTCACCGTGAACCAGGTGCTCGGCACGGCCGCGATCCGCGACGGGCGCGCCGTGCACGGCGTCGACCAGACGGGCCTGTCGCAGAAGGCCGGCCCGGTCGTGTCGCACCTGCGCGTCGCCGCCTCCGACGCCGAGCTCGGCCCGGCCAACCGGGTCGGGCAGGTCGGTTGCTACCTGGCCTTCGACGTGCTCGTCGGCGCCGACTCCCGCTACCTTGCCCACTCCTCGCCCGAGGCGACCACCGCCGTCGTCTCGACGAGCGCGGTGCCGACCGGGTCGATGGTGCGCGACGCGACGGTGTCCGCCCCCGGCACCGACTCGCTGCTGGAGCGGATCGCGTCGTCGACGTCCGCCGTCGTCACGATGGACGCCGCGGCGGCGGCGTTGCGGCTGTTCGGCGACACGATGCCGGCGAACCTGATGCTCGTCGGCGCCGCGTACCAGTCCGGGGTGCTGCCGCTGTCGGCCTCGGCCGTGGAGTGGGCCATCGAGCTCAACGGCGTCGCGGTCGCGGCCAACACCGCGGCGTTCCGGTGGGGGAGGGTCGCGGTCGCCGACCCGGCCGCGTTCGCGGCGGCCACCGCCGCACCGCAGGCCACCTCCGTCGCGCCGGTCCTGCCGCCCGGGGTCGACCTCGGGGACCTCGACGGCGAGGTCGCGCGCATGGTGCGCCGCCGGGCCGCCGACCTGGCCGCGTTCCAGGACGCCCGCACCGCCCGTCGCTACGTCGACGACGTCCGCGCGGTGTGGGACGCCGAGCGCGCGCTGACCGACCGCACCGAGCTGTCCGAGGCCGTGGCGTCCGGGCTGTTCAAGCTCACCGCCTACAAGGACGAGTACGAGGTCGCCCGGCTGCTCACCGATCCGGCGTTCGAGGATCGTCTGCGCGCCGAGGTGCCCGGCGGGACCCGGATGCGCTACCGGCTGCACCCGCCCGTGCTGCGCTCGATGGGCCGGACGAAGAAGATCGCGTTCGGGCCGTGGATGCGCCCGGTGCTGCGCACGCTGGCCCGCGGCAAGGTGCTGCGTGGGACGCCACTGGACCCGTTCGGCCGGACCGAGGTCCGCCGCACCGAGCGGGAGCTGCGCGAGCAGTACCGGCGGATGGTGCTCACCCTGGCGCGCGAGCTGCGTGACGCCCCCGGCCACGACGACGGGGCCTACGACGACGGGGCCTACGACACCGCGGCCGCCGCGGCCCGGGCCGCCGAGGAGGTCCGCGGTTACGAGGACGTCAAGGCGGCGGGCATCGTGCGCTACCGCGAACGGCTGGCGCAGCTGGGTGTCGACGAGTCGGGTCACCTCCGGCGCTGAGCCGCTCGCCCACCGTCACGGCAGATCGGCCCGGTCACGCGCGTCGGGCCGCTCGCCCGCCCCTGCCGTTCGTCGACGTCGCAGGTCGACGGGGGTACGGGGGCTCGCCGGAGACTCCGAACACGCGATGAACGGCGAATGGCGCGCCCTCCGGTGCGCCCGGATCCACTCGTCGCCGGAAGCCCTCCGGTGGTCTCCGAATCCACCCGATCGTGTTCAACCCCCAGGCGTGTCGGGTTAACGTGGCTTCCAGATCACGAACTGGTCACGAAACGGACGCGGCTCGACCCCCGATCGAGTCCCCCGCTCCCCACGGGTCCGGCCAGCGCGTGCTCCGGAAGGAAGATCGTGGCACGGCATCGCTCCCCCCAGAGCCGTCACGCGAGCCTCGGGCTCCTGTCACCGCAGTTCGCGGTGGCAGGAGCCGGGGGAGCCGGCGGCTTCCGTACCGGTGGTCCCTACGTCCGGCACTCCCGGTCGTCGACCTCCCTGCTCGGCACCCCGGCCGGTCGCGTCACGGCGGCGGTCCTCGCCGTCGCCGGTATCGCCGGCACCGCCCACCTCTCCACGCAGGGCACGCTGCTGCCCGACACCGACGAGGTCTCCGGCTGGTTCACCACCGGCTCCGGCTCCGCCGACGTGGCCGTCCCCGCCCCGCGCGAGCCCGCCGACGACGCGCCGATCGCCGACGCCGCGACCATCGCCGCGCTGAGCACGACGCCCGCCGTCACACAGTCCGCCGGCGCGGTCCCCGCACGGTCCGTGGCCGCCACGGCCCTGACCGGCGCGGGCGTCCGCGACGTCGCCGGCCGCGCGGCCTCGGCGACGCAGCAGGCCCGCGAGACGGCCAGGTCGGTCCGGGCGAAGCAGGCCGCCGCCGCGTCGGCCGCGGCCTCCTCGGCTGCGCCGGCCGCGTCGACCGGCTCCGCGTCGGCCGGCACCGCAGGGAAGAAGGCGTCGGCCTCGGCCGCGGGCGGGGCCGTCCGGATCGTGTCCGGGCGCGTCACCTCCGGTTTCGGCTCCCGCTGGGGGACCGCCCACCAGGGACTGGACATCGCCGCCCCGATCGGTACCCCGATCAACGTCCCGCTGGCCGGCACGGTGATCAGCTCCGGCCCGGCGAGCGGATTCGGGATGTGGGTCCGGGTCCGCCACGCCGACGGCACCGTCACCGTCTACGGCCACATCAACCGCTCGCTGGTGAAGGTCGGCCAGAAGGTCGCCGCCGGGCAGCAGATCGCCGAGGTCGGCAACCGTGGCCAGTCCACCGGCCCGCACCTGCACATCGAGGTCGTCACCCCGGGCGGGACGAAGGTCAACCCGAAGCCGTGGCTCGACCAGCACGGTTTCCGGTACGGCGCCTGACGGCGCCCGTGCGCGGATGCCGCTGCTCGGACAGCGGCATCCGCGCACGACAGCGTTCAGCTGCTGCCCGAGGTCTGCTTCCCGCGCGAGCGCGGTGCCGCCTTGGACGCACCGTTCGTGCTCGGCGACTCCGCGTCCTTCGAACCGATGCCGGTCGGGACCGAGCCGGTCGCCCCGGACTCCTTCGCCTCGTCCTTCGTGGCGTTCGACGGGTTCGCCCGGACCGCCTCCTCCCGCTTCTCGAAGGCCTCCAGCGCCCGGATCTTGTTGCTCACGTCGAGCGCGGCGACCTTGTAGGCCTCGGACAGCGTCGGGTAGTTCAGGACCGTGTCGACGAGGTAGTCCACGGTCCCGCCACAACCCATGATCGCCTGGCCGATGTGCACCAGGTCGGTCGCGTTGGTGCCGAACACGTGCACGCCGAGCAGCGTCCGGTCCTCGGTGGAGACGATGAGCTTGAGCATCCCGTAGGAGTCGCCGATGATCGCGCCGCGGGCGAGCTCCCGGTACCGGGACAGACCGATCTCGTACGGGATCGAGGCCTCGGTCAGCTCGGCCTCGGTCTTCCCGCAGAACGAGATCTCGGGGATCGTGTAGATGCCGATCGGCTGCAGCTCACGCAGCTCACGGGCCGGCTCGTCGAACGCGTGGTAGGCCGCGAGGCGGCCCTGGTCCATGCTCGTCGAGGCCAGCGCCGGGAAGCCGATCACGTCGCCGACGGCGTAGATGTGCTCGACCGACGAGCGGTAGTGGGAGTCGACCTCGATCCGCCCGCGCTCGTCGGCCGAGAGGCCGGCCTTGTCCAGGTGCAGGTCCTCGGTCAGGCCCTGCCGGCCGGCGGAGTACATCACCATGTCGGCCGGGATCCGCTTGCCGCTGGCCAGGTTCGTGATCGTCCCCATGTCGGTGACCTGCACCGACGAGACCTCCTCGGAGAACCGGAACGTCACCGCCGAGTCGCGCAGGTGGAACTTGAGCGACTCCACGACCTCCGGGTCGCAGAAGTCCAGGATCGCCGGGCGCTTCTCCACGACCGTGACCTTCGTGCCGAGCGCGGCGAACATCGACGCGTACTCGATGCCGATCACCCCGGCGCCGACGACGACCATCGAGTTCGGGACCCGGCCCAGCTGCAGCACCTGGTCGGAGTCGACGACGTGCTCGCCGTCGAACTCCACCTCCGGCGGACGCGCCGGCCGGGTGCCGGTCGCGATCACGAACTTCTCGGCCGTGACCTGGTTGTGGTCGCCGCGGCCGGGGCCCTCGACGACGACCGTGTGCGGGTCGGTGAACACCGCCGTGCCGGTCAGGATGTCGACGTGGTTGCGCATCAGCTGGTTGCGCACCACCTCGACCTCACGGCCGATCACGTGCTGGGTGCGCGCCAGCAGGTCTCCTATGGTGATCTCGGACTTGACCCGGTAGCTGGCCCCGTACATCTCCCGCTGGGCGAACCCGGTCAGGTAGAGGACGGCCTCCCGCAGGGTCTTGGACGGGATCGTGCCGGTGTTGACGCAGACGCCGCCCATCATGTGGCCCCGGTCGGCCACCGCCACCCGCTTGCCGAGCTTGGCCGCCGCGATCGCGGCCTTCTGCCCGCCCGGCCCGGAGCCGATCACCACCAGGTCGTAGTCGTACACCCGTGCCCCCGCAGACCTCGTTCCGCCGGCGGCCGGTCTCCGCCGCCGGTGTGCTCGCCCGTCAGCGTGGTCGTCGGGGACGGACGGGGCAAGCACGACCGTGTGAACAGCGCGTCACGGCGGATCACCGTCGCTCCCGGTACGGGGGGAGGTCTCGTGCAGGAAGATCCGCCCGTACCAGTATCGTTTCCATCCCGTCGACGAGAACTTCCGTCGAGGCCCGAGGGAGGGCGGTCATGGCCACCATCACCGACGTGGCGGCGCTTGCGGGCGTGTCCACGGCAACCGTCTCCCGAGCCTTCAACGGCAAGTCGACGGTCGACCCGCTCCTGGCCGAGCGCGTGTTCGCGGCCGCGGGAGAGTTGGACTACCGGCCCAACGGCCTGGCTCGCAACCTGCGCAAACAGGTCACCACGGTGCTGGCGCTGATCGTCTCCGACGTGGAGAACCCGTTCTTCACCTCCGTCGCGCGGGGGATGGAGGACACCGCGCAGACCGCCGGCTACTCCGTCGTGCTGTGCAACTCCGACGACAGTGCGGACAAGGAACGCCGCTACCTCGAGGTCGCCCTGCAGGAGCGGATGGCCGGCGTCGTGATCTCCCCGACCGGGCCGGTGGACGGCGTCCGGATGCTGCGCGAACGCCGCGTCCCGGTCGTCGCGGTGGACCGGCCGGTGCCCGGTGACGTCGGCGGCACCGTCGACGAGGTGCTGGTCGACAGCCGCAGCGCGGCCCGGGAGGCCACCGAGCACCTGATCGCGCAGGGCTACGAGCGGATCGGCTGCGTCACCGGGCCGGCCGGCGTCGCGACGGCCGACGAGCGCCTCGACGGGTACCGCGACGCGCTCACCGCGGCCGGGCGTCCGGCGGCACCGCAGCACGAGTGGCACGCCGACTACCGGCCCGCCGGCGCCCGGGACACGACGCGGGTGCTCCTCGACGGACCCGACCGCCCGGACGCGCTGCTGGTCGCGAACAGCGCGATGGCGATCGGTGTCCTGGAGGCGATGAACGAGCGCGGTCTCAGACCCGGGCGCGACCTCGGGCTGATCGCGTTCGACGACGCGCCGTGGACCCGTGCGGTGGACCCGCCGCTGTCCGTCGTCGCGCAGCCGGCCTACGACATCGGGAGCGAGGCCGCGCGCCTGCTCCTGACCCGGATCGCTGCGCCGGACGGCCCGGCCGCCTCCACGCTGTTCGAGGCCCACCTGGTGACGCGGGGGAGTTCGCAGCGCGGCTGATGCCCCGTTCCGTCCGGTTTCGGTGCTGGTCAGAGCCCTCGACGGCGTTCCCCTCCCGGTCCGGTGGTGGCACGCTTGCCCCATGACGGAGGGGGGTGCGGTGGCGGCGGGCGGGTCCGGACCGGTACCGCGGAGCGGGAGTCCGCCGCGCGGGCACTGAACGAGCACCTCGACAAGGGACGGCTGGGGGTGGAGGAGTACGCCGACCGCTCGGCCCGGGCCGCGAACGCCGGTGTCGTGCACGAGCTGACCGACCTGTTCACCGACCTGCTGGCACGGCACCCGGTCCTGCCCGGTGCGGCCCCGCTCCCTGTTGCGGGCACGGCCGCCGGGGTCGACCGAGCGCGTCCGAGCGCGCTGGACACGGGGGGGCCGACGGCGGCCGCGGGCACCGGGGGACGCGACGACCGCCACGCCGACCGCGACGAGCGCCGGGCGCTGCGCGAGGAGCACCGGGACCGCCGCGACGACACCCGATAGCGGGCGTTCGGCGCGCGGGTGGCGGTGGTGCGCACCAGACTCGACGCGTGCTGCTCCCGACTCCCGAACCCGGACCCGACGCCGCCCGCGACTGGGTGCGCACGCACCTGGGTGACCTCTGCCGCGACGAGCCCGAGCCCTCACCGGCGTTCCGCGGCGGTCAGACCGCGGCCGACGCCGCCCTGGCCGGGCTGGACGTCACCGGGTACGCCGCCCGCCGCAACGAGGTCGCACCGCGCGAGCGCCGCGGCGCGACCCGGCTGTCGCCGTGGATCCGGTACGGCCTGATCGACCTGCCGACCGCGTGGGCCGCGGCGGCGGACGCGCCGCCGCGGGACCGGACGAAGTTCCGCGACGAGCTGGCCTGGCAGGAGTACGCCCGCCACCTCTACGCCCGGGTCGGGACCCGGATGTCGGCGGCGTTGCGCGACGCCCCGGCCCGCGAGACCCGGGCCTGGGACGAGCCGTGGCCCTCCGACATGGCCTGCATCAAGGCGTGCACCACCGAGCTGCACACCGACGGCTGGCTGGTGAACCAGACGCGGATGTGGATGTCGTCGCAGTGGACGGTGCGCGCCGGCGCCGAGTGGACGGCCGGCGAGGACGAGTTCTTCGTCCACCTGCTCGACGGGTCGCGGGCGGCGAACCGGCTCGGCTGGCAGGGCACGATCGGCTCCGGGACCGGCAAGGCCTACGGGTTCTCCCGCTGGCAGGTCCGCAAGCGCGCACCCGGGATCTGCGGGACCTGCGCGTTGTCGCACGACTGCCCGATCGAGCAGTGGCCCGCCGCCTCCGACGCCCCGCGGCCCGACCCGCGTCCGGAACGCGAGCCGCTGCTGCGCACCGACCCCGACCCCGAGCGGACCGCCGGGCCGTCCGAGCCGGTGCTCGACGGCGACCCGTCCGCGGTGTGGCTCACCGCGGAGTCGCTCGGCGACGCCGACCCGGCCCTGGCCGCGCACCCGGGCCTGCCCGCGGTGTTCGTGTTCGACGAGCCGCTGCTGCGGCGGCTGAACCTGTCCGGCAAGCGGCTGGTGTTCCTCGCCGAGACCCTGGCCGACCTGGCGACACGCCGCGAGGTGCGCGTGCACCGGGGCGTGGTCCGGGCCGAGCTGGGGCAGGAGCCGGTCGCCGTCACGTTCGCCCCGGTCCCGGGGTTCCGGCGACTGCACACCGACGTCCGGTGTGCCGAGGTGCACCCGTGGCGGTGGCTGTACCGCCCGCACACCGGGCCGGTGTCGTCGTTCTCGGCGTGGCGCAAGGGTCTGCCACGGGTGCGCAGCGGCCGCTGAGCCGTCCATTCCCAGGGCCCGGACCTCCCGCCCGGAACCTCCCGCCCGGAGTCTGCCACCGGGCACCGACGATCCGGTGCCGCGCTGGGCCGGTCGCCGGGCGTCGGTCCACAACACGGCCGCACGGCCCGGTTCCGGGCACCCCCGTGCACAACCGTCCGGATCAACGGGGCCCGGTCGTCGGGGGCGGTCCGCACCATCGACCGCCATGACCACCGATCCGCGCACCCCCCGACCTCCCGACGACCCCGCGCCCGGCCCGCCGCCCGATCCGCCGGCCCCGTCCGATCTCCCTGCCCCGCCCGATCTCCCCGCCCTGCCCGATCTTCCTGCCCCGGCCGATTCCCCGGCACCGCCCGATCTCCTCACCCCCGACGACCGCGCCGACCTCGACCGGCTCGACGGGCTCCGTGGCCCGACCGACCTCGCCGAGCTCGTCGGCGCCGAGGCGGCCCTCGGTGCGGTGGTGCGTGTCAGCGGCACCGGGGACCTCGTCGCGTCCCTGCCGGTCCTGATCGGGTTCCACCCGCGGGACTCGTTGCTGCTGGTCTCCTTCGGCGGGGCGAACGGGCGGCGGGTCGGGCTCACCGTCCGGGTCGACCTCCCGAGACCGGACGACGTCGGGCACGTCTGCGCCGATGCCGTCGGTGCGCTGGCCACCGACAACCCGTCCGGTGCCGCCGTCGTCGTGGTGCAGGCCGGTGTGGCCGGATCCCCGGGGCCCTACCGCAGCGACGTGGCCGCCGCCGTGCAGACGATGCTCGTCGAGGCGGGGATCGAGCCGCAGGTCCTCGTGTGGGCGGCCGGCACCGGGCATGGGGACCGGTGGGCCTGCTTCGACCTGCCGGGGCAGCGCTGCGGCTGCACCGGGGTGCTGCCCGACCCGGCCGCCACGTCGGCGGCCGCCGCCGCGGTCCGGCGCGGATCGGTCGTGCTGCCGGACCGGGCCGCACTGGCCGATGTGCTCGCCGCCGACGGCGAGACCGCACTGCGACGGCGGGCCGGGCTGCGCGCCGCCGAGCTCGACCGGGCCGGTACCCGGGCCGCGGCGGGCGGTGACCCGGGCCCCGACCGCACCGCCGAGCACCTGGCGCTGCTGGCGCACTGCATCGACGAGGCCGCCCGGTGCCGGCTGGTCGTGGACGACCGGACCGTGCTGGGCTTCTGCGCGGCGTTCGACGTGCCCGCGGTCCGCGACGCCGCCGTGCGGCTCTGCCTCGGCCCGGACGCACCGCACGCCGAGCAGCTGTGGGCGGCGCTGTCCCGGTCGATGCCCGCCCCGGAGTGCGCCGAACCGGCCGCGCTGTTCGCGGTCTGCGCGCTGCTGCGCGGCGACGGTGCCCTGGCCGCGATCGCCGTGGAACGGGCCCTGGAGGCGTTCGGAGCACACCGGCTGGCCCGGATCGTGGACCTGATGCTGCGCCAGGTCACCGGACCGGGCCCGCTGCGAAGGCTGCTGGAACAGGCCTACGGAGCGCCGCCCCGATGACGGGCTCCGGGTCGGTGCCGCCGTCAGGCCCGCTTGTGGGCGAACGCCCAGGCGTCGCCGACGATGCGCTCCAGGTCGGTCCGGCTGGGCTTCCACCCGAGGCGCTCCGCGGCCCGGTCACCGGCGGCGACGAGCACGGCCGGGTCGCCGGCGCGACGGGGTGCGGTCACGGCCGGGATCGGGTGCCCGGTCACCGCGCGGCACGCCTCGATGACCTCACGCACCGAGAAGCCCTGCCCGCTGCCGAGGTTGTAGATCGAGTGCTCACCCGCCACGGCGTACTGCAGGGCGAGCAGGTGCGCGTCGGCCAGGTCGTCGACGTGGATGTAGTCCCGCACGCAGGTGCCGTCCGGGGTCGGCCAGTCGTCGCCGAACACCGAGATCGACTCCCGGGTGCCCAGCGCGACCTGCAGGACCAGCGGGATCAGGTGGGTCTCCACGGCGTGCCGCTCGCCGAACGCCTCGTGCGCGCCGGCCACGTTGAAGTAGCGCAGGCTCGTCGCGGCCAGGGCGTGCGCCGCGGTGTACGAGCTGATCATGTGGTCGATCGCGAGCTTGCTGGCCCCGTAGGGGTTGGTGGGGCGGGTCGGAGCGGTCTCCGGGATCGGGACCTGCTCCGGCTCGCCGTAGGTGGCCGCGGTGGAGGAGAAGACCAGCCGCGGGGTGGAGTGCGCGCGGATCGCCTCCAGCAGCCGGAACGAGGCGACGACGTTGCCGTGCCAGTACAGCTCCGGGCGCTGCACCGACTCGCCGACCAGCGAGCGCGCGGCGAAGTGCAGGACTCCGTCGAAGCCCTCGGCGAGTACGTCGCCCGCCGCGGCGCCCAGCTCGCCCTCGACGAACCGGGCACCCGGCGGCACGGCGTCGCGGTGCCCGGTCGACAGGTCGTCGAGCACCACGACCTCGTGGCCGGTCTCGACGAGGTGCGCGGCGCAGACGCTCCCGACGTACCCCGCCCCGCCGGTGACGAGCAGCTTCACGTACTCCTCCTACTGCGCCCGGACCAGCACCGCGTGTGCGACGAGCGGGGCCACCGAGGCCGGTTCGCCCTCCGCGTGCACCGGTACGGCGTCGCCGAAGCGCGGGATCGGCTGCACGTCCACGGAGTGACCGGGGACGATCCCGGCCAGCTTCAGCTCGCCCATCAGGTCGGGGTCGACCTGGACGTGCTCGGCGATCCGCCGGATCTCGACCTTCCCGCCGCCGCGGCGGGCGAACTCGTCGAGACGCTGCAGCCCGACCTCGAGGGTGGGCGGCACCGACGCCGAGGTCGAGACCTCGTTCTCGGCCAGGTCGAGGTCCTCCAGCCCGGGAATCGGGTTGCCGTACGGGGAGACGGTCGGCTTGTCGAGCAGCCGGACGAGCTTGCGCTCCACGTCCTCGCTCATGACGTGCTCCCAGCGGCACGCCTCGGCGTGCACCAGCTCCCACTCGAGGCCGATGACGTCGATCAGCAGGCGCTCGGCGAGGCGATGCTTGCGCATCACCGCGACGGCGCGCCCGCGCCCGTCCTCGGTCAGCTCGAGGTGCCGGTCGCCGGCCACGACGACCAGCCCGTCACGCTCCATTCGGGCCACCGTCTGGCTCACGGTGGGTCCGCTCTGCCCGAGGCGTTCGGCGATCCGCGCACGCAGCGGGACGACGCCTTCCTCCTCGAGTTCGTAGATGGTCCGCAGATACATCTCTGTGGTGTCGATGAGCTCGTTCAACTCGGGCCCCTTCGGTCGTTCCCCAGTCTAGACGTGCAACGTCACGGGCACGCCGCGACCTTCCGGGGCAGGATGAGATCTGTGTCCGATCTGATCACGCCCGTACTTCTGGCCCGCGAGCTGGGGATCCTCGCGAACACCAGCGGAACCCCCGCGAGTACCAGCGGGTCCGTCGCGAACACCAGCGGCACCGCCGGGTCCGGGGCCCCGCACCCCGTCGTGCTCGACGTCCGGTGGCGCCTCATGGGCCCTCCCGCCGGGCCCGACCACGCTGCGGCGCGCATCCCCGGCGCGGTGTTCGTCGACCTGGGCGCCCAGCTCGCCTCCCCCGCCGCCACCACCGGTGGGCCCGGCGGCGGCGGCCGGCACCCGTTGCCGGACCCGGCGGCGCTGCAGGAGGTCTTGCGCCGGGCCGGGGTGGGGGATGACTCCGCCGTGGTGGCCTACGACGACGCGGACGGCTCCGCCGCGGCCCGGGCCTGGTGGCTGCTGCGCTGGTCAGGGCTGCGGGCCGACCGGGTGCGGGTGCTCGACGGCGGGTTCGCCGCCTGGACCGCCGAGGGGCTGCCGCTCGCCGGGGAGGCCGTGGCCGAGGCCGATCGGGCCCCCGAACCCGCCGTGGTCCCCGGCGACGTCGTCGTGCGCCCGGGCGCCATGCCGGTCCTCGACGCCGACGGCGCCGCGGCGCTGGCCCGTCGCGGCGTGCTGCTCGACGCCCGCGCCGGGGCCCGCTACCGCGGCGAGACCGAACCGGTCGACCCGCGGGCCGGGCACATCCCCGGGGCGCGCAACGTGCCCTTCGCCGGCAACGTCGGCGCGGACGGCCGGTGGCTGTCCCCGTCCGATCTCGCCGACCGGTTCCGGTCCGCGGGTGTGACGGATCCGACGGCCGTCGGCGTCTACTGCGGGTCCGGCGTCACCGCCAGTTCGCTGGTCCTGGCCCTGGAGGAGGCGGGCGTCACCTCCCCGGACGCACCCGCCGCGCTCTACCCGGGGTCCTGGTCGGAGTGGAGCTCGGACCCCGCGCGCCCGGCCGCCACCGGCCCGGAGCCGGACGGGCCCACGTCCGCGGGGAACGCGCCGTGAGCGGGGACGATGGCCGGGAGAGGCCTTCCTCGCCTACGGTCCGGCCCATGAATCCGCGCACGTCGGTCGTGTGGACCCCGGAGTTCCTGACCTACCAGCTCTCCGACGACCACCCCCTGAACCCGGTCCGGCTCGACCTGACGATGGAGCTGTCGCGTCAGCTCGGCGTCCTCGACGACGTCGACCTGATCGCCCCGGAGCCCGCCACCGAGGCCGAGCTGACCCGGGTGCACACGCCCGGCTACCAGACCGCGGTGCGGTCTGCCCCGGAGGCGCCGTTCGGCGTCGGGCACGGCCTCGGGACCGCCGACAACCCGATCTTCTTCGGGATGCACGAGGCGGCGAACCTGATCGCCGGCGGCTCGGTGCGTGCCGCCCGCGAGATCCACGAGGGCCGCGCGGACCGCGCGGTCAACCTGGCCGGCGGGCTGCACCACGCGATGCCCGACCGGGCCGCGGGTTTCTGCGTCTACAACGACTGCTCGGTCGCCATCGCCTGGCTGCTCGAGCAGGGCTACGAGCGGATCGCCTACGTCGACGTCGACGTCCACCACGGCGACGGTGTCCAGGCCTCGTTCTACGACGACCCGCGGGTGATGACGATCTCGCTGCACCAGCACCCGCTGACGCTGTGGCCCGGCACCGGGTGGGCCGGCGAGATCGGCCGCGGCGACGGCGAGGGGTACGCGGTGAATCTCGCGATCCCGCCCGGCACCGGCGACGCCGGCTGGCTGCGCGCGTTCCACGGCGTCGTGCCGTCGCTGCTGGAGAAGTTCCAGCCCCAGGTGCTGGTCACCGAGTGCGGGGCCGACACCCACTCCGAGGACCCGCTGGCCAACATGGAGCTCTCGGTCGACGGGCACCGGGCGATCTACCACTCCCTGCGCGACCTGGCCGAGCGTACGGCCGCCGGCAAGTGGCTGGTGCTCGGCGGTGGCGGGTACGCGCTGTTCCGCGTCGTGCCCCGGTCCTGGACGCACCTGCTCGCCGTCGTGCTCGACCGCGACATCGACCCGGACCGCCCGCTGCCCGCGGACTGGATCGCCCGCGCCGCGACGCACACCCGGGCCCCGCTGCCGGTGGCGATGACCGACAACGCCGACCCGGCGTTCACCCCGTGGGGCGGTGACGGCGCCGACCGCGTCGACCCCACGATCCTGGAGACCCGCCGCGCGGTGTTCCCGCTGCACGGCCTCGACCCCGACGACCCCCGGGACTGACACCCATGCCCGCCGACGGACCTCCCGACCCCGGCCGCCCTCCCGGCCCCGACCCGACCCCGGCCATGCCGCCGCTGGGGAAGCTCGCCCTGGACGGCACCCGGCCGGAGAAGACGCCCGAGTCCTACCCGCGGCACTGGGAGGCCGACGTCGTCGCCTCCGACGGCGGGATCGTGCACCTGCGCCCGATCACCGCCGACGACGCCGAGGACCTGCTCGTCTTCCACTCCAAGCTCTCCGACCGGACCCGCTACCTGCGCTACTTCGGCCCCTACCCACGGATCTCGGAGCGGGACCTGAAGCGGTTCACCGAGGTCGACCACCGCAAGCGGGTCGCGTTCCTGGCCCTGCTCGGCGGGGAGATCGTCGCGGTGGGCCGCTACGAGGGACTCGGCAAGCCCGACGAGCCCGTCGTCTCGGCCGAGGTGGCGTTCGTGGTGCGCGACGACCACCAGGCCCGCGGGCTCGGCTCGATCCTGCTCGAGCACCTGGCCGCGGCGGCGCGGGAGAACGGGCTGAGCCGGTTCGAGGCCGAGGTGCTGGTGGAGAACCACGCCATGGTGCGGGTGTTCCGGGAGGCCGGGTACGGCGTCACCCGGGCGTTCGCCGAGGGTGTGCTGCACCTGGAGTTCGACATCGACCCGACGGAGCGCTCGATCGCGGTCCGCGACTCCCGCGAGCAGGCGGCCGAGGCCCGCAGCGTGGCCAACCTGCTCCACCCCGGCTCGGTCGCGGTGATCGGCGCGTCGGCCGACGAGTCGAAGATCGGGCACGCGGTCCTGACCAACCTGCTCTCCACCGGGTTCACGGGCCCGGTCTACCCGGTGAACCCGGACGCCCGGTCGGTGCGCGGCGTGCGCGCCTACCCGTCGGTGATCGACATCCCGGACGAGGTCGACCTCGCCGTGGTCGCGGTGCCCGCGGCCGGCATCGACGACGTCATGGACTCCTGCCTGGCCAAGGGCGTGAAGGTGCTGGTGGTGATCAGCTCCGGGTTCGCCGACGCCGGGGGCGGCGGCACCGTCGCCGAGCGCCGCCTCGTCACCGAGGCCCGCTCGCACGGCATGCGGGTGGTCGGGCCGAACGCGCTCGGGGTGGCCAACCCCAGCCCGGCGGTGCGCCTGAACGCCACGCTGGCCCCCAAGCTGCCCGGGCACGGGCGGACCGGGTTCTTCTGCCAGTCCGGCGCGCTCGGCACCGCGATCCTGGCCAGCGCCCGGTCCCGCGGGCTGGGCCTGTCGTCGTTCGTCTCGGCCGGCAACCGCGCCGACGTCTCCGGCAACGACCTGCTGCAGTACTGGCAGACCGACCCGGACACCGACGTCGTGCTGCTCTACCTGGAGACGTTCGGCAACCCGCGCAAGTTCGCCCGGGTCGCCCGCCGTCTGGCCCGGACGAAGCCGGTGGTCGCGGTCAAGAGCGGCCGGCACACGGCGCCGGTGCCGTCGCTGGCCGCGATCTCCCCGCCGATCGACGAGGCCAGCGTCGAGGCGCTGTTCGAGCAGTCCGGCGTGATCCGGGTCGAGACCCTGCCGCAGCTGTTCGACACCGCCCTGCTGCTGGCCTACCAGCCCTTGCCCGCCGGGCGTCGCGTCGCCGTCGTCGGCAACTCGACGGCGCTGAACCTGCTGGTCACCGACGGTCTGCTGGACGAGGGGCTGGAGCTGGCCGGGGACCCGGTGGACGTCGGCACGGCTGCGTCGCCGGAGCAGTTCGCGGCCGGGGTGGAGGGCGCGCTGCGCGGGCCGGACGCCCCGGACGCGCTGATCGCGGTGTTCGTGCCGCCGGTCGCGATGCCGGGCGCGGACTACGCCCACGCCCTGCGCGACGTCGCCGACGGCGCCGGCATCCCGGTCAGCGCCGTGTTCCTGGCCGTCGAGGGCATCCCGCACGAGCTCTCCGTCCCGGGGCCGGACGGGTCACCCGGGCGCGGCTCGGTGCCCAGCTACGCCAGCCCCGAGCGGGCGGCGGCCGCACTGGGCCGCGTCACCCGCTACGCCGAGTGGCGCGAGACGCCGGTCGGGGAGTTCGTGGTGCCCGAGGGCATCGACACCGCACGGGCCCGCACCCTGGTCACGTCCCTGGGCGGCGAGCGCGAGCACACCCTGACCGACGACGAGGCTGTCGAGCTGCTGGGCTGCTACGGCATCGACGTCACCGCGTTCCGCACCGTGCACGGGGCCGACGCGGCCGTCGAGGCGGCCGGCGAGCTGGGGTTCCCGGTGGTGCTGAAGGCCGTCGGGCAGCGCTGGCGGCACCGCAGCGACTTCGTCGGCGTCCGGCTCGACCTCGGCTCGGCCGAGGCCGTCCGCACCGCGCACGCGGAGCTGGCCCTGCTCACCGGCTCGGACGAGGTCTACGTGCAGGCGATGGCGCCCAAGGGCACGTCGTGCATGCTCGAGGTGGTCGACGACCCCTCGTTCGGCTCTCTGCTGTCGTTCGGGCTCTCCGGGCTGGCCACGGAGCTGCTCGACGACCACGCCTACCGGGTGCTGCCGGTGTCCACCGACGACGCGGCCCGCCTGGTCCGGGCCCCGCGGGCGGCGCCGCTGCTCACCGGGTACCGGGGCACCGAGCCGGTCCGGATGGACGCGCTGGAGGACCTGGTGCTGCGCGTCGGGCAGCTCACCGAGGACATCCCACAGGTGCGGTCGCTGGCCCTGGACCCGATCCTGGCCTCGCCGCAGGGCGCGTTCGTCACCGGTGCCCGTCTGACCCTGGGCCCGCCTCCGAGCCGCGACGACGCGGGCCCCCGTCGCCTGCGCTGAGCCCACCACCGTCGCCGCGTGGGCCGAGGCCCGCGACGGAGGCGGACGAGAGCCCCGCTCGCGCGACGGGGTTGGACGGGGGCTCCGTTCGCGCGACGGGGTTGGACGAGAGCTCCGCTCGCGCGACCGGGCGGGACGAGAGCTCCTCTCGTGCAGCCCGGTGGCGCGGGAACGGGGCGGTCAGGTCCGGAAGGAGACCTGCAGGGTCGGGGCGGAGGTGTCGGCGAAGAAGTCGTTGCCCTTGTCGTCCATGACGACGAACGCCGGGAAGTCCTCGACCTCGATCTTCCAGACGGCCTCCATCCCCAGCTCTGGGTACTCCAGGACGTCGACCTTGCGGATGCAGTCCTGGGCCAGGCGCGCGGCCGGGCCCCCGATCGAGCCCAGGTAGAACCCGCCGTTCGCGGCGCAGGAGTCCACGACCTGCTTCGAGCGGTTGCCCTTGGCCAGCATCACCAGTGATCCGCCGGCCTCCTGGAACTGCTTCACGTAGGAGTCCATCCGCCCGGCTGTGGTCGGCCCGAACGATCCGGATGCGTAACCCTCCGGGGTCTTGGCCGGTCCGGCGTAGTAGACCGCGTGGTCGCGCAGGTACTGCGGCATCTCCTCGCCGGCGTCGAGACGCTCGGCGATCTTCGCGTGCGCGATGTCGCGCGCCACGACCAGCGGCCCGGTCAGCGACAGCCGGGTCTTCACCGGCAGCGACGAGAGCTGGGCGCGGATCTCGTCCATCGGGCGGTTCAGGTCGACCCGCACGACGTCGTCGGAGAGCTGCTCGTTCTCGGTGTCGGGCAGATAGCGAGCCGGGTCGCGCTCGAGCTGCTCCAGGAACACCCCGGCCGGCGTGATCTTGGCCTTGGCCTGGCGGTCGGCCGAGCAGGACACCGCGATGCCCACCGGCAGCGAGGCGCCGTGGCGCGGCAGCCGGATCACGCGGACGTCGTGGCAGAAGTACTTGCCGCCGAACTGGGCGCCGATGCCGAAGTTGCGGGTCAGCTCCAGGACCTGCTGTTCCAGGTCGGGATCGCGGATCGCGTGTCCCAGCGGGGACCCTTCGGTGGGCAGCCCGTCGAGGTAGCGGGCCGAGGCGAGCTTGGCGACCTTGAGGTTGTACTCCGCCGACATGCCCCCGACGACGACGGCCAGGTGGTACGGCGGGCAGGCGGCCGTGCCCAGGCTGCGCAGCTTCTCGTCGAGGAACGCGGCGAGGCGCTTGGGGTTCAGCAGCGCCTTCGTCTCCTGGTAGAGGAACGTCTTGTTGGCCGAGCCGCCGCCCTTGGCCAGCACCAGGAACTCGTAGTACGGGTCCCGGCCGGGCTTGGTGTAGAGCTCGACCTGCGCGGGCAGGTTGGTGCCGGTGTTCTTCTCGTCCCAGAACGTCGTCGGCGCCATCTGCGAGTAGCGCAGGTTCAGCTCCTGGTAGGCCTCGAAGATCCCGCGCGAGACCGAGGCCTCGTCGTCCCCGCCGGTCAGGACGGTCTCGGTCCGCTTCCCGACGACGATCGCGGTGCCGGTGTCCTGGCACATCGGCAGCACGCCACCGGCCGAGACGCAGGCGTTGCGCAGCAGGTCGGTCGCGACGAAACGGTCGTTCCCGGAGGCCTCCGGGTCGTCGATGATGGAGCGGAGCTGGGCCAGGTGCGACGGCCGAAGCAGGTGCTGGATGTCGGTCACGGCGGCACGGACGAGGCCGGTCACGGTCGCGGGCGGGACCTCGAGGAAGGTCCGGCCTCCGGCGGAGAAGGTCTCCCCGGCCGGAAGGTCGAGCTCGCGGTACTCGGTCTCGTCGGCCCCGAGCGGGAGCACGTCGGTGTGGTGGAACTCGGGCATGGCCCGGGACGCTACCCGGACCTCCGGCCCGGCGACGGACCTGGCGACCGCCGCTAAACGAAGGGTCCTCCGTTTGCGCGCGACAGTGTCGGGGCCGGGCGCTAACGTGGGTCTCATGCCTGGCTCGATCCTGGGAACATCCGTCCGACGCGTCGAGGACCACGACCTCATCACCGGCGCCACCACCTACGTCGGCAACCTGCGGGTGACCGGCCTCGCGCACGTCGCGTTCGTCCGCTCACCCCTGGCGCACGGGGTGATCACCGGCATCGACACGGCCGGGGCGAAGGCCGCACCGGGGGTGCTGGCCGTCTATACGGCCGCCGACCTGGAGCTGCCGTCCCACCACGGTCTGATGGTGCTCAACGAGGCGATGCCGCGCCCGCCGCTGGCCACCGACCGCGTGCGGTTCGTCGGCGAGGCGGTGGCGATGGTCGTCGCCGAGTCGAAGGCCGCCGCCGTCGACGCCACCGAGCTCGTCGAGGTCGACTACGACCCGCTGCCCGCGGTCACCGACCCGGAGGCCGCGCTGGCCGCGGGTGCCGAGCTGCAGTTCCCGGACTCGGGCAGCAACGTCGCGGCCGGGCTGCGCTCCCCGGAGCCGGACCCGCTCGCCGGCGCCGACGTCGTCGTGCGCGCCCGGATGGTGAACCAGCGGGTCGCCGCGCTGCCGCTGGAGGGCAACGCGATCGTCGCGGACCCGACCGACGAGGCCTACGAGCTCGTCGTGCACGTGTCCACGCAGATGCCGCACGGGTTCCGCAACCAGCTGTGCGGGGTGTTCGGCCTCGAGTCCGACGACGTCCGCGTGATCGCCCCGCACGTCGGCGGCGGTTTCGGCGCCAAGGCCGGGATGCTGGCCGAGCACACCGCCGTGATCGGTGCCGCCCGCGCGCTGGGCCGCCCGCTGTCCTGGGTCGAGACCCGGACCGAGAACCTGGTCTCGATGCCGCACGGCCGCGGCCAGGTCGCCTACTACGAGCTGGCGCTGACCCGCGAGGGGAAGATGACCGGGCTGCGGGCCCGCGTCGTCGGCGACTCGGGGGCCTACGCGGGGTTCGGCGGTGCGCTTCCGCTGCACATGACCTACCTGATGGCGCCGGGCGTCTACGACATCCCGGACGTCCGCTACGACGCCGCCTCGGCGCTGACCAACACCACGCCGATGGGGGCGTTCCGCGGGGCCGGGCGCCCGGAGGCGGCGGCGCACCTGGAGCGGCTGGTCGACATCGCCGCCCTCGAGCTGGACATGGACCCGGCGCAGCTGCGCCGCAAGAACTTCCTGGACCCGTCGTCGTTCCCGCTGACCACCCCGGTCGGCGCCGCCTACGACGTCGGCGACTACGACCTGCCGTTGCGCGAGGCGCTGCGGGTGGCCGGGTACGACGAGCTGCGCGAGGAGCAGGCCCGCCGGCGCAAGGACGACGACCCGGTACAGCTGGGAATCGGCATCTGCGCCTACGTCGAGGTCACCGCCGGTGGCGGCGGCAGCGAGTACGGCTCGGTGACGGTCAACGGCGACGGCACCGCGACCGTCTCGGCCGGCACGTCGGCGCACGGGCAGGGGCACGCGACGTCGTTCGCGATGCTCGTCTCGGACCGCCTCGGCATACCGATGGACAAGATCACCTACCTGCAGTCCGACACGAAGACGGTGCCGCGCGGCGGCGGGACCGGCGGGTCCCGGTCGCTGCAGATGGGCGGCACCGCGGTCGCCGAGGCCGCCGAGGACGTCCTGGAGCAGGCCCGCAAGCGCGCGGCGACGATCCTGGAGGCCGCGGAAGCCGATGTCACGCTGAACGACTCCGGCGAGTTCGGCGTCGCCGGCGTGCCGACGTCGGCGACGGTGACGTGGTCGCAGCTCGCCGAGCACGCGTCCGCCGCGGGGGAGACCCTGGCCGCCGCGCTCGACTCGAAGCAGGCCGGGGCCACATTCCCGTTCGGTGCGCACGTCTCGGTCGTCGAGGTCGACACCGAGACCGGGCGGGTCACCCCGCTGCGCCACATCGCGGTCGACGACTGCGGCCGGATCGTGAACCCGCTGCTCGTCGAGGGCCAGCAGCACGGTGGTCTCGCCCAGGGCATCGCGCAGGCGTTGTTCGAGGAGGTCCTCTTCGATGAGGAGGGCCAGCCGACGACGGCGAGCCTGGCCGACTACCGGATCCCGACCGCGGCGGACCTGTTCCCGTTCGAGGCCTCGAACACCGAGACCCCGACGCACATGAACTCGCTCGGGGCCAAGGGCATCGGCGAGTCCGCGACGATCGGGTCCACCCCGGCCGTGCAGAACGCCGTCGTCGACGCCCTGTCCGGGCTCGGTGTGCGCCACGTCGACCTGCCGTGCAGCCCGCAGCGGGTGTGGCGGGCGATCGAGGCCGTGCGCTCCGGTGGCCGGCAGGAGATCTGGAGCGAGCCGCCGAACGTCTTCGACGACCTGCCGGTCCGTGGCGGGGGATCGGCCGACGCGGACGAGACCGGCGCCATCTGAGCCACCCCGCAACGTGCGGCCGCACCCGTGGGGCTCCCGTGTCGTACCGCGACACGTAAGCCCCACGGGTGGTCGTCCGGTGTGCGTTTCCGCCGGTGGGTGATCGGCCCGGTCCGGTCGCGGAAATCCGATCCGAGATCCGTGCCCCCCGGGGCTGTTTTCGTCGGCGCGGTGGCGCAGACTCTCCGGCGTGAGTACGGAGTACACGCGATGAAGCTGGCCACGATCCGCACCGCAGCCGGGAACCGGGCCGTGCGGGTGGACGACGACACGGCCGTGGAGACCGGCGACGCCGACGTCCGCGCGCTGCTCGAGCGCCCGGACTGGGCCGCGCACGCCGCTGCGGCGGCCGGGCCGGTGCACGCCGTCGGCGGGCTCGACTACGCCCCGCTCGTCCCCGCGCCGGAGAAGATCATCTGCGTCGGGCTGAACTACCGCGACCACGTGCTGGAGATGGGCAACGAGCTGCCCGCCTACCCGACCGTGTTCGCCAAGTTCGCGCCCGCGCTGGTCGGCGCGCACGACGACATCGAGCTGCCCGCGATCTCGGACAAGGTCGACTACGAGGCCGAGCTGGTCGTCGTGATCGGCCGCCCCGTCCGGCACGCCGACGCCGAGACCGCCCGCGCCGCCATCGCCGGCTACACGGTCCTCAACGACGTGAGCGTGCGCGACTTCCAGAACCGCACCAAGCAGTTCCTGCAGGGCAAGACGTTCGAGCACTCCACGCCGCTGGGCCCGGTGCTGGTGACCCCGGACGAGCTGCCCGAGGGCGGCTGGGCGATCTCCAGCAGCATCGACGGCGAGGTCATGCAGGACTCGACCACCGACCAGCTGGTGTTCGGCGCCGTCGAGCTGATCGAGTACCTGTCCGCGATCGTCACCCTGAACCCGGGCGACGTCATCGCGACCGGGACCCCGGGCGGCGTCGGGCACGCCCGTACGCCCCCGCGCTACCTGACCGACGGGGTCGAGCTCGTCACCTCGATCGCCGGGGTCGGCGAGTGCCGCAACACCTGCCGGAAGGCGCCGTGAGCCCGACGGGCCCGAACCCGACAGGCACCGCCACGCCGCCGTCCATGGAGGACTCGCTGGACTGGGCCGGCGACGGAGCGGCGCACCTGCGCGGGCTGATGACGCGCATGGGGGAGGAGGCGTTCACCCGGCCGTCGCTGCTCCCGGGCTGGACGCGGGCGCACGTGCTGACCCACATCGCCCGCAACGCCGACGCGATGGTCAACCTGCTGAAGTGGGCGAAGACGGGCACCGAGACGCCCGCCTACGTCAGCCGCGAACAGCGCGACGCCGACATCGAGGCGGGGTCGCACCGCACCCCGGACGAGATCCGCGCCGACGTCATCGCCTCCTCGGACCGTCTCGCCGACGCGGTGCGGGCGATGCCCAAGGACAAGTGGAAGGCGCTGGTGCGCGGCCCCCAGGGGACCGAGCTGCCGGTCTACGGGGTGATCTGGGGGCGCGCCCGCGAGGTCTGGATCCACGCCGTCGACCTCGACGTCGGCGCGTCGTTCGAGGACATGCCGGTCCCCATGCTGGCCGTGCTCATCGACGACGTCGGCGCCCGGCTGGGCACGCTGCCCGGCTGCCCGGAGATGACCCTGGAGGACTCCGACAGCGGGCGCTCGGTGCACGTCGGCCCCGGCCCGGACGGCCCGGACGGGCCCGCGCGCGACCTCGGCACGGTCCGCGGACGCGGCCACGAGCTCGCCGCCTGGCTGCTCGGCCGGTCGAAGGGCAAGGCGCTGCGGACCTCGGACGGCGCACGTCCGGGCCCGTTGCCGAGCTGGTTGTAGCGAGACCTCAGGCGTCGTCGTCGCGGCCGGCTTCCAGGACGTCGATCCGCTCCTGCATCTCGTCCAGGCGGGCCTGCAACAGGGCGACCTCGGCGGAGAGCACCGCGACCACCCCGGCCTCGGACGTGGTCGGGTCACCGGCGCTCCCGGACCGCCACGCGGGCGGGTGACCGGTCCCCAGCGCCATGAGCGGGGCCACCGGACCGGCCGGCACCTCGTCGGCACCGAGCTCGACACCGCCGGCGAGCCGGGCGAACTCCGACGGGTCCAGCACCGGACGGTTCCCGGCGCACGAGCCGCACACCGGGTCCAGCCGCCGCCAGCCCGTCGACCCGGACCCGGTATCGGCCAGGGCGCTCACCGCGCCACCGCAGGCACACCGGCGCAACCGCACCGTCCGGACCCGCTGACGGGAGTAGCGCAGTCCCAGCTCGTAGCGCCGGTAGCGCCCGGAGACCACGACCTCGAGCAGGACCGCGCCCTGGTGCTCGGGCGCGCACGCCAGCTCGCGGGCGGCCGCGGGGTCGCTGAAGCAGTAGAAACCGCAGTCGCACCAGCGCGACGGGCACTCGTGCCGGCAGCCGTGGGCGCAGACGGCGTCGTCGACCCAGCGGTAGACGTGCGCACGCCCGAGCGTGACCCCGCTGAACCCGGCCGTCCCGCCGTCCACCGACAGCATCGGGTAGGCGAGCTTCCAGCCGGTCAGGGGCTCCGCGGGCTGTTCCCGCGGGGTGCGGGCGAACAGCGGTCGCACGGCGCGTCAGTCCGCGGCGCGCGGTCCCGAACGTGCGGGGACGGGGAGTTCGGTGGCGAGGACCTCCGGGACGTCGGCGAGCGGCGTGGCCGGTTCGGCCTCCGGCTCGTGCCGCCCGGTCCAGGCCCGGTCGGCCTCGTGGTCCACGGCGAATCCCTCGGCGAGCTTGCGACCCAGTCTCATGACGTCTCCCGTGCCGGCCTGACGTGTCCCGAACCACAAGGCTGACCCCCGGAACCGACCTTGTCCAGAGCGGAACGGGTGGTGTCGGGACCGTGTTGTCTGAGGTTAGGCTCACCGACTGTGCAGGGCCCGGTACCGGGAGTGCGACGACAGGGGGTGGGCATGCGGGGCGCCGCGCGCTACGGGATCGAGCACGAGGTGGCGTTGCTGCGCGACGACGGCACGCTCGCCGACTTCACCTCGCTGCGGTACTCCGAGGTCGCGGCGATCGTCGACGAGCTGCCCGAGGATCCGGCCGACCGCCGTGACCTGCGGATCGGCGACGCCGGGATCCGGCGCAAGCGCTGGTACGCCGAGGGCTTCGAGCGCTTCGACGACGACGGCCGGCTGGTCCGGTTCGACCCCAAGGGCATCGAGATCCGGACCCGGATCCACGACGACGTCGACGCGGTGACCGGGGCGCTGGAGCGGGACCTGTCGTCACTGACCGGGGTCGCCGCCCGGCACGGCCTGCACCCGCTGGCGATCGGGTTCAACCCGCTGCGATCGGCCTACCGGCTCGAGCCGCCGGCGAACGCGTTCGAGCTCGCCGCGCAGGCCGGGTCGCCGGAGGAGCGCACCGCCCACCTGCACATGGTCACCTACGGGCCGGACCTGAACCTGTCGTTCCCGGACTCCCCGTCCGACCCCGCGACGATGGCCGACGCCGGCGCCAAGCTGACCCACCTGAGCCCCTACCTGGTCCCGCTGTCGTTCTCCTCCCCGTTCCGCGACGGCGGCGCGTGGGGCGGGCTGTCCGCCCGCACCGCCGTCCGCACCGGGCCCCGGCCGGCCGTGCTGGTCTACCTCGACCCGTCCGATCCGCTGCAGGTCAGCGACCCGTCCCTGACCCGGCACGCGGGGATCCCGGCCGAGGTGGGGCGGATCGAGTTCAAGGCGTTCGACGCCTGCCCGGACCCGGCCCTCTACGCCGAGCTGCTGAGCCTGCTCACCGGCCTGCTGCGCGACACCACGCTGCCCGGACGCCGGACGACGCCGGACGCCGCGCTGCACCGCCGCGCCGCCGTGGACGGCCTGCACGACGCGGGCATCCGGGCGGGGGCGTGCGCCGCCCTGGACGCGGCGGCGGACGCCCTGCGCGGCGAGCCGGAGCACCTCGACCGGCTGCGGAGCCTGCGCGGACGTATCGAACGCCGGGAGTGCCCCGCGCAGGACCTGCTGGCCCGGCGCCGCCGCGGCGGGCCCGTGGCCGGTCTGCCCGCACGGACGCCGGCCATCCGCTGACCCCGCGGGCCTCCGTGCCGGGCGGCGACACGGAGACCCCGCGAGCGGCCTAGTGGTAGGAGTGCTCCGGGCCGGGGTACTCGCCGTCGCGGACGTCGGCGGCGAAGGCGGCCGCGGCGTCGTGCAGGACCCCTCCGACGTCGGCGTAGCGCTTGACGAATCGGGGCACCTTGCCGCGGTTCATCCCGGCCATGTCCGACCAGACCAGGACCTGGGCGTCGCAGTCGGTCCCGGCACCGATCCCGATCGTGGGGATCGTGAGCTCGGCGGTGACCCGCTTCGCGACGTCGGACGGGACCATCTCCAGCACGACCCCGAACGCGCCCGCCTCCTGCAGCGCCAGCGCGTCGGCGACGAGCCGGTCCGCGCCGTCGCCGCGGCCCTGGATCCGGAACCCGCCCAGGGCGTGCTCGCTCTGCGGGGTGAAGCCCAGGTGCGCCATCACCGGCACGCCGGACCCGGCCAGGGCCTCGACCTGCGGCGCGAACCGGGCGCCGCCCTCGAGCTTCACCGCGTGCGCGCCGCCCTCCTTCATGAACCGGAACGCCGTCTCCAGGGCCTGGGCGGGGGAGATCTGGTAGCTCCCGTACGGCAGGTCGGCCACCACCAGGGCGTTCGTCGCGCCGCGGACGACGGCGCGGGTCAGCGGCAGCAGCTCGTCGACGGTGACCGGGATGGTGTTGTCGTGGCCGAAGACGTTGTTGCCGGCCGAGTCGCCGACGAGGAGCACCGGGATCCCGGCGTCGTCGAAGATCTCGGCGGAGTAGACGTCGTAGGCGGTGAGCATCGGCCAGCGACGGCCCTCGCGCTTCCACTCCAGGAGATGGTGCACGCGGGTGCGCTTCGGGACCGACGGGCCGCGGTACGGGGCCTGCTCGACCGTGGTGGAGGAACTGTCGGGGGTGTGCGAACTCGTCATCGAATCCGTCCTTTCCTCGAGGCCCGCGATGTCGCGGGTCCCCGGGATCGCCGGGTGGTGATGGACGCCAGCGTGACAGCGCGCGCCGACCGCGGAACGCGGTTGTGGGGACGCTCACCCGGACGGGACCCGGGCCGGGCACGGGTCCGACGCCCCCGCCGGATCGGAGAGTGTCGGAGGTGACTGGCATGCTCGGATCATGTTCGTCCGCGCGCGCTGCCGCCGTTCCTCCGGACGCCCCGCACGGACCACGGCGATTCTCGCCGCCGTGGTCGCGTCGGTCGCGTTGCTCGGCGCGTGCGCCGACACCAGCACCGAGTCCGAGGGCGCTCCCGCGCCGACCCCGCCGGAGCTGGCCGCGTTCTACGACCAGCAGCTCTCCTGGGGGCCGTGCTCCGGCTTCGCGGGGAGCTCCGCCGACACCGCGGCGTTCGCCGACCCGAAGTTCGACTGCACCCGGGTCGAGGTCCCGCTGGACTACGCGAAGCCGGACGGGGAGAAGGCGCAGGTCGCCCTGCTGCGGCAGAAGGCGAGCGGCGGGCCGAAGATCGGGTCGCTGTTCTTCGACCCGGGCGGCCCCGGCGCGTCCGGCACCAGCTACCTGGCCAACGCGTCGGCGTCGCTGGCGCCGACCCTGGGTCAGCGCTTCGACCTGATCGGCTTCGACCCGCGGGGCACCGGCGCCAGCCTCCCGAAGATCGACTGCCTGAACGACCGGGAGAACGACCAGGAGCGCGCGAAGGTCTTCACCGACCCCTCGCCGGCCGGTGTCGCCGCCGCCGAGGCGGACTCGAAGGCCTACGCCGACCGCTGCGCCCAGCGGGTCGGCACCGACGTGCTGGCCAACATGGGGACCCGGGACGCGTCGAAGGACATGGACGTCCTGCGCGCCGCCGTCGGGGACCAGAAGATGAACTACGTCGGCTACTCCTACGGCACCGAGCTGGGCACCGCCTACGCCGAGGCGTTCCCGCAGAACGTCCGGGCGCTCGTGCTGGACGGCGCGATCGACCCGACGCAGACGACCGTCGACTCCTCGGTCAAGCAGGCCGCCGGCTTCCAGCTCGCGTTCGAGAACTACGCGAAGTGGTGCGCCACCCAGAACCAGCAGCAGTCCCCGTGCCCGCTGGGCACCGACCCCGCGCAGGCGACCCGGGCGTTCAACACCATCGCCCAGCGGCTGATCGACAACCCGGTCCCGGTCGGTGACGGCCGTGACCTGAGCTTCGACGACGCCATCACCGGTGTGACGCAGGCGCTCTACGTCTCCGAGTACTGGCCGGTCCTGAGCCGCGGCATCTCCGAGGTCGCGAACGGGCAGGGCCGGATCCTGCAGATCCTGGCCGACTCCTACTACGAGCGCGACGAGCAGGGCCGCTACACGAACATGCTCGAGGCGTTCCAGTCGATCTCGTGCGTGAACCAGAAGCCGGTCACCGATCCGGCCGAGGTGCGCGAGCTCAACGAGAAGGCCAATGAGGCCGCCCCGTTCCGCGCCACCGGGCGCGGCGTGGTCGCGGCGAAGGACGCGTGCGCGTTCTGGCCCGTCCCGCCGACCAGCGAGCCGCACACGCCGAACGTGCAGGGCCTGCCCCCGGTGGTCGTCGTGTCGGTGACCGGTGACCCGGCGACGCCGTACCAGGCCGGTGTGGACCTGGCGGCGCAGCTCAAGGGCAGCCTGATCAAGGTCAACGGCGAGCAGCACACGGCGTCGTTGCGGGGCAACGCCTGCCTCGACGACCAGGTCGTGGCCTACCTGGTCGACCTGAAGACCCCCGGCGCCGGTGCGGAGTGCACGCTCGACCCGGCCTGAACGCGGTGGGACGGTCCCCGGCGTGTGACACACGTCCGGGCCGTCCCGACCAGCCAGGAAACATCCCTGTAACGCGAGGTTCGTAGGGTCGCCGCCATGGATCGCCAGCAGGAGTTCGTGCTCCGCACGCTCGAGGAACGCGACATCCGCTTCGTCCGTCTGTGGTTCACCGACGTGCTCGGGTTCCTCAAGTCGGTGGCGGTCGCCCCGGCCGAGCTGGAGGGGGCCTTCGCCGAGGGGATCGGCTTCGACGGATCGGCGATCGAGGGCTTCGCCCGGGTCTACGAGTCGGACATGGTCGCCCGCCCCGACCCGTCGACGTTCCAGGTGCTGCCGTGGGAGACCGCGGCCGGTGAGCACTACTCGGCGCGGATGTTCTGCGACATCGCGATGCCCGACGGATCGCCGTCCTGGGCCGACCCGCGGCACGTGCTGACCCGCGCCCTGAACAAGGCCGGCGAGGCCGGGTTCACCTGCTACGTGCACCCGGAGATCGAGTTCTACCTGCTGCGCGGCCTGCCCGACGACGGCACCCCGCCCATCCCGGCCGACTCCGGCGGCTACTTCGACCAGGCCAGCCACGACGTCGCCCCGCACTTCCGGCGCAACACCATCGAGACGCTCGAGTCGATGGGCATCTCGGTCGAGTTCTCCCACCACGAGGGCGGGCCGGGCCAGCAGGAGATCGACCTCCGCTACGCCGACGCTCTGACCATGGCCGACAACCTGATGACGTTCCGCTACGTCGTCAAGGAGGTCGCGCTGACCCAGGGGGTGCGGGCGTCGTTCATGCCCAAGCCGTTCACGCAGCACCCTGGCTCGGCCATGCACACGCACTTCTCGCTGTTCGAGGGCGACAACAACGCCTTCCACGACCCGGACGACCCCTACGAGCTCTCGGCCACCGGCAAGGCGTTCGTGGCCGGGGTGCTCAAGCACGCCCGCGAGATCGCCGCCGTCACCAACCAGTGGGTGAACTCCTACAAGCGCCTCGTCGTCGGCGGGGAGGCCCCGACCGCGGTCTCGTGGGGCCACGCGAACCGCTCCGCGCTGGTCCGGGTGCCGATGTACTCGCCCGGCAAGTCCTCCAGCCGCCGCATCGAGGTGCGCACGCTCGACAGTGCCTGCAACCCCTACCTGGCCTACGCGTTGATCCTCGGCGCCGGCCTGACCGGGATCCAGAAGGGCTACGAGCTCGGGCCCGCCACCGAGGACGACGTGTGGGCCCTGACCGACACCGAGCGCAAGGCCATGGGCTACGAGCTGCTGCCGCAGAACCTCACCGAGGCCCTCGACGTGATGGAGCGTTCCGAGCTGGTCGCCGAGGTGCTCGGCGAGCACGTGTTCGACTTCTTCCTGCGCAACAAGCGCGCGGAGTGGGACGCCTACCGCCGCAACGTCACCCCGCACGAGCTGTCGACCTACCTGCCGGTCCTGTAGGAGGCACCGTGTTCGACGACGAGATCGTGCTCGGCCCGCTGCCCAAGGGCATCACCCGGGCCGGCGAGGGTCAGCTCAGGCGGGTCTGGAACGTGCTCGGGCACACCTACTCGATGAAGGCCGCGAGCGGGTCCAGCTTCGCGTTCGAGACGGTCGACCCGCCCGGCACCGGCGTCCCGCCGCACGTGCACCCCACCCAGGACGAGCACATCTACGTCCTCGGCGGCGTGTTCACCCTCTACCTCGACGGGCAGTGGGAGAAGGCGGGCCCGGGCGACACCGTGCTCATGCCGAAGGGCCTGCCGCACGCCTACTACAACCGGGAGCAGGGCGACGCCCGCGCGCTGTTCTGGGTCAGCCCGGCCGGGCGGCTCGCGCAGCTGTTCGACAAGCTTCACGACCTCACCGACCCGGCCGAGGTCGTCCGGCAGTCGGCACTGCACGACGTGGAGTTCCTCCCGCCCGGGTCGGTGCCGGGCGCGGACTGAGCCGATCGGACGACGGCGGCCCCGATGACCGCGCAGGACGCCGCGGGCGAGATCGTCGCGGTGCTCGGCGGGCTCGCCGACCCGGCGCGCGCCGGGCAGGAAGCTCGCTACCTGAGGAGCACGCGCGAACACCTCGGCGTGCGCGTCCCCGAGGTGCGACGTGCTCGACCGATGGGCCCGCGACCCCGATCTCTGGCTGCGCCGGTCGGCGCTGCTCGCACTGCTCGGGCCGCTGAAGGAGGGTGGCGGCGACTTCGCGCGGTTCAGCCGCTACGCCGACCCGATGCTGGACGAGACCGAGTTCTTCGTCCGCAAGGCGATCGGGTGGGTGCTGCGGGAGACCGGCAAGCGCAGGCCGGAGATGGTGTCGGAGTGGCTCCGGGCCCGCGACGACCGGGTCCCCGGCCTCGTCCGGCGTGAGGCGACGAAGTACCTCCGGTGGTGACCCGACGTCCCGCGGTCGGCGAGGGTCGCAGGACACGGGTCGCGGACTAGGCTCGCGGGTGTGATGGATCGGCGCACGGGGACATCGCTGGCCCGGCTGGGCATCACCGGCCCGGGGGCGGGCGACACGCTGGCGAAGCTGGGCTGGTGGGCCGGTGACCGGCCGGTGCCGGGCACCGAGGAGATCATGTGGGCCCTGGCCCGCAGCCCTGATCAGGAGCTCGCGCTGCGCGCCGTCGAACGGTTGTCGCAGACGGGTCCGTGGGCCGAGATCGACCGGACGCTGCGGACCGACTCGGGCCTGCGCGGGCGGTTGTTCGCCACGCTCGGCGCCTCGACCGCGCTGGGCGACCACCTGATCGCCCACCCGGAGAGATGGACGCTGCTGGCCGACACCCCGGACCGGCGCAACCCGCCACCGGACCTGTCCCGGCGCACGGCGACGCTGCTGCGCGCCGTCGGGGCCGACCCGCTCGCGCCGCCGCCGGGCTCGTCGGGCGGGGGACGCGCCACCCTGACCGGCGCCGAGGCCGTCACGGCCCTGCGCAACGCCTACCGCGACGAGCTGCTCGGGCTGGCCTCGGCCGACCTGGCCGCGGTGGGGGACCCGTCGCTGCCGGTGATGGAGGTCGACGACGTCGCCGCGCAGCTGGCCGACCTGGCCGAGGCCGCGGTCTCGGCCTCGCTGGCCGTCGCCATGGCCGAGCAGGACCCGCCCGACGAGCTGCGCCTGGCCGTCATCGGCATGGGCAAGTGCGGCGGGCGGGAGCTGAACTACGTCTCCGACGTCGACGTGATCTTCGTGGCCGAGCCCGGAGGGGACCTCACCCAGGCCGCGACGAAGGTGGCCAGCCGCGTGATGCGGGTGGCCGGCGAGGCCTGCTTCGAGGTGGACGCGAACCTGCGTCCCGAGGGCAAGCAGGGCGCGCTGGTCCGGACCCTCGACGGGCACGTCACCTACTACAAGCGCTGGGCCAAGACGTGGGAGTTCCAGGCCCTGCTCAAGGCCCGCCCGATCGCGGGCGACCCGGCGCTGGGCCGCTTCTACGTCGACGCCGTCGCCCCGATGGTCTGGCACGCCGCCGACCGCGACGACTTCGTCACCGACGTCCAGGCCATGCGCCGGCGCGTGATCGAGCACATCCCCTCCGACCAGCGCGAACGCGAGCTCAAGCTGGGACGCGGCGGGCTGCGCGACGTCGAGTTCGCGGTGCAGCTGCTGCAGCTGGTGCACGGGCGCACCGACGACGCGCTGCACTCGCCGTCGACGCTGGAGGCGCTCGCCGCGCTGTCCGACGGCGGCTACGTCGGACGCGACGACGGCGCGAACCTGGGCGCGTCCTACCGCTTCCTGCGCCTGCTCGAGCACCGCCTGCAGCTGCAACGCCTGCGCCGGACCCACCTGCTGCCCGCGGCCGACGACACCGACGCCCTGCGCTGGCTGGCCCGGGCCGCCCGGATCCGCCCGGACGGGCGCCGCGACGTCGTCGGCGTGCTGGTCTCGGAGTGGCAGCGCAACTCCCGGCGCGTCAGCCGGCTGCACGAGAAGCTGTTCTACCGGCCGCTGCTGTCGTCGGTGTCGCGGCTGTCCGCGGACGAGGCGCAGCTGTCCACCGAGGCCGCGAAGGCGCGGCTCGCCGCGTTGGGGTGGGCGTCGCCGGAGGGCGCCCTCGGGCACCTGCGCGCCCTGACCGGAGGGGTGTCGCGGGCGGCGTCGATCCAGCGCACGCTGCTGCCGGTGCTGCTCGACGAGCTGTCGTCGAGCCCCGACCCCGACCGCGGGCTGCTGGCCTACCGGCGGGTGTCCGAGGCGCTGGCGTCGACGCCCTGGTACCTGCGGCTGCTGCGCGACGAGGGCGCGGTCGCCCAGCGCCTGATGATGCTGCTCGGGACGTCCGCGCTGGTCCCGGACCTGCTCTCGCGTGCTCCGGAGGTGCTGCGGATGCTCGCCACCTCCAGCACCGGCGGCAGCCCCGAGCTGACCCGGGACCCCGGCGAGGTGGCGGTCGCCCTGCGGACGACCGTGGCCCGGCAGACGACGCCGGAGTCGGCGGTGGCCGCGGCGCGGTCCTACCGGCGTCACGAGATGCTGCGGATCGCCTGCGCGGACGTGCTCGGCCTGCTCGACGTCGAACAGGTCTGCACGGCGCTGACGTCGGTCTCCGAGGCCGTCGTCGCGGCGACCCTGGACGCGGTCCTGGCCGCGCAGGTCGGCGAACGCCCGGCGCGGATCGCGGTGATCGGCATGGGCCGTCTCGGGGGCGGTGAGCTGAGCTACGGCAGCGACGCCGACGTGCTGTTCGTCTGTGCCCCGCTCGGCGAGTCCACCGACCACCAGGCCGCGCGCTGGGCGACCGGCGTCGTGGAGAAGGTGCGCCGCCTCCTCGGGACGTCGAGCCCCGACCCCGAGCTGGCCATCGACGCCGACCTGCGCCCGGAGGGCCGCTCCGGCCCGATGGTCCGCACGCTCGACTCCTACCGGCAGTACTACGCCCGCTGGGGCGAGGTCTGGGAGGCCCAGGCGCTGCTGCGGGCCCGCCCGATCGCCGGCGACCCGGCCCTGTGTCGGGAGTTCACCGAGCTGATCGACCCGATCCGCTACCCGGCCGACGGGATCGCCGACGCCTCGGTCACCGAGATCCGCCGGATCAAGGCCCGGGTCGACGCCGAACGCCTGCCCCGCGGCGCCGACCGCACGACGCACACCAAGCTCGGCCTCGGCGGGCTCGCCGACGTCGAGTGGACGGTGCAGCTGCTGCAGCTCTGCCACGCCGGCGACGTCCCGGAGCTGCGCACCACCTCGACCCTGGACGGTCTGCGCGAGGCCGCCGAGGCCGGTCTGATCACCGACGAGGACGTGACCGAGCTCGGCGCCGGCTGGCGGATGGCCACCCGCGCCCGCAACGCGATCATGCTGGTCAAGGGCAAGCCCGGCGACCAGCTCCCGCGGTCCGGACGCGAGCTGGCGGCCGTCGCCTCGGCGCTGGGCTACCCGCACGGCGGCGATCCCGGGGTGTTCCTCGACGACTACCGCCGCGCCACCCGCCGCTCCCGCGCCGTCGTCGAGCGGGTGTTCTACGGCTGGTCGGAGACCAGCGGCTGACGCCGCCCGTGCGTGGATATCGCCGCCAGGGCAGCGATATCCGCGCACGACGCCGAGGGGCGACCCCGCGATGCGCCACGCCACCGGCGGAGTGATCATGGTGGACGTGCGCATCGGATTCTGTGTCCCGCAGTTCGGGACGGCGGCCGCCCACGTCGACGACACGATGCGGTTCGCCGCCGGTGCCGAGGAACGCGGCGCGGCGAGCCTGTGGACCGGCGACCGGCTGCTCGCCGCCGTCGACCCGCGGGTGGGCTACGGCGGGGGACCGGGCATCCCGCCCGAGTTCGACGCCGCGCACGACCCGCTGGCGCTGCTCACCGCGGCCGCCGCCGTCACGACGCGGGTGCAGCTGGGCACGAGCACGCTCAACGCGCCCTGGTACCCGGCCGCGCTGCTGGCACGGCACGCGCTGACCCTCGACCGGATCAGTGGCGGGCGGCTGCTGCTCGGGCTGGGGACCGGGTGGTCGCCGGAGGAGTACGACGCGGTCGGGGTGCCGATGCACGAGCGCGGCGCGCGGCTCGACGAGTTCCTCGACGTCGCGTCGGCGTGGTGGCACGACGAGCCGGTGCAGGTCGACGGGAGGTTCGCGACCATCGCGCCCGCGCACGTCAGGGTCAAGCCGCACGGCATCCCGGTCTATCTGGCCGGGTTCGCCGAGAGGGCCCGGCGGCGGATCGCCGAGCGCGCCGACGGGTTCCTGCCGGTCGTGCAGCCCGGGGTCGCGGACCTGGACGCCGCGGTGAACACCCCGTGGCAGGGCCTGCGCGACGCCGCCGCGGAGGCGGGACGCGACCCGTCGTCGATCGGGGCGGCGCTGCGGGTGAACCCCCGGTCGACCGACTCGACCGACGCGATCGGGGAGACCCTGCGCCGGGTGGCCGAGCAGACCGACGTCGAGCACGCCTTCGTCGACCTGCTGTACCTGGCCGGGGACGCGGACACCTCGCTGGACCTGGTCTCGGCCGTGCTGGACGCGGCCGGCTGAACCACCCGCCGTCGTCGGGGGCGCCGCTGCCAGACTGGTCGTCGTGTCCGCCTCAGCCCCCGACGCCACCGAACTCGTCTCGCAGGTCTACGAGCTCGTCGCCGCCCGGCCGGCCTCACTGGTCGCGGCGCTGGCGGCGTTCGTCGTGGTCGCGTGGCTGCCGAGCTGGCGCGCCACCCGGGTCGCGGTGACGATCGCCCACGAGGGCGGGCACGCCCTGGTCGCGGTACTGGCCGGGCGCGGGCTGGCCGGTATCCGGCTGCACGCCGACACCTCCGGGGTCACCTACTCCACCGGCGCGGGTCGTGGCCCCGGTGTGGTCGTGATGTTCCTGGCCGGCTACGTCGCGCCGCCGCTGCTGGGCCTGGGCGGCGCGGTGCTGGTGGCCGCCGATGCGGACCAGGTATGGCTCTGGATCGGCATCGTCGCGCTGGTGGCGACGCTGTTCCAGATCCGGAACCTGTTCGGTGCGCTCGCGGTGCTCGTCAGCGGCGCGATCCTGGTCGTCGTCACGGTCTGGGCGGAGCCCGACCTGCGGACGGGCTTCGCCGCCGCGCTGTGCTGGTTCCTGCTCTTCGGCGGGGTCCGGGCGTGCGCGGAGCTGCGCCGCGGCCGTCGGCGGGGGCGCCTGCGGCACTCCGACGCGGACCGTCTCGCCGAGCTCACCCCGGTCTCCGGCGCGGTGTGGGCGTCGCTGTTCCTGCTGGTCTCGGTGCTGGCGACGCTCGCCGCGACGTGGGTGGTGTTCGCCCCGGCCGGGGCGCGCGCCTGAGGGCCGTACCCGGTGGGCGGCACCGCGGCGGGCGCGGGAAGATCGGCTCCATGAGCAACCCATTCGAAGAGATGAACAACCGGGTCATCAGCGAGTTCCGTGAGAACGACGGCAAGGTCGGCCCGCCCTTCGAGGGCGCGACCATGATCCTGGTGCACCACCTCGGTGCGAAGAGCGGCACCGAGCGGATCACCCCGCTGGTCTGGTTCCCGGACGGCGACCGCTTCGTGATCGTGGCGTCCAAGGCCGGTGCCCCGGACAACCCCGCCTGGTACCACAACCTCGTCGCGCACCCGGACATCACGGTCGAGGTCGGCCACGGCCCGGAGGGACGCACCGAGACCCTGGACGTGCACGCGGAGGAGCTGACCGGCTCCGAGCGCGAGCGCATCTGGTCGTGGATCACGGAGAACAACGAGGGGTTCGCCGACTACCAGAAGAAGGTCGAGGGGGTCCGCACGATCCCGCTGTTCGCCCTCGGCAGGCGCTGAGCCGCGTCCGGCGTCGTGCCCGGGGCCGGGTCGTCGGGCCCCTGCCCGGCGGCCCGGCCCACGGTCTGCAAGGCTCGATCGCATGACGATCACGCTCGAGAAGGCCCAGACCATCGCCACCGCCGCGCTGGCGCACGGCACGGAGAAGGGCTTCAACCCGCTGACCGTGGCCGTGCTCGACCCGGGCGGCGCCATCGTCGTCCTGGCCCGCCAGGACGGCTCCGGCTACCTGCGTCCCGACCTCGCCGTCGGCAAGGCCAACGGCGTCCTCGCCCTCGGGATGACGAACCGGGCGATCGCCGCCCGCGCCGCGGACTCGCCGGAGTTCTTCACCTCGGTCGCGAACCTGGCCGGTGGGAAGATCTTCTCCGTGCCCGGCGGGGTGTTCGTGAAGGACGCCGACGGCACGTTGCTCGGCGCGGTCGGTGTCACCGGGGACGCCTCGGCCAATGACGAGGCCGCGGCCCTGGCCGGGATCGAGGCCGCCGGCCTGGTCGGTGTCACCGGGGCCGAGTGAGCTGACGGGTGCGAGCCGCACCCCCGGGCGACATGGTCAGCCCGGGGGCGCGGAGGTGGCACGCACGGGCGCGCGCGAGGCGAGCCCGGATCGTGCACGTGGTGGGACGATGTCCTTCCCGGGGCGGGTGTCAGCCCGGTTCGTGTGGTCCGTCCGGGGGCTACCTGACGTGTTGGTCAGGTTCCCCGGGCGTGTGACGTGGAGCACCGTGGAGTAGAGCTAACCAGTCTGGTATGCGGGCTGTCAACGCGTAGTCGTTCGCTGATGCGGAACCGTCCCCGTGCGGAGCAGCGTCCTCCCGGACGTGTCATCCGTGGGTGGGTGCCACCAGGTCCGGATGGTGGCGCCGGGCCACCTCCGGATGCGACCGCAGCCATCCCTTGAGCGCGTTGTCACCGAACCGGGGGAGCAGCGCGTTCTGCGCGGTCTCGGTCACGCCCGGGGCGCGCGCGGCCAGCTCGGGTGTCAGCGGCACCCGGTCCAGCGTCGCGTCCAGGCGCGGGGACCAGAAGAAGCCGACCGACTCCCGGGTCGTGCCCGGGGAGCACGGCAGGACGCGGTGCGGGGTGGCGGCGAGGTAGCCGTGCGTGGCCACCTCCAGCATCTCGCCGACGTTGACCACCAGCGCGCCGGGGACCGGCGGCACGTCGACCCACTCCGTCGAGCCCGGCGGCCGGGCCTGCAGCCCGCCGACGTCGTCCTGCAGCAGCAGGGTCAGGAACCCCCAGTCCGCGTGCGGGCCGACCCCCTGGGCGTCCGGCCCGGCGTCGTCGGGACCGACGTAGCGGATCAGCTTGCCGAACCAGTGCGGGGTGCCGGCGAACGCGTCGTCGAAGTGGTCCTCGGGCAGCCCCATGCCGGCGGCGAGGGCCCGGGTCAGCTCGGTGCCGACGGCACTCAGCAGGTCGGTCCACGCCCCGACGAGCGTCCGCAGCTCGGGCACGGTCGCGTCCGGCCAGCGGTTGGGGCCCTCGAGCAGGCGGTAGGGCTCGTCCCACTCGGGACGCGGGCGCGGCGGAAGCTCGGGGCCGAAGTCGATCTGCTCGCGCGCGTCCGGGCGTCCGGCGGTGATCTCGTGACCGAGCCGGGTGTAGCCGCGGAAGTGCGGGGACTCGCGGTTGTCCAGGGCGAGCCGGTCGGGCAGCGGCAGCTCGAAGAAGCGGGTGACGGCGGCGGTCAGCTCCGCGACCTGGCCGGGCGCGGCGCCGTAGTGGGTGAGCTGCAGGAACCCGACCTCGTGCAGCGCGGTCCGCAACGCGGCGGTGAACGCGGGGTCGAGCGCGCCGCCGGCGGTCCGGGCGCTGTCGAGACGGAGTACGGGGATCGTGTCGCTGCCCATGGACCCATGGTGGCCGCCGGTCCCGGTATCGGCATCGGCGGAAGGGGTGGTCCGCCGGTCACCGTCCTCCGGACGGACGTGGGGCGCGCGTCACCCGGCCGGTGCGCCGCGCGCGTTCGCGCATGCCACGGCCCGAAAGCGGGGATACTGTAGGGAAGACAGGGGTCGCGAGTGGACATGTCACTCGCATGATCGTTCCGTTGTCCGGATCCGGCCACGAGCCGGCTACGTAGGGGAGAGAAACATGATCGGAACGATTATCGGATGGATCGTCCTCGGGCTGGTCGCCGGCTTCATCGCCCGCGCCGTCGTGCCCGGTAAGGACAACATCGGCATCCTGCGCACGATCCTGCTGGGCATCCTCGGCTCCGTCGTCGGCGGGTTCCTGCTCGGCCTGGTCACCGGCGGCCTCCGTGGCTTCAGCCCGGTCGGCTGGATCGGTTCGATCATCGGCGCGATCATCGTGCTGGTGATCTACAACAAGGTGACCGGCCGCAAGCAGGTCGGCCGCTAGCAGAACCTCACCTCGGCGCCGTCCCGGTCTCGATCGGGGCGGCGCCGACGTGTGTCCGCGGCCCCTACTGACTCGCCCAGTAGCCGTAGGCGGTGTAGGCCGGATACGGCCCGAGGAACTCCTGCAACGGCCCGGTCGAGACGGTGATCCGCGGTGACGTCACGAGCTCGGCCGGGATCACGAACGACGACTGGACCCAGGTCGCGTCGCCCGGCCCGGTGAGGTCCCACTGCCCGGCGGGACGCCCGTCGACGCCCACCCGGACCGCCCGGGCCTCGGGGTCGAGCCGTTCCGGGTCCGGACCGACCCGGCTCGTCAGCGTCACCGGCCGTCCCGGGGTGAGGCCGTCGAGGGTGAACATCTCCCCGCCGACGACGCGGCGCCCGCTGTCGGCGACCGTCCGCCCCGGCGCGACGACGGTGCGGGCCACGCTGCTGACCGGCTGCAGTCCCTGGACCGGCGGGTGCGGGGTCCAGTCGTGGCGTGCCTCGTCGTCGAGGTCGCCGACGTTGAGCTGGTCGTGGACGGTGCCGGGCACCGGGCGGTCGGGCGTCCCGCCGGTGCCGGCCAGGCTCCAGTCGGCCCTCCACACGCTGACCTTGTCGCAGGTCCGGTCGATCTGGCAGGTCTGCGGGGCCGTCGCCGAGATCGGCCGCGGCGGCGACGTGAGCTGGAACGTGATCACCGGCTCGGGTCCGAGCACCCCGGCGAGCCCGAGGTCGGCGAACGGGATCCCGCCCCACCGGTCGAAGATCGCGAAGTGGTCCGGCCGCTGTCCGGGCGGCATGTGGCGCAGTGCCTCGTACAGGGTCCCGGGTCCGTTGAGCGACGGGCGTGTCATGTCGTTCGTGGTGAGCCCGACCAGGTCGACGGTGCGGTGCCCGCCGAACCAGGCCGCCGCGCCGACGTCGTTGACCGCGACCGAGGCCCCCGGCGGCACGTTCCCGGCCAGCCAGTTCCCGATCGTCACCGGGCCCTCGCGCATCGCCGTCGCCTGCTGGGCCAGGCGCAGCGCCCAGGTGGGGGTGGCCAGGACCGAGAACAGCAGCGCCACCGTCAGCAGTCCGTGGAGCACGACGGCCCGGCCACGCCCGTCGTCCGTCCCAGCGCCGCCGAGGCGGGCCAGGGCATCGACGCCGATCACGGCCAGGAGCAGGAGCAACGGGACGAACGGCTGCACGTAGCGCAGGTCCTGCCACTGCGCGGTGATCAGCGTCGACAGGCTGACGAGCACGACGCCGAGACCGAACGCGAGCACGGCGGCGAGCGTCCGCCACCCCGTCCGGGGGCCGAGGCCGAGCGCGGCCAGGCCCAGCACCGCGAACACCAGGGCGGCGGGCGGCAGGAAGTCCTGCCCGGAGAGCCCGGTCAACGACGCGGCCATCTGCCGCAGGTTGGCGAGCGTGTGGTCGGCGACCTCCAGGGGCTGGATCAGCTCGCCCTGGTAGAGCCAGGACTTGGCCCGGACGCCGTTGGCCTGCGCGGACCCGGTCGCGAGGCGGTAGAACACGAGCTGGGCCAGCGCGGCCAGGACCGGTAGTGACGCCAGGGCCGCCGTCCCGAAGGTCGGGCGCCGCCGTCGTCCGAGTGCCCAGGCCATGCCCGCGACCAGCCCGACCGCGACGATCACGCCCTCCGGCCGCGAGAGGGCCAGCAGCGCGGCGACGACCGGCGTCACCCGGAACCGCCCGCCCGGCTGCTCACACGCGAACGCGTACACCGCGCCCGTGGTCAGGGCCGCGACCAGCCCGACCTCCATGCCGCTGACCGCACCCCACTGCAGCGGGCCCGACACCACGACCAGCACGCCGGCCCACGTCCCGACCGTCCGCCCGGCGACCCGGCGTCCGAGCAGATAGGTCAGGGCCGTCGCGGCGGCCGCGCACAGCGCGCCGAACCCGACCGCGAAGGCGAGCAGGGACGTCCCCTCGAAGCCGAGGAACCACGCCGCGCCGAGGAGCAGTGCGTAGAGCAGGCTCGACGCGCCGGTCGTGACCGGGTCGCCGGTGTTGTACCGGAACCCCTCACCCAGACCGAGCTGCCGGCCGTACTGCAAATGGATGTAGACGTCGTCGAGCGGTGGGATCAGCCGGCCCTGGTTGTAGGCGAGGCTGACGGCGACGAACCCGGCGCTGAGCAGCAACGACGCCACCGTCAGCACGACCGCCCGTCTGTCGACCCGGGACGACGTCTGCCTCTGATCGGTCATCACGAGGTCCAACGAGCCGTCCTCGCGTCCCGATACGCTCCCGCGACGCCGCAGACGACGAGGGCCCGGCACCTGGTGAGAGGTGCCGGGCCCGGGTCCGTTCACGCCGCGGTGCGGCGGGGGCGGATCACACGTCGTAGTACAGGGCGAACTCGTACGGGTGCGGACGCAGACGCAGCGGGGCGATCTCGTTCTCCCGCTTGTAGGCGATCCAGGTCTCGATCAGGTCCGGCGTGAACACGCCGCCGTCGAGCAGGTAGTCGTGGTCGGACTCGAGACGGTCGATGACCGCTTCGAGGCTCGTCGGCACCTGCGCGATGTCCTTGAGCTCCTCGGGCGGAAGCTCGTAGAGGTCCTTGTCGACCGGGGCGGCCGGCTCGATCTTGTTCTTGATGCCGTCGAGGCCGGCCATCATCATCGCGGCGAACGCCAGGTACGGGTTGCCGGACGAGTCGGGGCAGCGGAACTCGAGGCGCTTGGCCTTCGGGTTGTCGCCCGAGAGCGGGATCCGGATGCAGGCCGAGCGGTTCCGGGCCGAGTAGACCAGGTTGACCGGGGCCTCGAAGCCGGGGACCAGGCGGTGGAACGAGTTCACCGTCGGGTTCGTGAACGCCAGCAGCGACGGCGCGTGGTGCAGGATGCCGCCGATGTAGAAGCGCGCGGTCTCCGACAGCCCACCGTAGCCGGACTCGTCGTGGAAGAGCGGCTGCCCGTCCTTCCACAGCGACTGGTGCGCGTGCATGCCCGACCCGTTGTCGCCGAAGAGCGGCTTCGGCATGAACGTGACGGTCTTGCCCTCGTGCCAGGCGGTGTTCTTGACGATGTACTTGAACAGCATCACGTCGTCGGCGGCGTGCAGCAGGGTGTTGAACTTGTAGTTGATCTCACCCTGGCCGGCGGTGCCGACCTCGTGGTGGCCGCGCTCGAGCACGAACCCGCTGTTGGTCAGGTTCGTGGCCATGTCGTCGCGCAGGTCGGCGTAGTGGTCGACCGGCGGGACCGGGAAGTACCCGCCCTTGTAGGGGACCTTGTAGCCGAGGTTGCCGCCCTCCTCGTGACGGCCGGTGTTCCACCAGCCCTCGGAGGAGTCGATGTGGTGGTACTGCTCGTGCGGCTCGGACCCGAAGCGCACCGAGTCGAAGATGTAGAACTCGGCCTCGGCACCGAAGAAGCAGGTGTCGGCGATGCCGGACGCGGCCAGGTACTCCTCCGCCTTGCGGGCGACGTTCCGCGGGTCACGGGAGTAGGGCTCGCCCGTGATCGGGTCGTGCACGAAGAAGTTCATGTTGAGCGTCTTGTGCTTGCGGAACGGGTCCAGGCGCGCGGTGGCCGGGTCCGGGAACAGGGCCATGTCGGACTCGTTGATGGCCTGGAAACCACGCACCGAGGAGCCGTCGAAGGCGACCCCGCTGTCGATGAAGTCCTGGTCGACGGTGCTGGCGGGGACGGTGAGGTGCTGCATGACGCCGGGCAGGTCGCAGAACCTGATGTCGACGTACTCGACCTTCTCGTCCGAGATGTACTTGAGTACCTCTTCGGCGTTGCTGAACACGCTCTTGGGCTCCTTCACTCGACAATAGGAGGTTGGCGGCGACGCTAAGGTCGTCGTGTTGCCCACCAGTCACCCGACTGTTTCACGGACGTTAACTGGCCCTCGGCGCGACCGGTGTCACATACGCCGTCGGACTCGTCCGTTCGTGTCGTTCCTCCACGTGCAGAGTCGATCACCGGGTGTGGTGTCGCGACGGCAGGGGATCGCCGCCGCGGCGGTGGTGCTGGGTCGGCGCCTACGCTAGAGCGCATGGCCCGTTGGATCGAGTCCTGGCTCCCCGGATCACCCGCCGGGTCACCCGCGAACGTCGGACATCCGGGCGAGAAGTTCGGTCTGCCCGCGTCCGGGGTGAACGCGACCGCCCCGCTCGGACGTCGCTTCGTCGCGATCTTCGTCGACTGGATGATCGCCTACTTCCTGACGCTGGCCTTCCTCGGCGTCGACGCCCTCGGTGCGCCGAACACCAGCTGGACGATCCTCGGCGTCTGGTATCTGCTGACCGTCCTGCCGACCGCGATCTTCGGCATGACCGCCGGGATGGTCGCCCTGGGCCTGCGGGTCGCCCGGACCGACATGGCCCGCTTCGTCGGCGTGCCGCGAGCACTCCTGCGGACGTTCCTCATCGCCCTGGTCGTCCCGCCCCTGGCCCGCGACCACGACGGCCGCGGCTGGCACGACCGCGCCACCACCACCATCGTCATCCGCACCCGCTGACCCACCCGCCCGCCGCCGGCCCAGCGCCGCACCCGGCCGGCCCACCGCACCCGGTCGTACCACCGCACCCGGTCGTACCACCGCACCCGGTCGCACCACCTCGCCCGGCCACGCCCCCACCGGACCGCACTCACGGTGCATTCGTGCGCTCCTGCGACACGAAAGCTCCGGGAGCGCACCGTTCCCCGCGCACCGGCCACCGGACTCGTGGCGCTTTCGTGCTGCGTTGCGACACGAAAGCGCCACGACGGCGAGGCTGACGGCAGTGCGGCACGTTGTACACATCCTGGTTCGGGCGTCCACAGATGCAGGATTCGTCGCTGCGCCGGCGCGGTCGGGGTGCACGGTCGGTGCATGACGCGTTCCGTGGCCCGATCGTCGTACCTCGCCGCACAGTTCCCGGACGGTGTCGCGTCCCGGGCCCAGCTGCTCGCACTCGGGATCTCGTCGTCGACGATCGCGCAGCGCTGCCGGTCGGGTGGGCCGTGGAAGAACCTGCTGCTCGGACAGGTGCAGCTCGACGGGCGGCGCACAGGTCCGCGCCAGTACCGGCGTGCGGCGCTGCTGCACGCGGGCCCGGGCGCAATTCTCACCGGCGTCGGCGGTGCCGGACTGCACGGGGTGACGGCGCTGCCCCGGAACGGCACGGTCCACGTCCTGGTGCCCGGAGACCGTCGCGTCACCAGCAGGGACTTCGTGGTCGTGACACGGACGTCCCGGATGCCCGAGCCGGTCGAGCTGGCCGGCTTCCCGGTCGCACCGATGGCTCGATGCCTGGTCGACGCCGCAGCGCGCACCGACGACGCCGACACCGTACGGGCGATGCTCGCCGACGCCGTCCAGAAGGGCTTGCTGCGGCTCGACGACCTGACCGACGAGCTGAGCGAGCCACGGCGACCGCGCACCGCGCTCGTCCGTGGGGTGACGGCCGAGATACTCGACGGGGTCCGCTCGGCGGCCGAGGCCTGGGTCCGCGACCTGGTGCTGCGATCCGGGCTGCCCTCACCCGCATGGAACGTCGCGCTGCACGCCCGGGACGGTCGACGTCTCGGTGTGGTCGACGCCTACTGGGAGGACGTCGGGCTGGCCTGGGAGATCCAGTCCCTGGCGTTCCACCTGGGGCCTCGGGAGCTGGCACGCGATGTCGAGAAAGTCGGGATGCTGGCGTCGGCGGGAGTCCTCGTCCTGCCGACGATGGCGTCCCGACTGTGGTCCGATCGTCCTGCGGCGATGGCGGAACTGGTCGACGCCCACGCCCGGGCCGGTGCGATGCCGGCGCCGGCCGTCACCGCCGGGCTCTGGCGCCCGTGACCGCGCTGAACCGGCCGCCGCGCAGAACCACTCACGGCGCCACCGTGCTGCTGGAGCCGCCCCGGGATGTCGTACTTGCGGCGCATTCGTGCGGCCCGGCCGAACGAAAGCTCCATGAGTGCGGTTGGACCGGCGCGGTCACCGGCCGGTGGCGAGAGAGGTCAGCGGCGGCGGACGGTGCGTTGCACGCTGCGCATCTTCGCGCCTGCGGGCATGGGGCCCTTGGGCAGGGCCGCGCTGCGGTTGCCCAGGGACGTCAGCTTGGACTCCAGGGTGTCCATCTCCGCGGCGGTGATGTTGCGGGGGAGCTTCATCAGGTGCTTCTGGAGGTTCTTGAGCGGGATCTGGCCCTCTTCGTGGCCGACGGTGACGTCGTAGATCGGGGTCTTGCCGGCGACGCGGGCGGTGCGCTTCTTCTCCTGCGCGAGGAGCTGCTTGACCCGGTGCGGGGCGCCCTCGGCGACGAAGATGATCCCGGGGCGGCCGATCACCCGGTGCACGGCGTCGAGGTGCGTGGTGCCGGCGATGCCCTGGGCGACCCGCCACTGGCCGCGCAGGTTGTCCAGCGCCCATCCGGCGGCGCCGGGCTGGCCGTCGGCCTTGGTGTAGACCGAGCGCTGCACGCGTCGTCCGAAGATCGCGATGGCGGCCATGATGCCGATCGCCACGCCGAGGACGGCGAGCGTCCACGCGGTGACGGAGGCGAAGAAGAGGAAGCCGATCAGGCTCAGGATCACGATCGGCGCGAGGAACACCCCGAGCATGATCGGGATGAGGAGCTTGTCCTCTCGCCGCTGCATCTGGAACGCCTGCCAGATCTGCGCACGACGCTGCTTCGACGCGGCGCGCTTCTGCGCCTTCGCCGCCTTCTTCTCTTCCGCGGTGGGCTTGCCGGCCATGTGTCCAGCCTACGTGTCCGCTGTGATCATCGGTGCCCCAGGTCAGAGGCCCGGGGCACCGATCGGGCGACGATTCAGCTGCGGGGGAGCAACGAGCTCGCCTCCTGCGAGGCGGGACCGGACTCGGCCAGGTGCGCCAGCGAGGGGGAGAGCTCCTCGCCGCGGTGCGCGACGGTCTGGGCGTAGAGCCGTCCGGCCCGGTAGGAGGAGCGGACCAGCGGCCCGGCCATCACCCCGGCGAAGCCGATCTCCTCGGCCGCCTTCGAGTGTTCGACGAACTCCTCGGGCTTGACCCAGCGCTCCACCGGGTGGTGGCGCTTGGTCGGGCGCAGGTACTGGGTGATCGTGATGATCTCGCAGCCGGCGTCGTGCAGGTCCTGCAGCGCGTCGGTGACCTCGTCGGGGGTCTCGCCCATGCCCAGGATCAGGTTGGACTTCGTCACCAGGCCCTGCGCGCGGGCCTTCGTGATGACCTCGAGCGAGCGCTCGTAGCGGAACGCCGGCCGGATCCGCTTGAAGATTCGCGGGACCGTCTCCAGGTTGTGCGCGAGCACCTCGGGGCGGGTGTCGAAGACCTCGTCCAGCTGTGCGTCGATCGAGTTGAAGTCCGGGATCAGCAGCTCGACGCCGGTCCCGGGGTTGAGGGCGTGGATCTGCCGGACGGTCTCGGCGTAGAGCCAGGCGCCGCCGTCGTCGAGGTCGTCGCGGGCGACGCCGGTGACGGTGGAGTAGCGCAGGCCCATCTGCTGCACCGACTCGGCGACGCGGCGGGGCTCGTCGCGGTCGAGGTCGGCGGGCTTGCCGGTGTCGATCTGGCAGAAGTCACAACGGCGGGTGCACTGCTCACCGCCGATGAGGAACGTCGCCTCCCGGTCCTCCCAGCACTCGTAGATGTTGGGGCAGCCGGCCTCCTCGCACACCGTGTGCAGACCGCCGGAGCGGACCAGGCTCTTGAGCTCGGTGTACTGCGGGCCGGTGCGCGCCTTCGTGCGGATCCACGGCGGCTTGCGTTCGATCGGGGTCTCGCTGTTGCGGACCTCGAGACGCAGGAGCTTGCGACCTTCGGGTGCGATAGTCACGCCCCACACGGTACGCCCGGCCGCTACTCCGGATCGGGTCGGACGCCGGTGACGTGGGCGGTCACACGCCACAGCCGGGCCGCGAGATCCGGATCCTGCGCCGGCTTGCTGCGACGCGCCGGGCCGGGCGGGCCGTGGATCTCCCCGACGCCGGTCGGACCGAGGTAGTCGCCGCCGTGCACCGGGGACGCCAGCGCCGCCAGCTGCGGTGCGACGCCGTCCTCCACGGGCTGGGTGAGCAGCCGGTCCAGCGGCCGGGACAGCTGCGCAGCCAGGCTTCCTCCGCGCTGCAGCCCGTTGCCCAGCAGCTGGGACTCGGTCATGCCGGGATGCGCCGCGACCGAGACGACCGGGTCACCGGACAGGCGCAGCCGCCGGTCCAGCTCGGCGGCGAAGAGCAGGTTCGCCAATTTCGACGCGCCGTAGGCCGCCGTCGGCCGGTAGCGCCGGTGCTCCCAGCCCAGGTCGTCGACGTCGAGGGCGGCGCTGCGGTGCCCGAGGCTCGACGTCGTCACCACCCGCGACGGCCGGTCGGGCGCGCCCGCGCCGCGCAGCGCCGGCATCAGCTGCCAGGTCAGCGCGGCCGGGCCGAGGTGGTTGGTGCCGATCTGCAGCTCGAACCCGTCGGTCGTGTGCAGCAGCGGGCCCATCGCCACGCCGGCGTTGTTGAGCAGCGCATCGAGGCGGTCGCCGGTGCGTTCACGGACGTCGGCGGCGGCGAAGCGCACCGACGTCAGGTCGGCGAGGTCGAGCGTCACGAGCTCGGCGGTGCCGGGCCCGCCGGGGAGGGTGTCGATCGCGGCCCGCCCGCGCTCCGGGTCGCGCACCGCCATCAGCACCCGCGCCCCGGCCCGGACCAGCGCCGCCGACGCGGCCAGGCCGAGCCCGGAGTTCGCGCCGGTCACCAGCACGGATCGTCCGGACAGCTCGTCCAGGGCGGAGGGGTGCCATCTGCTCACCCGCCGAACCCTAGGGGCGCGCACCGCGCCGCCGGGCAGCGCACCCGCTAGCGTTCGCGGACGTGGACTTCCGGATCTTCACCGAGCCCCAGCAGGGCGCCACCTACGACGACCTGCTCCGCGTCGCGCGCACGACCGAGGACGCCGGGTTCGACGCGTTCTTCCGCTCCGACCACTTCCTCGCGATGGGCGACGGCAGCGGCGAGCCCGGCCCCACCGACGCGTGGCTGACCCTGGCCGCACTGGCCCGCGAGACCAGCCGGATCCGTCTGGGCACGCTCGTCACCTCGGCGACGTTCCGGCTCCCCGGACCGCTGGCGGTGGCCGTCGCGCAGGTCGACCAGATGTCCGGTGGACGTGTCGAGCTGGGCCTGGGCTCGGGCTGGTTCGACGCCGAGCACGCCGCGTACGGCATCCCGTTCCCGCCGCTGGGGGAGCGTTTCGAGCGCTACACCGAGCAGCTGGAGATCATCACCGGGCTGTGGGCGACGGCGCCGGGGGAGACGTTCGACTACTCCGGGGACCACTACACGATCTCCGGGTCGCCGGCCCTGCCGCGCCCGGTGCAGTCACCGCGCCCGCCGATCGTGCTCGGCGGTATGGGCCCGAAGCGGACCCCCGGCCTGGCCGCGCGGTTCGCCGACGAGTTCAACGTCCCGTTCGCGCCGATCGACCGTGCGGTCGAGCAGTTCGAGCGGGTCGACCGGGCGTGTGAGGACGCCGGCCGGGACCCGGGCAGCATCGTCCGCTCGACGGCGCAGATGCTCTGCCTGGGCCGCGACGAGGCCGAGGTCAAGAGCCGGGCCGCCGCGGTCGGCCGGGGCGTCGACGTCGTCCGGAACTCCGCCCTCGGAGGCACCCCTGGCGAGCTCGTCGACCTGCTCGGCCAGTGGCGCGACGACGCCCGCATCGACCGCGTCTACCTGCAGATCCTCGACCTGTCCGACCTCGCGCACATCGAGGCGTTCGCCTCCGACGTGCTGCCGCAGCTGGCGTAGGCCCACCGCGGCCTGCTGTCGGGTCAGCCCGCCCCGAGCTGGCCCGCGATATCAGCGGCGGCGGTGAGCAGGACCAGCGCCGGGACGACGGTGCGCGGCGCGATCCGGTAGCTGCCGCGCCCGTCCTGCTCGACCAGGCCGCAGTGGGTCAGGGCGCGCAGGTGGTGGTAGAGCTGCCCGGTCGAGGCCAGCTCCGCAGCCTCGCCGAGCTCGGCGGTCCCGCGCGGGCCGCGCAACAGGCTGCGCACGATCCGCACCCGCACCGGGTGCCCGAGTGCGCTGAGCACGGACGTGCGCGGGTCGTCGTCGAGGTCCAAGGTGGCGCCGGCGTCGTAGGTGCACTGCCAGGAGATGTCGCCGTACAGGTGCACGTCGCCGCCGTAGTGCACGGTCCCGGGGTCGCCCTCCGCACGGACGGGGCCGGGATCCGGGGCACCGCCCCCGAGAGCACGCTCGACGTCGCGCAGCCGGCGTTCCAGCTCCTCGAGCCGGGAGTCGGTCGCGGGGTCCGTCGAGGGGGCGTGCTCGACCACGGTCGCTTCCTCCCTCCGACGTTCTCCGGAATTCCGGAATCACGTACGAGGCTAGGCGCGTGGTGGAGCCGGGTCAAACGATCACCGCAGGGACGGGTGCAGCTGCAGGTTCAGGCCCGCGGCGGCGGGCGTCTCCGGACGTGCGACCTCGTGCGGGCGCACCGGCAGGCGTCCCTCGAGGGCGTCGAGCACCGCCGTCGTGACGGTCCCGGTCACCTCGTCGACGGTGACGTCGCGGCCCAGCTCGGCCGACAGGGAGCTGACCCCGGCGTCGGCGATCCCGCAGGGCACGATCCGGCCGAAGTCGCCGAGGTCGGGGTCGCAGTTGATCGCGAAGCCGTGCTGGGTGACCCCACCGGCGATGCGGACGCCGATCGCGGCGACCTTGCGCTCCGGACGGCCGCCGGCTGCGGGGAGCCAGACGCCGCTGCGCCCGTCCACGCGGCCGGCGCCGGGGACCCCGAGACCGTCGACGACGGCGATCAGCGCCTCCTCCAGGCGTCGCACGTAGTCGACGACGTCCATCGGCTCGGACAGCTGCACGATCGGGTACCCGACGAGCTGGCCCGGCCCGTGCCAGGTGATCCGCCCGCCGCGGTCGACGTCGATCACCGGCGTGCCGTCGACCGGCCGGTCCTCGGGCTGCGTGCGCCGCCCCGCGGTGTAGACCGCCGGGTGCTCGAGCAGCATCAGCACGTCCGGCCCGGAGCCGTCGCGCCGCGCGGCCGCGTTCGCCTTCTGCGTGTCCCAGGCCCGCTGGTACTCCACCCGTCCGAGACGGTCCACCCGGACCGGGTCGGAGCTGCGGCGACAGGACGAGTGTGCGTCGGGCATGACCCCAAACTACCCCCGTGCGCGCCCTACCTCCCGAGGGAGGAGAGCACCGCCTGCGCGGCACGGCGGCCGCTGACCAGCGCACCCTGCGTCGACGGGGTGTCGCGGTGGTCGCCGGCGACGAACAGGCCGTCGCCGAGCTCGACGTCGCGGCGGACCGGGCGTCCGGCGGGGAACAGCGGCAGCGCCTCGGGGATCTCCGCGGTGTGCACGTGCTCCCAGTCGTCGGTCGGCACGCCGTAGATCCGGGCCAGCTCGCGCCGCACCCCGGCCTCGCCGATCCCGTCCGGTCCCGGCACCCCGACCACCGACGACGCCACCAGCGGGCGCCCGCTGGCGGAGTAGCCCGGCGCTGCGGCCGTCATGACCATGGTGTTGACGACCGGACCGCCGGTGCCGTCGAGGTGCAGCAGCGCCTCCCCGGTCGGCGCGACCGGCGGTGTGTGGAACCAGGTGGTCAGCGCGTTCATCGTGGGCTCGGCGACCCCGGGCAGCAGCGACGCCGCGGTGCGCGGGTCGGCGGCGACGAGCACCGCGCGGGCGCTGTGCGCGCCGTGGTCGGTGCGCACCGACGGCCGCGATCCGCCCGTCACCTCGTGCACGCGCACCCCGAACTCGACCGTGCCGTCGGGCAGGCCGGCGGCGAGGCGCCGGGGCAGGGCCTCCATGCCGTCGTCCGGGACGACGATCGTGCCGAGGGCGAAGCTGCGCCACACCAGCCGCACGAACGCCGACGACGTCTGCAGCGCGGTCTCACCGAGCACCCCGGACAGGAACGGGCGCAGGAACCGGTCGGTGACCGGCCCGCCGAGCCCGGCCGCGGCCAGGTCGTCGGCGCCGGAGTCGCGGATGCGGGCCGCGGTCCGCGACGGCGGGGACGCCAGCACGCGCGCGGTCCAGGCGACGAGACGGGCCTTGTCCAGCGGGCCGAACAGGTCGTCCAGCGCCGTGGCGGGCGCGCCGCCGGGACGGCGCAGCGGGTTGACGAACGTGTGCAGCTCCCCGTCGCCGGCGCGGATCGCCGCACCCGGCTCGAACGGGCGCACCCCGAGGGAGTCCAGCCCGTGCGGGGCCAGGGCGGCGTGCAGCGCGGGGTAGGAGGTGTTGAGGACCTGAAACCCGCGGTCGCAGCGGAACCCGTCGACGACGTCGGTCGCCATCCGGCCGCCGACCCGGTCCGAGGCCTCCAGGATTTTCACCGACAGCCCGGCCCGGTGCAGCACCCGTGCGGCGCGCAGCCCGGCCAGACCGGCACCGACGATCAGGACGTCCGGGGTGCCGTCCCCGGCGGGGGCCGCTCCCGAGCTCGTCGCGCCGGCGCTCACGTGCCGACCGCGGCCGACAGCGCGTCGCCGATGGTGTGGTGGCGGAACTGGAACCCGGCGTCGTGGAGCGCCTTCGGTACCGCCCGCTGGCCCATGAGCAGCGTCTCGCGGCCCAGCTCGCCCAGTCCCGCGGTGATGACGAACGCCGGCACGGCCATCGGCGTGGGACGGCCGACGGCGTGCCCGAGCTCGGTGGTGAACTCGGCGTTGGTCACCGGGACCGGGCCGGTCAGGTTGACCGGGCCGCGCAGCGCGTCGTTCTCCACGGCGAAGCGGATCGCGGAGATCTCGTCGTCGAGGGAGATCCAGGGCATGTACTGGCGCCCGGAGCCGAGACGGGCGCCGAGGAAGCCCTTGAACAGCGGGCGGACCTTGGCCAGCAGCCCGCCGGAGGGGGAGAGCACCAGTCCGGTGCGGATCAGCACGACCCGCGCGCCGGCGTCCGCGGCGGGGGCGGCGGCTGCCTCCCAGTCGCGGCAGACGTCGGCGAGGAACCCGCTGCCCGAGGGGCCGGACTCGTCGGTCTCCCGGTCGCCGGTGTCGCCGTAGTAGCCCACCGCCGAGCCGCTGATCATCGTCGGGACCCCGTGCCGTGCCACCGCGGTGGCGAGCACGTCGGTGGGCACGTTGCGGGAGTCGCGCACCGCCTGCTTGCGGGCACCGCTCCACGGCCGGTCGGCGATGCCGACCCCGCCCAGGTTCACCACGGCGTCCGCACCGTCCAGCGCGCCCTCGTCCAGACGCCCCGACGGCGGGTCCCAGCCCCGCTCGTCGGGGGCGGCGGGGGTGCGCCGTACCAGGCGCAGCACCTCGTGCCCCGCGCCCCGCAGGTGGGCGACCAGGGCCGTTCCGATCAGACCGGACGAACCGGCCACCACGACTCGCACGGCGTCGATCCTTCCGGAGGCGGGGGGAACGCGCGCGCCGGGGGTGCCCCCGAACGCGAACGAGCGTGACGTCCGTGGCGATCCACGCCACGAACGTCACGCTCGTTGCACCGGTCAGGGGACTCCCGCGCCGGCAGGGAGGTGCGTCAGAGACCCAGCTCGGCCTCGAACGCGCCCTCCTCCAGGCGGGCCCGGATCGCGGAGAGGAAGCGGCCCGCGTCCGCGCCGTCGACCAGGCGGTGGTCGTAGGTCAGCGGCAGGAAGCACACCGAGCGGACGGCGATGACGTCGTCGCCCTCGGCCGAGGTGATGACCTTCGGCTCCTTGCTGATCGCCCCGGTGCCCAGGATGCCGACCTGGGGCTGGTTGATGATCGGGGTGTCGAACAGCGCGCCCGCGGACCCGATGTTCGTGATCGTGAAGGTGCCGCCCGACAGCTCGTCCGGGCCGATCTTGTTGTCCCGGGTGCGGGCCGCCACGTCGGCGATGTTCTTCGCCAGCCCGGCGAGACTCAGGTCGTCGGCGTTCTTGATCACCGGGACCAGGAGGCCGCGCGGGGTGTCCACGGCGATGCCCAGGTGGACCGCACCGTGGTAGGTGACCTGCTTGCCGTCCTCGCTGATCGAGGCGTTGACGGCCGGGAAGGCCTTGAGCGCCTCGACGGTGGCCTTGGCGATGAACCCGAGGAAGGTCAGGTTCGCGCCCTCGCGACGGCGGAACTCGTCCTTGACCCGGGCGCGCAGCTTCGTGATCCGGGTGAGGTCGACCTCCTGGACCGTCGTGAGCTGCGCCGACGTCGACAGCGACTCGGTCATCCGCTGCGCGATCACCTGGCGAAGGCGCGGCAGCTTGACGGTGCTGCCCGGCTCCGGGGCGTTGTCCGGACGGGTCGGGACGGCCTGCGGGGTCTTCGGGGCGGACGAGCCGCCGCCCGAGGGCGCGGACACCGCCGGTGCCGACTCCGCGGGAGCCGGGGACGCGACCGGGGCCTTCTTCTCCTCGGCCGCGGCCAGCACGTCCTGCTTGCGGATCCGGCCGCCGACACCGCTGCCGGTGACCGACGACAGGTCGATGTCGTTCTCCTGGGCCAGCTTGCGGACGAGGGGAGTGACGTAGGGACGGTCGCCGGACGAGCCGTTGTCACCGGCGCCGCTGCCACCGCCGGAGCCGCTGCCGCCACCGGAGGCCGGCGCGGAGCTCTGCCGGGTCGAGTCCTCCTGGGCGGGGGCCTTCTCCTCGGTCTGGGTCGCGCGGTCCTTCGCGTCCGGGGCGTCGTCCTTCGGCGGGGCGCTGCCCTCGGACTTGGGCGAGGCCTTCTGCCGGGCGACCTCCGGCTCGGCCTTCTCCTCGGGCTCGGCCTTCTTCTCCGGCTCGGGCTCGGAGGAACCGCCGCCGTCGGAGGAAGCGGCGGACGCGTCCCCGATGACGGCGAGCTGCCCGCCGACCTCGACCGTGTCGTCCTCGTTCGCCGAGTGCTCGAGCAGCGTGCCCGCGACCGGCGAGGGGATCTCGGTGTCGACCTTGTCGGTGGACACCTCGAGCAGCGGCTCGTCGACCGCGACCTCGTCACCGACCTGCTTGAGCCAGCGCGTGACCGTGCCCTCGGTGACGCTCTCGCCCAGCTCGGGCATGGTCACCGGGGTCCCGGAACCGCCGCCGGACGAACCGCCCGAGGACCCGCCCGACGCGGCGGCCGGCTCCGGCTCGCTCTCCTCCTGCGCCGGGGCCTCCTCCTGGGCGGGCTCCTGCGCCGGGGCCTCGTCGGCCTCCTCGGCCTTCTCCTCCCCACCGGAGGACTCGCCGCCTCCGCCGGAGCCGTCGCCGATCACGGCGAGGTCGCCGCCGACCTCGACGGTGTCGTCCTCGGCGGCGACGATGCGCTCGAGGGTGCCCGCGGCGGGCGAGGGGATCTCGGTGTCCACCTTGTCCGTGGAGACCTCGAGCAACGGCTCGTCGACCTCGACGGTGTCACCCTCGGCCTTGAGCCAACGGGTGACGGTGCCCTCGGTGACACTCTCGCCCAGGGCGGGCATCTGAACGGTGAAGGCCATATCGGGTCGAGCTCCTCTTTCCGCGTGGGTGTTCGGGGTCGTGGCCGGCCCCGCTGTGGGTGGGCGGGTCAGCCGTGCGTGTGCAGGGGTTTGCCGGCGAGCGCGAGATGGGCCTCGCCCAGCGCCTCGTTCTGGGTGGGGTGGGCGTGGATCAACGACGCGACGTCGGCGGGGAGCGCCTCCCAGTTGTAGACGAGCTGGGCCTCACCGACCAGTTCGCCGACCCGGGAGCCGACCATGTGCACGCCGACGACCGGTCCGTCGGTGCCCTCCGCTCCCGCCTTGATCAGTTTGACGGCCCCGGCGGTCTGCAGGATCTGCGACTTGCCGTTGCCGGACAGGTCGTAGGTCACGGTCTGCACGTCGCCGTGCACGTCGCGGGCCTGCTCCTCGGTCAGGCCGACCGAGGCGATCTCGGGGTCGCAGTAGGTGACCCGCGGGATGCCGGCCTCGGCGATCGGCTCGGGGGCGAGCCCGGCGACGTCCTCGGCGACGAAGATCCCGTGCGCGAAGCCCCGGTGGGCCAGCTGCAGGCCCCGGGTGATGTCACCGACGGCACGGACGCCGTCGAGGTTGGTGCGCAGGCGCTCGTCGACGGTGACGAAGCCGCCGTCCATCGCCAGGCCGGCGTCGGAGTAGCCGTGCCCGGTGGTGTTCGGGCCCCGTCCGACGGCGACCAGCAGCAGGTCCGCCTCGATCTCCTCGCCGGACTCCAGGGTGACGGTGACGGCGTCGCCGGTCCGGGTGGCGCCGGTGAACCGCACGCCGGTCTTGAATTTGATCTTGCGACGGCGGAACGCGCGTTCCAGCAGCTTCGAGGCGAACTCGTCCTCGGCCGGGACGAGCCGGGGCAGGGCCTCGACGATCGTGACCTCGGCCCCGAACGAGCGCCACACGCTCGCGAACTCGACCCCGATGACGCCGCCGCCGAGCACCACGACCCGCTCCGGCACGTCGTCGAGGGAGATCGCACCGTCCGAGGTGACGACCCGGCCGCCCAGCTCGAGGCCGGGCAGGCTCCGCGCGTAGGAGCCGGTGGCGAGGACCACGTCGGTGCCGGTGTAGCGATCATCACCCACCCGGACCGTCCGCGGTCCGACGAACGTCCCGGCGCCCTCGACGAGGGTGATCCCGCGGGAGGACACCAGCCCCTGCAGGCCCTTGTACAGCTTGGTGACGACGCCGTCCTTGTAGGAGTTCACGCCGGTCATGTCGATGCCGTCGAGCGTCGAACGGACCCCGACCCTGGCTCCGTCGCGGGCGTGGTCGGCGACCTCGGCGGCGTGCAGCAGGGCCTTGGTGGGGATGCAGCCGCGGTGCAGGCAGGTGCCGCCGAGCTTGTCCTTCTCCACCAGCACGACCGACAGACCGAGCTCGGCGGCGCGCAGCGCGCAGGCGTACCCGCCCGATCCACCACCCAGGATCACCAGGTCGGCAGTGTGCTCGGCCACCGCGCTCGCTCCCTCCCGGTCACCGCCATCGAAGCCCGTGACCTCACGCGACGCCCATCTTGTCACTCCGGCCCGACAACGCCAGGTGGGGCGTCGGGAGCGAATCGGACCTCCCGCACGTTGCAGGGGGAGATCACGCACGCCACGGGGTGGCGTCGCGGGGAGAGCGGAGGTGGGTGGCATGGGTCTGCTGGACAGGTTCCGGCCCGGGCGGGCCGGGAAGTCGGCCGGGGCGGCCGGGACGAGTCCCGAGGCGCACCTGCGGGACTGGGAGCGCACGCGGGTCGGCGTGGAGGCGTTCGTCGAGCCCTCGACGCTGATGACGGAGACGACGGTCGTGCTCGTCGCGCACGACGGCGAGTGGACGCGGCGGCGCGTCGGGAGCCCGAACAAGGCGAAGAAGCTCGCCCGTTCGATGAAGATCCCGATCTACGACGTGCAGCTCGTGGGCTACCCGCAGCGCATGCGCGACCACGACTCGCGGGAACGGATCCTGCGCAAGCGCTCCCGGGAGCAGGACATGCGTCGCCGCCTGGCCGACGAGAGCTGACCCCGGGCCGACCCCACCCGTGCGCGGAGACCGTCGCCCCGGCAGCGTTTTCCGCGCACGACCTCGTCAGCGCAGGGACCTGGCGCGGCGGGCGCCGATGGCGCGCATCGCCGGCTCCAGGCGCAGCACCGGGCCGGGGGCCAGCGCGGTCAGGCGCATGATCGCCCCGCGCCAGCCGGGGATCGTCCGGTAGACCCGCGACGTGCCGAACATCCCGACCAGGCCCTGGGCGACCTGCTCCGGTGTGACGAGCATCCCGGAGCGGATCAGGGCCTGGGCCTGCCCACCGGGCTTCATCGAGCGCAGCAGCTCGGTGTTGACCCCGTCCGGGCAGATCGCGTGCACTCGGACCCCCTCGGCGCGGACCTCCGAGGCCAGCCCGGACACCATCGACAGCGCACCCGCCTTGGACGCCGCGTAGACCGAGAGCCCCGGCACCGGCCCGAGCGCGGACAGCGACACGGTCACCCCGATCTCGCCGCCGCGCGCCGTCCCCGCCCCGGCCTGCTCCCGGAACGCGGCCAGGGCGGCCCGGCAGCCCCAGATCGGGCCCATCGTGTTGATCTCGACGAGCGCACGGGCGTGGGCCTCGCTCAGCTCGGTCACCGTGCCGTCGAACCCGACGCCGGCGTTGCTCACCCACGCACCCAGCGGGGCGATCTCGCGGGCCCGCTTCGCGACGTCGTGGGCGGCGGCGGGGTCGGTGACGTCGTAGGCGCACCCGCCCGCGGCACCGATCCGGTCCGCGGTCGCCTGCGCCGCCGCCGCGTCGAGGTCGGTCACCAGCACCCGGTAGCCGCGCCCGACGAGCTCGGTGGCGATGGCCTCGCCGATACCCCGCGCGGCGCCGGTGACCACGGCGGAACGGGGTGTGTGCGAGGGGACGGAGTGTGCGCTGCGACCGATCATGGAGCGCAGTATGCCGCGACCGGTTACCGATCGGTAGCCGACGACCGGTGCTCGTCCGAGCAGGCGAAACGTCGTAGCCCGATGCGATCGTGTCACCGCGACAGCCATGACGGTGCGGCCGAGGTGTGGCCGGTGGACCCGCCGGCCACTCGGCGGGACTCGGCGAGCTCAGGGCAGGTCGACGACATTGAGTTCCGGACTTCCCGGTCCGACGAGGTAGGCGGACCGGCCATCCGGCGCCAGGGCCATCTCGGTCGCCGTGGTGTCGCCGGCGAGCCGTTCGGACGGGGCGCGATTGGTGGCCGTGTCGAGCGTCGCCACACCGCCGGAGGGGTTCGTCACGTAGACGGCCTTCCCGTCCGGCCGTCGTACGAGCTCGGTGGGTGCCCCGCCGATCTCGACGTCGGTCACGACCGCCGAGTTGGTCAGATCGACGACCGAGACGGTCCCGGAGTCGGAGTTCGCGACGTACCCCTGTTTTCCGTCGGCGCTGATCGCGACACCGCGCGGCTCATCGCCGACCTCGATCTCCCGCTGGACCCGCCCCTCGCGGACGTCGATCACGGCGACGGTGTCGGAACCCAGGTCCGTGTCGACCGTGGCGAGCAGACGCGTGCCGTCCTGGGACAACGCGAGCCCGTGTACCTCCGTCGTCCACAAGAACCCGATCCCGATCGTGTCCACGACCGCGTTCGTCCGCGTGTCGACGACGACGACGTCCGCCGACCCCTCATTGCCGACGAAGATGCGTGACCCGTCGTTCTGCAGGATCGCCGACGTCGGGGAGTCGCCGACCCGGATCGTCGCGGCGATCTTCCGGCCCGGCACGTCGATCACCGAGAGGGTGCCCGAGCCGGCGTTGGTCACGTAGGCGCGACGTCCGGAACGGTCGAGAACCACGGCCCTGGGGTCGGCTCCCACCTGGATCTGGTCGACCACCGCTCGGGTTTTCAGGTCCGCGACGTTGACGGTCCCGCGCTCGGAGTCCGGAACGACGAGCGTACGGCCGTCGGGTGTCACCGCGACCGAGCCCGGGGACCGGGCGACCTGGATCGCGGGCAGTTGAGCGGCAGCATCCTGGTCTCCGGACGGGCCGGTGGTAAACCAGACGACCGCGGCGGTCAGGCTCACCACGAGGGCGCCGGCGAACAATTTCGAAGCCGTACCCGAGCGGGGTGAAGCGGTAGCCGCGCGCGGCCGGTCGATCTTGGTTCCGCCGGGGCCGTGACCGGCGCTCGCGGATCCGCCGCCGGGTGCCCTCGGCGAGGTCGGGCGGTCGCGCCGTTTGCCCTTCAGCGCCTTGCGCGCGGCGTGGGCGAACTCACCCGCCGAGCCGTGGCGTCGCTCGGGATCCCGATCCATACCGCGCCGGACGACCGCGGAGAGCGCCTTCGGGATGTCGGACCGGAGCGCAGACGGATCCGGGCGTTCGTCGTCGTTCACGTCGCCGTCGGGGAACGCACGTGAGCCGGCCAACAGCTCGAACAGCACGCAGGCCAGCGAGTACACGTCGCCACGCGGCCCGTCCGGGACGCCGGCCATGCGCTCCGGCGCGATGTAGCCAGGGGTTCCCCACACGTGGCCCGGCCGGGTGAGCGACAGGCCGTCGCCCTGGTTGACCCCGCGACCGAGGCCGAAATCGATCAGGTAGGTGTGGCCGTTCGGCGTCAGCATGATGTTCGCAGGCTTGACGTCGCGGTGGACCAGACCCGCGGCGTGTGCTGCGTCGAGCGCCCCCGCGACGTCGGCGACGATCTCCACTGCGGCCTTGGGAGTTGGGTGAGCGGTGAGCATCCTGGCCTTGAGCGTCGCGCCCTCGATCCAGCGCATGTCGATGTACAGCTGCCCGTCGATCTCGCCGACGGAGTGCACCGGAACGACGTGGACCTCGCTCAGCTTCGCCGCGATGTTGCCCTCGAGCTGGAAACGGCGCCGGAACTCCGCCTGGTCGGCGAGGTCCGGGAGAAGTCTCTTGAGCGCCACCCAGCGGTCGTCCATCCGGGTGTCCTGTGCCTTCCAGACCTCACCCATGCCGCCGTGGCCGACCTGTTCGATCAGCCGGTAACTCCCGAACGTCTCCACCCGGCCCCCCTCCCAAGGGTCGGAATGATCTCACGAACGGGCGGGGAGGGTGAGGTCTGGCGACACCGTCTCGCCTGCACGCCGCACCGGGTCAGCCGTTGGCGGCGATGTCCTCCAGGACGGCGTGGATCGTGCGGACCGGGACGCCGGTGCCGCCCTTGGTCGTGTAGCCGCGCGCCCCGCCGGTGTTGAAGGCCGGGCCGGCGACGTCGATGTGCGCCCACGGCACCCCGGCCGGGACGAACTCGCGCAGGAACAGCCCCGCCGCGAGCATCCCGCCGAAGCGGTTCCCGGTGACGTTGGCGATGTCGGCGACACGCGAGTCCAGGTCGGCGCGGAGGTACTCGGGCAGCGGCATCGCCCAGCCGTCCTCACCGGTGGCGATGGCGTGCGCGGTGACCCGGTCCCGGAACTCCGCGGCCCCCATGATCCCGGCGGTGCGGCCGCCGAGCGCGACCAGCTGGGCACCGGTCAGCGTCGAGGTCTCGATCAGGTAGTCGGGGGAGTCCTCGCCGGCGCGGACCATCGCGTCGCCGAGCACGAGCCGTCCCTCGGCGTCGGTGTTGAGCACCTCGACGGTCTTGCCGCCGTACATGGTGAGCACGTCACCGGGCCGGTAGGCGGTGTCCGACGGCATGTTCTCGGCCATCGGCACGGTCGCGGTGACGGCGACCGGCAGCTCCAGGCGCGCGGCCAGGACGGTCGCGGCGATCACCGCCGCGGCACCGCCCATGTCCGAGGTCATGTGGTCCATGTTCGCGGCGGGCTTGATCGAGATACCGCCGGTGTCGAACGTGATGCCCTTGCCGACGAGAGCGACCTTCGCCCGCGGCGACGCACCGCCGGTCCAGCTGAGCCGGACCAGCCGCGGCCCGCGCGAGGAGCCCTGCCCGACGCCGGTGATCCCGCCGTAGCCGCCCTCGCGGAGCTCGGTGTCGTCGAGCACCTCGACCGTCAGGCCGGCGTCCTCGCCGAGCGCGACGGCACGCGCCGCGAACGTCTCCGGGTACAGCGCCGACGGCGGGGTGTTGACCAGGTCCCGCGCCGTGCGGACGGCGTCGGCGACGAGCCCGGCGCGGCGCACCGTCTCCTCGTCGGTCCCGGTCACCTCGAGCAGCGCGGCGGGCGCGGACGAGGAGTCGGCCCGGGAGCGGAACTCGTCGAACACGTAGCCGCCGAGCACGGCGCCCTGCACCGCGGCCCCGGCGTCGACGGCACCGAGCGTGCTGACGACGTGTGCGCTGCCGGCCAGCGCGCGGGCCGCGGACCCGGCCGCGCGGCGCACGACGTCGTCGTTCGCCTCGGCCGCCTTACCGAGCCCCACGGCGAGGAGCAGCGGCGCGGACACCGCACCGCGGGTCGGGAGCTTCACGACCTGCTCGGCCTTGCCGGTGGCCCCGACCGTCGCCAGCAGCGCCGCGAGCTCGCCGCCGAACGCCGCGTCGACGTCGTCGGCACCGGGGGCGAGGACGGGTGCGGGCTTGGGCGCGCCCTCCTTCGCCGCCTCGTCGGCCCCGTTCTCCCCGGCGTACAGGCCGACCACGAGCGCGTCGGCCTCCGCGGTGGCCGCGGAGCCGGAGAGGGCGCGCAGCTGCGGCGCGGGGGTGGCCGGGCCGGGGGTGGCCTGCGGGGAGGACGGCTGCGAAGGCACGGGCGGCTCCTGTGACGGTCGTGGGGAGGGGTCCGGGAAGGAGGTCACTGTCTCCCGGAGTGCACGTCGCGGCACGCCGAGACCGGACCGAAATGCTAATGACACCCCCGCGGCGCCCCTTGACACAGGGTCGGATGGCATGGTGGCGCGGTGCCCGGACCTCTGCACCGAGTGAGTACCGCGACGGCCGTCGTCGTGGCGCTCGCCGCGATGCTCGGTACCGGCCTGTACGCGGCGTTCGCGCCCGCCGCGGCCGCCGCGGGGCCCTGGTTGCCGCTGGCCGTCCTCCTCGCCCTGGTCGTGGCGCTGTGCAACGTCTCCGCGATCGCCGACCTGACCGCCGCCCGTCCGGGTGGGGGTGGGCTGGTGCCGACGGACCTGCCGCCCGCGGCCGGACGCCTGGCCGGCGTCGCCCGCCTGGTCGCCCGCGGGGCCGCCGCGGCCGCCGCGGCGGGGGTGTTCGGCGCCTACGTACTGCCGTCGCAGCCGGTGCCGGTGGCGATCCTCGCGGTGCTGGTGGTGATCGGGCTGAACGCGGCCGGGGTGCGGATCTCGGTGAGCGCCTGCCGCGGGCTGGTCGCCGGGGCGGCGGTCGTCCTGCTGATGGTCACGATCGTCGGCGCGTTCCCGTCCGGGCCGTCGGGTCCGTCGGCCGCGCTGGAGTCGGCGGCCGCGGCCGGGACGTCGGCGGAGCTGCCGGTGGCGACCCTGCAGGCCGCCGTACCGGGGAGCGCGTTCGGGGTGCTGACCGCCGCCGCGTTCGTGTTCTTCGCCTTCGCCGGGACGTCGCGGGTCGCCGAGCTCGGGGGCAGCCTGCGGGACCCGCTGCGCACCGTCCGGCGGGCGTCGACGATCGCCGTGGTGATCGCGGGCGTGATCTTCCTCGCCGTGTCCGGGGCCCTGCTGAACGGTCTCGGCGTCGACCGCCTCTCGACCTCGCCGACCCCGCTGGCGTCTCTGATCGACACCGGCGGCAGCCCCGCGCTGGGCGTGCTCGTCCGGGTCGGGGCGGCGGTGGCCACCGGGTCGGCGCTGCTGGCCGTGCTGTCGCGGGGCTCGCAGAACGCCGCCCGGATGGCGCGTGACGGCGAGCTGCCCCGGTTCCTGGCCCGGACCGGGTCACGGGGCACGCCGTGGGTCTCCGACCTCCTCGGCGGGCTGCTCGTCGTGCTGGTCACGGTGCTGGTCGGGCCGGTCACCGCGCTGGCGGTCTCGGCGTGCGCGGTGCTGGTGCACTACGCGCTGCTGCACGGCGCCGCGCTGCGGCTGCCCGGGCGGTCGGTGCGGACGCTGGTCGTCGGCGTCGTCGGCGGGGTGCTGTGCCTCGTGCTGGCGGTGAGCCTGCCGACCTGGGCACCGGCCTCGACCGCGGTGCTGCTCGTCGCGGGCTGGTTGCTCAGCACGCTCGTGGCCCGCACGTCCCGTGCGAGCGGCGACGACGAGCTGCCCCGTCCCGGCGAGACCGGGGAACGGGCGGCATAGCCGGGTACGGTCTGACCCCGTGACGGACCTCGACCTGATCTCCAGCCCGCTGCACGACCGGCACACCGCCCTCGACGCCACGATGGGGGAGTTCGGAGGGTGGTCGATGCCGATCTCCTACCCGGCCGGCACGGTCGCCGAGCACACGTCGGTCCGGGAGAGCGCCGGGCTGTTCGACGTCAGCCACCTGGGCACCGTCCCGGTGTCCGGTCCCGGCGCGGCGGCGCACGTCAACGCCTGCCTCACCGCCGACCTGGAGAAGATCGGCCCGGGCAGGGCGCAGTACACGCTGGCCTGCAACGCCGACGGCGGCGTCATCGACGACATGATCGCCTACCTCGCCGGCCCGGACGAGGTCCTGCTCGTCCCGAACGCCGCCAACTCGACCCGGATCGTGGAGATGCTGCTCGACGGCGCCCCGGACGGCGTCACCGTCACCGACCGGCACCGCGAGCTGGCCGTGCTCGCCGTGCAGGGACCGCGGGCCGGTGAGGCGCTGGCCGCCGCGCTGGGCGACGCCGCTGGGGAGATCGACGGCCTGGACTACATGGCGTTCCGCGACCTCGAGGGCGGCGCCGTCCGCGTCTGCCGCTCCGGCTACACCGGTGAGCTGGGATACGAGATCGTCCTCGACGCCGCGGCCGCCCCGGCGATGTGGGACGCGCTGCTGGACGGGGTGCGGGCCGTCGGCGGCGGCCCCTGTGGCCTGGCCGCGCGGGACACGCTGCGCACCGAGATGGGCTACCCGCTGCACGGCCACGAGCTCTCCGAGGAGATCAGCCCGTTGCAGGCCGGCAGCGGCTGGGCCGTCGGATGGGACAAGCCCGCGTTCTGGGGCCGCGAGGCGCTGACGGCGGAGAGGGAGCGCGGCCCGGCACGACGCCTGCGGGCGTTGCGCGCGACCGGCCGCGGGGTGCCGCGCGCCGGGATGTCGGTGCTGCCGGCCGGGGGCGGCGAGCCAATCGGTGTCGTCACCTCCGGCACGTTCTCCCCGACGCTGAGGACGGGCATCGCGCTCGCCCTCGTCGACACCGAGGCGGGCGTGAAGCCGGACGACGCGGTGCAGATCGAGGTGCGCGGCCGGGCCCTGGCCGCCGATGTGGTGAAGCCGCCGTTCGTGACCTCGCACGTGCGCTGACACCTCGGACGGGTATCCGACTACTGCTCCGCGGGCGCGCGGGATACCGTCGGGGGATGAGCGCGCCGTCCTTCGCCGTCACCATGAATCCCGCGCCCGCGTCGCCGGAGCGGCGCGCCGAGATTCTCGCCGATCCCGGGTTCGGCCGGTACATGACCGACCACATGGCCACGATCCGCTGGACCGAGGGCCAGGGCTGGCACGACCCCGAGATCGTGCCCTACGGCCCGCTCGTGCTGGACCCGTCGTCGATGGTGCTGCACTACGGCCAGGAGATCTTCGAGGGCCTCAAGGCCTACCGTCAGCCCGACGGGTCGATCGCCTCGTTCCGCCCGGACGCCAACGCGCGCCGCTTCCAGGGCTCGGCCGCCCGCCTGGCCATGCCGGAGCTCCCCGAGGAGCTGTTCCTGGCCTCGCTGTCCGAGCTGCTCGCGGTGGACGGCGAGTGGGTGCCCGCCGCCGGCGGTGAGGACTCGCTCTACCTGCGCCCGTTCATGATCGCGACCGAGGTCGGCCTGGGCGTGCGGCCGTCGTCGGAGTACCTCTACGCCGTGATCGCCTCGCCGGCCGGGCCGTACTTCTCCGGCGGCGTCAAGCCGATGGACGTCTGGCTCGAGACCGAGTACACCCGCGCCGCGCTGGGCGGCACCGGCACCGCGAAGTGCGGCGGGAACTACGCCGCGTCGCTGCTGCCGCAGTCCATCGGCGCCGAGCACGGCTGCTCCCAGGTCGCCTACCTCGACGCCGAGGAGCGCACCTGGATCGACGAGATGGGCTCGAACAACCTGTTCTTCGTCTTCAGCTCCGAGGGCGAGACCGAGCTGGTCACCCCGGAGCTGCGCGGCAGCGTGCTGGCGGGGATCACCCGCGACTCGTTGATGACGCTGGCCGAGGACATGGGCATCACGGTCATCTCGCGGCGGATCGCCGGGCAGGAGTGGCTGGGCGGCGCGGCCAACGGGCTGCTCACCGAGGTGTTCGGCTGCGGCACCGCGGCGGTGATCACGCCCATCGGCACCGTCCGGCACCACGGCGGCGAGGTCCAGATCGGCGGCGGTGAGCCCGGCCCGGTCACGCTGCGGCTGCGCGAGGGACTGACCGCCATCCAGCGCGGCGCGGCACCGGACAAGCACGGGTGGATGTACCCGCTGGTGAAGGCCCCCGCCTCCGTCTGAGTCCCGGCGCGGGCCCACCGTCCGCGCCGCTCGTGGAGCTTTCGCTCGGCGTCACGACACGAAAGCTCCATGAGTGCGCTCGGCGTGGGACGGCTCAGCGCGCGGCGGCGAGGACCACCAGGACGGCGGTGCACCCGAGCTCGCACGCCGCTCCCAGGACGTCGCCGCTCATGCCGCCGAACCGGCGGCGGGTGTGCGCGGCCAGCCCGACGACCAGCACCGCCGCGAGCGCGACGCCGACCGACGCGGAGAACGCCGTCGTGACGTGGTGGGTCGACCCGCCGGTGATCGGCGCGGTCAGCAGCGGTGCGGCGGCCACCGCGAGCACGACACCCCACAGCGGCGCGACCCACGCCGGTTGCGAGCCGGCGACCGTCGCACCCAGGCCACCCGGGCGGGCCGCGGCCACCCCGCGCCGGGCGACCCAGCAGAACCCGGCACGCCCGGTCGCGGCGGCGAGCGCGCACCCGGCCAGCACCGGCACCGGACCGGCGGCGGCGAGCTGGGCGAGCGCGCCCGCCTGCACTCCCAGCACCACGATCAGCGTGACGACGGCGAACGGCCCGGCCCCGCCGTCGGCCATGATCCGCAGCGCCCGCTCGGGCGGCCCGTAGCTGCCGAGCCCGTCCGCGGTGTCGGCCAGGCCGTCGATGTGCATGCCGCGGGTGGCCAGGGCCCAGAATCCGACGACCAGCAGGCCGGCCACGACCGGGGACACGCCCAGTGCGGTGAGCCCCAGCAGGAGCCCGCCGCCGGCCAGCCCGAGCCCGATGCCGACGACCGGTGCCCAGCGCAGGGCGGACGCCGCCGCGCCCACCGGCAGCGACCCGTCGGGGCCGGTGCGGACGCGCGCCGGGACGACGGTCAGCCAGCTCACCGCCAGCAGCGGCCCGGCCGTGAACGACCGTGCCGGTGCGGTCGCGCCCGACCCCGGCCCGGGCTCGGGTGGGAGTCGGTCCGGGTCCGGGTCGGCGGGACCCACTCAGGCGGTCCCGAGACGGACGATCCCGGTGTCGGCGGCGGTCCCGGTCTCGGCGATCAGGCGGGCGGCGGTGACCAGCAGCGGCAGCACCGCGACACCGGCGGTGCCGTCGTCGGTGCGCAGGCCCAGGCCCAGCACCGGGGTCAGGCTCAGGTGCTCGAGGACGAGTGTCATCGCCGGCTCCGTCGAGCCCTGCGCCGCGACCCACCACTCGCGCGCACCGGGGGCGAGCTCCTCGGCCAGCAGCGCCGCGGCCCCGACGACCAGGCCGTCGAGCACGACCGGGACGCCCCGGTCGGCGGCCCGGGCGAGGAACCCGGCCAGGACGACGATGTCGCTCCCGCCGACCGTGCGCAGCAGCGCCAGCGGGTCGCGCAGGTGCTCGCGGGCGCGACGGAGCGCGTCGCGCACGGCGGCGGCCTTGCGCATCCAGGTGTTGTCGTCGATCCCGCTGCCGCGCCCGATCACGGCCACCGGCTCGGCCCCGGTCAGGGCCGCGACCAGCACCGACGCCGGGGTGGTCGCGGCGACGGCGAGCGAGGCCGGGACGAGCACGTCGGCTCCGGCGTCGATCTCCTCGTCGGCCAGGCGCTGGCCGGTGCGATAGGCGCGCTCGGTCTGTTCCGACGTCAGCGCGTCCGCCCGGTCGATGCGCCCGGACCCGCGGGCGATCACGTGCTCGCCGGCGTCGCCGTCGGTGACCGGGACCGACAGCCCGACGTCGACGGTGCGGACGGCGGCGCCCGCGGTACGTGCGGCGATGGTGACCGGGAGCGTCCCGGCCAGTGCGGCGGCCGCACGGGCCCGCCCGGCCTCGGCCGGGTAGGCCGAGACGCCGGCCTCGGCGATCCCGTGGTCGTCGGCGACGAGGAGCACCCGCGCCTGCACCGGCGGCCGCGGCGGGCACTCGCCCTGGCAGGCGGCCAGCCACGCGCCCAGCTCACCGAGCTCACCGAGCCCGCCGACCGGCACCGCCAGCGAGGCGATCCGGGCCACGGCCTCGCGACGTGCGGCGACGTCCGGCCGTCCGACCGGCTGCGGGCTCAGCGGTTCGAAGTCGGCCGGGGCGACGACGGCGGGCTCGGACCCGCCGGCCGGGGTGGAGACGGGGGCGGTGGACGGCGGGGTCGCCGTCGAGGAGGCCACGGCGGCGCCGGCCGCGCCACCGACGGCCGCCGCGCCACCGGCCGTCGCCCCGCTGTACGCACCGGACGCCGCGGAACCGGACGCCGCCGCGCCGGAGGTCCCGGAGCCGGTCGTCGCCGACCCGGTCGTCGCGGGAGCCGGCATGACCGGACGCGCGCCGACGGGCCGGCTCGGGGTCGCCGTACCCGCACCGTTCGCGGCCGGGGAGGCTGTCTGGTCCGGGGGCGGGGTCGCGGCGGAGGCCACCGCGGCGGCCACGGGAGCGGGGGCGCCGGCCGGATCTCCGGCCAGGGACGACAGCGGCACCGCGAGCCCGGCGACCACGAGCACCGTCTCGTCGCAGACGGCGGCCAGCGCGGAGTTCAGGATCCCGAGCTGGTCGCGGAACACCCGGCCGGCGCGGGTCTCCGGCACGACACCCAGCCCGACCTCGGCCGAGACGAGCACGACCCGTCCGCGGGTCCGGCGCACGGCGTCGACGAGGGTCTCGACGCGACGCGTCACCGCGGGCGGCAGGGTGTCCTCGGTCCAGGCCGAGGCGTCGTCGAGGACGTTCGTGAGCCACGTGGCGAGGTCGTCGACCAGGACCGGGCCCGGGCCGGACAGCTCGCCGACCAGGTCCGGGGACTCGATCGTCTGCCAGGACGCGGAACGCCGTTCGCGGTGCGCGGCGATCCGGGCGTCCCACTCGTCGTCGCCCGGGACGCGGCGGGCGGTGGCGGCGTAGCGGACGGCGGTGTCGGCGGCCAGCAGGCCCTCGGCGTAGGCGGACTTGCCGGAGCGGGTGCCGCCCAGGACGAGCGTGCGCCGCGGTGCAGGGGAGCTCACACGACCATCGTCGCGGATCCGTTCCCCGGGCTCGCACCCGGACCAGTGATCGTCACTCCGGACGCGCCACCCGCCGGGCCGGAGGCGTTCGCGCGCAGGGGAGGGCACTACCGTCGACAGAGTGCTGGACCACCTCGTACTGGCCACCCCGGACCTGGCGTCCTCGGTCGCCGCGCTGACCGCCGACGGCATCGCGCTCGTCGAGGGCGGGCCGCACGTCGGCGTGGGCACCCGCAACCACCTGGCCGGGCTCGGCGACGGGCGCTACCTGGAGGTCGTCGGCCCCGACCCGGAGCAGCCCGAGCCGGACTCGCCGCGGCCGTTCCGGATCGACACCCTGGCCGCGCCGCGCCTGCTGACCTGGGCGGTGCGCGTCCCGGACCTCGACGCCGCCCTGGCCGCGGCCCGCGACGCCGGGCACGACCCCGGTCCGGGCCGGGCGATGTCGCGCCGGCGCCCGGACGGCGAGCTGCTGGCCTGGACGCTGGCGTTCCCGCCGGACGACCTCGGCGGCGTCGTCCCGTTCGTCATCGACTGGGGCTCCACCCCGCACCCGACCGCGTCCCTGGACGACGGCGCCCGGCTCGCCGGGTTGACGATCGGGCACCCGGAACCGGACCGCGTGCGGTCGATCCTGCGGGCGCTCGGCGCGGACACCGCCGACGTCGTCGTCGGGGAGTCGGCGGAACCGGTGCTCACCGCCCGGATCGTGCTCGCGGACGGGACGGAGAAGGTCCTGGTCTGAGCCGCCTCAGACCTGCGCGCCGCGCTCGACCCTCGGCTTGGGCACGCGCATCCGGCGGGGCTGGGTCGCCCGGGAGAACGAGTACCACCCGGTGCCGAACGGGCTGATCGTCTCGTCCGGGAACTTCGCGCGCGCCTTGCGGGTCACCGACATCCCGAGCAGCGTGCCCTCGACCAGCATCACCGCGAGCATCAGGAACGTGAACAGCGTGACGTACTGCTGCACCGCCGGGACCTGCACCAGCGCGGCGATCACGACGAGCGCGGCCAGCGGCAGGAACAACCCGATGACGTGCGGCCGGGAGTCGACGACGTCGCGCACGTAGGCCCGCACCGGCCCGCGGTCGCGGGGGAGCAGCACCCGGTCGTCGCCGGCGTCCATCCGCCTGCGGCGCTCCGCGGCGGCCTTGCGCCGGTCCTCCTTCGGGGGCCGGTTCGCCTTGGCCAGCCGGGACGCCTCGCGCTGGGTCCGCGGCGGGGGCGGGGCCGGGCCACGACGGCGTCCGGGGGCCTCGGCCTCACGCCGCTTGGGGGTCGCGCGGCCCTTGCCGGGCGTGGTGTGCGTGCGCGAGCGGACCTCCGCCTCGGACTCCGAGACGGCGGTGCCCCCGGCGCTGTCGCCCGTGGTGGTCGTCGACGTGCCGGACTCGGCGTCGGTGCTCTCGGAGCGGCGCAGGAACCTCACGCGTCCCAGAGTACGGGCGCGGCTAGCCTGCGCGTCATGCGCGTGGTCGTGGCTCCGGACTCCTTCGGCGGGACGCTCAGTGCCCGCGACGCCGCGGAGGCGATCGCGACCGGCTGGCGGCGTGCCGCCCCCGCCGACGACGTGCGCGTCGTCCCCCTCGCCGACGGCGGCACCGGCTTCGCCGAGGTGCTCCAGGCCGCGCTCGGCGGCACGCTGCACGAGCTGCCGGTGACCGGCCCGCTGGGCGGCACCGTGACGGGGTCCTGGCTGCGGGTCGGCGACACCGCCTACCTCGAGGCCGCCGCCGCGTGCGGGCTGCACCACGTGCCGCGCGAGCGGCGGACCCCGGACGTCGCCCGCTCGGCGACCAGCCGCGGCGTCGGGGAGCTCCTGGCCGCCGCCCGCGACGCCGGGGCCCGGCGGATCGTCGTCGGGCTCGGGGGCTCGGCCACGACCGACGGCGGCGCCGGGATGCTGGCCGCGCTCGGCGCCGTCCCCCTCGGCGAGGACGGGACCCCGCTGCCCGACGGCGGCGCCCCGCTGGCCCGCTGCGCCGCGCTCGGACCGGTCCCGCACCTGGACGGGATCGAGCTGGTCACCGCCGCCGACGTCGACAACCCGCTGCTCGGCACGCACGGCGCCGCCGCGGTGTTCGGCCCGCAGAAGGGCGCCGACGCCACCGCCGTCGCCGAGCTGGACGCCGCGCTCGCGGTGTTCGCCGGCGTCCTGGACGCCGCGACCGGCACCGATGTGCGCGACGAGCCCGCCGCCGGGGCCGCGGGCGGTCTCGGGGCGGCGCTGCTGGCGCTCGGGGCCCGGCGCGAGTCCGGCGCCGGCCTGGTGCGGACGCTGACCGGCCTGGACGCCGAGCTGGACGCCGCGGCCGCGTCCGGCGGGCTCGCGGTCACCGGCGAGGGCAGCTTCGACTGGCAGTCGCTGCGCGGGAAGCTCGTCACCGCGGTCGCCCGGGGTGCCGCGGACCGCGGGATGCCGTGCCTGGTCCTGGCCGGTCAGGTGTCGGTCGGGCGGCGTGAGGCCGGTGCCGCGGGGGTGGACGCCACCTACGCCGTCGCCGACGAGTCCGGTCTGGAGGCCTCGCTCGCCGACCCGGCCGGGACGCTCGCGTCGCTGGCCGCGCAGGTCGCCCGGCGCTGGAGCCGCTGACGTCGGCGGTCCCGCGCGGGCCCGCCGGGGGAGCGGTGAGCGACGTCACCGGGCCGTGGAGACGGATGGGATGGCCCTCGCCTCCCCCCGCAGGGGCCGGAAGGGCATACCATGGTCACAGGACGTCAGGGCCGAGAACCGGACGGAATCCGATCGACGAGACCGGCGTCCGCCGGGAACAAGTTCCGTTCCGCACGTTGTTGGGAGAGTCATGACCGTAGACAACACGGTGGACACCACCACCGAGACGCACGGCGTCGAACTCAGTGATGCGGCCGCCGTCAAGGCGCGGGCCCTGCTCGAGCAGGAGGGCCGCGACGACATGCACCTGCGGATCGCGGTGCAGCCGGGCGGCTGTGCCGGTCTGCGGTACCAGCTGTTCTTCGACGACCGCTCGCTCGACGGCGACCTGTTCAAGGACTTCCACGGCCTCAAGGTCGGGGTGGACCGGATGAGCGCGCCGTACCTGCAGGGCGCACAGATCGACTTCGTCGACACGATCGAGAAGCAGGGCTTCACGATCGACAACCCGAACGCGGGCGGCTCGTGCGCCTGCGGTGACTCGTTCAACTGATCCGAGTCCGCCGGTTGTCGTAGTCCTCACAGGTCCGGAAGGACCTGGTCAGGGACCCGAACGGGCCCCGTCATGATCTCTTCGATCCTGACGGGGCCCGTTCTCTGTCGTAGGGTGCCTTACGTGCCTATTGCCGTAACGGGATCCATCGCGTCCGACCACCTCATGCACTTCCCCGGGAAGTTCTCCGAGCAGCTGCTCGCCGATCAGCTCGACCGCATCTCGGTCAGCTTCCTGGTCGACGAGCTGGTGGTCCGGCGGGGCGGCGTGGCCGGCAACATCGCGTTCGCCCTCGGCGTGCTGGGCCAGGCCCCGGTGCTCGTCGGTGCGGTGGGGCCGGACTTCGCCGACTACAAGAAGCTCCTCGACGACGTCGGGGTCGACACCTCGGGCGTCTCCACCTTCGACGACGTGCACACCGCACGTTTCACCTGCACCACCGACGACGACATGCGCCAGATCGCATCCTTCTACACCGGCGCCATGGCGAAGTCCCGCGAGATCGAGCTCGCCCCGATCGCCGAGCGCGTCGGCGGGTTCGACCTGGTGCTAATCGGCGCCAGCGACCCGGACGCCATGGTCCGCCACACCGACGAGTGCCGCGAGAAGGGCTACCCCTTCCTCGCCGACCCGTCGCAGCAGCTGGCCCGCATGGAGGGCCCCGAGGTCCGGCGACTGATCGAGGGCGCCAAGTACCTGGTCACCAACGACTACGAGTACGAGCTGCTGCTCAAGAAGACCGGCTGGACCGCCGAGGAGATCGCGAGCAAGGTCGACACCCGGATCACCACCTACGGCGAGAAGGGCGTGGTGATCGTCGAGCGCGACGGCACCGAGACCCGCGTCGACGTCGTCCCGCCGACCGAGCTCGTCGACCCGACCGGTGTCGGCGACGCCTGGCGCGCCGGCTTCCTGACTGCTCTCAACGGTGGCCTGTCCCTGGAGCGCTCGGCCCAGCTCGGCGCGCTCATCGCGACCTACGTGCTGGAGTCCGACGGCCCGCAGGAGTGGACCTGGGACCGCGAGGCCGCTCTGACCCGCCTGCGCGACACCTACGGCGACGCCGCCGCCGACGAGATCCAGGCCGTCCTGCCCGCCTGACCCCGCCCGGAACACACGAACGGCCGGTGACCCGCGAGGGTCACCGGCCGTTCGTCGTCGGTGGAGGTCCTAGATCTTGACCGGGTAGTGCGGCGTCGGGATCTCGGGGGTGATCCGGCGCTCGACGAAGATGCCGTGCCAGAGCAGGAAGACCAGCATCGTCCAGATCCGGCGGCTGTGGTCGACCGGGCCGGACCGATGCGCGTCGAGCATGCGGTGCACGGCCTGCAGGTCGATCAGGTGACCGGCGCCGGACTCCTGAATGATGTCGCGCGCCCAGGCGTACATCTCGTCACGCAGCCAGTGCCGGATCGGCACCGGGAAGCCCAGCTTGGGCCGGTTCAGCACGTGCGAGGGGATGATCCCCTCCAGCGAACGGCGCAGCGCGTACTTGGTGGTGCCGTTCGCGCCGTGGGTGATCTTCTGGGCCTGCGGCAGCGACGACGCGACGTCGAAGACCTCCGGGTCCAGGAACGGCACGCGCAGCTCCAGCGAGTGCGCCATCGTCATCTTGTCGGCCTTGACCAGGATGTCGCCGCGCAGCCAGGTGAACAGGTCCACGTGCTGCATCCGCGCGACGTCGTCCCAGTCGCGCGAGGCGAAGTAGTGCGGGGCGGTGACGTCGACGTGACTGACGCGAGGGTCGTAGCCGCGCAGCACCTCGTGCAGCTGGTCGTCGCGGAAGATCCGGGCGTTGCCGTAGTAGCGCTGCTCCAGCGAGAGCGAGCCGCGGCGCAGCAGGTCCTTGCCCCGCATGCCCTCGGGCATCTTGCGCGACGCGCGGCGCATCAGCGGCCGCAGCGTTCCCGGGACCTTCTCGAACGGGGCCAGCGACAGCGGCTCCCGGTAGATCGAGTAGCCGCCGAAGAGCTCGTCCGCGCCCTCACCGGAGAGCACGACCTTGACGTGCTCGCGGGCCTCGCGGGCGATGAACCACAGCGGGACGAGCGCGGGGTCGGCCACCGGGTCGTCGAGGTACCAGACGATGAGGGGCAGGGCCTCCATCATCTCGTCCGGCTTGACCGTGCGGACCACGTGCCGGACGCCGATCGCGGCGGCGGACTCCGCGGCCACGTCGACCTCGGAGTAGCCCTCACGCTCGAACCCGGTGGTGAAGGTGATCAGGTTCGGGTTGTGCTCCTTGGCCAGCGCCGCGATCGCGGTGGAGTCGATGCCGCCGGAGAGGAAGGCACCCACCGTCACGTCGGCGCGCATGTGCTTGGCCACCGAGTCGCGCAGGACGTCGGCGATCTCGCCGTGCACGATCGCCTCGGCCTCGGCGCTGGCCGGGGCGTGCGAGGGCAGGGACAGGAACTTCGGCTGGAAGTAGCGCTGGTGCACCGGCTCCTCGGCGGGGCTGACCGTGACGTGCGTGCCGGACTCGACGCGGGAGATCATCCGGTGCAGCGACCACGGCTCCGGGACGTACTGCAGCGTCAGGTACTGCTGCAGCGCCGCCGGCTCCAGGTCCAGGCCGATGCCCATGTTCTGGGCCAGCGCCAGGATCGACTTCTTCTCGCTGGCGAAGACCGTGCCGGCCGGCGTGGTGGCCAGGAACAGGGGCTTGATGCCGAACGGGTCGCGGGCCACGAACAGCTCGCGCTCGACCACGTCCCAGATCGCGAACGCGAACATGCCGCGCAGGCGCTGCACCGCGTCGGGGCCCCAGTAGTGGAACGCCGCGACGATGACCTCGCCGTCGCCCTCGGTCGCGAAGGCCGCGTCGAAGGTCTCGATCAGCTCCTCGCGCAGCTCGAGGTAGTTGTAGATCTCGCCGTTGAAGACGATCGTGTAGCGCGTGTCCTCACCGGGCACCGGTCCCCAGTGCAGGGGTTGGTGCGAATGGTCGACGTCGATGATCGACAGTCGGTTGAACCCGAGGACCAGGTCGTGGTCGTTCCACGTCCCGCTCTCGTCCGGTCCCCGATGACGAGCGCACCGCAGCGCGTCGGCGATCGGCTCCACCCGGGTGGCGGCATCCGCCCCGGCGGTCAGCAGTCCCAGCAGTCCGCACACACGAATCAGTATGCAGAGTCGCCTGAACGGGTCGTGAACGCCCCGGGTGTGGCACCCCGGGGAGCGCGTGGTGGGCCTCGTTCGTCTAGTCTCTACGCGAGGTCGAAAGTCGCGCAGTGCGTGATCTTGTCGCCCCCACCGTACAAGCAGTGCACGCAGCAACGATGCGTGAACGGCGCAGTGAGAACAGACGTCAGGAAGGCGGCGCGCAGTGGGCCGAGCAGAACGCGCGACGGGGTCCACCCGCTCCCGTTTCGTCCGGGTGGCGAAGCTGGGTGTGGTGGCCGCGCTGGCGGTGCCCGCGCTCACCGGATGCTCCGTGGAGGAGGTCATCCGGTTCGGCTGGCCGGTCGGGGTGACCCCCGAGGCCGAGTCGATGCGGAACCTGTGGACCTATTCGGCGATCGCCGCGCTGATCGTCGGCGTGATCACCTGGGCCGCGATGTTCTGGGCGATCATCCTGCACCGCAAGAAGAAGGACGACGACGGCTCGCTGCCGCGCCAGACGCAGTACAACCTGCCGGTCGAGCTGGTGTTCACCGCGATCCCGACGGTCATCGTCGCGGTCCTGTTCGGGTTCACCGTCAACGTCCAGAACTACGTGGACAAGACGGACCCGTCGAACGGGCGCCCCGCCGACGTGCAGGTCGCGATCACCGGGTTCCAGTGGAACTGGCGGTTCGACTACCCGAACCAGCTGGCCTCCGACGGACGCCCGGTCGAGACGCTGGGCACGAGCAGCACGATCCCGATCCTGGTGCTGCCGACCGACCGCAGCATCCAGTTCACGCAGGCCTCGAACGACGTCATCCACTCGTTCTACGTGCCGGAGTTCCTGTTCAAGCGCGACGTCTTCCCGATGCCGGAGAAGAACGAGCAGGACAACACCTACGTGATCGACAACATCGAGCGCGAGGGTGCCTTCGTCGGCCGGTGCGCCGAGCTCTGCGGCTCCTACCACGCGCAGATGAACTTCGAGGTCCGGGCGATCTCGCCGGAGCTGTTCGACCGCTACATCGCCCTGCGCAAGCAGGACAATCCGCAGACCCGGCTCCCCTACACCGCAGGTGAGGCGCTGGCCGCGCTGAACTGCGGTCAGTGGTGCGCCCCCGAGGCCGTCACCACCTACCCGTTCACCACCGAGCGCGGGCAGCTGGCCGCGCAGGCCAACGGCTGAGAGGGGTCGACAGATGAAGATCGAGTCCCGCATCTTCGAACTCTGCACCGGGTTCTTCTTCCTGTGCGCGATCGTCTACACGATCCTGGCCGGTGAGGCTGTCGGCGTGTCCGCGCTGTTCCTGACCGGCGGCCTGTCGCTGATCGTCGGCACGTACTTCCGGTTCGTCTCCCGCCGTCTCGAGGAGCGCCCGGAGGACAACGCCGAGGCCGAGGTCTCCGACGGCGCCGGCGAGGTCGGCTTCTTCTCCCCGGGCAGCTACTGGCCGGTGATGATGGCCGGTGCGGCCGCCCTGGTCGGGATCGGTCTGGCGTTCTTCTACGTGTGGCTGATCGTGATCGCCGGCATCCTGTTGCTCGGTGCGATCGGTGGGCTGGTGTTCGAGTACCACATCCGGCCCGCGGACCACTGAGCCGCACGCACCCCGCACCTCACGACGCCCCCTCGGTCCGCCGAGGGGGCGTCGTCGTGTGCAGGCCCGCCCCTGCACCCGCCGCGACCCGCCCGCGCCGCCGCGCCCCTCCCCGCCGCGCCCCGCGCCCGGACCCCGGGCGTCCCGAGGGGAACCCCAGGGACCCGGTGGTGAGCGAGGGGACCCCATGGGACACCGTGGCGACCCGGAGCCTCCGGCCTCGTGCGCCCCGGAGGAGTCGGCGAGGCCCCAGGGGGAGCCCTGGGGACGTCCCGGTGAGTGAGGGGACCCCGTGGGACGCCGATCGCGACCCGGAGGCCGCGGCCCTCGGGACTCCCAACGGAGGCAGCCGCGTCCCGAGGGGATCCTCGGAGACTCCGTGGTGAGCGAGGGGGCCCCTCAGGACATGGGGGAGCCGGCCTCGGGCTCCGACCCCGTCGCTCGGCGCGGGTCAGCCGGAGCCCGAGGGGAACCTCGGGGACGTCGTGGCGAGCGAGGGGATCCTCCGGGACCTGTGATGGGAGGCCTGTCCACAACCTGGTCGGCGCGTCCACAGCGGCGAGATCGTGGGGTCGGTCCACCCTGGCCGGGGTGAGGCTGTCGGCATGGTCGATGTACGTAGTACGCGCGGACGTCGTGGTCCACGGATCGACGATCTGCCGGCTCTGTGCGGTGGTTACGTGGTCACCGTCGCGATGCTGGAAGCGCTCGGGTTGCACCGGCGCACGGTGTCGCGGCGGTGCCGTCCGGGTGGGCCGTGGAGCAGCCTGGCGCTGGGCATCGTCAAGCTCGGCAACGGGCCGCCGACGCGCGACGACCACCGGCACGCGTCGCTGCTCCACGCCGGTCCCGGCGCGGTCTTGACCGGGCTGGACGCCCTGGCGCTGCACGGTCTCCGCAACGCCCCGGCGCCCTTCGGCCCGATCCACGTCCTGGTCCCGCACGCCCGACGACGGGCCGGTGCAGGCGTCGCGCTGCTGGAACGGACGCATCGGCTGCCCGACCCGGAGCCGGGCCGGTGGCCGCTGGCTCCGATCCCACGGGCGGTGTGCGACTTCGCCCGACGGTCCCGCGATCGCAACGCGGTCCGGACCGTCGTCGCCGAGGTCGTCCAGCGCGGGCGGTGCACCGTGTCCGAGCTCGTCGAGGAGCTGGAACGGGGGAGCAGCCGGGGGACCGCCATCGTGCGTGACGTGCTCCGGGAGATCTCCGACGGGGTCCGGTCGGTCGCCGAGGCCGAGGCCCGGGCGCTCGTCCTGCGCAGCGGACTGACCGCGCCGCTGTGGAACCCGCGCCTGGAGGACGACGAGGGGCATCTGATCGCCTTCCCCGACGCGTGGTTCGACGACGTCGGACTCGCCTGGGAGATCGACTCCGTGGAGTACCACCTGAGCCCCGCCGACTACGCACGAACGGTCCGGCGGCGGTCCTCGATGATGGCGAAGGGCGTCGTGGTGATGCAGACACTTCCGAGCGACCTCCGCACCCGTCCGCGCGACGTCCTGGCCGAGCTGCACCGGTGCCACGAGCAGGCCGCGCTGCTCCCCACACCAGCCCTCACAGCAGTCCCCGCCGAACCATGATCGCGTCACGAGGGGAGCCTGCAGGACCCCTCGGTGAGCGAGGGGACCCTTACGGACACGGGAGTCGTTGTCGGGCGCGGCCGGCTGTCCCGGCGGGCCGACGGTTTGACGGGGTCTGGGGGAGCCTTCGGGACGCTGTGGTGAGCGAGTGGACCCCTTGGGACGTGGTCCGGCGTCGGGTGCGCCGACGGGCCGGCGGCGGCGCACCTGCCGAGGTCTCGAGGGGAGTCTTCGGGACCCCTCGGTGAGCGAGGGGACCCTTCCGGACACGGGAGACGACGTCGGGCGCGGCCGCGCCGACGGGCGGCGAGGCCCCGAGGGGAGCTGTCGGGGCCTCGCGGTGAGCGAGGGGACCCCTCTGGGCGCGGGACGCCGCGAGGGGACCCCTCGGGGCGCCGCGTGCCGGGTGCCGGGTGCGTTGGGCGTCGCGGACACCCGGCGCCGTTGGTGGGACGTCAGGCGCGGGCCGCCTTTCCGAGGGCGTCGCGGGCGATGATGACCTGCTGGATCTGGCTGGTGCCCTCGTAGATCCGGAACAGGCGGGCGTCGCGGAAGAAGCGCTCGACGGTCACCCCGCGCATGTAGCCGGCACCGCCGTGCACCTGCACCGCGCGGTCGGCGACGCGCCCGACCATCTCGGAGCAGAAGTACTTGGCCGTGGCCGGACCGGAGACCCGGTCGGTGCCGGCGTCGAACCCCCGGGCCGCGTCGAGGACCAGGCCGCGGCCGGCGCGGTGGTCGGTCACCGAGTCCGCGATCAGGCCCTGGACCAGCTGGAACCGGGCGATCGGCTTGCCGCCCTGCTCGCGGGTCTTCGCGAACTCGACCGACTCGTGCACGAGCCGGTCGGCCATCCCGACGCAGACGGCGGCGATGTGCAGCCGTCCGTGCGCGAGGCACTTGGCGGCGGTGACGAACCCGGTGTCGACCCCGTCCGGGCCGCCGACGAGCGCGGAGGCCGGGACGCGGACGTCGTCGAGGTACACGTCGGCGGTCCAGGCACCGAACTGGCCCATCTTGTGGTCCTTCGGACCGATCGAGAGCCCGGGGGTGCCCTTCGGGACCAGGAACGTGGAGATCCCGCGGTTGCCGGCGACGTCCGGGTTCGTCTTCGCGAAGACCATGATCACATCGGCGACGGGGGAGTTGGTGATGTAGCGCTTGGAGCCGTTGAGGACCCACTCGTCACCGTCGCGGACGGCCCGGGTGGCCAGCGACGACGGGTCGGACCCGGCGTCGGCCTCGGTCAGCCCGAACGACGCCGTCACCTCGCCGCTGGCGAGCTTGGGCAGCCACTCGGCCTTCTGCTCCTCGGTGCCGCCCTCCATCAGCACGTGCCCGGCGATGCCGTTGTTCGTTCCGAACAGTGAGCGCAGCGCGGGGGTGGTCCAGCCGAGCTCGAACGCCAGTCGCACCTCCTCGCTCACGGTCAGGCCGAGGCCGCCGTACTGCTCGGGGATGGTGAAGCCGTAGAGGCCCATCGACCTGCACTGGGCGACGATCCGCTCCGGGACGGCGTCGTCGGCCTCGATCTGCTCCTCGGCCGGCACCACCTCGGTGCGGATGAAGTCGCGCACCGAGTCCAGCACGTCCTGCAGGTCGGAGGGATCCACGGTGGTCCTCGCTCTCGTTCACGTCGCGGCGGAGTCGCCGCCGTCGCCACTACTCGTCGGTAGCCCACCATGCCCGCGCCCGCGACGCGAGTCTCCGCGGGGTGGATCACTGCCGGGAGTTCGGCCTACGGTGCGGCCCATGACCTCTGAGACCCCCGACCGGTACGCACCCTTCACCGCCCTGCGCGTCGAACGCCCGGAGGAGGGGATCCTGCGGATCGTCCTGGACGGGCCGAACCTCAACGCCGTCGGCGCCGACGCCCACCAGCAGCTCGCCGACATCTGGCCGGTGATCGACCGCGACCCGACCGTCCGCGCGGTGCTGGTCCGCGGCGAGGGACGGGCGTTCTCCGCGGGCGGGGCGTTCGACATGATCGAGGAGATGGTCGCCGACCCCGTCGTCCGCACCCGGGTGCTGCGCGAGGCCCGCGACATGGTCTACAACGTGATCAACTGCTCGAAGCCGGTGGTCTCGGCGATCCACGGCCCGGCGGTCGGGGCGGGGCTGGCGATCGGCCTGCTCGCCGACGTCTCGGTGGCCGCACGCACCGCGAAGATCGTCGACGGGCACACCCGTCTCGGCGTCGCCGCGGGCGACCACGCCGCGATCTGCTGGCCGCTGCTGTGCGGCATGGCCAAGGCCAAGTACTACCTGCTGACCTGCAAGCCGATCACCGGCGAGGAGGCGGAGCGGATCGGGTTGGTCTCGCTGTGCGTCGACGACGAGGAGGTACAGGAGACCGCGCTGGAGGTCGCGCGCAGCCTCACCGCCGGTGCGCCGAGCGCGATCAGCTGGACCAAGCAGGCGCTCAACAGCTGGTACCGGGTGGCCGGGCCGTCGTTCGACGCGTCGCTCGCGCTGGAGTTCTACGGCTTCGGGCTGCCCGACGTCGCCGAGGGGGTGGCCGCGCACCGGGAGAAGCGCACGCCGAACTTCAGCGGGCCCCAGGCGTAGCGGCCCCGGCGTCGACTCAGCCGTTGTCCAGGGCGGTGCGGGCGACCGTCGTGGCGGTCTCGCGGGAACGGGACGGGTCGGTCAGTCCCTGCACCGTGACGTCGACGGTCATGTCGTCGCCCCGGACCACCAGCGTGCCCAGTCCGGTGGGCAGCTGCGTGGTGCTGAAGTAGAACCGGGCGGCCTCGCCCACGTCGGCGATGTCCGCGGCCGGGACCCCGGACGAGCGCTGGGTGCTCTCGGCCTTGTCGGCGAACCGGTCGGCGGTCTCGACGCCGACGGTCAGGCCCGGGCCCGCGCCGGATGCGGCGTAGGTGCAGGTCGAGCGGGCGTCGTCCCCGCCGGGCGTGCCGTCCCCGACGCCGATCCCGGTGCCGGCCTGGATCTCCTCGGCCGGCACGAGGGCGCAGGCCTGGGCGGGGGCGCCCGCGGTGTCGATCGCGCCGCCCGGCTGGTTCGGCGACGCGGAGTCGGTGCCGGCACACCCGGCGAGCACGCCCACCAGCAACGGGCCCGCGACCAGCAGCGTCGTCAGCCGGACGGGACGTCGGGTGCGCGCGTTCATCGGCGCAGCCTAGTGATCGACAAACACGCTCGGTCACCAGGGGTGGCGAACAGTAACCGAACCGTTGTCACCGGTGGACGACCGCGGAGGTGGGGTCAGGCCTCGAAGCGGGCCGTGCGGCGTTCGCGGAAGGCGGCGACGCCCTCGGCGAAGTCGGCGCCGGACATCAGCTCCAGCTGGTGGCGGGTCTCCTCCTCGAGCACCCGGCGCAGCCCGGTCAAGTCGGCGGCGCCCAGCGTCGCCTTGTTCGCGGCGAGACCGGGACGCGACTTCGTGGTCAGCAGCGCGGCCCGCTCCAGCGCCGCGTCTCGGGCGCTCCCGCTCGGCACGACGCGTTCGACCAGCCCGATCCGCTCCGCGCGTGCGGCGTCGACGACCTCCCCGAACAGGACCATCTCGGCCGCCCGCCCCTGTCCGACGCGGCGCGGCAGCGACCAGCTCAGACCGCCGTCCGTCCCGAGCCCGAGCGCGCCGAACGACGAGCACAGCCGGGCGTCGTCGGCGACGACGACGTGGTCGCAGTGCGTCATCAGCGACAGGCCCGCGCCGTACGCCCCGCCCTCGACGGCCGCGATCACCGGCTTGGGCAGGGTCACCAGCGCCTCGACGACGCGTCCGAGCAGGTGCAGACGGTAGACCCCGGTCGGGCGGTCGTCGTTCATGCTGGAGATGTCGCCGCCGGCACAGAAGAACCCGCCGGCGCCGGTGAGGACGACCGCGCGCACGGCGTCGTCGTCGCGGGCGTCGCCCAGCACGGTGAGCAGCTCCTCGCGCATCCGGGACGAGAGCGGGTTGCGCCGCTTCGGGTCGTTGAGCGTGATGATCAGTACCGACCCGGTCCGGTCGACGTCGACGAACTCCATCGGGCCAGCCAATCACCGACACCGGGGGCCGCGCAGCCCCGGGGCCGGCTCCCGAAGCGTCTGTGGTGATCGGTACACCCGGCGGACCGCCGATGGCCCTACCCTCGCCAGGGAGGCTCCCGCCGCGGAGGGGCCCGACTCGGACGAAGGTGGTCGCGTGCCGGAGGAGACCGGGGACGGCGGGGAGACCCGCCGCGTGCGGTCGCGCACCGGCATCGCCGACGACGGGTACGGAGCCGCCCGGATCGGTGGTGAGCAGCTCGACGACGGCCGGTTCGGCGGTGGCCGTCCCGGCGAGGCCCCGCACGACCTGGGCCCGGGCGAGACCCATCTGGTCCGGTCGGCCGGCGGCTGGCACCCCTACGGCGCGCTGCGCGACGGGATCATGCGCGAGGGCGTGCTGCACGTCCCGGCCAACGCGCTCGGGTCGATGACCTGGCCGGCCACCTGGCCCGGCCGGACACGTCTCGGCGCGCAGATGGCGTACCTGATGGCGGGTCTGCCGCTGGCGATCGTGACGTTCGTGGTGGTGCTGGTCGGGCTGGTGCTCGGCGCCGGGACGGCGGTGGCCTGGATCGGTCTGCCGATCACGGTCGGCACGCTCGCCGCCGCCCGGGGCTTCGCCGGGCTGGAGCGGCGCGCCACCGAGGCCGCGACCGGCCGGCCGCTCCCGCCGCACCACTACCGCCCGACCCGGGGCAAGGGCATGGTCCGGCTGCTGCGCGGGCTCGCCGACCCGCAGTCGTGGCGCGACCTCGCCCACGCCGTGGCCGGGTTCCCGATGCGGCTGGTGACGGCGCTGATCGCGCTGGTCTGGGCCGTGGTCGGGCTGGGCGGTCTGTTCTACGTGTTCTGGCAGTGGTCGCTGCCGAAGGGGGAGGACGGCTGGACGCTGTTCGGCTCCATCACCGGCGTCGAGTCCCGGCTCGGTGACGTCGCGCTCAACACCGGGCTCGGCGTCCTGCTGCTGGCCACGCTGCCGATCGTGGTGCGCTGGCTGACCGACGTCCGCGCGCTGCTGGCCCGCGGTCTGCTCACCAACCAGACCGCAGCGCTGCGGGCGCGGGCCCAGCAGCTCGCGGCCGGCCGCCGCGCCGCCGTCGCGGCCGAGGCTCAGACGCTGCGACGGCTCGAGCGCGACATCCACGACGGCCCGCAGCAACGCCTGGTACGTCTCGGGATGGACATCGAGGCCGCCGTCCGGCGCCTGGACGACGACCCCGAGCGTGTCCGCCCGCTGCTCGCCGAGGCGCTGGCTCAGAGCCACGAGGCGCTGACCGAGCTGCGGGCGCTGTCGCGGGGGATCGCCCCGCCGATCCTGGCCGACCGCGGGCTCGGCCCCGCCCTGGCCGCGGCGGCCGCGCGCTGCCCGGTGCAGGTCTCGCTCGACGTCGCCCTGGCCGACGGCACCCGCCTGCCCGCGCTCGTGGAGAACACCGCCTACTTCGTGGTCAGCGAGGCCCTGACGAACGTCGCCAAGCACGCGCAGGCGAGCCTGTGCACGGTCACGGTGACCTCCGGCGACGACATCCTGCTGGTCACCGTGACCGACGACGGCGTCGGCGGCGCGCACCTGGGCAAGGGCCACGGCCTGGCCGGGCTGGCCGACCGCCTGGAGATCGTCGAAGGCTCGCTGGAGGTGTCCAGCCCCACCGGCGGTCCGACCGCGCTGACCGCGGAGATCCCGCTGGCCGGGCTGGGCGAGAGCTGACCGGCGGCGTCGGCGAGGATGGGGCCATGGCGATGAGGGTGGTGCTGGCCGAGGACTCGCTGCTGCTGCGCGAGGGGCTGGTCCGGCTGCTCGACGAGGCCGGCGCGACGGTCGTCGCCGCGGTCGGAGACGGCGAGGCACTGGTCGAGGCGGTGAACACCCACCGGCCGGAGGTCGCCGTCGTCGACGTCCGGATGCCGCCGACGTTCACCGACGAGGGCCTGCGCGCCGCCCTGCAGATCCGCCGGACGCTGCCCGAGACGAAGATCCTGGTGCTGAGCCAGTACGTCGAGGAGTCCTACGCGACCGACCTGCTGGAAGCCGGCGGCGGGATCGGCTACCTGCTCAAGGACCGCGTCTCCCGGCTGGCCGACCTCTCCGACGCCCTGACCCGGGTCGCCGACGGCGGCACCGTCCTGGACCCGGAGGTCGTCTCCGCGCTGCTGTCCAAGCGCCGCCGCAAGGACCCGATCGCCGAGCTGTCCCCGCGCGAGCGCGAGGTGCTCGGCCTGATGGCCGAGGGCCGGACGAACACCGCGATCGGACGTCTGATGGTGATCACCCAGGGGGCGGTCGAGAAGCACATCTCCTCGATCTTCACCAAGCTCGGCCTGCCGCCGTCCTCGGACGACCACCGGCGCGTCATGGCCGTCCTGGCCTGGCTCGGGCCCTGAGCCCGCACCGCCGGAACACCCCGCAGCGCAGGGACACGGACGCTCAGACGGCGCGCAGGTCGAGGTCCAGGACGGCGTCGGCGCCCGGGGCCAGGCGGACCGGGATGCCCCAGTCCTGCTGGTAGCGGTGGCAGGCGGCGAACGTGCCGCCGTCATCGTCGCAGGACGCCGCGGCGACGCTGACCTGCAGGACCCCGTCGGTGACGCCGGGGGACAGGTGCAGTGTGCGGGTCAGGCCGGTCGCGGTGCCGGCGCCCTCGACGAGCAGCTCCGGCGGGGACGCGGCGACCGTCAGCGACGTCGGGTCGCCGAAGCGGTCGTCGAGGTGCTGACCGGCCGGAGGGGCGAACGCGATCCTCAGCTCGACGGCGCCGGGGGAGAGATCGGTCGGGGCCCGCCGGACCGTGTGCGCGGCGCCGTCGACCTGGGCGCCGGCCGGGATCGGCAGCCGCACCAGACGGTGCGCCGCGCTCTCGACGACGATCAGCTCGTCGCCGTCGACCAGCAGGTCCGACGGCTCGGCGAGACCCTCGGCGAGGGTGGAGACGGTCGTGGTCGACGGGTCGAAGCGCCGTACCGCGCCGTTGTAGGTGTCGGCCACGGCCACCGACCCGTCCGGCAGCACGGCCACGCCGAGCGGGTGCTGCAGCAGCGCCTCGGCGGCCGGCCCGTCGCGGTGCCCGAACTCGAACAGGCCCTGCCCGACGGCGGTGCCCACCTCCGCCCCGACGGCCGGTGCGCGCTGCACCCGTCGCAGCGCCGAGGTCTCGGAGTCGGCCACCCAGAGCGTGTTCTCGTCGTCGACGGCGAGCCCGCTGGGCTGGGCGAAGAACGCCTCGTCCGGCGGCCCGTCGCGCAGGCCCTCGTTCGTCGTCCCGGCCAGCACGGTGGTCTCGCCCGACGCCGGGTCGAACGACCACAGCTGGTGCGGCCCGGCCATCGCGACGACGACCCGCCCGTCCCACCACACGAGGTCCCACGGGGAGGAGAGCTCGGCCGACGCTGCGCCGGGCAGGACGCGTTCGCGCAGCTGGGAGCCGGTCCCGGCGACGGTCGCGACGGCGCCGGTCGTCAGGTCGACCGCGCGCAGGGCGTGGTTGACGGTGTCGGCGACGAGCACCTCCGTACCGCCGGGCAGCACGAGCAGGCCCTGCGGCTCGCTGAACCGCGCGGTGTCCGCGGGCCCGTCGACGAAGCCCCGCGAGCCCGCGCCGAACCGGCGCCGTTCGGTCACCAGGTCCGCCTCCAGCTCGACGACCTGGTGGTGCGCGGTGTCGGAGACCAGGAACGTCCCGCCGGGCAGCGCGACGACCTTGCCCGGGAACCGGAGCGCGGTCTCCGGGGCCGGCGGCGCGACGTAGGGACCGTCGCCGCGGCGCAGCGTGCCCGCGGCCTCGTGCTCGGCGACGAGCTCCCGGACCAGCGACGCCAGCCCCGGGCCGTGCCCCTCGCCGGCCATCCGCGCCACGACCTGCCCGGCCGGGTCGATCACGGCCAGGGTCGGCCAGGCCCGCGCGGCGTAGGCGTCCCAGGTGACGAGCTCGGGGTCGTCGAGCACCGGGTGCGCGACGCCGTAGCGCTCCACCGCGGCCTCGACGGCGGCCGGGTCGGCCTCGTGCACGAACTTCGGCGAGTGCACCCCGATGATCACCAGGACGTCGCCGAACTCTTCCTCCACCGGGCGCAGCTCGTCGAGGGCGTGCAGGCAGTTGACGCAGCAGAACGTCCAGAAGTCCAGCACGACGATCCTGCCGCGCAGCCCGGCCAGCGAGAGCGACGCGCCCCCGGTGTTCAGCCACCGCCGCCCGCGCAGCTCCGGTGCCCGTACCCGCATCCGTTCGGTGCTCACGTCCGACGTCAACGATGACCGCCGTGTGAGTGTTCCGGACCCGCGTCGGCGCCCGCACGGTCCCCGAGGCCGCGCACCAGGTGCGTCATCCGGTCCGGTACGGGTCTGTCCGGCAGTTCCGTGCACCCGAGCCACCGCTCGATGTCGTGCTGGCCTCCGCCGTCCACGACGACCGGCATACGAACGCGCGAGCGCACCGGATCTTCGGCAGACTCCGTGACGTGCCGGAGCTGCCCGAGGTGGAGAACGCGCGTCAGGTGCTGGTCGAGGCCGTCGGCCGGCGGATCACCGACATCGACGACCGGGACGAGTGGGTCTGCCGCCCGCACCGTCCCGGCGACATCGCGACCGCGCTCGAGGGCGGGAAGCTCACCGCGGCGAACCGGTGCGGCAAGACGATGTGGTGCGACACCGTCACCGCCGACGGCACCGAGGGCCCCTCGCTGGGCGTGCACCTGGGGATGGGTGGCCGGATCGTCGTCACCAACTCCTCCGGCGAGCGGATCGGCGGCGGCCCGGAGCGACCGGACCGCCAGCCCCGCAAGGCCGAATGGGACCGCTTCACGATGAACTTCGCCGACGGCGGCCAGTTCCGGCTCTTCGACAAGCGCCGCCTCGGACGCGTCCGCCTGGACCCGGACCTGTCCGGCCTCGGCCCGGACGCCGAGGGCATCACCGCCGCGGACTTCCGGACCCGGATCACCCGTGGCCGGTCCGCGGTCAAGGCCCGGCTGCTGGACCAGTCGGTGCTGGCCGGGGTCGGCAACCTGCTGGCCGACGAGACGCTCTGGCAGGCGAAGATCGACCCGGCCGCGCGCGCCGACGAGCTGGAGCGCAAGGACGTCGACCGCCTTTACCGCAACCTGGAGAAGGCGCTGGCCGCGGCGATCGCGAACGGCGGTGTGCACACCGGCACGGTCATCGAGCACCGTCACGCCGACGGGCACTGCCCGCGCTGCGGCGCCGAGATGGTCCACGGCACGGTCGGCGGCCGCTCCACGTGGTGGTGCAGCAAGGAACAGGTCTCCTAGACGCATCCCCCGCGTCGATCCGCACCCGCTGCGGGAGGTGCGGGCCGCTGGACGGGGTGCGGATCGGGACGGCGGACCGGGACGGGCGGAGGCGTCGGCTGGGCGGGGCGATCCGCCCGGTCAGGGCGCGGCGACCGGATCGGGTGCCGGACGGGTCCGGGCTCGCCACCGGAACAGGACGGCGGCGCCGAGGAACGCCCAGCCCAGGCCCAGCGTCCATCCGGCGAGGACGTCGCTGAACCAGTGCACGCCCAGGTAGATCCGGGTCGCACCGATCGCGGCCGGCCACAGGACGGCGACCGCGGTGAGCACCGTCCGGCCCAGGGCGGCCAGCTGCGGCCAGAACACGATCACGATCGACGCGAGCACGACCGCCGACATCGTCGCGTGCCCGGACGGCAACGACTCGTTGGAGGCTTCGATCACCCGCAGGTCGGCGGGCGGGCGCGGCCGGTCCAGGATGCGCTTGATGATCGTGAACACCAGGCTGGCCGTCGCCATCGTCGCGATCAGGTAGACGGCATCGGCACGGCGGCCACGCCACCACAGCACCCCGCCGACGACGACCGCGAGCACCGCCGACGCCGCCGTGTTGCCGATCTCGGTCAGCACGACGACGGCGGAGTTCAGGGCGCCGGTGCGCACCTCTGTGGCGCCGGTCAGGGCGGACGTGTCCTCACCGGTGAGCCCCCCGGTGTAGGCGACCCCGATCAGCACCCCTGCCGCGACGAGCAGGAGGACGGCCACGACCGCGGTGCGGCGCCACCGGCGCACAGGATGATCCACCGGATCATTCTGCCGTCCCGGCCCCGTGCTCCGCCCACCCCGGGCGACGAACGGCACTCTCGTCGCAACCTTTCCGACGAGAGTCCCTCCCGCCGAGGCCGGGCCGGAGAAGGGTCAGCGGCCGCGCAGGGACCGGTAACGGGAGATCAGCGCGGCCGTCGAGGCGTCCAGACCGGCCTCCTTCGCGTCCGGCGGGTCCGCCGCGTAGAGAGCGGGGCCGAACTGCTTGGCCATCACCTTGCCGAGCTCGACGCCCCACTGGTCGAAGGAGTCGATGCCCCAGATCGTCCCCTCGACGAACGTGACGTGCTCGTAGAACGCGATCAGCTGCCCGAGCACCGCCGGCGTCAGCTTCGCCGCCAGGATCGTCGACGTCGGGCGGTTGCCCGGCATCACCTTGTGCGGGACGACGTCGGCCGCGGTGCCCTCGTCCGCGATCTCCTCGGCCGTCTTGCCGAACGCCAGCGCCGCGGTCTGGGCGAACAGGTTGGCCATGAACAGGTCGTGCATGTCGGCCTCGCCCTCGCCCGGCAGCGCGTGGTTCGGCTCGCCGAACCCGATGAAGTCGGCCGGCACGATCCGGGTGCCCTGGTGCAGCAGCTGGTAGAAGGCGTGCTGCCCGTTCGTGCCCGGCTCGCCCCAGAAGATCTCGCCGGTCACCGTCGACACCGGCGTGCCGTCGCCGCGCACGGACTTGCCGTTGGACTCCATCGTCAGCTGCTGCAGGTAGGCCGGCAGACGGTGCAGGTACTGGCTGTAGGGCAGCACGGCGCGGGTCTCGGTGCCGAAGAAGTTGGTGTACCAGATGCCGAGCAGCCCGGCGACGACCGGCAGGTTCTCCTCCAGCGGCGTCCGGCGGAAGTGGGAGTCCATCGCGTGCATCCCGGCCAGGAACTCGCCGAAGCGGTCCGCGCCGATCGCACACATCAGCGACAGCCCGATCGCGGAGTCGACGGAGTAGCGGCCGCCGACCCAGTCCCAGAAGCCGAACATGTTGTCGGTGGAGATGCCGAACTCCGACACCTTCTCCGCGTTCGTGGACACGGCGACGAAGTGCTGCGCGATCGCTCCGGTGTCACCGTCACCCTTGCCCAGCTTCTCCAACAGCCACGACCGGGCGTTGCGGGCGTTGGTCAGCGTCTCCTGCGTGCCGAACGTCTTCGACGACACGATGAACAGTGTCGTGGCCGGGTCCAGGTCGCGGACGGTCTCGGTCAGGTCGGTCGGGTCGATGTTGGAGACGAACCGGCACTCGAGGTCACGCAGGCCGTAGTCCTTGAGCGCCTCGTAGGCCATCACCGGGCCGAGGTCCGAGCCGCCGATCCCGATGTTGACGATCGTGCGGATCCGCTGCTCGGTGCTGCCGGTCCACTCGCCGGACCGCACCTTGTCGGTGAACGCCCGCATCCGGTCCAGCACCTCGTGCACGTCGGCGACGACGTCCTGCCCGTCGACGGTCAGCGACGCGTCCCGGGGCAGGCGCAGCGCGGTGTGCAGGACGGCGCGGTCCTCGCTGGTGTTGATGTGCTCGCCGGTGAACATCGCCTCGATCCGCTCCGGCAGTCCCGCGGTGCGGGCGAGTGCGGTGAGCAGTCCGAGGGTGTCGCGGGTGATGCGGTGCTTGGAGAAGTCGACGACGAGGTCGGCCCCGGACAGCGTCATCGCCTCGACGCGTCCCGGGTCCTCGTCGAACAGCGCCCGCAGGTGCCGGGGCTCGACGGCCGCGTGGTGCTCGGTCAGGGCCGTCCACTCGGGGGTGGCGGTGATGTCGATCGAGGAAGACACGGCCGCCATCATGCTCTCCCGCGCCGGGCACGTCGCGCCGAACACGCGTACCGCCGGACACGGCCGGTAACGCACCGACTGCGCGCGGCGAGTCCTCTCCGGACCGTCGAACGGCGCTGGTGACGCACCCCGCGGCCGTCGGCCCGCGCCCCGTCCGACGACGAGCGGTCAGTTCGCGACGACGGGCTGCAATGTCCACTGGCGCACCGTGATCCGTGACCGGCATCTCGGGGACGCGCTCGGGCAACGGGGTGATGCGAAGCGGACGCGGATGACGCTTCGTGAGGGTGACGAACGTCGCTTTCGGCGGTGCACAACCCGTCTACCGGTCGTGGACGGAAATCCTCCGGTCGCGGCGCCGACCGATCGGGTGTCGCTCGGGCAGGCCATCGGGTGGCGATCTTGTCGCACCATGCGGTCACTTCGTCGCGACGTGTCACTGAACCGGGTGGCCTAGTGGAAGTTCGGCCATAGGGTTCTTGCATTACGTGGTGAAGACATCACCGAACGTAGCGAGGAGGAACCGTGTATCGCTCCCTGTCCGGAACCCCGCGGGACGTCGCCCTGCTGATCGCCCGGGTCGTGCTCGTGGTCGTGATGGTGGCCCACGCATGGCAGAAGCTCGCTCAGGGTCTGTCCGACACCGCCGTCGTCTTCTCGAAGTTCGGCATCCCGCTGGCCATCGCCGCGGCCGCGTTCACCATCGTCGTCGAGTTCGTGGCCTCGGCGGCGATCCTGCTGGGCCTGAAGATGACGGTCCCGGCGTCGTTCCTCGTCTTCGTCATGGCCGGCGCGATCTTCTTCGTGCACGGGCAGAACGGCATCTTCGTCGCGAACAAGGGCTGGGAGCTGGTCGGCGTGATCATCGTCGGCACACTGGCCCTGATGTCGTCCGGGCCGGGCCGGTTCAGCCTCGACCACGTCCTGGAGACCGCACGGGAGCGGCGGATGGCTCAGACCATGGTCATCCGTCAGCCGATCACCGTCTGAGCCGCTCGACACCGATCTCCCGGCCCGCCCGGCGGCCCCGATCCCCGGGCGGGCCGGTGAACCCCTCGCCGCACGGCCCGCACCCGCGACACCGGGTGCGGGCCGTGCCGCTGTGCGGGGCCCGGGCCTGTCGGTCCCCGCGGGTACCGTGCGACCACGAACGAGGGGACGGGGGATCACAGCGTGCTGCGCCAGGTCAGAGCCACCCGCTACGTGACGCCGCTGCGCGAGGGCGGCTCGCTGCCCGGCCTGATGGAGGCCGACGACCAGGGCACCTATGCGGTGAAGTTCCGCGGCGCCGGGCAGGGGCGGGCGGTGCTCGTCGCCGAGGTCGTCTCCGGTGAGCTGGCCCGCGCGCTGGGCCTGCCGGTGCCCGAGCTGTGCACCGTCGTCGTCGACCCGGAGCTGGGGCGCAGCGAGCCCGACCAGGAGGTCCAGGAGCTGCTGCGCAACTCGCCGGGGCTCAACCTGGCCACCGACTTCCTGCCCGGCGCCCTGGACTTCGACCCGCTGGCCTTCGACCCGGGGCCGCTGCTCGCCGGACGGGTGCTCTGGTTCGACGCGCTGGTCGGCAACGTCGACCGGTCCTGGCGGAACTCGAACATGCTGCTCTGGCACCGCAGCCCGTTCCTGATCGACCACGGCGCCACGCTGACGTTCGCGCACTCCTGGGCCGCCGCCGAACGGTTCCCGCAGCGCCCCTACGACGCGGGCGACCATGTCCTGCTCGGCTGCCGGCCCGACCTCGACGCCGCCGATGCCGCGCTCGCCCCGCTGGTCACCGCCGCGACCCTGGACGCGGTGACGGCCGCGGTGCCCGACGAGTGGCTCGACGACGAGCCCGGATTCGGCTCGGCGCAGGAGGTCCGCGACGCCTACGCGGCGACGATCGCGGCCCGCTGTGCGCAGCGCGGCACCTGGCTGCCGGGTGTCGCGGAGACGGTCGCGCGCGGGAGACCGAGCCCGGTGACACGGGCGCCGAACCCGCCGGCGTGGCTCCGGAGCCGGCTCGGGAAGGTGAACCCGTGAACGACCACGCCGTGTTCGAGTACGCGGTGCTGCGGGTGGTGCCGCGGGTGGACCGCGGGGAGTCGATGAACGCCGGGGTCGTCCTGCACTGCCGGGCGCGGGACTTCCTGGCCACCCGCGTGCACCTGGACCGGGAGCGCCTGCGGGCACTGGACCCGCACGCCGACGCCGACGCCGTCGAGTCGCTGCTGGCGACGCTGGCCGAGGTCACGGCCGTGCCCGAGCCCCCGCGCTCGGACCGCCGCAGCACCGGCGCGCTCGCCGCGACCGGGCCCGGGGCGGGGGAGGACATCGGCCGCCGCTTCCGGCGGCTGACGACGGCGCGCAGCACGATCGTCCAGCCGGGACCGGTCCACACCGGACTGACCACCGACCCCGCGGCGGAGACCGATCGCCTGCTGGCGTGCCTCGTCCTGCCCCTGGACGCCGGGCACCCGTAGACGACGAACGGCCGCCGCCCGGAAACCGGGCGACGGCCGTCGTGGTGTGCGGTGCTACTTCGCGGCGCGAGCAGCGTTGTCGATCGAGTCGGACAGCTGCTGCTCGGTGAGCATCGGGAAGAAGCCCTTGAAGCCCTCGTCGGTGACGGCGGACCAGTCGTAGACCTGGGTGACCTTGGTGCCCGAGCCCTCCGGCTCCAGCTCCCAGGTGTAGGAGTGGCCCTTGACCTGGACGTCGCCCAGCTTGTCCTTGTACCCGTCGATCGGGTGGATCTGGGGCGCCCAGCCGATCTTGCGGTTCTCCTCGTAGGAGGTGACCGTGTTCTTCATCTGGTAGTCGCCCAGCGCGTCGTTGTTCATGTTCATCACGAACTGGTCGCCGACGCCGGTGACCTTCTCGGCGCCCTCGACACCGCGGAGCATGCCCGCGCCGTCGATCTCCTGGTGCCGCGACGGCGTGGACAGCAGCGCGAACAGCTGCTCCGGGGTGGCGTCGACGCTCTTGCTCACGGTGATGCTGGTGTCGCTCATGACGTGTCCCTTCTGCTCCGTCGGACCTTCGAGTCCGTTGATCTTCTCGTCACCGGGCGTCGTCCGCAGCCTGGCGGGGGTAATGCCTGGTCAGGACGGATTACGTCGCGGCCCGGCCGGCCCGCTCGATCGTCTCGACGAGCTGCTCCTCGGAGACCCGCGGGAAGAGGCCGCGGAAGCCCTCGTCGGTGACCTTGCTCCAGTCGTAGGTCTGGGTCACCCTGGTGCCGGAGCCGCTGGGCTCGAGCTCCCAGGTGTAGGTGTGGCCCTTCGGCTCGATGTCGCCGATCTTGTCCTTGAGCGCGTCGAGCGGGTACAGCTCCGGCGCCCAGCCGATCGCCCGGTTCTCCTCGTAGACCGTGACGGTGTTGCGCATCCGGTACTCGCCGAGGCCCTCCTGGTCCATGTTCATGAAGAACTGGTCGCCGACCCCGGTGACGGACCCGCCGCCGCCCTCGACGCCGCGCAGCATGCCCGCGCCGTCGATCTCGGTGTGACGTGCCGGGTCGGCCAGCAGCGCGAACAGCTGCTCGGGGCCGGCGTCCACGGTCCGGGTGACCTTGATCTGATCGCTCACGGTGGGTCCTCTCTGACTCCTCCGGCTGTGACGCGGGAGATCCTCCCGCGATCGGAACCGGTTGCGCACTACCCGATCGTCCTTACCCATGGGTAGGCACCTGGTGTCCGTCCGATGTTTGGATGGTGGACATGAGCGAGACCGACGACGGCGTCGACGCCGCAGCGCTGACCGCGTGGCTGTCCGCGGAGGTGCCGCGCCTGCGGACCGGCGACGGGCCGGTGCGGGTGTCGCGCATCTCCGGCGGCCACTCGAACCTGACGTTCCGGATCGTCGACGACTCCGGCGCGTCCTTCGCGCTGCGCCGGCCGCCGATCGGCGGGGTGCTGGCCACCGCGCACGACATGAGCCGGGAGTGGCGGTTCATCTCCACACTGCACCCGACGCCGGTGCCGGTGCCCGAGGCCGTCGCCTACTGCGCCGACGCCGACGTGATCGGTGCCGAGTTCTACGTGATGGGGTTCGTCGACGGCGTCGTGCCCGGCGACCCGGAGTCGGGGGAGGCGATCCCGCAGGAGCTGCGCCGCTCCTGCGGCCTCGACGTCGCCGACGTCCTCGCCGCCCTGCACGCCGTCGACCCGGACGAGGTCGGCCTCGGCGACCTGCACCGTCCCGGCAGCTACCTGGAACGGCAGCTGCGGCGCTGGCACCGGCAGGTGCACCACAGTGCGATCCCGGACCTCGACGCCGTCGACGCCGCGCACGCCCTGCTGGTGGACCGGATGCCGGAGCCCACCGAGCCCCGGATCGCGCACGGCGACTACCGGCTCGGGAACCTGTCGTTCGGCGCGGACGGGCGGATCGCGGCGATCTTCGACTGGGAGCTGGCCACACTCGGCGAGCCGCTCGCGGATCTCGGCTGGGTGCTGGCGTCCTGGGAGCGGCCCGGCGACACCCGCCCCGCGATCACGGCCGGGCCGACCGCGGCCCCCGGCTGGCCCGAGCGCGACGAGGTCGCCGCCCGCTACGCCGAGCTCTCCGGTCGCTCGCTGGAGGACCTGCCCTACTTCCTGGCCTTCGCGCGCTGGCGCTCGGCGTGCATCGGCGCCGGCGTCTACACCCGCTACAAGGAGGGCAACATGGGCTCCGGCGCCGAGCAGGGCGCGGTGCTCGAGGAGCGGGCGCGCCGGGTCGTCGCCGAGTCCGAGGCCGCGATCGCGGCGCTGCAGGGCTGATCATCTGCGCTGCTCCCCCTTTCGGAGCAGCAAGCTGGTTCCGACGGGGGAGTGCTCGTCGGATCTTGATCGGCGTCGCTGTAGCCTCCCGCGCACACGGGTGCCACCATTTCCCCACACGGGACGGGTGCGTCCGTGCGCCGGAACGGCGGGTGCGACGGCTACGGCGTCCGCGCGCGAGACAGCAGGTGAGGGAGCCGAGATGGCCGAGGGCTGGGACGACCAGACGCGCGAGATGGGTCGCGACGAGGGGCGGAGCCGCACGAGGCGCACCCCGGCGGTGAACGCCGGGAAGCTGTGGGCCGGGGGAGTCGCGACGGCCGTCGTCGCCGCCCTGATCGCCCTGGTCGGGCTGCTGATCATCCGGGTGCTGCTGCAGATCCCGTACCTGGCACCGCTCGACTCGGGCGCCCTCGGCGACGCCAACACGACGACGCTCTGCGTGTTCGCCGCAGTCGCCGCACTGGCCGCGACCGGCCTGGCGCACCTGCTGCTGATCTCCACGCCCAGCCCGATGGCCTACTTCGGCTGGATCGCCGGGCTGATCACCGCCGTCGCCGCGGTCCTGCCGCTGACCTGGGCCGACCCGCTCCCGGTCCGGATCGCCACCGGCGTGATCCACCTCGTGATCGGCTGCGCGATCATCAGCCTGGTCACCACCACGGCGTCCACGGCCTCCACCCGCGCCTGACCCGGCCGCCGACGAGGCGCTCACGTTCGGCCACGCGTGACACGGGCCGCACGAGTGCCGTCCGGGTCAGGCCTGGGCGGCCACCGGGGACGGGTCGCCGACCGGCGTCGGGTCCAGGCGGACCGGGAGCGAGCTGTAGCCGCGCAGGACGCGCGTGCCGCGGAGCTTGCCCGGGCCGTCGGCGCGCATCCCGGGGAACCGGTCGAACAGCGCCCGCAGACCGACCTCGCCCTCCATCTTCGCCAGCGCCGCACCCAGGCAGTAGTGGATGCCGCTGGAGAACGACACGTGCCGGTCCGCCCCGGCACGCCCGACGTCGAACGTGTGCGGGTCGTCGAACACGGCCGGGTCGCGGTTCGCCCCGCCCAGGTGAGCGATGATCAGCGAGCCGCGGCGGACCGGGATCCCTGCGACCTCGGTGTCGCGCGAGGCGACCCGGCCGGTGCGCTGCACCGGTGACTCGAACCGCAGGATCTCGTCGACGGCGTTGGGCCAGAGCTCCGGCTCGGCCTGCAGGCGGGCGAGCTGGTCGGGGTGCTCGAGCAGCGCCTTCGTGCCGTTGCCGATCAGGTTGACCGTCGTCTCGAACCCGGCTGCGAGCAGCAGCATCGCGATGCTGAGCAGCTCGTCGTCGGACAGGCGGCCCTCGTCGGAGTCGTGGGCCTGCACCAGGTCGGAGAGGATGTTCTGACCCGGGTTGCGGCGCAGCTCCTCGAAATGGCCCAGCATCCATTCCGAGAGCGCGTCGATGTCGCGCTCGGAGCGCCGGAAGTTGCGGAACGTCAGGCCCATGTCCAGCGAGTAGGCCCCGCCCGCGCCCCACTCCAGGAACTTCTCGCGCATGTCCAGCGGGGCGCCCAGCATCTCGGCGATCACGGTGGCCGGCAGCAGCGCGGCGTACTCGGCGATGACGTCGGCCCGCGGCCGTGCACCCGAGTGGGCGGTCATCTCGTCGAGCAGCTCGGTGGCGATCTCCTCGGTGCGCCCGCGCAGTGACGCGATGGCCTTGGCGCTGAACGCCCGGGTGACCAGCTTGCGCATCCGGGTGTGGTCCGGCGGGTCGGTGGAGAGCAGCGACGGCGGCTCGGCCGGCCCCAGCGGCCAGCTCCCGCCCACCTTGAGCAGGAACTGCAGCAGGCTCGGGGCGTTCTCCGGCATCCGCATGCCGACGCAGAAGTCGGGGCTGCGCAGCATGGTCTGGGTGATCTCGTGGTCGACCGTGGTCAGCGTCAGGGCCGAGCGCACGATCCGGCCCTGGGAGCGGATCTCGTCGTAGCTCGGGTACGGGTCGCGGACGACGTCCCGGTCGACGATCATCTTCGCGCCCAGGTCACCGCGCTGGGCCTGGCGGGCGACCGTCCGCCGTACCGCGCCGTGGCGCAGCAGCCACCGGACCCACCGTCGTGCTCCGCGTGATCCCGCCATCGTCATCCTCCTCCTCGACGTACTCCGAGTATGCTACTACCGGTAAGTTGGTGTCGACCCCGGTTTCGGGTGGCGTCGAACGGCAGGTCTACTGGACGCGTGCCGCTCCCCGGATCGCCGACTCCGCCCCCCGGTCCCCGCCTGCTGGCGGTCAGCGACCTGCACGTCCGGCACGACGAGAACCGCGCCATCGCCGCCGGGATCGCCCCCGGCCACCCCGGCGACTGGCTGATCGTCGCCGGTGACGTCGACGAGCGGGTGGAGAGCGTGACCGCCACCCTGCGGGACCTGCGGTCGCGGTTCGCCGAGGTGATCTGGGTGCCGGGCAACCACGAGCTCTGGTCGCGGGCCAAGAACGCCCGCGCCGAGGACGTCGAGCAGCTGCGCGGGGTCGCCCGCTACGACGAGCTGGTGCGCCGCTGCCGCGAGATCGGCGTGCACACCCCGGAGGACCCGTTCCCGGTCTGGCGCGGTCCGGGTGGCCCGGTCACGGTGGCGCCGCTGTTCGTGCTCTACGACTACTCGTTCCTCCCGGCCGGCACGCACACCGCCGCCGACGGTCTCGCCGCCGCCTACGACGCCGGCGTCGTCTGCACCGACGAGTACCTGCTGCACCCGGACCCCTACGACACACGCGAGGCCTGGAGCGCGGCCCGGGTCACCGAGACCGCCCGCCGCCTGGACGCGCTCGACCCCGCGCTGCCGACGGTGCTGGTCAACCACTGGCCGCTGACACGCACGCCGTGCGACCCGCTCTGGTACCCGGAGTTCGCGCTCTGGTGCGGGACGACGGCGACGGCGGACTGGCACGTCCGGTACCGGGCGAGCGTGGTCGTCCACGGTCACCTGCACATCCCGCGCACGATCGACGAGGACGGCGTCCCGTTCGTCGAGGCCTCGCTGGGCTACCCGCGGGAGTGGCGGCGGCACTCCGAGCGTCTCGGCACGCACTTCCCGGACCTGCTGCCGCGCCAGATCCTGCCGATGCCCCCGCGGTGATCGCCGGTTCGGCTGCGATCCGCGTCAGAGCTGTCGCGGATCGCCGCCGGAGTGCCGATCACCTGCCGGTCCGGGCAGCTCCCGCCGTCGCGGCGGCGGGACCGGGCTGCGCCGTCCGGTTCCCCGCCGCGGCATGACCAGCCACCACAGGATCCAGATCCCGGGGCCGCTGGCCAGCAGGATCCCGGTCGCGAGGTAGCCGTGCCGCCACAGCGAGCCGGCCACGATCCATCCGATGATCCAGACGACCATCATCACCAGCCGGGTCCGGATCTGGCGCCGGTGCACCGCGATCAGCGGCTCGTGCAGGTCGGTGACGACGACCGGGTCCGGCCTGCGAGCGCGCACGTGGACCTCCTCGTCGCCGGGACTCCGACGACGCTACCTCCCGGTCAGCCCTTCTGACGCGACCCGTAACGGCGGCGGAACTTCTCCACCTGACCGGCCGAGTCCAGGACCCGGGCGTTGCCGGTCCAGAACGGGTGCGAGGCCGAGGTCATGTCGACCTTCACCAGGGGATAGGTCTTCCCGTCCGACCACTCGATCGTCTCCCGCGACCGCTGTGCCGACCCGGCGAGGGTCGAGCGGGTCAGGAACGCGTCGCCGGTGGACATGTCCTGGTAGACGACGGGGCCGTACTCGGGGTGGATGCCGGGCTTCATGGGACTCCTCCTGCGATCTCGACTGCTACGCTCACTCTAAACGATAATGATTCCTGTTTTCTTCCAGGTGAGCGTAGGAGGCGTCGTGCAGGACCGAGGACCGGCCGGGTTCACCGTCGTGCGGTGCGGCGGGTGTGCTGACTTCCCGGACGGGTTCACCGAGGGTGCGGCGGAGCTGCCGGGTGTGGACGAGGTGCTGGTGGAGGGCCTGCGTGCGCTCGTGCGCGACAGTCGGCACGGTGTCCTGGTGACGGCGGCGTGCCCGTTCGGGATGCACCTGTGTGCCGAGCGCGAGATCGGCATGATGCTGCTCGTCCAGCCCTGTGACGAGCGCCGCGACCCGTCGTCGCCCGTCCTGCCGGTGGGCCCGATCCGCAGCACGTCGGACGTGCAGGAGGTGACGCGCTGGCTGGTCGGGCGCTCGTTCGACCCGTACCTGCTCCCGATGCACCTGCGCGGCCCGGGGCGTCGTACCACCTCGCCGGGCCGTGGGCGTCATCCCGGATCGGCGGCGTGACCGGGTCTCAGTGCTTGCGCACCACCCGCTCCGTCCCGCCGGCCTTCCAGATCGTGATGTCGAGGTGCCCGTCGCCGACCTCGACCGACGACCCGCCGTGGATGTCCGCGGCGTAGAACGGGTCGAACCGCTGGCCGCGCAGGTCGAACCCCGACTCCTCGAACAGGGCCTGGGCGAACCGCTCGTGCTGGGCGAGGTCCTGCCGGTTCTGCACGACACCCCACACCTTCGCGTCGCCGTCGGAGACCTGCGTGTCGACGGTGGCGGTGTGCAGGGTGAACCGCCCGTCGCGTCCGAGGTCGGTGAACTTCAGCGTGTCGGGCATGCCGACGATCCACAGCTCGCCCTCGAACATCCGCGGCTCCACCGGGCTGATCCGAGGGAAGCCGTCGGAGCGCAGCGTGCCGAGCATGCACAGGTTGCCGGTGGCGGCGTGCCGTCGTCGGAAGATCTCGGAGATCCGCGGAGCGCCGGTGGTGAACTCGTCCCAGGTGGCCATGACCGGAACGGTAGAAACGATCCCTGACAGAACCTGTCAACGTCGGCGAATCCGCTGGACCGTGATCGCCCCACCCCGGTAGACCCTGGCGACATGGAACGGACGACGGGATCACTGCGCCGCGACCCCTTCCCCCTGCGGGGCAGGACCGCCCTGGTCACCGGGGCGAGCCGGCGCGACGGGATCGGGCACGCGATCGCCTGCCGCATGGCCGCCTACGGCGCGAGCGTCTACCTGCAGCACTACGCACCGCACGACCATGACCAGGACTGGGGCGCCGACGACGTCGACGCGGTCGCGGCGAGCGTCCGCACCCACCTCGACGACGGGGCCCGGCTCGCCCACGGCCACGCCGACCTCGCCGCGCCCGGCGCCCCGGAGCAGCTCGTGGCGGACGCGACATCCGAGCTGGGCCACGTGGACGTGCTGGTCTGCAACCAGGCGCAGTCCGGGCACGACGGCCCGCTGGGCGCCCTGACCGCCGAGATGCTGGACCGGCACTGGGCGGTGAACACCCGGGCGTCGATCCTGCTCGCCCAGGCCTTCGCCGGCGCCCACGACGGCCGTCCGGGTGGCTCCGTCACGTTCCTGACGTCCGGTCAGGGGCGTGGCCCGATGCCGGGCGAGATCGCCTACGCCGCCGCCAAGGCCGCGCTCGCCGGCGTCACCGAGACGATCGCCGACCAGCTCGCCGACCGCGGCCTGCGCGTCAACACGGTGAACCCCGGCCCGGTCGACACCGGCTACCTCGGCGACGACGCGTGGGCGGCGATGGCGCCGATGTTCCCGTTCGGCCGCTTCGGCGAGCCCGACGACCCGGCCCGCCTGATCGCCTGGCTCGCGACCGACGAGGCGCGCTGGATCACCGGGCAGGTGATCGAGAGCGAGGGCGGGTTCAGCCGCTCCCGTTCCTGATCAGCGTCCGGCGTCGCCGACCGCGTCCAGCGAGACGTCCCACAGGCGCGCGGCGCTTGCCGGGTCCAGGGCCCAGCGGCGCACGCCGTTCGACGTCGGGTCGACCTCGACGTCGTCGTCGATGACCTCGGCCTCGGTGCCGTCCTCCACGTACCGGCCCCCGATTCCCTCGAACTCGGGGGAGATCGCGGCGACGAGGCTGGTCGACGCACCCTGCTGCGGCGTCTTGAGCGAGGGCACCTCGGCCGACCGCGCGCGGGTCTCGGCGGGGATGTGGCGCTGCAGGTTCGTCATGATCCCGCCGGGCATCAGCGAGTTGGCGACGATCCCGTCGTCGGCCCACCGCCGGGTCGCCTCGACGATGTGCCGGGCCCGTAGCGAGGGCGCGCTGAACACCACCGACGAGACGCCGAGCGCCCCCGGGTTGGCCTCGACGAACGCGTCGACGGCGCCGACCACGGCCTGCCGGGCCGTCTCCTCCGGCGGACGGGCCTCGAGCGCGTCGCGCAGCATGGCGCCGTACTCCAGCTGTTCGCGGACGGCCAGGCGTGAACGTTCCCGCAGGTTCGCCGTTCGCTCATGTCCCGAGGCTGGTCCCGCGGCTGGAGAGAGTGGATCCGGTCGCCGGCCGAGGAGGAACGGTTGCGGTCCGTGTCTCGACATAGACGAACGCCCTGGCCGTTGGACTCTGTCCGAGTCCCTGACCAGGGCGTTGATGGTGCGCGATACTGGGATTGAACCAGTGACCCCTACCGTGTCAAGGTAGTGCTCTCCCGCTGAGCTAATCGCGCGAGGCGGAGGCGGGAATCGAACCCGCGTACAGGGCTTTGCAGGCCCTTGCCTAAGCCACTCGGCCACTCCGCCGGAAACTCGCCCGTGGGCGAGAGACCAGATCGGGAGGCCCGGCTCGGGGACCGATCATCATCGGACTTTCAGCCTCCGAGCGGAAGACGGGATTCGAACCCGCGACCCTCACCTTGGCAAGGTGATGCGCTACCACTGCGCCACTTCCGCGTGTGCACCGGATGTTGTTCTCGATGTCCCCGGTGCGTTGAGAGAACATTAGCGCAGTCGCCCCAGGGGGCTGCAACCGGCCCCCCTTAACCGCCGTCGGATGCTCTCTCACCTGCGAAGATCGACATCTTCGCCCGACGGCGGTCCTGCGGTCAGTCGTGAGCGGTGGTGTCGAGAAGGTCCGACAGCGCCGCGTCGAAGTCGAGCCAGGAGTACTCGCTCGTCGGCGGGACGGCCTCGAAGGTCCGGTCCAGGAAGTCGGACAGCGTCGCGGCCGACGTGGTGAACAGGGCGTGCCCGGACGGGGAGGTCAGCTCGAGCTCGATCCGGCTCGGGTCCTCCGACATCGGCTGGACCCGGACGTCGCCGTTGCCGGCGGAGTCGACCAGGCCGTCGGCGAGGAGGTCACGGGCGAAGACCCAGTCGACGGTCGTGTCGTGTCCGGTGCGGAACGACGCCTGGACGGCGTAGGGGTCCCGGCTGGAGTACGACAGCTCGACCTTGACGGGCACGACCGGAGCGTCCGGAGCGATGAGCTCGAACATCGCCGTCGCACGAATGGACTTGGTCTCGTCGCGCATCGGTCATCCTCTTTCTCAGTGCAGTGGGGCGTCGATCGGAAAAACGAGCGGGGGGCCCGGGCGTGACGGGTCGGAGACGCATCAACCTGGATCACGGTTGTGTGACACCCGTCCGAGTCACACCGGTGTAACTCACAGCGCTGGGCCAGGCGGCCGAACGAGGCGGCTGACGTCCGCAAGTGTGAGCAGCGACGGCCGGGACGACTACTCTGAACCGATCGGTCCCCGCCGACGAAGACGAGATGTGAGGATTCCACTGGTGGCTGGCACTGCCGACCCGCCGGACCTGCCCGAGCCCGGGCAGAGCCGTGACGGTGTCGTGCGCCGGTCGACTGCCCGCCGGGACGACAGCGGTGACGCGCGTCTGGCGCAACGCATCGTCGACGGCGACTCGACCGCTCTGGGTGAGTTGTACGACAGGTTCGGCCGTCCGGCCTACTCCCTGGCGCGGCGCATCTGCGCCGACGACGGTCTGGCCGAGGACGTCGTCCAGGAGGCCTTCCTCGCGTTCTGGCGCGATCCGAGCAAGTTCGACCCCGCCAAGGGCAAGTTCGGCACCTGGCTCCTGACCCTGGTGCACCACAAGTCGGTGGACGCGGTGCGGCGCGAGAGCGCCATCCGCCGCCGCACGGTCCCGGCCTCGGACGACGGCGAGGAGTGGTCGGCCCCGCCCGGCCCCGGTGCCGACGAGGACGCGATCGGCTCACTGGTCGCCGGGCAGGTCCGCGACGCGCTCGGGCGGCTGCCCGCCGAGCAGCGTCACGTTCTCGCGCTGGCGTACTACGGGGGATACACACAGCGGGAGGTCGCAGCACTGACCGGCGTCCCGCTGGGCACGGTGAAGTCACGCATGTTCACCGGGGTCGCACGGCTGCGGAACCTTCTCGGTCCACTGGTCGGGGACTTCGCCGGCGATCTCGCGGGGGGAATGTCATGAGCGAGGAGATGGAGAGGGGGTCCTGTGCGATGAGCGAACAGGTCGTGGGCTGGGCCCTGCACTCGCTGGAGCCCGACGAGGAGATGGCCGCCGTCGAGCACTTGGGCTCGTGCGCGGACTGCCGTCAGATCGCGGCCGACGTCGCCGAGGTGACCACCGGTCTCGCCACGGCGGTCGAGCAGCGTGACCCGCCGCCGCGGCTGCGCGCGTCGATCGTGGAGCTCGCGGCGCAGACGCCGCAGGAGCACACCGTCGTCCCCCGCGCCGAGCCGTCCCGGGTGCAGGCGCAGGGTTCGGACGGTCCGCGTCACCGCGCCCCGCAGCCGCAGCGAGGACCCGTGTCCGACCGCCCGGCGGGACGGCCCGCGCGGCCGGGGGTGTCCCGTCGTCGCGGACGGTTGCTCGTCGCCGCCGTGGCCGTGGTCGCGGTGCTGGCCGGTGGGGGAGCCGTGATCGAATACGCCCAGCAGATGCGTTCGGAGCGCGACGCGAGCCTGGCCCAGGCACAGAACATCTTCGAGACGGTCGCGCAGATGGACCGTCCGGGCACGACGCACGCGTTCCTGTCGCCGGACGTCCCGAACGCACAGCCGGTCGCGGCCGTCATGGTGCACGACGGACAGCGCAGCGTGATCAGCGTCGGGCTGTCGCCGAACTCGGTCGACGACCAGACCTACGTGCTCTGGGGCCTGAACGGAAGCGGTGCGCCGCAGCCGATCGGGACGTTCGACGTGCAGCCGACCCCGGGTAGCCCGATTTCGGTACCCTCACCCTCGGGTGGCTCGTTCGGCACGTACGCGATCTCTCTCGAGCCGGGCCGTCAGGCGCCGACCACCCCGACCGACATCAAGGCCCTGGGACAAGTGGAGACCTGAGCATGAGCGACACGAAGGTGCGCAGGGCAGGTGGCGGCCTGCGCGGCTTCCGCTCCCGGATCGACGCCAACCCGACCATGCGGCTCACCTACCGCATCGTCATCGGCGTCATCGGGACGATCGTCCTCATCGCCGGGATCATCGCGATCCCATACCCGGGGCCCGGCTGGCTGATCGTGTTCGCCGGCCTCGGGATCCTGGCCACCGAGTTCGCCTGGGCCCGCCGGACGCTCACCTACGCCCGCGGGAAGTACAACGCCTGGACGGCCTGGCTCGGCCGTCAGAGCACGTTCGTACGCCCGCTCGTGCTCGGCATGACCGGCCTGATCGTCCTGGCGACGCTCTACCTCCTCGGCGCGTTCTACCTCGTCGCCGGCTGGGTCGGGCTGGAGCAGCTGACCTGGCTGAAGAGCCCGATCTTCGGGTGACGACCGGCTCGTCCTCGAGATCACCCGAAGGAAGATCGTCTACCCCACGGTGCGGGCCTGCCGGTGCATCCGCGGGAACCGAGGGTGAGGACGAAGCCGTGCGCCCCGGCGGTCTCTCGGCCGGTCTCGACACGGGTCGCGGTGTCCGGGCTGGGGTCGGCAATCGCGGTGGTCGTCGGTCGGATCCCGGGACGGCCGACCTGGGTGCAACGGCGATCTTGGGATGATGTAGTCTTCTGACACCGCTGAGGGCGATTAGCTCAGGGGGAGAGCGCTTCGTTCACACCGAAGAGGTCACTGGTTCGATCCCAGTATCGCCCACCAGCACAAACGCCCTTCCTCGATCTTTGAGGAAGGGCGTTTTGTCTGTTTCCGACACAGCGTCGACAACAACGGTGACCGCTTCGGCTCTCCGAAAGTGTCGCCGGAGTACCTGCACGTCAGGCCGTTGCGCGTCGGTCGATTGACCACAACGTAGGCAGGCGACCCGAAGCGGTCGGCAGGACGGGACCTCTCGGCTGAACCCTCAAGCCGGTGTCTGGGGTTCGTGGCCAAGATTGCCCGTCCTCGGACGACCGCCGCCCGGGATCCGGATAGCAAGGATTGACGCCGGCGGCACCAGGCGGCCGGAAGCTACCTATGCCGGCCTGCGGCCTGGGGTCGGCGAGGAGTTCGACCGTCCCAGCTGGAGGTGGCCATCGGACGTACCAAATTGTGAGGACCTGTCCGGTCCAGCGGAACGCGGCCGTTCGGATCAGCGATGTCCGATGCATGGCGCGAGACGAGGGTGGGCGACGGATGCGTATGGCATAAGTCGGAGCGGTGCGGCTTGCCGCGGGAAATCGGCTCAGACTCGTGGAACTCGAGCGTCGGCACGCCGAGCTGAACCTGCGGATCGCGCAGGAGGAGATCGCGCAGGACGCGTGCCGCCGCGACGTCGTCGGTACCGCGCTCGGCCCGTTCTGTGACTGCTTCGGGCGGCTCAAGAACGTCTACCTCGCGCCTGTCGAATCGGTCGATCTTCCGCGTGCCCAGGAGCTCCCTGGTCGAGTGGACCGAAGGCCGCCGCTGCCTCGGCCTCGAGCTGCGCACCCGCGCCCGGGCCGCCATCACCACCGTCGAAACCCATGAGGAGGCCAGCACTGACACCATCGCGGCGCTCAGCGTCTGACCGACCACGGGACCACGCGGACAACGCACTACACCACTTGTCCTGCCTCGTGGCCTGGTCGATCCGGTGTCCGGTGTCGTCGGGGAGGCCGGCAGCACCCTTGAGGTCGTCGACGACCGGGCCTGCGGGGCATGTGTATCGGGGCTCCGGGGCGGGTAGCCTGGGGCGAGGGCGTCGACGGACGGCCGACGGTGTCCACCGGAGCGTTGCGCCACGGGCGCATGCCCGCCCGTACGCCGGCGCCACCCGCGTAGACACTCGGGTTTCCCCCGAGACGACCCGACACGACGAACAGGAGCGACCATGCCTTCCGTGCTGATCGTCATCACCGGTGCCGACCACTGGACACTTTCCGACGGGACCCGGCACCCGACCGGCTTCTGGGCCGAGGAACTGCTGACCCCGCTGTCCCTCTTCCGCAAGGCCGGCGTCCAGCTGACCTTCGCGACCCCCGGTGGGGTGCGCCCGACCGTCGACGAGGGAAGCCTGTCGCCCGCGATGACCGGCGGCGACGACGAGTCCGCGCGTCAACGCGCCGAGCTCGACGCCCTGTTCTCCGGTGAGCTGGCCGCGCCGTTGCGGCTCGAGGATGTCGAAGCCACCGACTACGACGCGGTGTACATCCCCGGCGGGCACGGCCCGATGGAAGACCTCGCGGTGTCGGCGCCGATGGGTGCGTTGCTGACGAGCATGCTCGACTCCGGCAAGATCGTCTCGTCGGTGTGCCACGGTCCTGCCGCCCTGCTGTCGGCGACCAGGGCGACCGGGGAGTGGGCCTTCGCGGGTCGCACCCTGTCCGGCTTCCTCAACGAGGAGGAGCGCCAGGCCGGGCTCGCCGAGCAGGCTCCGTGGCTGCTGGAGGACCGGTTGCGCGCCGGTGGCGCGCAGGTGGTGATGGGCGACGCCTGGGCACCGTTCTCCGTGGTCGACGGCACCGTCGTCACCGGCCAGAACCCCGCCTCCAGTGGTGAGGTGGCGGAGAAGGTCCTGGCTGCGCTCGACGCCTGAACATGTCGGTTCCCGACGCCGTCGTCGCCCTCGACTGCGCCGACCTGGCCACGACGGCCAGGTCGGTGACCTGCTGGACCCGGGCTCCCTGGGTCGGTCCGCTGTTCTCGGTTGTGACCGGCCGCCGGCGGGGTGTCCGATTCGTGGGCATCGGGCTACCATCCTCTATGGTGTGAAACGGATGGTATGAGGTGATCTGTGGAGCTGCATCAACTGCGCTACTTCGTGGCCGTCGCGCACGAGGGCAGCTTCACGGCCGCGGCCGCCCGGCTCTATCTGTCCCAGCCGTCGCTGTCGGTGCAGATCCGCAAGCTGGAGCGCGATGTCGGGGCGCGGCTGTTCGAGCGCACCGGCCGGCAGGTCGTGCTCACCGCGGCCGGGTCCGCGCTGCTCGAGCACGCCCAGGTCGCTCTCGATCAGCTTGAACGCGGTCGGCAACGGGTGGCCGAAGTCAGCGGTGTGCGCGAGGGTGAGGTGCGGGTGGGCGTGCTGCCCAGCATCGGCGCCCGGATGCTGCCCGAGGTGCTGGCCGAGTTCCGGCGCGCGCACCCACGGGTCGAGGTGCGGATCGTGGAGCACGACGTCTCCCGGGAGTTCGAGCAGCTCGTGCGTTCCGGGGAGCTGGACCTGGCGATCACCCGGATGCCGCTGACCCTGAGCGGGCTGTGTACGGACGTGCTGGTCCGCGAGCCGGTGCTGTTGCTGGTCCCCGCCGGGCACCGGCTGGCCGGGGTCGAGCAGGCCGCACTCCTCGATCTGGCCGGCGAGGAGATCGTCGGGATGCGCACCGGGTACGGGCTGCGCGACCTTGCCGACCAGCTGCTGGCCGAGGCCGGCGTCGCACCGCGGGTGGTGTTGGAGACCGGGCAGCTGGCGATCGTGCACGGCATGGTGGCGGCGGGCATGGGGGTCGCGCTGCTGCCGAGGCTCGCCGCCGGCGACGGGCTCACGGTCCCTCTCGCCGACCCCTGCGCGGTCCGTGAGCTGGGTGTGGTCTCGCGGTCCAGCGCGCACGTGTCGCCGCCGGTGCAGGCGTTCCGCCGGTCGCTGCTGCGCACCGCTCGGGGTTGAGCGCGGTGGGCGCCCTGCACCGGCGCGACCGGGCCTACAACCGGTGCACGACGGCGTCGTCGTCGGCCCCGCGCTCACCGGTCCAGCGGGTGACCGCCTCGGTGTCCACGTCGAGCAGGTCGAGGGCCCGGCCGGTGGTGTGCTCGATGATGTCGGCGACGCTGCGTGGGCGCGCGTAGAACGCCGGCACCGGCGGCATGACGACCGCGCCGGAGGCGGTGACCTCGGACATCAGCCGCAGGTGGCCGGCGTGCAACGGGGTCTCGCGCAGCAGCAGCACCAGGCGTCGGCGTTCCTTGAGCACGACGTCGGCGGCCCGTACCACGAGCGACTCGTCGTAGCTGGAGGCGATCCCGGACAGTGTCTTCACGCTGCACGGGGCCACCAGCATCCCGGCCGTCCGGAACGAGCCGGAGGAGATCGGTGCGCCCAGGTCGCCGTCGGAGTGCACGACGTCGGCGAGGGCGCGGACGTCGGCGACGCTGCGGTCGGTCTCGTAGCCGATGGTCGCCCGCGCCGCCTTCGTCAGCACCAGGTGCGTCTCGACGTCGGGCACCTCGCGCAGCAGCTCCAGCGCACGGATCCCGTACATCGCCCCGGACGCCCCGGTGAGGGCGACGACGATGCGTCTCATCGGAGGTCCCCCAGCTCCGCGAGGTGGCGCTCGAGTGCCGAGGGGTCGGCCGGGAGAACCTCCATCTGCCGGTAGCGGTCGCGGTCGGCGGCCGGGACGGTGGCGTCGAGGCCCAGCTTCGCGGTGAGCCCGTGCTCGGCCGAGGGGTCCAGGCTGCTGCCCTTCGCGTTCGGCACCACCAGCAGGTCCCGGTCGGGTTGGGTCCGGGTGGCCACCGCCCAGGCGACCTGCTCGTCGTCGGCGATGTCGACGTCGTCGTCGACGACGGTGACCTGCTTGATCGTGGACGCGGTGAGGAACAGCGTCATCATCGCCGTGGTCGGCGCCCCGGGAGCGGGATCGCGCAGCGCGACGACGGCGGTGAGCCGGCAGGACCCGGACTCGGGCAGCCGCAGCGCCGCCACGTCGAGTCCGGCCCGGCGCAGGGCCCGCAGGCAGGCCGCCTCGCGCGGGATGCCGCCGGCGTAGAAGTGCTCGCGGCCGCCGGAGAGGATCGTCTGGAACACCGGGGCGTCGCGGTGCCAGCCCTCCAGCAGCTCGATCACCGGGGCGGGGCCGCCGGGACCGTAGGTGCGCGGGTACTCCCCGAACGGCCCCTCGGCCTCGCGGCGCCCGGCCCGGAAGCGACCCTCCAGCACGAACTCCGCGCGTGCCGGCACCAGCGCGTCCACCGTCGGGGCGGCGACCAGGTCGACCGGCGCGGCCAGTGCGTTGGCCACGGCGTAGTCGTCGAGCTCGCGGTCGGCGGGGGACTGGCTGGCCAGCACGAGGGCCGGATGCACCCCGATGACCAGCGCGACGTCCAGGTCGCGCCCGGCCGCCTCGGCCTCGGCGAAGATCCTCCGCAGCCGCCCGGGCAACAGCAGCGCGCGCAGCTCCCGCTCGCCCGCGGCCAGCAGCCGGTTGATCGACAGGTTCATCCGGCCGCCGGCCGGGTCGCGCACGGCCAGCAGCGCCGAGGTCAGGTACCTGCCACCGTCCTCGGAGTGCTGACGGGTCAGCGGCAGCGCCGAGAGCATCCGGTCGCCGTGCATGCGGTTGGCCAGCACCGGAGCCCCGGCGGCCGCCACCTCCGGGCAGCGCACCGGGGCGTCCAGGGCGGCGGCGAACCGGTCGGCGACCCCGGCCGGCTCGCAGCCCAGGACCAGGCCGAGGTGCGTCCGGCTCGGCACGGTGTTGCCCACCAGCGGGAACTCCGCGCCCACGACATGGTCGAAGTGCACGGCGCGCCGCCCGTCGGCACGTGTCAGTACCGCGGCGACATCCTGGTCCGGGTCGATCGGGGAGCTCAGCCGGGCGAGCTCGCCGCGGCCATCGAGCACCGTGAGCCAGGAACGCAGGTCGGAGCTCACGTGAACACCCCACCGCCGTCGACCACGACGGTCTGGCCGGTGACGAACCCGGCCGACGGCGAGGCCAGCCACATGACGGCGCCGACCAGGTCGTCCGGGGTCATCTCGCGGCCCAGCGCCCGGCCCTTCGCCGCCGCGGCGATGTAGTCACCGGTGTTCAGAGTGCGGCTGGCGTCGTCGCTGACCAGGCCGGGCGCGACGCCGTTGACAGTGATCGCGTCCGCTCCGAGCTCGCGGGCCGCGGCCCGGGTGAGCCCGTCCACGGCCGCCTTGGACGCCACGTAGTGCGCGAACCCGGGCGCGCCCATCCGCGCCACGGTGGAGGAGATGTTGACGATCCGTCCGCCGCCCCGGGCCCGCATCGCCGGGGTCACCGCCTTGATCGCCTGCCAGGTGCCGCGCACGTTGACCGTCAGCACCCGGTCCCAGGCCTCGTTGGTGAGCTCGGTCAGGTGCGACTTGGTGCCCAGCCCCTGGTAGATCGCGGCGTTGTTGACCAGCGCGTCGATCCCGCCGAACTCGGCGTCCGCGGTCGCGACGACGGTCTGCCAGTCGGCGTCGGAGGTGACGTCGGCCGTCACGAACACGACCCGCCCCGCGCCGGCGGAGCTCACCTTGTCGGCCAGGGCGGTACCCGCGTCGGCGGCCCCGGCGACGTCGGTGGCCACGACGTTCGCGCCCGCCGCGGCGAACGCGGCGACGTAGTCGCCGCCGATTCCGCCGCCGGCGCCGGTGACGACGACGGTGCGGCCCGCGTGCTCGCCGCTCTGCTCGTTCGTGCTCATCGTGATCCTTCCGGGAGGGCCTCCGGCCGGTCGGCCGGTGCGGTGGGTGCCGGTGCCGGGACGGCGTCGCGCGGGTCTTCGCGGTCGAGTGCGCCGCGGGTCTCCGGGACGAACGCGGCACCGGCCAGGAACAGCGCGACGACCACGGCCAGGAACAGCGCCAGCCGGCCGGGGATGTCGGGCACGGTCGGGCTGGCCAGGCTGACGAACGTGGTGGTCAGCCCGCCGAGGGCGAACCCGCCGTTCCAGATCAGGGCGGTCGCGGTGGCGCGCAACCGGGTCGGGAACAGCTCGTTGAGGAAGATCGGCACCGCGGCGATGGGGGCGTTGGCCAGCATCGTGAGCAGCAGGCCGTAGCCGAGCAGTGCCCCGGTGTCGTCCGGGCCCAGCCCACCCATGGCCAGCGCGAGCAGCGGCAGTGCCACCAGGTTCACCGCGCCGGTGGCCAGGAACACCGGGCGGCGGCCGAACCGTTCGGAGGCGTGCCCGGCCAGCAACGCGATCGGCAGGATGGCCAGGCTCGTCCAGACCAGCAGCAGCCCACGCGCGCCCGTCGGCAGCTGGTTGATCTTGTCCAGGAACGTGGGCAGGTAGCCCGAGGTGAGGTAGTACTGCGCGCCCGCGCCGATCACCAGCGCGGCGGCCGCGACCAACGTTCGCGGACTCACCGCGGCCCGCAGGTCCCGGGCCCGGGCCGGCGGCTCCGGCGCCGCACCGGCCGCCCGCGCCCGCGCGGCGGCCCACACCGGGGACTCCTCGAGCAGCCGGAAGAACGCAAGGCTCGCCAGCGAGGCCAGCAGCCCGGTGAAGAACATGATCCGCCAGCCCCACGCGTCGAACGCGGGTCCGGGGAACATCGCGGACACGGCCAGGAACACCAGCGACGCGATCACGGCGCCGAGCCCGGGCCCGCCGCCAGCGACCAGCCCGGAGACCAGCCCGCGCCAACGCTGGGGCACCGTCTCGGTGCCCAGGGTGTGGGTCGAGGCGACGACACCGCCGACGAACAGGCCCTGCACCAGGCGCAGCGCGACGAACACCAGCGGTGCGGCGACACCGATCGTGGCGTGGGTCGGCAGCGCGCCCATCACGGCGGTGGCCAGACCGACGCCGCCCACGGTGACCAGCATGGTCTGCTTGCGGCCGTGCCGGTCGGCGTAGCGGCCGAACACCGCCCCACCCAGCGGGCGCATCACCAGGCTCACCCCGAACGAGGCGAACGTGGCCGCGAGCGTGAGCGTGGGGCTGTCGGTGGGGAAGAACAGCGGGCCCACCGTGGAGGCCACGTAGAGCAGGATGAACAGGTCGAACAGGTCGAACGCGAAGCCCACCGTGGACGCGGTGCCCGCGGTGACCATCTGGCGGGTCGTCGGTGCGGGGGTCGGGCCGGGCACGGCGGCGCTCACCAGGTCACCGGCAGCCGCCGGACGCCGAGGTGGCGCCCTCCGCCCTCGAGCGGGTCGGTCCGCTCGACGTCGCCGTCCACCCGGAACCCGGGGATGCGCTCCAGCACGGCCTGGACCGCCGCGCGGATCTCGAGCTTGGCCAGGGCCATCCCGGGGCACGTGTGGATCCCGGCGCCGAACGCGAGGTGCCGGTTCGGCCGCCGGTCGATGACGACCTCGTCGGCGCGGTCGAACACCTCCGGATCGCGGTTGGCCGAGGCGAACAGGAGCAGCACCCGCTCACCCGCCTTCATCCGCTGACCGTGCAGGCAGGTGTCGGCGGTGAGCTGCCGCGGGAACCAGTGCAGCGGGGTCTCGTAGCGCAGGATCTCGTCGATCATGGACGGGACCAGCTTGGGCTCGTCGATCAGGCGTTGCTGCACGTCCGGGTGCTCCGCCAGGTACAGCAGGGTGTTGCTCAGCCCGAGCGCCGTGGAGTCGTGCCCGGCGTAGGTCAGGATGAACATCATGTTGGCGAGCTCGTCGTCGGTCGCCCCGAGCTCGCGGTTGGCCTCGACCAGCCCGGTGAGGAAGTCCCCGCGCGGGTTGTCGCGGCGGTCGGCGAACAGCGCGACCCAGTAGCGGCACACCCGCTCGATGATCTCCCGGCCGCGCGGGCCGGACGCGTGGGCCAGGAACTCCTCGGAGTAGCCGCGGATCTGCTCGGTGTGCTCCGGGCCCAGGTCGTAGAGCCGGGTGATGACGTCCAACGGGAGAGGCGTGGCGAGCTCGGAGACGAGCTCGGCACGACCCCGTCCGGCGAGCCCGTCGACGAGGCGGTCGGCGATGGCGCGTACCTCGGGCTCCATCGCCTTCGCCGCGGCGCCGCTGGTCAGCGGCGCGATCAGTTCGCGGAACCCGGCGTGCTCAGGCGGGTCGTGGTCGATCGGGGGGAATCGGCTGTCGGACACCGGCGGCACGTACACGCCGCCGGTCGAGGAGTAGGTCGCGTGGTCCGTGGCGACGTCGCGGACGTCGGCGTACCGGGAGATCGACCAGTAGCCGCCGTGGCGCTCGCCGTGGGCGACCGGGCACCGCTCGCGCAGCTCCGCGTAGGTCGCGTAGGCACGCTCGGGGGACAGGCCGGGATCGTGCGGATCGAACTGCGGGAGGGTCTCGCTCAGTCTGCTCTCGGGCACCGTTGCCTCTTCTCGACGCTCGTTGCTCCGCCCGCCGGCGGAATGCTCCGAGTCTGCGAGGCGGACCGCCGCCCGACGATGCGCAGCTGGCTATGCCAGCGATAGCCGCTCACGCACGGACGACGGACGGGCCCTCACCCGGGCCGGACGTCGCCGATGTACCGCGCGGCGCGCAGGCCGTCCAGGTCGTCCTCGGCCAGCGCCTGCCAGAACCGCAGCGCCGCGTACTCCATCTCCAGCCCCAGCTCCACGGTGATCATCCGGGGGCCGGCCTCCGGCCGTTCGCCGAACCGCTCGACCATCTGTTCGTAGTCGGCTATCCGGGTCCGGTGCTGGGCGATCTGCTCCTCGGCGAGTCGGTACACGTCGTCGGAGTCGCCGACCTCGTTGAAGAACAGCTTCAGCTCGGCGATGTCGCGCATCTGGAAGTGCTCGTCGGTGGGGGAGGCCAGCCAGTCGCGCAGGGCGTCGTGACCGAGCGCGGTCAGTGAGTAGGTCTTGCGCCGGCGCCCACCCTCCTCGCTGGCGCGCTCGAGGAGCCCGGCCGCGGCGAGTCGGTCCGGCTCGGAGTAGAGCTGGGCGTGCGGGAAGTGCCAGAAGTAGCCGACCGAGTGCCCGACGGCTCGCTTGAGGTCGTAGGGGGTCGACGGCCCGCGCAGGGCGATCATGCCGAGCACGACGTAGGACGTCGTCGAGAGTCGGACCGACATGGCGGAAAGCCTAACGTTCGCCGCCGGGCTTGCCAGACCGCCGGTCCCGCGCGTAGGGTCCGTTTCAGATCGTACGAAGGAGACGGATGGATCTCGCGACGACGCTGAGGTGGACCGCCGAGCGGCACCCGGACCGGACCGCGGTGTCCGGTACCGGCCGGCACCTGACCTACCGCGCCTGGGAGGCCCGGGTGAACCGGCTGGCCGGGGCGCTGCGGGCGTCCGGCGTCGGGCCGGGGGACCGGGTGGCGCTGAGCCTCACCGGGGGTGAGCCGCTGGCCTCGCTGCACTTGGCCGCGCAGGTTCTCGGGGCCGTCTCGGTCCCGCTGTCCACCCGGTTCGCCACCGACGAGCTGGCCTACTGCCTCGACGACGCGCGGGCCTCGCTGGTCGTCACCGACGACGCCCAGGCCGAGCGCACCGCCGCCGCGGCCGGCGCCGTACCGGTGCGGACGGCGGCCGAGCTCGACGCCGCCGCGGAGCGCGAGCCGGACACGGCGGCGTGGCCCGGGCCGTCGGAGGACGACCTGAGCGTCCTGCTCTACACCTCCGGCACGACGGGCAAGCCCAAGGGTGTGCCGCGTACCCACCGGGCCGAGCGCACCGCCGCCGTCGCGCACGCGGTGCAGACCCGGCAGCGCCAGGGTGAACGGGTGCTGGGCGTGATGCCGATGTTCCACACGATGGGCCTGCGCACGCTGCTGTGCTCGATCGTGGTCGGCGGCACCTGGGTCGCCCAGCCCGCGTTCGCCGCGGACGAGGCCATCTCGCTGGTCGTGGACGAGGGGGTCTCCTCGCTCTACCTGGTGCCGACGATGTTCTGGTCGCTGCTGCGTGCCGGCGGGCTGGAGCGGGCGCGTGGCCTGGACCGGCTCGCCTACGCCGGCGCGGCGATGACCCCGGCGCTGGCCGAGGAGCTCACCACCGCGGTCGCGCCGTCGGCGTTCGTGAACCACTTCGGCTCCACCGAGATCTACACGTTCACGATCGGGCCGGACGCGGCGGCCAAGCCCGGTTGCGCCGGGCGGGCCGGGATCTTCTCCCGGGTCCGGCTGGTCGCGCCCGAGGTCGGCGCCGCGCCGGACGCCGTGGTCGCACCCGGCGAGCAGGGCCAGGTGATCGTCTCGCTGGACAGCCCGGAGGCCTTCGCCGGGTACTGGCAGCGCCCGGACGCCGACGCCAAGGCCATCCGGGACGGCTGGTACTACACCGGCGACCTCGCGGTCACCGACGACGAGGGCGACCTGTGGGTCTCCGGCCGGGTCGACGACATGATCAACTCGGGCGGGGAGAACATCTATCCGGACGAGATCGAGGCCGTGCTGGCGCGATGCCCGGAGATCGACGACGTGTGCGTGGTCGGTCTGGCCGACGACCGGTGGGGGCACGCGGTCACCGCGTTCGTCGTCCCGGTCCGCGGCGCCGACCCGCTGGGCGCCGCGGACAAGGCGCTGGCGTTCGCCCGTGCCGCGCTGCCCTCGCTCAAGCGCCCGAAAAGGGTGATCGCGGTCGAGGCCATCCCGCGCTCCGGGGTGGGCAAGACGCTGCGCCGCACGCTGACCGCGGGCGACTACGAGGCGAGGGGAGAGGCCCGTGCCTGACACCGACCGCCCTGACACCGACCGTTGGGCTCCGGCCCGGGTCGAGGACGCCCCGCTGGTCTCCGGGCTGGGCCGCTTCCTCGACGACATGGACCCGCTGCCCGGCACGCTCGTCGCGGCCGTGGTGCGCGCGACCCAGCCGCACGCCCGGCTGGTGTCGGTGGACCTGTCCCGCGCCCGGGCCCACCCCGGCGTGGCCGCGGTGATCGGACCGGACGAGGTCCGGGAGGCGCTGCGCCCGTTCCCGCTCTCCACCGGCGCCGCGATGCCCTACCTGCCGACCGGGGTGGACAAGGTGCGCTTCGTCGGGGAGCCGATCGCCGTCGTCGTGGCGAGCGACCGCTACACCGCCGAGGACGCCGCCGAGCTGGTCGCGGTGGACTACGAGCCGCTCGACGCCGTCGTCGGGGCCCGCGCCGCACTGGCGCCGGACGCCCCGCTGCTGCACGAGGACGCCGCGTCCAACGTGGCCACCGACCGCACGTTCTCCTTCGGCGGCGTGGACGAGGTGTTCGCCGACGCCGTGCACGTCGTCGAGGGGGAGTACGAGTTCCCGCGCTACTCCTCGGTGCCGATGGAGTGCTTCTCGGTGATCGCGCAGTGGAACGAGGAGTCCGACGGGCCCGGCGTCGAGGCGTGGGCGAACTTCCACGGCCCGTTCACGATGGTGCCGGTGATGGCCGGGGCGTTGGGCGTCCCGACGTCGAAGGTGCGCCTGCACGTGCCGGCCGACATCGGCGGCAGCTTCGGGATCAAGGCCGGCATCTACCCCTACGTGGTGCTGATGGCGCTGGCGTCGAAGCACTCCGGCACGCCGGTGCGCTGGAGCGAGGACCGCGTCGAGCACCTGCTGGCCAGCTCCTCGGGCGCGGACCGGGTGATGCGCTTCGCCGCCGCCGTCGACGCCGACGGCACGGTGAACGGGCTCAAGGTCGACCTGGTGGACAACGTCGGGGCGTACCTGCGCCCGCCGGAGCCCTCCACGCTCTACCGCTGCTTCGGCAACATCACCGGCCCGTACACGATCGGCGCCGTCGAGATCCGGGCCCGGGCCGTGGTCACGAACGAGATGCCGACCGGTCTCAACCGCGGCTTCGGCGGCCAGCAGCTCTACTTCGGGCTCGAGCGGCTGATGGACGCCGTCGCCGCCGCGACCGGGCTCGACGTCCTGGAGGTGCGGCGACGCAACCTGATCCGGGGCTTCCCCCACGAGACGCCCACCGGCGGCGTCTACGACTCCGGCGACTACCCGGCGGCGCTGGAGCTCGCCGAGAAGAACGCCGACATGGACGAGCTCCGGCAGCGCCGGTCCGACGCTCGCGCCGAGGGTGCCCACTACGGGATCGGCGTCGCTCTGGTCACCGACCCGTCCGGCACCAACATCGGCTACGTCGGGCTGGCGACCCCCGCGCAGGACCGCAAGCCGGGCCGGGACAAGTCCGGCTCCACCGAGCACGTGCGGATCTCGGTCGACCTGCAGGGCAGGGTCACGGTGATGCTGGGCAGCGTCCCGCAGGGCCAGGGACACGCGACCGTCGCCCGCCAGGTCGCCGCGGACCGGCTCGGTCTCCCCGTCTCCCACGTCCGCGTGGTGATCGACATGGACACCGCGACGACACCGTGGACGGTCACGTCCGGCAGCTACTCCTCGCGCTTCGCGCCGCTGGTGACCAGCGCCGTCGTGCAGGCCGCGGACCGGATCGCCGAGACGGTCCGGGCGGCGGCGTCGACCATGCTGGGCGTCGATGCGGCCGAGCTGGAGCTCGTCGACGGCACCGTGCGTGCGCGGTCGGGCGGGTCGGTGGAGTTCCGGCACGCCGCGGGCGTCGTGCATTGGGACCCGGGCGCCCTGCCGGAGGGCACCTCGGCGCGGCTCTACGAGGAGGCCGCGTTCACCCCGCGCGAGGTCCGTGCGGCCACCATGGACGACAGGATCAACTCGTCGCTCTGCTACGGGTTCGTGGCCGAGATCGTGGCCGTGCGGATCGACCCGGACACCCTGGAGATCACAGTGGACCGGGTGTCGTCCGTGCACGACGCGGGCACGGTGCTCAACCAGCAGCTGCTCGACGGCCAGGTGCACGGCGCCCTGGCCCACGCCCTCGGTGGGGCGATGTACGAGGAGTTCACCTACGCCGGGTCCGGGCAGCCGACGTCCGCGACGTTCCTGGACTACCTGTGCCCGACCAGCGCGGAGACCGGCTACGACCTGCGCACCGACCACGTCGTGTCGCCGTCGCCGCTGACCCCGCTGGGGGCCAAGGGCTGCGGTGAGGGGTCGTCGATGAGCTTCCCGGTGGCGTTCGCCAACGCCGTCGCCGACGCCCTGTCCCCGCACGGCATCGCGATCGACCGCATCCCGCTGCACGGCGAGGTGCTGCACCAGCTGTTCGAGAGCAAGGAGACCTTCTGACATGGCACTCACCGGTGGCGACGTCCTCCTGGACCGCAGCGAGGACGGCCGCATCGCCTACCTGACCCTGTCGCACGGCAAGTACACCGTGGTGACCTGGGAGATGCGGCAGCTCGTCGCGGACCGCTTCGCCGAGATCGACGCCGACCCCGAGGTCCGGGTCGTGGTGGTGCGCTCGGACGGCGAGCACTTCACCTCCGGCGGGGACATCGCCGGGTTCATGGAGGTCGACCCGATCGACTTCACCGACCTCGGCCACAACGTCACCGCCCCGGCCCGGAGCGCGAAGCCGGTGATCGCCGCGATCGACGGCTACTGCTTCGGGGTGGGCTGCGAGATGGTGCTGTCCTGCGACATCCGGCTCGGCACCCCGCGCACCCAGCTCGCCCTGCCCGAGATGAACCTCGGCATGATCCCCGGCTCCGGCGGGACCCAGCGCCTGTCCCGGCTGATCGGCCTGTCCCGGGCGAAGTACCACATCATGACCGCCACCCGGATCGACGCCGAGCAGGCGCACGACTGGGGCGTGCTCGCCGAGATCCACCCCGACCGCGACGCCCTCTACGCCGCGGTGGAGAAGCTCGCCGTGAAGATGGCCGGCTTCTCCCCGGCCGCCCAGCGCACGGCCAAGGAGGTGCTGGACAAGGGCATCGACGGCCCGCTCCACACCGGCATCGACCTGGAGCGGAAGGCCTACGCCATGCTGCGTTCCACGAACGACTTCGCCGAGGGCGTGAAGGCGTTCGGGGACAAGCGCAAGGCCGAGTTCACGGGCCGGTGATCGTGTGAAGGCCGCGCCGTTCGCCTACGTCCGCCCGTCCGGTCTCGACGACGTGCTCGCCGAGCTCGCCGGCGGCGACGGCAAGGTACTCGCCGGCGGGCAGTCCCTGGTGCCCGTGCTGGCCATGCGGCTCGGGCGGCCCGGCACGCTCGTCGACATCAACGCCGTCGACGAGCTGGGCGGGTTCGCCCGCTCCGGCGACACGCTCGAGATCGGTGCGGCGGTGCGCCAGCGCACCGTCGAGCACGCCCGGCTGAGCCGGGACGTCCCGCTGCTCGGGATGGCGATGCCCTTCGTCGGGCACCGGGAGCTGCGCAGCCGCGGCACCGTCTGCGGCAGCCTCGCCCACGCCGACCCGGCCGCCGAGCTGCCCGCCGTCGCCTCCTGCCTGGGTGCGACGGTCGGGGTGGCCGGCCCGTCCGGACGCCGCAGGGTGCCGGCCGACGAGTTCCTGGTCGGGGCGATGACCACGCTCGTCGCCCCGGAGGAGGTCGTGACCGGGGTGGAGCTGCCGGTGGCCCGGCCGGGACAGGGCTTCGGCTTCGCCGAGATCGCTCGCCGGCACGGTGACTTCGCCCTGGCCGGCGTCGTCACGGTCGTCGACACTGGCGACGACGGGTCGCTGCGCCACGCCCGGCTGACCGGCTTCGGCATCTCCGACCGGCCGGTCACCGAGGACGTCACCGACCTGCTGCGCTCGGCGCTGCCCGGCGACGGCCGCGACGACCTCGGCCGCCGGCTGCGGCCGGGCACCACCGAGCTCGCCGCACGGATCGTCGACACCGGGGGAGACGCGCACGGCTCCACCGGCTACCGGCGACGGCTGTTCTCGGTGCTGGCCGCCCGCGAGCTGGCCGCGGCCTGGACGAAGGCCGGGCACCGGCCGTCCTGACCGGGCATCGAACCGACCGGCCCGCCCCGGCAACGACACCGCGAGACACACACCTCGCCGAGGAGACCCCGTGACCGCGACCCAGCCCCGTTCCCCGCAGACCGCCGCTCCCGAGCGCGCGGCGACACCCGACCGGGACACGTCCGGGACGCCCGCGCAACGCCGCCCGCCGCCCGCCGCGAAGGTGGCCGCCGGCGACCTCGTCGACGTCGCGATGACCGTCAACGGCACCGACGTCATGGTCTCCGTACCGGCCCGGATGCACCTGGCCGACGTCCTGCGCGAGCACCTCGGGCTCACCGGCACCCACCTGGGCTGCGAGCACGGCGTCTGCGGCATGTGCACCGTCCTCGTCGACGGTGACGCCGCCCGCGCGTGCCTGCTGTTCGCGGTGCAGTGCGAGGGCGCCGAGGTGACGACGGTCGAGGGCCTCGGCACCGCCGACGACCAGCACCCCCTGCAGCAGGCGTTCTCCGCCCACCACGGCCTGCAGTGCGGCTTCTGCACCCCCGGCATGCTGATGAGCGGCTACGACCTGCTCACGAACGGGCCCGAGGGGACCGCCGTCGCGCCGGAGGAGCTGCCCGAGCAGATGTCCGGCGTGATCTGCCGGTGCACCGGCTACCGCGGCATCCTCGCCGCGGTCGCCGACGTGGCCGCCGAGCACCCCGACGGGCTCCCCGGCCCGCGCAACTGCGCCCCCCGGACCCTGGTCGGCCGCGGCGGTGCCCGCACCGCGGACACGGGCCCGGCGCCGGGGGAGACCGACGCCGGGTCGGCCGTCCCGGACGAGGTGCGGATCCCCGCCGGGGCGCCGTCGGCGACGGTGTCGGTGCGCAGCGAGCTGAGCTCCGACGTCGCGTCGGTCTGGGACGTCATCGACGACTTCGACCTGCTGGCCCGCTGCCTGCCCGGCGCCGAGCTCGTCGAGATCCTCGACGAGAGCCGCTACCGCGGCCGGGCGACGATCGCCCTGGGGCCGGTGAAGCTGAGGTTCGAGGGGCTCGCCCAGGTCGTCGAGCGGGAGCCGGCCGAGCACCGGCTGAACGTCCTGGCGCAGGGCGCCGACGCCGGCGGCAGCGCGACGCGTGCGGTCATCAGGCTGCGGGTCGAGCCCGGCGAGGGCGGCGGGAGTGTCCTGGCCGCCGACGCCGACCTGCACCTGTCCGGGCGGATCGCGCAGTTCGGGCGGGCGCTCGCCGGTGACGTCAGCAAGCGTCTGTTCGAGCAGTTCGGCCGCTCCGTGGACGAGGCCGCCCGCACCGGACGGGCGCCGGAGGCGTCGTCGGCCGGCCCGCTGCGGATGGCGGCCGGTGCGGCGCTGGACACCCTGCGTTCGACGGTGCGCCGGGTCCGTGCCCGGGTACGGACCCGGGCCGGCGCCCGACGTACGGGCGGCGAGGGGCGAGCTCACGGGAGGTTCCCGGCACGTCGTGAACGGCGCGACCGGCGGCCGCGGCCCCGTGGTCTCAGCTGACGTCGGCCGGCGGGTCGTGCGGCACCGTGAGGATCGCGGCGATCCCGGGGTCGGCCACGGCGACGATCTCCCGGGCCGCCGAGCCGAGCGCGCGGAGCTGCTCGTCGGTCAGGGCGTCGATCACGAGGCGGCGCACCTCGCGCACATGGCCGGGTGCGCTGTCGCGGAGCTTCGCCCACCCGGCGTCGGTCAGGCGTGCCTCGGTCCGTCGCCCCGCCCCTCCGCACGCCCGTCGCTCGACCCAGCCGGCGGCCTCGAGGCGTGAGACGGCGTGCGACAACCGCGACAGCGAGCCCCGGGTGTGGGTGGCGAGGTTGCTCATGATGCGACTGTTCTCGGGCGCCTCGGCCAGCTCGACCAGGACGTGGTATTCGAAGGTGTTGATCCCCGCGTCCTTCTTGAGCTGGGAGTCGAGGCCGATGGGCAGGGTCATCACGAGCGCCATCACCGCCTGCCAGTCCTTCTGCTGTTCGTAGGAGAGCCAGGGCTCGTCCTGCGTCTCCGGGGTGTCCGCCACCGGGTCAGCCTAGTCGCCGGACACCGAACTTGAACATTCAAGCGACCGGGTCTAGGGTTCGAGTTGAACATTCAAGTTGACGCCCCGTCACCGACCGTCCAGGAGAACGCCATGACCCTCCTCCGCATCGACGCCAGCATCCTGGGGCCGCGGTCCGCGAGCAGCGAGCTCGCCGACATCGCCCTCGCCGAGTTCACCGCCTCCCGTCCCGACGAGCCCGTCGTCACCCGTCACCTCGGAGAGGCGCCGCTGCCCGCCGACGCCTGGGCGCTGGCCGTCGGTGCCGCGTTCGTCCCCGAGGCCGACCGCACGCCCCGGCAGGCCAACGCGCTGGCGCTGGCCGGGACCGTCGCCGCCGAGCTGCGCGACGCCGACGCCGTGGTGCTCGCCTTCCCGCTCTACAACTTCGGCGTCTCGCAGCACGTGAAGACCTGGATCGACGTCGCGATCGCCGGCGCGGAGCAGGGCGCCCGGCTCCTCGAGGACACCCCGGTCGTGCTGGTCACCACCCGGGGCGGTTCCTACGGCCCGGGCACCCCGCGGGAGGGGTGGGACCACAGCACCGACTTCCTGCGACGCGTCCTCGCCGACGTGTGGGGCGCCGACCTCACCGTCGTCGAGCGCGAGTTCACCCTCGTCGGCGTCAACCCCGCCCTCGACGCCTTCACCCAGGAGGCCGGGCGGATGAAGGACGAGGCCCGGGAGGCGGCGGCCCGGGCGGGCAAGGCGCTCGGCGCCCGGTAGCGCCCGGCCGCGGTTCGGGAGCCGGCCGGCCCTCGTGATGACACCGTCGAACCCGGACGGGAGACTCGCCGGGACTCGGTCTCTCGCAGACCGCGCGTGACCGGTTCGCCTCGGGGCGACGACGGGGGGATGACGACCGTGCTCAGGAACCGCACGACCCTCAGGACCGACCTCGGGGTGATGCAGCGCGAGGCCGGCATGGCGATGGCCACCATCGCGAGCCTCACCGACACCGAGCTCGCCAGGCCGAGCGGGTGCGACGGGTGGACCCGGGCGCACGTGATCGCCCACCTGACCCGCGACGCCGACGCCATGACCCGTCTCGCCACGTGGGCCGTCACCGGGGAGGAGACGCCGGACCACGCGTCGCCGGAGGAGCGCGACGCCGGGATCCGGGAGACCGCCGAGCTGCCCGCCGCGCAACTGGCCGCCGGGCTGGAACGGGCCGACGCGAGGCTGTTCACGGCGTTGCGGGCGCTCGGGAACGGGGTGCGGCTGGAGACGGTGCCGACCCTGGTCGCGGGCGAGATCGACGTGTTCTCACTGCCGGCCCGGCGCACGACGGAGCTGATCGTCCACCACGGCGACCTCGGCACCACCTGGAAGCTGCACGAGGCCGGCCCGGACGCGATGGTGGACGGGATCGAGGTCTGCGTGGACCGGTTGCGGGCTCATCCCGACGCCCCCGGCCTGCAGGTCGTCGCCCGCGAGGGCGAGGAGTGGACGGTCGGCGACGGCGGGTACCGGATCGAGGGGTTCTACGAGACGCTGTTGCCGTTCCTGGCGCGCGGACGGGCCGACGACGGCCTGCGTCACGAGGGGGAGCTGCCGCGCCTGCCCGCGTGGTGACGCCGGGGTGCCGGCCGGGGTGCCGGCCGGGGTGGCGGCGTGGGTGACCGCCTACCGCCAGGCCCGCAACGACGGCAGTAGCGCCCGGCGGGCGCGGGCCAGGCGTCCCCGGACCGTCGACTCCGGCACGTCGAGGACGGCGGCGGCCTCGGAGTAGGTGAGGCCGTCGAACTCGCAGAGCCGCAGCACGGCCTGCAGCGCCGGGCCGAGCGCGGCGACCGCCCCGAGGACGGCGGCGGAGCGCTGGCGCGACAGGACGAGCACGTCGGCGCCGGAGACCGACGTCGCGTTCTCGTACCGGGCCGGGTCGAACCGGCGGCGGCGGTGGATCTGCCGGAGGCAGTGGTTGGCCACCACGCGGTGCAGCCACGTCGTGAACGAGCTGGTGCCCTGGAAGCTGCGCATCGACACCGGCAGCCGGGCCATGACCTCCTGGGTGGCGTCCTCGGCGTCGCAGGGGTCCTCGAGCATGCGCAGGGCGAGGCGGTGGATCCGCTTCTGGTGGCGCCGCAGCAGCGCCTCGTGGGCGCCGCGGTCGCCGGACAGGGTGAGCCCGACCAGGACGTCGTCGGTGAGGCCGTCGAGGACCACCGGGGCGGCCCGGCCCCTGGACCGGGTCCGGAGGGTGGGGGCACCGCACGTCGGGGCCCGGCCGTCGTCCACGGCGGCAAGCGTCTGCGTCATCCGGGTTCGTACTCCTGTGCTCGAGTTCGTGCCCGGACGGACACAGGAGGACGCGCCGGGGTCACGGGCCCGTCCTGTGGCGGTGCGGTGGACGAGGTGATCTCCCCGTCCCTGTCCACCACCGTAGGGCGCTTCGGTTCGATGTTCAAACTGTATGCTGATAAAGTAGTAGCGGTAACAACAAGAGGGGGTCGGTCATCGCAGGCAGGCGTTCGACGGCGGATCCCGATGGCGTGCACGACGTCCGGGCCGGTCTGAGCGAGCTCGTGGCGGCCGTCGACGGCTACCGCAACGCCCTGTCCGTCCGGTACCGGCTCGGCGTCGCCGACATGACCGCGATCGGGCTCCTGCTGGACGAGGAGCCCCTGCGTGCGGCCCGGATCGCCCGCCGCTGCGGGCTCACCGCGGGCAGCGGGACCGCCCTGCTCGACCGGCTCGAGGCGCGCGGCTACCTCTCCCGTACCCGCCCCGCGGACAACCGCCGGGTCATCGAGGTGACCCTCACCGAGGCCGGCCGGGCGCTGGGGCACGCGCTGCGCGACCCGGTCGTCCCGGGGCTGACCCGCATCGCCGAGCAGGGACCCGGCGCGGACCAGGTGGCCGGCGTCCTGCGTGCCGTCGCCGGGTGCCTGGAGCTGCTCACCCGGGAGACCGAGGCCGGCGCCGCCGACGGGGACCCGTCCGCCTAGGTGAGGAGCTGCGAGCGGGCGAGCTCGGCGTAGAGCGGGCTGCGCTCGAGCAGCTCGTCGTGGGTCCCGGTGGCCGCGACCCGGCCCTGGTCGAGCACGACGATCTGGTCGCAGTCCACGACCGTGGAGAGCCGGTGGGCGACGATCAGCAGCGTGCGGTCCTGCGCGCCCGCGACGTCGATCGCGTTCTTGAGGGCCTGCTCGTTGCGGGCGTCGAGGCTGGCCGTCGGCTCGTCGAGCAGCATCAGCGACGGGGCGGCGAGCAGCGTGCGGGCGATCGCCAGCCGCTGACGTTCCCCGCCGGAGAGCAGGACGCCGCCCTCGCCGACGGGGGTGTCGAGCCCGAGCGGGCTGCGCTCGACCAGGCCGGTCAGGTTGACCGCGTCCAGGACGGCGAGCTGCTCGTCCCCGGTCGCCTCCGGTGCGGCGAGCACGAGGTTCTCCCGCAGCGTGCCGGCCAGCGCCGGCGAGTCCTGCTCGACGTAGCCGAGACGGGCGCGCAGCTCCCGGCGCGGCCGGGCCCGCACGTCGACCCCGTCGACCAGCACGGCGCCGGAGGTGACGTCGTAGAACCGTTCGACCAGCCCGAACACGGTCGACTTGCCGGCACCCGAGGGCCCGACCAGGGCGGTCCGGGACCCGCGGGGGACGGTGAACCCGACCCCGTGCAGCACCGTCGTGCCGTCGGCGTAGCGGAAGTCGACGTCGCGCAGCTCCAGCGCGGGAGCGCCGGGCCCCGGCGCGGCGACGGTGACGGCGTCGTCGTCGGACTCCCCGCGCAGCGCGACGATCTCCTCGATCCGGGCGAGCGCGCCCAGGCCGGTCTGCAGCTGCGTCCACGACTGCGCGAGACGGGCGAGCGGGAGCACGAGCAGGAACAGGTAGAGCACGAACGACACCAGCTCGCCGACCGTCAGCCGTCCGGCCGCGACCCGGGCACCGCCGATCCCGAGCACCGCGATGAACGAGCCCTGGGTGGCGACGGTCAGCGCGGGGGAGACCAGCGCCGCGAGGCGCGCACTGCGCACCCCCACCGAGTAGGCGGCGCCGGCGGCGGTGGACACCCCGGCGATCTCGCGGTCGGTGGCGCCGCTCGCGCGGATGGTCCGGACCGCGGACAGCGCGCGCTCCACGGCGGCCGTCATCTCGCCGACCCGAACCTGGGTGAGCTGCGACAGCGCCCGGACCCGGCGCGACACCACCCCGATCACCACGGCCCCGGCCGCGACGGCGAGCAGCGTGACCCCGAGCAGCACCAGGTCGACCAGGGCCATCGCGACGGCGGCACCCACCACGACCAGCACCGAGCTGGCGATCTCGAACAGCCCCGACGTGACGACGGCGCGCAGCAGGGTCGTGTCGGCGCCGATGCGGGACATGAGGTCACCGGTCCGGCGCGCGTCGTACTCGGCGACGGGCAGGCCCAGCAACCGCTGCGCCAGGGTCCGGCGGGTGGAGAGCACCACACCCTCGGCGGTGCGCTGAAGCAGGAACGACTGCCCCGCGCCGACGAGGGCACCACCCACCAGGATCGCGACGAGCGTCGCTGCGACCGGCAGCACCGGGGCCGACGTCTGCACGGCGGAGATCACCCGCCCCACCAGCAGCGGCTGGGCCAACGAGGTCGCGGCGGTGACCGCCGAGAGCACCGCGACCAGGACGAGGGCGCCCCGGTGCTCGCGCAGGTAGGGCCAGAGCCTGCGGAGGCCGACGTCGGTGGACGGTGGGACTCGGCGTCGGAACACGCCCCGACAGTAGGCGCGTCCGCTCCGCACGGGGTGGGACGAGGGCGGGGCCACCCGGCGCGGGCCCGGTGGGTGCCGCGCCGGTCCGGTCAGCGGCGGCGTTCGGCCTCGCGGGCGGCGACGCCGTCGTCGGAGCAGAAGCCCCGCCCGGAGCGCTTGCGGCACAGAAGCCCGGTCAGGCGGCCGCCGTCGACGACGGCCATGCGGCGGCGGCCGCGCTCGGCCATCTCCCGCGTGACGCCGGCCAGGTCGTCGCCCTCACCGACCACCCGGCCGGTCAACCGGCCGAGCGGCCACGCCGGGTCCCCGTCGGGAGCCCCGGGCAGGTCGTCGCGCTCGACCACGGCGACGAGCAGCCCGTCCTCGACGATCAGCAGCGCGTGCACGTGGTCGTCGAGGAGGTAGGAGCGTGCCTGCCCGACGGTGGTGCCCGTCCCGCAGATCTTCGGGAAACGGATCATGGCATCGGCCACCACCGGTCCGGCCGGGGACGTCCCCGGCCGGACCGGTACGGCGATCTCATGTGACACGGGCTAGACGACCTCGACCTCGACCCGGGTGTCGGAGAACGTCGGCGCGTTCCCCAGGTCGGCGAACGCGAACGGGTTGACGGCGGCAACCGTGCTGTTGTCCTTCGAATTCTTCGGCCAGGTTCCCATGGGACAGACCACGACGCCCGGTGCGACCGCGTCACTGATCTTCGCCAGCGCGACGAACCGGCCGCGGTCGTTGTGCACCGAGACGTACTGCCCGTCGCTGATGCCGCGCGACTCGGCGTCCTGCGGGTGGATCGTCACGGCCTGCTCGCCCTGGACCCGCTTCTGCATCGCCTGGTCACCGGCGCTCGAGTTGATGAAGGCGTGCGACTTGGGGGAGAGCAGGTTGAGCGGGTAGACCTCGGCGGTCTCGCGCGGGCCGATGTAGTACGGCAGCGGGTCGACGGTGCCACCGGGCTGGTGGTCGTCGGAGAGCTGGCGGAACAGGCTGACGACGAAGTTGCCCATCGCCTCCAGCGCCCCGGACCGGAACTCCGTCTTGCCCGTCGGCGTCGGGAAGTTGCCCTCGGCGTGCGGGGCGTACTCGTCCTTCGACGGCAGGTTCAGCCGCGCCCAGCCGGTCTCGCGCAGCGACTCCAGCGTGATGCCCTCCATCGCCGGGTCCGACCAGTCGTAGGAGTCGCGCAGCAGCTCCTCGTCCGTGCGGAGCAGCGCCGCGTCGTCGAAGCCCATGGCCTTCGACAGCCGCCGGAACAGCTCGGTGTTGGAGACCGCCTCACCCTCCGGCTCGACGGCCGGATTGTTCAGCGTGACGTAGAAGTGACCCCAGCTGAACATGATGTCGTGCTGCTCGAGCGCCGTGGTGGCCGGCAGCACGATGTCGGCGTACTTGGCGGTATCGGTGAGGAAGTGGTCGCTGACCACGGTGAACAGGTCCTCGCGCTCCAGCCCGCGGCGGAGCTTGTCCTGCTCGGGAGAGACGACCATCGGGTTCGAGTTGTAGACCATGAGCGCGGTGATCGGCGGGTCGAGCTCCATCTCGCCGGTCAGGGCCTGGCCGAGCAGGAACTGGTTGACCACGCGGGTGCCGGGGGTGCGCAGCTCCGGGAGCATGAACGCCGGCCAGTTCACCGGGTGCGCCCACAGCGGCAGCTGCAGCAGCCCGCCGCCGACGTGGCGCCACGCACCGACCAGCGCGGGCAGGCACGCGATCGAGCGGACGGTCTGGCCGCCGCCGGCGTGCCGCTCCACCGCGACGCCGATCCGGATCATCGCCGGGTCGGACGTCGCGTACTCGCGGGCCAGCGTGCGGATGTCCTCGACCGGGATGCCGGTCTCCTGCGAGGCCCACTCCGGGGTGTACTGCGCGACCCGCTCGACGAGCTCGTCGTAGCCGTGGGTGTAGTTGGCGACGTAGTCGGCGTCGGTCAGGCCCTCGGTGATGATCACGTTCATCATCGCCAGGGCGAGGGCGCCGTCGGTGCCGGGGCGGATCGGGATGTGCCAGTCCGAGCGCTGCGCGGTCTTGTGCCGCATCGGGTCGATGCAGACGACCTTCGCGCCGTTGCGCTGCGCCTCGGCGATGATCGGCCACAGGTGCAGGTTCGTCGAGATCGTGTTCGTCGCCCACAGGATGATGTACTTCGAGTGGACGAGGCTCTCCGGGTCGACGCCGGCCGTGGCGCCGATCGTCGAGGCGTAGGCGGTGCACGCGCCGGAGTCGCAGTAGGTGCGCTCGGTGACCGTGGCGCCCAGCCGGTGGAAGAAGCCGTCACCGACGGACAGCCCGTTCAGGACGCCCTGGTTGCCCAGGTAGCTGACCGGCATCACCGTCGTCGGGCCGTGCTCGGCGATCCTGGCCTTGAACTGCCCGGCGATCGTCTCGAGCGCCTCGTCCCAGGTGATCTCCTCGAACCGGCCGCTGCCCTTCGGGCCGCTGCGGCGCAGCGGGTGGAGCAGCCGGTCGGGGGCGTAGGTCTTGTCCGGGTAGTTGTTGACCTTGACGCACAGACCGCCGCGGGTCACCGGGTGGTCCGGGTCGCCGGTCACGTTCGTCGCCTTGCCGTCCTCGACGGTCACGAGCATGGCGCACGTGTCCGGACAGTCGTGGGGGCAGGCGGCCCGGACCGTGGTGGTGGTCGGGGTCAGGGTCAGTTCTTCGAGTGTCGTCACGTCAGCTCCTGGTGTTCGGGACCAGCGGGCCGGTGGCGTGCTCGGGTCCCGGCTCACCACCGGTGCCGTGGACCACATCCTCGCCACGTCGCGACGCGGACGTCTTGGCCGTGCGCGCCAGGGACTTGTCGGGACGCGCCAGGGCCGGGCGGCGATCGCGGGGGCTCCCGTGCCACGACGGACGGAGCCCGGCCCCCGTCCGTGGCGGACGGGGGCCGGGCGGACGCCGACTAGGCGATCGAGCGCACGTTCGACATGTCGCCGGCCGGCTCGGTCTCGGGCACCGTGATGATGGCGCGGAGCAGCAGGCCACCCTGCAGCTTCACCAGCCGGGACGCCAGCGTGGACCAGTACCGGTAGCCGGCACGGGGATCCACGATCGTGCGCGGTGTGACCGCCAGCGCGGCGTGGACGACGTTGCGCACGAGGTCGTGCGGGCTGGGCTGGTGCAGTAGCGCCGGTCCGGCGCTCCCTCGCGGGCCCTGGACGCCGGGCAGGCCCGCCGGTCCGGGACGACCGGCCGCGCCCTGCTCGCCCTGGGGTCCCTGCGGGCCGTCGATGCCGGCTGCGCCCTCCTCGCCCAGGATGCCCTGGATTCCCTGGGTGCCGCGGGTGCCCTGCTCACCGGGCTCGCCGATCACGCCGCGCGGGCCCGGCCCGCCGGGCAGGCCGGTCGCCCCGGTCTCGCCCTGGTCGCCGGTCTCGCCCCGCACGCCGTGCGCGCCGACGAGTCCGCGCTCGCCCTGCAGGCCCTGCTCGCCGATCGGGCCGTGGATCCCGCGCTCACCCGCGAGCCCCTGCGGGCCCGCCTCGCCGAGCGGGCCGACGGGCCCGGTGCTGCCCTGGTCGCCCTGCTCGCCGGGTCGTCCGGTCGAGCCCGGGATGCCCTTGTCGCCCTGCTCGCCGGTCAGGCCCTCGGTGCCCTGCCGGCCGACGGGGCCCCGGTCGCCCGTTGCGCCGTCGGCGCCCCGGTCACCGGGCTCACCGACCGCGCCGGTGGCCCCCGTGTCGCCTCGGTCGCCCGCCTCGCCGGCGATACCGACAGGGCCCTTCGAGCCCTTGTCCCCGGGCTCGCCGGCGGGTCCGTCGGGACCTCGGGCGCCCTTGTCCCCCGGCTCACCCGCCGGTCCGGCCGGGCCGGCCGGGCCCTTGGAGCCCGTGTCGCCCCGCTCGCCGAGCGTGCCGTCCGGCCCTCGGACGCCCGTGGCGCCCGTGGCGCCCGTCTCTCCGGCGGGGCCGGAGGTCCCTTCGGTGGCTCGTTCCCGCGAGGGCTCCACCTCGCCACGTCGGTCACGGCCGGCGGACGCGCCGTTCCCGGTGCCCTGCTCGTTCGGGTGCTCGCTCTGGACGGCGACGGTCACCGCGACGGCGTCGATCCCGCCGTCGTCCGTGGTCGCGGTCGCGACCTCGGCGGTGTCACCGTCGGCGGTCGACGTGCGGGCGGCCTTCTTGCCGGATCCTGTGCGGTTGGGCTTAGCCATTCAGGGGAGCACCTCTCCATTCGATCTCGACATCGGTCGGTCGACCGATTCGGATAATGTGTGAATACCCCGCGCTGCCGGGCACAAACCGGCCGGAGCATGATTTCGAACGGTTCCACAGGGGATGATCGTCCGTTTGAATGCGTTACCCTGTTCGCCGATAAGATCTCTCTGCTCCATTCGCTGGATCCCATTCGCGAATGCCGCATCCCGGTTCCGGGACGGCTGTCGACACGGTCACGGGAGCGGAACACGGGCGGGATGGCGGCGGGAGTCGTGGAGATCGGTCTCGACCGGAATCCCGTTGCGCTGCCGCAATTCCATCCCCGTCCTGGTCGTTGCCGCCGCTCGTCCCCGGGGCTCGGCCGTGGGCGGTCCCGGGCGTCGGACGAACGGATGTGCACGAGGATCGAGACGTACGGGAGGGGCGGTCCGAAACAATTCGACAGTAGGTCGTATCGGGCCGTCCGAGGGGAGGACCCGGTGGGTGATCGGCTGCCGACGAAATGGGGAGGTGTCGGATTCGGTGCCGGTGGGGGCCGATGGTCACGGCCGTTTCCGTCGTCACCGTCGACTCAGGTGTCACGAGAATGCGGCGGACGGGCACCGGCGTCGCCGGGGGAGGGCTGCGGCCCTCGGAGCCTCGACCTGCCTGTTTGTCCACCGTGCGTCCGGGTAGGCCCCCGGAGGTCTGTCGTCCGGGCGGATGGCCCGGACGTGCAGGTGTGAAGGTGGTTCTCGATGGTGTCAGCGGCGAGCGGAAGCGACGACGCGGACCGGCCCGACGAGGTCGACCGTCGAGGGCCCGCCACGCGTCCCGATCCGGGGCCGGAGTGGTCACCGGGGCCGGGACACGTGGTGGGGGACCGCTACGAGCTGGGTCCCGTCGTGGGCCGGGGCGGCTCCTCGACGGTCTTCGAGGCCTACGACCGCGACGGCGACCGTTCGGTGGCGGTGAAGATGTTCGCGGCGGGCGTCGACGGTTCCGGTGTGTACCGTCAGGACCAGGAGATCGCCACACTGGCCCGGTTGAGTCACCCGGGCCTCGTGGCGTTGTTCGACGCCGGACGGGACCGGGGGCGGTCGTACCTGGTGATCGCGCTGGTCCGGGGCCCGTCGCTGGACGAGCAGATGCGCGGGGGTGCGTTGCCGGCCGGCCGGGTCGTGATGCTGGGGGCGCAGCTGGGCGAGGCGCTGAGCTACGTCCACGGCCGGGGTGTCACCCACCGCGACCTCAAACCCGCCAACGTGCTGCTCGACGGGGACCGGCCGCTCCTGGCCGACTTCGGGATCGCGCTGCTGGTCGACGAGACCCGGGTGACCGCGGTCGACGCGCTGATCGGGACCGCCGCGTACATGGCCCCGGAGCAGCTGCGCGGCGACCCCATCGGTCCTCCCGCGGACGTCTACGCCCTCGGGCTGGTCCTCATCGAGGCGGTCAGCGGGCAGCGGGCGTTCCCGGGTACCAGCGCGGAGGCGGTCGTCGGCCGTCTGCACCACGGCCCGGCGATCCCTCCGGGCCTGCCGGCCGGGCTGGCCTCGCTGCTGTCGGCCATGACCGACGACCGTCCCGCCCGGCGACCCGCCGCCGCCGGGGTCGCCACGGCACTCGAGGCCCTCGGCGGCGGGACCGACGGGCCCGACACGGCGCCCGGGGTCGTCGCCCCGGACGTGACGGCACCGTCAGTGATGACGGCCCACGCGCGGAGGCGGTCGCGGCTCATCGCGGCCGGGGTCGCGGGGACCGCCCTCGTGGGAGGGCTCGTCGGGGCACTGATGATCGGCGGTGTCGCCACGCCCGCCGGCGGGGTCGCCGGCCCGCCGCTCGCCGCGGCCGCCGTGCCGCCGCCCGCGATGATCCGCGCACCGGCGGTGGCCGTGGCGCCGACCGTCCCGGCACCGCGCACGGCGGAGGCGGACTCCGCCCCCTCCGGGGCCGGTGTCACGAGTCCGTCCGGCCGGTCGACGTCGGTCTCCACACCCACCGGCGCCGCGACCGGCGCGCCGCCGATGCGGGCACCGGACCCGTCGGCGCCGCGGACCGCGCCTCCGGCCCGCACCGCCGGGGCGGCGGCGCCGGAGCAGGACTCCGGCGGGAACGGGCGGGCGGACGACCGCGGCGAGAGGGGGCGACGCTCCGCGGGAGGGGACCCCGGAGCGTCCGGCCCCCGCGACGGGGACGACGCCCGTGGCGACGCCGGCCGCGGTTCCGCTGGTCAGGATGGGGGCGACCGTGGCCGGGACGGCGAGGACACCCGCGACCGGAACGGCGGTGACGAGGGCGACCGCGGCGACGACGGCAACGACGGTCGTGGCGACAAGGCCGGTGGCGACGGGGCCGGTGGCGACAGGGGCAGCGGTGAGAGCGGCCGGGGTGGGAGCGACGGCGATACCGGCGGGAGCGGCGGCGACGGTGACTCCGGCGGGAGCGGTGGCGGGCGCGGTCGCTGACCGGGCACCCGGCCCGGAGCCCGCGGGTTCGCCGACCTCGACCACCCCCGCTAGAGTTTCCGGCGTTGCTCCAGACCCCCGGTGACGACCGCATGTCGTCTCACGGGGAACGGGTTGTTGGCGATGTCTGACGTCCATGGGCTGCCCGACCAGGTCGGGAACCGCCGTCCGCGAGACGTCCGGGAGGCCCGGACGATCGCGGCGTTCGTCGCGCTGGCCGATTCGCTGGCCGAGAGGTTCGACGTCGTCGACCAGCTCGACCGTCTCGCCGGACACTGTGCCGAGCTGCTCGACGTCGACGCGGTCGGGGTCGTGCTGCTCGACGGCCACGACCATCTGCGGGTCGCGGCGTCGACCGACGAGCAGACCGACTGGATGGGGCTGTTCCAGGTCGAGGTCGGGGAGGGCCCGGCCGTGGACTGCGTCCGGTCCGGTACGGCGGTCGGTGTCCCCGACCCCGCCGCCGGTGCGGCCCGCTGGCCGGGGTTCGTCGAGGCGCTGTCGCGGGGCGGGGTCCTCGGTGCGGTACACGCACTGCCGCTGCGCCTGCGCGGCGAGACGATCGGGGCGGTGAGCCTGTTCCGTCGCCGTCCGGGCGGCCTGTCGGAGGCCGACCTGGGCCTGGGGCAGGCGCTGGCGGACGTGGCGACCATCGGTGTCCTCGCCGAGCGGACCGCGCACCGCGGTCAGGTGCTGGCCGAGCAGCTCAAGACGGCGCTGAACAGCCGCGTCGCGATCGAACAGGCCAAGGGCGTGCTGGCCCAGCGCGGTGGCCTGACCCTCGACGCGGCCTTCGACCGCCTGCGCCGCTACGCGCGCAGCCACGACCGGCGCCTCGCCGAGATCGCCACCGAGGTCGTCGGGACGGATCTGGTCGCCGACGACGTCCTGGGGCCGGTGACGGTCGCCGACCGCGAACGGTGACGGTCCGCCGGGAAGGGGTGCACCGGCCGCGGGACGTGACGTCCCGGTGGACGGGTCAGGCGGGGTCCGAGGTGGTGGTCCGCGGTGCGGCCAGCACCTGGGCGAGCACCGCCTCGGCGGTGGGGACGAGCCGGACCAGGCGGTCCGAGGCGAGCCGGCCGAGCTGCCGGCGACCGGTGCCCGTCGCGTTCGCCGACGGGCGGACGAGGTAGAGCTGCGTGCCGCGGCTGGTGGCCGCGCGGTGCAGGCCGAGCAGGGCCCGAACGCCGCCGCGGGTCAGGACGGTGATCTCGGTGAGGTCGACCACCACGTGGACCGACCGGCCGAACAGGACCCCGAGCCGCCTGCCGAGCTGCTTGGCCGTGGACTCCTCGAGGATCCCGCCGACGTGGGCGACGGTGAGCTGCAGGATCGGTGACCGGAGCCGGATCGTCAGGGGGCCGCAGGGAGGGGGGACCGGGGCGTCGCGCGCGGCCTCGGGGAGGGTCCAGCGTTGCCCGTCGGCCTCGTCCCGGTCCGGCGGCGTGTCGGCCGGGAGGTCCGGTCGGGGTTCGACGGCCGGGGACGGGCTCCGGCCCCGTTCGACCGTCTGCGGGCCGGCCACCACGCCGCCGCACAGACACCTCTGGTCGTCGATCGTGACGTCACCGCATCGTTCGCACACGTACACCGGCACAGCGCTGCTCCAGACCCGACACCGGTCCCGGTGGCCGGCCGTGCCCGCCGTCCCGCGGCCGCGGCGCGACGGCGACGTCACCGCGTCGGCGCTGCGTGCTCCGCATCGGGAGGAGAGGTGGTCGGCGTTCCGGGTCCGGCTCGCTCGATTACACGGCCACCGGGTTCCGGAGCGACTCGACACGTGAGACCGTCTCACAGGGTCGCGGCTCCCGTCGCATCCGGACGGGCGTGCCCGGGGGCGGGGGTCCGGTCAGCCGGGTCCGGAGTCCCCGGTGGCGCGGTCCCACCTGCGCCTGACCACGACGAGGGCGACGTCGGGCAGGGGCATGCGTGCCCTCTCCGCGCTGCGCCGCAGGCCGGCGTAGGCGGCCGTGCAGTCGACCTGCAGCTGCTGCGACAGGGTCAGCGCCGCGGCCTGGACCACCTCCGGCTCACGCAGGAGGTCCAGCTCGATCGGAGCGAGATGCTCGTCGGGGGTGTTCACATCCGTCTCCCGGGGGACGGACCGCTTCGCCCGGGGGGACCGGGCCCGTCGCGTCCCCGCGCCGGGTGACGCTCACGAGCGCCGCGACCGCGCCGACGGCGGTGATCGACAGAGCCATCAGGGCGGCCGCCAGCGGTCCGTGCGGCGCGACCGCGATACTCACCACGGCCAGGACGACGACCGGGGCCGTCACCGCCGCGAGACCGAGGCCGCGCCGCACGCTCGACCCCGGCCTCGCGCCCGGTCCCGGCCTGCGGCCCCCGGGCGGGCGTGCACCCGTGTCCCCGGCGGGACCGTCATGGACGGACATCGGCCGCCGTCGCCGGGCCGGTGCCCGCCCGCCCGCGGGAGGCGTTGCGGTGCAGCAGCATCCCGAGCGCGACCATGACCACGCCCAGGACGAGGTGCAGGTAGTTGTCGGCGGTGTTCAGGGGCACGAAGTTCGCCGCGCTGTCGAAGTCGACGACCAGCCCGTACACCCAGAGCACCAGGTAGACGATCCCCCCGCCGAGCAGGAACCCGCGGGCCGCCGCGGGAGTGCGGGACAGGGCGAGCCCGGCGACCCCGAACAGCAGGTGTACGACGTTGTGCAGGACCGAGACGTCGAAGACGCCCAGGAGCGCGGCACCGGACATGTGCCCGGCGAAGGTGAGCTGGTCGTAGCCGGTCGTCACCCCGGGGACGAAACCGAGGACGCCGACGAGGACGAAGACGATCCCGAGACCGGCGGCGGCGAGCTGGATCGGGGTCCGGGACCCGGGTCGGGTGGTGGACGGCGGAGCCATGGAGGACCTCCAGTGGGTGGGGCGGGGCGGGGTGGCTATCCGGTCGGGCTCTGCGGCGTCGGGTCGGGCCGGGTGCCTGCCCGGCGGGCCCTGTGCCGGTCGTACAGGAATACGGCTTCGCGTTCTCCGGTCGTCATTCCGCCCCAGACGCCGTAGGGCTCCTGAACGGCCATCGCGTGCGCGAGGCATTCCTCGATCACGGGACAGACCGCGCATATCCGCTTGGCCGCGTCGTCACGGGCGACGGCATCCGGGCCCCGCTCCAGGGCGGGGTGGAAGAACAGTTCGTCGCCGGCGCCGCGGCAGGCGGCGCGCATCTGCCAGTCCCAGGTCGAGGTGACCGGGACGGGGAGTCGGCGTACGTCGGCCACCGGTCATCGCCACCCGTCGGTGCCGTCGTGCCCACTGTCGCGCGCACGCGGTCGGGCGGTGTTCGTGCTGCTCATCGGGTTTCCCTCTGTTCGGTGGACCGGCGACGGGCGCGACCACCGTGTCGTCGACGACGACCCGGGGCACGCAACAGGAAGGTCGCGGTCGGTGTCCGGGAGGTCCTCGTCGCCGGCGCACTCCGTCGTGTGCAGGTACCGCCGGGGACCGAAGCGGGAGACCGTGAGAACGGGCGAGTGCCGTTCCCGTGAATGTCGAGGCGATTCGGGCCGTGCGGCACGAATACGATTCGAGTCCGCTCACCGTCGCATAGGCGTCGGGCGGCGGCAATACGACGCTATGCGGCCCGGATACCGGCCAGTGCGTGGGAGAGGCTGGGGTAGCGGGTGGGCGCGGAGGCGTCCCAGAGGCATCGGGCCAACCGGTCCATGACCGGCGACAGCCCGCTCACCGCGCAGGTGGTGCCCCCGGCGGCCCCACACGGCGCGCCGGCGAGGACGGTCAGCGCACGGGCTCCGCAGAATTGGACGTCCGACAGGTCCAGCACCAGATGCCGGGGCGCCGCGGCCAGGCCGCCGCGCAGCGCCACGCGTAACCCGTCCTGGCTCGACAGGTCGATGTCACCGGCCACGTGCACCACGACGATCACCCCGTCGTCGCCGGGAACGGCCGGCACCGCGCGCAGGACGCACCGCAGCCCGGAGGTCTCGCACACGGCGGCTTCCGGAGCAGGCAGTACCGGGCCCGCGGGCTCCGGGACGTGGATTCGTTGCAGCATCAGAGGGTGACTCCGCTCGGACCGAGATGGTGGGCGGGTCGCCGGGCTGTTCGAGCGACGCGGTGGGGAATGGCTGATCACGGCTCGGAAGCGCGTGACGCTCTGTGTCCAACGCTAGGTCGGCCGTCCCGGATCGGCAACACGAACACCGGCCACGGTCACGGAACGGCGGTCACCGCGCCGTCCGGGTCCAGGGCGGGCCTGCCCACCGTGCCGAGCCGGAGAGGCCCGGCGACGAGCACGTCCTCGGTCAGCCGGATCCGGTGCCCGGCCACGCCCGCGAGCAGGTCCACCAGCTCGGTGTAGGTCGGCCAGTCGCCGGGGCGGAACCCCGCGTCGTCGGGTCGGTCCCGGAAGACCGAGGCGTCGTCGACGAGGATCACCGAGTCCGCCGCGTGCGCCCACCCGGCGATCGCCGTCAGCTCGTCGCGCACCGGGCACTGGGGTTCGCAGCCCACCGGCATCCAGGGCGACCAGTGCGCGTCGAGCCAGAACAGGGCGGGCTCGTCGATCCGCTCGAGCATCCCGGCGAGGCACTCGGCCGACCCGCCCTGCACCAGCCGCACGCGCTCGGCGCACCCGGCCGCCCGCAGGGTCGCGGCGGCCAGGGCCAGACACCGGGGATCGGCCTCGCACGAGACGACGGTCGGGAACGCCCGGGCGAGGACGACGGTGCTCGCCCCGCGGAACGTTCCCGTCTCCACCGCGACCCGGATCCCGGTGCTCGCCCGAACGTGGTCGACGAGCCCGCCGGGCACCCCGAAGTGCACCTGTCCCATGTCGCGTCTCCTTCCCTGTGGTCCCGGTGTCGGGCCCACGGTCGGCCCAGCGTCGCCGCCGGGGTTGAAGGGCGGCTGAAGCACGGCGTCGGACGACGGTCCACCGGCCGGGCACAGTCCCGCTCCAGGACGCCGTGCCACGTTCTCGCCGACGACGACGTGAGGTGATCTGGTGTCGATACCTTCCCGGAGCAGGCGGTCCACCGTCTCGACTCCGCCCGGCCCGCCCGGCCCGACAACCGACCGCGGAGCATCCGGTGGTCCCCGACCCGATCTGGACGGGATCGAGACGGCGCTCGCCGAGCATCCCGACGTCGAGCGCGCCGCCGTCACCGCCGAGGTCCGCGACGGGTGGGTCCACGTCACGGCCCGCGTCGTGTCCACGGCACCGGACGGCCCTGGCGCGACGGTGTCACCGGTCTCCCGATGCCCGTGACGGACATGCACGAGTGGCGCGATACGACGGTCGCACGGATCCGGGCCCTCGAACCGCGCCGGCTCCTGGAGATCGGAGCCGGGACCGGGCTGTTGCTGCGCGACCTGGCGCCGCACTGCCGCGGCTACCACGCCACCGATCTGTCCGAGGTCGCCGTGCGGCGGCTACGGGAACAGACCGCCGCGGACCCGGTCCCGGCCTCCCACCGTGAGCCCCTCTCGTCTCAGGCGGCGGGGTCCTGCGCCTCCACCCGGACGCTGACGGTGGCCCCCGGTTCGAGCGCGACCACCGTCGCCCGCACCTCGTCGACGACGCGCACGGAGTTCACCCCGGGCCGTCCGATCACGCCGACCAGGATGGTCCCGCGCTCCCGGCGGACCCCGATGATCCGGTCCCGGCCGGCGCCGGTGGAGATGGTGCCGAACCGCCCGGCGTGCAGGCCGCTGACGAGCTCGCAGTCCTCCACGGCGGCGGCGATCGGCATCTCGAGACAGGTCATGAGCACTCCCGACGTCGGGGCCGGCGAGGGAGGTCGCCGCCTGCCCGTATCAACGACCGTTGGGCCCGAACGTCATGGCGGGCAGCGGAACCGGGCGACGGGCGGTCGCCGTGACGACCCTGGAGGCAGTGCCGGACCGAGGGGTCACGCGCCGGCGGGGTAGCTGCGCGCCAGGAGCGCGAGCCCGGCGTCGAGGCTGACCCGCGGTGTCCAGGCCAGTGCCTCGCGGGTGGCGCGCTGGTCGAACCAGTGCGCGGTGGAGAGCTGCTCGGCCAGGAAGCGCGTCATCGGGGGCTCGCCCAGCGAGGGCACCGACGCCCAGAGCGCCTCGGCGACCGCTCCGCCGGCCCGGGCCACCCCCACCGGGACGGCCCGGCGGGGTGGGGGCGCACCGGCGGCGATGCAGATCGCGCGCAGCAGCTCGGCGACCGGGCGTGGCTCGCCGTTGGTCACCACCAGCGCCCTCCCGTCGAGCGCCTGGCAGTGGTCCAGGGCCGCGACGAGCGCGTCGGCGGCGTTGTCGAGGTAGGTGGTGTCGATCAGCGCCGCCCCGGACCCGACCCCGAACAGCCGGCCCGCCCGCGCACGGGCGACGATCCGGCCGACGAGCTGGGTGTCGCCCGGCCCCCAGACCAGGTGCGGGCGCACCGCGACCACCGCTGGCCGGCTCCGCGGGTCGTCGGCTCCACCGAGCGCGACCAGCTCGGCCGCGGCCTTGCTGCGGGCGTAGTGCCCGCGCGCCCGGACGGGGTCGGCCGCCCCGGCTCCGGCGCCGACCAGCGCGGACCCGGCGTGTGCGACCGAGGGCGACGACACGTGGACGAGCCGCGGCACCCCGGCCGCGCGGCAGGCCTCGACGACGTTCCGGGTCCCGGTGACGTTGACCCGTTCGAACTCCGGCCGGCGGCCGGTGATGCCGACCTTGGCCGCGAGGTGGACGACGGCGTCGTGCCCCGACACCGCCGCGGCGACGGCGCCCGCGTCGCCGATGTCGGCGAGCACCTCGGCGTGCGGTGTCCCGGACGGCCGGCGCTGCAGGACCGTCACGGCGTCGCCGCGGGCCGCCAGCGTGCCGGCCACGGCCGCGCCGAGCATCCCGCTCGCCCCGGTGACCAGGACCTTCACGGCCGCCGTCCGGCCGACCCGCCGGCCAGGACGAGCTCGGCCCAGCGGGCGACCCGCGTCCGGTCGATCTTGGCGGCGTGCCGGACGTCGAGCGGTAGCCGGTCGGTGGTCAGCACGGCCGACACCCGGTGGTCCGCGGCCTGGCGGACCGACGTGGCGAGCGACGCCGGCGCCAGGCCGGAACGCTCGGGCGGGCTGTCGGGGGACAGGACGACGACGACCAGCTGGGCCCCGGCCGGGCCGACACCGACGGCCGTCGCGAGCCCACCGGTGACCACCTGGACCCGCTGCTCGATCCCGACCGGGCTCACCGGTCCCTCCGGCGTCGAGATGACGTGGCCGAGCCGGCCCTCGATCCACACCCGGCCGAGGGCGTCGAGGTGCGCGACGTCGCCGCTGCGGTGCCACCCCGGGTTCCGGGAGCTGTCCCGCTCGGTGGCCCAGAGACGGTCGTAGCGCTCCTTGACGTGCTCGGCGCGGATGCAGAGCTCGCCGGTGACCCCCGGGATCTCGGTGAGCGGCCCGGTCGCGTCACCGGCGTCGGTCAGCGGGCTCACCCGGACCTCGACGCCGGTGAGCGGGAGGCCCACGCACACGCCGTCGCCCGGGCCCGCGGCGTCGATGCCGGCGAGGGTGATGTCGGTGACGGGCAGCGCCTCGGTCATGCCGTAGGGGGTGTGCAGCTCGGCGTGCGGGACGACCGCGGACAGCTCGTGCAGCAGCGCCGCGGGCACCGGCGCCCCCGCGGACACGACGAGCCGGACCCGGTCGAGCGCGGCGCGGTGCCGGTCGGTGACCGCACCGCCCGCGGTGGTGACGACGGTCCGCAGTGCGGCGGGGGAGGCGAAGACGACGGTGGCCTCCACGGCCGCGGCGGCCTCGGCCAGCGCGGCGGCGGAGAGCTGTCCGGGGACCGGCGCGTCGGGCACGGCCGAGGCGATCCCCAGCGCGGGGCCGTAGAGGGCGAACGGCGGGAACGCGGCGACGAGCCGGTCGTCGCCGGTGATGCCGAACGCCTCGCGCAGCGCCGCGACCTGGGCTCCCGCCTGGCGGTGCCGGTAGACGACGCCCTTCGCCGGGCCGGTGGAGCCGGAGGTGAACAGGACCGCGCACTCCGCGTCGGGGGACGGCTCCGCGGGCGGGTCCTGCCCGCGGCCGGCCCGGGCGAGCCCGGCGAGGTCGTGGGTGACGCCGAGGAGCCGGCGGGTCACCGGGGACAGCGCGCCGGCGGCGATCCGGCGCCCGGGGATCCCCAGGCCGCGCGCGAGCGCGAGCCCGCGTGCCGCGCCGATGACGTGGTCGGGGCCCGCGCCGCGCAGCGCCCGGGCCAGGCCGAGCGGGCCGAGGCCGGGGTCGGCGACCACGATCACGGCGCCGGCCCGCCAGCACGCGTAGACCGCGGCGGTGAGGTCCGCCCCGGCCGGGACCAGCAGCGCGACCCGGTCGCCCGGGCGGACGCCCTCCGCGGCGAGCCCGGCCGCGATCTCCCGCACCCGCCGGGCCAGGAGCGCGAAGGAGACGGTCCGTTTCCGGCCCGCGAGCTCGACGACCGCGGGCGACGGGTCGCCGGCGCGCTCGTCGAGGGCCGCCCACAGTGGTGGGCGGGCGGGGAGCGGTGGCGCCGGGGCCTGCGCGTGCGCGCCGCCCGTGAAACCGGCGATCCACTCCCAGGCGTGCCGCGCGGTCTGCGGCGCGTCCTCGGTGACCAGGTGCGACGCGGTCTCGTAGCGGTGCACCTGCGCGTGCGGCACCCGGCCGAGCAGGTCGCGCAGGTAGCGGTCGGAGAACACCGGGTCACGGGGTCCCCACAGCGCCAGCACCGGGACGTCTCCGAGATCGGCCAGCCCCGCCTTGACGCCGTCGAGGGTCGGGGTGCTGCGGTGGCCGGGCTCGAGCGGGATGTCGGCGACGAAGTCGCCGACGGCGCGACGGCGGGCGGCGCTGCGGTAGGGCGCGGCGAGGGCGTCGCGCACGCCGTCGTCGAGCGGGGGCCGCGACAGCGCGCTCGTCGCGCGCACGAAGATCGGCGTCGTCGTGCACACGGCGCCGCGCAGCAGCGGTGTCCGCGCCAGGCGGATCAGCGTCGGGGCCGCGGAGTCGGCGGGCTGGTGCACGCCGGTGTTGGCCAGGACGACCGCGCGCAGCTGCGGCCGGTGGGCCAGTGCCCAGCCCAGCGAGATCGGCCCGCCCCAGTCGTGCCCGACCGAGACCACCGGCCCGCTCACACCGAGCGCGTCGGTCACCACACCGACGTCGTCGACGCGCTGGGCGAAGGTGCGCGGCTCCGCGGTGCGGTCGGAGTAGCCCATGCCGAGCTGGTCCACCGCGATCACCCGCCACCCGTCCGGGGCCTCGTCGAGGAAGCGGCGCCACAGGTAGGACCACGTCGGGTTCCCGTGCACGCAGACCATCGTCCCGACGCGGGGCTCGGCGCCGTTGTCGAGGACGTGCCAGGTGCGCGGGACGCCGTCGGCGTCGTCCGCGGTGACGAGCCGGGACCAGGCCGGGTCGAGCCCGGGGAGTGCGGGAGGGCGCGACGCGGCCACAGGCGCGGTCGTCCGGCTCACCAGATGACCTCGGCGAAGCACGCGTTGAGACCCGACCCCACGCCGACCAGCAGGACGCGGTCGCCCGAGCGGAGCACGTCGGCCTGCATGGCCAGGGTGTAGGGCACCGCGGCCGGGCCCATGTTGCCCCGGGTCGGGAACGTCAGCGGGACGCGGGCGATGTCGATGCCGAGCGCCTGGGCCATGGCCCGGGTGTGGACCTGCGACACCTGGTGCGCGCAGTACCAGTCGATGCCGTCCCATCCGAACGGCTCCTTCGCATCCGCCCACAGGGCGCCGCCGAGCGCGACGCCGGCCTCGAGCAGGCCCCGCGCGTCGGTGCGCATGCGGTCGAGGTCGCCGATGCACAGCTCGTGGTGCTCGGTGGCGGCGCGGATCGCCCCGCCGCGGAACCGGTGCCCGTCGGGGTGGGCGTCGGCGCGTCCGAGCACCATCGCGGCGGCGCCCGAGCCCAGGGTGAGGGTGGCGAACTGCGACAGCACGTCCTCACGGGTCGAGTCGGGCGAGGCCAGACGATCGAGCGTGACCTCCTGCGTGTGCCGCGCGCCCTCCCCGTCGACGATCAGCGCGTGGTCGATCCGACCGGCGTCGATCATCGAGGCGGCCAGCTGCATGGCGTTGAGGAACCCGAGGCAGGCGTTGCCCAGGTCGAAGTTGATGCACGAGGTCGGCAGCCCCAGAGCGGAGTGCACCGAGACCGCCGACGACGGTTCGAGGTGCGCGCGGGCCACCGAGGTGTCGATCAGCAGTCCGATGTCGCCCGGCTCGACGCCGGACTCGGCCAGGGCCTTCGCCCCGGCCATCGCCGCCGCGTCGGTGAAGGCGACGTCGGGGTCCCACCACCGCCGCTCGGTGATGCCGGCGAGGCCCTCCAGCAGGCCGGGGCGCAGCTCGAGCCGCTCGTAGGTGTCACTCAGCCGGTCGTCGATCTCGGCCGAGGTCACGACGGTCGGCGCGTCGATCCCGCAGACCGACACGATCACGGTGTTGTCGTGGTGGAAGAGGGCGGTCCCGGTCACGAGGCGGTCGCCTGCGCGCGGGCGCGGGAGGGACCGGGGGTCCGTGGAACACGTTCAGACATGGCAGAGCCTTCCGGCGGAGGAGCAGATCCGCCGGGTCCGGGGCCGATATCTGGCCCATGACCGTCGCTCAGCCGTCGGGCGTTGTCAATTCAGGCGCCGGGGCGGACCCGATGGAGAAGGCGCGTGGCCGGGACGGGGTGACCGGATACCGTCCCGGCACGGGGCGCGGCGCTGTGATCGCCGGGGTCGACGACGACGCCGGGGGACCCGCCGGGAAACGAACAGGAGCAGGGCATGGTCGAGCCGTACAACGCCGTCGGGTTGATCCCGACGTTCTGGGGGATCCGCACCCGGGCCGACATCGAGCACAACCTCGAACACCTGGAGAGCCTGACGAAGGCGGCGTTCTGGCTGTCGAGCCTGGACATCCCGGTCCGGATGCTCGCGATCCCGGAGGGGGCGCTGCAGGGGTTCAACGACGAGATCCTCGACGTCGACCACACCGAGTTCGCCCACACGTGCGCGATCGACGTCCCGGGACCCGAGACCGACCGGCTCGGCCGCCTGGCCCGGCAGTGGGGCGTCTACGTCATGGCCCAGGCCAAGGCGCGGCATCCGGACTGGCCGGACCTGTTCTTCAACGTGGGGCTCGTGATCTCCCCCGAGGAGGAGATCGTCCTGGTGCACTACAAGCTCAACGCGTTGCTCCCGGTCGAGCGGTCGGTGTCGCCGCACGACCTGTTCGACTGGTGGGTCGAGCGCTACGGCCGGACGCTGGACGCGTTCTGGCCGGTGGCCGACACCCCGATCGGCCGGCTCGGGGTCATGATGGCGATGGAGGGCAGCTACCCGGAGAACGGGCGGGGGCTGGCCTTGAACGGGGCCGAGGTCGTCTACCGGGCCTCGCTGCCGGTGCCGTTCACCGAGAACGACGTCTTCGAGATCTCCAACCGGGCCCGGGCGATGGAGAACAACTTCTACGTCGTCGCCCCGAACATCGGCGGCTACCACCTGTACCCGGAGAGCCCGCAGCCGATCGACGCCGGCGGGGGCCGCTCGATGATCGTCAACCACCGTGGTCAGATCGTCGGCAAGCAGTTCGACACCAGCGGGTCGACGTTCGTCAGCGGGCCCGTCGACATCGAGGCGCTGCGGCACCACCGGGCCACCGCGCAGATCAGCAACTGGGCCAAGGACATCCGCTCCGAGCTGGCGCAGATCATCTACGAGCGCCCGATCTATCCCAAGAACCTCTACCTGGACCGGACGCCCCCACGGCACGAGGAGTACCGGCGGGAGGTCATCGACCGGCAGGTGGAGCTGCTCCACGACCTCGACGTCTGGCGGCGCCCGACCCACCGGGATCCCTCCCGGTAGGGGCGGCGGCGGACAGGCGCGTCCGGATGAGTGACGGGCAGGGCCGAGTGTGGCAATCGGATCCGGTTTCGATACCGGTCCGTAACCGACTGTCGGCCGATTCGTTGAATCGGCAACAGAGGGGGTCGCCGTGCCAGGACCGAGATGGGATCCGGACGGGCGTCTGTGGGTGCTCGACGACGAGCCGACGCCACGACGCAACCGGCGTCGGTCGGTCGATGTGATCGATCGACCGGATGCCGGCCCGGAGTACGACGACCCCGACGACGGGGAAGCGGAAGCCGCCTACGGCGCACCTTCCCGGCCGGATCACGGCGGCCGTCGGCGTGAGCCGGAGCGGGCTGCACCTGTACGGGGCGACGACGGACGGGGCGACGACGATCGCGGCGCGACCGGCCGGCGTCGTCGGCCGGCGGACCCGACCCCGACCCCGACCCCGACCCCGACCCGCCGACCGGTCGCGACCTCCGGGCCGGGGGCACCGGAGCGGTGGGACCGCGGGCCGTCGGAACGGCCGGGCGCGGCCCGCGACCGGTGGCACGATCCCGCCGGCGGGACGCCGTCCCGACGGCCGTCGAGCGACCTCGCCGACCGCTACGGATCCGGTCGCCACGCCGGGGACGACCCGGGCGCGGACGACCTGGGCGCGGACCGTCACGGCACCGACCGTCACGGTGCTCGCCGGGCCGCGGACCCGGTCGGCTTCGACGGCCGGCCGCCGCGTCGCCGCGCGCCCCAACCGTTTGAGCCGGACGAGATCCCCGCCGACGACGGGTACCGGCGCGCCCGCCGCGCGGCGGACGTCGCTCCGTCCGCCCACGACCGGCCCCGGCGCGGTCGCCACGGCTCGGGCGGGTACGTCGACCGCATCGACGCGGGCGGCCATGCCGCCGACCGCCACGGCGCGGACCGGCACGCGGCCCCCGACCATGGCATCCGCCACGGCACGGGCGACGTCGACGACCGGTACGAGGCCGACGCCGGGGGCCGTGTGCCCGCGGCCCGCCACGGCGCGCCCCGCTACGACGACACCCGCTACGACGAAGCCCCGTACGACGACACCCCGTACGACGACGTCCGCTACGAGGACGCGCGGTACGACGACCGCGCCGGGCACGGCCCGGACCGCACCGTCGGGCCGGAGCCGGGCCGCCACGGCCCCCGATACCGGGCGAACGGCCACGCCCGGCCCACGGCGGACGCCGCCGGGCGCCTCGACCGCGGCCGGCCCGGGTACGCGCCCGGCGAGTTCGCACCGGACGCGTACGACGACCGCGATCCCGGCGACGGCTTCCCGCAGGGGTTCGCGCCGGACGAGCGCGACGCGTACGAGCCCGGTACCCACGGGCCCGGCACGTTCGAGCGCGACGCGGACGTCCGGACGGCTCTGCTCCCCGTCGGCGGAGGCGGTCCGGGCCGTCGCCGTGCACCCGACGTCGACGATCTCGACGCCCCCGTCGAGGAGGAGCCCATGGCCGGGGCGGCCGTCCTCGCCGCGGAGGAACCGGGCGAGGAGGCGCCACGCCGTCTCGCACCGAGCGGGGAGGACGACGAGCCGGCCCGGCGGCGCCGGTGGCCGTGGGTCGTCGGCGGCGTCGCGGCGGCCGCAGTCGCCGTGACCGTCGGGCTCATCGTCCTCGGCGGGACCGAGGAGCAACGCGCCCCCGCGCTCGCCGACAACGTCGTCGGGCTCGACGCGTCCTCCGGCAACGGGCAGCCCGGGGCCGCGCCGGCCGCGTCCAGCGCCGCCCCGCAACCGGCGGCGGCCCAGGTCACCTACGAGGTGACCGGGTCCGGGTCGGCGGACACGATCACGTTCGGCCGGGGGTCGTCCGTGGCCCAGGTCTCCGACGCGGAGCTGCCCTGGACGCGGACCGCCCCCGCGGTCGAGGGGACCGCCGAGTACACGGTCACCGCTGCCGGCGGCTCCGGCGAGATCTCGTGCAAGATCCTCGTCGACGGCGCCGTCCTCGCCGAGGAGAAGGCCGACGGCGACTTCGCCGCGGTCTCCTGCAGCGCTCGACGCTGAGGGGTCGCCGCTGACGGGTCGTCGCTGGGCGCGCCGCTGCGGGGACGCCGGGCCCGGGTCGGTCAGGCGGCCCGGGTGAGGGCTCCGTGGTCGGGCAGGGCGATGGCGTCGGCCGGCGGGGTGCGGTCCAGGGCGGGGATCCTGCCGAGGGCGTCGCCGACGGGGCCCGCGGCGATGCGGAGCCCGGCGCGGAGCAGGGACTGCTGCCACCGGGCTCGCGGGTGGGCGTGGCGGGGGAGGACACGGGCCTGGGCGCGGTCGGCCAGCGGCCGGATGGTGCTCTCGTACCGGGCGAAGGCGGCGGGGACGTCGTCCGGGGTGGCGCCGAGCTCGCCGGCCAGCACGTAGGCGCCGGCGAGCGCGGTCGTGGTGCCGGTGCCGAACGGGCCGGCGCACCACGCGGCGTCGCCGAGCAGGGCCACCCGCCCGCGGTGCCAGGTGGGCAGGCGGACGCGGGCGATCTGGTCGACGTAGAGCGGGGCGTCGTCGAGCGCGGCGAGGATGCGCGGGGTCTCCCACCCGAGGTCGCCGTAGGTCTCGCGGAGCACGGTCACGACGTCGGCACGGTCGAGCCGGTCGAGTCCGCGCACGTCGGACTGCAGGCTGAGCATCGCGCGGGTCGACCCGACGTTGTCGGGGCGCACGTGCACGAGGCGTCCGCGGCCGCCCCAGAACACCCGCCACTGCCGGTCGTCGCCGGGGGTCCGCGGGATCGTGGCGTAGACGGCCAGCAGTCCGAGCTCGTCGATGTCGGTGTCGGGGAAGACGAGTGTGCGGGTGCGGGATCGCGAGCCCTCGGCGATCACGACGGCGTCGAACCGCCGCGCGGGGGAGTGGGCGAACTCCACGTCGACGCCGCGGCCGTCGTCGTGCAGGGCGGTGATCCGGTCGCCGAACAAGTACTCGGCCGACCCGGCGGAGTGGTCGTAGACGATGCGGGAGAGCTGTCCGCGCAGGATCTCCAGCTCCGCGGTCACGCCACCGACGTCGTCGGTACCGGCGGGGAACGTGGCGTAGGGGTGTCCGTCGGCGTCGACGCAGGCCACGCCGGTCTCGCTGGTGTGGTGGGCGCGGACGGCGTCCTCGAGGCCCATCCGGCGCAGGACCTCGCGGCCGTTCCCACGGACGTCGACGTTCTGGCCCTCGTCGCGCAGATGGTCGAACCGCTCGACGACGGTGACGTCCCACCCGGCCGCGGCCATCCACGACGCGGCGGTGGGGCCGGCGATGCTCGCGCCGGAGATCAGGACGGTGGGTCTGCTCATGGGGGATGTCCTCTCAAGGTGGTGCCTGCACCCGGTCACCCGGTACTTAAGTTGCTTAAGCTTAAACAGCTTAAGTGATTCCGTGTGATTGGATGCGGCCCCATGACCGAGATGCCCGCGCGCGGGGAGGCCACTCGCGGGGAGTCGCTGCAGCAGGTGGCGGACCGGTGGGATCCTGAGCTGGGCCCGCTGGACGCCGCCACGCTCGCGGTGAGCACGCTGATGGGGGCTTCGCAGGACCTCACGGTGCGCCTGGCGCGGGCGATGCAGATGAACGTCACCGACATGAACGCGATCATGTTGCTGACCGAGCACGGGCCCATGGGAGCCACCGCGCTCGCCGGCCGTCTCGGCGTCACCCTGGCCGCGACGACCATCCTCGTCGACCGGCTGGAGCGGGCCGGGCACGTCGAACGGGTCCGCGACAGCACCGACCGGCGCCGGGTCACCCTCACCGAGACCGCCGCCGCGCGCACCACGGCGCTGACGGCGTGGCGGCCCACCATCGAGGACATCGACGAGGTCTGCCGCACCCTCACCGAGAGCGAACGGGAGCTGGTGCTCGACCTGCTGGCCCGGCTGACCGAGGTCGTCCGGCGAGGCGGGCGGTCATGAGCCCGTGCGGGGCCGATCCGTGCGTGGCCGATGACGCGGCCGGTGTCTCAGTCCCGGAGGTCGGGCACCGAGAAGATCGGCGTGGACGACGAGGTGGTCTCGCCCGGGGTCGGGTCGACGACGTCGAACAGCTCCAGGGTCCCGGTGACCTGCAGGGCGCGCCGCGCGGAGCGGGAGTCGCCGCAGGCCAGCTGGAATCCGACGCCGGCCGCGGCGGCCTCGTCGCGGGCGGAGATCAGGGCGGCCAGCCCGGCCGAGGCCAGGAAGCTGACACCACCCAGGTCCAGCAGCAGTCCCGACGCCCCGGCGAGCGTGGACGCGATCTGCTCGGCCAGGAAGGGTGCGGTCGCGGTGTCGATCTCGCCGCGAGCGTGCAGGACGACCGTGCCGGCCGGGTGCGGCCGCGCGGTCACGCTCAACGCCCCGAACGTCATCGGGACACCGGCGGTCACGCCGACGGCCCGGTCGTCGTCGGTCGTACGATCCTCGGATCCACTCATGACGGCGCCGTTCCCCTCTCAGGCGGCCCCGTGCGGGCCCGCCTGCATCGATCATCGCAGCCGGTGGCGCCGCGCGTGCGGTTTGGACGCCGTCGGGCCGTCGGCACAGGAACGGTCAGGCGGGCTCCCGGGCGGAGGCGGGCCGCTCCGGGGTCAGGACGTGGTCGACCGCCGCGTACAGGGTGTCGTTCTCGTGCTGCAGGATCGAGTCCTCGGCCGGTAGCGCCCGCTCCATGCCGAGCCCGTTCAGGACGGTGAGCAGGAACCTCGCCCGCCGGGTGTTGTCCCCTTCGGGGAGGGCGCCCTCGTTCGCGAGGACCGTCAGCCAGTACTCGACACGGCGACGCATCTCGCGCTCGATGGCGAGGTAGGCCGTGCGCAGCTCCTCGGTCGGCTCCGGGGCGATGAACTGCTCGACCATCGTCAGTGTGGCCACCCGTGCCTGTGACCCGACCCCGGCTCCCGCGAGCACCTGGCGCAGACAGTCGACCAGCCGGTCCCGGGCCGGCGCGGAGCCGTCGTGGATCCGGTCGTCGGGGGCCACGAGATCGTAGATGCGCGTGAGCACCTCGTCCTGCAGCTCGCGCTGGGTCGGGAAGTGGTAGCGCAGCGAGCCCGTGCTCACCCCCGCCCGTGACGCGACCGCCCGCACACTCAGCGTGCTCCCCGGGCCCTCGCCGAACAGTTCCATCGCCGCCAGCAGGACCTTGTCCCGGCTGCTGAGCCTCTGCCTCTTCCGCTCGTCCACACGCACCTCCCCTCGCATCGTACTAACACACCGTGCTAGCTTCTCGAGCAGGCGACTAACACAGTGTGTTACACGGAGGGGGAGACATGTTGACCGAATGGAAGCGGCGTCGGGCGGTGCAGCGGGTGAAGCCCGGCGACGGGCGGGAGCTGAAGCGTTTCCGCTGGTGGCAGATGTTCGCCGGACGCGCGCTGCTGCACCTCGACCTGCCCGGCCGCGACGGCCGCGGTGTCCGGTACTCCGTCGACGTGCGCTACATGGGCAGCGGCGAGAACGGCGAGGTCGTGGCGCAGCTCTACCGCGACGGACGGCACCACGCGTCGTCGCGGACGCCCGCCGTCCTCCCGGTCGAGGGTGGCGCGATCGAGGTCGCGACCAGTGCCTTCGGGGTCAGACGCTGCCACTACGTCGCCGACGACGGCGGGGAGCGCCGGCTCGTCCCGGACCCGGCCTCGGGCGAGGGGCGCCGGGCCCGCCTCGAACGCGAGCGTCCCGCGCTGAGCCGGGCGATCGGCGCCGTCTCCGTCGTCATGCTGGTCGTCGGGGTGGGCCTGAACCTCGTGCAGATCCTGGCCGCGCTCTCCCGGATCCCACCGATCGCCGAGAACATCGGCGTCCTCGTGTCCCCGATCCACCTGCCGATCTGGCTCAACATCGCGCTCGGCCTCGCCGCCGCACTCGCGAGCACCGAACGCGCGCTCCGGATGCGCCATCACTGGCTGCTCGACGCGGTCGGGAACTGACCCGATGACCGACGGAGGACGGGGAACGATGCGACGACGACGTACCGCGGTCCGCGCGACCGCGCTGGCCGCGCTGGTCGGCCTGGCCGGTGCGGCGATGGCGGCACCGGCGGCGGCACAGGAGCGCGAGCGGGGTCCTGTGCCGTCCGCCGCGGGACCGGCGTGGGGACCGTGCCCGGCGGACGTGGTGGCGCCGCTGGTCGACCTGCGGTGCGCGCCGGTCACGGTGCCGCTGGACCACCGCGAGCCCGGCGGTGAGCAGATCCAGATCATGGTGTCCCGCGCGGCGAGCCCGAAACCGGAGAAGCGGCGCGGCGTGCTGATGCTCAACCAGGGAGGACCGGGCGGCTCCGGGCTGGCTTTCGTGAACGACCTGGTGAAACGCGGCCTGCCGGCGAACGTCCAGGAGAGCTACGACATCATCGGCTTCGACACCCGCGGCGTCGGGCACTCGGCCCCGGTGAGCTGCGGTTTCACCACCGACCAGGACTACACCGGCAACATCCCGCCCTACGCCGCCGACGACGCCGCGGTGTCGGAACAGGCCGCGATCGCGAAGGACGTGGCGCAGCGGTGTGCCGCCCACGACCGGAACGGGCACCTGCGCCACGTGTCGACGGCCAACGTCGCCCGCGACATGGACCGGATCCGTGCCGCGCTCGGCGAGGAGAAGATCAGCTTCCTCGGGTTCTCCTACGGCTCGGCGCTGGGGGCGGCCTACGCGTCGCTGTTCCCCGGCCGGACCGACCGCGTCGTGCTCGACAGCAACGTGGGCGACACCCACCTCGACCAGGGCGGGATCCGGCGCTACGGCCTCGGTGCGGAGGAGACGTTCGGCGACTTCGCACGCTGGGCCGCCGACCGGCACGGGACCTACGGGCTGGGCGCCACCCCGGAGGCGGTGCGGGCCACCTACTTCTCCCTCGCCGCCCGCCTCGACGAGACGCCGTCGGCCGGGATCGACGGACGCGTGTTCCGGCTGGCCACCTTCGCCGGCCTGTACGGGCCGACCCTCTACGGGGTGACGGCGGCGACCTGGCAGTCGCTGCTGACCGGTGGCACCGCCCCGGCGCCCGTCCCGCCCCCGGGACCGTCGCCGTCGGACACCATGTTCTCGGCGTTCATCGCGACGACCTGCAACGACGTCGCGTGGCCGCGCGACGTGGAGAGCTACCGCCGGGCCGTGGCGCAGGACCGCGAGCGGTACCCGGTGTTCGGCGCGGCGGCCGCGAACGTCCTGCCCTGCGCGTTCTGGCCGCACCCGCCGGCCGAGCCGCCCGTCGCGGTGTCCGGCGAGGGCCCGGCGAACGTCCTGATCGTGCAGAACCGGCACGACCCGGTCACCCCGCTGCGCGGCGGGCAGCTGCTCGACGAGAAGTTCGGCGACCGCTCCCGGCTGCTGGTCGAGAACGGCAGCGGGCACGGGGTGTACGTCGGCGTCGGCGACAGCGCGTGCGCCCTGGACACGACGACGGCCTTCCTGGTAGGCGGGCCGCTCCCGCCCGGCGACGTCACCTGCGGCTGACCGACCGGTCCGTCGGCGCGACGGACCACGGGCTGCTGCTCGACCTCCTCGCCGGGCTCGGGGTCCGGACGGCGGCCCGGTCCTGTGACCTCGCCCGGTGTGGGGCCGGCAGGGACGGCGGGGCCGGGGCGCCCCGCCTAGGGTCGGACACCGTGATCCCCGACGTCCCGCTCCCCGTCGCCGCGGCCTGAGGCCCGGTGCTCCGACCTCGATCCCGCCCGCTGGCCTTCGCGACGGCGTCGGTCTCCTTCGTCCTCGTCTCCGTCGCGGCCGGGGTCCCGGCACCGCTCTACGTCGTCTACCAGCGGTCCTACGGCATCTCGACGGTCGCGCTCACCGGGGCGTTCGCCGTCTACATCCTTCCGCTGCTGGTTGCGCTGCTGTGCTGCGGCAGCCTGTCGGACCACCTCGGCCGGCGCCGGGTGGCCGTCCCCGCGCTGGTCGTGGGTGCCCTCGCGTGCCTGGTCCTGACGACCGTGGACTCGACGGCGCCGCTGATCGCCGGGCGGGCGCTGCAGGGGGCGGCGGTGGGGCTCTCGCTGGGCGCGCTCGGCGCGTTCGTCGTCGACCTGGCCCCTCCGTCACGGCCGGGGCCGGCGGGGGCGATCACCAGCGGTGCGCCCCCGGCCGGTATCGCCATCGGGGCACTGGCCTCGGGTGCCGCCGTGCAGGTCGCACCGGTCGGCGCGCCCGTCTGGTCCTTCGTGGTCGTCGCCGCGCTCCTGGTCGTCGCCGCGGTGGCGCTCGCGCTCCTGCCGGAGACGGCGGTCCGGCGTCCCGGTGCGCTGCGGTCGTTGCGGCCGGTGGTCCGGGTGCCCGACGCGGCGAAGCCGGTTTTCGCGATGGTGTGCCTCGTCGTCGCCGCGACCTACGTCCTCGGTGGTTTCACCCAGGCGCTGGCCCCGTCGCTGGCGGCCTTCGTCCTGGGCCGCGACGACCTGTTCAGCGGCGCCCTGGCGGTCGCGGTCTACCACCTCGCGGGGCCGGTGGCCGGTCTCCTGGCCGGACGGCTGCCCGCCGGTCGGGCGCTGACCGGCGGGGCGGCCGTGCTGGCGGCCGGCGCCGTCGGGTTCGTCGCCGCGATCGCCGCCGGGAGCTTCGCCGCCTACATGGCCGCCGCGGTCGTGGCCGGGGCCGGGTTCGGTGTCGCGTTCGCCGGCGCCATGCGGGTCCTGCTGGCCCGGAGCCCGGAGGGCGCGCACGCCGGCACGCTCGCGGCGGTCTACCTCTACTGCTACCTCTCGGCCGCGGTGGCGAGCCTGGTGGCCGGTGCGGCGGTGGAGGTGTGGGGACTGGCGCCGGTGGCGTCGGTCCTGTGCGGGGTGGTCGTGGTGATGCTCGCCGCGGGCGCCACCGGGTCCGTGCTCCGGATGCGCACCGGCGGACGCGGGGGAGTCGCCGACTAGCGGATGTGCCAGTCGTCACACCCGGGTGTTTCCGTTTCACTGGACGGGTCCTGCGCCTTCTCGGCGCGTGTCACGGCCACCCACCCGAGGAGCCCTCATGACGGACCGTCTCCGCTTCGGCGTCTTCCACGCACCGTTCCACCTGCCGATGGGCCAGAACCCGCACCTCGCGCTCAAGCGCGACATCGAGTTCGTGCAGCACCTGGACCGCTTCGGGTTCGACGAGGCCTGGATCGGTGAGCACCACTCGTGCGGCGCCGAGCTGATCGCGGACCCGATGACGTTCATCGCGAACGTCGCGCCGAAGACCACGTCGATCAAGCTGGGCACCGGCGTCGTCTCGCTGCCCTATCACAACCCGCTCTGGATCGCGGACCAGTTCGTCCTGCTCGACCACCTCACCGAGGGCCGGGCCATGCTCGGCCTCGGCCCGGGCGCGCTCACCACGGACGCCCGCATGATCGGCCTGGACCCGCTGGGCCTGCGTGACGCGCTGGAGGAGGACGTCGACGTCCTCATGCGGCTGCTGCACGGCGAGAAGGTCACCATCACGACCGACCGCTACACCCTGCAGGACGCGATGTGCGAGGTCCTGCCCTACAGCGACTTCGAGTGGGCGGTCGCCGCGATCGCCTCGCCGACCGGCCCGCGCATCGCCGGCAAGTGGGGCGGCGGCCTGCTCTCGGTCGGCGCGACGCTGTCCGCGCTGGCGCCCGACGGCGTCGACACCCTCGCCCTGCACTGGAACGTGATGGAGGAGGTCAGCGCGCAGAACGGCCACGTCGCCGACCGCAAGGACTGGCGCCTGGTCGGGCCGATGCACGTCGCGGAGACCCGGGAGAAGGCCCGCGAACAGGTCAAGCACGGAATCGACGCCTGGTTCGACTACATCCAGGACGTCCAGGCTGCCGCGCACTTCGCGGTCGCCGGCCGGACCACCGAGGAGCGGACCGACTTCATCATCAACTCCGGCGTCGGCGTCATCGGCACCCCGGACGACGCGATCGAGCAGATCTCCAAGCTGCAGGCGCAGTCCGCGGGCGGGTTCGGCGCCTACCTGCTCATGACGCACGAGTGGGCGAACTGGCACGACACCATCCGCTCGCACGAGCTGATGGCCGAGCAGGTGTTCCCGGCGTTCCAGGGCTCCACCGAGGCGCTCCGGTACAGCGCGCAGTGGGCGATGGACTCGCGTGCCGGGCTGGCCGAGGCGCAGCTCAAGAGCGTCCAGAACGCCGTGGACAAGCACGCCGCGGAGCAGAAGGCGCGGGCCTGACCGCTCGGCCCGGGCCGGACCCCGCCGGGGCCCGGCCCGGGCCGGCGCCGGTCAGACGACCCCGCGTTCCCGCAGCTCGGCGAGGCGCTCGGGGGTGATCCCGGCTCCACCCAGCACGTCGTCGGTGTGCTGCCCCAGCTCGGCGCCGAGCGAGCGCACGGAGCCGGGGGTCCGGGAGAGCCGGAACAGCACGTCCGGCATGCGGACCGGTCCCAGCTGCGGGTGCTCGTACGTGCCGATCGAGCCGATCGCCTCGTACTGGGGGTCGGCGAGGATGTCGGCCGCCGAGTGGACCGGGGCGACGGGGACGCCGGCGGCGCGGCAGGCCACGGTCGCCTCACTAGCGGTGCGGGCGGCGAACCACGGCACGATGACGGCGTCGATGTCGTCGGTGTGCGCGTGGCGCCCGTTGGCGTGGGCGAACCACGGCTGCGTCGCGAGCTCCGGGGCACCCATCAGTGTCACGACGCTGGTCGCGGTCGAGGCGGTGCTGGCCGACAGCGCGACCCACGCGTCGTCGCTCGTGCGGTACATCCCGCGCGGGGCGTTCATCTCCGCGGAGTTGCCGGTGCGCTGCAGGGTGCGGCCGAGCTGGTCCTGGGTGATGACCTGCGGTTCGAGGATCGTGAGCAGCGGCTCGATGATCGACAGGTCGACCTCCTGCCCGACACCGCTCGACGCCCTCTCGTAGAGCGCGGTCATGATCCCGAGCGCGGTGGAGATCCCGGTGACGCCGTCGGCCAGCCCGAACGGGGGCAGGGTCGGCTCGGCGGCCGGGTCGCCGTTGCGGAACGCGAACCCGGACATGGTCTCGCCCATGGTGCCGAAACCGGGCTCGTTCGCCAGCGGGCCGGTGCGGCCGAAGCCGCTCACGTGGGCCAGGATCAGGCCGGGGTTGGCGGCCGAGAGCTCGTCGTAGCCCAGGCCCCAGCGTTCCAGGGTGCCCGGCCGGAAGTTCTCGACGACGACGTCGGCGTCCGCGGCGAGGGTCCGGAAGATCTCCTGGCCCTCCTCGCTGCCCAGGTAGAGCGTCACGCTCTTCTTGTTGCGCCCCAGCATCAGCCACCACAGCGGTACGCCGTCGCGGTCGTAGCCGTGGTGCCGGGCCGGGTCCCCGTGCTCGGGATGCTCGATCTTGATCACCTCGGCGCCGAGGTCGCCGAGGATCATCGCGGCCAGCGGCGCGGCGATGACCGTCGAGACGTCCAGGACGCGCACGCCCTGCAGCGGCAACCGGGGTTCGGGGGCGGTCACCGTCCGAACTCCGGGGCGCGCTTCTCGACCAGGGCACGGACGCCCTCGCCGTAGTCGGGATGGGCCATCAGCTCGCTGATCAGCTCCTTGCTGCGGTCGACCGACGCGGCCGGGTTCGACGCGAGCAGGTCGTCGTAGAGCTGGCGCTTGGTCACCGTCGTCGCGGTGGGGGAGAGGCGCGCGAGCATGCGCGCGTACCCGGTGACGGCGTCGTGGAACTCGTCGGGACCGAGGACCTCGTTGAAGAAGCCCATCCCGCCGAGCTCCTGGGCGCGCAGGATGCGCCCGGAGAGCAGCACGTCGGCGGCGTGGGTGAGCCCGATGATCCGCGGCAGGATCCAGGACAGGCCGTACTCGACGGGCATGGCCAGCTTCGCGGTGGCGGTGGTGATCTTGGCGTCGACCATGCCGAACCGGATGTCGGCGTACGCCGCCATGGCCAGGGCCACCCCGGCACACGCCCCGTTGACGGCGCAGATCAGCGGGAAGCGCAGGCCCAGCTGCCAGCTGACGTCGGCGTCGAACTCCGGCCGGACGCCGTAGCCGGGATTGGCCACCTCCTCGCGCAGCCCGCCGTCGTAGCCGCCCCCGCCGACGTAGGACGAGAGCGCCTTGGTGTCCGCACCGACGCAGAACGCCCGTCCGGCGCCGGTCAGGACGGCGACGCGCACACGCTCGTCGCGCTCCAGCTCGGCCATGATCCAGCGGTACTCGGCGTGCATCCGCCCGGTCCAGGAGTTGCCGCGGTCGGGCCGGTTCAGCGTGACGGTGGCGACGCCGTGGTCGTCGACCTCGACCCGGGTGACCTTCAGCTCCACGTCGTGCTCCCTGCTCGTCGGATGACGCCGTCCTCGGCCAGCCGCACCAGGTCGGCCTCGCCGTACCCGAGCCCGGTGAGCACGGCGTCGGTGTCGGCGCCGAGCACCGGTGACGCACCGCCGGTCCCGGCCCGTCTCCCGTCGACGATCAGCGGGGACGCCAGGTTGCGGACCGGCCCCACCGCCGGGTGGACGGAGTCGTAGGCCAGGCCTCGGCCGCGCACGAGCGGCGAGTCGAGCGCCGCGGCGAGGGAGTGGACCGGCGCCGCCGGGACCCCGGCCGCGGTGAGGTCGCGGACCCAGGCGGCGACGTCGCCGCCCGCCAGACGGTCTCCGATCAGCGCGTCGAGCTCGGACTCGTTCGCCTTGCGCCGGTGCCCGTCGGCGAAGCGGTCGTCGTCGGCGATCCCGAGCACGGCGGCCGCCGCGCGCCACTGCTCGTCGCGGACGGCGGAGAGCACCAGCCAGCCGTCCCGCGCCCGGTAGCGGCCGCGGGGCGCGCGGTCGCGGTCCCGGCTCCCGGTCCGGGTGACGTCCTCGTCGCCGTTGAAACGGCGCTGGGCGACGTCGGAGAGCAGCGCGATCAGGACGTCGTGCAGGGCGAGGTCGACCCAGCACCCGTGCCCGGTGCGCTCCCGGCCGCGCAGTCCGGCGAGGACGGCCAGGGACAGGTAGAGCCCTCCGGCCATGTCCCCGATCGGCACCCCGATCCGTACCGGGCGGTCGTCCGGGTCCCCGGTCAGCTCGATCATGCCGGCCATGGCCTGGTTCACCAGGTCGAACGAGATCTTCTCCCGGAGCGGCCCGGTCGCGCCGAACCCGGACAGGGAGCAGTACACGAGGCCGGGGCGGCGCTGCGCGAGCGCGTCCGGTCCCAGGCCGAGGCGCTCCATCACACCGGGCCGGAAGTTCTCCACCAGGACGTCCGACTCGTCGATCAACGCGAGCAGGACCTCGCGGCCGGCCCCGGACTTCAGGTCGAGGGTGACGCTGCGCTTGCCGCGGTTGAGCGACATGAAGTACGCGCTCTCCTCGCCCCAGAGCGGCAGGTTGCGGCGCGTCGGGTCGCCGATCCGCGGCTCCTCGACCTTGACGACATCCGCGCCGAGGTCGGCGAGGACCTCGGTCGCGCAGGGGCCGGCGAACATCCGGGTCAGGTCCAGCACCCGGATCCCGGCCAGCGCGGCACCCTCCCGTGTCCCGGTCCGGGGATGCGGGGGACCCGGCTCGCCGAGCGCGGCGACGACGTCCTCGGTGTCGGCGCCCGGACGGGGTACCGGGCCCGGATCGGGCCGGAACGTCGCGCCGCCGGGGTGGCGGACGTGGAAGGGGGAGCCGACCGTCCGCGTCGCCGCGCCGTCGGGCCCGGTCACCTCGGGCACCATCCCGCGGGCCAGGGTGTGCTCGAGCGAGACGGCGGAGTCCAGGGACAGCACCGGGCCCGCCGGGACGTCGGCCGCGGCGAACACCGCGACCCACTCGTCGACGGTCCGCCGCCGCAGGATCGGGGAGAACTCGGCGAGCAGCTCGTCCTTGGCCCGCAGCCGCCGTCCGAAGCTGCGGTACTCCTCGGCCGTGGCCAGGTCGTCACGGCCGGCGGCGGTGGCGAAGTTGCGCCAGAACTGTGAGGTGAACGGGGCCACGACGACCTCGCCGTCGGCGGCCTCGAACGAGTTGTAGGGAAAGATCGTCGAGTGGCCGGTGCCGACCCGGGTCGGCACCTCGCCGTCGGCGAAGTAGCCGACCGCCATGTAGCTGAGCAGCGCGACGGAGACGTCGGTCTTGGCGACCTCGACGCGGCGCGGCCCGCGTGCGACCACCCCGGCGAGGACCCCGATCGCGGCGAAGATCCCCGCCCCGAGGTCGGCCACCGGGATCCCGGCCTCACACGGCGGGCCGCCGGCGAACCCGGTGAGGTCCATGTTGCCGGACAGCGCCTGGACCAGCAGGTCCTCCGCGTCCGGATCGGGGGCCGGCCGGGCGTCGGCCGGTGCGTCGCCGAACGCGGAGACCGAGCAGTGCACCACCTCGTCGAGTCGCGCCGGTGGCGAGCCGCCCCGCCACGACGCGTCCTCCTCGACGACGACGTCCGCCCACCCGAGCAGACGCTGCGCGAGGTCCCCCGATCCCCGGCCGGCCACGACCGACCGCTTCCCGCGGTCGAACGCCACCCGCGCCGCCGAGCCACCGTCGGACCCGCCGGTCTCGACCTTGACGACGTCCGCACCGAGGTCGGCGAGCAGCGCGCCCGCGAACGCCCCGGCCCGGTGGGTGCCGACCTCGAGGACACGTAGCCCGTGCAGCGGGGCCGACTCGTTCCGGGACACCCGACTCCCCTCGCTGGGACTGGATCTGGGTCGCCACCCGAGCGGTCGCTCACCCGGGATACCCGATCGGAGGTTCGCATCGCCTCTTCGTGCCTGTCAAGGACGGCGAGACCCGGTCCGGACGGTGGCAGACTGTTCGTTTCAGCCGAACACACCGGTACGGTGATCGCATGCCCACAGAGGTCGGCAGGCCGGACGTGGGGCGCCACGTCCGCGACGCGCGGGAGGCGACCGGTCTGAGCCTGCGCGCACTCGCCCGGACCCTGGACGTCAGCCCCGCGACCCTGAGCGAGCTCGAGACGGGCAAGACCCGGATGACCGTGGAGCGGCTGCACCGGATCGCCGCGACCCTGGGCCGCTCGGTCGAGGACCTGCTCTCGGCCGACCGGCCCGCGCCGGCCGTCGGACGCACGGCGCCGGAGGGGGACTGGCGCGGGTACGGGCCGTTGCACCTCGACGCCGTCCTCGATGCCGCCCTGACCGTCTTCCTGCGCACCGGCTACCACGGGGCGTCGGTGCGCGACGTGGCCGCCGGGTCGGGCCTGTCGGTGGCGGGGATCTACCACCACCACGCGAGCAAGCAGGTGATGCTGCAACGCATCCTCGACCGCGGGATGGACGATCTCCTGTGGCGTTGCCGGGCGGCGGTCGGGCACGGGGGCGACGAGGTCGAACGGTTCCGTCTCCTGGTCGAGACGATGGCCCTGTTCCACACCCACCGCCGGGAGATCGGGTTCCTCGCCGCCAGCGAGATGCGCAGCCTCGACCCGGAGGCGCGCGCCGACATGACGGCCCGGCGGACGGTGCAGCAACGACTCGTCGACGCCGAGGTGCTCGCCGGGGTGGACAGCGGCCGGATGGGCACGCCGCACGCCCGCGAGGCCTCCCGGGCCGTCGTGACCATGTGCAAGTCCATCGCCGAGTGGTACCGCCCGGACGGTCCGTTCACCCCCGAGGACGTCGCCGAGCGCTACGTGCGGTTCGCGTCCGGCATCGTCGGGATCATCGATCCCTAGAGCCTCGTCAGGGGCCGGTCAGTCCCACTCCAGGCCGCCGCGACTCCACTCGTAGGCGTACGCGAACCCGATCGTGGCGATGAAGATCGTGATCGCGGCGAACCCGAACAGGCCGAGCTGGTCGGAGACGACCGCGTACGGGTAGAGGAAGATCATCTCGATGTCGAAGATGATGAACAACAGGGCGAACCGGTAGAACGCGACCGGTATCCGGCCACCACCGGCGGCCGGTGCGGGCGAGGGCTCGATACCGCACTCGTAGGCGTCGAGCTTCGCCGCGTTGTACCGACGGGGCCCGATGAGCGGCGCGGCGGCCGCCGACCCCAGCGCGAACAGCGCCGCCAGGGTGAACAGCAGCACGAGCGGGAGGTAGGAGTCCAGCATCTGCGCGCCTCGCTCCTTCCGCACCGACGTCGACGACCCGACGACCCGAACGTACCAAAACGGACAAACCTCGCCAATCGTCGGGCACGCCCCGGGGGAGGGACCGCTCAGAGCCCGGCGGCCCGCGGGTCGACGGCCGCGGCGCCGTTGGCGAGCGTGGACAGCACCACGGTGCCCAGCAGCCCGGTCCGGTCGAACAGGCTCGTGTGGGCGACCGCGATCCCGTCGCCCTGGTTCCGGCCCTCGGCGATGATGCCGATCCCGCCGTCGTCGGGCGGGAGACGGGTGACGGTGAGCGTGAGGTCGGCGTTGATGAACTCGACGCCGTGGCTGCCCCAGCTCCCGGCGAGGTTCGAGGAGTCCGCGACCGTCGCGATCCGCTGGAACGGGGTGGGCGTCTCGCCGTCGACGAGCGCCTCCGGGAGGTGCCAGACCGCCTTGCGGGTGGCGTTGCGGTGGGGCGCGGCGCCGCCGGTCCACCCGAGTTCCTCGCTGAAGTAGAGGGCCTGCTCCTTCGTCTCGGGCTCGATGTCCGGGACGGGTGGGAGGGCGGCGGCCGGGTCGTCGCGCGCGGGGTCCCCGGACCAGACCTCGCCGGCGACCGGGGCGCCGTCGGTGGCGAGCAGCAGGGCGCTGGCGCGGGCGACCACCTTCCCGTCCTGCAGGAGGTGGGCGTCGACCAGGCGCAGCCGCCGTCCCTGCCGGACGACCGTCGCGCTCGTGCTCACGGGCGCCATCGCCGCCGGTCGGAAGAGGTCCACGGTCCACCGGACGGGCCGGAAGCGCGCCACGTCGTCCCACTCCGAGACGGCCCGCTCGGCGGCACGGCCCAGTGCGCCGCTGACGGCGGTTCCCCGGATCTGCCCCGGACCACTCCACCCGCTCCGGGCCCGCGGTTCGGGGACCAGGACCTCCGCACCGTTCTGGATCTCCGACCGGAAGAACGCCACGACCTGCCCTCCGTCACCGCCCGGATCGTCGCCGGGTCGCGTCCGCGCGGTGCACCACCGGCGGACGGTGATCATAGAGGGACGGGTCGAGCGGCCCGTCCCTCTCCGACCGAAGGAGGAGAGCCGGTGGCCGTCAGGAGGAGGAACCGGCGCCCCACCCGCCCTAGGCTCGGGTCGATGAACGCGGTTGCCGAGTCGGGACGACGGTCGTGGCACCCACGCGCGACCGACGCCCTGCTGGTCGTGGTCCCGGCCGTGGTCGGGGGCCTGGGCCTGCTGATCCGTCTGAACCTCCCGGACGCGGTGCCGTCCTGGGTCGCGGCCCTCGATCTGGCCGCCGGGCTCCTGGGCTGTCTCGCGCTGTGGTGGCGGCGCCGGTTCACGCTGCCCGTGGCCGGGATCGTCGTCGCGCTCTCCGCCGTCGCCGAGTCGGCGTCGGTGGCGGCTCTCGTCGCCCTGTTCACCGTGGCCGTGCACCGCCCGACCCGGGAGACGGCGGCGACGGCCGGGGCGGTCCTGGCGGCGATCGGGGTCTTCTACGTCCTGCACCCGGTACCCGCCGCTCCGGCGTGGCTGCTGATCCCGTTCGTGCTCTCCGGGCCGGTCGTCGCGGTGGCGTGGGGCCTGCTCGTCCGCAGCCGGCGCCAGCTCATCGCCTCGCTGCGGGAACGTGCGTCGATGGCCGAGGTGGAGGCCGGGCTGCGCGCCGAGCGCACCCAGCACGAGGCGCGCGAGACGCTCGCCCGCGAGATGCACGACGTCCTCGGCCACCGGTTGTCGCTGCTCAGCGTCCACGCGGGCGCGCTGGCGTTCCACCGGGACGCGACGGCGGAGGAGACCACACGGGCGGCGGAGGTGATCCGGGAGAACGCGCACCGCGCCCTGCAGGACCTGCGCGAGGTGATCGGGGTGCTCCGCGCCCCGGTCGGGGAGCTGCCGCTGCCGGGTGTCGCGGACGTCGCCGAGCTGATCGACGAGACGAGACGGGCCGGGACACCGGTCGACCTGGACGATCGCCCCGGGGTGACGACAGGTGACCATCCGGTCGGCGAGACCGTGGGGCGCACCGTCTACCGGTTCGTGCAGGAGAGCCTGACCAACGCCCGCAAGCACGCTCCCGGCGCGCCGATCGTCGTGCGCATCTCCGGGGATCCCGGCGACGACCTCGTCACCGAGGTCGAGAACCGGACGCCGGCCGGGTCCGCGGAGGTCGTCGAGAGCCCGGCGGGGTCGGGGGAGGGGCTGCGCGGGCTGTCCGAGCGGGCGCGGATCGTCGGCGGCCGGCTCGACCACGGCCCGACCCCGTCCGGCGGGTGGCGGGTCGCGATGCGGCTACCGTGGCCGTCGTGAGCGAACCGACGGTCGACGTGCTGGTCGCCGACGACGACGCGGTCGTCCGCTTCGGTCTCACCATGATGCTGCGCGGTGCCCCCGACCTGCGGGTGGTGGCCGAGGCCGGTGACGGGGCCGAGGCCCTGGTGCTCGCCGAGCGGCACGCGCCGGACGTGGTCCTGATGGACATCCGGATGCCCGGGATGGACGGGCTCACCGCGACCGAGACGCTGCGGCGCCGCCCGCAGGCACCCCAGGTCGTCGTGCTCACCACGTTCGACGCCGACGAGCACGTCCTGCGCGCCCTGCGCGCCGGGGCGGCCGGGTTCCTGCTCAAGGACACCCCGCCCGAGGAGCTCGTCCTCGCCGTCCGGCACGCGGCCCAGGGGCGTCCGGTGCTCTCGCCGGAGGTGACCCGGCGGCTCATCGACCGCGTCACCGGGCCGGGGAAGGAGACCGGCCGGGAGGCGGCGCGCCGCCGGCTCGGGCTGCTCGCCGCGCGGGAGCACACCATCGCGCTCGAGCTCGGCGCCGGCCGGTCGAACGCCGAGATCGCCGCGCGGCACCACCTCAGCGTCGCCACGATCAAGACCCACGTCTCGGCGATCCTCACCAAGCTCGACCTCAACAACCGGGTGCAGGTGGCGCTGCTCGTCCACGACGCGGACCTCGACCCGCCGGGCTGACCGTCCCGCGGCGGGACCGGAGCGAACCGCGGCGACGTTCGGCGAGCAGGGTGCGCAGCACGCGGGCGCCGTCGGCGAACGTGCGCAGGTTCGTGTCGCCGAACATCCGCCGTCGTTCGACCGAGGGCACCTCGGTGGCCGACAGGCCGGCCGCGGCGATCCGGCAGTGCAGCATCGTCTCGATCTCGAAGCCGTCACCCCGGAGCATGCCGCCGGGCGGCGCCGGTGCGTCGACCGCGGGCAGCTCCAACGCCGGGAGCACGTCGGCCCGGAAGGCGTTGTAGCCGTAGCAGAGGTCGGTGAAGGACGTGCCGAACAGCGCGTTCGCGACGCCGTTGAGACCGGCGTTGCCGGCCCGGCGCAGGAACGTGATGTCGTCGCTGCCGCCGCCGTCGGTGAACCGGCTCCCCTTGGCGACGTCGGCGCCCGCGACGAGCGCGGCGACGAAGGCGGGGATCTCGTCCGGGTCAGCCGAGCCGTCGGCGTCGAACATGACCACCACGTCACCGGTCACCGCGGCGAACCCGCAGGCCACGGCGTTGCCCTTGCCCGTGCGGGTCTGGGTGAGCGTGCGGACCGAGGGCAGCACCCGGCGGGCGACGTCGAGCGATCCGTCGGTGGAGTGGCCGTCGACGACGATGATCTCGTGCACCGCCGGCCGCACGGCGGCGATCGCGGGCAGGACGATCTCGAGGTTCCTCGCCTCGTTGCGCGTGGGGACCACGACGCTGACGGCCGGATGCAGGCCGGGCCGTGTCCGGGCCGGGGCCGGGAGGCGCCGGTCGAGGACCTCCGGATCGGCGCTCGGCCTCGGTCGGGTCGCGTGCCGGATCCCGTCTGTCATGGTCGTGTCCGTCCTGCTCGGGGCTGTGTGTGTCCAGTAGGGGCCGTGCCGCAGCGGCACACTCAAGGCCGTGTGGCGCCGGACACCCACGGGGTGGTCCGGCCGGGCGTCTATCCCTGCAGCAGCAGGGGGACCAGGTACCTCAGCGAGAACGCCTCGTAGACCGCGCCGAACACGAGCAGCGCGAACGCGGGTACGGCCACCCACCCGGCCTGCCGCAGCCCGCGGACGTAGCCCTGGCGGCGGGTCGCGACCCCGACGGTCGCCGGCCGCAGCCAGGCCCGCCCGAGGAGGTAGGCGCCCAGCACGAGAAGGACGTAGGCCTGGAACTCGACGACGACCGTCAGCGAGTGCGGGATCAGGATGAGCCAGCCGTTCTCGTCGACCGGGGCGAGCGTGGTGCCGATCGTGAACGCCCGGTAGGCGAACACGGCGACGCCGGCGAAGGGCACGACCATCGACGGCAGCAGGATCGACGCCACCCCGACCGTGAGCGTGTTGACCCCCAGGATGACCAGCGCGAACAACCAGACCTTGTCGAACAGCCACCCGACCAGGTCCGCCGTCCCGTCGGCCTGGAGCGCCTCCACCCGCGCGGCGGTCAGCTCGGGGAACACCAGTGCCGCGGCGAAGCCGGCGAGGAAGAGCCCGTAGACCACCACGTTCAGGACGAGGTAGGCGCCGAGGTCGGTGCGGATGACCTGGATGGGCCTGCGCAGGATCTGCATGTCGTCGCTCCGTGCCGGGTTCGTGTAGGGGGTGTCGTCGGTGCTCACGACGCTAGGCAGGGCTGTGGGTCACCACCTCCGTCCGATGGCGGGAGTCCGTGCGACTTCGGTCGACCGTCGTCGGCACGGGCGGCTCCTGAGCCGGATCCGCCGAGCCGGGAGACACTGGCGGGGATGCATCCCACACCGAGCGTGCTCAGCACCGCGGGGGACGGGCCGCCCTGCGGCGCGGACCCCCGACGACGTGAGAGCGGGTGAGCGGGCCGGCCGGCGATCCCGCCCCGCCGCCCGCCCCGTCGTCCGCCTCGTCGTCCGGTCCACCGCCCGGGGAGGACCGGCCCGGCCGTGCCACCCGGTGGTGGCGACCCGCGCTGCTCCTGGCGATCCTGGTGGCGACGGCCGTCGTCGCGGTGTCGGTGGGCGTCCCGCCGGTGGACGAGGTCCGCGCCTGGATCGCCGGCGCCGGATGGGCCGGGCCGCTGCTGTGGGCCGTCCTCTACGCCGGGCTGTCGCTGACCCCGGTCCCGGTCAGCCTCCTGGCGGTGGCCGGCGGCGTCCTGTTCGGCCTCGGCCCGGGTCTGCCGGCGACGCTCGCCGGGAAGCTCGTCGGGGCCGCGGTCGGGTTCGCGCTGGCCCGGCGCCTGGGACGCGGGTCGGTCGTCCGCTCGCTGGACGGTCGGACCGGTCGTGGCGCGGCGCGCCTGGCGGCACTGGACGACCTGGTGCGACGGCGCGGCGTGATCGCCGTGATCGGCGTGCGGCTCGCCCCGGTGCTGCCCTTCTCGCTGATGAACATGGCGTGGGGGCTGACCGCGGTGCGCCAGCGCGACTACATGGTCGGCACGATCGTCGGCGCGTTCCCCGGGACGGCGGCGCTGGTCGCCGTCGGCGCCTACGGGGCCGACCCGGGCTCGTTGCCGTTCCTGCTCTCGCTGGGCGGCCTCGGGGTGCTGGGCCTGATCGGCGTCGTCCTGGCCCGCAGGCGTCTGCGGACCGAACCGTCGCTCGCCGGCGGGACGGCGACACCCGCACCGACCGCCACGTCACCCGGCACCTCGACCGGGCGGGGGAGCCCCGATGACGGTTGACCCCGGCCGCCGGCGTGCCCGGACGCCGGATGCCTCGGGGCCCGGCAGGAGGCGTGCCCGCGACCTCGCGACGAGGGTCGGCCGGACCTTCCCCGGCACCGACCTGGCGTTGTGGGCGGCGGGCGCCACCTACTTCGGCCTGATCGGCCTGGTCCCGCTCGCCATGGTGTCGTTGTGGGCGGTCGGTGCGCTGGTCGGGCCGGAGGCCGTGACCGCGGCGATGGAGAGTGCCGTCGGCGGGCTGCCCGACGGGCACGGCACGCCGACCGCGTTGCGCACCCTGGCGTCGGTCTCCCTGTCTCTGTCGTGGTGGCAGGCGCTGGTGGCGCTGTTCCCGGCGAGCCTCTACGGCGAGGGTCTGCGCCGGGCGTTCGTGCAGATGTCGGCGGTCCCGGACAAGCTCACCGGCTGGCGCGGGCGCGCCGGGCTGCTCGGCGTCGCCGCCGTCGCCCCGCTCCTGGTGCTGGCGGTGCTGGCCGCGGCGCCGTACGTCGGGCCGCTCTACGCCGGGGGCGGCTGGTCGCTGGTGTGGGGCATCGTGGTCGCCTTCCACGTCGTCTGGATCACCCTGTCGACGGCGTTGCTGGCAGTGTTCGGGCTCGTCGGCCCGGGACACCTGAACCGGCGCGCGCTGCTGGTCGGCGCGTTCGGCTCGGGGTCGGTGATCGCCGGGTTCCTGCAGGGCTTCGTGCTGTTCCTGGCCATCCCGGTCGAGTGGTCCGCCCCGTTCGGCGGGATGCCGATCATCGGGGCGGTGTCGGCCCTGGCGCTGTGGCTCTACATCCTGCACATCCTGGTGCTGTGCGGGTTCCGGGCGACGGTGGTGCTCGACGAGCTGTTCTCCCCGGCGGGCCGGGGCTAGAGGGTAGGGGGTAGGGCCGGGCTCAGGCGACGCCGTCGTGTTCCTGGACGACCCGGGTCCCGAGCAGCGGGCCGACCACGCCGGCACCGGCGGGATGGCCGAAGAACCAGCCCTGGCCGACGTCGCAGCCCAGCCTGCGGAGCCGGTCCGCCTGCTCCCCGGTCTCGACCGACTCGGCGACGACGGTGAGGCCGAGGGTGTGGGCGAGCTCGACCAGGGCGGCGAGGACGACGGGGCTGTCGACACCGCGTCCGGGCGGCGCGCCCGTCCGTGCCCCGTCGCCCGCGACGAAGTCCCCGGCCAGCTTGATCACGTGCACCGGCAGCCGGTGCAGGTAGGCGAGGTTCGAGTAGCCGGTACCGAAGTCGTCGATGGCGATCCGGACCCCCATCTCGGCCAGGGCGTAGAGGGCGTTGCGCGGGCCCCCGCCCGCCGACATCAGGTCGCTCTCGGTCAGCTCGAGCTGCAACGACCCGGCGGGCCACCCGGTGTCGTGCAGCACCCGTGCGACCTGCTCGACGATGTCGGGCTCGCGCAACTGACGGCCGGCGATGTTCACGCTGAGGTGGAAGCCGGCGTCCGGGGCGCGGTCGAGCCAGGCCCGGGCCTGGGTGCACGCCTCCCGCAGGACGTGCCGGCCCAGCGCCACGATCAGGCCGGTCTGCTCGGCGAGCGGGATGAACGTGTCCGGACCGAGCCGTCGCCCTCCGGGTTGCCGCCACCGGACGAGGGCCTCGACCCCGACGACCCGGTCGTCGGAGAACCGGACCAGCGGCTGGTAGTCCAGCTCGAACTCGCCGCGGGCCAGGGCCCCGGGCATCTGGGCCGACAGCTCGAACCCGCGGACGTCGCGGCGGTGGCGCTGCGGGTCGAAGATCGCGAACCGGTTGCCGCCGTCGTCCTTGGCCCAGTACATCGTGGTGTCCGCGGCCTTCATCAGCTCCGCGCCGCAGCGGCACCGGCCCTCCGGCCCGGTGCAGGGTGTGCGGCTCCCGGTCACGAGGCCCGCGCTCGCCGAGACGGCGATCTCCCGCCCGTTGAGACGGACCGGGGCCCGCAGCGCCTCCAGTGCTCGCCGCGCGGCCGGCACCAGGTCGTCGACGGAGCCGCAGTGCTCGACCAGGACGACGAACTCGTCGCCACCCATTCTCGCGACGACGTGGCCGTCCGCCCCGACGGCGGCGCGCAGGCGGTTCGAGACGGTCTGCAGGAGTTGGTCGCCGGTGTCGTGGCCGAGGGTGTCGTTGATCCGCTTGAAGCCGTCGAGGTCGAGGTAGCACACCCCCACCCGATCGCCGGCCCCGTCGGGTACCGCCGTGTCGGAGTGCAGCGCCCGGGTGAGCCGGCGGAAGAACAGCGTCCGGTTGGGCAGTCCGGTCAGCGGGTCGTGCTCGGCCTGGTGCTGCAGGCGCGACTGCAGCTCGTGCCGCTGCGTCACGTCCTCGACCATGGCGACGAGGTAGCGCGGCGTCCCGTCCGGGGCACGGATCAGCGACACCACCAGCTCGGTCCAGATCTGGCTGCGGTCCTTGCGGTAGTAGGCCTTCTCCAGCCGGATGTGGTCGACGGCGCCGGTCATCATCTCGCCGACGCGGCTCCAGGTGTCGGGGGTGTCCTCGGGGTGGATGAACGTGTGGATCGACCGCCCGGTGAGCTCGCTCGGTGTGTAGCCGAGCATCCGGCACAGGGCGAGGTTCACTTCCAGGATGTTCCCGTCGACGTCGGAGACGCTGATCCCGATCACGGCGTGGGCGAACACCGCCCCGTACCGGGCCTCCGACGCCCAGCGGGCCGCCTCGGCCACGGCACGGGCGGAGAACGCCGCGGCGCTGATCCGTTCCTGCTCGATCCGGGTCCGGTCCTGCAGCGCACGGGCGTAACCGGTGGACAGTGCCCCGATCACGGCGAGCTCGCGTCCGGGCGCCCCGTCGGCCCGCGGCCGGGCGGCGATGTGGTCGCCGATCACGTCGATCGAGCGCCGCAGGGCGACCGGGTCGGTCAGGTGGGCGGCGACCAGCACCTCTCCGACGGACTGCGCGTCCGAGGGGTCGACGCGCCCGGCCAGCGCGTCGACGATCCGCCGCGCCGCGTCGGCGAGGACCGCGAGGAGGTCGACGCGGCTGGTCGAGACGTGGTTGCCGGCCTCGATCGCGTCGGTCCAGGCCTCCGCCAGCCGGTCGACGGCCGCCCCGTCGTCGCCGGTGACCATCACGTCGGCCGGATCCGGCCGTACCCGCCCGGCACGATCACCGGTACGCGACCCCGGCGAGGCCGGGATAGCTCTCCGCCGCCGCTCCGGGCCCGGCGGGCGAGTCGGGCCGCCACGACGGGATGCGCACGACCCCGGGGTCGACGAGGGTCAGGTCGCCGAACAGGGCGGTCACCTCGTCCTGCGACCGCATCCGCATGGGGTTGGGGGAGCGCTGCTGGTTGTAGACGGCCTCGGCGTCCGCGGCACCGTCGTTCCCGGCGATGCTGGCGTGGCTGAGGACGAGGTGGCTGCCGGGCGCGGTGGCGCCCATGTACGTGGAGACCACCTCGGCCGGGCGCCGGTCGTCGTCGACGAAGTGCAGCACCGACACCAGCAGCACCGCCACCGGCTTCGACAGGTCGAGGTGCTCGGCCACGGCGGGGGAGCCGAGGACGCCCCGCGGGTCGGTCAGGTCGCCGGCCATCACCTCGGCGCCCTCGACGTCGTCGAGCAGGGCGCGGCTGTGCATGACCGCGACCGGGTCGTGGTCGACGTAGAGCACCCGCGCACCCGGCGACACCCCGGCGGCGATCTCGTGGACGTTGCCGGCGGTGGGGATGCCGGAGCCGAGGTCGAGGAACTGGTCGATCCCCTGCTCGCAGAGGTGCCGCACCGCGCGGCGCAGGAACGCCCGGTTCTGCTGCGCGATCGCGGCCATCTCCGGCAGGACCTCGAGCACCCGCCCGGCGAACCGCCGGTCGGAGTCGAAGTTGTGCGAGCCCCCGAGGTAGTAGTCGTACACCCGGGCCACGCTCGGACGGGCCATGTCGACCTCGTCCGGTGCCCACGCCGGTCTCTCCATCCAACCCCCCGAGTCACTGCCGAGGTACTCGGCGTGATCGAGCCTATCCGCCCGCGGCCCGCGGGCGCTCGGTCCGGGTCCGGCCGGGGCCGCGGGACGACCCCGGTCGGGGAGACCGGGTACGCGTTGTCGTGCAGGCGGTGTCGTGGCGGGAGCCGGTCACCCCTTGAGCCGGCCGGCGACGTCGACGACGCGGTTCGCGAGGTGGCCCAGCGCCGCGATGTCGGAGTCGACGAGCGGAGCGTCGTTGTCCGCCCCGGTGACGTGCGAGGCGCCGTAGGGGTTGCCGTCGACGAACTTGAGCGGGTCGGTGTAGCCGGGGGCGACGACGATGCCGCCGAAGTGGTGGATCGTGTTGTAGAGCGCGAGCAGGGTGCTCTCCTGGCCGCCGTGGGCGGTCTGGCTGGCGGTGAACCCGGCGTAGACCTTGTCCGCGAGCTGCCCCTGGCCCCACTGCGGGCCGAGCGAGTCGAGGAAGATCTTCAGCTGGCCCGCGACGTTGCCGAACCGGGTCGGGGTGCCGAACAGGACGGCGTCGGCCCAGAGGACGTCGTCGGCGGTCGCGGCGGGGCCGGTGGCGGTGTCCTCGGCGGAGGAGGCCTGCGCGTCGGTGGCCTCGCGCTCGCCGGTGGTGGTCGCGCGGCCGACCGGGCGGAGGCGGACCTGGGCGCCGGACTTCTCGGCGGCGTCGGCGGCGTGCCGGGCCATCGCGTGGACCGTGCCGGTGGCCGAGTAGTAGACGATCGCGAGGTTGACGTCGCTCATGCGGTGCTCCTGGATGTGGGTGGAGACGACGCAGAGCCGGGGACCGGGGTTCGGCGGGGGACCTGCGGACGGTGGGAATCGGCCGGCACGGGAGGCCGGGGCCGTCGTCGTCGCGCAGTGCCGCCAGACTACCGGCGGCGCCACGGGCCGCCCGTCGAGGACGCCGGGACGTGCGTGGGGTCACCGGCTCCCGGCGTCGTCGCGTCGCTGCTGGCGGGCCAGGAAGTGCGCGATGTCGGCCGTGCCGGTGTAGAGCGAGCGGTAGTGCCGGTGGTACTCCGCGTAGGTCGCCGCCGCGGCCGGGTCCGGCTCGATGGTGTGCTCGACCGGGTTCCAGACCCGGATGTCGGGGCGCGCGCCGGTGGCGATGGCGGCGAGGAACGCATCGCCCAGCGACGCGCCGACGGTCTGGCGGGGGACGTGCTGGGGAAGTCCGGTCACGTCGGTGACGATCCGCGTCCACAGTCCGCCCTGCGTACCGCCGCCGACGGCGACGAGACGGTCGGCGGTGCCGCCGGCGTCGCGCATCACCTCCAGGTTGTGACGTACCCCGTGGGCGATGCCCTCCAGCACCGCGCGGTACATCTCGGCGCGCCCGTGCCCGGTCGTCAGCCCGGCGAGGACGCCGCGGGCGTCCGGGTCGAACAGCGGCGTGCGCTCCCCGGCGAAGTAGGGCAGCAGGAGCAGGCCGCCGCTCCCGGGTGCGACGTCGGCCGCGGCGGCGACGAGCTCGGTGTGGTCGCCGCCGACGAGGTCGCGCAGCCAGTTCGTGACCGCGCCGGAGGTCGCCATGCCCGCCGCGAGCGAGTAGGTGCCGGGGAACGCCCCGCGGGTGGTCCACATCGCCGGGTGCGGGACGGGCGAACCGAGGATCTCGATCAGGAACATCGTGGTCCCGTACATGACCATGACCTCGCCGGGGTCGGTCACCCCGACGCTCACCGCCTCCGCCCAGGCGTCGACGGTCCCCGCCGTGACGGGGAGTCCCTCGGGGAGCCCGGTCTGGGCGGCCGCCCGTGCGGTGACGGTCCCGGCGATCTCGGTCGGCCACAGCAGGCGGGGCAGCCGCAGGCCGGGTGCGGTGCGCTCGGCCCAGTCGTGGGCCCAGTCCGCGGCGTGCAGGTCGTACATCGGGTCGCACTGGCTCGCCGAGTGGTGGTCGAGCACGTACTCGCCGGTCAGCCGGTGCACCAGGTAGGAGCTGCACATCAGGAACAGCTCGGTCCGCTCCATCACCTCCGGCTCGTGCCGGGCCAGCCACCGCCACTTCGGGCCGACGGCCTGCGACGACAGCGCGGTGCCCGCGCGTCGCAGGACGGCCTCGGCACCGAGCTCCGCGGTGAGCTCGTCGATCTCGGTCGCGGCACGGGTGTCGACGCCGTAGAGGATCGCCGGGCGCAGCGGCGTCCCGTCGGCGTCGGCGGGCAGCAGGGTCGGCCCGATGCCGCTGACCCCGAGCGCGGTCGGGGCGCGCCCGCCCGCGGCGGCGAGCAGCCGGCGCGCCAGTGTCGTGAAGTCCGACCACCACACGGTCTCCGCGTCGTGCTCGACCCGGCCCGGCTGCGGACGGGAGGTCTCGTGCGCGACGTCCTCGCGGGCGAGCAGCGTCCCGTCGCCGTCGATGAGGACGCCCTTCGAGCCCGACGTGCCGATGTCGATGCCCATGTACATCCGATCCCCCATGCACGGAGTCTCGCGCACGGCGGGACCTCCGTCGGGGACGATCGGCTACTCGCCTGATCCAGGGGCGATCAGGTCCAGTACAGCGTGCGCGCGGCCGGTAGACGCTCGGCGAGTGCGTCGTCGAACCACGCCCGCATCTCGCGCATCACCGCGACCGGGTAGACGTACTTCACCGAGCCGTAGCGGCCGTGCTTGCGGGTGCGCTCGTCCGGGTCCATCTCCAGGCGGGTGCGGGGGTACCAGCTCTCCAGCACCTGCTTGCTGCCGGGAGTGAAGCGGTGGGTGATGCACTCGGCGGTGAGGTCGAGGTCCGGCACGCCGGCCAGCTCGGCCGCGGCGGCGTCGAGCAGGGCGCCGTACTCGGCGCGCCAGTCGTCCAGCGGCATGATCGGGGCGATCGTCAGGCCCACCGGGTAGCCGGCCCGGGCCAGGCTGCCGAGCGCATGCAGCCGGGCGGCGACCCGGTCGGTGCCGCCCTCGAAGCGGCGTGACACCGCGGCCGAGTTGACCGACACCCGGATCCGGGTGCGCCCGCCGTGCGGCAGGTCGAGCAGCGGCCCGACGCCGGCGAACTTCGTCGTGGCGCGCAGCTGCACCGGCCCGGCGAAGGAGTGCGTCCCGATGTGCGAGATCGCCTCGGACAGGCTGCCGGTCAGGTGCTCGATGCCCAGCGGGTCGGTGTAGCAGGAGGCCTCGAACGTCGTGCCCTCGTGACCGCGCTCGTCGGTGCCCGAGGTGACCGCACCGGCACCGACGTAGCCGTCCATCCCGGCCAGGATCTCGGGCAGGTTCGCGAACACCCGCGTCACCGGCGGCCCGCCGAGGGAACCGGCGAGGTAGCAGTACTGGCAGTGCGCCGGGCACCCCTCCGCCAGGTCGAGGCGCCAGTCGGCGCTGGGCGGGATCGGCACCAGCCTGCGCTTCGACGGCGGGCTGACCACGACCGCCAGCGTCGCCTTGGCCCGGGCGTACGTCTCGCGTTCGTCCCCGCCGCGCAGACCGGTCAGCCGGTCGCCGGAGAGGACCTCGATGTCGTCGATCCCCGCGGCCTCGCACCGGGCGATGATCCGCTGTCCGTGCGGCAGCTCGGACGCCGAACGGGTCACCTGGACGTGCCGCGGCACCCAGAGGCGGGTCCGGGGCAGTGCCGCGCGCCCGATGTCGGTGTCGGTGACCGGGTCGGGAGCGGTCGGCAGAAGGGTCATGCAGCTCCGTCGGGAGTCGAGGTGGGGTACCTGGAGAACGCCGGCGCCGGGTGTCACATTCCGTGCGCGGCAGGGGATCGGGGCCGTCGATCCGCGCACCGCCGAGTCGGGTTGAGCCGGCACGTCGCGGGTATGCGACCGGGCGGAACGACGTCTATGGAGGAGTACCTGTGAAGGCAGTGACCTGGCACGGCAAGAACGACGTCCGGGTGGACACCGTCCCGGACCCGACGATCCAGGAGCCGACCGACGCCGTCATCCGGGTCACCACGACCAACATCTGCGGCTCGGACCTGCACCTCTACGAGACGCTCGGCCCGTTCATGGGCCAGGGCGACATCCTCGGCCACGAGCCGATGGGCATCGTCGAGGAGGTCGGCTCCGCGGTGACCAACCTGAACGTCGGCGACCGGGTCGTGATCCCGTTCCAGATCGCCTGCGGGTCCTGCTGGATGTGCGAGCGCGGCCTGCAGACCCAGTGCGAGGTGACCCAGGTCCGTGACCAGGGCATGGGCGCGGCGCTGTTCGGGTTCTCCAAGCTCTACGGCGAGGTCGCGGGCGGGCAGGCCGAGTACCTGCGGGTGCCGCAGGCCCAGTACGGCCCGATCGTCGTCCCGCACGAGCACTCCGACGACCGGTTCGTCTATCTCTCCGACGTGCTGCCCACCGCGTGGCAGTCGGTCGCCTACGCCGACATCCCGAAGGACGGCTCGGTCTGCGTGATCGGCCTCGGGCCGATCGGGGAGATGGCGACCCGGATCGCGCAGCACCAGGGCGCCGGGCAGGTGATCGCCGTGGACCTCGTACCCGAGCGGATCGCCCGCGCCCGCGCGCACGGCGTCGAGGTCGTCGACCTGAACGTCACGAAGGACCCGGGCGCGGCGATCCGCGACATGACCGACGGCCGCGGCGCCGACGCCGTGATCGAGGCCGTCGGGATGGAGGCGCACGGCTCGCCCGTGGCCTGGGGCATCCAGCAGGTGGCCGGCGTGCTGCCGAAGGCCGTCTCGGCCCCGCTGCTGAAGACGGCCGGGGTGGACCGCCTCTCGGCGCTCTACTCCGCGATCGACATCGTCCGCCGCGGCGGCACGATCAGCGTGATCGGCGTCTACGGCGGCGCGGCCGACCCGATGCCGATGATCACGTTGTTCGACAAGCAGATCCAGCTGCGGATGGGCCAGGCCAACGTCAAGCACTGGGTGCCCGACATCCTGCCGCTGCTCACCGGCGCCGACGACCCGCTGGGCGTCGACTCCTTCGCCACCCACCGCCTGCCGCTGTCCGAGGCCGCGCACGGCTACGACATCTTCCAGAAGAAGCAGGACGGCGCGATGAAGGTCGTGCTGACGCCCTGACCCGCACCGTCTCCCGCACGTTCGCAGCCTGCACGCTCCCCGCACTACCGATCGGACGTCCGTGGACCTGTTCGACCTGACCTACGGCCTGATCGGGGTGGGGGCCCTGCTGGCAGGCCTGCTCCCGCGCCTGCTGGCCGGGCGACCGCTGTCGCTGCCGATCGTGTTCCTGGGGCTGGGCATGGCGGCCTTCGCCGCGGTGCCCGGCCTCCCGGACCCGGACCCGATCGCCCACCCGGACCTGGCCGTGCACCTGACCGAGATCGGCGTGATCGTCGCGTTGATGGGGGCCGGGCTGAAGCTGGACCGACCGGTCGGGCGCAAGGCCTGGGCGTCGACGTGGCGGCTGCTGGCCGTGGCGATGCCGTTGACGATCGCCGCGATGGCGTTCCTGGGCTGGTGGTGGGCCGGTCTCGTCCCGGCCGCCGCGCTGCTGCTGGGCTCCGCGCTCTCTCCGACGGACCCGGTGCTGGCCTCCGACGTGCAGGTGGGGGAGCCCAGCGGGGACCCCGACGAGGAGGAGGACGAGGTCCGCTTCGCCCTCACCTCCGAGGCCGGGCTGAACGACGCGCTGGCGTTCCCGTTCGTGATGGCGGCGATCGCCATGGCCACTCTCGGCGCCGCCCCGTCGGGGTGGGTCGGCGGTTGGCTGTTCGATGACGTCCTGCTCAAGATCGTGGTCGGGGCGGCCGCCGGCCTGCTGGTCGGCCGGCTGCTGGGCCTGATGTTCTTCCGCACCCGGAGCACGACGATGAACATCGCCTCGCACGCCGAGGGGTTCATCGCCCTCGCCGCGACGTTCCTCGCCTACGGCGTCACCGAGGTCGCCGGTGGCTACGGGTTCCTGGCCGTGTTCCTGTGCGCTCGCTCGATCCGCGCCAGCGAGCGTTCCCACGAGTACCACCAGGTCCTGCACAACTTCGTGGAGCAGATCGAGCGTCTGCTCACGGTGCTGCTCGGCGGGGCCGTGGTCCGGGGCCTGCTCGCGCCGCTGACGTGGGAGGCCGCGGCCGTCGCGGTGGCGCTCGTCCTGGTGGTCCGGCCGCTGGTGGCGCGGCTGTCGCTGTGGGGTGGGCCCGGGACCGGCGGGCAGAAGACCGCGATCGCGATCTTCGGGATCCGCGGGATCGGCTCGTTCTACTACCTGGCCTACGCCACCACGCACGCCCCGTTCACCGGTGTCGACCTGTTGTGGGCGACGACCGGGCTCGTCGTGGTCGTCTCGGTGCTGGTGCACGGCGTCGCCGCCTCGCCGATCATGAACCGTCTGGACCGGGCCCGGGCCCGGGCCCGGTCACAGGTCTCCGCCGCGGAGTCGCGCTCGGGCTGACCCGTCAGCGCAGCGGGGTCGCGTCCCGCGAGGCGACCCACTCCGGCCGCGGCCGCCCCGCCGCGTACGGCTCGTCGAGCGGGTTCTCGACGCTGTTGAACACGAGGAAGATGTTCGAGCGCGGGTGCGGGGTGATGTTGTTGCCCGACCCGTGCACGAGGTTGGAGTCGAACATCAGGGCCGACCCCGCCGGTCCGGTGAACTGGTCGATCCCGTGGCGGTGGGTCAGGGCCCGCAGGGTGTCCCGGTCGGGCGTGCCGACCTGCTGCGAGCGCAACGACTCCTCGTGGTGGCCGTCGGGCGTCTCTCCCGCGCAGGACGCGAACACGCGGTGCGACGACGGCAGGACCATCAGCCCGCCGTTGTAGGCGTGGTTGTCGGTCAGCGCGATGGAGATGCTCACCGCCCGCGGGGTGGGCATGCCGTCCTCGGCGTGCCAGGTCTCGAAGTCGGAATGCCAGTAGAAGCCCTTGCCGTCGAAGCCCGGCATGTAGTTGATCCGGCTCTGGTGCAGGTAGACCTCGGAGCCGAGGACCTGCCGCGCCCGCCCGGCGACGCGGGGGTCACGGGCCAGCTCGGCGACGGCGTCGCTGAGCCGGTGCACCTCGAAGATCGACCGGACGTCCTCCGAGCCGGGCTCGACGATCGTCCGCTCGTCGGCGCGGACACGCGGGTCGGTGCACAGCCGACCGAGCTCGTCCCAGTGGTCGGCGACCTCGCCGGCGGTGAGCAGGTCGGGAAGTTTCAGGTAGCCGTTGCAGTCGTGCATGACCAGGTCACCGTCGGACGCGGGCCCGGTGTACGCGCTGGGCCAGACGGTGGGGTGCTCGCGCGGGATCAGGGTGGCGGCGGCGCCGGCGCCACGGGTGGGATAGAGGTCTGACGTGCCACTTCGGGTCATCGGTTCTCCTGTACGACGGGTCGACGGGCGGCCCGCGCTGCGCCGGGGGCGGCAGGGCGGGCGCGCGGTCGTGCGGGTCGCGTCGTCACGGGCCGGGAGTCCCGGCCCGGGGTCGCCGGCACGGCTTCGAGCGGTGTCGCGAGCGGTGCGCGGTCGGCACGACGACGTCGGTACTCCGGCGGGTGCTCCGCCGGATCGCGGTCGGCCCGCGCGTCTGGAGGACTCAACCGAGCGGGCATCGGGCGCGGAGCGGTCCGTGACCGCTCCGGGTGTCCCGTGTGTACCCGGTGCGGGCGGTCCCATGCAACAGCTCGTGGCCCGTCTCCGGTGACGCGGACGGGGGACGGGACGCGGGCGCGGCGGCTCCCGGATCCGGTGGCCCACAAGGCAGCATGGGACCCATGACCACCACCGAGCCGAAGCGCTCCGGACTCGACCTCACCTGGGTCGACCCCGACGTCCGCCCCCAGGACGACCTGTTCGCCCACGTCAACGGCCGGTGGCTGGACACCCACGAGATCCCCGAGGACCGCTCGCAGGACGGCGTGTTCCGGATGCTGAGCGACCGCGCCGAGGCCCACGTCCGCGAGATCGTCGAGGAGTGCGCGTCCGCCTCGGCGGAGCCCGGCACCGAGGCCCGCAAGATCGGCGACCTCTACAACTCCTTCATGGACGTCGAGCGGGCCGAGCGGCTCGGCGTGGAACCGCTGCGCCCGCTGCTCGACGAGATCGCCGCGGTGACCGACCGCGCGCAGCTCGCGACCCTGCTGGGCCGCCGTCAGCGCGACGGCCGGGCGGCGCTGTTCGGCGAGTTCATCGCGACCGACCTGGAGGACTCGACCCGCTACCTGGTCAACCTCGACCAGGGCGGGCTCGGGCTCCCCGACGAGTCCTACTACCGCGAGGACGAGTCGGCGCCGATCCGGGAGGCCTACGTCGAGCACCTGGAGCAGCTCGCCGGACTGGTCGGCCTGACCGACCCGGCCGGGGTCGCCGAGCAGGTCATGGACCTGGAGACGGCGCTGGCGGCGGTGTCCTGGGACCAGGTCGCGAACCGCGACGCGGAGAAGACCTACACGCTCATGACGCGCGACGAGCTGCGCGCCGCCGCCCCCGGGTTCGACTGGGCGGAGTGGGAGGCCGGCCTGGCCGTGGGCCCGCACGCCTACGACGAGGTGATCGTCCGGCAGCCGAGCTTCGTCACCGCCGCGGGGGAGCTGTGGGCGCAGCGTCCGCTGGAGCAGTGGAAGGCGTGGCTGTCGATGCGGGTGGCCTCGTCGTGCTCGGAGCACCTGTCCGCCGAGCTGGTCGAGGCCGACTTCGCCTTCTACGGCCGCACCCTGTCCGGCACCCCGGAGCTGGGGGAGCGCTGGAAGCGGGGCGTGTCGCTGGTGGAGGCGTCGATCGGCGAGGCGATCGGGAAGATCTACGTCGAACGGCACTTCCCGCCGACGGCCAAGGAGCGGATCTCCGAGCTGGTCGACAACGTCGTCGAGGCCTACCGGCAGTCGATCTCCACGCTGGACTGGATGAGCCCGGCCACCCGCGAGCGTGCGCTGGACAAGCTGGAGAGGTTCACCCCGAAGGTCGGCTACCCGGAGCGGTGGAAGGACTACTCCGCCCTGGAGATCGACCCGGCGGACCTGCTGGGCAACGTGGGCCGGGCCGCGGCGTGGCGCCACGACCACGAGTACTCCAAGCTCGGCGGCCCGGTGGACCGCCTCGAGTGGCTGCTGACCCCGCAGACGGTCAACGCCTACTACCACCCGCGGCTCAACGAGGTCGTGTTCCCGGCCGCGATCCTGCAGCCGCCGTTCTTCGACGCCGAGGCCGACCCCGCCGTCAACTACGGCGGCATCGGCTCGACGATCGGCCACGAGATCAGCCACGGCTTCGACGACCAGGGCTCGCGCTACGACGGCGACGGCACCCTCACCGACTGGTGGGAGACCGCCGACCGGTCCGAGTTCGAGTCCCGCGCGCAGAAGCTGATCGAGCAGTACGACGCGCTCACGCCCCGGGGCCTGCCCGGCCACACCGTCAACGGCGCGCTGACCGTCGGCGAGAACCTCGGCGACCTCGGTGGGCTGACGATCTCGCTGCAGGCCTACCGCATCGCGAACGGCGACACCGAGCCGCCCGAGATCGACGGCCTGACCGGCGAGCAGCGCGTGCTGTTCGGGTGGGCGCAGATCTGGCGGGCGGTGACCCGGGACGAGGAGGCGGTCCGCCGGCTCGCGACCGACCCGCACTCCCCGCCGGACCTGCGGTGCAACGCAGTGGTGACCAACCTGGACGCGTTCCACGCCGCGTTCGACGTCACCGAGGACGACGCCATGTTCACGGCCCCGGACGACCGCGTACGGATCTGGTGACCTCCCCGGGCGGGGAGGCGGGGGCTCACCCGGTGTCGAGGTCGGCGGCGGCCTCGCGGGCCTGCTCCGCCTCCCGCTCGGTGGGGTAGCTCTCGAACAGGGAACAGCCGCAGTCGCAACGCAGGACGTAACCGTCCACGACGTCTCCATAGGGGACGGTGTAGGGCGCGTGTGTGCTCACGGTCACACCTTGGCAGTCGACCGCGATCGGGCGAAGCCGACACGCGGTGACGCCGGAGGCGCTGCGCGACAGGCGGTACGGCGCTCAGCTCGTCGCGGCGCGGATCGCCAGGACGATCGCGATGACGAGCAGCGCGACGACGAGCAGCAGGGCCAGGACGATCAGCAGCACCGGGGAGAGCGCGAGCCCGACGATCACCAGCGTCTTCGCGAGGGTGCCCAGGGCGGCGAACCCGGCCTTGACCGCACCCCAGACCGGGTTGGTGCCGGCGAGGACCGCCTTGCCCGCCCCGAGCGCGGCGGCCAGGCCGACACCACCGTTGGCGGTGACGTCCTCCAGCGAGCTCGCCAGGTCGTCGACCTTGCGCAGCGCCACGCCGGAGACCTTGTCGATCAGGGCGACGAGCAGTCCCTGAAAACTGTTCTTGAGGCGCTCACCGTTGTCGACCGGTGGATTCGGCGACGATTCCGGACCGGCGGCCGCGGTCGTCGTCTCGTCTCGCTCGCGTACCGCCACGGCCTGGGTCATGTCGCCCTCGTCTCTCGAATGTGCCGTCACCACGGAATCGTTCGCCGGTGACGGAGGGAATCGTTCGTGCATGCGTCGGATCGGTGGGTGACCACCGGCGGGAACGGCCCGCACCGTGGGTCCGTCGAGGACTCCGGCCGAGGCCCGGTCCGGTGTCCGCTGCTGCGGCAGCGCGTCCGATCCGCCCCCTCGGCCGGTCCGTGTGCCGTACTCCAGATCGCTGAAACGGACGGTGTCGTCGCAGTTCAGAGGCTGTGCGCCCCTGTTCCAGCCCCGGGCCCGCCCCGTGAGCGTAGGCGATGACGCGGCCCCGTCACCACGGCGACGCGGCCGTTGCCGGGCGGCGACCGTCCGGGTGCGCGCCGAACAGAGCAGCGTCGGAACGCACTCGTACGAACAATGCCTCCCGGGTCGACGCGCCGGGGCGAAGCGCTTTACCTGGGGCCGCCGGGACCGTTCCATGAGCCCGGTCCGAAACGTCGACGGCGATCAGGAGAACACACGTGCCGAAGAGTGAGAAAGCCAAGAAGAAACCCCAGGAGATCAAGGGGAAAGCCGAGCAGGTCGCCGGAAAGGTGACCGGCAACAAGAAGCTCATGGCCAAGGGGAAGGCCGACGAGACCGAGGCGAAGGCCTCGGGATCGCTCAAGCAGGGAGCCAAGAAGGTCAAGGGCGGGAACGGGCCACGATGAGCACCCAGGGAGCCGTCGTCACCTCGCCGAACGGCCACGGACCGGCGCCGTCCGGCGACGCGACACCGGCCGACCGGATCACCGAGATCGTCTCGCGCGTCCTGGAGGCGGTCGCGGCGAGGCTCGCCGACTCCGTCGAGGCGGTGGCCGACCGGATCTCCGGACCCGACGGGCGGCCCCGGTCCGAGGATGATGACGGAGCGGGTGCGCTCGCCCGGCTCGGTGCCGGCTTCGGCGTCATCGCCGCCCGGCTCGCCGAGATCCTCGGGTGGATCGTCGAGCAGGGCACCCGCCTGGTCTCGGCCGCGACCGGTCTCCTCCCGCGGGGCCGGGGCACCACCGGGGACGACGACGCCCCGGGCGACGAGGTCGCCGACCGGCGGGCCGCCGCCGTGTGAGCCGACGGCCCCGTACGGGGCCGGAACCGTGCGGGTGAGGGCTCTCCACGGCAGCAGGACGAATGACCCTGTCCGTCGTGGAGGGCCCTTCGTCGTGTGTGCGGCCGATTGCGCAGGGGGAGGCGGGAAATGGAATTCCCGGGCGGGATGATGATCGCAGGAAATGCATTTCCCGCAGCGCACCAGGATGTGATCGGACGGATCGATCCCGGACATTGATCCACTCTGGGCGACATGCGCAACGATGGTGGTCCGAGCCCCGCCGGAAATGGATCGTGTATCGGCACGGGTACCGATCCGGGGTCGATCGGGGTGCCGTCGCCGTTCACTCGCCATCCGGACCGGCGGCGGGCCGTCCGGACGCCCGCCCCCCGACCGTCCGGTGGCTGTCGCACCCGCGTCGTCGACGGTGCCGGCCGGGTCCCTGATTGTCGGGTTCCCAGAGCCGCGAAATCCCGTCGACCCGGTCGTGCGGGCTCGCAACCTGCAGTGGGACAACGGAACCAGCACAGGTTGCGCCGGTCGCCGTGCCCGGATGCGCCGACCGCGAGCCGACGAGCAAGATCGACATCGATGGCGACCGAACCGGTCGGCGCCGGGGTCCGAACGTCCTGGTGCCGTCGCACGGTGGGTGCCGCATCGATTCCGGAAACGTGCTGCGAACAGCCCATGCCGATGCTCCGTCCGGCCGTCACGTCGTATTTGCGTCAGGCCATTGAGTCGAATGTTCCGGACTGTTTGTCCCGCATTCAAGTTGGTCGTAACAGTGGTGATCGGCCCGGCTCACACCGCTGTAATGTCGCCGCCACTTGGTGAACGGCGCGTGACGTCTTTTCGGGTACTTCGGGGGATGAGTGGCTGCATTTCATGATCGCCACCGCTTTGCGGATCCGGCCGTCATTCGGACGTGTCGTTCGTCCAGCGAGCCACGGGTCAACCCCTGAAAGGATGAACGCTGTATGAGCGCTACGTCGAAGATCGGTCTCGCCGTGGTGGGGGGGTACGTCCTGGGACGCACGAAGAAGATGAAGCTGGCGATCATGCTGGGCGGCGCCCTCGCCGGACGGAAGCTGAACCTCTCACCCACCGAGCTCATGAGCCAGGGCGCGAAGCTGGCCTCGGCCTCCCCGGAGCTCGGCCGTCTGCAGAACGCCGTGCGCGGCCGTCTGCTCGAGGCCGGCAAGGACGCGGCGATGGCCGCGGCGAGCAACCGCATGGAGTCGCTCACCGACTCGCTGATCTCACGGGTGGAGAACCTCGGCAAGCCCGTCGAGCAGGTCGCCGGTGCGACCGGTGACGCCGCGGGCGCCACCGTGGAGACCGCGGGCGACACGGCGGGCGCGGCCGCGGAGACGGCGGGCAAGGCTCTCGACTCCGGCGGCCGGGCCGTCGGGACCGTCGCACGGGGTGGCCGCCGCGCTGCGGACGAGAACGACGACGAGGGCGAGGTCGCCGAGCTCGACGACGCCGAGGAGGCCGAGGACGCCGACGGGTCCGAGGACGACGTGGTCGACGAGGCGGAGGAGACCGAGGCGGAGGAGACCGAGGCGGAGGAGACCGAGGCGGAGGAGACGGGGGAGGAGTCGGGCGAGGAGCCCGAGCAGTCCTCGAACGGAACGGTCCGGGAGATGGCCGCGACGCGGCCGAGCCGCGGTGGCTCCGCGGAGGGCAAGAAGTCCGCGGGCACCCCCGCGCGCCGCCGTACCGCGGCGGCGTCCAGCCGTTCGACGGAGAGCAAGGCCAGCACGTCGTCGGCCCGTTCGCGGTCCGGCGAGCCGGCGAAGAAGGCGCGTTCGACCTCGTCGACCACCACGCGCCGCAGCACCGGCACCCGTCGTTCCTCCGGCAAGTCGGGAGGCCGCAACGATGGCTGACTCCGACGGGGGGAACGCCTCGCTGCTGGACAACCTGCCGACCGACCGTCTCCGGGAGGCCGCGCAGTCGCTGCTCAAGACGCTGACGGACAAGGCGGTCAGCGCCGCGCTCGACCAGGTCGACGGCCTCACCGGGCGGCTGACCGACGTCGCGGAGAACGGCGGCGTCGGCCTGCAGTCGGCGCTGAGCGGAGGCAAGGAGGCCGCCGAAGGAGGTAACCCGGTGACCGGTGCGATCAAGGGCGGCCTGTCCGCGGTGAAGGACAAGGCGATGAGCGCCGTCGGCCTCGGCGGTGGTGACGACGACGGTGACGGCGACGGCGACGGGGGGAGTGGCGGGGGCTCCGGCGGCGGTGGCCGCGGCAAGTTCAAGTTCATGAACATCGTCGAGGAGCTCGACATCGGCGTGCCCGTCCGCGTCGCCTACGACCAGTGGACCCAGTACGCCGACTTCCCGACGTTCATGAAGAAGGTCCACAGCGTCGAGCAGGAGTCGGACGAGAAGACCAACTGGAAGGCCCAGGTGTTCTGGTCGAAGCGCACCTGGAGCGCGACGACCATCGAGCAGATCCCCGACACCCACATCATCTGGCGCTCGCAGGGTGCCAAGGGCTACGTCAACGGCATCGTCTCCTTCCACGAGCTCGCGCCCAGCCTGACCAAGGTCCTGCTGGTGATGGAGTACTACCCGGTCGGGCTGTTCGAGAAGACCGGCAACATCTGGCGCGCCGTCGGCCGTCGTGCCCGCCTCGAGTTCAAGCACTACCGCCGCCACGTGATGGTGGAGACGCTGGTCAACCAGGAGGAGCTCGAGGGCTGGCGCGGCGAGATCCGGGACAGCGAGGTCGTCAAGACCCACGAGGAGGCCATCGCCGAGGAACAGGCGGAGGCCGACGGCGAGTACGAGGAGTACGACGACGAGGAGCCCGAGGACGGCTACGACGTCGAGGACGAGGCGGACGCCGACGAGGACTCCGACGACGAGGCCGACGAGGACTACGACGTCGACGACGAGGCGGACGAGTCCGACGAGGAGCTCGACGACGACGCCGAGCACGAGGCGCCCGAGGGTGCCGTCGCCGAGGACGACGCCGACGAGGAGCCCGCCGACGAGGCCGTTTCCGACGAGTCCGGGGACGACGAGCCCGAGGACGAGGGACGTCCGGTGGGCAGGCGCGCCCAGCGCCGTTCGCGGCAGCCCGCCCGCGCCTGAGCCGACGCGGCAGACGAGGAGGACCCGGCCGGGGCCCGAGCTCCCCAGGTGCCCCGGCCGGGCACCCGGTACGAAAGGAATGGTGACGGGTGACCGTCAGTCAGCGTCAAGGCGGAAGCAGGGTCGATCGGGCACCCCAGGGCGACCTGGCCCAGGTGATCGACCTGATCCTGGACAAGGGCCTGGTCATCGACATCTTCGTGAAGGTGTCGCTGGTCGGGATCGAGCTGGTCACGATCGACGCGCGGATCGTCATCGCGAGCGTCGACACCTATCTGCGGTTCGCGGAGGCGACGAACCGGCTCGACCTGCACCAGAAGGGTGGCAAGTCCCTGACCGAGGCGATCGGGGGGATGACCGAGAGCGCCACCCACGGTGGGGCCAAGGGCACGACGAAGGGCGTGATCGAGGCGGGCAAGGAGAAGTTCGACGACTACCGGGAAGAGCGCAAGCAGGAGAAGCGTCGGTCATGAGCAAGGGCACGAAGACGAGGACCGCGACGTACGTCTACGCCGTCGTCGCGGCCGATGTGGACATTCCCGAAGGGCTCGAGCCGGTCGGTGAGGAGCCCGGTGAGCTGGAGGTCCTCGACCACCGCCGTCTCGCCGCGGTGGTCAGTGACGTCCCGGTCGACAAGCCGCTGGGCCGTCGCCGGGACCTGATGGCCCACGAGCGCGTCGTCAACGCCATCGCCGAGGAGATGACGGTGCTGCCGATGCGGTTCGGCGGGGTCGTCGAGAACGACCAGGCCGTCATCGACGAGCTGCTGGAGGAGAACCACGACTACTTCGTCTGGGCGCTCGAACAGCTCGAGGGCTGCGTGCAGTTCGTCCTGCACGGCCGCTACGACCAGGACCAGCTGCTCGGCGCGATGCTGCAGGGCGACGCGGAGATGGCGCAGCTGAGCGAGTCGATCCGCGGGCAGGACCCCGACGCCACCTACTACGACCGGATCAAGCTGGGCGAGCGGATCGCCTCCGAGCTGGAACGCCTGCGCGGGGTCGACGCGGACGCGGCGCAGGACCGGATCTCGCCGTTCGCGGTCGCGGTCGTGGTGAAGGAGGCCGGCGGCGAGGACGGCGCGGTGAACCTGTCGGCACTCGTGCGTCGCGACCACCGGTCGGAGTTCGAGCAGGCGGTCGACGCGCTGGGCGACGAGTGGGGTGACCGGGTCGCGCTGCGGCTGATCGGCCCGGTCGCGCCGTTCGACTTCCTCCCGGAGCCGGTGGACGAGGACGGTTCCTGAGCGTGGGGCTGTTCAGTGGCCTGCTCGGACTTCCGCTGGCGCCGCTGAAGGGTGTCGTCTGGATCGCCGAGAAGCTGGGGTCGGAGGCGGACCGCCAGATGAACGACCCGGCGGTGCTCCGGGCGAAGATCGACGAGGTGGAGCGGGCGTTCGAGCGCGGCGAGATCGGCGAGGCCGAACGCGACGAGCAGCAGGAGGAGCTGCTCGGGCGCCTGGTCGGACGCCGAGGAGGAGACGGGGATGGCTGAGGGCCCGCCCCGTCGGCGTCCGGCCCGGCGCCGGCCCGCCGCCGACGACGACGGGCGCCCCCGTCGTCGCGGCGGGCCGGCGGACGACGCCTCGGCGGCACCCGAGCGTGGCGGCGAGGCTCCTCGCCGCCGCCCGGCGGCAACGAGCGCGAGCAACGGTGAGGCCCCTCGCCGGCGTCCGGCCGGGGACGGCGCTCCGGTGCGCCGGCGCGCGTCCCGCGACGGGGAGGAGCCGGCGCCGCGGCCACGCCGTCGGCGTCCGGCTGAGCCCGAGGCCGAGCCGCCGGCGCCGGAGCCGGTCGAGGAGGAGCCGGTCGAGGACTCCTTCGACGAGGAGGAGGCCGACGACGCCGACGACGCGGACCTCGCCGAGGACGACGAGCCGGACGACGAGCCCGACGACGGGGAGGACGTCGAACCGGAGCCGGAGGTCGAGGAGGAACCACCACCGCGGCCGAAGCGGATGGGTGCCCGCGCGGTGGCGCGGGCGGCCGTCGAGCAGATCGTCGAGATGACCGGCAAGACGCCCGAGGGCGTGACCTCGGTATCGCGCAACGACGACGGATGGCTGGTGGGCGTCGAGGTGGTGGAGACCGAGCGCATCCCGAACTCCGCCGACGTCCTGGCCATCTACGACGCCGAGCTCGACGACGAGGGCGAGCTCATGTCCTACCGCCGCGTCCGGCGCTACACCCGCGGGCGCGGGGACGACGAATGACCGCCACGCGACCGGAGGAGCACACATGAGCGACACGGTCCGCTGGACGTCCGGGCAGGCGACGCGTCAGGAACCCAAGGCCGTCGACGGCGCCAACCTGGCCGACATCCTGGAACGGGTCCTCGACAAGGGGATCGTGATCGCCGGCGACATCCAGGTGAACCTGCTCGACATCGAGCTGCTCACGATCAAGATCCGGCTCGTGGTCGCCTCGGTGGACCGGGCCAAGGAGATGGGCATCGACTGGTGGGAGCGCGATCCCACGCTGTCCGCCGGACGTCAGGAGCTCGAGGACGAGAACGACGAGCTGCGCTCGCGCATCGCCGCCCTGGAGGCGGCGATGGCCCGGGCCCCGGCCCTCGCGGAGCCCGGGGACGCCGACAAGGTCGACCCGCCCGCCGACGACGCACTCGACGAGGATCCGCCGGACGAGGACCCGGACGATCTCGCGGAGGCGGAGATCGAGGACGAGGAGCTCGGCGAGGGCGAGGACGAGGACGGGTTCGGGGACGAACCCGTCGCCGACGAGGACGACGCCGAGCCGGAGCCCCGCGCCGCACCGGTGACAGCGGAGTCGCCGGGGGCGGACCGGCCACGCCGCCGGTCGGACGACGGTGCACCCCGTCGCCGGGGCGCTGCGGCGTCCGGGCGTGCCAAGGCCCCGGCCGAACGCCCGCCGTCGCGCCGTCGGAAGAGCCGGGAGGGATGAGCGCCGTGCCCGATCACGCCGGGCCGGACCCGGTCGTCTACGTCTACGCCGTGGGCCGGGACCTGCCGGACCGCGCGCCGGCCGGTCTGACCGGCGTCGGCGGCCGTGTCGTGCGCACGGTGGCCGGCGCGGGTCTGCAGGCCCTCGTCGGCGACGTCCCCCGTGAGGAGTTCTCCGACGAGCGGCTGGAGGCGAGCCTGCAGGACCTGACCTGGCTCGCCGCGACCGCCCGCGCCCACCACCACGTGGTGGACACCGTCGGGCAGGTCGCGGCGCTCGTCCCGCTGGCACTCGCGACCGTGTTCTACGACGAGGACCGGGTGCGGGCCGTCCTCGCCGAGCGGGGCCCGGAGTTCGGACGGGTCCTCGACGACCTCGACGGCCGGGCCGAGTTCGGCGTCAAGGTGTACCTGCCCACCACCCCGCCCCGAGCCGAGACCGGCGACCGGCCGACGTCGGGGGCGGAGTACCTGCGCCGCCGGCGGGCGGCGGTCGGGGACGCGGAGCGGGTGGTGCAGACCGCCCGCGAGTCCGCACTCGCCCTGCACGACACGGCGGCCGAGGCGTCGGTGCGCTCGCGGCGGCACCGCGTGCACGACGCCGCCCTGACCGGGCGGACCGAGCAGATGGTGCTCAACGGTGCCTACCTGGTGGACCGGGCCCGCTCGGGCGAGTGGCGGGCCGCGGTCGAGCGGGCGACCCCCGGCGACGTGACGGTGGAGGTCACCGGCCCCTGGATCCCGTACTCGTTCGTCGACGCCGGGGACGGTCCGGACACCGTCGACGGCGCTCCGCGGGAGGACGCATGACCGGGCCGTCGTCCGGGGTGTTCGGCGACCAGGAGGTGGCCCTGGTCGACCTGCTCGACCGGCTGCTGGCCGGTGGCGTCGTCCTCACCGGTGACCTGACGATCTCGCTGGCCGGGGTGGACCTGGTCCGGCTGTCGCTGCGGGCGCTGCTCGTCTCGATCGGCGCCGACGAGAGCCGGCCCCCGCCTCCCGGCGGGCCGGGCGAGCCCGGCCCCGCGGCGCTCGGAGCGGGTCCCGTCGTGCCCGAGGTCCCCGGGTGAGCCCCCGCGAGCCGGACGTGCCCGGAGGGTCCCGTTTCGAGATCGACCGGGACTCGGTCGAACGCGATCTCATGAAACTCGTCCTGACGATCGTGGAACTGCTGCGTCAGCTGATGGAGAAACAGGTTCTGCGGCGCGTCGACCACGGTGATCTGTCCGACGACCAGATCGAGGATCTCGGCACCGCACTCATGCATCTGGAATCGACGATGAACGAGCTGACCGAACGGTTCGGACTCACCGCCGGTGACCTGAACATCGAACTCGGACCCCTGGGTCCGTTGTTACCGAGGAATCGATGATCCGCCACCGGAGAACGGCACGAAACCCTTCCGTCCGCGACCGGAACGGACCGTGTCGATCCGGCCCGTGTCGATCAGGCCCGTGCCGATCAGGGCCGTGCCGATCAGGTCCGGCGCACCGGGCGCCGGGCGTCGGGACTCTGCCGCGCGGCCGGCACCGAGGCGGTCCGCCCGGGCTCCGGCCGGGCGTCCATGACCATCGCGACGTGGATCCGGAACGACCCGTCGACCCGGCGCAGCAGGTAGCGGTAGCTGTCGTCCGGGCCGGCCGCCTGCCCCCGGTGACACCACCGCACCGTGACCTCGACCAGGTCGCCGCTCAGCAGCGTCTCGGGCCCCATCTCGTACCCGACCGAGGTCAGGCCGGACGTCCGGTACTGCGAGCGGGCGGAGGTGAAGCCGTCGACGATCTCGGTGCGGGTCGCGAAGACCACGGTCCGGGCGTTCGTCACGACGTAGGCGGGGGCGGTGTAGCAGTCGGCGATGCGGTCGACGTTCCCGGCGGCGAAGGCCGCGGCGAAGCTGTCGAACAGCTCGGTGGGGGTGCGGTACTCGGGCGCGGCCGGAGGCCGGGGCGCCGGCGCCGGGGCGATCGGCCCGGACGGCATGACGGGCACCGACGGCGGCGTCACCGGGCTGGTGCGTGCACGCGGTCCGGACCAGGAGCGGCGCGGCCCGGGCGTCCAGCGGGAGCCCGGCGTCATCGCCCGGCCACCGCGCGGCCGCGACGTGCCGGGGTCGTGCAGTGCATGCCGTCCACGTCGCCCCCTCGATTCGTTGTCCGCCTGAACAATCTACATGTTTGTAGAAGATCATGGGGCCGGGTGGGGCCACGAATCGGTGTTCCCCGTCTCCGGAGGCCCGGACCAGGCCCGTTGATCCGGCAAGGACTGGCACACTCGCTCCCGACGACGTCGGGAGGGCGAATGGCGGACAGGACGGGTGGTGGTGCGCCGCCGCCGCGCCGTCGTCGGGGGCAGCTCGGCGACGAGGTGTGGACGGTCCTGCAGGAGGCCGGGGAGCCGCTCACCGCCGGCGAGGTCCGCGACCGCCTGGACCAGCAGCTCGCCTACACCACCGTCGTCACGACGCTGGCTCGGCTCTACGCGAAGGGCGTCCTGGTCCGGACGCGGGAGGGGCGGGCCCACCGCTACGCACCGAGCACGACCGAGGCCGGCCTGGCGGCGCGCCGCATGCAGCACGCCCTGGACGACCACGAGGACCGCCGTGCGGTGCTGACCCACTTCGTCTCCGCCCTGAACGGCGAGGACGAGGTCCTGCTGAAGAACCTGCTCGGCGAGGACGACCCCCCGGTGTCTCGGCGCGGCGGACGCCGACCCCGGGACGACGGACGATGATCTACGCCGTCTACCTGCCGTTCGTCGTCTCGCTGCTCGCCGCCGGGTGCGCCCCGCTCATCGCCGCCCGGTTCCCGGCCCGTATCGCGACCTGGACCCTGACCGCGTTCGCGGTGGTCGCGGCCGTGTGCGGCACGGTGAGCCTGGCGCTGCTCGCGGCCAGCCACGGTGCGTCCGGCGCGTCCCCGAACCCGGTACCGGTGGTCGTGGCGGTGGCCGCGACGGTGCTGCTGCCGCTCTCGCTGCTGTCCGGGGCCGTCATGCTCGTCCGGAGACGGCGTGCGCTGCGGTCGGTCCGGCGGGCCTACCTCGGGTCCGACGCCGCGGTGATCCCGGAGGGCGACGATCCGGTCGTCGAGGTGGACACCGCACGCCCGCTGGCCTTCTCGTTGCCGGGCGATCGCCGTCGTCCCGGGCGCGTGGTGGTGTCGCGCGGGATGGTGGAGGGTCTCGACGCGGCCGAGCGCGTGGTGCTGCGGGCACACGAGTGGTCCCACCTGCGCCGCGGACACCACCGGCTGGTGACGGCGGTCCGGCTGGCCGCCGCGGTGAACCCGCTGCTGCGCCCGGTCGCAGCAGCGGCGACGTTCGCGGTGGAGCGGTGGGCCGACGAGGACGCCGCCGCGGTGTCGCAGGACCGCAGACTCACCGCCTCCGCGGTCGGGAAGGCCGCCCTGCTCGCCTCGGCCTACCGGACCGGGGGGCACGACGAGGAGGTCGACACCCTCGGCGTGGACGGCGCGGTGCGGGTCGCGGGGGTGCTCCGGGTGTCCGGTGCGCTGGGCGTGTCCGGCGCGATCACCGGGCTGCGTCGGCCGGGCGTCGTCCCGCGCCGGGTCGCGGCGCTGCTCGCGCCGCCGCTGCCGTCCCGGCCCTGGTGGACGGCGGTCTGCGTGCTGGTGATGCTCGCCGTGGTCGCCGCCGCCGCGGAGGGTGCCTACGACCTCGGCGGACTGCTCGGGTTCTGGACGGTGGGCTGACTCCCGCGGGGGCCGGGCCTCCCCGGCGTCAGCGGTCGCGCTGCCCGTCCCCGGGGAACAGCACCCGGTCGACGCCGCGGGAGAACGCCTCCCAGTCCCGGACGCGGGCGGCCAGGATGCGCTCCCCGAGCGAGGTGAGGACGAAGCGTCCGGCTCCGCCGCGGCCGGTGTCGCGGATCAGCCGGTCGTTCCGCAGCCGGTGCAGCTGGTGGTAGACGCTGCGCTCGGTCAGCTCGAACGCCCCGGCGCTGCGCTCGCGGACCAGGTCGATGAACTCCCTGCCGCTCGCCACGCCCTCGCTCGCGACGGCGAGCAGCAGCAGGTCGACGTCCTTGCGGTCGCGGACCCTCGCCGGGCGGGCGCGGCGGCGGGGGACCCGGGCCGGGGCGGCGCCCGGTGACTCCGGGGGCCGGGCGGTCTCCGCCGGCCGGGTGGGGCGGGTGCCGGATCGCGCCACGGTGTCCTCTTCCTGGATGGGTTCGCCGGTGGTGTGGGCAGTGCGGGCGTCGGGCGGGTTCCCCTCCGGCGAGGGGACGTCCTCGACGGCGCGGACCGTGGACCGCCGCGGTGCCAGCAGCCCGTGCAGTGGCCCGGGCACGGCGGTCTCGTCGGGCTCCTCGGGCAGCGGACGGGGCGCCGTCGCGGGGCTCACGCCGGCCCCGCGGCGCCGCGCCGGTCGTCGTCGCGCTCGTTCTCCTCCGCCGACTGCAGGGCGGTGAGCACCTCGACGCCGAGGGCGCGGTAGTCCCCGGCCACCCCGGCAGCGGTGGGGGAGAGCCGCGGCGCGGTGATGTCCATCCGCAGGGCCTCCCACCAGGCCGGTTGGGCCGCCGCGGCGATCTCGAGCTCGTGCGCGAGCTTGCCGAGCCGGCGCGCGTCCTGCGCCGAGCGCTCGGCGTGGCGGATGGTCGTCTCGAACCACGGGGAGTTCCCGCCGAAGGCCTTCTCCACGGCCGAGCGCACCTCGCCGTGCACGGCGGTCGACCGGGTCCCGGTGCCGAACAGGACCACGCCGAGCAGTCGCAGCCGCGCGTTGATCTCCCGGGCCAGCGCGAACCGGTCGGCGACCAGCGTCATCCCGACCAGGCCGCCGACGTCGGACCGCGTCGGCATCAGCACCCACCGCGCCGCCGCCAGCGCGAGGTCGGTGAGGATCGTGGACTCCGGCGGGCAGTCGACGAACACGAGCTCGTAGTCCACCGCGACCGGGGCCAGCACGTCGCCGAGCACCCGGAACGCCTCGCGCCCGTGGTGCTGCAGCCGGGACACCATCACCGGCGTCAGATCCTCGAGCCGGGCGCCCCCGCAGACGACGTCGAGCCCGGGACGGACGTCGACCGCCGGGGTCAGCGGGGTGCCCGCGATGACGCTGCCGAGCAGTCCCGCCCCGCGGTCGTCGACGTCGGAGCCGCGGAAGCCCAGGTCGTCGGCGAGGTTCGCCTGCCGGTTGAGGTCGATCAGCAGGCAGCGGTACCCGGCCCCGGCGAACTGGCCGGCGAGGTTCGCCGCCACCGACGTCTTCCCGACCCCGCCCTTGTCGTTGACGACCGCGATGACGCGCGTCAACGCGTCGTCGCGCCGCCGGTTCCTCGACCGTTTCGACACAGAACCTCCGCCACCGATCATCCGTGAATTCGCCCCCTCCGTCCCGCGCAGGGTGACCCGTGGAATACCTCCGGACAAGGACCTTCACACGTGTCCGGAAATGTACGTGCGAACGGCGTAGACGAATCCGTCCGATGCGATGGGTAATGGGATCGGACAGCGCATCGCATTACCCCCACGGACCCCTCGGGTCGCGAGCGGAAAATGCCGGCGAGTACGTTCGGCCCGCATGAGTCCTTCGAGCGCAGCATCTCCGTCCGGCGGCAACGTGCCCGAGGTCGGGGCCTCGGACTACCTGCGTTCCGTGCTCGCCCCGGTCCACCAGGACGAGGGCGGCTCGGTCGCGATCACCGTGGCGATCCCGGCCGGGGTCGTGTCCGGGCACGCCGTGCACCCCGCGGTCTGGCTGCGGCGGATGGCGGCCGAGGTGCGGTCGCGGCCCGGCCCGGAACAGGGCAAGGACGCCGTCGCCCGGATCTTCGAGACGCACGCGTCGCGGCGCGACGACCACACCCTGTCGGTCAACGCCCTGATGGACTCGATCAACCACGTCTACCTGGCCGACGCGACCCTGACCTCGGGCAGCGCACCGGTGACCCCGGGACGGGGCACCCTCTGGCAGGTGGCGCTCGCCGACGTCTCGGCGTGGACGGTCGGGGAGCCGGGCCCGTCCTGACCCCGCGGGCGGGGGTTAGGGTGCCCGGCCGTGGCCACCCCATCCCCTGTCCAGCAGCGTGTCGGCACGACCGTCGTCGGGCTCGTCGCCGATCCCGGCCTGCCCACCGAACTCGCCCACCGGCTGGCCGTTGAGCTGCCCGCCCTGCTGTCCCGCCACGCCGGCGGGGAGTGGGAGGTCCGGGTCGACGACGCCGAGATCGCGCTGGACGACAACGGCGCGTTGCCGATGATCGAGATCGGGAGACAGGTCCGCGACCGCGAGGGGTTCGACGCGGTCGTGCTGCTCTCCGACCTGCCCCGCCGCGCCGGGGCACAGCCGGTCGTCGCGGACGCGGGCACGGCGCACGCCGTCGGGATGGTGTCGCTACCGGCGCTGGGCGCGCTGGCCCAGCAACGTCGCGCCCGCGACACCGTGCTGCGACTGCTCACCGGTCATCTGCTGCCGGGCACCGGAGAGCCGGAGGCGCAGAACCGCTCCGGCGCGGCGGGGGCCCTGGACCGGATCGACCCCGAGCGGGGCGAGGAGTCCGACACCGGATCGGCCGGCGCCGAGGACGACGTCGACGTCCGCCTCGCCCTCACCGGGGCCCGCGGACGGCTGCGGCTGCTCACCGGCATGGTCCGGGCGAACCGGCCGTGGCGGCTCGTGCCGAGCCTGTCGCCGGCGATCGCCGCGGCCGCGGCCGGCGCCGCGTTCGGGATCTTCTACTCCAACATCTGGTCGCTGGCCGTCGCGCTCGGCATCCCGCGGCTGATCGTCGTCACGCTGATGTCGATGGTCGCGATGGTCACGTGGCTGATCCTCGACCACCAGCTCTGGGAGCGGCGTCACGACCGGTCGCTGCGCGAGGAGGCGCTGCTCTCGAACATCTCGACGGTGCTGACGGTCGCCACCGGGGTGCTGGTGATGTTCGGGCTGTTGTTCGCGATCGCGCTGGTCGCCTCCGCCATCGTGATCCCGCCGGACTACCTGGGCTCGACCCTGATGCGTGAGGCCGGCGTGGCCGACTACGTGATCATCGCCTGGCTGTCGTGCGCGATGGGGACCGTCGCGGGGGCGCTGGGCTCCGGGTTCGCCGACGACGGCGCCGTCCGCCAGGCCGCCTACAGCCGCCGGGAACAGGAGCGCCGGGCCCGGCTCGACCGCCAGGACGACCGAGATGACGGCAGGGACGACGGCGGGGACGACGACAGGGACGACGACAGGGACGACGACAGGGACGACGGCGCGCGCCGATGAAGCGCGTGTCACATGAGGACTGGACCGCCGTCCGGCGGGTAGACGGCCGGGGCAAGTCCCGTGTCTACCCCCTGGAATGGTGCCTCGTGCCCGATACCACCGCGATCGTCTCCCAGCTCCGCACCCTGGAGCAGCTCACCCGTACCGAGAACCAGGTCGCCCGTATCCGGGTCGCCCAGGCCCGTACCGACGGCGTCCGCCGCGAGCTGGAGACCAACGCGAGCAACGCCGAGCGCCGGATCGGCCGGATCCGGGACGCGCTGCGCGAGATGCGCGCCGTCCCGGACGTGGTCGGACCGGTCGTCGGGTCGCTCGCCGCCCTGGTGAAGAGCGCGGGCGAGCAGGCCCAGCGCTTCGACGAGGCGCTGCTCGGTGACCTCGCCCTGGAGCGTCAGCTGCTCGACCGCGCGCGCTACCTCGTCGCTCTGACCACCACCGACGGCCCGGTCACGGTGAACCGGCTGGCCCAGGAGCTGGTCGAGGCGCACACCGAGACCGTCGACTGGCTCTCCACCGTGCTCGCCGAGGAGGCCCTCGGCGGTCCGGCCGCTCTGCGTGCGACGCCGCTGCAGGTCGTCCGCGGCGGCGTCACCCAGGTCGTGCGCCTGCCCGCCCGCGTCACCGCGGACGGTCTCAACCGCGCGGGCGACACCATCGCCCGCGCCGGCATCCGGGCCCGGGACCGCATGCAGGCGCTGGCCGAGAACGCCGACCGCCTCGCCCGCGACACCCGTGAGGTCCTCGAGGTCGGCTTCGACGCCGCACTCGACCGCGCCGAGGCCGTCACCCGCCGCGAGGGGGCCGACGACACGGCCGCCGCGCTGCACGAGACCCGCCGCGACCGCGGCCTGCTCACCGCTGGTGAGCTGCCGGTCTCCGGCTACGACGCGCTGTCGGGCAAGGACGCCGTCACGGCCGTCCGCGCGCTGGGGTCGGTCGAGGACGTCCAGGCCGTCGCCCGGTACGAGGAGAAGCACAAGAACCGGACCGGCGTGGTGACCGCGGCTCGCAACCGCCACGCCGAGATGGCCAAGGCCACTGTGGCGTCCTGACATGACGCCGCTGCTGAGCCCACCCGGGGTGTACCGCCCCCAGTCCGACACCGCGGTACTGATCGGGGCTCTCCAGCGCGACGATCTCGCCCGCGGGCGGGACGTCCTGGATCTCGGCACCGGGACCGGGGCGGTCGCGCTGGCCGCCTGCGGGGCCGGGGCCGCCTCGGTCACCGCCGTCGACCTCTCGCGCCGCGCGGTGATGGTGACCCGGATGAACTGCCGGCTGCGACGGGCCCGGATCGCGGTGCACCGGGGCGACCTGTTCGCCCCGGTCCGCGACCGGCGGTTCGACCTGATCGTGGCGAACCCGCCGTACGTCCCGGCCGAGACCGAGGCGCTGCCGCGCTACGGCATCGCCCGCTGCTGGGACGCCGGCATCGACGGGCGCGCCGTCCTGGACCGGATCTGCGACGGCGCCACCGACCGCCTGTCCGAGGACGGGGTGGTGCTGCTGGTGCACTCGGCGGCCTGCAACGCCGACGCGACCGTGGCCCGCCTGGCGCGGGCCGGGCTCGTCGCCGAGGTCGTCGACCGGGTGCACGTCCCGCTCGGGCCGGTGATGCGGGCACGGCGGGCCATGCACGAGACGCGCGGCCTCGTCGAACCCGGCGCACGGTCCGAGGAGCTCGTGGTGGTCAGGGCGCACCGTGCCGCGTGAGCCCGGTGACCGTCACCGGGTCACACTGACCGGAGAGGGTCCGGTGCTCGTCGAGGGCCCGGTGGAGGTCGTGCTGCCCGACGGCGGGACGGTCCGTTCGGACCGCCCGGTCGTCGCGTTGTGCGCCTGCCGGCGCAGCCGCCGCTACCCGTTCTGCGACACCAGCCATCGTGCCCGGGTCCGCCCGGAGCACCAGGAGGACCATTCGTGACCAGCACGACCGAGATACCGCGTCCCACGACCGCCGGCCTGCCCGCCCCGCGCGGCCCGCTCTCCGAGGCCGTGATCGCCCTGTTGTGCGCCGAGCACGACGACGGTCTCGCGACGGCGGTGGCGGTCGCGCGGAGCGTCGTCGGCGACGCCGACCCCTACGGCGACGACCTGCAGCTCGCCCTGCACTGCTGCTACGAGCTGCACTACCGCGGATACCCCGGCGTCGACGACGACCGCGAGTGGGACCCGCTCGTGCTCGGCGTGCGCCGCGAGCTGGAGCGGGCGTTCCTGGCCGCGCTGCGCCGGGACGTGGACGCCGGTGACGACGTCGCGGGCGAGGTCGCGGCCCTGCTCGTCGAGCCGGTCGGGCCGGGCGCGGAGACCGGGGTCTCGCACCACCTGCGCCGCGACGGCGAGCTGTGGCAGCTGCGCGAGTACGTCGCGCACCGCTCGATCTACCACCTCATGGAGGCCGACCCGCAGGCCTGGGTGATCCCGCGCCTGCACGGGGCGGCCAAGGCCGGCCTGGTCTCGGTCGAGCACGACGAGTACGGCGGGGGAGACCCGGCCCGGATGCACTCGCAGCTCTTCGCCGACATGATGGCCGAGCTGGACCTGTCCACGGTGCCCGGGCACTACGTCGACGCGGTGCCCGCGGCGACGCTGGCCGAGGTCAACCTGATGTCGCTGTGCGGGCTGCACCGCAGCCTGCGCGGGGCCCTGGTCGGGCAGTTCGCGGTCGTCGAGCTGACGTCCTCGCCGGGGTCGGACCGGCTCGTGCGGGCGATGCGGCGGCTGGGCTGCGGCCCGGCGTCGATCCGTTTCTACGACGAGCACGTCGAGGCCGACGCGGTGCACGAGCAGATCGTCCGCCGTGGCGTCCTGGACCCGCTGCTGGCCGCCGAGCCCGAGCTCGCCGCCGACGTCGTGTTCGGGATGCGTGCCTCGGCCCTGCTGGGCGACCGGCTCTCCGCGCTCGTGCTCGACGCCTGGTCGCAGGGCCGTTCCAGCCTGCGCCGCCCGCTGGCGGAGGTGTCGCGATGACCGACACGACGGTCCGCATCGTCGGCGTCGACCACGACGCCGCGTTCTGGGACGACACCGCGGAGCTGCGTGCCTGCCTGACCGAGCCGGTGCCGCGGATCCCGCCGTGGTTCGGCTACGACGAGCGCGGCTCCGCGCTGTTCGAGCAGATCACCGAGCTGCCGACGTACTACCTCACCCGGACCGAGTGGTCGCTTCTGCGCCGCTACGGGCCCGACATCGCCGCGCGCCTGGGCTGCGGGCGGATCGCGGAGCTCGGCAGCGGGAGCGCGAAGAAGACACGTCTGCTGCTGCGCGCCGCCGTGGCCCGCCGTCCCACCACCTACCTGCCGGTCGACGTCAGCCGCGAGATGCTGACCTCCAGCGCCGAGGCGCTGCGGACCTCGATCCCGTCGCTGGACGTCGTCGGGCTCTGGGGGCGCTACGAGGCCGGGCTCGACCATCTGCGCGCCGACGACGACGGCGAGCCGCTGGCCGTCATGTTCCTCGGCGGCAACCTGGGCAACACCACCCCCGACGAGCGCCACGCGCTGCTGGCCCGGTGTGCGGCGAGCCTGCGCCCGGGCGACGCGTTCCTCGTCTCGGCGGACCTGGTCAAGCCGGCCGCGGTGTTCGAGGAGTGCTACAACGACCCGCCCGAGCACACCGCGTTCGCCGACTTCCGGCTCAACCACCTGGTCCACCTGATCAACCGGTTCGGCTGCGACGCGGACCCGGCCTCGTTCCGCCCGCACGCCCGCTACGACACCGCGACCGGGGAGGTCGTCGGGCACCTGTGGTCCGAGCGCGACCAGCACGTGTCGATCCCCGGCCTCGACCTCGAGCTCGACCTGCGCAGCGGGGACGGGATCAACGTCGGCTTCTCGGCGAAGTTCGACCGGGAACGGTTCGTCGCCGACGTCGCGGCGCACGGCCTGGCCCCGGAGGCGCAGTGGGTGGACCCGGAACGGCAGTACGGCATCTTCCTGTTCCGGCGCTGAGACGCGACCGCCGGGCGGGTTCGCCCGGCGGAGCGGGCTCGGGCGGTGCACCGTGGTACGGGTGAGCGGGATCGCGGAGTGGTCGAGGATGCACGGCGGTGTGCTGCCCGGGTCGGCCGCACAGGGCTGGCTGCGCGGGGTGCAGCGCCTGGCGCAGTGGGGCCCGGTGGCCCGCACCTCGCCCGACGCCCTGTCCGCGGCCGGCGTGGTGACGACCGCCGGCGCCCTCGCCGCGGCCTGGCCCGGCGGCCGGTGGGCGCTGCTCGCGGCACTGCTGGTCGTGCTCGCCGGGGTCCTCGACGGGCTCGACGGCGCCGTCGCGCTGGCCACCGGCCGGACCCGGCCCCTCGGTGCCGTGGTCGACGCGGCCGCCGACCGGGTCGGTGACCTGCTGCTGGTGGCGATCCTGCTGGTGCTCGGCGCGCCCGCGGGGTGGTGCGTCGCGGTGGCCGTCCTGGTGACCCTGCACGAGTACCTCCGTGCCCGCGCCCAGGCCGCGGGCATGCCCGGGATGGGCGCGGTGACCGCCGCCGAACGGCCGACGCGGGTGATCGTGGTCGCCGTCGCCTGCCTGGGGACCGGTGTCCTGCCCGGCGGCACCCCGTTCACGGGATGGAACTGGGCCGCTGTGTGCGCGATCGGGTTCACGGTGGTCGCGGTGGCCGGCTTGGTCCACCTGGTGCTGGGGATCCGGCGGACGATCCCGGCCGCCTGAGACGGCCCTGCTGACGGGCGGGGACGGGTCAGGTCCGCGTCACGACCAGCCAGGCCAGGTACGTCACGTAGACCAGCACCAGCGCCCCGCCCTCGACGCGGGTCAGCTTCGCGCCCGTCCGCATCGCGAGCCCGGCCCCGAGGGTGGCGACGGCGAGCAGCACCAGGTCGGCGTCGACGACGTCGCCCGGCACCGCGACGGTCGCCGCCGGCGCGGCGAGCACGGTCACTCCGAGGACCAGCGCGATGTTGTAGACGCTCGACCCGACGATGTTACCCACGGCCAGCCCGGTCCGCCCGCGGGCGATGGCGACCAGCATCGTCACCAGCTCCGGTGCCGACGTCCCGATGGCCACGACCGTCAGGCCGATGACGGCCTCGTCCACCCCGAACGCGCGGGCGCCCTGCACGGCGCCGTCGACCAGCAGCTCCGCGCCGACGACGACCAGGGCCACGGACGCGACGAGGACCAGCAGCTGGAGGGCGGCGCCGCCCCGCGGTCCGTCCCCCTCCTGGTGGGCCCCCTCCTCGTCGACCCCGGCCTCGGCGGCCATGTCCTCCCGCCGGTTCGTCCGGAAGATCAGCACCGTGTAGGCGACGGCGACGAGGAGCAGCAACGCGCCGTCGAACGGGCCCAGGTTCCCGTCCCGGGTGAGGACGAAGAACAGCAGCGTCACCACGACCATGACCGGCAGGTCGACGCGCAGGGTCCGGCGGTCGAACAGCACCGGGCGCAGCAGCGCGCCCAGGCCCAGGACGAACAGCAGGTTGACCAGGTTCGTCCCGACGATGTTGCCGGTCGCCAGCCCGGGGCTGCTGGACCGCGCGGCGTCGATCCCGATCGCGAGCTCGGGCAGGCTGGTGCCGATCGAGACGACGGTCAGGCCGATGACCATGGGGGACAGGCCGAGCCGGGTGGCGAGCCGGCTCCCGGACCGGACGAGGAGCTCGGCGCCGACGAGCAGCAGCGCCAGTCCGCCGATGCCGAGGAGCACCGCCTGCACCGCGGCGCTACCGGGGGAGTCGATCGTGCGCGGTCATGGGAACGATCATTCCAGCCCGGCGGCCGGTCGCCCTAGAGGACCCGGCCCTTCCAGGTCAGCGTGCCGCGGCGGTGCCCGGCCACGGAGGCGGCGAGGAGCCCGATCGTGCCCGCCACCGACAGCGGGTGGGCCAGCGCGTCCGGCCACACCCGGCCACCCGTGCGTCGCGCGGCCAGGGCCCGCCCGGCGACGGCCGCGGCGTAGCCCGCCAGCCCGGCCCGCGACCCACCCAGAGCGGCCAGCGGCGGCACGAGGTAGACCAGCGCCAGGGCCGCCGCCACCGCGGCGGCTCGCGGCGTGGTGCCGAACGCCGACCACAGGGACTTGCGGTAGCCCGCGCTCAGGTCGGTCCATCCCTCGTACATCCGGCAGGACGCGACCGTCGAGCCGTCGGCGACCCCGGCGTGGCCACCGGAGGCCATCACGGCCCGGGCGAGCCCGATGTCGTCGAGCACCTCGCCCGCGACGGCTCCGAACCCCCCGGCCCGGGCCAGCGCCGCCGCGTCGACGAGCAGGAACTGCCCGTTCGCCGCGGCGAAGCTCGGCCGGTGCGACCGTTCGGCCCGGCGCAGCGGCAGCAGCGAGGTCCAGGACCAGACCTGCAACGGCTGCAGCAGCCGCGGGGCGACACCGTCGGCGAGCTGCCGCGGCCACGGGCAGAGCAGGTCGAGCGGCCGGTCCGGGGCGCGCAGCAGGGCCACCGCCGCTGCGACGGCGTGCGGGGCGAGCACGACGTCGGCGTCGACGAGCACCAGCACCCGGCCCCGGGCGAGGGCGGCGAGCTGCGCGCAGGCGTGCGGCTTGCCCAGCCACCCGCCCGGCGGCGGTGTCCCGGTGTGGACCCGCACCCGGTCGTCGTCGCCGGTGGCCGCGCGCACGACGTCGGCCGTGCCGTCGGTGGAGCCGTCGTCGAGCACCAGGATCTCCAGGTCGGCGACGCCGACCTGGGCGAGCAGCGACCGGACGGTCGGGCCGATGCGGTGGGCCTCGTCGCGGGCCGGGACCAGCACCGACACCGGCTCACCGACGTCCGGCGGCCGCGGCGACGGCGTGCGCAGCGCCCGCAGGTTGACGACCTGGTGCGCCGTGGCGGCCACCGCGAGGACCGCTCCCGCGTCGACGGCGGCGGACCACGCCCGTCCGGCAGCTCTCGACGTGACCATGTCCGCTCAGCCTAGGCGCCGGGCACCCCGCCCGTGCGACGCGGCGCCGGCCCGCCGCGTGGACCGGCCGAGGGCGAGCGCCCGCTCGATGGCCGGGCGGGCGTGCGGCCCGGTCAGCATGTCCGGGTGCGAGGGTCCCGACCGTCTCGTCGCCGCGGATACCCGGGCCGCGCGCGGTGACACCGGCCCGGCCGCGCTCAGGCCAGGGTCCTCTTGAGCAGGACGGCGATCTCGGTGGTGTGCCCGGACCCCATGCTCGGGACGATCGTGCTGACGACCTCCCAGCCCTCGGCGCCGAGGTCGACGAGGTCGCGCTCGATCGCGCCGTAGTCGAACCCCTTCCACTTCTGGTCGTACTTCATGAGCTTGTGCTCGAACGTGGTGGCCATCGGAGACGTCCTCTCGTCACGGGGTCGGTGGGGCCACCCCACACCGTGCCGCTGCGGCATGGTCAAGAGCCGGGCCGGGGGACGACCGGATCGGGTCGGTAGCGTCGCGTCCGTGGCTCCGCTCGACGAGGTCCTGGTGCAGCCGTACCGCGTCGACGAGTCGGCCTGGTACTGGTCGCTGCCCCCGGTGGCCCGGATGCGGGCCGAGGGTCTGCGGTTCACCACCCCGGTGACGGTGCTGGTGGGCGAGAACGGGGCGGGCAAGTCCACGCTGGTCGAGGCGATCGCCACGGCGTGGGAGAACTCGCTGAGCGGCGCGCAGGGCAGGCACTGGTCGGCCGGGGTGTGGCTGCTCGACGAGCCGGAGGCGGCTCTGTCGTTCTCCTCCACGGGTTCCGCGCGATGGAGTGGGAGGAGCTGGAGGTCGTCCGGCACTGGCGGTCGTTCCTCGACGGACCGGACCGCTACCTGCGGCACCTGCGGGACTGAATGGCCCGGGCGTGCCGTGCGTGGCACCTCACGGCGTTGCCCGGCGATGATCGTTCCTGCCAGGGTCGGTCCCGCGACGACCGCACCGAAGGACGTGGAGCCGATGACCGAGACCCTGCTGGACGCGCTGCGCCACACCGTCGCCGAGCGCGGTGACGCCCTCGCCGTGCGCACCCGGGACGACGCGGTCCGCTGGACCTGGAGCGAGCTGGACGGCCTGGCCCGCCGGGCCGCGGGCGGGCTCGCCGGCCTCGGCGTCGGCCACGGCTCGGTGGTGGCGCTGCTGCTGGACAACCGCCCGGAGTTCCACGTCGCCGACCTGGGCGCGGTGCTGCTCGGCGCGGCCACGGTGTCGATCTACAACACGTCCTCGCCGGAGCAGATCGACTACGTGCTGCGCGACTCCGGCGCGTCGGTGCTGATCACGCAGCAGAGCTACCTGCCCGCGGTGGAGGCCGCCGCCGCGGCCGGGAACGACGTGCGGGTGGTCGTGCTCGACGGGCCCGCCGCCGACCCGACGCCTGGCTGGGACGACCTGCTGGCCGCCGACCCGGTCGAGCGGGCCGCGGACGTCACCGCCGAGGACCTGCTGACGATCATCTACACGTCCGGGACGACCGGCCCGCCCAAGGGTGTCGAGCTGACCCACCGCAACCTTCTCAGCGCGAACCGGTCGATCGGGGAGCACGTCGGTCTCGGCGCGGGGGACCGGGTGATCTGCTGGCTCCCGCTGGCGCACATCGCCGAACGCGACGCGTCCTACTACCTCGCGGTGCTCTACGGCCTGGAGGTCACCACCTGCGCCGACCCGCGCCAGGTCGGCGCAGCACTGCGCGAGGTCCGGCCGCACTTCTTCTTCGCGGTGCCCCGGATCTGGGAGAAGCTCAAGGCCGGCGCCGAGGCCTCGATCGCCGGTCGCGCCGACGCCGAGCGCACGGTGATCGAGTCGGCGGTCGCGGACGCGACCGAGGCCGCCCGGCTCGGGCAGGCCGGCGACCCGGTGCCCGACGACCTCGCCGGACGGGTGGCGGCGGCCGCGCCGGTGCTGGCGTCGCTGCGGGCCGCGCTCGGGCTCGACGAGGCCCGCGCCGCGAACATCGGCGCCGCGCCCAGCTCGCCGGACCTGGCCCTGTTCTTCCTGGCGCTGGGCATCCCGCTCGCCGAGATCTACGGCATGTCGGAGAACTGCGCGGCCTGCACGTGCAACCCGGCCGGGGCGATCCGCGTCGGGACGGCGGGCCCGCCGCTGCCGGGGGTGGAGCTGCGGATCGCCGACGACGGCGAGGTCCTGATGCGCTCGGACGCGGTGATGCGCGGCTACCGCGGCAAGCCCGAGGAGACCGCCACCGTGCTCGGTGCCGACGGGTTCCTGCGGACCGGGGACATCGGCGTCGTCGAGGACGGCTACCTGCGGATCGTCGACCGCAAGAAGGAACTGATCATCAACGCGGCGGGCAAGAACATCTCCCCGTCCGCGGTGGAGGCGGCGGTCAAGTCCCGGTCGCCGCTGATCGGGCAGGCCTGCGTGATCGGCGACGGCCGCAGCTACAACGTCGCGTTGCTCGTCCTCGACCCGGAGGTCGCGGCCGGGCGCGATGCCGACGACCCGTCCGTCACCGACGAGATCGCCCGCGCGGTGGGGGAGGGCAACCGTCGCCTCGCCCGGGTCGAGCAGGTGCGCCGCTACGCGATCGTCACCGACCCCTGGGTGCCCGGCGGGGACGAGCTGACGCCGACGATGAAGCTCAAGCGACGTCCGATCACCGAGAAGTACGCCGAGACCATCGAGTCGCTCTACGCCGGGGGAGGCGTCGAGGCGGGCTGAACCCGATACCGCCGCCCGAACTCGTAGATACAAGTTGTTGCCCCCGGTCGCCCGGCCGTGCAAGCGTAGGGATCATGACCGTCCTCGACGCCACGAACCAGGTCTCCGTCGACGTGCGCTACGCCTGCTGGGACGGGGTCGGGCTCCCGTTCCGGCTCGTCGAGGCGTCGATGCCGGCCGAGCCCGGACCGGGTGAGGTGCTGGTCCGGGTCGACATGGCGACGGTGTGCGGCAGCGACGTGCACACCGTGCTCGGCCACCGGACGTCGCCGGCGCCGGGCGTCCTGGGGCACGAGCAGGTCGGCCGCGTGGTCGCGGTCGGGCCCGGCGCCGCCCCGGCCCGCGTCGACGGGGCCCCGGTGCGGGTGGGGGACCGGGTCGTGTGGTCGGTCGCGGCGTCCTGCGGGGCGTGCCGGCGCTGCCGGAGCGGAATCCCGCAGAAGTGCCTCGAGCTGCGGAAGTTCGGCCACGAGCGGCTCGATCCGCAGCGTCCGCCCACCGGGGGCTTCGCCACCCACTGCCTGCTGCCCGCGGGAACCTCCGTCGTCCGGGTGCCCGACGAGGTGCCGGACGTCGTGGCGGCCCCGGCGGGGTGCGCGACGGCGACGGTGGCCGCGGTGCTGGACGCGGCGGGCCCGGTCGGCGAGGGCACCCGGGTGCTCGTGACCGGCGCCGGGATGCTGGGCGTCACGGCGGCGGCGATGGCGGCGAGCCGGGGTGCCGAGGTGGTGGTCTCGGACCCGGACCCGGCGCGCCGTGAGCTCGCCCTGCGGTTCGGTGCGGCAGCCGTCACGAGCACGCCGGCGCGCGCGGCCCACGACGTGGCGCTGGAGCTCTCCGGCGCTCCCGCGGCGGTCGCGGCCTGTGTCGACGGGCTCGACGTCGGCGGGGTCGCGGTGCTCGCCGGGTCCGTCTCGCCCGGGCCGGGCCTGCAGATCGACCCGGAACGGGTGGTGCGCGGGCTGCTGACGGTCGTCGGCGTCCACAACTACGCGCCCCACCACCTGCGGACGGCCGTCGAGTTCCTGGCCGCGCGGCACGGTGGGTTCCCGTTCCACGAGCTGGTCGACGGCGCCCACCCGCTCGACGCGATGGCCGAGGCCTTCGCCGCCGCCGGTGCTCGCGGCGCGGCGCCGCGTCAGGCCGTCGTGCCCGGCGCGGCGCTCCGGGCCTGACGGCGTCTCAGGACGGGGTGACCGGGCCCCACCCGGTACGGGTGTTGGTGACGGTCACGGTCGCGACGTCCGGGCGGTAGCGGTCCTCGGACCATTCCAGGGCCTCGCCCGCCGAGCTCCAGGTCAGACGGCGCTCGCGCAGCAGCGGGTGCCCGACCGCGACGCCGAGCTGCTCGGCGTCGAGCCGGTCGGCGGCGACGGCGTCGAACGTGTGCCGGGCGGCGTGCAGGTCCGTGCCCAGCTCGGTGAGCAGGGCGTAGATCGACCCGGCGTTGAGGTCGGCGTCGAGCAGCGGGCGGCCGACCTTCTCGGTGTAGGTCATCCGCTCCAGCATCGCCGGGCGGTCGTCGAGCAGGCGGAGCCGGACGAGCTGCACGGCGTAGTCGTCCGGGCCCAGGTCGAGCGCGGCCGCCACCGCCGGTTCGGGGCGGCGCAGCGCGATCTCGTGCAGCCGTTGCCCCGGGACGTGCCCGGTCAGCTCGGCGCGCCGGGTGAACGACAGGAACGACTCGAAGGGCTGCGCCGGCACGGCGTCGAGGACCACCGGCCGCCGTCCCTGACCACCCCCGATCAGGCCCTCGTCCCGCAACGCGGCGAGTGCCTGGCGGACCGGGCCGCGCGACGTCGCGAACTCCCGGCACAGCGAGGCCTCGGACGGCAGCGAGTCGCCGACGCCGATCGCACCGCTGCGGATCCGGCCCCGCAGCTCGTCGGCCAGCGTCCGGTGCAGAGGCGTTCCCACCCGTCTGACTCTACAAGTCGCGGGCCGTCCCGGCGCCGTCGTAGGAAGACGGCAGGTGAACGGCAGACGACTTGTCACTACAAGTTCTTGCCGGGTGCCCGCCGGGACTGCGACCGTTCCGGACCGTGACCCGGACGAGTGACCTCGTGATCGTCGGGGCCGGCATCGTCGGCCTCGCCCACGCCGTCGAGGCGGTGGCCCGCGGACTGACCGTGACCGTGCTCGAGCGTGACGAGCGCGCGGTCGGTGCCTCGGTCCGCAACTTCGGCCACGGCTGCGTGACGGCCCAGACCGGCGACGCCCTGGTCTACGCCGGGCGGGCGCGGGAGGAGTGGCTGCGGCTGGGCGAGGAGGCGGGGTTCGGCGTCGCCGAGTGCGGCACCGTCGTCGTCGCCCGGTCGGCCGAGGAGCGCGCCGCGCTGGAGGAGCTGGCCGCCGAGCGTGACGGCGAGGTCGAGCTGCTCGACCCCGCCGCCGTCGTCTCCCGGGTGCCGGTGCGGGCGGACGGCCTCCACGGCGGCGCGTTCCTGCGCCGCGACCTGCGCGTCGAGCAGCGCCGTGCGGTCGGCGCGATCGCCACCTGGCTCGCCGGACAGCCCGCCGCCGACGTCCGCTTCTCCACCCCGGTCCTCGGCGTCGACGCGGGTTCCGACGGGTGCGTCGTCCGGACCGGACGCGGGGACGTCCGGGCCCGGCACGCGATCGTCTGCGCCGGTCACGACCTGGACCGCCTGCTCCCGGACGTCGCCGACGACGCCGGCCTGCGCCGGTGCGTGCTGCAGATGCTCCAGGTCCGCACGGGCACACCGGTCACGGTCGGCCCCGCCGTCCTCACCGGCAGCTCGATGCTGCGCTACCCGGCCCTGGCCGGCACCGCCGGCGCGGCGGCCCTGCGCGAGCGGTGGGGCACCGAACGCCCGGATCTGCTCGACGCCGTCGTCAACCACATGCTCACCCAGCTGCCCGGCGGCGACCTCGTCGTCGGCGACACCCACCACTACGCCCGCACCCCGGACCCGTGGTCGTCCGACGGGCTCGACGAGCTCCTCCTCGCCGAGACCCGTGCGCTGCTCGACGCCGGTGACCTCACGGTCGTCCGCCGCTGGCGGGGCGTCTACGCCGATGCCCCCGGCGAGTTCCTCGTCCGCCCGGCCGGGCCCGCCGCGACGGCCGTCGCCGTCACCTCCGGGATCGGCATGACCACCGCACTCGGCCTCGCCCCGGCCGTCCTCGACACCGTCCCGCTCTGAGACCTTCCGCCCTCTCCCAGGAGTTCCTGATGCGACCCCGCCTGTTGCCGGCGCTGATGCTCGCCGGCCTGCTCACCCTCACCGCCTGCGGTGGCCCCTCCGGCTCCGGGGCCGCCGCCTCGCCGACCTGCCCCGACGGGAGGATCCGGATGGGTGTCGAACCGTTCGAGGACCCGGCGAAGCTGCTGCCGGCGGCTCGCGTCCTCGGCGAGGCCCTGCAGCGGCGGTTGAACTGCCCGGTCGACATCCAGGTCACCGAGGACTACTCCGCCGAGGTCCTGGCCATGCGCAACGACAAGCTGGAGCTCGGCCTGTTCGGCCCGCTCGGCTACGTCTTCGCCGAGCAGCGCGCCGGGGCCGAGGCGGTCGCCTCGTTCGGCACCGCCGACGGGACGCTCTCCAGCTACACCGCCGCGATCTGGGTCCCGAAGGACTCGCCGATCACCTCCGTGGCGCAGCTGCGCGACCGCAGCCTGGCCCTCGGCTCGGTCGGGTCCACCTCGGGTGACGCCCTGCCGCGCCAGGCCCTGCTCGACGCCGGCCTGCAGCAGGCCGACGTGCGGATCGACTACGCCGGGGGACACCCCGAGGCGCTGCTCGCCCTGGTCAACGGCAAGGTCGACGCCGCCGAGATCAACTCCCAGCAGCAGGCCGCGGCCACGGCGTCCGGGACGTTCGACGCGTCGCGGTTCCGGAAGGTCTGGACGTCGGCGCCGATCCCGAACGACCCGGTCACCGTCCGCGGCAACCTCGACCCCGCGTTCAAGGCGGCCCTGCGCGACGCTCTGTTGAACCTGGACCCGCAGGCCGTCGGCGAGGTCGGTGCGCTGCTCGACGTCAGCCCGCCCGGCAAGCTCGTCCCCGTCGACAAGGCGACCTACGCCCCGCTGTTCGAGCTGGCCGCCAAGCTGGGCCTGACCGAGAAGGACGTGGAGTGATGGAGCAGGCGGCGCCGATGCTGTCCGTCACCGGTGCCCGGGTCCGCTTCGGTGACCGCGAGGTGCTCCACGGCGTCGACGTCACCGTCGCGGCGGGGGAGCTGCTCGCGGTGCTCGGCGCGAACGGATCCGGCAAGTCCACGCTCCTGCGCGCCGCCGCCGGGCTCGTGGACGCCGAGGGCACCGTGCGCGTCGACGGGCACGAGCGCGGACGCCTCGACGTCGCGCTGGTGTTCCAGAAGATCCACCTCGTGCAGCGGCGCACCGTCCTCGACAACGTGTGTGCGGGTGCGCTGGGCCGGCTGCCGCTGCGGTCGTCGCTGGTCCCGGGGCTGTTCCCGCGCGACGTCCGGGAGGAGGCGATGGGCTGCCTGGACCGGGTCGGGCTGGCCGACCGGGCCCGCGACCGGGCCGGGGCGCTGTCGGGTGGTCAGCAGCAGCGGGTCGCGATCGCCCGGGCGCTGTGCCAGCGCTCCCGGGTGCTGCTGGCCGACGAGCCGGTGTCCGCGCTCGATCCGGCCGCGGCCGAGCAGGTCCTCGGCCTGCTCGCCGAGCTCGCCCACACCGAACGTCTCGCCGTCCTCGCGGTCCTGCACCAGCCGTCGCTGGCCCGCCGGCACGCCGACCGGATCGTCGGCCTGCGTGACGGCACCGTCGTCCTCGACGGCCGCCCCGACCAGCCGGTCGAGAGCCTCTACCCGCACGCCGAGCCCGCACTGGAGGCCGTGTCGTGACACTGACGACCCCCGAGATCCGCCGCCTGCCGGTCCCGCCGCGGCCCCCGCGCCGTCCCCGGACCCTGCTGCTCGGCGGTGCGATCGCGGCCGCGCTGCTCGCGGTGCACGTCATCGCCTGGGACGCCACCGAGATCTCGGTGGCCTCGCTGGTCGACGGCGCCGGCGGGATGGCGACGTTCCTGTCCGAGGCGATCCCGCCCGACCTGTCCGCCGACGTGCTCGGGCCCAGTCTCGAGGGAGCGCTGACCACGTTGTGGATCGGCCTGCTCGGCACCACCCTGTCGATCGCCGCCGCGCTGCTGCTGGCCCTGCTCGCCGCGCGCGGCACCGCGCCCGGACCGGTCGTCTACCAGGCGGCCCGCGGGCTGCTGTCGTTCCTGCGGGCCGTCCCCGACGTCGTCTTCGCGCTGATCTTCGTGACCGCCGTCGGGCTCGGGCCGTTCCCCGGCGTGCTGGCGCTGGTGTTCCACAACGTCGGCGTCATGGGCAAGCTCTGGGCCGAGACGATCGAGGACGCCGACCCCGGCCCGCCGTCGGCACTGCGCAGTGCCGGTGCGGGGCGTCTGCAGATCGCCACGCACGCCCTGCTGCCCTCGGTCACGCCCCAGATGGTCGGGCTGCTGCTCTACCGCTTCGACGTCAACGTCCGGTCCTCGCTCGTGCTCGGCCTCGTCGGCGCGGGCGGCATCGGGTTCCAGATCAACCAGTCCATCCAGCTGTTCCGCTTCGACGAGATGGCGACCCACATCCTCGTGGTGCTCGTGCTGATCGTCGTCGTCGACCAGGTCTCGGCGCTCGTGCGCCGCCGTCTCGGGAGCGAGTCATGACGCCGTCCGATGTGATCCCGCCACTCCTCGCCGCGCTCGACATCGCCGGCACCACCGTCGACGAGGGTGGCGCGGTCTACCGCGTGCTCGCCGACACCGTGGCCGCGCACGGCCGGCCCGCCGCCGAGGCCGACATCCGCCGCTGGATGGGGGCCGACAAGCGGGAGGCCCTCGCCGCCCTCACCGGTTTGCGCGAGGTCGAGGAGCTGCACGACGAGTTCGTCGCGCGCCTGGCCGACGCCTACGCCGCGGCGCCGCCGCGCCCGCTGGCCGGGGTGCCCGGCGCGCTGGCCGCGCTGCGGGCCGCCGGGTGCGCGGTCGTGCTCACCACCGGGTTCGGCCGGCAGGTCACCGACCCGCTGCTCGCCTCGCTCGACGCCGCGTTCACCCGCGAGCTCGACGGCGTCGTGTGCGCGGCCGACGTGGGCGCCGGCCGACCGGACCCGGCGATGATCCACCGGGCGATGGCCCTGACCGGGGTCGACGACGCCTCCCGCGTGCTCGTGGCCGGCGACACGGTCCTCGACGTGGAGGCCGGCCGCAACGCCGGTGCCGGCTGGGTCGTCGGCGTGCTGAGCGGGGCGCAGGGCCGCGCCGAGCTCACCGGGGCCGATCCCACCCATGTCCTCGACGGCGTCGCCGACGTCCCGGCGTTGTTCGCCCTCGACGCGGCCACGGCACGGCGCTGACGAGGCGGTCACATGAAGTTGCGCGTGTGCAGCGCCGAGAGCTCGGCGGCCTCGTCCGGCGGGAACCCGAGCCGGGCCAGGCGCCGGCGGCGGCCGTCGTCCATCGCGTGGTGCAGCTCCTGCACCGCGTCGTGGCCTCGGGCGACGGCCTCGGGTGTCCAGGCACCGGCGGCGAGCACGACGAGGGAGTCGAACACGTCGGCGTTGAGACCGGCGGTGTCGGCGAGGACGTCGTGACGCCGTTCGATCGCGGCGCGCAGCCTGCCGCGCAACGACGGGTCGAGCGTGCTCTGGTGCTCGAGGTGGGCCACGCCGAACGCGACGTGACGCGCCTCGTCGACCCGGGCCAGGTGCGTGATCCGTGCGGTCACGGGGTCGGGCGCGTGCCGCTCCAGGAACGACAGCAGCGACAGGAAGCTGCCCTCGCCGAGCACCGAGAGCAGGAAGGTCGCGAGCGAGAAGTCCGGTTCGGCGAGCAGCGTCGCCAGCGACGAGCGCCCGCCCGCCGACGACGTGCCCATCTCGCCGCCGTGCAGCAGCGCGCGGCGGGTGAAGACCTCCATGTGGCGGGCCTCGTCGGCGGTCTGCACGGCGAGCAGCTGCTGGACCTCCCGGAAGTGCGGGTGCACGCGGGCGAGCAGGGCGGCCGGGACGACGAGCGCGGCCTGCTCGTTCTCCACGAGGTAGGTCATCACCTGCACGACTGCCGCCTCGACGTCGGCGGGCACGTCGGAGGGTGCGTCCCAGTCGACGGCGGTGGCCGGGTCCCACTGCGCCGCGGCGGCGTGGGCGTAGAGCCGCGGCGCGAGGTCGGCCCAGACGACGTCGCGGTCGTCGAGGTCGAACCGGCCGGGCGGCCCGCCGGCCTCGACGAGCGCGCCGCGGGCGGCGAGTCCCCAGTGGCCCGGGGGCCGGGCGACGATGCCGTCCGGCCCGGGACCGCCGGCGCGTTCCGCGCCGGCCCACCGGTCGGTCTCCGCGGAGCCGCGGACGAGCTCGAACTCCGCGGTGCGGCCGGGCACCGTCGCGAAGCCGTGGCCCTCCCGGCGGGCCCAGGCGCGCAGGTGCACCCCGAGGGCCGGGTCGCCGCCGGTGACCGTGACCCGCCCGCCGACCGGAACCGCCCGCAGCGAGCGCCGGACGAGCAGGTGGGCGCCCCGCTCGAGCCGCAGGAACCCGAGGTCGAGCGGGGCGCCCGGGTGCGTCACGGCCGGTACTCCCGCGCGGTGACGGTGCCGGCGGCGTCGTAGAACCCGGTCTCGTCGACGGCCCGGGCGAGCGGGCCGAAGCCACTGGTGCGGCCCGGCACCCACTGCTTGAGCCCCTCCAGGTCGAGCAGCGGCCGGACCTCCGGGTCGGCGTAGGACATCGACTCCAGCAGGCGCACGAACTCGGTGGCCTCGTCCGCCGGTGCTGTGTCGACGACCGCCATCGTGCAGTGGTCGTAGACGTCGGTCTGGGCGAGGATCCGGGTCGCCCCGGACGGCAGCGTGCCCTCCTGCCCGAACAGCAGGTGGTTGCCGTCGATCATGCAGGCGGCGTCGACCTCGCCCGCGACGAGCGCGCGGGCGGCGTCGCGTTCGCCGCCGATGTGGTCGCCGTGCAGGCCGACCCCGACGTCGAAACGGCGGACCGTGGCGTCCCCGGCACCGGCGTGGCGCAGGAACGACAGCGGGATCAACGTCGACTGCGGCGAGTCGACCGCCCCCACGCCGACGGTGCCGCCCGCGAGGTCGGCGATCGACGTCGCGGGGGAGTCGGCGCGTAAGACGACGACCGACGTGAGGTCCTGGTCGGTGTCGCGCATGACCGCCGAGCGCACCGTGCGTCCCCGAGCGGTGGCGAGCCGCTCGGAGCGCAGCCAGGCCAGCGGCGAGTTCCAGGCGGCGTGGATCCGGCCCTCGATCAGCTCTTCCACCTGCCGCTCGTAGTGGGAGTACAGGACGTAGTCGAAGTCTAGGCCCTGCCCGCGCAGCCACTGCCGGAACCCGTCCCAGATGGTGACGACCTTGGGGTCGTAGGCGACCCCGCCCATGACCAGTGTCATCACGCACTCCCGAACAGCGGCAGACCGAGGGTGGCGCGGCCGACGAAGTCGTGCAGCGACTCGGTGGTGGGGGCCATCACCCGGGCGGCGAGGGCGTCGCGGAAACGGCGTTCGATGCCCAGCTCCTTGCGGAACGCGGCGCCGCCGCACAGCCGCATCACCCCGTCCGCGACGTCCGCCGCGGCCTCGGCGGAGACGGTCTTGACCTGCAGGACGCGCAGGGTCGCGTCCTCGCGGCCGCCGCCCAGGGCGGCGAGGGTGTCGGCCAGGAACGCCCGGGTGACGTCGACCCGGGTGCGCAGGGCCGCGAACACCAGACGGCTGGTGGGCTGCTCGGCCAGGGTCTGGCCGAGGTGCTCGAGCCGGGTGGACGTCAGGTGACCGGCGGCCTCGGCGACGAGAGCCTCCATCAGGCCCAGCGACACCGCGGCGTTGCCGACCAGGAACGTCGGCAGCGCCGTGGCGAGCGCGATGTCGAGTCCGGCGCCGTCGTCGCCGAGCCGGGCGGACGCCTCGAGAAGGGCACCGTCGGCGGCCATCGGGCGGGAGGCGTTGCCGCGGAGCCCGAACCCGTCGAACTCCCCGGCGACGTCGACGCCCGGCGTGCCCGCGGGGACGAGCCACAACGTCATCGGGCCCTCCGCGCTGACCGGCAGGCTGGACCAGACGTAGCTGTCGGCCTCGCCGGCGGAGGTCACCCAGCTCTTCGCCGCGTCCAGGCGGATCCGCCCGCCGGTCTCGGCCGCGGTGCTGCCCGGCGCCCAGAAGTGGCTGCGCGAGCCGCGCTCGGAGAACGCCAGCGTGGACAGGTGCTCCCCGGCCGCGACCGAGCGCCGGACGTCGTCGGGGCCGTGGGCCTCGATCACCGACACGGCGGAGTAGTGCATCAGCAGGACCATCGCGGCCGAGGCGTCGGCGCGGGCGACCCGCTCGACGGTCTCGGCCACGTCGGCGAGTGACCCGCCGGAACCACCGACGTCGGTGGCGCTGAGCAGGCCGAGGGCGCCGGCGCCGGCGAGGGCCTCGACGTCGGCGCGGGGGAAGGCGCCGGTGCGGTCGACCTCGGCGGCCGACGGCGCGATGGTGCGGTCGACGGCGTCGGCCAGCGTGGACGGGGGTGGTGTGACGGCAGTGGACAACACGAGCTCCTCGATGAACCGCAGGGGCGGTCACGACGGAGCGGAGAGCTCAGCTCGATCCGGGTGCGCCGTCGTGACCGTGAAGGGACCGCCCGACCGGGCGGGGGGAGGCGACGACTCAAAGGCGGTGCAGCACGGTCCCCTCCCTCCCTCGGGAGCGTGGACCCGGGCGATCGCGACGGGCCGACCCCATCGTCGGGGGGCGGAGGGCGCGGGGCAACCCCGTGGCGTCTGTTCCGCGGGGCCGGCGGTCACTAGCGTTCCGCCGCATGGCCCTCTGTCCCCGGGTGCGGCGCGGCTACGCGCTGGGCAGCGTCGCGACCGGCACGTTCGGCACCGTGCCGGGGCTCCTGTTGCTGCCCTACCTGACCGACACACTCGGGGTCGCCGCCGTCGTGGCCGGGTTGATCGTGTTCGTGCCGAAGGCGTGGGACGTGGTGCTGAACCCGATCGCGGGGCGGATCAGCGACCGGAGCACCTCACCGATCGGGCGGCGCAGGCCGTTCCTGCTGCGCGCCGGCCTCGTGCTGGCCGTCACGTTCGCGCTGATCTTCGCCGGCCCGTCGGGGCCGCCGTCGCTCGCCGCGGTCTGGGTGCTGCTCGCGTTCCTGCTGTGCGCCACGGCGTACGCGTTCTTCCAGGTGCCGTTCAACGCGATGCCCGCCGAGATCACCTCCGACGCGGGTGAGCGCACCCGGATGATGACGTGGCGGGTCGCGGTGATCGCGGTGGCGATCCTGCTGTCCGGGGCGACGGCGCCGCTGATCGTCTCCTCGTACGGCCACGCCGCGATGGGCGTCTACGTCGGGGTGCTGCTGCTCCTCGGCACCGTCGGGGCCTACCTCGCGACGGCCGGTGTCGTCGAGGAGCCGGTCGCGACGGCGGAGGGCCCGCTGCGCGAGCAGCTGCGGGTGGTCCTCGCCGAGCCGGACTTCCGGCGGCTGATGCTGGCGTTCGTCGTGCAGTCGCTCGGGGTCGGGGCGCTGCTCGCCGGGGTCGCCTACGTCGCCCGGTACCTGCTCTCCGACCCGGCCGCGTCGTCGGTGCTGTTCGTGGCGTTCGTCGGGCCGGCGCTGCTGGTCAGCCCGCTGTGGGAGCGGTGGGCGGCGCGGCGCGGGAAGAGGGAGGGCTACCTGGCCGCGACGGTCGTGCTCGTCGTCGGCACGCTGGCGCTGTGGACGGTCACCGGTGACGTCGCGTGGCCCGCCTACGTCGCCGCGGGGATCGCCGGCGTCGGGTATGCGGGCACCCAGGTGTTCCCGCTCGCGATGCTGCCCGACGTCGCGGCGGCCTCGACGCGGGCGTCCGGCGTCAACCGCGTCGGGGTCTTCACCGGCCTCTGGACGGCGGGGGAGACGCTCGGGCTCGCGCTGGGTCCCGGCCTGTACGCGCTGGTCCTGGCCGTCGGCGGGTACGCGGCGTCGACCGGCGGGACGGCGCAGCCGCCGTCGGCGCTGACCGCGATCGCCGTCGGGTTCACCCTGGTCCCGGCCGTGCTGATCGCGGTGAGCCTTCTACCGCTGCGCCGCTACTCGCTCGACGAGAGGGTTCCCCATGTCTGACGTCCTGGCCCGGCTGGAGGCGCTGCGCGGCGACGACCTGCCCACCCACGGCGGCCGCACGCTGGCCTACGTCTACGACTCGGGCCTCGCCGACGCCGACGCGATCGGCCGGACCGCGCTCGCGAGCTTCGGCGCCACGAACGGCCTCGACCCGACCGCGTTCCCCAGCCTGACGGCGATGGAACGCGACCTCGTGGCGTTCGCGCGGCCGCTGTTCCACGCGCCGGAGGCGTCGGTCGGCACCGTGACCTCGGGCGGGACCGAGTCGGTGCTTCTCGCCGTGCAGACCGCGCGGGACGCGCACCCGGAGATCGGACGTCCGGCGATGGTCGTGCCGACGAGCGCGCACGGCGCGTTCCACAAGGCGGCGCACTACTTCGGCGTCGAGCCGGTGGCCGTCGACGTCGACCCGGTGACGATGCGCGCCGTGCCGGAGGCGATGACGGCGGCGATGGACGCCCACGCCGGACGGGTGGTGCTGGTGGCGGCGTCGACGCCGTCGTACGCGCACGGGGTGATCGACCCCGTGGGCCCGATCGCCGCGGCCGCCGCGGAGCGGGGCGTGCGCTGCCACGTCGACGCGTGCATCGGTGGGTGGGTGCTGCCGTGGAGCGACGTCGCGCAGCCGTGGGACTTCGCCGTCCCCGGCGTGACCAGCCTGTCCGCCGACCTGCACAAGTACGCCTACACACCCAAGGGCGTCTCGCTGCTGCTGCACCGCGACGCGGCCCTGCGCAGGCCGCAGTTCTTCGCCAGCGCCGACTGGCCCGGCTACACGATGCTCAACGCGACGATGCAGTCGACGCGCTCGGGCGGCCCGCTCGCCGCGGCCTGGGCGGTCACCCAGCACATCGGTGCCGAGGGCTACCGCACGCTCGTCGCCACGACCCTCGACGCCACCCGGGCCCTCGCCGAGGCCGTCCGCTCCACCGAGCACCTGCGCCTGGCCGCCGAACCGGACGCGTCGCTGCTCGCCGTGGCCTGCGACGACGCCCTCGACGTGTTCACCCTCAGCGACGAGATGGGCGAGCGCGGCTGGTTCGTGCAGCCGCAGATGGCGTTCCGCGGGCTGCCCGCCACGCTGCACCTGACGGTCTGCGCGGCGACCGCGGGCGGCGTCGACGACTTCGTGGTCGCGCTGCGCGACTCGGTCGCCGCGGCGGTGGCCGCCGGCCCGGTGCAGGTCGCGCCGGAGCTCCGCGCCGCCGCCGCACAGCTCGACCCCGCGACCCTCGACGACGCCGCGTTCGACGGCCTGCTGCAGCTCGCGGGCCTCGGTGGTGAGGGAGGCGCGGTCGCGGTCCCGAAGCGCATGGCGCCGGTCAACGCACTCCTCGACGCCGCCCCACCCCGCCTGCGCGAGGCCCTGTTGATCGCGTTCCTGGACCGCCTCACCCGTTGACGCCTCGCCTCAGGAAGCACCCGCACCACCGCGCGAAAGCTGCTTCCGTCCAGTCCAGCGGTGCGAACGGAGCCGTCGTCCACCTGCGGCGCGCGTGGCTCTCACCCACCCCGGCGTCAGGACGTACCGGACGACAGCGCCTCCGTCAGCAGCGCGACGAGGGCCTGGAGCTGCACGTCGGCCGACGAGCCGACCTCCTCCTCGGAGCCGTCGAGGGCCGCCGCGGCGAGACCCGCCTTGCCGTCGATCAGCTCGGCGATCCGGGCGTCGATCGTCTGTGCGGCGATGATGCGCCACGCGGTGACCGGCTCGGTCTGGCCGATGCGGTGGCTCCGGTCGATGGCCTGGGTCTGCTCCGCGGCGGTCCAGGACAGCTCGGCGAGCACGATGTTCGACGCGACCTGCAGGTTGATGCCCACCCCGGCCGCGGTCAGCGAGCACACCGCGACGCCGACACCCGCGTCGTTGACGAAGGCGTCGATGTTGCGCTGGCGCGCGGCCGCGGTCTGGTCGCCGCGGATCGAGGAGAACCGGACGCCCTGCTTGGCGAACACCTCCTCGGCCACGTCCATCACGTCGACGTGCTTGGCGAAAAAGACGACCTTCCCTGCGCTGCGCGCGAGCTGGGCGGCGTAGTCGGCGGCCAGGGCGGCCTTGGCCTGGCCGATCCGGCGCATCATGGAGAAGACGTTGTCGCCGTTGCTCGCCGACGCCGCGTCCTTCTGCTCCCACTTCGCCACCTGGCGCACCAGGTCGTGGTCGATGCCGTCGGCGTCACCGGCGCCGGAACGCCGGGTGGACAGCGCGTCGGTGTAGCGGGAGACCATCCGGCGGGCGAGGTCGCGCTCGGCGGCGCGGATCGACCGGCCGGCCGGGCCGTCCAGCTCGACGGGGAGGTCGGCGATGCGGCGCGCGGGAATGTCCGCGGCGACGTCGACCTTGCGGCGCCGGACGATGCCGCGGTCCACCACGCACTGGCGGGCGGCGGGGTAGAAGCCCGGGTCGGCCGGCGTCAGGCCGGTCTCGGCCAGGGCGTCCATCAGGTCGGCCAGCGGCTTGGCCTCGTCGACCCAGCCCAGGAACTGCCAGATCGCGAGGAAGTCCTCGATGTCGTTGATCAGCGGGGTACCGGTGAGGGCCATCAGCAGCGGGCGCGCCGTGAACGACCGGATGCGCGCCGAGAGTTCCAGGACGTGCTGGGAGCGCTGCGAGGTCTTGTTCTTGATGAAGTGCGCCTCGTCGACGACCATCCCGCGGAACCCGAAGTCGCCGAGCCAGCCGACGTGGCGGTCGAGCACCTCGTAGTTGACGACGACGATGTCGGCGAAGCCGTCGATCGAGTCGCCGTTGCCGTGGATCACGGTCGCCTTGCGGCGCGGTGCCCACAGCCCGGCCTCGCGCACCCAGTTCGTCTTGACGACGTTCGGGACGACGACGAGCAGCGGGTAGGCGTTCGCCGCCTCGGCGGCGCGCAGCGCCTGGGCGGTCTTGCCCAGGCCCGGCTCGTCGGCCAGCAGGAACGTCCGGTGCCCGGCCGCGGCCGCGGCGACGAGGCGGGCCTGGTGCGGCATCAGCTCCAGGCCGTCGCGGGGGCGCGTCGGGGACGGCGCCGGGAGGGTCATGCAGGCCGGGGCTCCGCCGCCGGCGCGCTCGAACGAGCGGAGCAGCGGGCCGAGCAGCTCCCAGCCGGCCAGGCGGGTCGGCCGGGGGCCGGTCGGGCGGGCGGCCGAGAAGTCCGGGGCGAGGAAGGGGTTGGCCATCTGCCGCGAGACGACCGACTGCGGCACGATCCGCGGCGCGGCGGGGGCGGCGGGGGCCTCCTCGACGGGCGGGGCCTCGGGCTCGGCGGCCTCGATCCCGGCGTTGCGCAGCACGTCGCGGGTCAGCGAGCGGGCCTCGTCGGAGACGACGGCGTTCTCGTCGAGCAGGGCCAGCAGCGCCTGGTCGCGGACGGCGGTCATCGCCAGGGTCTTCGCGATCTCGTCGAGACGCTTGAGCTTCTCGGTCTGCTGCCGCTCACCGATGCCGGTGTCCGCCTTGACCCGGGCGCGCTCCTCGCGCAGCAGCAGCGCGACCGCCTGGAACTTCGTGCGGGTCACCGACGTCACCCGGTCACCGCGGATCGCGGCCTGGACCTCCCGGACCGAGCGGGCGAGCACCGACAGGACGTCGCCGTTGGCGGTGCCGTTGCCGCCGCTCCCGTTGCCGCCGCGGTCGTTGCCGCGTCGTCGGTCCCGCGGGGCGCCACGGCGAGCCCTGGTCTGGGGCTGGCCTCGTCGAGCCACGTACTCCTCCTCCGGAATGCGTGACCGGGCCGCCGGAGGCGGCCCCGCCGCGCACGGTGCTGCGGTCGGGTGGTGGGCGCCGCATGGAGAGGCCGAGACGGCTCCTCCGAGATGCGACCCGACCCACGGGTCCCGGGAGACCACCGCCGTGGGGCCGAACGGCCCGCACCGGAGGGATCGCCTCGGTCGATGATCCCGACACCGGCTGCACCGGCCGGACGTTTCCGACGTCCGGTGCACAGCAGGATCGGATCTCCCGCGCAGCATACCTTCCGCCGTGCGTTCCGCAGGTGGTGACGCGCCCGGATCCGCCGGGAGATCCGGCGGGACGGGGCCGCCGGCGACCGTCGCCGGCGGCGGTCCGCCTCCGGACGCTCCTATGATGGCCCCGGGTGCGACCCATTGAGCCGTGGTCGCGCCGTGGTCCGTCGGGCGAGAACCCCCGCGAGGACGAGGAGGGGAAGACGTGACGGACGGAGCACCGAGGAGCGTCGACTGCCTCCGCCCCGAGATCGCGTCGTCCTGGCGCCGGTCGCAGATGAGCGGGATGGGGCCCGAGTCCGGGGGCCGGTTCTCCGTCGCCGACGTCGACCGGGCGAGCCGGCTCGCCGTCGCGGCCGCGCCGGTGCTCGATGGCCTGGCCGAACAGCTCGACGAGCAGTCGCTGTGCCTGATGCTCGCCGACCGGGACTGCCGCGTCGTCGTCCAGACCAGCGGGGACCGGCGGCTCCGGTCGGCACTGGAGTCCGGCGGGGTGATGGTCGGCTCCGGCGTGGGGGAGGAGTCGGCCGGGACCAACGGTCTGGGAACCGCCTACGAGCTCGGCCGCGGGGTGTGGATCAACGGCGACGAGCACTACCTGGACGCGCTGAAGCCGTTCAGCTGCTTCGGCCATCCGATCCGGCACCCGCTCACCCGCCGCATCGAGGGTGTGCTCGACATCACCGCGGCCGGCGGGACGGCCAACCCGCTGTTCGGCGCCCTGATCGTCCGGGCGGCCCAGGACATCGAGGCGCGGCTGCTCGACGGTGCCCGGGAGGTCGAGCGACGGCTGTTCCTCGCCTTCCAGCACGCGACGCGGCAGCGCTCGTCGCCGATCGCGGTGCTGGGCGGGGACACGGTCCTGACGAACCGGAGCTGCCTGGAACGCCTCGGGACGGCGGACCCGTCGGTGCTGAACAGGCTCGCGTCCGAGGTCCTGCGGGCGGGCACGGCCTCCGGTGACCTGGACCTGGGGGCGGCGGGGGTCGTGCCGGCCCGGGCCGAACGGATCGCGGGCACCCCGGACGGGGTACTGCTGCACCTCGGGCCCCGTCGCCCTCCCACCCCCGCCCGGACCGCGACGGCGTGGGTGCCCACCGACCGGAACGTGCTCGTCGCGGGTGAGCCGGGTACCGGGCGGTCCACCGAGGCGGTCCGGCTCGCCGGGGAGGGCCCGGTGGTCCACCTCGACGCCGCGGATGCTCTGACCGGCTCGGACCGGGCGTGGTCGGCATCGCTGCTCGATCTCACCCGGGCCGGCACCGAGGTCGTCGTCGTCGACGACGTCGACCTGCTCGACGCCGGCCTGTGCACCGTCGTGGGCCGCGCGATGGCCCGGGCGACGCGCACCCGCTTCGTCCTGACCTCCGGCCCGACGGCCGACCTGGCCCCGCACGTCGGCCGGCTCGTCGCCCGGTGCTCGCAGCAGGTCGAGCTGGCCCCGCTGCGGGACCGGCGCCACGACCTGTACGGGCTCGTCCGGGAGTTGGTGTCGCGCACCGGTACCGGGCGGGAGCTGATCCTCACCCCGGGTGCGTTGCAGGCTCTCGGGGCCCAGCCGTGGCCGGGCAACCTGGTCGAGCTCGCGAACGTCGTCCGGGAGCTGACCGACCTGCCCACGACCCGGCGGATCGACGTCGGCGACCTGCCCGAGCGCTACCGCTCCAGCGGCCGCCGGCCCGGTCGTGGGGGCCGGGAGCGCGCCGAGCGGGTCGTGGGGGCCGGGAGCGCGCCGAGCGGGTCGCCATCCTGCACGCGCTCACGGCCTCCGGGGGCAACAAGCTCCGGGCCGCCGAGGAGCTCGGCATCAGCCGCACGACCCTCTACCGGCGGATGAGGGCGCTGGCGGTGCCCGACGACCTCGCCGCGGAGGGACGATCCGCGCAGGCGTGAGCGGCTGTCCCGTTCTGGAACAGTCCGCGCCGCCGCGGTGCGGCAAGGTCGGGACGTATCGCCGACGGTGCATGTGCCGCGCGGCGTCCCTCCCGATGACGTGAAGGAGCTTCCATGAAGACCAAGGCCGCGGTCGTCTACGAGACGAACAAGCCGATCGAGATCGTCGAGCTCGACCTGGACGGCCCGAAGGCCGGTGAGGTGCTGATCCGCTACACCCACGGCGGGCTGTGCCACTCCGACGTGCACATCGCGCACGGCGACCTCGAGGCCCGGCTGCCGATGGTCCTGGGTCACGAGGGCGCGGGGATCATCGAGGAGGTCGGCGAGGGCGTCACCCGCGTCAAGCCCGGTGACCACGTCGTCTGCTCGTTCATCCCGAACTGCGGCACCTGTCGCTGGTGCTCCACCGGCCAGCAGGCCATCTGCGACATGGGTGCGACGATCCTCGAGGGCTACCTGCCCGGCGAGCGGTTCCCGTTCAGCGGCCCGAAGGGCCAGTACGGCGCGATGTGCATGCTCGGCACGTTCAGCCAGTACTCCACGATCCACCAGAACTCGTGCGTCAAGGTCGACGACGACCTGCCGCTGGACAAGGCCGTGCTGGTCGGCTGCGGCGTGCCCACCGGCTGGGGCTCGGCGGTCAACGCCGCGGACGTCTCCCCGGGTGAGACCGTCATCGTCACCGGCGTCGGCGGCATCGGTATCAACGCCGTGCAGGGTGCCCGCTACGCCGGCGCGAAGAACCTGATCGCGATCGACCCGCTGCAGAACAAGCGCGAGAAGGCGATGGAGCTCGGCGCGACCCACGCCGTCGCGACCGCCCAGGAGGCCGGTGACCTGGCCCGGGCCATGACCAACGGCAACGGCGCGGACAAGACCATCGTCACCGCCGGCATCGTCACCGAGGAGATCGTGACGGGTGCGTTCGAGAACACCGGCAAGGGCGGCACGGTCGTCCTGACCGGGCTGAACAAGCTCTCGACGACGAACGTGCAGCTTCCCGGCTCGATCCTGACCCTGTTCAAGAAGACGGTGAAGGGGTCCCTGTTCGGCGACTGCAACCCGACCGTCGACATCCCGAAGATCCTGGGTCTGTACCAGAGCGGTGACCTCAAGCTCGACGAGATCATCACGAAGTACTACACCCTCGAGCAGGTCAACGAGGGCTACGACGACCTGCTGAGCGGCAAGAACGTCCGCGGCGTGATCGTGCACGAGCACTGAGGACGACCGCCCAGATGACTACCGCACTGCCGCCCGCCGGCCCGGACGATCTCGTGTCCGGGCCGGCGGGCTCGTCGTCCGTCGTCGGACGGTCCCGCGAGGTCGAGCTCCTCGTCGCGGCTCTCGACGCCGGCGCGCACGTCGTGCTCGAGGGCCCTCCGGGCACCGGCAAGACCACCCTGCTCCGCGCCGTCGCCGCCGAGGCCGACGCACCGTTCGTCTTCGTCGAGGGCAACGCCGAGCTCACCCCGGCCCGCCTGGTCGGGCACTTCGACCCGGCCCAGGTGCTCGAACGTGGCTACGACCCGGACGCGTTCGTCGACGGGCCGCTGCTCGAGGCGCTGCGCACCGGGGCCCTGCTCTACGTGGAGGAGGTCAACCGGATCCCGGAGGAGACCCTCAACGTCCTGATCACCGTGATGAGCGAGGGTGAGCTGCACGTCCCGCGCGTCGGCCGGGTGCCCGCCGCCGAAGGGTTCCGCCTGGTCGCGGTCATGAACCCGTTCGACGCCATCGGCACCGCGCGGATCTCCTCGGCGATCTACGACCGGGTCTGCCGGATCACCATGGGCTACCAGGAGGCCGTCGACGAGTCCGCGATCGTCGAGCTGCGGGCGCCGAAGGTCGACGCCGCGTGGCGCGGCAAGGTCGTCGAGCTCGTCCGCCGGACCCGGTCGCATTCCGACATCCGGGTCGGGTCGTCGGTGCGCGGCGCCATCGACACGGTCCGGATCGTGGACTCCCTGGCCCGGCGCCGCGGCGTCGAGCCGACGGTGTGGCGGGTGGGGCTCGACGCCGCGCTGGTCGCGCTGTCCGGCCGGATCCGGCTGACCGAGTCGTGCGAGCGCTCCCCGGAGGACATCGTTCGCGAGCTCTACGAGGCCGAGTTCGGTGCCGAACCCGGCCCCACCGACGACCAGGACCCGTCCGGCGGTGATGCGTCGGGGGGAGCCTGAGCCCGCCGACCCCGGCGGGCGCTCCCGATCCGGCGGCACGACCGCAGCGGCCCCGCGCCCGGCCGGGGGACCGGACCACCCCGAGGGCCGAGCTCGCCCGGCAGCGCAGCTTCGCCGAGATCTCCCCCGAGGTCGGCGTGCTCGATGCCGAGGCGTTCGACGCGGCGCTGAAGGAGTCGCCGGACACGACGCTCGCGTTGATGGCCGACATGGCGCGGGCGACGGATGAGAAGCTGCGCGCCGCGGCGCGCCGGCTGGCCGGGCGGATCATGCTCGACACGGCGCGGTCCGGCCCGCCGCGCGAGCGCGGGATCGGGCGCCTGCGGCCGGTCCCGGCCGACCGCGGCGGCGATCTGGACCTCGACGCCTCGCTGGGCACGGTCGCCGAGGCACGCGCCGCCGGCCGGGTCCCGGCGCTGGACGAGCTGACCGCCCGGGCGTGGGCTCGCCCCGGTCTGGCCGTGTGCCTGCTCGTCGACGCGTCCGGGTCGATGGGCGGGACACGTCTCGCCGCCGCCGCGCTGGCCGCGGCGGCGTGCGCGTGGCGGGCACCGGGGGAGCACGCGGTGCTGTCCTTCGCCAAGGAGGTCACGGTGCTCCGCTCGCTGCACTCCACCCGTGCGCCGGCCGCCGTCGTCGACGACGTCCTCGGCCTGCGCGGGCACGGTGTGACGGGGCTGGCCGGGGCCCTGCGGGCGGCCGGTGAGCAGCTCTCCCGCACCCGCGCCGCGCGCAAGGTCGTGGTGCTGCTCTCGGACTGCCGGGCCACCGACGACCAAGACCCGCTCCCGGCCGCCGCCCGGCTGCCGGAGCTGCTCGTCCTGGCCCCGGCGGAGGACACCGAGCAGGCGGAGGACCTGACCCGACGGACCGGGGGCCGGTGGGCACCGATCGCCGGGGCCGCCGACGCGGCGTCCGCTCTGACCGAGCTCCTGGCCCGCTGACACCACCACCGGGGACGGAGGGCCGTCCCCGGTGGTGGTGTCAGTGCCGTGCGGCCGGGAGCCGGCCGGTCCCCAGCACGCGGTCGAGGAGCCGGAAGCGGAACACGACCGAGAGCAGGACGAACCAGCCGACCAGCGACGGCAGCACCACGGCGAACACCGGCGGCGCGGCACCGGTGAGGCCGAAGTAGTTCGACAGCACGGGGGTGAACACGACCCCGGCGAACGCCGCGGTGAGCAGCACGACCAGGACCGCGGGCCGCTTGTCGGCGACCGTCGCCGTCCAGGACGCGAAGATCCGGTGCGGGGGCAGCAGGAACAGGATCAGTACGAACGACGCCAGGGCGACGAACGTCGACAGGGCGGTCTGAGCGCCGATCGTGGCCGCGGCGGCGGCGAAGTCGGTGTCGCGCCCGTAGACGAGGCCGGTGTAGCCCTGGAACTCGGTGATCACCTCGGCCGGGGTGCGCCCGCTCGTGAAGCCCTGCAGCACCGAGGTGTACATCAGGGTGTAGATGAACGTGCCGACGCCGGCGGTGACCAGCGCGGCGGGGATCACGAAGCGGCCGAGGTTCGCGAGCAGGTTCTCGTCGGGTTCGCCGGGCGTGGCCCAGACGGTGAGGAAGAACGTCGGGATGCCGACGGTCAGGAGCGTCAGGCCGACCTGGGTGGGGGAGTAGGGGAAGCCCAGGCCCAGCATCGCCACGGTGAGGATGACCAGGCCCTGGGTGGCGACCCGGGCGAGGAACACGTACATCGACACGGCGAGGCCGGAGATGATGCGGCGGCCCTCGTCGCGGGCGGGAAGCAGCGCGGCGAACGAGTCGTCGGTGAGCACGATGTCGGCGACGTCCTGGGTGACGGTGCTGCCGCTGCGCATGGCGACACCGACGTGGGCGCTCTTGAGGGCGCGGGCGTCGTTGACGCCGTCGCCGAGCATCGCGACGTAGGCGCCGCGGCGGCGCAGGGCGCCGACGATGCGTTCCTTCTGCTCGGGGGCGACGCGGCCGAACACGGTGGTGCGGGCGACGAGGGAGTCGAGGGCGGTGTCGTCGAGGTCGTCGAGGGACGGCCCGGCGACGGGCTCGCCGGCGTCGAGGCCGGCTTGTGTGGCCAGGGCAGCGACGGTGCGCGGGTCGTCGCCGGAGAGCACCTTGATCGCCACGCCGCTCTCCCGGAAGCGGGTGATGGACTCGACGACCTCGGGACGTAGCTCGTCGGAGAGGGCGACCAGTGCGACCGGTTCCAGCCGGGGCAGCGAGGCGCGGCCGTCGTCGTCGCGCAGGCCCGCGCCGGCGTCGGTGGGGCGGGCGAGCAGCAGGACCCGCAGGCCGAGCGCGGTGCGGTCGGTGACGCTCGTTCCCGGGACCGGCGTGTCCAGGTACGGGGCGAGCGCGTCCGGCGCACCGAGCACCCAGGTCCCGTCGGACCCGGTAACCAGGCCCGACCAGCGCAGCGACGACGCGAACGGGATCTCGTCGCGCAGCTCCCAGGCCCGCCCAGGCAGCGCGGCGGCCAGGGCGACGGAGGTCAGGTTCGGGTCGGTGACCGAGGCGGCGAACCGGCCGAGCACGGTGCTGGTGTCGACGCCGTCGTCGTCCGGGGGCCCCAGCTTCTCGATGTCGGACAGCCCCAGGCGGCCGGTGGTCAGGGTGCCGGTCTTGTCGGTGCAGACGACGTCGACGTGGGTGACCGACTCGACGGCGTTGACCTGCTGCACCAGCGCGCCCTGTTTCGCGATCCTCGCCGCGCCGCGGGTATAGGCGACCGCGATCAGGAAGAACAGGCCGTAGGGGACCAGACCGGAGAGCACCGCGGTGATCTGCACGACGCGGAGCAGGGTGAAGCCCTCGAGCAGGGCCTGGGCCAGGATCGCGCCACTCATCAGCACGACCAGCGCCATCGTCAGCCGGACCACGAAGTCGATCCGCAGCTGCAGCGGGGTCTTGTCGGTGGTGACCCGGCGCGCCTCGAGCGTCAGACGCCCGGCGTAGCTGTCGGCGCCGACGGCCTCGGCGCGCTGCCAGCCCTGCCCGGCGACGCAGAAGCTCCCCGAGCGCAGCGTGTCCCCGACCTGTTTGACGACCGGGTCGGACTCGCCGGTCAGCAGCGACTCGTCGGCCTCCACCCGCCCGGCCACGACCGGCCCGTCGACGACGATCTGGACCCCGGCCCGGACCTCGACCAGGTCCCCGCGCACGACGTCGACGGCCGGCACGCCGGTGCGGGCGCCGTCGCGGGCGACGGTGACGTCGGTCCGGTCGAGCAGCTGAAGGTTGTCGAGCTTGCGCTTGGCGCCGATCTCCTGGACCGCGCCGACGACGGCGTTGACCAGGCCGAGCCCGACGCTGGTGAACGCGTCGTTGTAGCGGCCGAGCACGAGCAGCACGACGCCGATCGCGAACAGGATCGTGTTGTAGAAGGAGAAGACGTTGGTGCGCAGGATCGTCGCGTAGGTGCGTGAGGTTCCCTTGACCGGTGCGTTGACCGCTCCGGCTCGCCGTTGCTCCGCGACCTGCGCGCTGGTCAGGCCGCCCTCGGGCGGTGCGGCCGCGACGTCGACGGTCGTGGTCCCCATCCGGTCTCCTCCTCCGTCGTGCCGTCCGCCCGGCGCAGCATGGCAGGTGGACATCGGCCACCCGGGGGCTCGGGCCATGATCGGGTCATCCGCGATTGATCGCGTCCGGGAATCGTGGCGGCACAACCTGTGGCGGGGCTGAAGGCGGTATCCGGCCCCGCTGTGAACGCCGTGAGCGGCACAGAGGGCGACCGTGGCATGCGTCCGACAGGTTGGTCCCGCCGGTTTCGCCTGGCCGGGAGGCCCGTCGGGGCGCACGCTCTGAGGGGAGCACCGTCGAGACCCGGGGAGTGCACATGGGCGACAGCGCAGACGACCGGAACGACGACGGCCCGTCGCAGGCCGAGGCCGAGCTCGGGGCCGCGGTGGACGAGGCCCTGGCCGAGGAGGTGAAGCGGCAGAAGGCCCGGTTCGTGCAGGAGATCATGGGCCTCGACCGCATGGAGGGCGTCGGCCGCAGCCAGGCCGAGCTGGAGGACCGGCAGGAACGGGCCCGGCGCGCGTACGAGGCGGACCGGGACACGGGCAGCGACACGGGCAGGGGCACAGGCAGGGACACGGGCCGGGACGACTCGGCGGACTGACCGTCACCGCACGGCGACCTCCAGCCGGGCGGGCCCGCGCAGGTTGATCCGGCCGTTCCACCCCAGGTCCTCGACCGTCACCGACGGGAACCGCGCGGCGAACCGGCCCAGGGCCGCCCGGGCCTCGAGCCGTGCGAGCCCGGCGCCGAGGCAGTGGTGCACCCCGGCCCCGAACGAGAGGTTGCGGTGCGCGTCCGGGCGGTCCATCCGGAACTCCTCGGCGTCGGGGCCGAACGCGTCCGGGTCCCGGTTGGCCGCGGCCAGGGCGGCCAGGACGAAGCTGCCCGCCGGGATCTCCTCGTCGCGCACGAGGAGCGGCTCGACGGTGATCCGCCGCATCAGCTGCACCGGCGGGTCGTGCCGCAGCACCTCCTCGACCGTGGGCGCGGCCAGGCCGGGGTCGGAGTGCAGCCTCCGCAGCTGCTCCGGGTGGCGGGCCAGTGCGAGGACGCCGTTGGCGACGAGGTTGACCGTCGTCTCGTGGCCGGCCACGTAGAGCAGCATGATCTGGGCGACCAGCTCGTCCTCGCCGAGGACGTCGCCGTCGTCGTCCGCGATGAGCAGCGCGGTGAGCAGGTCGTCCCCGGGGTGGCTGCGCTTCCACACGACGATCTCGCGCAGCATCTGCGTCAGCTCGTGGTTGGCGGCCCGGATCTGCGCGTGCAGCTCCGCGCCGACCAGCGGTTCGAGCGCGCGCACCAGCGTCCCGCTGAGCTCCCGGACCCGGGCCTGCTCGACGACCGGGATCCCCAGCATCAGCGAGACGACGGTGAACGGCAGCGGGAACGCCAGCTCGGCGACGACGTCACCGCCCCCGGCGTCGGCGATCCGGTCGAGCGCGTCGTCGACGAGGGCCTCGATCCGCGGACCCCACGCCTCGACCGCGCGGCGGGTGAACGTCGCGGCCACGAGTCGTCGCAGGCGGGTGTGCTCCGGCGGGTCCCGGTCCAGCATCGACAGCCCGAGCATCGGCCGGTTCGCCTTGCCGGGGCCGGCCGGGTCGTTCTTCCAGGCCGGGCGGTGTACGAGGTTCTTCTCGTCGACGGAGTGCGGTGCCCGCTGCAGCGCGGCGACGTCGTCGTACCCGGACAGGATCCAGAAGCCGAGCGGGTGCCGGTGGACCGGCGACCCGGCGCGCAGGCGGGCGTAGTGCGGGTGCGGGTCGTCGGCGAACCCGGGGGCGAACGGGTCGAACACGGCCGGCGCGCTCACTTGAGACCCGACCGGACGAAGCCGCTGACGATCTGGCGCTGCAGCACCAGGTAGAGCAGCAGCACCGGCAGGCACGCCATCCCGGCGGTGGCCATCAGCGGGCCCCAGTCGTTGCCCTCGGTGCCCATGAAGCTGCGGACGCCCAGCTGCAGGACCGCGTTCGAGCGCTGCATCACCAGGGCCGGCCAGAAGTACTCGTTCCAGGCGTTGACGAACAGCAGGATCCCGAGCGCGGCCAGCGCCGGGCGCAGGTTCGGTACGACGACGGTCCAGAGCGTCGCCCACGAGCCCCGGCCGTCCAGGCGCGCGGCCTCGAGCAGCTCGGTGGGGAAGCCCTGCATGTGCTGGCGCAGCAGGATCACCCCGAGCGCCGAGCACAGCGACGGCAGCACGACCCCGGCGACGGTGTTGAGCACCCCCAGCTGGGAGAGCAGCACGTAGTTGGGCAGCATCGTGACCTGGAACGGCACCAGCCAGGTGGCCACGAACACCAGGTAGAGCACCTGCTTGCCGCGGAAGTCCCAGGCCGCGAACGCGTACCCGGCGAGCAGCCCGGTGAGCAGCTGTCCGAGCGCGATCGCCAGCGCCATCACCGTCGTGTTGAGCAGCAGCCCGCCGATGTCGAGGACGGCGAACGCGTCGGTGTAGCTCTGCCCCGACAGCGGCCACGGGAACGGCGTCGGCCGCCGCGACGCCGTGCTCGCGCACCAGCGCCGCCCGGACCGCGGCGAGGATCTCGCCGGGGTCGCCGGTGTGCCGGTGGTCGCGGTCGATCTCCTGCACGACGACGACGCGTTCGCCGTCCGGGCCGGGCACCCCGAACGCCGCCCCCCACCCGGGTCTGAGCGCCGGGTGCGCGGAGGCGACGGTGTGCTCCAGGTCGTGCGGGTGCAGGTTCCGGCCGCGGACGATCACCAGGTCCTTGGTCCGGCCCACGACGTACAGCTCGCCGTCGACGAACATCCCGAGGTCACCGGTGCGCAGAGTGCGGTGTCCGTCCCCGTCGAGGGTGCCGAAGGCGATGGCGTCCGGCCGGCCCCGGTAGCCCCGCGCGACGTGCGGCCCGGTCACCCGGATCTCGCCGACCTCCCCGTCCGGCAGCGTCGCTCCGGTGTCCGGGTGGGCGATCCGCACGTCCGCACCGGGCAGCACCTGGCCGGACCCGGCGAGCGTCCGGCCGTGGCCCGGTGCCGCGGCCCGGTAGCGACCGCGGTCGAGCTCGTCCGGGTCCGCCTCGACGGTGCGCGGGCCGCGGCCCGGGCCGGTTCCGGTGACGATCAGCGTCGCCTCCGCCAGGCCGTAGCAGGGGTGCAGTGCCTCCGGGGCGAACCCGTACGGGGCGAACGTCTCGGCGAAGCGGCGCAGCGTGTCCGGACGGACGGGTTCGGCCCCGTTGAACGCGACCCGCCAGCTGCTCAGGTCCAGGTCCGCGGGGACGCCGCGGGCCGCGGCGGCGACACAGGCGTCGAAGGCGAAGTTCGGCCCGCCGCTGGTGTGCGCCCGGTGGTCCGAGATCGTGCTCAGCCACAGCATCGGACGCCGGACGAACGTCATCGGCGACATCAGGACCGCCGTCGCGCCGACGTGCAGCGGCTGCAGGACGTTGCCGATCAGGCCCTGGTCGTGGAAGAACGGCGCCCAGCCGACGACCGTGGAGTCGCGGTCGTGGCCGAAGTCGCGGCGGATCATCTCCTGGTTCGCGGTGAGGTTGCCGTGCGTCACCTGCACGCCCTTCGGGTCGGCGGTCGAGCCGGAGGTGTACTGCAGGAACGCGACGTCTTCCGTCGAGCACCGCCGAGGATCCGCGCGCGCTCCGTGACGGGCCGCCGACCCGTCGACGGCCAGCCAGGCCAGGTCCCCGCAGAGCGGCTGCACCGCCGCCCGGACCGACTCGGCGACGGCCGTCACGGTCAGCGCCGCCGACGGCTCGCAGTCCAGCAGGACGGCCCGGGTCGCGTCCGGCATCCGGTGCCGTCGCGGCGGGTTGACCGGCACCGCGACGACGCCCGCGTACAGGCACCCGAGGTAGGCGACGACGAAGTCCAGGCACTGGGGCAGGAGCAGCACCGCGCGATCCCCGGGACCGCAGTGCTCACCCAGCCACCCGGCCACCCCCAGCGCCCGGGTGTGCAGCTCGCCGTAGGTCACCGACTCCGCCTCGGCGCCGTGCTCGGTCAGGAACACGTACGCCGTCCGGTCCGGCTCGACGGCGGCGCGGTGGGCCAGGATCTCCGGGATCAGCGGTCCGTGCGGGCGGCTCACCCGGCGTCCCCCGCGGTCCCCGTCGACGGCCCGGTCGTCGGCTCGGAGAGGTCGACCGGCAGGTGGGCGGGGCCGCGCACGATCCCGCTGTGCTGCTGCCACGTGATCTCGGCGCCGGACGGCCGCAGACGGGCACCGGTCCGGTACAGGGCCCCCACCGCGACCTCGGCCACCAGCGTGGCCAGGGCTGCGCCGAGGCAGCCGTGCATCCCGTGCCCGAAACCGACGTGGCCCGGCGCGGTACGGGTGATGTCGAACTCGTCGGGACGGTCGAACGCGGCCGGGTCGCGGTTGGCCGCGCCCAGGCACAGCAGGACCTGCTCACCGGCGGCGATCGGCACCCCGCCGATCTCGACGTCCCGGGTCGGGACCCGCTTGGTGAGCTGCAGCGGGCTGTCGTACCGCAGGGCCTCGTCGACGGCGCCGCGCACCAGCCCGGGACGGCGGCGCAGCAGCGCGTCCTGCTCCGGGTTCCGGAGCAGGGCGAGCAGGAGGTTGCCGACCAGAGCCGTCGTCGTCTCGTTGCCGGCGACGAAGCACATGATCGCGACGAAGACGATCTCCTCGTGGTCGAGCGCGTCGCCGGCGCCGGTCCGTGCGGCCAGCAGCCGGCTGAGCAGGTCCTCGCCGGGGTGCGCCCGGCGGTGCGCCAGCACCCCGGTCAGTGCGCCGGAGAACTCCTCGACGACGTCGCGGACGCGCACCAGGTCGGCGGGTGTCATGAGCCCCGGCTCGAGCAGGAACCGGACGTCGTGGGTCCAGGCCCCGACCCGGTCGGAGACCTCGGCCGGGAGGTCCATCGCCGCACACAGCACCCGCACCGGCAACGGCCCGGCGAAGCCCGCGACGGCGTCCATGGCGCCGTCGGCGCGGGCCCGGGCGACCAGGTCACCGGCGACGTCCTCGACGACCGGGCGCAGGGCCTGCACGGCCCGCGGCGTGAACACCCGGTTCACCAACCCGCGCAGCCGCGCGTGGTCGGGGTTGTCGGTGAACACCAGCGACTTGCGGCCCAGCCGCGCGATCCGGTAGTAGCTCCCCGGGTCGTCCTGGCGGTCGATCCGGCGCGCCACCAGGTCGGGGATCAGCCCGGCGCTGAACGTCCGGTCGGCCAGCACCGTCCGCACGTCGGCGTGCCGGGTGAGGACCCACATGCCCAGCGAGCGGTGCACCGCATCGGTCTCGCGCAGCCGCCGGTAGAGGGGATAGGGGTCGCGGCGGACGTCGGGGTCGAAGGGGTTGAAGCGGACCCGTGCCGCGTTCATCGTGCGGCCGTCATCGCGCCGACGACGTCGTGCCGGGGGACCCGAAGAAGGCGTCGCGCTGCGGTGTCGCGACGATCCGGAGCAGGCAGATCTTGCCCATCCGGAACCCCAGCGCGGACATCCGCAGGTAGCGCTCGTAGCGGGCGACGACGTCGGGGCCGACGAGGTCGACCGCCTCGCCGCGGCGCGCCCGCAGCCGCCCGGCCCACTGCTCGCAGGTCCAGGCGTAGTCGAGCCGGTCGTTGCGCACCGACCGGATCTCGAACAGCCCGTCCGCGGCGGCGGTGATCTCGGCCAGGGTCGGCAGGTCCGCGTCGCGGAAGATCTCCTGCTGCATGAACCCGCTGGCGTGCGCGCGGTCCATGTTCGCGTAGGCGATCGTCTGCAGCGACAGCGTGCCGCCACCGGCGAGCCAGCCGTGGCAGCGGGCGAAGAACCGCCGGTAGATCCTGATCTTCTCCTCCGGCGGGTCCGCGGGGGAGGCGAAGTGCTCGAACGCCCCGACCGAGACGACGCCGTCGTAACGCGCCGCGGGGTCGTGGTCGGTCCAGCTCTCGCGGCGCACCTCGACGCCGGGACACCCCAGGTCCCCGACGAGGTCGGCCTGCTCGTCGCTCAGCGTCAGCCCCACCGACCGCGACACCCCGCGCGCGGAGGCACGGGCGAGCACCGCGCCCCAGCCGCAGCCGACGTCGAGGATGCTCTCCGCGTCGCCGGCACCGACGGCGTCGAGGTGGAACGCGAGCTTGCGCTCCTGCGCGGCGCCGAGGGTGTCGGACGGGCCCGACGGCATCGCGCAGGAGTAGGACAGCGAGTCGTCGAGCCAGAGGGCGTAGAACGCGTTGCCGACGTCGTAGTGGTGGCGGATCGCCGCCGCCGCGTCCACGGCGTCCGTCACGGGCTGCGCCGCGACGCTGCTCCCCGTCACGCGACCGGCTGCCGCAGCCGGGCGTGCAGCATGTCGACGACGGCGTCGAGGCGCGGGCTCTCGAACAGCGACTCGGGGGAGAGGTCGACGCCGTAGCGGTCCTCGATGTCGATCAGCAGCGACACGGCGAGCGCGGAGTCGACGCCGAGCCGGTCGAAGTCCGCGTCCGGCGCGACGGCGTCGACGGGCACCTCGAGCAGGTCCGCGAGGTACTCCCGGCACCACGTGCTGATGGCGTCGCGGCTGGTGTCCACGTGCTCGCTCCTCATGCTGCGGCGTCGGCGGGCGCCGACGCGGTTCCGGTGATGCGCTTCGACGCGATCCGCGCCGCGGTGGGCACCTTCAGGTCGTGCGCGAGACCGCACGCCGCCAGGGTCCGGATCAGCCAGTAGCCGGGGTCGAACCGGTACCAGTCGAGGCCGAACGACGGCGACTCGGGAAACGCGTGGTGGTTGTTGTGCCAGGACTCGCCGAGGGTGAGCAGCGAGAAGATCCCGCCGTTGCGGCTGTTCTCCCGGGACGCGTACGGCCGGGTGCCGAACATGTGCAGGAAGGAGTTGATCGCCCAGACGATGTGCTCGAGCACGAACATCCGGACGAGGCCACCCCAGAGCAGCCCGGTCAGCGCGGCGGCCCAGCTCTGCCCGACCACGCCGCCGACCACCGCGGGGAAGACCAGGCCCAGCGCGACCCACGAGTGGTAGTGCCGCGCGACGCGCACAAGGGCGCGGTTGCGGAGCAGGTCGGGTGCGTAGTGGTCGATGTTCGGGTAGTCGTGGCGGCGCATCCACAGGAAGTGCGAGTGCGCCAGCCCGCGCAGCCGTCCCCGCAGCCCGCTCCCGGCGAGGTTGGGCGAGTGCGGGTCGCCCTCGCGGTCGCTGTACTCGTGGTGCTTGCGGTGCAGGGCCACCCACGACACCACCCCGCCCTGCCCGGCCATCGAGCCGAGGACGGCCAGCGTCGAGGTGACCCGCGGCCCGGTCCGGAACGTGCGATGGGTGAACAGCCGGTGGTAGCCGATGGTGATGCCCATCCCGGTGAGCAGCCACAACGACAGCAGCAGCACGACGTCGAGGGTCCGGAGCGGCCACACCCACAGCAGCGCGACCGCGGCCACCGTCCCGATGATCGGCGCGACGTCGAAAAGCAGGAAGTGGCGGCGTTGCAGGCGGTGGATGTAGGGGCTGCTGACGGCCTTGCGCCGGGGCTCACTTTCCCGCCGGGACGATCCGGCGTCGGCCGGACGGTCGGTGGCCGGGCTGTCGGTGGCCGGACGGGCGGTGGCCGGGCTGTCGATGTCATGGTCTGCGCGCACGCGAACGCCTCACCTCGTGGAATCGTCCGGTCCCACCGGACGGACGTCAGCGACGCTAACGAGGCGCAGGAGCGGTCAGAGGCTCCATTGGATCTGCCGATCAAAGGATTGGCGGACGGCGCCGATCCTCAGGCGGGCACGTGCCCGGTGACGCCGGAGAGCACGGCGGCGAGCCGGGCGTCGGAGGCGGCGAGGGCGTCGAGGTCGAACGTCGACGACGTGACCAGCAGCTCGTCGGCGCCGGTGCGCTCGACGAGGGCGTCGAGGCGTTCCGCGACGGTGTCCTCGTCCCCGGCGGTCGTCCGCGCCAGGGCCCGGTCGACGTCGCGGCGCTGCCGGTCGGTCATCCGGCGGTCCGGGTCCGGTGGTTCCAGGGGCGGGAACTCCCCGGAGCTGCGGGCGACGGCCATCGCCCACGTCTCGGACAGCGCGAGACCGGGGTCGCCGATCAGGACGTCGGCGGAGACGACGAGGTACGCGTCCTCCCCGGCCCGGCGCCGGTAGTCCTCGAGCGCCGCCCGGTCGTCGAGCACCGGCCCGCCGACCACGACGGGGAGCCCGCGGTCCCCGGCCACGGCGAGCCCGGCGCCGGTGGCCAGCAGGAACACCGGCACCGGCTGCTCGATCCGCGGCCGCACGGTGACGGAGGCGGTGCCGTCGAGATAGGCGCGCAGCTCGTCGAGGTCGGCACCGAAGTGCCCGTCGTCGGCGCCGTCCGAGCGCAACGCCCGCCGGACCGGCTCGGTGAAGCCGGGTGTGCGGCCGACGCCGGCGTCGATCCGGCCCGGGTGCAGTGCGGCGAGCATCGCGAGCTGCTCGGCGACGACCAGCGGCTGATGGTTCGGCAGCATGATCCCGCCGGAGCCGACCCTGATCCGTTCGGTGGCCGCGGCGACGGCCGCCATCAGCACCGGCGGGCTGCCGCTGGCGATCCCGGGGACGGCGTGGTGCTCGGCCACCCAGAACCGGTGGTAGCCGAGCTGCTCGGCCCGCTGCGCCCGTTCCAGGGTGTGGCGCAGGGCGGCGGACTCGGGCTCCCCGGAACGGGTCCGCGATCGGTCCAGCAACGACAGGCGCACACCGGGTGCAACGACCCGGACGGTCGCATTATTCGCCGCGGCCGACCCCGGACCCGGTGGGCCGGACCACCGCGCGGGAACGGGCCCGGCGGCAGGCAGTTCACCAGCGGGAACCGCCTGTGGCCCGCACACTGGCGCCCATGCGGGTCGCGACGGTCAACCTCGCGTCCGGACGGGACGTCACGGGGGAGTCGCTGTCGGCTCCGGAGCTCGCCGCGGCGGTGGCCGAGCTCGGCGCCGACGTCGTCTCGGTGCAGGAGGTGGACGTCGGGCAGCCACGCTCGTACGGCGTCGACCAGCCCCTGGCCGTCGCCGAGGGGCTGGGCGCGACCGACTGGCGCTTCGCCGCGACCGTCGCCGGGACGCCGGAGCCCGACTCGGTCCGGTCGTGGACACCGGTCGACCCGGTGGGGCTGCGCGGCCCCGGCGACGAGGTGCTCGGCCCGCGCTACGGCGTGGCGCTGTTCTCCCGGGTGCCGGTGCGGCGCTGGCACGTCCTGGGCCTGACCGCGGGACGGGCCAAGCTGCCGCTGCGCGCACCGGACCCCGGCACCGGCCAGGTCCGCACCTGGTGGTTCCCGGACGAACCGCGGATCGCGGTCGCCGCGGAGCTGGACGGGCTCACCGTCGTCGGCACGCACCTGTCGTTCGCCCCGCACACCGCCACCCGGCAGCTGCACCGCATCCGCACCTGGTGTTCCGGGCTGCCGGGACCGGTCCTGGTGGCGGGCGATCTCAACCTCGTCGGTCCGCTGCCGGCGTTCGTCACCGGAGGGGACCGGCTGGTCCACGGGCCCACGTTCCCCGCGGCCGAGCCGCGCCTGCAGCTCGACCACCTGCTCTCCCTCGGCGGTCTGACCGGCACCGACACCGACGTCCGCTGGCTCGAGGTCGGGGACCACCGGGCGGTGTCGGCGGCAGTAACGTCCTCGGCGTGCTGAGCCTGGACCGCATCCTGGAGACCGCGATCGCGCTCGGGCTCGGCTCGTTCAGCGTGGCCGGGGTCGCGCGGTCGCTCGAGGTCACCGACATGGCGATCTACCGCTACGTCCGCAACCGCGAGGACCTCTACACCCGGGCCGCGGCCCGCGCCCACGCGTCCTTCCCGCCCGCGCCCGACCCGGAGCGGGGGTGGAAGGCTCACCTCCTCGACGTGGCCGACAACGCCTGGCGGCTCGCGCACCGCCACCCCGGGATCGAGCGCTACCTGCTCGACGGGCCGTACCACCCCGACACCCTCGCGGTGTTCGACACGAGCATCGCCCGCTTCCTTGCCGTCGCCCCGGAGTTCGGTCCGGAGCAGGCGTACGTGCTGCTCAGCCGGGTCACCTCGGTGGCGCTGGCGGCCGCGGACAACGCGCTGAGCCGGCGTTACCAGGACGACCCCGACCGGCCGGGCGAGCTGTTCGGCTGGACCGTGCGCGCCCTCGTCGACGGCATGGAGGGGCTGCTCGCCCGCGGTGACCTCCCGGCGAACCGGGCGGCGATGTCGCTCGGGCCGGAGAACGTGATCAGCCCGTAGCCGTCCGCAGCGAGGGCACGACCCGGTCGACGCCGTACGGGATGGACAGCACCGACGGTGCCGAGAGCGCGAGGTCGGGCAGCACGACGGCCCGGTTCGCGCGCACGGCCGGCAGGGTCGCCAGCCCGGGGGTGTCGCGCAGGACCCGCTCGCCGTTCCCGTCGAGCGGGTAGACGAGCACGGCGTCGGCGTCGACCCGCGGCAGCAGCTCGGGCGAGAGCTTCGACTGCACCTCCTCCGGCGGCAGGCCCTGCACGTACGGGGTGTCGCGGAAGCCGAGCTCGCGCATCGTCGTGACGACGGTGGTCTCCCGGCCCCCGACGAACACCTCGCCCCCGGCCACGTCGAGGTAGGTCAGTGTCTTCCCGGCGAATCCCGGGTTCTCGGCGGCGACCCGGCGCAGATAGCCCTCGGTGTCGGTGACCAGCCGGTCGCCCTGCTCCGGCCGGCCCAGCGCCTGCGCGATCAGCCGGGTCGCGTCCTGCCATCTCGGTGCGTAGGGCTCGGCGCCCTTCGGCAGGGCGACCGTCGGCGCGATCCGGGACAGCGTGTCCTGCTCCTCCTTCTCGCCGCCGGACCCGACGTTGACGATCAGGTCCGGGCGCAGGGCCGCGACCGTCTCGTAGTCGACCTGGCGGCCGCTGGTGACGGCCGGGGCCGCGGTACCGAGGGCGGCCACCGCCCAGGGGCCCACACCCCGGTCGAACCCGTACCGGCTGTGGATCCCGACCGGCACCACGCCCAGGGCGAGCGTGACGTCCGCGTCCGAGGGCCCGAGGGTGACGACGCGGGCCGGCTCCCGCTCGATCGTGGTCGTCCCGAGCGAGTGCTCGACCGTGACCGGGAACGACCCCGACGACGCCGGGCCGGTACCGGGCCCGGCAGCCGGCTGCGTGCTCGACGACGAGCAGCCGGACAGGGCCATCACGAGGACCACCGCACCCGCGGCGAGACGCTTCATGAGGGCAGCCTAACCACAAGTATGATGCCCAAACAAGATCGGCGCGCAGGAGGTCCGGTGCGACCGAGTACGGGTCGGGAATGCTTCAGGAGTGCGTCAGGACGTCGAAGCCGGTCGTGACGAGGCGGCCGACGAGGCCCTGCTGCAGGTGCGGCGCGGAGACCTCGATCGACGTCCCGGCCGGGTCGGCCGCCTGCCGGGACAGCAGCGCGTCGCCGGCCACGGACAGGACCTCCCAGGTGCGCAGCGCCGAGGACCGGGCGGTCGGGCCGAGCACGGACAGGCACACGCGCTGCCGGACGGCGCCGTCGCCCAGCGGGTGGGCCGGGCCCCAGCGCAGCACCAGGACGTCGGTGTCGCCGACGACCGGCGACGGGTCGTCGACGCGGGTCGCGACGATGTTCGCGTAACCGAAGCCGAGCGAGGCGAGGCCGTCGTGTCCGGCGAGCAGGAGGAACGTCTCGTCGCGGGCCTCCTCGGCCCGGTCGGTCCCGATCACCGTCGTACGATCGGCGGAGCGGCGGAGACGGCGGTGCGGCTTCCCTCGGCAGGGGCGAGTACGAGGAAGGACGTCTCGCCCGTCCGCCGGACCTGCACCGGCCCGCCGGCGCGGTGGGCCTGCGCGAGCGCGGTCCCGACCCGCTCCAGGACGACGGCCCGCGTTCCCGCGGTGACACCGGTCGGCTCGACGGTCAGGGTGCCGGCCATGCCCGACGCGGCGAGCCACCAGTCGCCGGACCAGCTGACCCGCAGACCGGGGCGGCCCTGCGGCGGCTCGGCGCCGATCGTCCGGTGGTCGAAGCCCAGCGCGGCCAGCACCGGGTCGTCGACGAGCGTGCCGACGATCCGCTGGTGCGGTGTCACCGGCCCGCTCCGGCAGGTACCGGGGGATGCGGTCATCGCGTGCCCTCCGTCGTCGCGGCCGGATGCGGACGGCACCGGCGTGCTTGTCCTCACGACGGTAGGGAGTCGATCTCCAGCGGAGCTGTAGCCGAAGGTTAGGAGACGGTAAAAACACCGTCGTACCGGCGAACTCTCAGCGCGTCCGGTCCAGCTCCGGGGGAGCGGCGGCGTCGCGGGCGGGTCCGGGGGCGCCCGCCGCGTCGTGGGGCCCGAGGGGGAGCAGCAGCGTCACGACCGAGGGCGACTGCCGCGCGGTGAGCCGCCCGCCCTCGGCCTCGGCCAGGCGCCGGGCCAGCGGCAGCCCCATGCCCTGCGAGCCGTTCTCGCCCAGCAGCGCCGAGGCGGGGATCCCGGGGCCGTCGTCGGCGACATCGACCGCGATCGCGCTCTCGCCGGCCTCCCGGGCCGAGATCGACACCGCGCCGGCGCCGTGCAGGCACGCGTTGTCTAGCAGCACCCCGAGGATCTGGCGGACCGCGGCGGCCGAGGCGTCCGGGTCCGGCAGGTCGGACGGGCGGGCGGTGGTGATGGAGCGCCCCTCGTGGGCGAGCCGGTCGCTCCACTCGTGCTCGGCCTCGGCCAGCAGCGCGGCGAGGTCGGCGGGGGCGGAGCGCACCTGCCGCTCGCGCGCGAGGACGAGCAGCTCGTCGATGGTGCGCTCGAGGCGGTCGATCGAGGCCAGGCCGTCCTCGACGGTCTCGCGGGTCAGCCGTTCCGGGTGGTCGACGACCGACTCCAGTCGCAGCCGCAGACCCGCGAGCGGGGTGCGCAGCTGGTGCGAGGCCTCGGCGGAGAACGCCCGTTCCCGGGCCAGGAGGTCGTCCAGACGACGTGCGGTGCGGCCCAGCGCGTCGCTGGCCCGGTCCATCTCGACGATCCCGGCCGGCCGGGGCCGGATCCCGAAGTCCCCGTCGCCGAGCCGGTCCGCGTCGGCGGCGATGCGCTCCAGCGGCCCGGACAGCCGCAGGGCCAGGCGTCGGGCGAGTAGCCACGCCGCCACCAGGACGATCCCGGCCAGCGCGGCCATCCCCAGCCAGACCGGCAGGAGGCCGCCGTAGACCGCCGAGGTCGGCGTGCTGACGCGGACGGCCCCGATGATGTCTTCCCCGTCGCGGACCGGGGTGGTGACGGTCAGGTCGCCGTCGTCGGGCCGCGACGTCGACCGGTCGCTGAGGATGTACTCGACCGACGCGTCACCGCGCCGGGGGCCGTCGCCGAGGACCAGGTCGTTGTCCCCGTCGTAGACGGCGATGTCGGTGTCGTCCGGACCGTCGGGAAGAGCCGACGGGGTGCGGTCGTGCGACATGTCGTCCTGCACGGAGCGGGCGGTGAACCCGGCCAGGCGCTGCATCGAGGCCTGTTCCTCGGTCACCGCGAGGTGGGCGAGCCCGATCGCCAGCGGGATCCCGAACAGCGCCACCGCGAACGCGACGGCGGTGAGCGCCAGCCCGACGATCCGGGACCTCACGTCTCCGTCCCCGGCAGCTCGAGACGGAACCCGTAGCCGCGCAGCGTGGTGATCACCGGGACCCGCCGGCCGGGGAAGCCGGACAGGCGTTTGCGCACGGCGGCGACGTGCACGTCGAGGGTCTTGGTGGGGCCGTGCCAGTGCTCGTCCCAGACGTCGGCCATGAGCACGTCCCGGCTCACGGCGGCGTCCGGCTCGCGGGCCAGCCGGGCGAGCAGGTCGAACTCCTTGGTCCGCAGCGCGACCTCGGTGCCGGCGACGGTGACCCGGCGGCTTCCGACGTCGATGCCGAGGTCCCCGATCTCCAGGCTCGGCGCCCCGCCCGTCTGGCCGGAGCGGCGCAGGTGGGCGCGGACCCGGGCGAGGAGCTCGGCGATGCGCACCGGCTTGGTGAGGTAGTCGTCGGCCCCGGCCTCCAGCCCGAGGACGACGTCCATCTCCGAGGTCCGCGCGGTGAGGATGACGATGATCGCCTCCGGGCGCATCGCCCGGACACGGCGGCAGACGTCGACGCCGTCGAGGTCGGGGAGCCCGAGGTCGAGCAGGGCGAGGTCGACGGGGCCCGACCCGGCCGCGTCGAGTGCCCCGGACCCGCTGGTCTCCCACCGCACGTCGTAGCCGCTCTCGGACAGGGTGGAGCGCAGGACGTCACCGATCGTGCGGTCGTCCTCCACCAGCAGCACCCGGGTCGCACCCTCCATCCCGGTCAGTGTGGCCGCGCCGACCGCCCACGTCACCACCGGTGCGGCGTGATCACCGACTCCGCCGCGGCCGGGCGGTCCTCCGGACACCGTGCCGAGGTCAGAACACCGTCCCGACGTCGCGGGCGACGACGTCATCCATGTTGTGCTCGGCGAGCGCGGCGATCGTCAGTGACGGGTTGCACGCCCCGGTGCTGCCGGGGATCAGGGCGCCGTCGTTGACGTAGAGGCCGCGCTGGCCCAGCACCCGGCCGTGGGCGTCGCACACCGATCCGATGGTCGCGCCGCCGAGCGGGTGGTAGGTCGTGGTCTCGACCGTGCTGGTGTCGAACGTGATGTCGGCCAGCCCCTGCACCAGCTTCCCGCCGCCGAGGATGCGCCGGATCCGCTTCGTGGTGGCGGCGGTCTGCTCCGCGTCGTAGATCTGGCTCCAGTGCAGCCGGGCGTCGTCGGAGACCGGGTCGTAGCGGAACACGCCCCGGGGTTCGACGATCGAGAAGCCGATGACGCTGGTGGTCCCCAGATCGGTCGGGAACGGGACGCCGCCGTTGACGATGGTGATCGGGCCGGCGGGGTTGTCCCAGTCCCGCACCCCGACGCAGGCCGGCCCGCCCTGCAGCGCCCCGGGCGAGTCCCCGACCGGCGTCCAGCTGAAGATCCGGTCGCCGTTGTTGCCCCAGTTCGCGCCGACCTCCTCGGGCAGGTCCGGGATCAGGTTCTTGGCCCGCGCCTTGACCAGCAGGCGGCTCGTCCCGGCCGACCCGGCGCCGAGGAACAGGGCGTCGGTGGTGATCCGGATGCGCTCGGCGACGTCGCCGTCGGTGGTGATGCGCTCGACGTGCACGACCCACTTCCCGGCGCCGTCGCGCTCGATGTCGGCGACGCGGTGCAGCGTGGCGACCTCGACCCGGCCGGTGGCCTCGGCCTCGGCGAGCCAGGTGAGGTCGACGGTGTTCTTGCCGCCGTTGTTCGCCCCGTACAGCACGTCGCCGGTGGTGTAGGAGGGCTTGATCTCCCCGCGCAGCTCGCGCCGGGCCACGTCCCAGTCGATCGGGATCGGTACCCGGTAGGGCTCCAGGCCGGCCTCGGCCACGCGGTCGAGGAACATCCGCGAGGACTTGTACGACGGCGCGGCGAGCACGTCGTCCGGGATCGGAGCGGGCTTCAGGACCGCCTCGGCGCGGCGGTAGTAGTCGCGGTCGAACGCGTCGTAGTCCAGCACCGACGGCATCGACGCCGCGAAGTGGTCGGCCCGGGGCTGGATCGTCATCCCGTGGTAGACCAGCGACCCGCCGCCGACACCGGCGCCGCAGAACACGTCCATCCCGACGCCGCGGACCCTCTCCAGCACCCCGGTGTAGGGCTTCCAGAACGCGGGCGGCGACCCGGTGAGCACCGTCGACGGGCTCAGCCACGCCGCGCGGCGGTCCGGGGAGAACATGTGCGGGAACGTCTCGGAGCCCGGCGCGACCGGCCACCGGATCCCGCGTTCGAGCACCAGCGTCGGCACCCCGGCGCGGCCCAGCCGCAGCGCGGTGACGGCGCCGCCGAAGCCCGTCCCGACGACGACGGCCCGGCGCCGCTGCTCGGTCACCGCCGGGGCCCGGGACGCCCGGGTCGACGTGGCGGCGGACGCCGTCACGGCGCCGGCGGCGAGCGCGAGGCCCGCTCCGGCGCCCACTCCGGCGCCCATGAGGAGCGTGCGACGGGACAGCCTGGACTCGCCCATGCGTGGGGCCTTTCGACGGGGGAGCGTCGGGATCTCGTGATCCCGGGAGATGTCTACCCCATCAGTGGAACGAACCCTCACTGAGGTGTGATGTCAGCTGTCGCCGGTCGTCCCGCGGCTCCGGCGGACGAACAGGTACGTGACGACGTAGGCCGCCGCGGCCACGACGACCAGTGCCGCGAGGACCGGGTGCATGTCCTTCGACAGGCTCGGGGCGCGATCGAGCCCGATCGCCCACAGGGTCAGCGGGACGGCGTAGGCCGCGGTGAGTGCCGCCGCCCACCAGCGCAGCGCCCGCAGCCGGGCGTCGCGGAGCGTGCCGGCGAGCACCAGTGCCACCGGCACGACGGCCAGCATCGCGAACTGGCCGACGACCAGGAGCGGTACGGCCGCGGCCGAGACGACCGCGGTCCGGGAGGGGCGGCGGCGGGTGCGGGGGAGTGTTGCGGTCATGGCGGGCTCCGATCGATCCGAGTTGATGCTCTGAAACGCGAGCACTGCTCTGAGAGTGGCACAGCCGCCGGCCAGAAACAAGAGCACTGCTCTCTAGGCGCTGCCTCGGATGTCCGGGTAGCCGACGGGGCCCGGGGAGTGGGCGCTACGGTCGTCGCGTGCGGCTCGGTTACCTCACCCACGTCGCCGGAGGCAATCCGGCAAACGTGTATCGCGAGACGATCGAGCTCGCCGTCCTCGCCGAGGAGCTCGGCTTCTCCTCGTTCTGGGTCGCCCAGCACCACGCGGGGCACCTGGGCGGGACGCTGCCGTCACCGCTGGTCCTGCTGGCCGCGGTCGCGGCGCGGACGCGGGAGATCCGGCTCGGCACCGGCGTCGTCGCGGCCCCGCTGGAGGACCCTCTGCGCCTGGCCGAGGACGCCGCCGTGCTCGACGAGATCAGCGGCGGACGGGTCGAGCTCGGTGTCGGCGCCGGCGCGGACCCGGTCGCGTCCGCCCGCTCCGGGCGCGACCACGAGCGCCGTCACGCCGACTGCCGCTCCGTGGTCGACCGGCTGTGCGAGCGGCTCGGCGAGCCCGACCTGGTCCCGGCCCGGCCGTCGCTGCGCGAGCACCTCTGGTGGGCGACCGGCTCGTCCGCGAGCGTCGACGACGCGGCCGCGCGCGGGATGGGCGTGATCTCCGGGCGTCCGGCGAGGAACCCGGACGGCACCGACGCCGGGGTCGCCGCCGACCTGGCGCGCTACTGGACCTACGCGGCGGGCCGGCCACGGGTGCTGCTGTCCCGGCTGGTCCACCCCGGCCGGACGCCGGACGAGATCGCCGCCGACTGGGCCGACGACCCGGCCGTGCCGTGGGCGGACGAGATCGTCGTGCAGGCCCAGCCCTCCGACGCCCCGGTCGCCGTGCACCGGGCGACGATGCAGATGGCCGCCGCGCACCTCGTCCCGCTGGCGGGCGACTCCGACGTCAGGCGCGCAGGGGTGCGATGACCTGCTCGGCGAAGCGCAGCACCGGCTCCGTCGACCGCGGGTTCCCGAAGTCCATGACCACGTGGCCGACGCCGCGCCCGCGGTGGGCGTCGAGCTCCTCGACGAGCTTCTCGGAGTCCTGGTCGGTCTCCGGCAACGGGCGTTCCAGGGTCACCGAGACCTCGATCGACGCCGGGTCGCGCCCGGCCCGCCCGGCCGCGTCGTGGACGATCCCGAGCTTGCGGTTCCAGTCCTCGACCGTGCCGCGTGACGGGGCGTTCCACATGTCGGCGATCCGGCCGACCAGCGGCAGCCCGATCTTCTCCCCGCCGGCGCCGATGCAGACCGGAGGGACGACGTCGGGCAGCGGCGGGGCGGCGGCGCCGTCGATGCTGAAGTGGGTCCCGGAGAACGACGGGTTCTCCTGCGTCCACATCAGGCGGCAGATCGCGACGACCTCCTCGAGCTGGGCGAAGCGCACCGAGGGCTTCGGGAAGTCGTAGCCGTAGGCGCGGTACTCGTCCTCACGCCATCCGGCCCCGATGCCCAGGACGAAGCGTCCGCCGGAGAGGACCTGCAGCGTGGCGGCCATCTTCGCGGTGAGCGCCGGCGGGCGGTAGCCGTGGCCGAGGACGTGGTGGCAGAGCTGGACGTTGTCGTGGCGGGCGGCCAGCCACGTCAGCGTCGTCCACGCCTCGAGGAACGGGTCGGTCTTGGCGTCGAACCCGTAGAAGTGGTCGGCCAGCCACAGCGAGTCGAAGTGCGGGAGCGCGACCGGGAGGATGTCGCGGTCCTGGTACTGGGCGATCGGCCGGTAGTCGCTGTCGCGATTGCCGATCACCGGGGAGAGCCAGCCGAACTTCAGAGCCGTGGACATGACGGCCATCGTGGCACGCTGTCCGGACCGGCGCGGGAGCGCTCGACGGGGGGACATTCCCGGGTGATGTCGGCCGCAGAACCGACTAGCTGCGCGAATCGGACACCGACGTCGGTATCGTTGTCGCGGAGATGCCGCAGCGCGGCCCGTCCGTACGTTCGAAGGAGTCCGCGTGACCGTCCCGTTCTGGGTCTGGGCCGCGACGGTCGGCGGCATCGTCGTCCTCGTCGCCATCGACATCTGGCATGCCCGATCACCCCACGAGGTGTCGTTCAAGGAAGCGACCCTCTGGTCCGTCATCTACATCGTCGTCGCCGTCGTCTTCGGCATCGGGCTGACGATCTTCGGCGGGACACAGTCGGGGACCGAGTACTTCGCGGGTTATCTGGTCGAGAAGAGTCTCTCGGTCGACAACCTGTTCATCTTCGCGGTGATCCTCGGGCAGTTCGCCGTCCCGAAACGCCACCAGCAGAAGGTGCTGCTCTGGGGCGTCATCGGCGCCCTGGTGATGCGCGCGATCTTCATCGCGATCGGTGCCGCGGTGATCGCCGCGTTCGCGTTCGTCTTCGTGATCTTCGGTCTGTTCCTCATCTACACCGCCGTGCAGCTGCTGCGCACGCACGGCGAGGAGCCGAAGGACATGCACGACAACCGCGTGGTCAAGCTCGTCAAGCGGGTGGTGACGGTCCACGAGGAGGACAACCACGCCGGCGACAAGCACGACGGTCAGCTGACGCGGAAGGTCAACGGCAAGTTCGGCGTCACGCCGCTGTTCATCACCGTGATGGTGATCCTCTCGGTCGACCTCGTGTTCGCGCTCGACTCGATCCCGGCGATCTTCGGTATCACGCAGAACGCCTACATCGTGTTCACCGCGAACGCGTTCGCCCTGCTCGGCCTGCGGGCCCTGTACTTCCTGCTGGTCGGGCTGCTCGACCGCCTGGTGCACCTGAGCTACGGCCTCGCGTTCATCCTCGCCTTCATCGGCGTGAAGCTGATCCTGCTGTTCTTCCACGAGGAGTTCCCGGAGACGGTCCCCGAGGTCCCGACCTGGCTGTCGCTGGTCGTCATCGTCGCGACGCTCACGGTGGTCACGATCACGAGCCTGCGGGCCACCCGCGGGAAGATGCCCGCCAAGGGCGCCGTGACCGGTGCCTCGAACGACGACCACGACGACGACCGGGACGGCAACGGCCCGGACGGCGGCTCCACGGGCGGCAACGCCCCGGTCGGACGCGACGGTGGCGGAGCCCCGGCGCGCGGCGAGGACTCGACCAGGTCCTGATCCGTCGACCGCCGGGCCGGATCCACGGCCCGGCGGTCGGGGGTCAGACGGCCCGCAGGTGGCGCGGGCCGGGATCGGGGTCGGACGGCGTCGGCGGCTCCTCGGAGCCGAGCGGGTGGCCCAGGGCGAGCCCGACCACGAAGTCGGCGACCTCGTGCGACGCGGGGAACAGCACCGTCGACAGGTAGCGGCGTGCCGAGTGCGCGTCGAGGCGTAGCCCGACGCACCATCCGTGGTCCTCGTCCCACGTCGCGACGACGGGTGTGAGCCGCCCGGGGTGCGGGGCGCAGGCGGGAGAGGTGCCGCCACCCGGGACGTCACCACCTGGGATCCCGCCGCCGTCGCCCGTCCCGTCGTCGACCAGCGGCGCGGTGCAGTCGAGCACGATCGAGCCGAACAGCCGCCGGGCGGGATCGGAGCGCCGTGGCGGACAGGCGAGGACCCCGCGCGAACGCAGCTCGCGGGCGACCGCCTCCAGATACTCGTCGAGGTGCCGGCACAGGGAGCTCGGGTGCCGGGCCATCGCGGCATGGTGGCCGTCGCCGGCCGTCGGGACGGTCGCGGGCACCGCGGTCAGGCGCGGACCGCCGGGCCCGGCGGCGGGATTGGTGGTCACGCTCGGTGCCGCGGTTCGAAGGCGGTGGTGAGGACGTGCGGTGCCGTTCGGGTGCGCATGGGTGGCGCCGTTCCCGCCGGTCGGCGCGAAGCGTCGTGCGACCGGCGCATCGATGGATCGACGGCCGCCGGGGACCGGGGCGGATGTCCCCTCATCATGCCGTCAGTGGCGCCGCTCACGCCGCGTGCCCCGGCAGGTGGTCGCCGAACGGTCCGGTCACGGAGCGGGTCCGCCGCGGGTGGCCGCGACGGTCGGGTGGATCGCGAGCTCGTGGCCGGCGGCGGTGACCTGCAGGGGCCGGAGGACGGCGCGCTGGTCGGCCACCACGGCGAGCGGGATGCCGAGGGCGAGCGCGTCGGCACGGATCGTCAGGAGCACCGTGATGCCGCAGGCGCCCATGAACCGCACCTCGCTCAGGTCCACCACCAGCGTCCGGCCCGCCGCGACGTGCAGGGCGTCGATCAGCCGGGCCAGGAGCTCCGAGGTGGTGCAGCCGTCGATCTCGCCGTCGACCGTGACCACGATCTCGCCGGTGGGATCGGACGGCGACGGGCCGGCCGGGAGCGGATCGTCCGGAATGTGGCGGGCGGGGACCGGGGTGGCCGGGATCGGCTCGGTCCGGGGTTCGGCGGGGAACATCGTGACCCTCTCCAGCGTGCATCGCAGGCTCCGTGGGTGCCGCCACGAGGACCGGAGCCGGATGCGTGCCGCAGTGCGTCAGGAACCGCCGGGTTGCGAGTCGTACGGAGAGTTACTGCCGCCACCACACGTCACGGCTTTCTCCATCACGACTGCGCCAACCGTTGCACGATCGCCGCACGAGCGCCACCGCCTCGGGTCCCGCCGGTGGGCGCCGACGGGCGGTCATGGGCACCGCCGTCGCCACGCTCGACCCCGCCGGCAGGGGATGGTGTGGGGGTGCGGATCCATCTCGTCTGTCATGCCTCCACCGATGCCGTACGTGCCGCGCGGTTCGCCGCCGACGAGCCGCTCGACGAGATCGGCGCCCGGCAGGCGGCCGAGGCGGGGCCGGACGTCCCGCGACACGACGTGGCGTTCTGCGCGCCGTCGGTGCGGTGCCGGAGCAGCGCCGAGGCGCTGGGGCTGACCCCGGTCGTCGACCCGCGTCTCACCGGCTGTGACTACGGCGCCTGGGCCGGTCGGTCGCTCGACGAGGTCGCCGCAACGGATCCGGAGGGTCTGGGGGAGTGGCTGGCGGAACCGTCCCGCGCCCCGCACGGGGGCGAGTCGCTGACGGACCTGGTGTCCCGGGTCGGCGCGTGGATCGACGGGCCGCCGGGCGAGGGCGACGGTCCGGCGCCCCGAGCGGTGGTCGCCGTGGTCGACGCGGTGGTCGTCCGCGCCGCGGTCGCGCACGCTCTCGGTGCCGGCCCGCGCGCGGTCTGGCGGATCGACGTCGACCCGCTGTCCACGACGCTCCTCGTGGGGGAGCCGGGCCGGTGGAGCCTGCGCGCGCTGCAGCCCGGCCGCGGCTGATCGCGGCGGCCCGGTCGGGTGGGGATCCCCGGCGCCGGTGAAAGTCCGGTGACAGCTGCGGACGGCCGATTGACAGGCGGGCGCCCAGGTCTCAGGATCTTCACCTGATCACGTATTCATATGTCTGACCCGCCCCGGGTCAGGACCGGAGGCCCCCATGGCTACTGCGTTCCCCGTCCCCGCCGCGCCGGCCGTCCCGGTCGTGTCGCTGCGGGCGCTGGCCCCGTACGCCGTCTTCGCCGGCGTCATCCTGCTGGCGCTGCTGTACCTGGTCGGCATGGACCAGGGCGCGACCTCGATGTTCTCCGGAACGATGATCCACGAGTTCGTCCACGACGGCCGTCACCTCCTCGGTTTCCCCTGCCACTAGTCCGGCGAGCCGGAGAGGAGTCGAGCGACGATGGTGAGGACGCTGCTGGTCCGCGGCATGCTCGCGGGTCTGGCCGCCGCCGTGCTGGCCTGGGTGTTCGCCTACCTGGTCGGTGAGCCCGCGCTGGACGGGGGCATCGCCTACGAGGACATGGTCTCGGCCGCCGCGGGCGAGGCCGCGGAGGCGCCGGAGGTCTCCCGGGGCATCCAGAGCACGATCGGCCTCGGGGTCGGCGTGCTGCTCTACGGCGTGGCGATCGGCGGGATCTTCGCGCTCGTCTACGCGGCGGTGTACGGGCGGATCGGGCGGCTGACGCCGCGGGCCACGTCGGCCGTGCTGGCCGTCGTCGGGTTCGTCGTCGTGGTGCTGGTGCCGTTCCTGAAGTACCCCTCCAACCCGCCCGCCTCCAGCGACGACGGCACGATCGGCCTGCGCACCGGCACGTTCGTGCTGATGGTGCTGCTCTCGGTCGCGGTGGCGCTCGTCGCGGTCTACGTCGGGCGTCTGCTCGTCGCCCGGCTCGGCACCTGGAACGGCATCACCCTGGCCGTCCTCGGTTACGTCGTGGTGATCGGCGTGATCGGGGCCCTGCTGCCGACGGTCGCCGAGACGCCGCAGGACTTCCCGGCCGCCGTTCTCTACGACTTCCGCCTGTCCACCCTGGGCATCCAGGTGGTGCTCTGGGCCGTGATCGGCCTGGTCTTCGGCGCCCTGGTCGACGGCAGCGTCCGCCGGGCGGGGTCGCGGCCGGTGGAAGCCGGAACGGTCTGAGCGTCCGACCGGCGAGGCGACCCCGCGTGGGCTCATTCCCGGCAGCTGAGACCGGACCATGACCAGATCTCTGCGGGCGCTGCTGGTGCTCGTCCTCGGCCTCGTCGTCCTGCCACTCGCCGCGGGGACCGCCTCGGCGCACAGCGGGGGCCTGGAGTCCGAGGACTTCCTGCCGCGCGTCGTCGCCCTGGACCCGCCCGTCCCCGGGCTCGTGGTCACCGTCGTGGAGGGCGGAGCGCGGCTCGGGATCGTCAACGGGACGCCGGAGCGCGTCGACGTCGTCGCTCCGGACGGGCTCGCCCGCGCCGAGGAGCCCGTGGTGGAGCCGGGCGGTCGCGGCCACTGGGCCGACCGGCGCATCGCGGCCGCGTCGGCGACCCGGCCCGCCGACGGTGGCCCGGTCGCCTGGACGGTGCCGCTGCGCGTCGGGGCCGGCACCGTCGTCGTCCGCGGGGAGACGGTCTGGCCGCCACCGCCCGCCGCCGGAGCGTGGTGGGCCGCCGCCGCGGTGCTCGCCGTGGCGACGACCGCGCTCGGCGCGCTCGCGGTGCGCCGCCCCCGGTTCGCCCTGGTCGTCGCCGCGCTGACGGTGACCGCCGTCGGGGCGCACCTGGTGCACGTGCTCGGGTCGGCGCTGGTGCCGGTCGACCTGGGGTTCTGGCCGGCCGTGTTCGGCACCGCCGGCATCGGTCTCGGAGCCTGGGCGCTCGGCCTGGCCGGGGCCGCGCTGACGGTGTCCGGACGACGGTGGGGCCTGCTGCTCTGCTCGATCGGCGGTGCCGTCCTGGCCCTGGTCACCGCGTTCGACACCACGAGCTTCACCGCGGCAGTCCTGCCCTACGGCTGGGACCCGACGCTGGACCGCGCCTCGACCGTCGCGACGGTCGGGATCGGGTTCGGGTTGTTCCTCACCGGCTTCGCCGTGCTCCGCGCCATGACCCCCGACGACGAGCTCGACGGCGTCCCCGAGTACACGTCCCACCCCTCCCGCACGACCGAGGATTCCCGATGACCCGTCCGTTCGTCACGGCCCGACCCGCCGCCCGGACCCTGCGGATCGCAGGTCTGCTCGGGCCGGTCCTGGCCGTCCTCCTCGTCGCCGGGTGTGCCGAGGCCCCGCGGCAGGCGGCGGACACGCCGCCACCCGCGGGTGCCGCGGCGGCCCCGTCCCCCGCTGCTCCCGCCGCCCCGGCCGTCCGCACCGTGCGGGTCTCCTACGCCGGAGGGACGGTCACCGGCGACACCGGCACCGTCGCGATCACCCGCGGCGAGGCCGTGCAGATCGTCGTGACCAGCGACGTCGCCGACGAGGCCCACCTGCACGGCTACGACCGGGAGGCCCCGCTGACCGCGGGCCGTCCGGCCACGATCGCGTTCACCGCTAACATCCCCGGCGAGTTCGAGCTGGAGCTGCACGGGTCCGGCGCGCAGCTGGCGACCCTCCAGGTGTCGTGACCGTCCTCGCCCACGGGGTCGGTACCCGAGGGGACCTGCCGGTCCCGGTGGAGCTGGCCGCGATCGCGGCGGGCGTGGTGCTCGTCGGCACGTTCGCCCTGCTCGGCGTCCTCTGGCGCACTCCTCGCCTGCACGGCGCCGACGGTGGACGCCCGCTCCCGCGGGGGCTCGCCGCGGTCCTGGACGCCCCCTCGTCGCGGTTCGCCCTGTGCTCGCTCGTCACACTGCTCGCCCTGTTCGTCGTCGTGGTCGGGCTCGCCGGGCCACCGGAGACGCCGGACAACCTCGCGCCGTGGACGTTCTACGTGACGTTCTGGGTCGGCCTGGTCCCGGCGTCGTTGCTGCTCGGGCCGGTGTGGCGGGTGCTGAACCCGCTGCGGCTCCTGCACGCCGGGATCGCCGCGGTGCTGCGCCTCGACCCGGAGCGCGGTGTGCGCGACTTGCCGCACCGGGTCGGCCTGTGGCCCGCCGCGGTGTCGCTGGCCGCGTTCGGCTGGCTGGAGCTGGCCCATCCCGAGCCCGCCGACCCGCGGGTGGTGGCCGCGTTCCTGACCGGGTACGCCGTCGTCCACCTCGCCGCGGCGGCGGTGTTCGGCCGGCGCTGGTTCGCCCGCGGTGACGGGTTCGAGGTCTTCTCGACGCTGCTCGGCTCGCTCGCTCCGATCGGGCGCCGCGCCGACGGCCGGCTCGTGCTGCGCAACCCCCTCGACGGCCTCGAGGCGCTGCGTCCGCAGCCGGGGCTGGTCGCCGTGGTGCTGGTGTTGGTCGGCACGACCGCGTTCGACGGGCTGTCCCGTTCCTCGCTGTGGTCGGAGTCGGTGCCCCGCGGCCCGCTGTGGGCGAGCGCCGGGCTCGCCGGGGTCACCGCCGTCGTCGTGGCGCTGTACCTGCTCGGCACCTGGCGGTCCGAGCCGGCGCGGCGGACCGACCGCGCGCCGATCCCGGTCGCGTTCGCCCACACCATCGTGCCGATCGCGGCCGGGTACGCGGTCGCGCACTACTTCTCGCTGTTCGTCTTCGACGGCCAGCTCCCGTTCGTGCTGGCCAGTGACCCGTTCGGGACCGGTGCGGACCTCTTCGGCACCGCGGGCCTCGCCGTCGACTACACCGTCGTCGGCGTGGGCGCGATCGCCGCCGTGCAGCTCGCCTCGATCGTGCTTGGGCACGTCGCCGCCGCGGTGGCCGCCCACGAGCGCGCGGTGCGGCTGTTCCCGCCGCGGACGGCGCTGCGCGTGCAGTACCCGATGCTCGCGTCGATGGTGGTGCTCACCTGCGGGGCGGTCGCGCTCGTGCTCGCGCCCTGACCGGCCGGCGTTCCCGACCGCCGGCGTCCCGACGGGCCAGGGGTGCTCGACGGGCTAGGGGTGCTCGACCACGATGCCGTCCTCGTCGCTGTGCAGGACGTCGCCAGGGGCGAAGCTGGCGGTCCCGAACGTGACCGGCACGTCGCGGCGCCCGGCGCCGGTCTTCGTCGACTTGCGCGGGTTCGAGCCGAGCGCCTTGATCCCGATGTCGAGGTCGCGCAGGGCCGCGACGTCGCGGACCGCGCCATGCACGACGACCCCCGCCCACCCGTTGCCCACGGCGAGCCCGGCGATCACGTCGCCGATCAGCGCCCGGTGCAGCGACCCGCCGCCGTCGACCACGAGCACCCGGCCCTCGCCGGGCTCGGACAGGACCGACTTGAGCAGCGCGTTGTCCTCGAAGCAGTGCACGGTGACGACGGGGCCGTGGAACCGCGTGCGGCCGCCGAACTGGCGGAACTGGACGTCGCAGGAGTCCAGGGCCTCGCCGAGGTCGTCGTAGAGGTCGGCGGTGGGGGTCCCGGCCGTGGTCATGGGGGCTCCTCGGGTGGGCGGTGCGGCGACGGGCCGGGGTGATCACCCGTCGCCCGTCGTTCTACCGCAGCGACGGCCGGCCGAGCGGGCACCGTGACGGCGACCTCCGCGACCCTCCCTGCGAAGGTGGTCACCCCCGACCGGACGGAGCACCCGTGGCACACGGCACCTGGAACGGCACCGAACAGGGCGCGGCCGAGCTGCTCTCGACCCTCGTGCGGCAGCGCAGCGTCTCCGGTGGCCCGGACGGGCAGGTCGCGGTGATCGAGACGGTCCTGGCGGCCGTGCGGGCGATCGCCCCCGACGTCCGGTGCGAGAGCGAGCTCGACGGCGACCACCCCTGGGCGCTGCTGGGCACCGGCGGCACCGCGCCCGTGCTGTTCGCCTGCCACGTCGACACGGTGCCCGTCGGCTCGACCGCCGACTGGAGCGTCGACCCGTTCGGCGGTGAGATCGCCGACGGCCTGGTCCACGGCCGCGGGGCGTCGGACATGAAGGCCGGGGTGGTCGCCTCGGCGGCCGGGCTCGTCGAGGCGGCCCGCCGCGGGACACCCGCCGCACTTCTGCTGACCAGCGACGAGGAGGTCGGCTGCCTGGGCGCGGCGCAGGCACGCGACGCCGTGCGCGCCCTGTCCCCGTCCGCCGTGGTGATCCCGGAGGCGACCCACAACCGCGTCCACCTCGGGCACCGCGGGGCACTCTGGCTCCGGGTCGTCTCACGTGGGCGGGCGGCCCACGGCAGCACGCCCGACCTGGGTGTGAACGCGATCGCGCGCCTGGCCGACCTGACCGTCCGGGCGCGCACCGAGCTGCCGCTGGGCGCCGACCCGTACCTGGGCCCGGAGACGCTCAACCTGGGGACGCTGTCCGGCGGCACCGCGACCAACATCGTCCCCGACCGCGCCGAGGCCCGTCTCGACCACCGGATCGTCGGAGACGGCGCCGACCTCCTGGCGTGGTGGGAGCGCCAGCCCGAGGCCGACGAGGTGACCGTGACCTCGCGGCTGCCCGCCGTCACGACCAGCGCAGGCGACCCGTGGGTCGCACGGCGCGACCCGGCCTCCGAGCCGGTCCGCTACTTCACCGACGCCTCGGTCCTCGCCCCGGTGCTGCCCGGCGTCCCGATCGCGATCTGGGGCCCGGGGGACCCGGCGCGGATGCATGCCGTCGACGAGAACGTCGCGGTGTCCGAGCTGGAGCACGCGATCGGGTCGTTCCGCGGCCTGGTGCGGTGAGCCCACGCGAACGGGCCCGGCGCGAGGTGCTCGCGCCGGGCCCGCTCGTGGACGGTGCCGGTCAGGCGGCCGGGCTCATCGCCTCGGCGAGGCGCAGGTGGGCCGCCGCGTCGTCGTGCCGGCTCTGCCGCTGCAGGGTGCGCCCCAGCAGCAGACGGGCGTAGACGTCGACCGGGTTCTGCTCGACCAGCGTCCGCAGCTCCTGCTCGGCGCGGCCGAGCTGGGCGGAGTGGTAGTACGCCCGAGCCAGCAGGAGACGCAGGCTGCTCGAGGCCGGCTCGTCGGCGACGAGGTCGGCCAGAGCACGGGAGGCCTCGATGTGGTCGCCGGCGGCGAACAGGAACGTCGCCCGGTCGTAACGATCGGTCAGGGTGTTCATGTCTGGTCCTCCCCTTCCGCGGAGCCGTTGCTGGTTGATGTGTCAACCATGCTGGTGGAACCGCGGGAGGGGCCCTGTTGTTCCCGCAGCCTCGGCCGTCAGCCCTGGGCGTCGCGGACGGCGGCGCGCGCCGCCGTCGTGACCGGGTCGAGCAGGTCGTCGACCTCGTGGTGGGTGGTCACGTACTTCGCGACGTAGGGGCACATCGCCACGATCCGCAGCCCGGCCTCGCGGGTGTCGGCCAGGGCGTACGCGACGACCTTCCCGGCCAGGCCACGGCCACCGAACCGCTCGTCGACGACGGTGTGGAAGAAGATCCGCCGGCCGTCCGAGTCGACGTAGGCCGCGAACCCGACCTCCTCGCCGTCGACGTCGACGGCGTAGAGGCTCCGGTCCGGCGCGTGGCGCAGGGCGATCGTGTCCTGGTCGGACATGGGGTTCTCCTCGGGGCGGGACGGGGTCAGCCGGTGACCCATTCTGCGACGCGGGGGAGCAGGCGTGCGTCGATGCCGTGCCCGCCGTCGTGGGGAAGATCGGTGACGTCGGCGCCCGCGGTGCGCAGCTGGTCGGTCAGGCGTGTGGTGTGGTCGGCGGTGGCCATCGGGTCGCGGCGGCCGTTGGACAGCAGGACCCGCTTACCGGTCAGGTCCGCGGCCGGCGGGCCGTCGCGGTAGGGCACCATCGCGGCCAGCAGCACCGCGGCGGTCAGTGCTCCCGGGTGGCCGAACAGCAGCGCCGAGGCGATGTTGGCGCCGTTGGAGAACCCGACCGCGGTCCAGGCGCCCGGCGTCACCCCGTACTCCTTCTCCGCGGCGGCGAGGAACGCGGCGAGCTCGTCGACGCGGAACCGGATGTCGTCCTCGTCGAAGACGCCCTCGCGCAGCCGCCGGAAGAACCGCGGCATCCCGTTCTCCGACACCGCCCCGCGCACCGAGAGCACCGGTGCGTCCGGGGCGATGTGCTCGCGCAGCGCCAGCAGGTCGTGCTCGTCGCCGCCGGTGCCGTGCAGGAGCAGCAGGGGAGTGGCGCCGGTGCCGGGCACCCAGACGTGCGGGCGTTCCAATCCGGCGCTCACCGGTCGTTCCCGTGGACGTCGTCGGGCACCTGCAGCGTCGGCAGGCCGCGGGCGATCTGCTCGCGGCTGGGCTCGAGCCACGGCGGGAGCTTCAGCTCGCGGCCGAGGGTGAGCAGCGGCTCGTCGACGGTGAACCCGGGCTGGTCGGTCGCGATCTCGAACAGCACGCCACCGGGCTCGTGGAAGTAGATCGAGGTGAAGTACTGCCGGTCCTTGACCTCAGTTACGTCGATCCCGGCCTCGACCAGCTCCTGGCGCCAGCGCAGCTGCGTCGCCGAGTCCGGCGCCCGGAACGCGACGTGGTGCACGGTGCCACCGGCCTGCAGGCCCCGCCCGCGGGTCTCGGCGGCGACGTCCACGAGCGTGGCCGGCCCGTCGCCGGGCATCACGAACCGCGACCGGTCGCCGGCCTCGGAGGACAGGCTCATCCCCAGCATCTCCGAGAGCATCCGCTGGGTGGGCTCGAGCTGGGCCTCGGACAGGGTCACCGAGTGCAGGCCGCGGACGGCGTGCTCGGAGGGGATGCCCGCGGCGCCGTCCCATCCGGAGCGGGTGTCCCCGGGCGAGGCGACGAGGTCGATCACGAGGCCGTGCGGGTCGCGCAGGGTCAGGACCTCGGCGCCGTCCCGGTCGACGGGGGCGTCGTGGTCGACCTTCAGGTCGGTGAGCCGGTTCTGCCAGAAGCCGATCGACTCCGGCGGGACGCCGAACGCGGTGGCGGTGGTCAGGCCGGCGCCGTTGTGCCCGGCGTGCACGCCCTTCCAGGGGAAGAACGTCAGGATCGACGCCGGTGTGCCGGACGCGTCGCCGTAGTAGAGGTGGTAGACGTCCGGTGCGTCGAAGTTGACCGTCTGCTTGATCAGCCGCAGGCCCAGGGCGCGGGCGTAGAAGTCCACGTTCTCCTGGGGGTCGGCCGCGATCGCCGTCACGTGGTGCAGTCCGGCGGGTGCGATGTCGCTCATGTGCGCTGGTTCCTCTCTGGTGGTGCCGCGGGGGCTCACGCCCCGGAACGGTGTGGTGTCAGAGGACGTGGTGGCCGTACATCTCGCCGAGTGGGTCCGCGATCAGCTCGATGCGTGCGCCGTCGGGGTCGGTGAAGTAGATCGACACGCCGCTGTGTACGACGTACTCGACGCCCGCTGCGTCGAGCTTGCCCTGCAGGTGCTCCCACCGCTCGGGGTCGACGGAGATCGCCATGTGGTGCAGGCCGCCCAGCACCTCGGCGTAGGGGCCCAGGTCGAGCCCGGGGAAGTCGAAGAAGGCGAGCAGGTTGCCGTTGCCGATGTCGAAGAAGAAGTGCGACGAGCCCGCGTAGTCCCGGTTCTCGATCAGCTCGGTGAGCGGGAACTCCAGGACGCCCTGGTAGAAGTCGATCGTGCGTCGCACGTCCTGCGAGAGCAGTGCGGTGTGGTGCAGCCCCCGCGCGCTCGACGCCGGCCGCTCGGCGGGCGGGGCGAGGTACTCCTCGCGCAGCCGTGCCCGGACCGCGTCCTGCTCGGCGGCGCGTGTGGCGGTGTCGGTCATCGGAATCACTCCCCAACTGGTTGACGTGTCATGCAGATACTGGAGGAACGTGGTTGATGCGTCAACTATTCCGTTAGACTCGGTCGCGTGACGGAGACCCGGTGGCTCGACGACGACGAGCGACGCGCCTGGCGCGGCTACCTGTCGATGCAGGCGAAGGTGACCGCGCGGCTGCACCGCCAGCTGCAGGCGGACTCCGGTCTGTCGCTGGCCGACTTCGACGTCCTGGTCCAGCTCACCGATCGGGCCCGGGATCCCGGGGAACAGCCACGGGCCCGCGTGCTGGAGCTCGCCGAGTCGTTGCAGTGGGAGAAGAGCCGGCTCTCGCACCACCTGTCGCGCATGCAGCGCCGCGGCCTGGTGGCCCGCGAGGACTGCCCGGACGACGGGCGGGGCGCGTTCATCGTGCTGACCGACGACGGCCGGCGCGCCATCGAGCGCGCGGCACCGCGTCACGTCGAGACGGTGCGTGAGGTCGTGCTCGACCGGCTCACCGCGGAGGAGGTGCGCGTCCTCGGCGACATCGCCGAACGCGTGCTCGACGGCCTGGACGGTCCGGCGTAGCGGTTCAGCCCTGCTCGTCGGAGAGCTGGAGCAGGTACGTCGCTATCCGCGCGACGTCGGCGTCCGCCCCGCGGCTCAGCGTGTCGAGGATCGGTCGCGTCGCCGCGGCGGGCAGCTCGCCCAGGGCCTGCGCGAGCCGGATCCGCGCCGCCGATCCGGCGCGCCGCTTGCGGATCTCCTCGGCGATCTCCCCGGCCAGGGACCCGGCCGTGTCGTGGCGGCGGGCCAGCGAGCCCAGCGTCTCCGCGGCGTCGACGTCGAGGTGACCCCCGACCACCATCTCCGTCAGCACCGGTACCGCGCCGAGCTCGCCCCGCGTACCCAGCGCGAGGGCGGCGGTGTGGCGGACCGCCTGGTCCGTGTGGTCGAGGGCTCCGGTGAGCACGGCGCCCGCCCGGTCACCGGCCAGCTCCGCGATCGTGGCCACGGCGCGCCGTCGGACCGGTCCCTCGGGCGAGTCCAGCGCCGGGACCAGGACCGCCAGCGCCTCGTCGGCCGCGTCCGACCGCTCCACCGCCCAGCGCAGCGCGCCGGCGACGTTCGGGTCGGTCTCGGCGAGCAGGGCCTCGGCGAGCGTGGCGGCACGGTGGGAGGGCCCGCTCCCGGCCGTCGAGAGCGCGCTCGTCTGCCGCCGCGACGGGTCACCGGACTGCAGCTCGCGCATCAGCGACACGACGTGCAGCGCGTCGGCCCAGCGCTCGGGGCCGCTCGACCGCACCCGCTGCAGGCGGTGCAGCAGCTCCTCCTCGCGGGCGATGCGTTCCCGTGTGGCCGTGACCAGCCGGTCCACGACGTCGGACGGGGCGAACGCCGGGTCGTCGAGGGCGCGCTGCACCTCGACCAGCGACAGGCCTAGGGACCGCAGGCTCTCGACGTGGAACAGGCGCTGCAGGTCGGCCTCGGAGTACTCGCGGTACCCGGCCGCCGTGCGTCCCGTGGGCGGCACGAGCCCGACGGAGTCGTAGTGGCGCAGCATCCGGGCACTGATGCCCGAACGCCGCGCCACCTCACCGATCCGCACGGGCGCCGCCGTCCGGAGGCTGGTCCACCGGCGGGGCGTCCGGCCCGGGGGCGTCCGGCTCGGGGGCGTCCATGAGCGCCACGATGCGCCGGGCCTCGAAGACCGAGGCGTCGAACGCCTCGTCCGGGTCGCCCAGCAGGCGTCGCGTGGCGACCGCGTGGATGCGCGCCTCGACGCCACCCCGTGTGGCCGCCTCCGCCAGGACCGCCTCCGCTGCGTCGCCCAGGCCGGCCATCGCCCGGCTGAGGCTCAGCCGGACGTCCCGCCCGCCACGGCCGAGCTGGGTCGCCAGCGTCGCCGCCAGCCCCGCCTCGGCCCCGTCCGGAACCAGGACGACGGCGGTCCGCCACGCGGCACGGGCCACGTCGTCGTCGGGGTCCTGCAGCACCGCGGTCGTGACGGCCCGCCACCCGCGTGGGTCGCCGACCTTGGACAACGTGTGCAACGCCTGGCTGCGCGCCTGCGTCGATCCCGCCCGGACCTCGTCGAGCAGGAGGGGGACGGTGACGTCAGCGGGATGGCGGGTCAGGGCCCAGGTCAGCATGTCGCGCACGTAGAAGTCGGGCTCGACACCGCACCGGGCCACCAGGATGTCGACGAACCCGGGCTCCGGCATCGTTCCGGCCGCGAGGACGGCCTGCAGCCTCTCGGACGATCCGGGCGCGTCGAGGGCCCGGCCCAGCCGCGCGGCCGATCGTGGTGTCGTCGATGTCGTCATGGGAACCACCTCCTTCCCCAGTCAGCACCTTCACACGGTGTCAAGGTCAAGAGCGTAGGAGAGGTCGACGTCCCCGAGAATCGATCAGGGTCGACGGACGCCTGCGGGCAGTCCCGTGACGAGTCGCTCGAGCAGGGCGGGACCGCCGGACCCGGAGCGTCGACGGGCCGGTGCCGGTACACCGTCCGGTGGGAACGACCACACCACCCGACCCGGATCGGCCGATTCGACGGCGGAGTGCCACTCCCGCAAGGACTCGCGCAGCGACACATGAAGGTCGAACGAGCGCCGGCGGCGTGTGCGGTCCGCCGCCCTGCGTCGGTGCAGGGTCTCCACCGACGGGATCGACACCATCACCAGGTCGGCCATCCCCAGCCGTCCCGCAGCGAACGCGGCCCGCGCGTGGCGGAGCTGCTCGTCGAACCTCGACCAGGGCGCCGCGCCGACGCGGGCGAGGCACCAGGAGTAGTGCAGCTTCACGGGGTCGCCGTCGCACAGCACGATCGGGTTGCCCCTCTCCAGCGTCCGCGCCCGCCCCCACCGTCCGACGTCGACGTCCACCCAGTAGGCGGCCCGCCGGGACTCGTCGACGTCGTCGGGCGGCTCGTGTCCCGTGGGCTGGTACTCGGCCACGACAGGCCAAGGCTGGCGGGAGCACCACGTCGTCTTGCCCGCCGCGCTCGGTCCCTCGACGGCGATGATCACGTCGCCATTCTCGCCGTCACCGCTCATCTCGGCGACGGTCCGAGGCAGGAGCCGGAGTCCGGCCGATGTGGGCCCTCCTGGTTCGCGCTTTGGCGAGTGCTCCACAAGTCGCTCGTGATGCAGGACGGTGCAACGGTTGACACTCGGCGGGTGCGCGGTGCGGAAGCAGACGGCGAGCTGTGGTGTCATGTCGAGGTCGACATGAGTGCCGACCCCACCTCAACCGCGCTCGCCCATAGTCGCGGTTTCGTAGGACGGCATGACTGCACCCCGGTCATGGAGCGGGCATGCCGAAGAGGTCGTCGAGGTTCGCGATGCGGATGCGCGGTGGGCGACCGGACTCCGTGGCGATGGCGGGCGAGGGGGCACCTTCCCGGGGCGCCGGTGAGTGCTCGGAGTCGGCTTCCGGTTCGGACTGCGCGGAGCGCCGTGGCGCGGGGATGTCGATCATCGGCGCGGGGCGGCGACGTGGTGTCCGGGTCGGGTCGATCCAGGCGGGCGGCAGGAACTCCGGCAGTCCGTCCTGGATGCGGACGTCCCATCCGGGGTGGTGGATCAACCGGTGGTGTTGTCGGCAGAGCATGACCAGGTTGTCGATCTTGGTTTCGCCGTGTTCTTCCCACGGGATGACGTGGTGGACCTCGCACCACGACGGCGGCCGATCACAGCCCGGGTGGGCGCAGCCGCGGTCGCGGGCGACGACCGCGCGGCGGAGACCGTCGGGGATGGTGCGGGTGGCGCGTCCGACGTCGAGGGGCTGGCCCTTGCCGTCGAAGACGATGGGGATGACCGCGGAGTCGCAGGCCATCATCCGCAGGGTTTCTGTGGAGGTGCGTCCGCCGAAGTCGAGCATCCCGGTCTTCGCGCGCTTCTCCAGGTCCTCCAGCGAGATGATCACCGAGATCTGGGGGCGACGCCCACCGGTCTCGGGCACCAGCCCCGTGGGTCCGTGGGACAGGGCGAACGCGCACACCTCGGCCAGGGCCTCGGCCTGGCGCTGCGCCGGTTCGCGGGTCTCGTCGGAGGAGGTGGGCTTGGACTTGGCGTCGATGACGGTGGCGATGGTGTCGAACATGGCGGCGTCGTCGAAGCGTCCGGTGATCTTCCCGCCCGGCCGGTTGCGATGACGGACGATTCGCAGCTCGTTGACCTCCGGCTCCGGCCGGTCGTCATCGGGCTCCGGGCCGTCCTGGTCCAGCTTGTCGACCAGCGCGGTGCCCCACACCTGCAGCTCGTTCGGGGTGTACTCGGCGGCCTTGGCGCCGATCTGCGCCTCCGCGGCCGCCCACACCTCGGGAGAGAGCCGCTCCGCGGCGCGGGTCCCGAGCACCTTCGCCACGACCTCGACATGGCGCAGGCTGGTCCGGCCGGTGTCGAACACCTCCGCGGTGGCAGGCAGGCGCGGCGGCAACGCAGTGCCGTCGAGGGCGGTCTTGCCGACCACGTTCTCGGCGGCCATCGCGTGCCGGCGGGCCTCGAAGCGTTCCCAGCCGAGGAGGTCGGCGAGGGCGGCGGAGCTGGTCTTGTAGCCGCGGGAGGTGAACACGTCGCGCCGCTCGGCACTCGCGAGGACCTCGACGGAGAGGTGGTCGAGGCGCCGGCGGGCGGCCTCGCAGGCGATGAGCACGTTGATCTGCTCGGTGTCACTCGCGCCCAGGGTGGCGGCGCGGAGTTCTTCGACGGCCTCGATGAGGCGGTCGTGCGCTGCGGCGACCCGTCCGGTGGACATGCCTCCATCATACTCGAACGCATGTTCGTATCAAGGCCTGTCGACGCAGCTCAGAGGCCGTTCGGCGCACGCCGAGCGCGGTTCGAAAGCGAGGGGGACGCTGCTTTCCCAGCGACCCAGCGACCCAGCGACCCAGCGACCCAGCGACCCAGCGACCCAGCGACCCAGCGACCCAGCGACCCAGCGACCCAGCGACCCAGCGACCCAGCGACCCAGCGACCCAGCGACCCAGCGACCCAGCGACCCGGCGACCCGGCGACCCGGCGACCCGGCGACCCGGCGACCCGGCGACCCGGCGGCCCGGCGGCCCGGCGAGCTACGAACGCGGCGCGGCTACGAACCCGGCGCGGCTACGAACCCAGCGCGCGTTGAGCCCCGTGCGAGAACGATGACGACTCGGTGCCGCGTCGCGGCGTGCTCTGCTTCCCCAGTCGTTCCACGACCCGACGCAGATCGTCGAGGAGGAGATCGGCGAGGTCGGGGGAGAAGCCGTTGCGCACCACGATGCGCAGCGCCGCGATGTCCTCGCGGTGGGCGGGGAACGTGTAGGCGGGTGCACCACCTGGTAGGCGACGTCGGCGTCGAGCTCGCTCTCGGGCAGCGTGAAGCGCGGCACCCGGACCGGCTCCCGGGCGAACACCGGATTGACGCCGAGGTCAGGGCGGGCGCCGCCGGTCTCGGACGGCTGGTGGGCGGTCGGCATGGGCTCGGGCGGGCCCGGTCCCGGGCGGGGCGCGGTTCAGGCGGGCCGTGTCGCCCGTTCGACGAGCTCGAGCACGTTCTCGTACGGACGCCCGGTCGCGCGTGTCATTCCCAGCTCGCAGGTGCGGTTGCAGGAGACGTGGGCGTCGAACGGGCCCCGCCGGTCGAGCTCGGCGGCCTGACGGGCGGTCGCGGACTCCGTCAGCTCCGGGTGCAGCAGCCCGCGGTCGCCGGCGAAGCCGCAGCACCCCCACTCGTCGGGGACGGTCACCGACGACGCGACGGCCGCCGTGACGTCCCGCAGCGCGCCGGCCACGCCGAGACGCGTCGCCGAGCACGTCGGGTGCAGCGCGACCGGCCCGACCGGATCGCTCACGGTCAGACGGGGCAGCACGTGCTCGGCGACGAACGCCACCGCGTCGACGACCCGCAGCGACCGGTACCGCTCCGGCCCCTTCTCGATCATCAGCCGGAGGCCTTCGGTGCAGGAGGAGGCGTCTCCGACGACCGGCAGCGAACCGGACCGGGTCGCCTCCCACAGCGCGGGCAGGACGCGGGACGACATCTCGTCGTAGCCGCGGGACATCCCCTTGGACTTCCACGGCGTCCCGCAGCACAGCGACGGCATGGCCGACGGTGTCGTGACCGGCACGCCCGCCCGCTCGCACAGCGTCCGGAACGCCGCCGTCGCGCCGGGGCCCTCGGTGGCCGCGCCGAACATGGTGCCGGTGCAGGAGGAGAACAGGACGGCGACCGGCGCCGTCGGGGCCGCCGGCACGTCCCGGCGACGCCCGCCGGCGGGAAGCTCGGGGGACCAGAGAGGGAGAGTGTCGTCAGCTCTGCGCGCCACGGCGTTCGCCCGCGTCACGACCGGGTCCGGCAGGAACGTGGCGGTGCTCAGCGCCGCGGCCGCGGCCCGGGTCGTGGCGTCCCAGTGCTTCGCGGCGACGGTCCAGCCCTTCGACGCCAGCGTCCCCGCCTGCTCGGCGCGCAGCCGCGTGACCAGGTCACCGGTGTTGATCAGCACCGGACACGCGGTCTGGCACATGCCGTCCGCGGCGCAGGTGTCGATGCCGTCGTAGGCGTACTCGCGCTCCAGCTGCTCGACCAGCGCGGTGTCGCCGTCCCGGCGGGCCCGTTCGGTCTCGCGGCGCAGCACGATCCGCTGCCGCGGGGTGGTCGTCAGGTCCCGGCTGGGGCAGACGGGCTCGCAGAACCCGCACTCCACGCAGCGGTCGACCTCGTCCTCGACGGGCGGGGAGGACTTGAGGTGCTGCAGGTGTCCCTCGGGCTCGTCGGTGAGCACGACGCCCGGGTTGAGCAGCCCCCGCGGGTCGCAGAGCCGCTTGATCTCGCGCATCACGTCGTAGAGCTCGTCGCCGTACTGGCGGCGCACGAACGGTGCCATCATCCGGCCGGTGCCGTGCTCGGCCTTGAGCGAGCCGCCGTGGCCCAGGACCAGCTCGACCATCTCGTCGGTGAACCGGGCGAACCGGTCCAGCGGCGCGCCGTCGCCGAGGCGCTCGGTGAGCATGAAGTGGATGTTGCCGTCCTTGGCGTGGCCGAAGATCACGCAGTCGCGGTAGTCGTGACGGTCGAACATCGACGTCAGCTCCACGCAGGTGGGCAGCAGCTCGGGGACCGGGACGACGACGTCCTCGAGCAGCGCCGTCGTGCCCTGCGGGCGGGCACCGGCGACCATCGCGTAGAGGCCCTTGCGGATGTGCCAGTACCCGGCGCGGGTGGCCGGCTCCGACGTCAGCGACCCGGCCCCCACCAGCGGCAGCGTGTCGAGGACCCCGCGCGCCGATCCGGCCAGGTCGTCGGCCTCGGCGGCGGAGTCGGCCTGGTACTCCAGCAGCAGCGCGGCGTGGTTGTCGACGGCCAGCGTGCGCAGCAGCTCGTCGGCCTGCGGGTCCGCCTGGCCCACGCGCAGCGACGTGGCGTCGAGGAGCTCGATCGTCGCGGGACCGGTCCCGACGAGGGCGGGGAGGGCGCCGGTGGCGGCGGCGAGATCGTCGAACACGAGCAGCCCGGTCCGGGCGTGTGCGAGCACCGGGACGGTCCGCATGACGACCGAGGCGATGAACCCCAGCGTGCCCTCGCTGCCCACGGTCAGGTGGGCCAGGATGTCCGACGGCCGGGTGTGGTCGAGCAGCGAGTTCAGCCCGTAGCCCATGGTGTTCTTCATCGAGAACTGCGCCTCGACGTGCTTGCGCAGCGCGGGCTCGCCGCGGACGTGGTCGCGCAGGCGCGCCAGCCCGGCGTGCAGGGCGGGCTCCAGGGCGCGCAGCCGCTCGTCGGCGTCGGGTGCGGCGGTGTCGACGACGGTGCCGGACGGCAGCACGAGCACCACCGAGTCGAGGGTGGCGTAGCTGTTCGCGACGGTGCCGCAGGCCATCCCGCTGGAGTTGTTGGCGACGACCCCTCCGACGGTGCAGGCGCCCTCGCTGGCCGGGTCCGGCCCGAGCTTGCGCCCGAATCGCTGCAGGCGGGCGTTGACCTGGCGGATCGTCGCACCGGGCCCGATCCGGACGCGGGCGCCGTCGTCGAGGACCTCGATGTCGCGGAAGTGCCGACGCGTGTCGACGAGGATCCCGTCGGTGCCGCCCTGCCCGGACAGGCTGGTCCCGCCGGAGCGGAACGTCAGCGGGACCCCGGAGCCGGCGGACGCGGCGAACAGGCGTCCGACCTCGTCGGCGTCGGCGGCGGTGACCACCGCGCGCGGGGTGAGCGCGAAGTGCGAGGCGTCGTGGGCGTAGGCGAGCCGGTCGGTCGCCCGGGCGTGCAGCGACGACGGGTCGCGCACGGCCCCGCGCAGCCAGGCCAGCAGGTCGGGGGAGCCGGGCAGCGGCTGCTCTCGCACAACGGAGGTCATGACGATCCCATCCCGGAGGTGGAGAACACGGAGGACACCGCTATCTCTACCGCACCGGACGGTGTCCGGGACACCGGCTCAGTCCCGATGCGCGACGACGTTCACGATGTTCCCGTCCGGTGCCCGGACCAGGAACCGCCGCACGCCCCACTCCTCGACGGTCAGCGGGTGCACGATCTCGTAGCCGAGGGACTGCGCCTCGGCGTAGGCGGCGTCGACGTCGGGGGTGTGCACGGAGATCGCCGCGTCCTCGGCCGAGGTCGCATCGCGGGTGACGAGCTGGACGTTCGCCCCGGTCTCGGGGGAGGTGTAGCGGGCCACCCACCCCAGGTCGAACTCCTCGGTGCCCAGGCCGAGGAAGCCGGTGTAGAAGCTCCGGGCGGCCCCGATGTCGGCCACCCGGAGGTTGGGCATGATGCGGATCGCGTGCACCCTGTTCTCCCGTCCTGCTCGTCGAGGTCGGTGCCAGCATCGCGGGTCGGGACGGGCGGATCTTGTACTTTCGGGAGGTCGTCGACCCCGGGAGGCGGGCGTGAGCGCAGGACTGTACGAGATCACCGTCAACGCCCTGCTCGACCGCGGCGCCGTGCTCAGCCGTACCGAATGGACGACCGCGGCGACGCGCGTCGGTCACGAGCGGGTGCCCGCGCTGCTCGTCGAGCTGACCGACGCCGACCTGGTCGGGGACGACGTGCTCCCGCGCGCCGTGGCCGACGCCTGGTCCGGGCCGGCGCGGCCGACGCAGCGCCTCGATCCGGAGCAGTGGGTGGAGCTGTTCGCCGCCGCGGGCTACGCCGAGGACGGCGAGCCCGCCACACGGCCGCCGGTGCCGCTGCGGCTGCACCGCGGCCCCGACGACGAGCGGACGGGCATGTGGTGGACCGAGGACGGCGAGCGCGCGGCGGCGGAGACGACGCTCGCGCCACCGGAGGCGATGCTGGCCCGCATCACCGCGCCGGACGGCCGCACCGGGTACGTGGTGGACCCGTCGCGGCTGGACGCGGTCACGGCGGTGTGAGCCCTGCCGGGGCCGGCCCGACGTCGTAGTGTCGATCACCGGAACCCGACCACGACAGGGAGACCGACATGGCCATGGACCACGTGACCCTCGACGCCGTCACCTGGCGCGAGACCGCACCCGGAGTCGAGCGGGGCGAGCTTCCGCCGGGTGCACCCGGGGCGGGTGCGGCCGTGCTCCGCTTCGCCGCCGGCGCCACCACCGCGGACCACCGCCACCCCGCCGGCGAGGAGCTGTTCGTCTTCTCGGGCCGGCTCCGCATCGGCGACAAGACGCTCGGCCCCGGCGACTACCTCTACACCCCGCCCGGCGGCGCGAACGACGTCGAGGCCTTCGAGGACTCGATCGTCTTCCAGCACCAGGCCGAGCCGCCCGAGTTCAGCTGACTCCGGAGCCGACCTCGGAGCCGGCCCCTGCCCACACGGCCGGCCGGCGCCGCACGAACAGCGACGCCGCCAGCGCGACCAGCCCGATGCACCCGGCGACGACGAACGCGGTCTGCAGCCCGTCGGCGTCCGGACTGCCGGTCGGCGCCGCCGAGCCCAGCGCCGCGACGGTCACGAACACCGCCGTGCCGAACGCGCCGGAGACCTGCTGCAGCGTCGAGAGGATGGCGCTGCCGTGCGAGGTCAGGTGGTCGGGCAGGACGCCGAGCGACTCGGTCATCAGCGGCGTCATCATCAGCCCGAGCCCGGCCATGAGCAGGACGTGGATGCCGATCACCGCGTTCAGTGACGACGCCGGGCCCAGGGTGGCGAACAGCCACAGCGACGCCGCCATGGCGACCGCACCCGGGATCACCAGCGGCCGGGCGCCGAACCGGTCGAACAACGCGCCGACGGGGCGTCCCAGCAGCCCGAGGACCAGACCGCCGGGCAGCACCGCCAGCCCGCTGACGAACGTGCTGGTGCCGAGCACGGTCTGCAGGTAGAGCGGCAGCAGGATCGCCGAGGCGCCGATCAGGCACATGAACAGCGGGACGCTCAGGACGATCGCGACGGCGAAGGGCCGGTGGGTGAACGGGCGCAGGTCGAGCAGGGCGCGGTCGTCGCGCTGCAGGCGCAGCTGGCGGGCCACGAAGACGACCAGCGCGACCACCCCGGCCACGATGGGGAGCCACGGCGGGACGGCGTGCCCGCCACCGGAGGACTCGCCGAGCGTGGAGAGCCCGTAGAGCACCCCGCCGAAGCCGATCGCCGAGAGCAGCACCGACATCACGTCCAGCGGGACCGCGCGGGTGGTGCTGTCCAGACGCAGCCACACGGCGCCGATCACCAGGGCGGCGACGGCCAGCGGCAGCACGATCCAGAACATCCAGCGCCAGCCCAGGCCGGCCAGCACGGCGCCGCCGATCGTCGGCCCGACGGCCGGGGCGACCGCGATGACGATCGTGATCGTGCCCATGGTGGCCCCACGACGGGCGATCGGGACGAGCCGCATCACCGAGGTCATCAGCAGCGGCAGCATCACCGCGGTGCCGCAGGCCTGGACGATCCGCCCCACCAGCAGCACCCCGAACCCGGGCGCGATCGCGCTGAGCAGCGTGCCGAGGCTGAACAGGCTCAGCGACACGATGAAGATCTGCCGGGGCGTGAACCGGTCGAGCAGGAAGCCGGTGGTCGGGATGACCACGGCCATGGTCAGCAGGAAGCCGCTGGTCAGCCACTGCACCGTCGACGTCGACACGCCGAGGTCGACGGTCAGGTCGCGCAGTGCGACGCTCAGGATCGTCTCGTTGAGGATCATGACGAAGGCCGAGACGACCAGGACGCCGATCAGCAGGCTCGCCCTGCGGGGGGCGGGGCCCCGGTCGACGGACGGGGCACCGGAGTCGGTGGAGACGTGCACCGGCTCAGTCCTCGTGCACGGTGACGGCACCGGACGGGCAGACCGCCGCGGCGTCGCGGGCGCCGGCCCACCGCTCCTCGGCCGGGACCTCGTCGAGGAGGACGACGATGCCGTCCTCCTCGCGCTGGTCGAACACGTCGGGCGCGGAGAGCACGCACTGACCTGCTCCGATGCACTTCTCCTGGTCGATCTCGATCTTCACGGGGGCCTCTTCACCAGCCGGGGACGTCAGTCGGTAACCGATACGAAGCTACCACTTCTTTCACTCAGCTGATTGAGAGAGCTTGCCCACGCGACCGTCGGCCGCGTCCCCGTCGAGGACCTCGCGCAGCCTGCGGGCGAAGGCCTCCGGCTGCCCCGCGTAGCCGAACTCGCCGCCCATGAAGCCGCCGTGGTGGCTCGGGAACACCGTCGCCCGCTGCCCGAGGAGCTCGGCCGTCGCGACCGCGGTGCGCGCGGTGAACGTCGTGCCGGTCTCCTCGCCGACGGCGATCACGACACGGGTCGGTGCGGCGGCGAGGGCGTCGACGTCGGGACGGTAACGGACGACGGCGAGCGCCCGGTCGGAGAGCAGCGGGTCGTCGCGGCTGCCGTCGTCGCCGGCCGGCATCCCGAACGCCGCCGGGTCAGGGGCGGGCCGGGCGAAGTAGGCGTCGGTGAACTCGCCCTCCCACGACGTCATCGCGAGGAAGGCGGCCATGCCGGTACCCCAGCCGTGGGCCCGGTAGGCGGCTCCGAACCCGGCGTGGGCCCGTGCGGCGGCCTCGGCGTCGGGCAGGACCGGGATCATCGGAGGCTCGTGTGCCACGAGCGTGACGACCGCGTCCGGGGCCGCCGCGACCAGGGCCAGCGCGGTGACGGCGCCCCCGCTGCTGGCGAACATCTCGACCGGCCCGGCGCCGACGGCCTCGATGACGGCGAGCACGTCACCGGCCTGGACCTCGGGGATCTGCTCGGTCCGGCCGTCCTTGCGGACGCTGCGGCCGAGACCGCGCGGGTCGTAGGTGATCACGGTGCGGTCGGGGAACTGCGCGACGAGCGCGGTGAAGCCGGTCGCGTCCATCGGCTGGCCGATCAGGAACAGCGGCGGGCGCCCGTCCGCTGTCGGGACGGGTCCGTGGACGTCGTAGGCGAGGTCGACCTCGGCGGTCTGCAGCACGTGTGTCGTCATGCCTGTATCGACGGGTCCCGCGGGGAGAACTCATCTGTCCCCGGCGAGGAGAGTCAGGACCGCCGGTCTCGGGGATCCGGAGACCGTCGGGTATCGGATACCCCTGAGTATCGAGCACCGGGCGGGTGCGCCACGCTGAGCGCGGGAGCCGGCCGTCGGGGGACGGGCGCGGGCGACCACGAGGGGGAGTGGCGGGTGCGGACGTCGGGGGTCGCACCCGCCATGCCCGCGGGACCGGCGAGGCCGGGCGGGCTCAGCGCAGGACGGTGGGCACCAGGACCGAGGCGAACAGGTCGTCGGGCACCGACCCGTCGTCGATGCCGTACTCCATGGCCAGCCCGTTGTGCAGGCCGATCAGCACGACGATGAGGTGCTCGGCCGGCATCGGGAGCGTGATCCCGAGGAGCGCGGCTCCCTGACGGAGGGTCTCGGCGCCCATGGCCCGCGCCTCGGCGCGACTGACCTTGAGCGCCTCGGCCAGCTGCGGGTCGCGGTGGGCGAGGATGTAGAGCTCCGCCACCAGCCGGTGACGGACCTGGTCGCCCTTCAACGCCCGGGTCATGGCGGCCGAGAGCATCGTGAGCGCGTCCACCGGTCCGTCGGCGTGCGAGACAGCCTCCAGGCCGAGCCCCACCCGGTTCAGGGTGTTCTCCTGGACCAGCGCGAGGACCAGCTCGGTCTTGGACGCGAAGTTGGAGTAGATGGCTCCCTTCGACAGCTGTCCGGCCTCGGCCACGGCGTCGAGCGAGCCGCCCTGGATGCCCAGCTCGCCGAACACCTCGAGCGCCGCGTCGAGGACCTTCTGACGGGTCTGCGCGCGGGTCGGGCGTCGACGCGCCGGTCGTGCGGACGACGGGTCCTCCGAGCTCTGGCCCATGTCGGCGGCGGTTCCTTCCTCCACAGTGGCCGGTGTACGTCACCGGTATCGGGCCCATTGTTCTCCCCGCCCGGTCGCCGGCGCGGCGGGGTGGGGCGAGGTCGTCGCCTGGTCGGCGGCGGTGCACCCGGTCAGACTGGCGGCGCCGGCCGTCGGGCCGGCCCGACGAGAGTGGGACGCGCCATGAGCACGAGGACACAGGACGGACCGCCGATCGTGGTCGGCGTCGACGAGTCGGCCTCCGCCGCCGACGCCGTCGGATGGGCGGCCGGGCTCGCCGCGGCCTGGGGCGCGCCGCTGCATCTGGTGCACGCGGGTGCCCCGGCCGACGGCGCCGACCCGGCCTGGCTGCGGGGCCTCGCCGGGTCCGTGGCCGGGGCGGGGGCCACGGTGGACGTCCCGCGGACGTCGGCGGGCGAGGAGCAGGGGGAGGGGGCCGACGGTGTGGCGGGCCTGCTCGTCCGGCGGTCCTCGGGTGCCCGGCTCGTCGTCGTGGGCAGCTACGGCGAGGGCGCCCGCTCGGGGATGCTCGCCGGCTCGGTCGCGCTGGCCCTGATCGAACGGGCGGAGTGCCCGGTCGCCGTCGTGCGCGGCGGGACGCCGGACGTCCGCCCGCCGGACGAGGGCCCGGTGGTCGCCGGGGTCGACGGCACCGCGTCGGCCGGGACCGCGCTCGACTTCGCCTCCCGGCTCGCGACCGCCTTCGGGACGCGGGTGCTGGCCGTGCACACCTGGTCCGACGTCGTGTCCGACACCGCGGGCGCCGCACACCGGCTCACCGGTGACGGGACGACGCTCGGCGGGTTCGCCGGCGAGATCCTGCGTGACGCCGTCGCCGCGGCCCGGGAGCGGCACCCGGGCCTGGAGATCGAGGGCGAGCTGGTGGAGGGGAGCCCGCTGCGGGCCGTGCTCGACCGCGCCGACGGGGCCCGCGCGGTGGTCGTGGGGCATCGCGAGCACCTGCCACCGGCGTCGATGTCGGTCACCTCGACCGGCCGCGGCCTGGTCGGGTTCGCCTCCTGCCCGGTCGTCGTGGTCCGTGAGACGCCCGTCCCGGACTGACCCGCGTGGTTCGGCTCACCCGCCGGAAAGAGGGTGCGGGGCCGCTCCGGCGGGTACACAGGGTGAGTTCCCAGACCTCGGACTTCGGACACCCGCAGCGCAGCGCGGCGCATCCCAGTACGAGCTCCAAGGAGAACCCCTCGATCGTGACGATCACCGAACCCGTCCCCCCGGGCGCACCGGCGGCACCACCGGCGAAGGCCCCCGCCCCGTCGAAGCCCGTCCTCGACGGGCGCCGGCCTCCGGTCGAGGCCGCACTCGTCTACGCCTTCACACTGATCCCGATGATCGCCCTGGTCGCAGCCGTGCCGCTGGCCTGGGGATGGGGTCTGAGCTGGCTCGACGTCGGTCTCGCGGCCGGCTTCTACCTGGTGTCCGCGCTGGGCGTCACCGTCGGCTTCCACCGGTACTTCACCCACCGCGCCTTCAAGGCGAACCGAGCCCTGCGCGTCGGGCTCGCGGTCGCCGGGAGCCTCGCGCTGCAGGGCGACGTCATCACCTGGGTGGCCGACCACCGCCGCCACCACGCCTTCGCCGACAAGGACGGCGACCCGCACTCGCCGTGGCTGCACGGCGACGGACCGGCCGGGCTCACCAGGGGCATGTTCCACGCCCACCTGGGCTGGCTGTTCGAGCGGGACCGCACGAACGCCGCCCGCTTCACCCCGGATCTGCTCTCCGACCGCGACGTCGCCCGGGTCGCCCGGCTGTTCCCGCTGCTGACGGTCGCGAGCCTCACCGCGCCGGCACTCATCGGCGGCCTGGTCACGATGTCCTGGTGGGGTGCGGTGACCGCACTGTTCTGGGCCGGACTCGTCCGGGTCGCGGTACTGCACCACGTCACCTGGTCGATCAACTCGATCTGCCACATGCTCGGCGACCGTCCGTTCGAGGCCCGCAGCAAGGCCACCAACTTCTGGCCGCTCGCGGTCCTGTCGATGGGCGAGTCGTGGCACAACCTGCACCACGCCGACCCCACGTGCGCCCGCCACGGCGCCGTGCCCGGCCAGATCGACCCGTCGGCCCGCGTCATCGCGGCGTTCGAGAAGCTCGGCTGGGCCACCGAGGTCCGCTGGCCCACGACCGCACGGATGAACCGTCTGCGGGAAGTGGCCGCACAGTCCGGCTGATCCGGGCGTACCGTCTGGCCGGACACCGTCGATCCCGTCCGCGGGCAGGGAGCTGCACGTGAGCGGCGACGGCACCGACCACGACCGCGACGAGGACCGGCGACGCCGGCTCCTCGACCTGATGACCGCCGGGGCGGGCGAGCCGTCCGACGGCCGGGCCCGGCTGGGCCGGGTGTGCGCGCTGGCGGTCTCCGAGGTGGGGGTCAGCGGCGCCGGGATCACGGTGATGGCCGGGCTGGCCGGTGGCCTGGCCGGGAGCCGGGACCAGCTGTGGGCCACCGGCCCGGTGGCCCGCCGGCTGGAGGCGCTGCAGCTCACGGCCGGCGAGGGCCCCTGCCTGGACGCCTACGCGTCGGGGGCGCCGGTGCTCGTCGGCGACCTGGGCCAGGACACGTCGAGGTGGCTCGGCTTCACGCCGGAGGCGTTGCAGGCCGGGGCCGCGGCGGTGTTCTCGCTCCCGTTGCAGGTCGGCGCGGTCCGGCTGGGCACGCTGGACCTACACCGGGACACGACCGGGCCGCTGACCCGCGGGCAGTTCGCCGACGCGCTGGTGCTGGCCGGGCTGGCCACCGAGGTCCTCCTCGAGCTCACGGTCTCCGGGCCGGACGTCGGCTCCGACGCTGCGGCCGTTCCCGTCGGTGTGGGACCGTCGACACCGGAGGAGAACGGCACCGCGGGTGCCACAGCTGACATGGGGTGGCTGCCCGGGGTGCACGCAGAGGTCCACCAGGCCTCCGGGATGGTCTCGGGCGCCGAGGGGATCGGCGTGGACAGGGCACTGCTGCGGATCCGGGCCCACGCGTTCGCCCACAGCGAGCCGATCGAGCAGGTGGCGCGCCGGATCGTCGACCGCGAACTGATCCTGGACCCGGACGACGGCGGGCCCACCCGGCCCGGCGTGGAGGAGGACCGATGAGCAACGGCCGTGAACCCCAGGTCATCGACGCCTTCCTGGCGCTGACCGACACCCTGGTCTCGGACTTCGACGCCCTGGACCTGTTGACCACCCTGGCCGAGAGCAGCGTCGACCTGCTCGACGTCTCCGCGGCCGGGATCATCCTCACCGACCTCAACACCGGCGGGCTCTCGGTGGCCGCCGCGTCCTCGGAACGGTCCCGGCTCCTCGAGGTGTTCGCGGTGGCCGTCGACGACGGGCCGTGCGTCGACTGCGTCCGCAGCGGTGAGCCCGTGAGCTCACACGACCTGACCTACGACGCCACCCGCTGGCCACGCTTCGCCGCCGGCGCTGCGTCGGCGGGCTTCCGCGCCGTGCACGCGCTGCCGATGAAGCTGCGCGGTGACGTCATCGGTGCGCTGACCCTGCTGCACACCGACCCGCACACGCTCGCCGGACCGGACGACCGTCTGGGCCAGGCGCTGGCCGACGCCGCCACGATCGGCCTGCTGCACGAGCGTGCGGTGCGCCGGGCCGAGACGCTCGCCGAGCAGCTGCAGGGCGCGCTGAACAGCCGGGTGATCATCGAGCAGGCGAAGGGCAGGGTCGCCCAGCACGACGACATCTCGCCCGACGAGGCGTTCACGGTCCTGCGCCGTCACTCCCGGGAGCACAACCTGCGGCTGACGGAGCTGTGCCGCAACGTCGTCGACGGCGCGACGGACCCGGCCACCTTGTCCCGGTGAAGATCGGGTCGCTGTACCGGTCGGGATCGAGTTGCCGCGGTGACACGGTCACCTTACGGTCGGTGATCCGAGGCCTCGACGGCTCGGCGTGGTGCCCCGGTCCCCGGCACACGGTCGTGTCGTGACTGCGGGACGGGGTTGCCGTGTTCGAGCCGGGCCGGGCGCCGTCCGTCGCGCGGAACCCTCCCGTCGTGGGCCCGCGGCGGGCGACGACGGACGATCTGCTGGTGGCCGCCGGAGGCGGTGACGTGGGCGCCTTCGGTGCGTTCTACGACGCGACCGCCCCCATGGTCCTCGGCGTGGTGGAGCGGGTGCTGGACCCTCCGCGGACCGAGCGGGTCGTCGAGGAGATCTACCTCGTGCTGTGGCGTGACGCGCCCGCCTTCGACCCCGGCGTCCGGTCGGCCGATGCGGCGCTGCTGGCGACCGTCCGCCGTGTCCTCGTCCGCCCGGTCCGTGCGATGGTCACCGCGACCCGCGTGCGCCGGCCGGGGGACGGTCTCCGGTCCGGTTCCGGCGTGCGGCGGCGACGGGCCGTGGGCGGCGACCAGGGGTCGTGACGACCGCGGTCCGCCCCGTGCCGGTCTCCCGCCGGAATGCGCGTCGGACGTGATTGCGCAGGAGCCCGCGCGGGTACCGCCCTCGTGTCGCTCCAGATCCTCGGCGACGACTCCCCGTCGTCCTGAGGAAACGAGTACCGCCATGGCCGATATCCGCCGCCTCCCCGTGCCGGTCACCGACATCTGGAACTGGCAGATGCGTGCCGCGTGCCGGAATCTGGACAGCGCGGTCTTCTTCCACCCCGAGAAGGAACGCGGACCGACCCGCGTGCGCCGGGAACGACTCGCCAAGCAGGTCTGCGCCGGATGCCCCGTGCGCGAGCAGTGCCGCGAGCACGCGCTGGCCGTGCGGGAGCCGTACGGGGTGTGGGGCGGTCTGAGCGAGACCGAACGGACCGCCATCCACCGATCCTCCATCCGGTCCGTCGACGGTCCCGGCGACGAGATCCCCGCCGGTCCCGGCGACGAGATCCCCGACGAGCCCGCCGGCGCGGTGGCCGCGGTCCGCGGTCCCCTGGTCCGCTGACCTCTCCCGCCGCGGCCGCACGGTCGACGCCGGCCCCCGCCGACGCACCACCCCAGGAGGAACACGACGTGAGTGACACAGCACCCCCGGGCGGAGCGGTCACCGGGACGGCGACCGACGTGATGGGCCGGGAGGGGCTGCTCATCAGCGCGTTCGTCGGGCTGGCCGACACGCTGGTCGACGACTACGACGTCATCGACCTGCTCGACCGGCTGGCCGCCGCCAGCGTCGAGCTGCTCGCCGCCGACGCCGCCGGGATCCTGCTCCTCGACGCCTGCGACAAGCTCCGCGTCGCGGCCTCGACCGACGAGCGCAGCGACTGGATGGAGCTGCTCCAGATCGAGGCCGACGAGGGGCCGTGCGTGGACTGCGTCCGCTCCGGTGCGGCGGTCAGCGTGACCGACCTGGCCGGCAGCGCGCCCCGGTGGCCGGGCTTCGTCGCCGCGCTCGCGAAGCGGGGGACCTACGGCTCGGTGCACGCCCTGCCCCTGCGGCTGCGCGGTGAGGCGATCGGGGCGCTGAACCTGTTCCACACCCGGCCCGGCCCGCTGCCTGCGGCCGACCTCGCGCTCGGCCAGTCCCTGGCCGACGTCGCCACGATCGGGATCCTCGCCGAGCGGGCGGTGCGCCGTGGCGAGGTGGTCAGCGAGCAGCTGCAGTCCGCCCTGAACAGCCGGGTGATCATCGAGCAGGCCAAGGGGGTGCTCGCCCAGAGCGGGTCGCTGACCATGGACACCGCGTTCGACCGGCTCCGCCGTCACGCCCGCGACAACAACCGGCGGCTGAGCGACGTCGCCCGCGGGATCGTCGAGGGCACCGTCGACACCGGCGAGGTGCTGGCCCGGCCCGGCCGGTCCCCGAAGCGGAAAGCGTGAAGGTCCTCGTCGCCGGGGCGTCCGGGTTCGTCGGACGACGCCTGTGCCCGGCGCTGGAGGCGCAGGGCCACGAGGTCCTCGCCATGACCCGCCGTCCGGAGGCCCACACCGGTCCCGGCCGGGCCGTCTACGGCGACGTGCAGGACTCCGACTCCCTCGTCACCGCGCTCGCCGGCTGCCGGGCCGCCTACTACCTGGTGCACTCGCTCGACGACGCCGACTTCGCCCGCCGCGACGACCGCGCGGCCCGCGCGTTCGCCGACGCCGCCGCGGAGGCCGGGGTGGGCCGGATCGTCTACCTGGGTGGCCTCGGCGACGACCGCGACGACCTGTCCGAGCACCTGCGCAGCCGCCGCGAGGTCGAGCAGGTCCTCGCCTCGACCGGCGTCCCGGTCACCACGCTGCGGGCCGGGATCATCGTCGGCTACGGCGGCATCTCCTGGGAGATGACCCGCCAGCTCGTCGAGCACCTGCCCGCCACGATCTGCCCGCGCTGGGTTCGGACGCGGACCCAGCCGATCGCGGTCGCCGACGTCGTCCGGTACCTGCTCGGGGTGCTCGACCTCCCCGAGGCGGCCGGGCGGACGCTGGACATCGGTGGCCCGGAGGTCCTGGCCTACCTGGACATGATGCGCCGCGTCGCCGTGATCGAGGGCCGCACCATGTTCGTGGTGCCGGTCCCGCTGCTCACCCCGAGCCTGTCGTCGCGGTGGCTCTCGCTCGTCACCGACGTCGACGTGCCGACCGGCCGGTCGCTGATCGACTCGATGAGCAACGAGGTCGTCGTCCGCGACGACGCGATCCGGCGTCTCGTGCCGTTCGAGCCGATGAGCTACGACGACGCGGTCCTGGCCGCGCTCGGCGAACGCGCGCGCGCGGCCCGTTCCTGAGGCCGCCGGCCCGTCAATCCGGTTTCCCGGTGACCGGAAACGACGTTCCGGACGGTGGTCCACGACACAGAGACTGGCTCCCATGAGCTACATCCGCGGCAGCCACCACCTGACCCTGTCCGTCGCGCACGCCCAGGAGGACGTGGACTTCCACACGAAGACCCTCGGGATGCGGTTCATCAAGCGGACCGTGCTGTTCGACGGGTCGGTGCCGATCTACCACCTCTACTACTCCAACGCCGACGGGGACCCGTCGTCGGTGCTGACCACGTTCCCGTGGGCGCAGGCCGGGCTGCACGGGACGCGGGGCACCAACCAGGCCCGTGAGGTGCAGCTGTCGGTGCCGTCGGGGTCGCTGGAGTTCTGGCGCGGGCGGCTCGCCGAGCGCGGCGTGGACGTCGACGACGCCGACGTGTTCGGGGCGCGACGCCTCGCGTTCCGGCACCCCTGCGGCATCGAGTACGTGATGGTCGGCAACGACGGCGACGGCCGTACCGGACACCCGGGCGACGGGGTCCCGCCGGAGCACGCGATCCACGGCATCCACGGTGTCGGCATCCACGTCGCGACCCCCGACCGGATGGTGGAGTTCGCCGACGAGACGTTCCACGGGCAGGGGAGGACGACCGAGGAGGGCGACCGGATCGCCTTCCGGGTCGGCGAGGCCGAGCACGGCAACCACGTCGAGCTCGTCGTCAATCGCCGCGACGAGCAGGGGACCTGGCGCTACGGGGCGGGCACGTTCCACCACGTGGCCTGGGACCTCGACACCCTGGAGAACCAGGACGCGCTGAAGTTCGAGGTCGAGGGCGCCGGCTACACCGACATCTCCGAGCTCAAGGACCGCAAGTACTTCAAGTCGGTCTACGTCCGCACGCCCGCCGGTGCGCTGTTCGAGCTCGCCGTCACCCACGACGACGGCGGCTGGACCTGCGACGAGTCCCCGCAGGAGCTCGGCACCCGGTTCCAGCTCCCGGAGCAGTTCGAGGACCGCCGCGAGGAGATCTTCTCGAAGCTGGAGCCGATCGAGGGCTGAGCACGATCCACCCCGATCACCACGACCGACGGAGGCCGCAGTGACCACCTCGCCGTCCGCACCACGACCGACCGGGCCGCCGGAACCGTCCGCAGGGGAGGGGGCCGGCGAGGCGGACCCCCGGCGCCTGCGCCGGGTCGCGCTGGCGAGTCTCGTCGGCACGTCGATCGAGTGGTACGACTTCTACATCTACGGCCTCGCGGCGATCATCGTGTTCGGGCCGCAGTTCTTCCCCGGGGCCTCGACGCTGGCCGCCACCCTGGCCGCGTTCGGCACGTTCGCGGTCGGGTTCGTCGCCCGCCCGATCGGCGGCGTCATCTTCGGGCATCTCGGCGACAAGCTCGGCCGGAAGAACACCCTGGTCGCGACGCTGCTGACGATGGGCATCTCGACCGCGCTGATCGGCCTGCTGCCGACCTACGCAACGATCGGGGTCGCCGCGCCGATCCTGCTGGTGCTGCTGCGGGTGCTGCAGGGCTTCGCCGTCGGCGGGGAGTGGGGCGGCGCGGTGCTGATCTCGGTCGAGCACGCCCCGGAGAAGCGGCGCGGGTTCTTCGGCGCGTTCCCGCAGCTGGGCGTCCCGATCGGTCTGATCGCGGCCAACGGCGCGTTCCTGCTGCTGGCCGCGGTGGTCAGCCCGGAGGCGCTCACGTCGTGGGCCTGGCGGGTGCCGTTCCTGTTCAGCGCGCTGCTCGTCGGCGTCGGGCTCTACGTGCGGCTCAAGGTCGAGGAGAGCCCGGAGTTCGAGCGCTCCGAGCGGGCCGGGTCGATGAGGCTGCCGATCGTGTCGGTGCTGCGCGAGCACTCCGGCCAGGTCCTCTGCGGGATCCTGATCTTCGGCGGGATCACCGCCGTCGGCTACATCGCCGCGGTGTTCTCGATCTCCTACGGCACGTCGCAGCTCGACCTGCCTCGTGCCCCGTTGCTCGCGATCGTGCTGGTGGTGGCGCTGATCGAGCTGCCGCTGACGCTGTGGTTCTCCCAGCGCGCCGACACCTGGGGCCTGAGCCGGACCGTCGCCTGGGGCGCGGTCGCGACGGCGGTGGCGATCGCGGCGTTCCTGCCGCTGATGGCCAGCGGCTCGCTGCTGCTGATCGCCCTCGCCGTCGCCGCGGCGCGGATCGCCTCGGACGTCATGTGGGGCCCGTCGGCCGCGCTGGCCGCGCAGAGCTACCCGCCCGAGGTGCGCTACAGCGGGGCCTCGGTCGGCTACCAGCTGGGCTCGATCTTCGGCGGCGCGCTCGCCCCGATCGTCGTGACGCTGCTGCTCGCCTCGTCGGTGGGGATGGCCGGCGCGTCGGTGTACCTGGTCGTGATGGTGGCGCTGTCCGGGGTGGGGGCGCTGGGTGCAGCCAAGCTGAGCCGGCGCTCGCATGCGGCGGGCGTGACGGGGGCCGGGGGAGACTGAGCGCATGGACTTCGACGCCCTCGACGCCGTCGACATGCACGTGCACGTCGAGCAGGACGATCACGGCTGCTTCTCCCTGGACCAGGAGCTGCTCGACGCCTCTGCGGCCTACTTCCGGTCCGGCCAGGAGCGCACGCCGACGATCGAGTACATCGCCGCGTACTACCGCGAGCGCAACACCGCGGCCGTCGTGTTCACCGTCGACGCGATGGCGGGTACCGGGCACCCTGCCCTGTCCAGTGAGGAGATCGCCGACGCCGCCGCGGCACACGCCGACGTCCTGATCCCGTTCGGGTCGGTGGACCCGCACGCCGGCAAGGCCGCCGTCGCCCGCGTGCGGCGGCTCGTCGCCGACCACGGGGTGCGCGGCTTCAAGTTCCACCCGAGCCTGCAGGCGTTCGAGCCGAACGACACCGCGTTCTACCCGCTCTACGACGCGATCGCCGAGGCCGGGGTGCCGGCGCTGTTCCACACCGGCCAGACCGGGATCGGTGCCGGGCTGCCCGGCGGGCGCGGGATCAAGCTGCGCTACTCCGACCCGATGCTGCTCGACGACGTCGCCGCCGACCACCCGGACCTGACGATCGTCCTGGCCCACCCGTCGGTGCCCTGGCAGGACGAGGCGATCTCGATCGCCACGCACAAGTCCAACGTCTACATCGACCTGTCCGGCTGGTCGCCCAAGTACTTTCCGCCGCAGCTCGTCCGGGCGGCGAACTCGATGCTGCGGCACAAGGTGCTCTTCGGGTCGGATTTCCCCGTGATCACCCCGGACCGCTGGCGCGCCGACTTCGACGCCCTCGACATCAAGCCGGAGGTCCGCCCGCTGATCCTGAAGGAGAACGCCCGCCGGGTCCTGGGAGCTTAGGAGCTGACCCAGATCCGGACGATCGCGCCGGGCTCGACCTCGGCCCCGGGGTCGGGGTCCTGACGCTCGATGCGACTGCGGCCGGCCGCGGTGTGGGCCGCGTTCTCCGCGACCGCGAGCACGCCGGCGTCCAGCGCACGGTCGTGCGCGTCGGCGGCCGGCACGCCGACCAGCTCCGGGACGCGCACGGTGCGGGTGGGTTCGATGGTGGAGTCGGGGACGGTGGTCTCTGGCATCGAGTCTCCCTCTGACCGGCCCGATCTCGTTCGGGCCCGAGCGTGGTGCGGTCCGACGCCGGGAGGCGCCGGGCACTGTCTGTCTCAACGCCGGTGAGGGCGGTGACCATCCGATGGGACGGGCGTCGAATGTCACCGGCCCGGGCACGTTTCGGACGGGCACACGTCGACGCGGTCGCGGGCCCCGCCCGTGACGTCAGCGGGGCGCGGAGGCCGGGTCGTCGGGAACGGGGCCGATCCGGCCGGCGCCGCCGGCGACGTCCAGGGTGGAGACCGCGAACATGTCCTGCGGGCTCAGCGCGAAGTCACAGACTGCCCGGTTCTCGGCGATCCGCTCCGGTGAGTTCGACTTCGGGATGACGACCGTGCCCTGCTGCAGGTGCCAGCGCAGCACCACCTGGGCGGGCGAGCGGCCCAGGCGCCGTGCGATCCCGGTGATCACCGGCTCGTCGAGCAGCTTGCCGCGTCCCAGCGGGCTCCAGGCCTCGGTGACGATGCCGTGCTCGGCGTGCATCGCGCGCAGGTCGTGCTGCTCGAGCCAGGGGTGCAGCTCGATCTGGTTGACCGCCGGGACGGTGCCGCCCAGGCCGATCACCCGCTCCAGGTGCGAGCGCCGGAAGTTCGAGACGCCGATCGCGCGCGTCCGGCCGTCGGCGAGCAGGGTCTCCATGGCGCCCCAGGTCCGGACGCAGTCGTCGTGCTCGCGGGTCGGCCAGTGCACGAGGTAGAGGTCGACGTGGTCGAGGCCGAGCCGGTCCAGGCTCTCCCCGGCCGCGCGCATCGCCCGGTCGAAGCCCTGGTCGTCGTTCCAGATCTTGGTGGTGACGAACAGCTCGTCGCGCGGGACGCCGGACGCCGCGATCGCCGCGCCGACACCGTCCTCGTTCCCGTAGACCTCCGCGGTGTCGATGCTGCGGTAGCCCGCCCGCAGCGCCTCGCCGACGGCGGCCTCGGCGTCGTGCACCTCGGACACGCCGAAGCCGAGCCGCGGCATGGTGACGCCGTTGTTGAGCAGGACGACGTCGCCGGTCGCGGCGGGGGTCGTGGCGGGGGTCACGGCGGGGGTCGTGGTGGCGGTCGACATGCGAGTCCTCCCGGGAACGGCACGGTGGGCTCACGGAGCACGGCCCACGACGGCGGTGGGCGGGCCTCCTCGCGCGAGGCGGTCACCCTCCTCAACGGATGATCGTCGCCCGGGCTTCCCCACCGGCGCACTCTGTGGCCGGGCCCACCGCCCGCGGGCCCGGTGGACGGCGGCCGGGCATACGGTGGTGCCGCGCCTCCCGGCGACGCCCGGGTCACCCGGCGTCGACGGACACGGAAGGCGAGACGTGCGCGCAACGGTGGTGCCCCACATCGAGGGCTCCCGCTACTACCTCGTGCACGGCGGCACCCGCCCGGCGTTCCGTTTCCCGCCGCGGTGGTCCGGCGACCGGCTGCTCTACCCGGTCCCCGACGACGCCGGCGGCCTCGTGGTCCGCACGGCGACGTTCGACGGGCCGGTCGAGGTCTCGGTCGAGACGTTCCATCCGGGCGCCGAGGTGCCCGTCGCACGCGGCGTCTGGGACCTGGACGAGCAGGTCACGCTGACGGCGACGGGGCGCGACGTGCACGTCGTCACCACGTTCGGCGAGATCGAGGACCTGCCGGTGTTCGCGGTGGCGCCGGGGGAGCGCTTCGGGGTCCGGATCTACGCCCGCGGGATCGACGAGGCCCGTGAGGTGCACCAGATCGAGATCGACGAGGAACCGGTCGAGGAGCATCTGCTCCACATCTTCCGCGCCCGGTAGCGAGGTCACCCGAGGGCGGCGCCGAACAGCGTCCCGAGTCCGTAGGTGACCGCGGCCGCCCCGGCGCCGATCGCGAGCTGGCGCAGGGCCCGCCGCAGCGGTGGCCCGCCGGAGAGCACGCCGACGGTGGCTCCGGTCAGCATCAGGGCCAGCCCGACGAGGACGGCCGAGACGACCACCGCGGTGACGCCCTGCAACCCGACCACGAACGGGATGATCGGCACCGCCGCGCCGGTGGCGAAGAACAGGAAACTCGACACGGCGGCGCCGACGCTGGTGCCGATCACGTCGGACCCGTCCCCGTCCGGCGTCGTCGCCTCGACGTCGGCCGCCGGGTCGTTGCTGCGCAGCACCTCCTCGGCCTGACGGCGGGCCTCCTCGGCGGGGATGCCCCGGGCCCGGTAGACGAGGGCGAGCTCGTTGGCGTCGACGTCGAGCTGGGGCAGGATCGTCCGGGCGTCGCTGGTGTCCGGCGCCGACGCGGCGAGCAGCTCGCGCTGCGAGCGCACCGACACGAACTCCCCGGCGCCCATCGACAGGGCGCCGGAGAGCAGGCCGGCGATCCCGGTGAGCAGGATCGTCGTGCGCGACGCGCCGCCGCCGATCACCCCGAGTACCAGCGAGAGGTTGCTGATCAGGCCGTCGTTCGCGCCGAAGACCGCGGCCCGGAACGTGCCCGACACCCGGGCCCGGCCGCGTACGGCCAGCCCGCGCACGACCTCCTCGTGGATCCGTTCGTCCGCGGCCATGGCCGGTGTCGCGTCGGCGTCGCCGCGGTACGGCGAGCGCGTCTCGGCCCGCTGGGCGAGGGCGAGGACGAACACCGAGCCGAACCGCCGTCCGAGGAAGGCCAGCAGCCGCATCCGCAGCGAGCCCCGTCCGATCGCGGCGGCGTCGCTCCCGAGCAGGTGGGCCCAGTGATCGCTGTGGCGCTCCTCGGCATCGGCGAGGCCGAGGAGGATCTCCCGCTCGTCGCCGGTGCGGCGACCGGCCAGGTCGCGGTAGACCTTGGACTCCTCGCGCTCGTCGGCGAGCATCCGGCGCCAGCGCTTCCGGTCGGCCGGCGACGGGTCGGACGGCGACGAGGCGGGCGGGGTGGGGTCCATGGCGGGGATTCTCCGCCCGCGGCACGGCCGGGGATCACAACCCCGGCACGTCGACGAGCGTGGTGATCCGGACGAGTGACGGTGCGGCCGGCGTCGAGCCGAAGCCGAACCGTACCGGCGGCCGGACCGGGGCGAGTCCGCCCTGGTCCCGGCCGTCCCACCGCACGACGGCGGCCTCGATCCGGTGCATGTCGCGCGCGCAGTAGTACTCGGTGCGCCCGCCTCCGGCGCTGCCGACGGTGCGGACTCCGGGCAGCACCCGCCGGGCGACGGCGTCGATCGCCGAGACCCAGCGCGGGTCGGTCGCCAGGCGCGCGGGCACCGCCCGCAGTGCCAGGCCGAGTGCCGAACGCGGACCGACCCGGAACGCGCACTCCAGCGGCCCGGCCACGACCTGGCACCGGTCACCCCGGACGGTGTGCGCGACCGGCCCGAGCCGCACCTCGTCGAAGGAGTAGGTGGCCGTCACGAAGTCGGCGACCCGCCGGTCCGGGGCCAGCAGGACGCGGTGCCCGTCGGAGGTCTCGACCATGACGTCGGTGAACGCGCCGAGCGGGGAGTCCGGCCAGTGGCCGACGACCACGCGCAGGCCGGCGGGCGTGCCCAGGCCGGCGATCGAGCCGTCGAAGCGGTCGGTGGGCATGGGCGGGGACTACCCGGTCCGCCCGGAGTGCACGCGGATCGCCGGCCGGCTCAGCCGATCCGGGCCACGGCCCCGACCATCCCGGTGGCCGGGCGCGTGTCCTGTGCGTCGGGCCAGTCCTCGAGGTCGACCAGACCCGGCGGCAGGAGGGCGTCCGCGCCGCCGAGGGCGTCGACGATCTCGGCGCGGGTGCGCAGGTGGGCCTCGCTGGCCGTCCCGCGGTAGGCCTCGACGCCGGCCCGCACCCGGGCCGCGAGCTCCGGGTCGTCGACGTCGTCGCTGCCGTGGCTCAGCGCCAGGACGCTGCCCGGGACCAGCGCGTCCCGGTACCCGGCCAGCAGCGCCGTCAGGTCGCCGGGCACGAAGTGCAGCACCGCGACGGCGAGCACCGCGACCGGGCGGGTCAGGTCGAGATGCTGCGCGACGGTGGGGGCGCCCAGCACGGCGGCGGGGTCGCGCAGGTCGCCGTGGGTGACGGTGACCAGGTCGGACCCGGCGACGAGGCTGCGCCCGGCCGCGACGGCGACCGGCTCGATGTCGACGTAGGCGACCCGGGCGTCCGGGGCACCGGCGTGCGCGATCTCGTGCACGTTGCCGACGGTCGGGACCCCGGAACCGAGGTCGAGGAACTGGCCGATCCCCTCGTCGAGGCACCGGCGCACCACCCGGCCCAGGAACCGGCGGTTGGCCCGCGCGACCTCCCCGAGGTCCGCCCGCCGGGCGAGCGCATGCTCGGCCGCCTCCCGGTCGACGGCGAAGTTGTGCGCTCCGCCGAGCAGGTAGTCGTACATCCGGGCCGCGTTGGCCCGTTCGAGGTCGGGGACGAGGTCGTCGTAGGCCACGGCCGGTCAGGTTAGGGCTGCGGCCCCGGTGACGCTTGACGGGGCCGGGGCGGGGTAGGCGTCTCCGATGAGCCTGTCGACCAGTAGTGATCGCACGCACGCCGAGCGGCTCGCCGAGCTGACCGCCCTGGACGCGTGGTGGCGCGCTGCGAACTACCTCTCCGTCGGGCAGATCTACCTGATGTCCAACCCGTTGCTGCGTGAGCCGTTGTCCCGCGAGCACATCAAGCCGCGCCTGCTCGGGCACTGGGGCACCACACCCGGCCTGACGTTCCTGTGGGCCCACATGAGCCGGGTGATCGCCCGCGACGACCGGGAGTCGTTGTTCGTCACCGGCCCCGGCCACGGCGGGCCGGCCGTCGTCGCCGCGGCCTGGCTGGAGGGCACCTACACCGAGCGCTACAGCCACGTCTCCCGCGACGGCGAGGGCATGGCCGAGCTGTTCCGCCAGTTCTCCTTCCCCGGCGGCATCCCGAGCCACGCCGCGCCGACCGTGCCCGGCTCGATCAACGAGGGTGGCGAGCTCGGGTACTCGCTGGCGCACGCCTACGGGGCCGCGTTCGACAACCCGGATGTGCTGGTCACGTGCGTGATCGGCGACGGCGAGGCGGAGACCGGGGCACTGGCCGGCTCGTGGCAGTCGAACAAGTTCCTGCACCCGGTGCACGACGGCACCGTGCTGCCGGTGCTGCACCTCAACGGCTACAAGATCGCCAACTCGACGGTGCTGGACCGGATACCCCGCAGCGAGCTGCTGGCCCAGATGGAGGGCCACGGGCATCGGCCCTACGTGCTGGAGGGCGGGTTCGACGGCGAGGACACGATGGCCGTGCACGAGCGCATGGCCGAGGTCGTCGACGAGATCACGGCCGAGATCGACCGGATCCGCTCCCGCGCCGCCGAGCAGTACGCGGCGGGCGCCGAGGTCGAGCGGCCGCGCTGGCCGATGCTGGTGCTGATCACGCCGAAGGGCTGGACCGGGCCGACCGTCGTCGACGGGCAGCAGGTCGAGGGGACGTGGCGGGCGCACCAGGTCCCGCTGACCGGCGTGCGCGACGACGAGGGGCACCGGCGCCAGCTGGAGGAGTGGCTGCGCTCCTACCGCCCCGACGAGCTCTTCGACGACGACGGCCGCCCCCGGGCCGAGGTGCTCGCGGTGTCCCCGGTCGGGTCGCACCGGCTCAGCGCCACGCCGCACGCCAACGGCGGCGAGCTGCTGCGCGACCTGCGCGCACCCGGGATCCGGGAGTTCGCCGTCGAGGTCCCGGCGCCGGGCATCGCGAACGCGAGCGCGACCGGGACGCTGGGCGTCTGGCTGGGCGAGGTGGCGCGCGCGAACCCGGACGGTTTCCGGGTGATGGGGCCGGACGAGACGGCGTCGAACCGGCTGCAGGCGCTGTTCGAGGTGACCGACCGGCAGTTCCTCGGCGAGCGCCGCGACGGCGACGAGCACGTGGGCCCGCGCGGGCGCGTCCTGGAGGTGCTCAACGAGCAGCTGTGCCAGGGCTGGCTGGAGGGCTACCTGCTGACCGGACGGCACGGGCTGTTCAACTGCTACGAGGCGTTCGTACACATCGTCGACTCGATGTTCAACCAGCATGCCAAGTGGCTCGAGGCCAGCCGCTCGATCCCGTGGCGGCGCCCGATCGCGTCGCTGAACTACCTGCTGACCAGCCACGTGTGGCGCCAGGACCACAACGGCTTCTCCCACCAGGACCCCGGGTTCCTCGACCACGTGCTGAACAAGAAGCCGGAGATCGTCCGGGCCTACCTCCCGCCGGACGCGAACACCCTGCTCGCGACGATGGAGCACTGCCTGCGCAGCCGCGACCTGGTCAACGTCGTGATCACCGGCAAGAACGAGCAGCCGCAGTGGCTCGACCCGGAGGCCGCGGTGGCGCACTGCGCACGCGGCGTCGGGATCTGGGAGTGGGCGAGCAACGACGCCGGCTCCGAGCCCGACGTCGTGCTCGGGTGCGCCGGGGACGTCCCGACGATCGAGGCGCTGGCCGCGGTGGACCTGCTGCGCACGCACCTGCCGGACCTGAAGGTGCGGCTGGTCAACGTCGTGGACCTGATGCGGCTGCAGGACGAGCGCGAGCACCCGCACGGGCTCTCGCACCGCGACTTCGACGGCCTGTTCACCCGGGACCGGCCGGTGATCTTCGCCTACCACGGTTACCCCTGGCTGATCCACCGTCTGACCTACCGGCGGGCCAACCACACCAACATCCACGTGCGCGGCTACAAGGAGGAGGGCACCACCACGACCCCCTTCGACATGGTGATGATGAACGAGCTGGACCGGTTCAGCCTGGTCATGGACGTCATCGACCGGGTGCCGGGCCTCTCCGTCGCCGAGGCGGGGCTGCGCCAGTACATGGGCGACGAGCGGCTGCGCTGCCGCGACCACACCCGCCGCCACGGCGAGGACGCCCCGGACGTCGTCGAGTGGGTGTGGCCGGTATGAGCCGGATCCTGGTGGTCAACGCCGGCTCGTCGTCGGTGAAGCTCTCGCTGCTCGACGGCACCGGCACCGAGCGCACCGACTCGGTCGACCCGGACGACGCCGCCGGCGGCATCGCGCGGTTCCTGACGGGCACGGCCGACCCGGACGGCGTGGGGCACCGCGTCGTGCACGGGGGGACGGAGTTCACCGGCCCGGTCCGGGTCGACGACGACGTCCTGGACCGGATCGAGCGCCTGCGCACGCTGGCCCCGCTGCACCAGGGCCCCGCCGTCGCGGCGCTGCGCCACACCCGCGAGGCGCTTCCGGGTGTCGGGCAGGTCGCGTGCTTCGACACCGCGTTCCACGCCACGATGCCGGCGGCGGCGAGCACCTACGCGGTCCCGGCCCGCTGGCGCGACGAGTTCGGCGTCCGGCGCTACGGGTTCCACGGCCTGGCCCACGAGTGGGCGGCCCGGCGCACCGCGCAGATCCTCGGCCGGCCGGTCGGGGACCTGCGGATCGTCAACGCCCACCTCGGGTCCGGGGCGTCGCTGTGCGCGATCCACGGCGGGGTCTCGGTCGACACGACGATGGGGTTCACGCCCACGGCCGGGCTCGTGATGGGCACCCGCAGCGGCGACCTCGACCCGGCGGTCCCGCTCTGGCTCGTCGAGCGGGGGCTCGACCGCGCCGAGGTCGCCGAGGACCTGGACCGGCACAGCGGTCTGCTGGGGCTGACCGGGCGGTCGGACACCCGGGTGGTCGAGGAGGCCGCCGGGCGCGGCGACCCGGAGGCCGTCCTCGCGCTCCAGGTGTGGGCGCATCGGGCCCGCGCGCAGGTCGCGGCGATGGTCGCGGCGATGGGCGGGATCGACGCGCTGACGTTCAGCGGCGGGGTGGGCGAGCACCGGCCCGGGATGCGCGCACGGATCACCGACGGGCTCGGGTTCCTGCGCATCGCGCTCGACCACGGTCGCAACGAGCGGGCCGACGGCGGGGGAGACGCCGTGATCTCCCCGGACGGCTCCGCCGTGACGAGCCTGGTCGTCGGTGCGAGGGAGGACCTCGTCGTCGCCGAGCAGGTGCGGTCCGTCCTGGACCGGCCCTGACATCCCGACCTGCAGACCCCCACGAGAGGACGGAACCGATGACGAACGACCCCGAGAAGGAGTCCGGCCCCGCCGACGAGGCCGACGCCGAGCGGCTCGAGCACGACCTGGCCGTCGCCAACGACGTGCACGCCGTCCCGGCCGAGCCCCCGGGCCGGGAACCCGGAGCCACCGCGGGCGACGAGACCGGCGGCCCGGAGCAGGACTGACGGGTTCAGGCCGGGCGCAGCGCCGGGTCCAGGCTCGTCCGGTCCGGCACCGGGCGGGCCGGCAGCGAGACGGTCTCGCCGCGGGCGACGTACCGGACCTGGTCCGACGTCCCGCGGCGGCGCATCTCGTCGGTGAAGTGGGTGAGCGGCGAGCGGAACACGCCGTAGTCGTCGAAGTGCACCGGGACCACCGACCCGGGCCGGATGACGTCGACCAGGTCGGCGCCCTGCACGGCGTCCATCGTCACCAGGACGCCGGCGACCCGCGTGCCTCCCAGGTGGGCGATCATCACGTCGACGTCGGGGAAGCGCGCACGGACCTCGCGCAGCGCCGGGACGTTCAGGGTGTCGCCGGTGATATAGATCCGCAGCGAGCGGTGCCCGCGCCGTTCGAGGTCGACGATGCTGCCCATCACCGACGGGAGCGCGCGGTGCAGCAGTGCGGGCCCGTGCTGCCCGGGTACCGCGGTGACCCGGACGCGTTCGGCGTCGTCGCCGAGGACGTGGGACTCCCAGGTCCGCAGGCCGGTGGCCGCCCCGAACCCCCACCTCCCGAGCTGCTGCGCGGCCGCGGGGGTGGTCAGCACCGGCAGGGCGTGGTCGAGCTCGCGGCGGGCCACGCCGTCGAAGTGGTCGCCGTGCAGGTGCGAGAGCAGGACGGCGTCGAGGCGCGGGAGGTCGGCGATGGTGGTCGACGGCTCGGTCAGCCTCCGCGAGGACAGCCCGTAGCCCAGGTCGGCCCTCTGGCCGCGGCGCAGGAAGTTGGGGTCGGTGAGCAGGGTGTGCCGGCCGAGCCGCAGCACGGTGGTGGCCGTGCCGACGAAGGTGAGGGACGCGTCCATCTCGGCGCTGTACCCGGTCGCCGCTCCCGCACACCGGCCCGGCCCGGTCCGGACCGATACCGACACGGTCCCGTCGCCGGGTGGGTCGTAGGCGTGCTCGACCGCGTTGCCGGCCGCCTCGTTCACGGTCATCACGGCGTCGTCCACGTCGTCCCTGTCGTCGGCGTTCACCCCGGCCACGTCACCGGGATCTCGGGGGCGGCGGGCCGAACGCGAACAGCGGGTGTCGGTCCGGCGTCGGGTGGAGCGTCGCGGTGGCGGGGGTGGAGCGATGCGGCGGCCGCGTCATACTGCGACCCATGGGCGTCCGGGTGGTCCTCCTGCGTGCGGTGAACGTCGGCGGTGCGCCGTTGCCGATGGCCTCGCTGCGGGAGATCGCGGGCGGGCTCGGCGCGGTCGACCCCCGGACCTACATCGCCAGCGGGAACCTGGTCGCCGACGTCCCCGGCGACCCGGACGAGTTCGACCGCTCCCTGGAGCGTGCGGTGGAGGCCGAGCACGGGTTCTTCCGGGAGGCGATCTCCCGCACGCCCCGGGAGCTGGCCGACGCCCTGGCGGCGCACCCCTTCGAGGTGGTCGAACCGAAGTGGTCCTACGTGTCGTTCCTGCTGCGGGCGCCCACCGCGGCCGCGATCGCGAAGGCGCGGACGTTCGCCGTCGGGGACGACCTCTGGGACGTCGACGGCCGCGAGATGCATATCCGCTACAGCACCGGGGCCGGTCGTCCGCAGATGAAGGACGCCTCGATCGGCCGGGCGCTGGGCGTGCCCGGCACCGCGCGCAACCTCAACACCGTGCGGAAGCTGATCGCGTTGTCGGGCGGCTGAGGCGCCGCGGGCGACACTCAGTGCCGGCTGGCGGAGTGCTGAGTGACGGAGTGCCGGGCGGTCCCGCGGAACAGCGCGACGGCCTCGAGCTGGGAGCCGACCTCGAGCTTGCCGAGGACGGCCCGGACCTGCGTCCGCACGGTCGGCACCGAGACGACGAAGTGGCTGGCGATCGCCTGCGCGCGCTTGCCCTCCGCGAGCTGGGCCAGCACCTCGTGCTCGCGCGGGGTCAGCCGCGCCAGCTTCACCGTCAGCTCGTGCTGGTCGCGCTCGTGCTTGCGGTGCAGACCGATCAGCCGCTCGCGCTGGTCCCCCGACAGCACCGACCGGCCGGCCCGGGCCTCCCGGACCGCGAGCAGCAGCTGCGGGAACGGCGCGTTCTTCGAGATCCAGACGTACCCGCCCGCGGCCAGCGCGGACCCGATCCGGGCGGCGTTCGAGCTGCTGGAGAGCACCAGCACCCGCCACCCGGCCCGCCGCAGCGCCGGGATCAGCTCGACGCCGTCGATCCGCCTCCCGTCCTCGTCGCGCCCGAGGTCGAGGTCCAGCACGACCAGGCCGGGCCGGTAGCGGGCCGCGGTCTCGAGCACGGCCCGGGCCGACCCGGTGGGGTGGTAGTGGGCGTCCTCGTCCTCGGCACGCAGGCCGTGCTCGAGCGAGGACCCCACCAGCTGGTGGTCGTCGACGATCAGGACGGTCCGGGACTCCAGCGCCCGGTGCGCCGGCCGGGGCATGTCCGACGGTGTCATCGGGTGTGGCCCTCCGTCCCCGGCGCGGTCGCCTCGACGGCCTCGCTGACCCGCCCGGCGGGGTAGCCGGACCGGCGGCACACGTCGGCGACCGCCTCGCCCGAGCGCGCGGCGAACACGCCGAACACGACCTCGTCGCTGGGCAACAGGAACGTGGTCAGCAACGCGACACCGTCGTCCGCGCTGCGGGCGGCGGCGTTCGCGGTGACGGCGGCGACGCGCCGTTCCAGGGCCTCCGGTGTCGCGTCGGGGTGGTACCACTCGACGAGGTAGCGCTGCCGCACGGACAACGGGATGGACATGGCGCCGACGCTAGGGCCGCGACCCCGCGCCCGAATCGGGTGTTTCCCTACGTCTCACAGATCCAGCACCCGACGGCCGAGCTCCGCGCGGGAGTGGATGCCGAGCTTGCGGTAGACCCGCGAGAGGTTCGCCTCGACCGTCTTGGGGCTGATGAACAGCGCCGCCGACACCTCGCGGTTGGTCATCCCCGAGGCGGCGAGCTCGGCGACGCGCTGCTCGGAGGGGGTGAGCACCGAGGTCCGGGCCGGGCCGGGGCCGACACGGTCGAGCTCGGCGCGGGCCCGGGCGGCCCAGAGCGGTGCGGGCAGGGCGTCGAACACCTCCAGCGCCGCGCGCAACGTCTCCGCCGCGGCACCCTTGCGCCGGGCCCGGCGTTGCAGCCGGCCCAGCACCAGCAGCGTGCGGGCGCGCTCGAACGGCATCGGCAGGTCGCGGTGGATCCCGATCGCCCGCTCCGCGGCGGCGGTCGCCCCCTCGACGTCGCCCTCCGCGGCGAGCAGCAGGGCCCGGCACCGCGCGGCGGTGGCCAGCGTCCAGTCGCGGCGCAGGGCGTGGCCGCGCTCGTCGAAGTCGTCGAGCAGCGTCCGGGCCTCATCGAGACGACCGGTCCCGACCAGCGCCTCCACCGCGTCCGGGACGAACGACGAGGTGACGATCTCGCCCATGCCGTCCTTCCCGGCCCGGGCCCGTCCGATCAGTGGTTCCAGTGTGGTGAGCGCGGCCTCGTCCTCGCCGAGGGACAGCTCCAGGAACCCCAGGGTCGAGATCGGCCACTCCTCGAGGGTGTGCCAGTCGCAGCGCCGGTACGTGGCCAGCGCCTCCAGCGCGCAACGGCGGGCCTCGTCGGCGCGGCCGTCGAGGGCGGCGACCATCGCCCGCAGGGACAGCGCGACGGCGAGCGGCACGTCGGTGCCCAGCTGGCGTGCGCGTTCCATGGAGTCCTCGGCGATCAGGGTGGCGCCGGCGAGGTCGCCGCGCCAGATCTCGGTCAGCACGCTGTGGAACCCCATGAAGACGAGATCGTTCTCCTCCCCGCGGTCGACGCAGCGCTGCCGCAGCGCCGTCATCACCTCGTGGGCCTCCCCCAGGCGGCCGGTCCAGGCGAGCATCAGCCCTTGCAGCACGCTGGGCCGGAACATCACCGGTGCCACGGACCCGCGGTCCTCCAGCGCGGTCGCGCGGTGCAGGCCGGTCTCGTCGGCCCCGTGCCCGGCCATGAAACGCAGCACGACCCGCATCCCGAGGGCCCGGCTCAGCAGCGGGACGTCCCCGATGTCCTCGCTGACCGTCACCGCACGCTCCACGAGCTGCACCGCCTCCCCCACGCGCCCGAGGTTGACCAGGGCGTACGGCAGCTCGACCAGGACCTGCCCGCGCAGGCCGGTGTCGTCGCCGGCCTCGTCGAGGGCCTGTTCGAGCAGGCCGGCGGCGTCGAGGTAGCTGTCGTCGTGCAGCCGGACCATCGCGAGCAGGCTCAGCACCTGCGCCCGCAGCGGGCCCGCCTCCAGCGACGCGACGGTCTCCTCGAGCGTCCGGCGGGCGGCCTCGGTGTCGCCGGCGTCGAGGTGGTGGCGGGCCAGGCGCATCCGCCGCGGCGGGGTGTCGCCGCCCAGGCCGATCGCGAGGGTCAGCAGCTCGGCGGCGGCCGCCGGTGCTCCCCGCGCCCGGGCCCGCGCCGCGGCGTCGTCGAGGGCGTCGAGGGTCTCGTCGTCGCCGCGGATCGTGGCCAGCGCCAGGTGCCGGGCGCGGAGCTCGGGCTGGTCGACGATCGTCGCGAGCGTGCGGTGCAGGTGCCGTCGCCGCGACGGGGTCGCCCCCGCGTAGACACCGGTGGCCAGCAGCGGGTGGGTGAACCGGGGCCGGTTGCCCGCGATCGTGATCACCCCGGCGTTCTCGGCCTCCTCCAGCCAGCCGGTCACCGCGGCGGCGTGCCCTCCGGTGGCGCGCTGGAGGAGCTCGACCGTCGGGTCGGCCAGCGCCGCCATCGCCAGCAGCATCCCGGCGGTCTCCGGGCCCACCCCGCCGACCCGGGCGCGGACCAGCTCGGCGAGCGTGGCCGGCAGCGGCGGCGCCACGTCGGTCGAGGCGGGATCGATCGTGCGGGCGAGCTCGAGCGCGTAGAACGGGTTCCCGCCGGACACCTCGTGGATCCGGGCCATCGCCGGGCGGGGGAGCGAGCGGCCGGTCCGCTCGGCCACGACACCGTGCAGCGCGCCGAGGCTCATCGGCTCGACCCGGATGCCGCGGCGGGCCCCGGGCTCGGAGAGCTGCAGCCAGGCCGCGGCGTCGAGGCCGTCCGGGGTCGGACGCGCCGTGGCCAGGACGCCCGCGGGACCGGCGAGCCGCCGGGCGGCGAACGCGATCACCTGCCGGCTGGACGGGTCGATCCACTGCAGGTCGTCCAGCGCCAGGAGGACCGGGCTGCGCTCGGCGAGCAGCGTCGTCACCGACAGCAGAGCGGCACCGAGCACCCGGTGGTCGGTCGTCGCACCCCGGCCCCCGTCCCCGTCGTCCGTGTGCAGGAGGACCCGGTCGACGGCCCGGCGCTGGGGGTGGGGGAGCGCGTGCAGGTCCGCGGGGTCGACGTCGGCGAGCAGGTCGGCCACCGTCGCGTACGCCATCCGCGACTCCGCCTCGGCGGGGCGCGCGGCCAGGGCCCGGAACCCGCGCCGGTGGGCGCGCTCGAGTGCGGCCCGCCACAGCGTCGTCTTGCCGATGCCCGGCTCGCCGTCGATCACCAGCGCGGCGGGCGCCCGTGCGGCCGCGTCCAGGAACGCCGTGACCACCCGGGTCTCGGCGGGACGGTCCACCCTGTCGGTGCCCACGCACGGCATCGTGGCAGTGACCGGGCGGGGAGTCACGATGCGTGAGGATGCCGCAATCGCACCGTCACCTGATCGCCCCTGAGCAGTCCGGGGCCGGTGCCCGACGTCAGCAGGTGGCGGGCAGCCGTGCCGCGAGGCCCTCGACCAGCAGGTCGACCTTGTCGTCGATCCAGGCGGCCGGCGGGTCGTCGACGGCGTCGGCCATCGCGCGCCGGACGCGGTCGTCGATCGGGTGCCGCGGGTCCTGGGCCTGGTCCCGGCGGATCGGGGCCCCGGCCCCGGTGCCGGGGCTGTCGATCCAGGGGTGGATCGCCAGCTCGAACGCGCCGGTGGTGCCGAGGACGGTGTCCTTCGCGCTGAACCCGGCCGCCAGCAGGACGTCGGTGGTCCCGGCCCAGATCCGGACGAGACGGTCCGGGCGCTGGGGCAGCCGGACCAGCACCTGGCCCAGGCCGGGATGGCGGCGCAGCACGTCGAACATCGTCGCCGACGTCCGCGCCAGGTGCTCACGCCAGTCCGGGCCGGGCTCGGGGAACGCCGTCTCGTCCAGCACCTGGTCGACGAGCGCGCAGAGCAGGGCCTCGAAGCTGCTGAAGTGCCGGTAGAACGTGGAGTACTTGACGCCGACGTCCGCGGTCACGGTGCCCACGGTGAGGTCCACGAATCCGATCCGGCGGGCCGCGGCGAGCAAGGTCGCGCGGTCGGTCAGCGGCGGCCGTCCCGTCCGGCGTCGGTTCGCATCAGTCACGGCGACGGATGCTACCGACGTGATCGTAAAGGCTTACATGCGGATGCAGATGCAGATGCACCGTCCTCCCGGGCCGCGGTCGGGGTCGGTCGTCGCGGCCGGGACCGTCCCGGAGCGCCCCCGGCCGGGCGCACGCGCCGTCGACGGGGACCGCGCCGCGATCGTCACCCGCGCGATCGCCCTCGCCGACGACGGCGGCCTCCCCGCGGTGTCGCTGCGCGCGCTCGCCGCGGAGGTCGGGACGCCGACGATGTCGCTGCACCGCCGCGTCGGAGGCAAGGACGAGCTGGTCCGGCTCATGATCGGCGCCGCGTTCGACGGCGCGCCCCCGCCGCACACCGCCCCGTCCGGCTGGCGCTCCGGGCTGGAGACGACCGCGCGGCGGCAGTGGGAGATCTACCGAGCCCACCCGTGGCTCGCCCAGGTCGTGTCGATGACCCGGCCCCAGGCGATCCCGGGCCTGCTCCGCCACGCCGAGTACGCCGCCCGCGCGCTGGAGGACACCGCGCTGCACCCGCACGCCCGCCTGGAGCTGCACCTGATCCTGTTCGGCTATGTGCGCGGCGCGGCGGTGAACCTCGCCCCGGAGGCGGCCGCGCAGGCCGACACCGGCCTCGACGCCGACACCTGGGCCGCGCAGGCCGACCCGATCGGCGCGGCGCTGGCGACCGGTGACTTCCCCGCCCTGGCCCGCCTGACCGACGGCCCGGAGGACTATCCGTTCGACCTCGACCGGCTCTTCGAGTCCGGCCTGCGGCGGACCCTGGACGGCTTCGGCGTCCTGGTCCGCGCCGCACGGCGCCGGGCCCGATGATCGGGAAGGAACATCGTTCCGCGCCGGGGCGTTCCTCCCATGGAGCGTTCGGGTACCACTACGCCGGACGCGAGGGACGACAGGGAAGGAACACGATGGCGACCGAGACCACGATCCTGGCCGGAGGCTGTTTCTGGGGCGCGCAGGAACTGCTGCGCAAGCGTCCCGGGGTGATCTCGACCCGGGTCGGCTACTCCGGTGGCGACACCAAGAACGCGACGTACCGCAACCACGGCGACCACGCCGAGGCCGTCGAGGTCGTCTTCGACCCCGCGGTGATCTCGTTCCGGGAGATCCTGGAGTTCTTCTTCCAGATCCACGACCCGTCGACGAAGGACCGTCAGGGCAACGACATCGGCCGCAGCTACCGCTCCGCGATCTACTACCTCTCCGACGAGCAGAAGCAGGTCGCGCTGGACACGATCGCCGACGTCGACGCCTCGGGCATCTGGCCCGGCCGCGTGACCACCGACGTCGCCCCGGCCGGGGACTTCTGGCAGGCCGAGGAGGACCACCAGGACTACCTGCAGAAGTACCCGTATGGCTACACGTGCCACTTCGTGCGGCCCGGGTGGGTGCTCCCGAAGCGCGCCGAGTCGGCCCGCTGAGCCCGATGGACGACGCGGTGGACAGACCGCTGCACGGCCTGCAGGTCGTCGAGTGCGCCAGCTTCGTGGCCGGCCCCACGGGCGGCATGACGCTGGCGCAGCTCGGGGCCTCGGTGGTCCGCATCGACCCGATCGGCGGGGGAGCGGACCACCGCCGCTGGCCGGTCGTCGGCAACGGCGCCGGTCCGGCGGACGCGGAGTCCTACTACTGGACCTCGCTGAACAAGGGCAAGCGCTCGGTCGCGGTGGACATGCGTTCCGACGAGGGGCGCGAGCTCGTGACCGGGCTGATCACCGCCCCGGGCCCGGACCGCGGGGTCCTGGTGGACAACGTGGTCGGGCGCCGGTGGATGTCCAACGACGTGCTCGTGGGGCAGCGGTCCGACCTGGTGCACGTCCGCGTGCAGGGCTACCCGGACGGGCGCCCGGCCGTGGACTACACGGTCAACGCCGAGGTCGGGATCCCCGGCATCACCGGCACCGAGGAGGGCGGCGCGCCGGTCAACCACGTGCTGCCGGCGTGGGACCTGGTGACCGGCCTGAGCGTCTCGACCGCCGTGCTGGCCGCGCTCTACGAGCGCTCCCGCACCGGCCGGGGCGCCTACGTCGAGCTGGCGCTGGCCGACGTGGCGCTGGCCGGCGTCGCGAACCTCGGCTGGCTGTCCGAGGCGGCCGAGCGCGGCGGGGAACGCCCGCGGCACGGCAACCACGTCTACGGCAGCTTCGGGGTGGACTTCGCCTGCTCCGACGGTCCGCGGGTGATGGTCGTGGCGCTGACGCCGGCCCAGTGGGCGGCCTTGCGCACGGTCACCGGCACCGAGGAGGTCTTCGCCGCGCTGGAGCAGGCCCTCGACGCCGACCTGACGGCCGAGTCCGACCGCTACCGGCTGCGCGACACGATCGCGGCGATCCTCAAGCCCTGGTTCGCGGCACGCGACTACGCGACGGTGTCCGACGAGCTCGACTCCGCCCGCGTGCTGTGGAGCCGCTACCAGGGGATGAGTGACGTGGTGGCCTCGCACCGGGCGGGGAGCCACCCGGTGCTGTCGGACATGGCGCTGCCCGGCGACGCGGGGTCGTCGATCACCGCACGGTCCCCGATGCGCTGGAACGGCGAGCACGGCGGCACGGGTGAGGCACCGGAGCTGGGCCGCGACACCGACGAGGTCCTCGCCGACGTCCTCGGTCTGGGGTCGGGGGAGATCGCGGCGCTCCACGACCGCGGGATCGTCGCCGGGCCGTAGGGCCGCACCGGCTCGCGATCTCCGGGTGTGGACCGTCGTTCGTGGGATACTCCGGTCCTGACGCCGTCGTGACCGGGACCCGGCCCGGCGGTCCAGGGGAGGTTGTCGTGATCGAGACGCGCGTGCACGCGATCGGGGTCGACCAGCAACGGTCGCAGCCCCTGGTCCTGCTGGAGGAGACGGCCCCGCCGGGGCGTCTGCTCCCGATCTGGATGGCCAAGGACGACGCCACCGAGGTCGAACGGGCCCGGCAGGGGATGAGCTCGCCCCGGCCGGGGACCCACGCCCTGATCGGGCTTCTGATCGAGCAGTTCGAACGCCGGCTCACCGGGGTCCGGATCACCGAGCTGCGCGAGACCGTCTTCCACGCCGAGCTGGTGCTCGACGACGGCACCACGGTCGACTCCCGGGCCAGCGACGCGCTGACGCTGGCCCTGCACCTGGACGCGCGGATCGAGGTCGCGGACGAGGTGTTCGAGCGGGCCGGGGTCGCGAAGGCCCGGATCGTCGGCGCCGACGACACCTCGGTCGAGAACGCCGAGGCCGGTGGCGCACCCGCCGAGCCCGGCGTCGACGTGAAGGAGATCGAGGAGTTCCGCCGCTTCCTGGACGAGGCCTCGCCGTCGGACTTCGACCCCGACACCTAGGACGACCTGCACTACCCCCGACCACGGGCCCGGGCGCCGAGAAGGCCGCCCGGGCCCGTCGTCGTGTTCGGACGGTGTGCCCTCACGGAGATCGACACCAGGGGCTGCGTTGGCCTGTTACCTCTGGTAACGTTACCGTCGGTAACAGGGAGTCGTCGTCGACACTGTCAGGGAGCGATCATGACTGGCGCCATCGCAGAGGACCGGGACGCAGCCACTGCCGAGCGGGACGACATGGCCAACCGCCTCCTGCGCTCGTCCGAGGAGCTGTCCTACGACCCGGTCGAGGCCGTCGACTGGGAGACGCCGCTGGACACGTCGTTCCACGGCGCCAGCCCGGAGTGGAGCACCCTCTACGGGACGTCCTACTGGGACGAGATGACCGAGGAGCAGCGGCGCGCGCTGACCCGCCAGGAGGCGGCGTCGGTGGCCAGCACCGGCATCTGGTTCGAGATGATCCTGCAGCAGATGGTCATCCGGGACTTCTACGCCAAGGACGCGACCGACCCGGCGTTCCAGTGGGCGCTGACCGAGATCGCCGACGAGTGCCGGCACTCGATCATGTTCGCCCGCGGTGCGGCGAAGCTGGGCGCCCCGGCCTACCGCCCGAAGCGCCACGTCATCGAGCTCGGGCGGGTGTTCAAGGCCGCCGCGTTCGGTGAGGCCGCCTACGCCGCGATCCTGGTCGCGGAGGAGGTCCTCGACGTCATGCAGCGGGACTGGATGCGCGACGAGCGCGTCGTCCCGTTCGTGCGCACGATCAACAACATCCACGTGGTCGAGGAGTCGCGGCACATGAAGTTCGCCCGCGAGGAGACCCGCGAGCGGCTCAAGGGGGCCGGCCCGCTCCGCCGCCGGATCAACGCGCTGGTCGTGGCCGGGGCCGCGTACTTCATCGTCACCAGCATGTGGAACTCGAAGATCTACGCCAACGCCGGGCTCGACGAGCAGCGCGCCCTGCGCGAGGCGAAGGACAACGAGCACCACAAGGCGATGCTGCGCTCGAGCTGCGCCGGGCTGATGGAGTTCCTGGACTCCTGCGGGCTGCTCACCCGCGAGGCGACCGCGTTCTACAAGCGCGCCCACCTGATCTGAGCCCGGGCCATGGCGTTCGCGATCACCCAGACCTGCTGCACCGATGCGTCCTGCGTGGCGGCCTGCCCGGTGAACTGCATCCACCCGACACCGGGCGAGGCGGACTTCGACACCGCCGAGATGCTCTACATCGACCCGCGCTCGTGCATCGACTGCGGGGCCTGCGCGGACGCCTGCCCGGTCGACGCGATCTTCCCGCTGGAGTCGCTGTCCGGGCCGCTCGCCGCCTACGGCGAGGTCAACGCCGAGTACTACGTCGGCCGCCCGGCCGCGGCGCAGCGCCCGGACCCGGCGCCGATCTTCCACAGCTGGGACCCGCCGCGCTTCGACCGGGTGATCCCGCCGGACTTCCCGGCGCTCGACGTCGCGGTCGTCGGCAGCGGGCCGGCCGGGATGTACGCGGTGCAGGACCTGCTGCTGCACACCTCGTCGCGGGTCACGCTGATCGACCGCCTGCCGGTGGCCGGGGGACTGGTGAACTTCGGCGTCGCGCCGGACCACCCGTCGACCAAGCGGATCGGCGAGACGTTCGACCGGTACCGCTCGCACCACCGGCTGCGGATGCGCCTCGGGGTGGAGGTGGGCCGAGACGTCACGGCCGTGCAGCTGGGCCGCGAGCACGACGCGGTGATCTACGCCGTGGGTGCGCCCGCCTCGCGTGACCTGGGCGTGCCGGGGGAGGACCTGCCCGGCAGTGTCGGGGCGATCACGGCGGTGGGCTGGTACAACGGGCACCCCGACGTCGACGACGACGCGCTCGACCTCTCCGGCGAGCGGGTCGTGGTGGTGGGCAACGGCAACGTCGCCCTCGACGTCGCCCGGATCCTCACCGCCGACCCCGACGACCTCGCCGGGACCTCGATCTCCCCGGCCGCCCTGGCCCGGCTGCGGGCCGGCACCGTCCGTGAGGTCGTCCTGCTCGGGCGCCGCGGGCCGGACGTCGCGGCCTACACCCGGCCGGAGATGATGGCGCTGACCCGGCGCGACGACGTCGACCTCGTCGTCGACGACCACGACCCGTCCGTCGGCGCGATGATCGACGCGGGCGCCGACAAGGGCGGGCTGCTCGCGTCGGTGAAGCGGGAGGCCGTCGACTACGCCGCCCCGCCACCTCCCGGACGGCGGATCGTGCTGCGGTTCTCGTCGGTCACCGAGGAGATCCTCGGCGACACCGTGGTGGAGGGGGTCCGGCTCTCCGGCGGCACCACGATCCCGGCGGGTCTGGTGGTGCGCGCCATCGGCCACCGCGGGCGCGCGGTGCCCGGCCTGCCGTTCGACGAGGCGACCGGCACCGTCCCGCACGAGGACGGCCGGGTCACCGGCACCGCGAACTCCTACGTCGTCGGCTGGATCAAGCGCGGCCCGTCCCGGGGGATCGGCGCGAACCGGGCCGACGCGCAGGAGACCGTCGGCACGCTGCTGGCCGACGTGGTGTCGGGCCGTCTGTCGCCCGCCCGCCGAGGCCGGATCCGCGGCGCCGTCCACCGGTTGCGTACGGCGCGCTGAGCACCGCGACGCGCGCCGAGCCCTGCGACGCGGGCGCGCCCGCGGTCGCGTCACGTCGGCGGGCGCGCGGAAGCGGGGTGGAGCCCGCCCGTCAGTAGGAGGAGCGGTCCTCGCGGGCCGGAGCCGTCGCACCGGACTCGCGGGTGGTGGCGTCGTCGAGGATGGTCGCGGTGCCGCTGGTGCCGAAGCGGGTGACGCCGGCGGCGTGGAAGGCCAGCACGGTGTCCAGGTCGCGGACCCCGCCGGACGCCTTGACCTGCACCGACGGGCCGACCGTGCGGCGCATCAGCTCGACGTGCGCGGCCGTCGCGCCGCCACCGGCGAACCCCGTGGAGGTCTTGACGAACGCCGCGCCGGCCCGTTCGGCGGCCCGGCACCCGGCGACGATGTCGTCGTCGGAGAGGAAGGCCGTCTCCAGGATGACCTTGACGACCCGCCCCTGCCCGGCCTCGACGACGGCCCGGATGTCGGCCTCGACGTCGTCGAGAAGTCCGCTGCGCAGCCGTCCGATGTTGAGCACCATGTCGAGCTCGGCGGCGCCGTCATCGAGCGCCTGCCGGGCCTCGGCGGCCTTGGCCGCGGTGCTGGTCGTGCCGTGCGGGAAGCCGATCACGGTGCCGACGGCGACATCGGTCCCGGCCAGCCGGGTCACGGCGTGCGCGACGTCGGAGGGGCGCACGCAGACGCTGAAGATCCGGTACCGGGCCGCGATGTCGAGCTGGGCGTCCACCTCGGCTCGGGTCAGCTCCGGCTTGAGGATCGCGTGGTCGATCATCCCGGCGATGGCGGCGGCGGTGAGGGTGGACGCGGTCACGGGCGGGCCTCCTTCTCGTACGGCGGTGCCGGGAATGCACGCTACGCGCCGGCCGGGGACGCCGCGGCGGGTCAGCCGACCTCGTACTCTCCGGAGGCGATCGCCGCGGCCAGCTCGATTCGCGACCGGTGACCGGTGCGGCTGAACAGCCTGCTCAGCCGTCCCTCCACGCTCTTGTCGCTCGTCCGCAGCACGAACGCGAGCTGCTTGTTGCTCAGCCCGTCGGCGACGAGCAGGGCCAGCAGGCGCTCGTTCTCGGCCACCGTCACCCGCCGGCCGGGGATCGGGACGTCGTAGCGCAGCATCAGCGTCCGGGTCCAGACCCGGCACAGGAGGGCGTCGAGGTCGCCGAAGACGTCGTAGGCCTCCCGCAGCAGCTCCGGTTCGCCGAGTCCGTGGCGGGCGAGCTTGGAGATCGTGACGCCGAGCTCGAACGGTTGCCCGCGCTCGCGGCACACGTCCACGGCGTCCCGGGCCGCGGCGCCGTCGGAGTCCACCGCGGCGCGGACCAGCAGCGCGTACATCCGGCTGCGCGAGGTGCGCATCGCCGCGTCGACCCGGTCGACGCCCTCCAGCGCCCGCACCGCCGCGCCGTGGTCACCCCGGTCCAGGGCCAGGTCCGCGAGCTGGGCCCAGGTCAGCTCCGCGCCGACGACGAGCTCGCGCCGCATCGCCGCGTCCAGGGTCGTCGTGAGCCGCTCGGTGGCCGCGTCGCCGTTCCCGAGCACCTTGTCGATCTCGGCCGCGGGGTTCTCCAGCAGGTGCGCCAGGGCGGGGCGGTCCGCGCGCGCCGTGGCCAGCAGCTCACGGGCGCGGCTCAGCTCCCCGCGGGCGATCATCAGGTAGGCGGTGCCCTGCTGCATCGCCGACCGGCCGGCGTCGTAGCCGCGGGCGGTGCCACCGGCGATGCAGCGCCGGCCGAGGTCCAGCGCGGTGTCGAACCGGCCCTGCGTCGCCGCCAGCTGGGCCCGGTTGGTCATGTCGAGCCCCTCGGGTGCGAGACCCTCCTTCTCCAGCACGTGCTCCACCCCGCGCAGGTCACCGACGCAGAACAGGGTCGTGACCAGGGCGTTGACGTGGGTGTGCCGGTGCCGCTCGTCGGTCCCGTGCGACCGGTCGCCGGTCCCCGCCTCGGCGAGGCGCCGGTGCAGTGGCTCCGGGCGCCCCGCCCACAGGTCGGCGAGCATCTCGAACAGCTCGCCGAGTGCGGTCGACATCGCCGTGGTGGCCCAGACGTCGCGGGTCCCGGCGAGCAGCCGCCGGGCGTCGGCCCAGCGGTCCATCAGGCTCAGCGCGATGGCGCGGGAGACGGTGCGGGCGGCGTCGTCGCCGTGGAAGAACCGCCGTCCGGCCGCGACCTCCTCCAGCGCCCCGGCGTCGCCGACGTTGTGCATCGCGCTGATCAGCATCACCTGGATCTCCTGGACCGACTCGGCCGGGAGCTGCTCCGGGTGGTAGCGCAGGACCGCCTGGGTGCCGTGCATGCTGCGTTCGTAGTCGCCGTGCAGGAAGCAGGTGACGGCGTGCATGAGCAGGGCCTGGGCCCGCTGCGCCCGGTCCGGCGCCAGCTCGGCGGCCGCGTTCCACCACCGTTCGGCGAGGTCGGGCCTCGTGCCCATCGCCTCCGGAGCGCGTGCGAGGAGCTCCGCCCGCGCCCGGACCGGGTCGACCAGGCGGCCGGCGTCGGCGACCCGGTCGGTGAGGTAGTCGGGGTCGTCGCAGACGACGCCGTCGTCCCACACGGCCCGGACCGCGGTCTCGGAGAGCCGGCGCCGCTCGTAGGGCCCGAGGCAGTCCAGCAGGACCGACGCGACCAGCGGCACGGTGAACCGCCAGGTCGCGCCGCCGTGCCCGCGGTGCAGGACACCGGCTCCACGCAGCCGGTCGAGCAGCGCGCCGGCCTCGGCCGCCGTGCAGCGGAGCGAGGAGGCGACCAGGCCCGGAGCGGCGGCGCCGAGCGGATGCAGGACGGCCACCGCCTTCGCGGCGGACCAGACGTCCTCACCCAGGTCGTGCACGGTCCGCAGCAGGTGGTTGCGGGGCTCCCGCGCGCGACCCGACGCCGGCACCAGGTAGGCGTGCCGGTCGACCACCCGGATCGAGCCGTCGGCCCGCAAGTCCTCGACGGCGTCCCGTACCGCGGCCGGGACGCCCCGGCTCAGCGCCCGGACCCGGGCGACGAGCTCCGGGGCCGCGACGGCGCCGGTCGCGGTCCGCAGCGCACGGGCCACCGCGTCGCCGTCGAGCGGTCGGAGGCGCACGTCGTGCACCAGGCCGTCCGAGCGCAGGCGGGCCCACGCGCACACCCCCTCCGCGCGTGCCGACGCCGGGACCGGCGTGCGGACGGCGCAGACGACGCGCACCGTCGACCCGGCGAACCGGCGCACCATCGCCTCGAGCACGGCCGAGGTGTCCCGGTCCATCCACTGCGCGTCGTCCACCAGCAGTACCGCGTTCCCGGAGAGCAGCAGCGGCGCGGCGGCCGCGGCGCCGGCCGTACGGGCGATACGGGGGTCGTCCGCGGCGCCGTCGGCGGACCCGATCGGCGACCACGGCGGGCTGAGCCGGTCGCGTGCCGGGGCCACCCGGCCGGGTGCGGGGACCGACCGCGAAGCGAGGTGGGCGGGCACGGCCGACCCGTCCCGGGTGAACCGCAGCGCAACGATGCGCGAACCGGAGATGTCGATCTCGGTACCGAGCTCGGCCAGCAGTGTCGTCCGCCCCGACCCGGCCGGACCGGTGATCCCGACCAGGGGCGGCCCACCCGGCGATTTCATCAGCTCGACCAGCTCTTTCATGCCCCCATGCTGTCCGATCGAGATCGTCTCGGGCGATCCGGGCGGTCCGTGGGGGAACCTCCCCGATCCGGGCCCCGGGGGTGCTCCGGAGTTTGTTCCGGTGTGAGATCAACTAGGAAGGACGGGCACGAGACGAGAGGACGGTGGCATGGCGCGGCAGCGCGGAGGGGTCGTCGGACGACGGGACGAGCTCACCGATCTGGTCCCGCCCGACGGTCGCGGCGGACTGGTGGTCCTGCGCGGGGCGCACGGCAGCGGGCGGTCCGCCGTGCTCGCTGCGCTGGGCCGCGAGCTGCGGGCCGACGGGGTCGTCGTGCTCGACGTCGGTTTCGGCGACGAGCGGGTCGAGTGGGACCTGTTCGGGGCCTGCGCCGTGCTGGCCGCGGTCCGGGAACGGTTCGAGGACCTCGACGCCGACCCCGCCCTGGGCGCGTCGATCAGTGCCGTGGCCGGCCTGTGCACCCCGGAGAGCTACGGCTCGCCGGCGCGCCGCTCGGCGCTGCTCGCCGAGATGGGCCGGATGTTCACCCGGATCGGCGTGCACTCGCGGGTGGCGCTGCTCGCCGACGACGTCGACGCCGTCGGGCAGCCCCTGTTCGCGCTCGCCCCGGCGCACCTGTCCGGGCACTACGTGGTCGCGGGATGCACCGGCGACGCCGGCCGGCCCGGAGGGTCGGCGGAGCTGTGCGACGTGGCCGACCGCGTCGTCGAGCTCGGCCCGCTGCCCGACGCCGACGTCGACCTGCTGCTGCGCCGCGTCGGGAACGTGCCCGTCGACCCCGCCGTGCCCGCCGCGCTGCGGGCGGCGCTGGGCCCGCTCTACGGGAACCCGGCGACGCTGCTGGCGACGGTGGCCGAGCTGCGTGCCCGTGACCGGCTCGTCGTCGCCCACGACCACCTCTGCCTGCGCGATCTCGATCCGGGCTGCTGCGCCGCGCCGATCGCCCTGCCCGCCGGGCACCCGTTGCTGACCGAGGTGGGCGACGGTCCCGCGCGCGACCTGGTGGTTCTCGCCGCCGGCTACACCGACCTCGGCGTGGACGACGTCCCCGCCCTCGCCGCCGCGACCGGGCGCCCGGTCGACGAGTGCGGGCGCGAGGTGGACCGGCTGGTCCGCGCGGGGGTGCTCGACGGCGACGCGGCCGGGCGCCTGTCGCTGCGCTGCCCGGCCCTCGGTACGACCCTGCTGGAGCAGGCCGGGTGCGGCACCGTCACGGAGCTGCACCGGGCGATGGCCGCGCACCTGCACGCCGCCGCGCAGGCCGGTGCGCCGTGCGACCCGTCGGTACTCGCCGACCACGTCGTCGCCGCGGGCGCGGCGCTGCCGCCCACACCGGACCTGGCCACCCTGCTCCACGACGAGGCCGTACGCGTCGCCGTCCTGCACCCCGACCACGCCGCCCGCCGCTACCTCGCGGCCTGGAGGCACGCCGGACCCGGGCGGGGCCGGATGCGGGTGCAGTCCGAGCTGGTCCGCCTGCTCGTGCGCAACGGCCGCTGCGAGCTGCTGACCGGTTTCGTCGCCGAGATCGTGGCGGAGGGCCCGCCCGAGGCCGACCCCCGGGTGCGGTCCGAGCTGGCCGTGGCGGCCGCGCTGGCCGCCCTGCACTGCGGCCGCCCGGTGTCGGCCGCGGTCCGCGACGCCCTGGCCGAACCGGGGTACGAGCACTGCCCGCTGCGGTTCTGCGACCGCTGGTTCGCGGGGGAGCCGGTGGAGCTCGACGACCTCGTCGCCGCTTTCGCCCACCTCACCGACGGCTGGCCGCGTCCCCAGCTCGCGGCCACGCTGCAGGACCGCTCGCAGCGCCGCCGTCGCGCCCGGTTCGGGATCGAGGTGGCGTTCGCGACCCGCGCCCTGGTCCCGGTGTTCGAGTGGCTCTACGGCGCGGACTACGGCGCCCCGGCGCACGGTGCGCTCGCCGCCTACCACCGCGTCGTGCAGACCTACGCCACCGGCGCATGGACCGACGCGTTGTGCGCGGCCCGCGAGCTGGCCACCGCGACCCACGGCGACCCGCTGAGCCGGCAGATCGCCCAGCTGCTCGCAGCCGAGATGTGCAACTGGCGCGGCGAGGACCGGCGCGCGGCCGCCTGGCTCGACGCGGTCCCGGCCGACGGCCCGTTCACCGCGATCCGAGGCTGGGTCGCGTGCGGCATCCGGTACCGGGAGGGCGACGCGGCCGGGGCGCTCGCGGCCGGCTGGGAGGCCTACCGCCGCATCGGGTCCGGATCCGGTGACGCCGGCGGGTGGCGGCTCCTGGTCCGGATGGCGACGGTCGCGGCCGAGGCCGGTGACGCGGCCTGGACCGCCCGGCTGGCCGAGGAGACCTCCGTGCGCGAACGCCGCAACCGCGCCACCGTGGCCCGGGAGTCGATCTCGCTGCTCGTCGGCCTGACCACGGGCGACGAGACCGCGGTCCGCGAGGGCCTCGCGCTGGTCCGCGGACGTGAGCACCGCCCCGAGCTGGCCTGGGCCTGCCTCGCGACCGGGCTGGTGGCGGCCGACCCGCAGCGCTGGCTGCACGAGGCCTACGAGATCGCCCGGGAGATCGGCGCGCCCCGCCTCCGGGCCCGGGCGAAGCAGTTGATGGCCGGGCGCGGCGTCGCCGCCCCGGTCGCCCGCTCCCGACCCGACCGCTTCTCCGACATCGAGGTACGCATCGTGGAGCTGATCCGCGACGGCGCGACGAACCGGCGGATCGCGATCGCGATCGGGGTCAGCGAGAAGACCGTGGAGAACCACCTGACCAAGCTCTTCCTCAAGGCCGGCTGCCGGACCCGGCACGGGCTGGCGGCGGCGAGCCTGGACGGGCGGCTGGAGGCGATCGGCGCGTGAGCCGCGACGTCGCCCTCCGCGCAGGACCCCGAGGTCGGGCCTGACCCGATCGGGTTAGCGGGGGATCTTCCTCGACTTGGTCGTTCGCCCGCCCGGCCCGCCCACGCGAGGCCCGCCGGCTGTGAGCGTGGGTATCGGAGCGGAGTCCCCGAGGCGTCGTCGTCCCGGCCCACGCGGGGTCGGCCGGACCGACAGCTCCTCGGATCCGCAGCGCCCGTCCCCACGGGTGTACGACGACCTCACGAAAGGTGTTCCACGATGCCGGCAGACGGACACGACGACCCGACCCGACCCGGCCGGCGATCCGGTCCGGCGCGGCAGCGGCAGACGTTCGCCGCCGCGGGCTTCACGGCGGTGGCCGCGGTCGGCATCTTCGGCGCGGCCCTCGCCGGCGGGCCGTCGTCGCCGCAGCCGGCGGACGGCGCGGACGACTGGGCGGCCTGGGCCGCGGGCAAGCAGTCCAGCCTTCCCGCGCCGGAGGAGCGCACCGGCCCCTCCGCGCCGAGGTCCGGGACCGCCACCCCGGCCCCGGCCGGCAGCGTCCCGGCGGCCGGGTCCGGTCTGCCGTCGCTCGACGGCGTGGGTGTCGATGAGCCGACGATCGCCGCCCCGGGCTCCCTCCCGGTGTCCGGCGGCGCCCCGGTCGTCTCGACGCCGCTCACCGGGGCCCTCGCCGCCGCGCCGCTCCCGGCCGTCCCGCTTCCCGCCGTACCGCTCGCGCTCCCCGCCGCCCCGGTCGCGGCACCGGCTCCGCTCCGGCTCCCGGCCGCCCCCGCCCCGGTGGCGTCGGTGGTGGCGCCCGTCGCCGCCGCGGCCGAACCCGTGGTCGCGTCGCTGCCGGTGACCTCGACCCTGGCGCAGGGCTCCCGGTCCGAGGACGGGTCGCTGCTCGGGCTCGGAGGCTCGTCGAAGGAGTCCGCGAGCCGGCAGGCCGCGACGGGGGAGGATCCCTCGGCGACCACGGCGAACCCGCTCGACGCGCTGCTGGGCCAGGAGTCGTCCGACGCGACGTCGGAGCTGCTCGGGTCACTCGTCCCGTCGACGGAGGGGACGCCGGACGTGACCGACGGTTCGACCACCCCGGACGCGACCCCGGACAGGACCGGGTCCGGTGCGACCACGCCCGTCACCGGCGAGCCCGGCGCGACCGCTCCCGGCGCGACGACGCCCGGCGCGACCGCGCCCGGCACGACGGCGCCCGGCAGGACCGCTCCGGCGGAGACGATCCCGGCGGTGGTGACCCCGGGCTCAACCCCGGCCGAGGGCTCGACCCCGGTGCCGGCCGCGACCCCCGTCCGGGACGCTGCCCCGGTGCAGGCGTCCGCCCCCGTCCGGGGCGCCGCCGCGGCGACCCCCGGGTCGGCGGAGCAGGCGATCCGCGCCGAGGCGGAGAAGCAGGCCATCGCCCTGGCCGACCGCTGGCTCGCCCAGCTCTCCGGCGCGCCCACCGCGCAGGCGGCGGCCCCGCAGGCCGCTCTGCAGTCGGCCGACCAGTCCCTGCGTGCGGCCGTCAAAGAGTCCGCGATGGCCGCGCCGCGGGCGGAGCAGCAGCCGCCGTCGGCCGGGAACGACACCGCCGGCCAGGCCGTCCGGAAGCCCACCGCGCAGAAGTTCCTCCCGACCCGCGAGTCCGTGCAGAACGAGGCGGCCGCGCAGCCGGCGGCCCAGCAGCAGGCCGCGCAGGAGCTGGTGGCCCAGCAGCAGGCGGCGCAGGAGCTGGTGGCCCAGCAGCAGGCGGCCGAGCAGCAGGCGGCGCGGCAGGATGCGGACCGGCAGGCCCGCCAGGCGGCCGTCGAGAAGGCGAAGCAGGCCGCCGCCCGTCAGGAGCAGGCCCGTCAGGCCCAGCAGGAGGAGCGCCGGGAGGCCGCCGAGTCGGCCCGGGAGCGGGCCGCCGCGCAGGAGCGTGCCGAGCAGCAGGTGCGCCAGGAGCGCGCCCAGGAGCGCGCCCAGGAACGTGCCCGGGAGCGCGCCCAGAAGCAGGCCCGGCAAGAGGCGGCGCGGCAGGCCGAGGAGCAGGCCGCGAAGCAGCAGGAGGAGTCCTGCTCGGTCGACTCCTCGTCGCTCGGCGTCGAGGCCCAGCAGGGCGATGACGGGAAGGTCCGCGCGCTGCGGGTCTCCGGATTCGACGACCACTGCGCCGGCCGGACCGCGACGGCGACCGTGCACACCGAGTCCGGCACGCAGACGATCAGCAAGCGGATCGGTGGCGGCTCGGTGACGTTCACCCTCGACGAGCCGGTGGACGGGTCGTCCGTGCAGTCGACCGAGCTCTCGGTGAGCTGACGGGGACGGCGGGTCACTCCGATGGCGAACGGCACCACGAACGACGCCGGCCGGGTCTCCCCGGGCGACGACGATCTCGCCTGGGTGCCGGTCGACTGGCCGGTCAGCTGGACCCCGGCGGCCCCGGCGGGGGGCCCGGCCCCGAACGGCCGGACGGCGTCCCCACCGGATAGCCCGGCCGATCCGGGACCGCAGGGAGGGCCACGGGGAACGCGGTCCGGGGCGGTGACCGGCCGCGGCCCGGAGCCCTCCCGGCCGCTCACCCCGTCTGCGCCCGCCCCGCCGGAGGAAGCGGCGACGGTCGGGACACCCGAGCCGACGACCCGGATGCCGGTGGTCGCGAGGTCGCCGGTTTCGTCCGATCACGGACCGGCGCCGGGACCCACCGGTCCAGCCGGCGCACCGCGGCCGGCCGGGACGACGTCGTCGCCGGAGCCGGCCGGTCCGACCCCACCGCCGGTGTCGTCCGGACCGGCCGAGCCGACCGGCGTCGTCGGGCGGGCGCCCGCCCGCCCTCCGGCTCCGCGAACGGCCTTCGGACATCCACCCGCACCGGTACGCCCGCCCGCACCCCGCTCCGGACCACCGCTGGTGTCACCCTCGGACCCGGACGTCACCCCGACCCCACCCCGGGACCGGCGGGCCGCACCCCCTCAGCGGGGAGTCGTCCCGCTCCCGGTCGACGCCAGTGCGCCGGCACCCCCGCTGGGCCCGGACTCCCTCGTGCGCTACTCCGGCGAGGCGCCGATGGGCGGGTGGCGGCGCGGCGTCTACACCGTCACCCGCGGCCGGATGAACCCCGGACCGTCGCCCGCGCAGGTCGCCCGGCAGCAGATGATCCAGGCGATCCGCCGCCCGCTGCCCGGTGTCCGTCGTGTCGCGGTCGCGTCGATCAAGGGCGGTGTCGGCAAGACGACCGTGTCCGCGTGCCTGGGCCTGGCGCTCGCCGAGAACCGCGGCGACCGGGTCGTCGCCCTCGACGCCAACCCCGACGCCGGCACGCTCGCCGACCGCCTCACCGGCGACACCAGCGTCACCGTGCGCGACCTGCTGGCCGGCATCGAGCAGGCGACCACCATCCACGACCTCGACCGCTTCACCAGTCTCGCCGGACGTCTGCGGGTCCTCGCCTCGGAGCAGGACCCGGCGGCGGGGGAGTCGTTCTCCCGCGCCGAGTACGAGGCGGTGTGCCGTCTCGTCGGGCGGTTCGCGAACATCCTGATCACCGACTCCGGGACCGGGCTGGTGCACTCGGCGATGGAGGGGACGCTGGCGCTGGCCGACTCGCTGGTCGTGGTCGGCAGCCCCACCGTCGACGGGGCGAACCGGGCGTCGAAGACCCTGGACTGGCTGCACGGGCACGGCTTCGCCGCCCTGGCCGAGCAGTCCGTGGTCGTCCTGAGCTGCGACCGGTGGAGCCGCGACGTCGACCGCGACCTCGTCCGCCGGCACTTCGAGTCGCGGACACGGGCCGTGGTCGAGCTGCCCTTCGACCCGCACCTGGCCTACGGCGGCCGGGTGCACCTCGGCGCACTGCGCCCGGAGACGATCGACGCCGTGCTGCTGCTCGGGGCCCGGATCGCGGACGGTTTCGACGGATGAGCGCCGGGAACCGGGTATGGGTGTAGCAGGGTCACACCGGGTCGTCACCGGTGAGGATGGCGGCGGCCAGCTCGATGCGGGAGCGGTGACCGGTGCGGGCGAACAGCCGTCCCAGCCGTCCCTCGACGCTCTTGTCACTGGTCCGCAGCGTGACCGCGATCTGCTTGTTGCTCAGACCCTCGGCCACCAGGAGCGCGAGGAGTCGTTCGTTCTCCTCCACGGTGACCCGGCGGCCCGGGATCGGGACCTCCGTGGCCGTCATCAGGGTGCGGGTCCAGGCCCGGAACAACAGTGCGTCCAGGTCCCCGAACGTCGCGTACGCCTCGGAGAGCAGGACCGGGTCGGCGACGCCGTGCGCCACCAGGCGCAGCTGTGTGGTCGCCAGCTCGAACGGGATCCCGCGCTCGCGTCCGATCCGCAGACCCTCCCGGGCCAGGGCGGGGTCCCGGTCGACGGCCGCCCGGGTGATCGTCGCGTACATGGCGCTGCGGCTGGTGCCCATGCGGTCGGCGACGCCCTCCAGCTCGACGGCCCGGCGCCGCGCGACGTCGAGGTCGCCGCGGTCCAGCGCGAACCCGGCGAGCTGGGCCAGCGTCACGTCGCTGCCGACCAGGAGCCCGCGACGCTTGCCGGTGTCCAGCGCGTCGGTCAGCCGGGCCTCGGCCCGCGCGACGTCGCCGAGGATGACGTCGATCTCGGCCTCGGGATCCTCCAGCAGGTGTTCCAGGGCCGGGGCGCCGGCCCTGGCCGAGGCGAGCAGGTCACGGGCCCCGCTCAACCGGCCCTGCGCGATCAGCAGGAAGGCCATGATCTGGCTCATCGGGGCGTGCACGGTGCCGGAGCCGCGTCCGGCGCTGCGGGCGACCGTCCGCCGGGCGTCGTCGAGCGAGGCCCCGGTGCGTCCGCGCATCAGCGACACGAGCACCTGGCCGGCCGGGGCGAGCGTCTCCGGGGCCTGGCCCTCGGCGTCGAGCAGGCGTTCGGCGCGGCGCAGCTCCCCGACGGTCAGCAGGGCCGAGACGAGGCCCTCGATGTGGCTCTCCCGCTCCCAGCCGCTGGCGACGTGCCGGCCCTGCTCGGCGGCGGCGAGCATCTCCTCGAACGGTCCGGGCTCGCCCGTGTAGAGGGCGGTGAACGCGCCGAACATCCGCCCCGGTGCCCGGGTGGCGGGGCTGCGGGACCAGACGTCCTCGGTGCTGTCGAGCAGCTCCCGCGACTCGACCCACCGGTCCAGGTGCACCAGGGCGATCGCCTGGCCGATCCGTCGGAGGGGCTCGTCGCCGAGGGTCTCCCGGGTCCCGGCGGCGATCTCCTCGAGGCTCTCGACGTCGCCGACGTTGTGCAGGGAGAACACCAGCAGGATCGCGACGATCTGCCGGGCCGGGACCGGTAGCCGCTCGGCGTCGTAGTGCAGGATCTCCCGGGCGAGGGCGACGGCGGTCGGGTAGTCGCCGCCGTCGAAGCTCGTCCGCAGGTGCATCCGGAGGATCTCGACCCGTTCCGTGCGGTCGGAGGCGAGCTCGACCGCGGCGGACAGCCACCGCGAGGCGCGCTCCGGGTCGGCGGGGACGGCCGCGCGGGCCTGGGCGCAGAGCAGGTCCAGCGCCCAGCGGGCCGGGGCCAGCCGTCCGGCGTCGGCGACCCGGTCGGTGAGGTAGGCCTCGTCGACGCCGGTCGCGGTGCCGTCCCGGACGGCCTCGACGACGATCATGGCCAGACGCCGCCGCTCGTAGGGCCCGATCCCCGAGACGAGGGCCTCGGCCAGCAGCGGGACGACGAACCTCCACGACCGGCCGCCGTGGTGCAGCACTCCGGCGTCGCGCAGGGCCGCGAGCCGGTCCGTCGCCTCGTCGGCGGGGACCCCCAGCGCGGTGACGAGCAGGTCCGGGAGCGCCGGGCCGACCGGGTGCAGCACCGCCGCCGCGGTCGCCGCGTCCGCGAGGCCGGGGGCGAGGCCCCGGACGCCGCGCAGCAGGTGGTGGCCCTCCATCCCGGTCCGCCGCACCGGCGGCACCAGGTGCGCGTGCCGGTCGACGACGTGCACGGCCCCGTCGGCACGCAGGCCGGCGACGAGGTCGGCGACCGCGGCCGGGATCCCGCGGGTGAGCCCGCGGACCCGGTCGACGAGCTCGGTGGACGGGACGGCCGCGACGGCGGTCCGCAGCTCGCGGACGATCCGCGCCTCGTCGAACAGGGGCAGCCGGATCGACACGACCAGATCGTCGCGGCGCAGCCGGCGCATCGTCGCCGCGGCACCGGCGGCGACGAGGTCCGTCGCGGGTGTCCGGACGGCACAGACCACCCGGACCGCACCGGCGCGCAGGCGCCGGACGAGGGACTCGAGCACGGCGAGGGAGTCCCGGTCCATCCACTGCGCGTCGTCGACGAGGACGACGGTGTTCCCACCCGCCAGCATCGGTGCCGCCGCGGCGGCACCCGCCCGCGCGGCCACCGCCGGGTCGGCGTGCGCACCCTCCACCGGCCCGAACGGCAGCCACGCCGAGGGGTGGGCCGCCCCGTACCGGGCCCCGAGCGCGCCCCGGCCGTCGGTCGTCGCCGACGGGACGGCCGGGGCGGCGCCGCCACCGGGGGAGAACCGCATCGACGCGACGGTGACCCCGCGGGCGAGCAGGGTCGTGCGCAGCCCCGCGAGCGCGGAGGTCCGGCCGGACCCGGTCGGCCCGGTCACGACGACCAGTGGCGGGCCGGAGCCGGGCGACGCCGCGTCGAGCAGCGCGTCGGTCGGACTGTTCTCGCGGTCGTCGATCGTCGGGCTCCCCTCGGGTGTGGCCGTCCCCGGACGCGAGTTCGGTTCGTCACAAAACATACCAACAGTCGATCTTGCTGTGCCGCCGCGCGGGGCGGATCCGGTCGGTCCACGACGGGCGGTGGCGCGGTGATCGGCGGCCCGGTCCCGATCGGGGCCACCTGTGGCCGTGATCGGGACCCGGTCTCCGATCGTGCAGGCAGTACGCGGTCACGACCGCCGGACCTGTCGCGATGATCGGCAGTCCGGTCCCGATGGTGGCCACGGACGGCTCTGATCGGTACCCGGCCGCCGATCACGCGGCGGTGGCGTGGGCCAGGGCGGCGCGGACGGTCCGGACGATCTCACCGGGCTCCTCGGCGAGGTTCGCCCAGGTGAAGCGCAGCACCGTCCAGCCGGCGCCGACCAGGGCGTTGCCCTTGCGCCGGTCGGTCGCGAACCGCTCGGAGTCGACGTGCCACGCCCACCCGTCGACCTCGATCGCCACCCGCGAGGCCGGGAACGCGACGTCGACGGTGAAGGGGCCGAAGGGATGGGCCCGCTCGAAGCCGGAGAACCCGGCCCCGGTCAGCAGGCGCAGCATCAGGCGCTCGGCAGCTGAGTCGGCCCGGTCGGCGCAGGCCACCAGCATCACCCCGGCCGGGCCCATCCCCCGGGAGCCTGCCGCCCGGCAGTACGCCTCGTGCAGCTCGGTGAAGGAGATGTGCCGCTGCAACGCCCGGTCGAGGAACTGCGCGCCGTTCGCGACCACGGGTGCGGTCTCCAGCACCGAGAGGGCGCGTCCGGTCACGACGACCCCGCGCTCCTCCGGCTCGAGATCGCGACGGCGGAGGAACACCCCGGGTGGCCGTCGACGGTGCGACGCCCGGGGCATCGTGAGGTCGATCCGGAAGCCGCGCCGGCCGAGCACGCCGTGCCAGAACGCGGCGGACGGGCCGCTGACCGTCGAACGCCCGCCACCCCACAGCCAGGCCGCCCGGACCCGGGCCTCGTCGGTGAAGCGGTGCCCGCCGACCAGGTAGACGCCGGGATGGATCGACGACCACGCCCCGGACGACCCCCTTCGCGTGATCGTCCTGGCCGCGACCCCATGGGCCAGGGCCTGGGTCCGGGTCAGCACACCGGCCTGGGCGAGCAGCAGCTCCTCCAGCGACATCCGGTCAGGATCGGGTCCGAGGTGGCCGTCCGGATGCCGAACGGCTGCCACCGTTCGCGTCCGTGACCGGGCCGGGCCACCGGCCCGCCCCGCCGTGCCCACCCGACTGGATCGATCCGGAGACCGGTCTGGCGACATTCGGCTCTTGGGCGGGGCCGGTGTCCGGCCCACACTGACCGGATGCCCAGGCGACGGTCTGTCGCCATCTCGTATCCGACCCGCCGGAGGTACCGCGATGCCCAGGTTCGTCTACGACTTCGCCGAGGGTGACCGCGACCAGAAGGACCTGCTCGGCGGCAAGGGCGCGAACCTGGCCGAGATGACGAACCTGGGCCTGCCGGTGCCGCCCGGGTTCATCATCACCACCGAGGCCTGCCGGGCCTACCTGAGCGGGGGCGCCGAACCGGACGGGATGGCCGACGAGGTCACCGAGCACCTGTCCACGCTGGAGTCGGCGATGGGCCGTCGACTCGGGGACCCGGAGGACCCGCTGCTGGTCTCGGTCCGGTCCGGGGCGAAGTTCTCGATGCCCGGGATGATGGAGACCGTCCTCAACGTCGGCCTCAACGACGCCTCGGTGCACGCACTGGCCCGGCGGGCCGGGGACGACCGCTTCGCCTGGGACTCCTACCGCCGCCTGGTGCAGATGTTCGGCGCGACCGTCCTGGGCATCTCCTCCGAGCACTTCTCGCACGCCGTCGACGAGGCGAAGGCGGCCAAGGGCACCCGCAACGACCTCGACCTCGACGCCGGCGACTTCGAGACCCTGGTGGAGACGTTCAAGGGTCTCGTGCGCACCCACGCCGGGCGCGACTTCCCGCAGGACCCGCGCGAGCAGCTCGACCTCGCCGTCCGCGCGGTGTTCGACTCCTGGAACTCGCCGCGGGCGCACCTCTACCGGCGTCAGGAACGCATCCCGGCCGACCTCGGCACCGCGGTCAGCGTGGTGTCGATGGTGTTCGGCAACCTCGGCATGGACTCCGGCACCGGCGTCGCGTTCACCCGCGACCCCGCCTCCGGCGCGCGCGGCGTCTACGGCGACTACCTGCAGAACGCCCAGGGCGAGGACGTCGTCGCCGGCATCCGCAACACCCGTCCGCTCGCCGAGCTGGAGACCATCGACAAGGTCTCCTACGACCGGCTCATGGACATCATGACCACGCTGGAGAACCACTACCGCGACCTCTGCGACATCGAGTTCACGATCGAACGCGGGCAGCTGTGGATGCTGCAGACCCGGGTCGGCAAGCGCACCGCCGCGGCCGCGTTCACGATCGCCACCCAGCTCGTCGACGAGGGCGTGATCGACCTCGACGAGGCCCTCGGGCGCGTCACCGGGGCCCAGCTGGCGAACCTGATGTTCCCGCGCTTCGACCGGGACGCGGAGAAGAAGCTGCTCACGACCGGGATGAACGCCTCCCCGGGCGCCGCGGTCGGGGCGGCGGTGTTCGACTCGGCGACGGCCGTCGCGAAGACGAGGGCGGGGGAGAAGGTCGTGCTGGTCCGGCGCGAGACGAACCCGGACGACCTGGACGGCATGATCGCCGCCGAGGGCATCCTGACCAGCCGCGGCGGGCGGACGTCGCACGCCGCGGTCGTCGCGCGCGGGATGGGCAAGACCGCGGTGTGCGGGGCGGACGACCTGGAGGTCGACGTCGCGGCGAAGCGGTTCACCACCGCCGACGGGGTCGAGGTCGGCGAGGGCGAGACGATCTCGATCGACGGCACGAACGGCGAGGTCTACCTGGGTGAGGTCCCGGTCGTCGCGAGCCCGGTGGTCTCCTGGTTCGAGGGGAGCATGCAGGAGGGTCAGGGCGACGATCTCGTCGACGCCGTCGCCCGCCTGATGCGCCACGCCGACGAGCGCCGGCGGCTGCGCGTGCGGGTCAACGCCGACACCGCCGACGACGCCGCCCGGGCCCGGCGCTTCGGCGCCGAGGGGATCGGGCTCTGCCGCACCGAGCACATGTTCCTCGGCGACCGCCGCGAGATGGTCGAGAAGCTGGTGCTCGCCGAGACCCGGGACCAGCGCGAGGAGCAGCTCGCCGCCCTACTGCCGATGCAGATCGAGGACTTCACCGCGCTGTACCGGGCGATGGACGGCCTACCGGTGACGATCCGGCTGCTGGACCCGCCGCTGCACGAGTTCCTGCCCGACCTCACCGAGCTCACCGTCGAGAGCGCGCTGGCCCACGAGCGCGGCGAGACCGACCCGGTGCGCGAGGAGCTGCTGGTCGCCGTGCGCCGGCTGCACGAGCAGAACCCGATGCTGGGGCTGCGTGGCGTCCGACTCGGTATCGCCGTACCGGGCCTGTTCGCGATGCAGGTCCGCGCCATCACCCGGGCCGCGGCGACGCTCGTCGCCGAGGGGGTCGCGGTGCACCCGGAGATCATGGTGCCGCTGGTCGGGACGGTGCAGGAGCTGCAGGCCGTGTCCGCGGAGATCGCCGAGGTCGTCGCCGAGCCGGAGTCGCACGTGGACGGCGCCCCGGTGCCGCACCAGGTCGGGACCATGATCGAGCTGCCGCGCGCGGCGATCGTGGCCGCGCAGATCGCCGAGACCGCCGAGTTCTTCTCCTTCGGCACGAACGACCTCACCCAGACGACGTGGGGCTTCTCCCGCGACGACGTCGAGAGCTCGTTCTTCTCCGACTACCTGGAGCAGGGGATCTTCGGGGTGTCGCCGTTCGAGTCGCTCGACGTCGAGGGTGTCGGGCACCTGGTCGAGCTCGGCGCACGGGAGGGCCGGCGGACCCGCCCGGACCTCAAGCTGGGGATCTGCGGCGAGCACGGCGGCGACCCGGACTCGGTGCACTTCTTCCACCGCGCCGGGCTCGACTACGTGTCCTGCTCGCCCTACCGCGTGCCGGTGGCCCGTCTGGAGGCCGGGCGGGCGACGCTGGGCTGAGGCGGGCGCGGCGCCGGGCGGCGCCGCGCGCACAATCGGCCCATGACCCGGGTCGTGATCCAGCCGTCCTACGGCCTGCCACGGTTCCGCCGGCACTGGACGCAGACCCTGGACCGGACCGTCGCGTTCACCGGCCTCGCCGACGCCCTGGACGGCCGCGAGCTCGCCGACCTCCGTGCCCTGCACCCGGCCGGGGAGGCGCACTTCTGGGGCGCGTCGGCCGCGCACGACCGGCGGATGGCGCAGCTCGGCACCGGCGACGTCGTGCTGCTGACCGGACGCAAGCAGGTCCTGGCCGTCGGCGAGGTCGGCCTGGTGCTGCGCAACCCGGCGTTCGCCCGGGCGCTGTGGAACCCCGCACCCGACGTCTGCAACTGGGACAACGTCTACAGCCTGTTGGCGCTGACGCAGACCCGGATCCCGTACGAGAGGGTCTGGGAGCTCCCCGGCTTCAACCCCGGCGACAACTTCATGGGCCTGCGCCTGCTCGACGACACCAAGGCCGCCGCGGTCCTGTCCGGCCTCGGGATCACCACGGCCACGTCGGGGACCGGGTTCGCCGTCGGCTGAGCGCTACTGCCCGGCGGCCTCGAGCAGCAGGTCCACCACGGCGTCCGGAGCGGTGACCATGGCGTCGTGACCGGTCGCCAGCTCCCGGATCGTCCACCCCGGCTGCCGCGCCGCGCGGGCGGCCGAGGCGGCGACGGGGGGATAGGCGGGGGCGGTGCAGGCGATGTAGGTGCACGGCAGGCCGGCGCCCCACGGGCCCGTCGTCGGCAGCGGCTCGGTGTAGGAGCGCACCGGGTGCGGGGTGACCCGGCGCTCGACCCACGCCCGGTCGGCGGGGTCGGTGAAGCCGAAGCCGTCCAGGTGCAGCGGGGGCATGGTCGGGGTGCCGTCCACCGCCCCGGCGGCCGCCAGCCGTGCGGCGGCGATCTCGGGGCCGAGCCCGTCCAGGACGCTCGCGCCCGGATCGGCCAGCACCCCGTCGAGCAGGACCAGGGCGGAGAGCCGGTCGGTGACGCGCTCGGCGACCCCGCAGGCCACGGTCGCCCCGAAGCTGTGCCCGACCAGCACCGCGTCCCGGCACTCCTCGGTCTCGATCTCGGCGACCACGTCGTCGATCATCGTGCCGAGCCCGACCTCGGGCGTGAGGTGGTGGGCGCGCGAGCCCAGCCCGGTCAGGGTCGGGGTCAGCACCCGGTGGCCGGCGGCACGCAACGGCCCGGCCACCCGCGGCCAGCACCATCCGCCGTGCGCGGCACCGTGGACCAGGACGAACTCGGTCATGGACACTCCTCGGGGACGCGAACGGGATGCGGGCATTCTGCTCGACGGGCGGCGCGGGCGGTGCGGACCGCCGCCGGTTCGTAGGGTCCCTCCATGACCGTCGTACTCGCGCGCAGCGCCGACCTCACCCCGGACGTCGTGCGACGGGTGTCGTGGCACGGCGAACAGGTCGTGCTGGCGCCGGACGCCGTGTCGTCGATCGGGCGACGGCGGGCGGAGTTCGTCGCGTTCGTCGACGCCCATCGGGGCCGCCACCTCTACGGCATCACCACCCGCCATCACCACGGCGCCAAGCAGGTCCTCGACGCCGACGCCCGCGCCGAGTACGCCCGCCGCCTGCCGTCCACCCCGGCGAGCACCGGGCCCGGCCTCCCGGAGCGGGTCGTGCGGGCCGTCGTCCTGGCCCGGCTCGCCGACGTCCTCAACGGGACGGCGGCCGTGCGCCCCGAGACCGCGACAGCCCTGGCCGCGATGCTCGACGGCCCGATGCCCCACGTCCCCGGCCGGGGCCACGGCGAGCCCGGCAACGTCATCGCGCTGGGCCACCTGTTCCGGGCGCGGTTCGACGGCACGCTGGAGATCGGCGAGGGGATGGCGCTGATCAACGGCGCCCCGGTCTCCGCCGCGGTCCTCGCCGACGCCGTGCTGGCCGGGCAGGGCCGGATCACCGTGGCCGAGGACGTGGCCGCCCTGGCCGCGATCGCCGTCCGGGCACCGGGCGCGCACTACGACGAGGAGCTGGCCCGCGTCTGGGGCGATGAGCACCAGGCGGCGACCCTGGAACGGATGCGGAAGCTGATGGCCGGAGCCGAGGGGCCGACGCTGCCGTACCAGGCGCCGGTGTCGTTCCGCAGCGCCCCGCGGATGCTCGGCTGGACGCGGCGGGCCCTGGCCCAGGCCGCCGACGGTGCGCGGATCTCGCTGCGTGCCTCGTCGAACAACCCGATCTTCGTCGGCCCCGGCACCCGCCCCCCGCTGGGCGAGGTGCTCTCCAACGGCGGGTACCACGACCCGCTGGCCGCGCCCGGCCTCGACGCGCTGGCCCGGAGCTGGGCCGACCTCGCGCAGCTGGTCACCGCCCAGGTGAGCCGCCTGGTCGAGCGGCCCGACGGGATCGTCGCGTCCGAGCCGGAGGCGCAGGTCAGCCTGCTGGACATGACGTCGGCGGGCTGGGCGGAGGAGGCCCGCGCCGCGGCCGGGACGTCGTTGATCGGCCTCGGGCCGGGTGGGCAGACCGACACCGGCACCGCCGAGGTGCTCGCGTGGCGCCGTGCCGGCGACGCCGGTGCCGCGCTCGACGCCGGCCTCGCCGTCCTCGCGGTGGTGGCGGCACACACGATCGGCCACCGGGGCGAGGTGGCGCCGCCCGCCCTGCGGCCCCTGGCCGACGCGGTCCTGTCCGCGTTCCCGCTCGGCACCGGAGCGGTCGGCTTCGGCCCCGGCCTGGGCGGCGTCGCGCGACATCTCGCGGAGCGGGTCTTCCCCGGACCGGCTACTGCGCCCTCTGCCGGGCCCGGTGGGCGGCCACGTTGACGCGGTTGCCGCACAGCCCCGGCATGCAGTAGCGGCGGGCGCCGTTGCGGCTGGTGTCGATGAACACACCCGCGCAGTCGGGGGAGGCACAGCTGCGGAACCGCTCCACGCCCAGCGCGTGCGTGACGCCCAGGACACCGACCCCGGTCAGCAGGCCCAGCTGGTCGGCCAGCGGCGCCTCGGGGGCCGTGATCGCCTGCCAGCGGGTCACGTCGTCGTCGACGGCCAGGCTCAGCGTGCCGACCGAACCGGTCAGCTCCGTGGCCCGCCGCACGATCTCCTGTGCGTCACCGGAGTCGATGAGCGTGCGCAGGGCGTCGCGCAGACCGTGGGTCGCGGCGAGGTCGTCGTCGGTCGGGACCGCGGCGTCGAGACCGGGCGCCCAGGACGCCGGGACGTGCGTGGTGACGAACGTCTCCAGCTCCGCGACATCGGAAAGCTTGTCCGTGCCGTTCCATACACAGGGAGCGGTGTTGACGAGCTCGGTCGCCACCCCCGCTGCCTGCGCGTAGTCGTCGAAAGGGACTTGCACGGCGAACTGCCTTCCCTCTACGGTAAGCGTCAATTCATCATTTTAACCCTTAGAGGCTCGCCCGGCCGGGCGGGGACCTCAGCTCCGTTCGAAGGTTTCACATGGTCGTTCCCCGTCTCGCCGCCGTGCTCGCCCGCCTCCCGGGCCGTCGCACCCCCGTGGACGACACCTGGAACGGTGGCTCGTTCCTGCACTGGGTCCAGGGCCGTGACGGTCTCCGCCTCGCCGGTGAGTTCATCCCGGACGCCGAGCCGCGGACCACCGACGCGCAGGGCGCCGCCGAGTCGCAGCGCACGGGCCGTCGCCGGGGACCGCGCCGCTCGAGCTGACGGCCGTCCCGCGCCGCAGTGCCGGCCGTGTGGTCGGTGATCCCGCTCCGTCCGTCGATCCCCTGGTCGTAGGGGGTGGACCGGCATTAGGGTTCCCCTCGTGGGGCAGCTGCCGGGCGGAACCCTCTTCCGCGGCCGGGACACCGAGCTGGAGCACCTGCACGCCGCGTTGCGCGCGGCCCGCACGACCGGTGCGACGGCCGTCCTGCTGGGCGGCGAGGCGGGCGTCGGCAAGAGCCGCCTGATCGCCGAGTTCACGACGGCCGCCGCCGGACAGGGCACGACCGTGCTGGCCGGGCGCGCGCTGGACCTCGGCGACGGGCCGTCGTTCTGGCCGGTCGTCTCGGCGCTGCGCGAGCACGTCCGGTCCGCCTCCGGGGCCCGGGTCGACGCGCTGTCCGCGGGCCTGGAACGGCTCGAGGGCCCGGCCGCGGCCGGATCGCGGGTCGAGATGCTCGAGATGCTGCGCCGGCTGATCGCCGACACCGCCGCCGGGGGACCGGTTGTCCTGGTCGTCGACGACCTGCACTGGGCCGACCGCTCCACCCGTGACCTGTTCGTCTACCTGGTCGCGAGCCTGGCCGCCGAGCCGGTGCTGCTGGTCGGCTCCTACCGCGAGGACGCCCACGGCGGGGTGCCCGGCCGGCTCAGCGCGATGGTCGCCGAGCTGCGGCGTCACCGGCAGGTCTCGTTCCACCGCGTCGAGCCGCTGTCCCGGGAGGCGCTCGCGGTCCTGCTCGCGGGCTGGGCCCCGCACCGGCCGGACCTCGAGCCGCTGGTGTGGAGCCACTCCGAGGGCAACGTCTTCCTCGCCGAGGAGACCGTGCGCGCGGTGCTCGCCGGCGACCCGCGGGGTCTGCCCACCACCGTGCGCGACCTGGTGCGGGCCGGGGTGGACGCCCTGTCGCCGAACGCCCGGCGGGTGGTGCGGGCCGTGGCCGCCGGTGTCGGGGACGTGCCGCACGCCCTGCTCGCCGAGGTGCTGGCGCGGCTGGGCGACGACCTCCCGGACGCCGTGCGCGAGGCCGTCGAGGGCGGGTTCGTCGTCGTCGACGCCCGGGGTGACGGTTACCGGCTGCGGCACGGTCTGATGGTCGAGGCCGTCGTCGCGGACCTGCTGCCCGGCGAGCGGACGGAGCTGCACGGCCGGTACGCCCGCGCGTTGTCCACCGGTCCGGACAGGGACCGGCCGGGGTCCGCGGCCCGTCTGGCGCACCACTGGGAACGGGCCGGTGCCCCGGAGCAGGCCCTGCCGGCGACGCTGGCCGCGGCGACGCAGGCGGAGCTGCTGCACGGCTACGCCGAGGCCTACCGGCACTGGTTGCGTGCCGCCGCGCTGACGGCCCGGGTCCCGGCCGCGTCGGTGACGATCGCCCGCGGCGCCTGCCTGGAACGCGCCGCCGACTCCGCCGACCTGGCCGGCGACCACGACGAGGCCGTCGCGCTGCTGGCCCAGCGTCTGTCCGACCCGGACGGCCCGGCCGGCCTGCACGCCGCCGTCCTGCGTGGACGGCTGGGGCGGTGCCTGGTGTCGGCCGGTCGCGCGGGGGAGGCGGAGCAGGCCTACCGGCGCGCGGTGGAGTCCCTGCCGTCCCTCGACGGGCCGGCTCCCCACGAGCCCGGCCCGGACGCCGTGACGGCCGCGGCCGCCGAGGTCCTCGCCGGGCACGCCGCGGTGCTGCAGCACGTCGCCGAGTTCGCCGCGGCACGCACAGTGGCCCGGGAGGCGCTCGGGCCGGCACGCCGGGCGGGCGACCCCCGGGTGCTCGCCCGCGTGCTGGCCACCTACGGGTTCAGCGCCGCCTACCTCGACGACGCCGAGGACGGCCTCGCGGCGCTCGCCGAGGCCGTCGAGGTGGCCGAACGCGACGGCGACCCCGCGACGCTGGGCGTGTGCCTGCTCCGCCAGGCCGAGCTGCTCTGCGGTCCGCTGAACGCGTTCACCGAGGGCGTCGAGGCCGCGCTGCGCGGGAGCGGGCGCATGCGCGAGCGGGGACTCGAGCGGACGTCGGGGGTGGCGCTGCTGGTGCTGGCCGCGAACGCGCTGTTCCGCCTCGGTCGCTGGGACGAGGCCGAGGAGCTCGTGGCGCGGGCCTGGAGCCTGGCCCCGTCCGGTGCGCAGGCGATCGAGGTGCGGCTGTCCCGGGTCCGGCTGCTGATGGGGCGCGGCGACCTCGACGGCTGCGAGGACGACCTGGAGGCGGTCGAGCTCGTCGCCGGCTCCGCCGTCGGGCCGCGGCTGCGTCTGCCGCTGCTGATCCTGCGGGCGGGGCTGGAGATGTGGCGCGGGAACCCGGTCGTGGCGTTCCGGCACGTCATGACGGGTCTGGACGTCGTCGAGTCGGGGATCGACGACTTCTGGTCGGTCGCGCCGCTGATCTGGCACGGGGCCCGGGCGCACGCCCAGGCCGTCGAGGCCGGTACGCCGCCCCCGCAGCCGGACCTGCGGCGCCTGCGCGGCTACTACACCGAGCTCACCGACCGCGCCGGTCGCGCGGTGCCTGCCGTGCGCGCGGTGCTGGAGGCGTTCTCGGCGATGTGCGCGGCCGAGGACGCCCGGGCCCACGAGCGGCCCGACCCTCTCGCCTGGGCCGGGGTCGCGGACCGGTGGGAGGCGCTGCACCAGCCCTACCCGGCGGCCTACGCCCGGCTGCGCGCGGCCGAGGCGCACCTCGCCGCCCGGACGCGGTCCGCCGACGGCGCCGCCGCGCTGGTCCGCGCGGAGCGGGCGGCGCGGACGCTGGGGGCCGGTCCGCTGCTCGCCGAGATCGAGGACCTGGCCGGACGGGCGCGGGTGACGTTCGCGCGGCCGTCGCCGGAGGACCCCGGACCGGAGGGCGACGGGGAGCCGTCCCACGGCTCCGGAGGTGACGGCGCCACGGGACCGCTGGCGTCGCTGACCGCGCGGGAGCTCGAGGTGCTCGCGGAGGTGGCGACCGGGCTGACCAACAAGGAGATCGCGGGCCGGTTGTTCATCAGCGAGAAGACCGTCGGGGTGCACCTCACCCGGATCTTCGCCAAGCTCGGCGTCCGCACCCGCGTCCAGGCGAGCAACACGTTCTCCTCGCAGCTCCGCACCCCCCTACGCCGGAGTGCGTCGCACCAGGATTAGGAGGTCGGGGGAGGGCCGCGTAAGACGTTCTCCCGACGACGCCGTACCCCCGTAGGTCGATGCTGGTCACCGACATCGGATCGACCGGCGGAGGCAACGGTGACCATGGTCGGCCACGACAGGCGCACGGTACCCACCTACGCCGGCGGGGTGCTCGAATGCCTGGCCACACCGCCCGAGGACGTCCGCGGTGTGCTGGACCGCCTGGACCGGCTGCAGGAGCTGACGGAGTCGGGCCCGCGCGGTGCCGACGACGGGCTGGCCTGCTTCAACCACCTCTACCGGCAGGTGACCCGGGAGGTTCTGGACCGGCTCGACGGCCAGGAGCTGTTCCGGGAGCCGGAGTTCGTGGCCCTCCTCGACGTCGAGTTCGCACGCCGGTACTTCGCCGTCGTGCGGGCCGACGCCTCCGGGCTGCCGGTCCCGCGCTCGTGGTCGGTGCTGCTCGAGCGCCGCGGCGATCCGGGGACCGGGCCCATGGAGCTCGCCGTCGCCGGGGTGAACGCGCACGTCGGCTACGACCTGGCGCCGGCCGTCGTGCAGACCTGCACGCTGCTCGGTCGCGGCGCCCTCGGGCCGACCGAGCTCGCCGACCACCATGCCCTCACGGCGATCTTCGCGCGGCACATGGTGGCGCTGCGGGCGGACTTCGAGACCTGGCTGGGGCGCGATCTCGACCCGGCCGTCCTCGACAAGATCATGGACGGCGCGGACACGCTCGGCGTCGTCCTGGCCGGGGACGCGGCCTGGCGCCGCGCGGAGCACCTGTGGTCGCTGCGCACCCGCCCGGCCGCCTACGAGCGTGAGTGCGACTGCATCGACTGGGGAGCGGCGATGGTCGGGCGGGCGGTGCTGCAGGTGGGGAGCACACCGTGACCGTGGCGGTGGTGGGCGCGGTGGCAGGTGCAGGACATGTCTCGGGGCGGGGGCTTGAAGAGTGGGCGGAACCGGTGACGAACGAACGCAACACCCCGTTGGAGTCCTCGACGATCCTCATCGTCGACGACCATGAGCTGGTCGGGACCTCCCTGGCCCTGAGCCTGCGCGCAGAGGGGGAGGACGCCGTCTACCGGCCGGCCCCCTCGGCCGCGGCGGTGCTGGACGCGGCCGTGCGGGCCGGGACCGGTCTGGTCGTGCTCGACCTCGACCTCGGCCGTGACGCGTCCGGGACGGTGATCGACGGCGTGCAGCTGATCCCCGCTCTGCGCGGGGCCGGCTGGCGGGTGCTGGTCCTGTCCGGGAGCTCCAACGCCTCCCGGATCGGGTCCGCGCTGGCCGCGGGCGGCTTCGTCTGGGTCTCGAAGAACGCGCCGTTCGCGGTGCTGCTCACCGCCATCCGGGAGGCCCGCGCCGGACGGTCGGCCATGCCGCCCGGGCAGCGGGAGCATCTCATCGAGCTCTTCCGCCGTCACGAGGCGGAGCGGGCGGAGATCAGGGCGAAGCTGGGGCGTCTGACCCCGCGCGAGCGCGAGGTCCTCGGTGAGCTGGCGGCGGGCAAACGGGCCCAGGCCATCGCGAACCAGTTCGTGGTGTCCCTGCCGACGGTGCGGACCCAGGTCCGCGCGGTGCTCGGGAAGCTCGAGGTGGGCTCCCAGCTCGAGGCCGTCGCGCTCTACCGCAGGATCGGCTGAGCGGCGCGGGTCGTCGCGTCCGGCCGTGCCGACGACCACGTGCGGGCCTCGCGCAGCAGCGCGGTCCCGAGGCACGCCACGGCGACGGCGGAGACCGCCGCAGCCACGCCCACCCAGAACACCAGTCGCAGCAGCACCCGCTCGAGGAACGTCATGCCCACTACATCGCGTCGTGTGCCGCCGTGTTTCGCACCGACCGGGTGACGTCCCGGTGCGCAGCGTCACTGCAACAGGTGTTCGGGTGCGGAACGGTGCGCCCCCGCTCCGGCGGCTCCCGCACGTCAATCCTCAGAATTGTTGATGCGCCCGGCCGGGACGCGCGTCCCGGTGCGCCCGTCCCTCCCGACCGGCGGTCGGACCTGCGACGGCGTCCCGGTGTCGTCACACCCGCCCGTTGTCCGTCACAGTTCCGTCGCGAGGGCGGACGCAGTTCTTTACAGGCGTGGATAACTGTGCGCGAAGATCGCACCGAAATGGACCTGCAAGCGCCGATCGGGCGACAGTTGTGCAGCCGATGAGTGCGCGTCCGATCGGACCGAGAAAACGGATTCGGACGCATACTGTGACGGCCCTGAGATGCGGAAACATCCGACTGAGCGTTCGAGTCGCTGCTGATCGCCAGCGGTCCTGGGCGGACTCGATACCCATTGGTCTCGAAATTCTTCGTCTTTCCGGTGAACCATGCCGTATCCGGCATGCGAATACCGCGTTGATGACCGTGAGGCGAACCGCGGGAGATCACCGAGGGGTGATTGCACGATGATGACGACACCGATCCGCGACGGGCGGGTGCTCGTCGTGGACGACCACGAGCTCGTCGGCACGTCCCTGGTCCTCGCGATGCGGGCCGAGGGCGAGGACGCGACCTACCACCGGCCGTCGTCGGTGGCCGACGTCGTGGCGGCGACCTCCGGAGCCGGGCCGGGGATGGTCGTGCTCGACCTGGACCTCGGTCGTGACCGCAACGGCGAGCCGATCGACGGTGCGGCGGCGGTGCCGGGGCTCGTCGATCTCGGCTGGCGGGTGCTCGTGCTGTCCGGTACCTCGGACGGGTCCCGGGTCGGTGCCGCGCTGGCGGCGGGCGGCTTCGGCTGGATGCACAAGAACGCCCCGTTCGCGGCGCTGCTGGCGACGATCCGGGAGGCGCGCGCCGGACGGCCGGTGATGCCGCCGGGCCGTCGCGAGCGCTTGATCGAGCTGCACGAGCGACGGCTGGAGGAGAACCGGGAGCTCGCCGGGAGGCTGGCCTTGCTCAGCCCGCGTGAGCTGGAGGTCCTCGGTCATCTGGCCTCCGGCAAGCGGGTGCAGACGATCGCCGAGCACTACGTCGTCTCGGTCGCCACCGTGCGCACCCAGGTCCGGGCCGTGCTGACCAAGCTGGCGGTCGGGTCGCAGCTGGAAGCCGTCGCCCTGTTCCAGCGGGTCAGGGAACGGGGGCGCCGCTGAGGCCCGCCCGTCACGGCGCGGACCGGGGATCCGGGGGATGATCGCCTCGAATCGGACGCGGGGAGGCCAGGAGTGGCGGATCGGCTGGGCGGCGGGCAGGCGGATCCTGTACCGGTGGTGACCGGCAGCGACGACTGGAACGTCGAGCAGCGCGACGAGATGCCGCTACGGCGGGCCGACCGCAACTTCGCCGAGCTCCTGCAGGAGCTGCGTGTCGTGCTGACCGGGGTGCAGATCCTCTTCGGGTTCCTGCTCACCGCGTCGTTCAGCGAGCGCTTCACACGGCTGGACACCCTGCAGGTGACGGTGTTCCTCGTGACGCTGCTGTGCGCGGCGACGTCGTCGGCCCTGCTGGTGGCGCCGGTGGCCGCGCACCGGATCGTGTTCCAGCGTGGCCGCAAGCCGGAGCTGGTGCGGTGGGCGCACCTGTCCGCACTGACCGGGATGGGCTTCCTCGGACTGACGATGTCGTCCGGGCTGCTGCTGGTGTTCGACCTCGCCGTCGGGCGGGTCCCGGCCTTCGTCGTCGCGGGTGTGTTCCTGGCCGCGGTGGTGGCGGTGTGGGCGGTCGTCCCCCTCTCGGCGCTGCGCTGATCCCGGCCTTGACCGGGGACCCGGTGCGGGCGGCACAGTGGGTCCCTCGGATCGGTGGGGTGGACGGGGGAGCGGATGCAGACGGTGTCGCAGCTGGGGATGACCCCGGTGAAGTCCGGTCAGCTGCTCTCGCCCCGCGAGGTCCGTGTCGACCGCCGCGGGATCGTCGGCGACCGGCGCTTCGTGATCGTCGACGACGGCGACGCGCAGCTGGGGCGGCCGGGCAAGGGCCTGTTCGTCGGAGTCCGGTTCGACCACGACGACGCGCACGCGACGTTGCGCGTCCGCACGCCCGGGGGTGACGACGTCTCCGGTGACGCGACGGCCCACGGCGACCCGTTCCCGGTCGACCACCTCGGCATCCGCACGCTGCGGTGCCGGGAGGTCGGCGGGCCCTGGGACGCGGCCCTGTCCGCGCACGCGGGCCGGCCGGTGCGACTGGTGCGGATCGACGACGGGGGCAACGGTGTCGACGTCCTGCCGATCACGCTGCTCGGGACCGGGTCGGTCCGGCGCCTGGAGCGGGAGACCGGCGCCGCGGTGGACCCGCGCCGCTTCCGCGCCGGTGTGCTCGTCGAGGCCGAGGAGCACGCCGAGGACGGTTGGGACGGCCGGCTGGTGCAGGTCGGGGAGGTCCGTCTCCGGGTGCGCAGCGGGGTCCCGCGGTGCGTGGTGACCTCGTTCGACCCGGTCACCGGGGTCCGTGACCTCAACGTCCTGAAGAGCCTGGCGGCCTACCGGCCCACGGCCGGTCTGCCGGACGGCCTGATGCCCGGGTTCGCGGCGATGACACTGTCGGTCTACGCCCAGGTGGAGACCGCGGGCCGGATCCGCGTCGGGGACGAGGTCACGGTTCTCGACGAGCCGTGAACGACCGGCACCGGCCTACGGCAGCAGGACGACCTTGCCCCCGGCGTGGCCCTCCTGCACGAACCGGACCGCGTCGGCGGCCTCGGCCAGCGGGTAGGTGCGGGCGACGACCACCGTCAGCGTGCCCTCGGCGGCGAGGCGGGCCAGCTCCGGACGTGCCGCGGCACGGATCTCGGTGCCCGGGTCGGCACCCGGCCCGCCACCGAGGGCCTTGATGCCGGCCTCGGCGGCCCGTCCGAACGCGGCGATCGTGGCGATCCGGTCGCGGTCGGCGACCAGGTCCAGCGACACGTCCACGGCCTCGTCGGTGCCGACGGTGTCGATCGCGGCCGAGATGCCGTCCGGCGCGGCCGCGCGGACCCGGTCGGCGAGCCCCTCGCCGTAGGCGACCGGCTCGATGCCGTAGCCGCGCAGGGCGTCGTGCCGGGCCGGGGCGGCCGTACCGATCACGCGGGCGCCGCGGTGGATCGCGAGCTGCGCGGCGACGAGCCCGACCGAGCCGGCGACCCCGTGGACCAGCACCACGTCGCCCTCGCCGACACCGGTCGCGACGAGCGTGTGCTCGGCCGTGCCCCCGACCAGCAGCAGGCCCGCGGCCTCCTCCCAGCCGAGCTCCGCCGGCTTGGCCGTCAGCGCGGTGTCGGCGACGGTGACCTCGGAGGCGTAGAGCCCGCCGGCACCCGGGCCCGCGACGATCACCTCGTCCCCGACGGCCACCGACGCACCCTCGCCGACGGCGGTGACGACCCCGGCACCCTCCAGCCCGACCCGCAGCGGCAGCGACGACCCGTCGGCGCCGAACGCCCCGCTGAAGATCTTGTGGTCGACCGGGTTGATCGCGGCCGCGCGGACCGCGACGGTCGCCTCGCCCGGGCCGGGTACCGGCACCTCGACGTCGACGAGGGAGAGGACTTCCGGGCCACCGAACGCGGTGGCGACGATCGCAGCAGCCATGTCGCCGACAACGGATCGGGGCACCCCGGGATTCCCGTCAGCTCTCCACCCTCGGGGGCGGTTGCCGCGCCGCGGCGGCGTGGAGCAGACGCCCCCGGCGCCGGACAACGGCTAGGATTTCACCATGCGGAAGTCCGATACCGACGCCGACGTCCCGCCCGAGGGCGCGGTCGTCCGCTCGGCCACGGTGCAGTCCGTCGAGCGTGCGATCGACCTGCTCGAGGCGATGGCCGAGGCCGGCGGGACGGCGGGCCTGTCCCACCTGGCCGCGACCTCCGGCCTGCCGTTGCCGACGATCCACCGGCTGGTCCGCACGCTGGCCGGGCGCGGCTACGTCCGGCAGGAGTCCTCCCGGGAGTACGCGCTCGGCCCCCGTCTGGTGCGCCTCGGCGACACCGCCGGACGCCTGGTCGGGGTGTGGGCGCGCCCGCAGCTGGCCTCGCTGGTGGACACGCTGGGGGAGAGCGCGAACCTGGCCCTGATGGAGGGCTCGCAGGTCGTCTACGTCGCCCAGGCGCCGGGCCGGCACTCGATGCGGATGTTCACCGAGGTCGGGCGGCGGGTGTCACCGCACTGCACCGCCGTCGGCAAGGCTCTGCTGTCCCGGATGTCGCCGGACCGGGTCGCGGAGATCCTGCGGCACACCGACATGGTCAGTCACACCGAGAACACGATCACCGACCGGGCCGCCTACGAGCGCGAGCTCGACCGGGTCCGTGCGGCCGGTTTCGCGATCGACGAGGGTGAGCAGGAGATCGGCGTCCGCTGCGTGGCGGTGGCCCTGGACGGGCCGCTGCCGGCCGCGGTCTCGATCTCCGGCCCGACCACCCGGATGACCGACGCCCTGGTCGAGTCCGCCGTGCCGCAGCTGCGGGCGGCGGCCGACGCCCTGGTCGCCGAGCTCGCCCGGCAGGACACCACGGCCGGCGCCTGACGACGCGCGCACGAAGAACCCGCCGGACGCGACGTCCGGCGGGTTCGGATGGGGCTCAGCTGTTCTCGATCACCGTGTGCTCGCGGGCCTCGAGCTCGTCCGGACGGCTGCGGTAGCGGTTGACCTTCTCGACCTTGCGCGGCAGCCGGTCGTTGGCGATCAGGACCGCCATCCAGGGCAGCGGGACCGAGGCGAGCAGCAGCGTCACCGCGACCCACGGCACCGAGATGAACACGACCGCGGCGATCATCAGCGGGATGCGCATCCCCATCATGAGCGCGTAGCGGCGCTTGCGGACCGCCAGCTCCTCCTCGTACGACATCGGTGCGTCGGTGATGAGCACCGGTGCGGTCGAGGGGCGGTGGGACAGGTGTTCGGTCATGGAAACGTTCACACTTCCCCGAGATTCGCCGGGACCTCACCCACCCGCGTGGACCGCGGCGTCGCGGACCCGACACTGTTCTCAACGCCCGCGCGCGGTACGCCCTTCCCGGCCGTGCGGTGCGCAACGACTCCCCGATTCGAGTTGCGCACGACGGATGCCTTGATCGCTGCGAACCCCGCCGAGATGCGCCTCGTCGATCACCGGACGACCGTGCGACACATCGTGACGGTGCCGCGGACCCCGGCCGGACCGCGACGGGGCGGAGATGAGCGGGCGGTCGCGGCCGGTTCGCGGCTACGGTGGGCCGGTGACGGCCGGACCGGCGGACGAGCGCCCGCTCAGCGAGGACGAGCTGCGCGCCCTGCACGGCATCGAGGCGCACGTCCGCGACTCCGACCCGGAGTTCCCGCAACGGCTCGGTTCGGCCCCGGGCCTGCGCCACCCGGCCCTGCGCGGGATCGGACGACGACCGCGCGGGTCGGAGATCGCGGCCGTCGTCCTCCTCGCGTCGCTCTACATCGTCGTGCTCCTGCACGTTCCGGAGCACCTCGTGCTGGTGACCGTCGTCGTCACCCAGGTCGTGATCGTCCCGGCGTGCTGCGTGCTGTGGGCGGTCCGCCGGGGACGCGGGTAGGGCGGGCCCGGCCGGCGGACCGCCCCGTCTCCGACGTCCGGGCGCGCGTCCGGTGACCGGCGTAGCGTCGGTCCGATGCTCGCCTTCCTCGGTGTCCTCCTCGTCATCTGGCTCGTCCTGGCCGTCCTCGGCTTCGTGATCAAGGGCCTGTTCTGGCTCGCGATCATCGGGATCGTGCTGTTCCTCGCCACCGCCGCCTACGGCGCGGTCAAGGGCCGGGCGAAGGTCCGCTAGACCCGCCCCGTCGGACACGTGCCCGGCACCCGTCCGGAGGACGTCGCGCCTGCCGGCAGGCACCCGACCCGGCACACGGCGTACCGTTCCCGCGGTCGGCGGGTCGACCACCGTGTCCTCCGCGGCCGACGTCCCGGACCGGTCGGCGGTCCGGACGTGCGCGCGGTGCGGCACCGTGCGGAGCGGGGCCGGGCGCCCCGTCGCGAACCACTGGTGGTGCAGGTGACCCGGCGCGACACGATCGTCGTCGGTGCCTCGGCGGGAGGCGTCGAGGCACTCTCCGTGCTGGTCTCCGGCCTGCCCGCGGACCTTCCCGCGGCCGTGCTGGTCGTCCTGCACCTGCCCGAGGCAGGGCGCAGCGCGCTGGCGTCGGTCCTGGACCGCTTCGGTCCGCTGCCGGTACAGGAGGCACTTCCGTCGGCGCCCCTGCGGCCCGGCACGGTGATCGTCGCCCCGCCGGGCCGTCACCTGCTCGTCGCCGGCGGAGACACGGTGCTCTCGTCCGGGCCCGCCGAGAACGGGCACCGCCCCGCCGTCGACGCGCTGTTCCGCTCCGCCGCCCGCACCCGCGGCTCCGCCGTGATCGGCGTGCAGCTCTCCGGCACCCTCGACGACGGCGCGGCCGGCATGGTCTCGATCGCCGCGGCCGGCGGGACGGTCGTCGTCCAGGAGCCCGCCGACGCCGCGTCCGCGGGGATGCCGGAGGCGGTGATGGGCCTGCTGCGGCCCGACCACGTGCTGCCGGCGTCGGAGATCGGGCCGCTGCTCGCCGCTCTCGCCGGGGGCGACGCCGCGCCCGCGCCCGCCGGGCCGGGGACGCCGGACCGGATCGCGGATGCGTTGGAACACCTCGGGCGCGACGGCGGACCGTTCGTCCCCCGCCAGCGGGAGAGTCCCGGCGAGCGCTACGAGCGGGCGTTGTGGACGGCGCACCGCGTGCTGCGGGAGAGGTCGGGACTCGCCCTGCGACTGGAGGGCGTGGCGCGGGACTCCGATCTCGACGAGATGCGCCGGCGCCACTCCGGCATCGCGGCCGAGCACGCCGACGCCGCCGCCGTGCTGCGCGAGCTGCTGCTGTGCGGCGTGCCGCAGGACCGGGTCACCCCCTGGTCGCCGGCCGGGGACGGGACGCCGGGGGACGGGACACCGGAGGACGGGACGGCGGCGGACCGGACGGCGGGAGACGGGGCGCCGGAGCGATGAGCGCGATGGTGGTGACCCAGCACCGGCACGGCCGGGCCGTCGTGGTGCGCCCGCACGGCCTGCTCGACCTGTCCACGTACGCGGCGTTGCGCGACGCCCTGCTCAAGTGCGCCGCCGACGACCCGTCGGGGATCGTGGTGGACCTCTCCGAGCTCGCGGCGGACCGCGTCAGCTCGTTGTCGGTGTTCCCGACCGTCGCCCTGAGGATCTCGCCGTGGCCGGGTGTCCCGCTCGTGCTGGCCGCCCCGGGCGGTGACCTGGCCGGGCTGCTGGCCGGCAGTGCCGTGGCCCGCTTCGTACCGGTGCACGACCGCGTCGACGTCGCGCTGGAGGCACTGAGCGGTCCCTGCCCGCGACGTCTGGCCCGCACGCGTTTCGTGACCGGGGCGTCGGCTCCGGGCGCGGTCCGCAGCTGGGTCCGCGAGATCTGCCTCCGCTGGTCGGTGACGCCGCTCGACGGACCGGTCCTGGTGGCCTCCGAGCTGGCCACGAACGTGGTCACGCACACCACGTCGGAGGAGCTGGTGGTGCGCCTGGAGATGCGCCCCGCCGGGCTGTCGGTCGCGGTCGCCGACGCCGACCCCCGTCCCCCCGCGCTCGGTCCGGGCGGCGTCGTCCCGACGGTCAGCGGGCTCGTCCTCGTGGACATGCTGTCGCGGGTGTGGGGGCACAGCCCGCGCTGGGACGGTGGCAAGGTCGTGTGGGCCGTGCTGGCCCTCCCCGGTGGCCCGGAGGGGCCGCTGATGCCGGCCGGACCCGAGAGCGCGCAGCTGCCGGCGCGCGAGCCGTTCGCCCGCGAGCCGTTCGACGGCCCGGGCGACCTGGGGCGGTAGCGTCGCGGGGTGGCCGAGAACCCGCCAGCCGACCCCGAGAACGACCCCGTCACCGACCCCGGGATCGACGACGGGTTCGAGGCGCTGCTGACCCACCTGCGCGAGACCCGCGGCTTCGATTTCACCGGCTACAAGCGCACCAGCCTGCGACGCCGGATCCAGCACCGGATGGACCAGGTCGGGATCGAGGGGTTCGCCGCCTACGTCGACCACCTCGAGGTCACCCCGGACGAGTTCGCGGCGCTGTTCAACACGATCCTGATCAACGTCACCGGGTTCTTCCGGGACCCCGACACCTGGTCCTACCTGCGCACCGACGTCCTGCCCGGGCTGCTGGAGGCCCGCCCCGCGGACACGGTGATCCGCGTCTGGTGCGCGGGTTGCGCGTCCGGTGAGGAGGCGTACACGATCGCGATCCTGCTCGCCGAGCTGCTCGGGCCCGAGGAGTTCGGGCGCCGGGTGAAGATCTACGCCACCGACGTCGACGAGGACGCGCTGGCCTACGCGCGCGCCGCCACCTACACCGAGCGCGAGCTGCAGGGGGTGCCCGCAGACCTGCGGGAACGGTGGTTCGAGCCGGTCGGGTCGCGCCACGCGTTCCGCAAGGACCTGCGCCGCAGCGTCATCTTCGGCCGCAACGACCTCGTCCAGGACGCGCCGATCTCCCGGATCGACCTGCTCTCCTGCCGCAACACGCTGATGTACTTCACCCCGCAGACCCAGGCCGGGATGATGTCGCGGTTCCGGTTCGCGCTCGCCCCGCACGGTGTGCTGGTCCTCGGGCGGGCGGAGATGCTGCTCAGCCACGGTCGGCTGTTCGAACCGATCGACCTCAAGTCCCGGGTGTTCCGCAAGAACCGGTCCGTGGCCGCCGGTGTGACGCCGATGTCGCCCGAGTTCGTCGCCGACCGCCGCGGTGCGGGCACCATGGACCGCCTGCGCGAGCACGCACTGGCAGCGGGACCGGTCCCGCAGATCGTGCTCACCGGGGACGACGTCGTGGCCCTGGCCAACCAGCGCGCGGAGGAGCTGCTCGGCGTCGGTGCCCGCGACGTCGGCCGTCCGCTGCGGGACCTGGAGGTCTCCTACCGGCCGGTCGAGCTGCGCTCGGTCGTCGAGCGGGTACGGATGAACCGCACCGCCGAACGGATCACCGAGGTCCGGCTCGAACGGGCGGGGGAGACGCGCTGGTTCGCCGTCGACGTCGCCCCGCTGGTCGCGGCCGACGGCGGCCGGCTCGGGGTGTCGGTCGCGTTCCACGACGTCAGCGCGGCGCACCGCCTGCAGGGCGAGCTGGAGCGGGCGAACGCCCAGCTGGAGTCGCTCTACGAGGAGCTGCAGTCGACCAGCGAGGAGCTGGAGACGACGAACGAGGAGCTGCAGTCCACCGTCGAGGAGCTGGAGACGACCAACGAGGAGCTCCAGTCCACGAACGAGGAGCTGGAGACCATGAACGAGGAGCTCCGGTCCTCCAACGACGAGCTCCAGAGCACCAACGACGAGGTCCGCGTCCGCAGCGGGCAGCTCGACGGCGTCAACGAGTTCCTGGAGTCGATCCTGTCCTCGCTGCGCTCCGGCGTGATCGTGCTGGACCGGCAGCTGCAGGTCACGGTCTGGAACGCCGTCGCCGAGGAGATGTGGGGCCTGCGCCGCGAGGAGGTCCTCGGCCAGCACGTGTTCAACCTGGACATGGGCCTGCCGACCGACGGCCTGCGGACCGCGGCGCGCAAGGTCCTCGCCGACCGCGACCACACCGACGTCCTCGAGGTCGACGCCGTGAACCGCCGCGGGCGCACCGTGACCGTCCGGATCGCGGTGAACCCGCTGCTCGGCACGGACGGCGCGGTGAGCGGCTGCGTGCTCCTGATGGACTGAGCCCGTCCAGGAACCCGGAGCGTCGTTGACCCTCCCGGAGGGGCCCTGGGAAGGTCGGCCGGTCAGCCGTCCCGACGCGGAGAGGGAGCGACATGGGCAGCTCGTTGCGCGAGAAGGTCGTCGTCGTGACCGGGGCCGGGGGCGGCCTCGGCCGGGCGGTGGCGCTGCGGATGGCGGCGGAGGGCGCGAGTGTCGTCGTCAACGACGTCGGTGCCGCGCTGGACGGGTCCGGATCCGACGCCGGGCCGGCGCAGAGCGTGGTCACCGAGATCGAGGCCGCCGGCGGGACGGCCGTCGCGAACACCGACAGCGTCGCCGGGTGGGACTCCGCGCGGTCGATCGTCGCCACCGCCGTCGACACGTTCGGCCGGATCGACGCCGTGGTCAACAACGCCGGGATCGTGCGCGACCGGATGTTCTTCACCATGACCGAGCAGGAGTGGCGCTCGGTGATCGACGTCCACCTGCACGGCTCGTTCTTCGTCTCCCGCGCGGCGTCGGAGCACTTCAAGGCCCAGCGCTCCGGGGCCTACGTGCACATGACGTCGACGTCCGGGCTGATCGGCAACATCGGGCAGGCCAACTACGCCGCGGCCAAGCTCGGCATCGTCGGCCTGTCGCGGATCATCGCCGGGGACATGGAGCGCTACGGCGTGCGCTCGAACTGCATCGCGCCGTTCGCGTGGAGCCGGATGACCGCGTCGATCCCGACCGACACCCCGGAACAGAAGGACCGGGTGGAGAAGCTCAAGCGGATGGAGCCGGAGAAGGTGGCGCCGCTGGCCGCCTACCTCGTCTCGCCGGTCTCGGACGTGACCGGGCAGATCTTCTCGGTGCGCGCCAACGAGGTCTACCTGATGAGCCAGCACCGGCCCGTCCGGACGATGCACCGCGACGGCGGCTGGGACGTCGAGGCGATCGCCGACGACCTCATCCCGGCCCTGCGCCCCAGCTTCACCCCGCTGCAGGTCACGACGGACGTGGTGTCCTGGGACCCGGTGTGAGCACCGCGGCGGGGCCGCGCGGCGATACCGCGGCGGAGCCGCGCGGCGATACCGCGCCGGTCGACGCGGCGCTGACCGATCTCGCGGCGGTCGTGGACCGGGTCGGCGCCGAGGGGACCGCCCGCACCCGTGCCGTGCGCGAGGCCGGTGGCCGGGTGGACCGCGCGATGTGGCGGCGCTTCGGTGATCTGGGGTGGCTCGGGCTCGGAGTGCCCGAGGAGCTCGGCGGGGCCGGCGCGGGGGAGCGGGCCGTGGCCGCGGTCGCGGAGCGTCTGGGCGCGGGTGCGTTCCCGGAGCCCTACGCGGCCTGCGGGGTCCGGGTCGCGACGCTACTGGCCGGTCCGGCGGTTGAGCCGGGGTCCGGGGCACCCGCGCTGCTCGACGACGTCGTCGCCGGCACGCGGGTCGTCACGCTCGCCCACGACCCCGGCGCCGCCCCACCCACGCTGACCGATGACGGCGACGGGTACGTCCTGAGCGGCAGGGTGCGCTGGGTCCCGGTACCCGCTGCCGACACCGTCCTGGTCGCGGCCGTGGTGGACGGGACGGACGTGGCCGGCCCGGACGTGCTCGTCGCCCTGCCGCGGGACGTCCCCGGACTGACCGTCACCACCATCCCGCTGGCCGACGGCGGGCACCTGGCCGACCTGCACCTCGACGGCGTCGCCGTCCCGGCCGGGGCCGTGCTCGGGCGCGGCCCGGCGGTGGCCCGGTCACTCGGCGAGGCGACCGACGCCGCACTCGTCGCGGTGGCGGCGGAGCTCACCGGCATCGCCGGTCACGTCCTCGGCATGACGTGCGACCACCTGCGCACCCGCGAGCAGTTCGGCCGCCCGATCGGGGCGTTCCAGACCCTCGCGCACCGCGCCGTCGACATGTGGGTCCAGGTCCGGCTGGCCCGCGCCGCCCTCGACGGTGCCCTCGACCGGCGCGAATTCCCCGGCGCGACCGCCGACGAGCGCTCGGCCGCCGCGAGCGGCACCCACGCCCGCGCCTGCGAGGCGGCGACCTGGGTGTGCCGGCAGGCGGTGCAGCTGCACGGTGCGCTCGGCTTCTCCGACGAGCACGACCTGGGCCTGTACCTCAACCGCGCGATCGTCCTCGCGAGCTCGCTCGGCGGCGCGGAGGCGCACCGGCGTCGCCACGACGCCCTGTCGCCCCGCGTAGCGGGAGCTCCGCTCGCACGTCCGGCTGCCGACCCGGCGGCCGTACGCGAGGTCCCCACGGCTGCGCCGCGGCGCGGACGGTCGGTGGCCCCCGAGTTCGGTGTGGCGCAGGAGCAGGACTGGAACGCCCTGTCCGACGAGGAGTTCCGCGCGATCGTCCGCGCCGAGTTCGAGGCCCACCACCCGACCGCGATCCGGTACCCGTCACGACGGCTGTACTGGTCCGAGCAGTCGGCCTGGTTCGAGCGGATGTCGGCCAAGGGCTGGATCGCGCCGAACTGGCCCACTCGCTACGGCGGGATGGGGCTGGGACCGTCGAAGCTGCTCGTCTTCGGAGAGGAGCAGGAGCGCTGGGGGATCGCCCGGTTCCAGGACCAGGGCGTGCGCATGATCGGCCCGGCGCTGTTCGAGCACGGCACGCCCGAGCAGCTGGCCCGCTTCCTGCCCGGCATCCTGAGCTGCGCCGACCGCTACTGCCAGGGCTACTCCGAACCCGGGGCAGGCTCCGACCTGGCGAGCCTGCGCACCCGGGCCCGCCTCGACGAGACCGGCGGGCACTACGTCGTCGACGGCAGCAAGATCTGGACGACGATGGCGCACGACGTCACGCACATGCTGCTGCTGGCCCGCACCGACCCCGACGCCCAGCGCCAGCGCGGGATCAGCTTCTTCCTGCTGGAGTTGAACGTCCCGGGCGTGACCGTGCGCCCGATCCGCGACATCGCCGGGCACTCCGAACTGTGCGAGGTGTTCTTCGACGGCGTCCGGATCCCGGCCGGGAACCGGATCGGTCCGGAGAACCAGGGCTGGACCGTCGGCAAGTCCGTGCTCTCCGCGGAGCGGATCCACATCGGCAGCCCGCAGATGCCCGCCTACGCGCTCGACCGGCTCGCCCGCGTCGCGCGGGCCCGCGGCGTGCAGGACGACCCGGTGTTCCGCAGCCGCGTCGCCGCACTCGCCCTCGACGTCGCCCACCTCTCCGACGCCTACGCCGGGTTCGCCGCGACGTTCGTGCGTGGGGAGCCGCTCGGCCCCGACGTGTCGCTGCTCAAGATCTGGGCGACGGAGACCACCCAGCGGATCGGGGAGCTGATCCGCGACACCGCGGGGCCGGCCGGCGCCGTCGTCGGTCCGGTCGGCCCGGGGCAGGACGGTGACGGCGACATCGACGTGCTGGACGTGTTCTACAAGGCCCTGCCGTCGACGATCTACGGCGGCAGCAACGAGATCCAGCGCTCGATCATCGCGAAGCAGGTGCTGGGGCTCCCGACGTAGTGGCTGTCGTCGGGGCCGTCAGGTACTTCTCCGCCACGGCGCCGTTGTAGCGGGTGAACATCTCGCCGAGCGTGCGCAGGTCGGCCTCGCTCCAGCCGTCGAGCAGCTCGGCGGTGTCGTGGCGGCGCCGGTCGCGCTCGGCCCGCATCCGCTCCAGACCCTCCTCGGTCGGAGAGATCACGCTGCGCCGCCGGTCGGACTCCGCCGGGGTGCGCCGGACCAGGTCCTTGCCGGCCAGCACCGTCACCTGGCGCCCCGCCGTCGACGGGTCCAGGCCCAGCGCGGCCGCGAGTGAGCAGATGTCCGACGGGCCCGCGGCGTCGAGGGTCCGCAGCAGCAGGTACTCCGAGCGGTCCAGGTCGCGGTCGCCGGTGCGCCGGCGCAGCAGCTCGAAGTTGCGCACGAGGACGGCCGAGGCCACCTCGATCACGTCGAGGGGTGCAGTCGCGCCGGTGTCCACCGGACGATCCTGTGATCCCATCGGCTCCTCCTGAACACCGGTACGATACCTGTTATCGTCGGTATCATACCGATAATCGGACACGACAGCTCGGAGCGGTGGCGGTGCCAGGTCGATGGCGTGAACTCTGGGATCGGTTGGTCGCCTCCGACCCCGGCCTCGGACGGCTGCGGATGGCGGTTTCCGGGGCGGTGGCGATGGCCACCGCGCTCGGCGTCGAGTACGGGTTCGCGACCCTGCTCGGGGCGGACGCGCAGGGTGTCCTGATCTCGATGCTGCTCGGCGCGATCGTCGCCATGATGGGCTCGCTGGCACTCACCGGCAGCGACGTGGGGGAGAAGGTCCGCACGGCCGTCTGGTTCCCGGTCGCGATCGGCGGCGGAATGGTCGCCGGGATCGCGGTGGCGGGCAGCACCGGGCTGATGCTGTCGGTGTTCGTCGTCGTGATGTTCCTGGCCGTGTTCGTGCGGCGCTGGGGCCCGGCGTTCTTCAACTACGGGTTCATGGCGTGGATGGGCTACTTCTTCGCCTCGTTCCTGCACCCGAGCTGGTCGATGATGCCGATGATCGTCGGGGCGACGGTCGTCGGGACGGCGTGGGTCCTGCTGCTGTCGATCACGCTGCTCAACACCCACGCCCCACGGACACTGCGCCGGGTCGTGCGGGCCTTCGACGCCCGGGCCCGCGCCGTCGCCCGCGCAGGGTCCGACCTGCTCACCCACGCCGACCGCCCGGACGTCGACGGCGGGCGGGCCCGCCGTCGCGCCCGGCGCGCTCTGGGCCGCCGGCAGACCCGTCTGGCCGAGGTCGCGCTGATGGTCGAGGCCTGGTCCGCCGAGCGCGGAGCACTGCCGGAGGGCTGGTCGGGACCGGCCCTGCGCCGTCGCCTGATCGACGCCCAGCAGGCCGTCGACGGGATCGTGGCCGGAGCCGACAGCCTCGCCGCCGGTGGTTCGCCGCTCGCCGGTCGAGCCGCCGTCCTGCTCGACCGGATGGCCCGTCGCGACGACGCCGGGGCCGAGCGCGCGGCACGGGAGCTGGCGGACGCGACCGGCGACGACACCGGTACCCCGCCCCCGGGCCGGCTCGCCGCCCGGCACCTGGCCGCGGCGGCGTCGGAGTTCGTCGCGCTGGCCCGCATCGCCGAGGCGCCGCCCGGGACCGCGGAGGTCGACGACTTCGAGCCCGCCGTCGGGCTCGCCATGGGCCATCTGCCCGGCTCGCCCGCCGTCGCACTCGACGTCCCCGTCCACGTGCGCTGGTGGAACCCGCTGGCGAAGCTGGACATGACGACCCGGCAGGCGATCCAGGTCGCTGTCGCCGGCACGCTGGCGATCCTCGTCGGCCGCGAGCTGTCCGACACCCGCTACTACTGGGCCGTGATCGCGGTGTTCGTGATGTTCACCGGCACCGGGACCCGGTCGGAGACGTTCCTCAAGGGCGTCAACCGCCTGGTCGGGACGTTGCTGGGGCTCTTCGCCTCGATCTGGCTCGCGGGGGTGACCGCGGGCAGCACGACGGCGGTCCTGGTCACGATCGTCGCCTGCATGTTCGTCGGCTTCTACATGTTCCGGATCTCCTACGGCTTCATGATCTTCTGCATCACGATCATGGTCGGGCAGCTCTACAGCGCCCTGCACGAGTTCTCGAACGCGCTGCTGGTGCTGCGCCTGGAGGAGACCGCGGTCGGCGCCCTGATCGGGTTCGCGGTGGCGGTGCTGGTGCTCCCGCTGGGGACCCGGCACACCGTCCGGACCGTGCGCGGCGCGCTGTTCACGGCGTTGTCGGAGCTGCTCGTGGCCGTCGCGCAGCGGCTGGAGACGGGGCGGATCGAGCCCGCCGAGGACGGCACTCCGCGGGACCTCGACGGTCTCGCGCGCGGCCTCGACGACCGGTTCCGACGCCTCGCCCTGGTCGCCCGCCCGCTGACGCGTCCGCTGGTGTGGGGGCACAGCCCGTCGCAGACCCGGCACCGGCTCGCGCTCCTCGCCGCCGCCGTCACGCACGCCCGCGCGCTGACCGTGGGCGTGCGGGGCGACCGTGAGGAGAACGACGCCGACGTCGCGACGGCGTGCCGCGCGCTCGCCGTCGCGTCCGACCGGCTCGCCGGGACGACGCCCGGCTACGCCCGCCCGGACGCCGCCGAGCCGCTGACGCGAGCCGATGTCGCGCTGTTCGGCGGTCGCGGCGACCCGCCCGGGACGTGGGTCACCGACCCGGTCCGGTCACCGCTGATCCACCTGCACGACCTGCTGGCCGAGCTCGCGCAGGTCGACGGACGGGCACGGGGCGAGGCGGGGGGTCCCGACGACCCGCGCACCCCGGACGTGGCCGCCGCGCTCGCCGTCGCGGCCGGTGCGCCGCGCCCGGACGGGGACCCGCAGCGGGCGTTCGCCGTCGCCTCGCTCACCCGTGCCCTGCGACGGCAGCTCGACGAGGTGACCGCGTCCGGGGGACCGGCACCCGACGGCTGGTGGTTCGCCGACGGGACGGCGGCGCAGCGGGCCGCCGTGCCGCCCGGCCGACACGCCGCCCGTGTCGCCCCGCGAGGCGACTGACGAGTCGGCCGAGATCCTGCCGAGCGCCCCGTCGTCGCAACTGGTTAGCTGGGGTCAACTACCACGCGGCGTCACGGAACGGAGCCCCAGGCGATGACAGCGCCCGAGCAGGACGTCGACCGGCTGGTCACCGACTTCGTCGAGCGGGTGCCGGGTGTCGCGCACGCGGTCGTCGTCGCGGCGGACGGCCTGCCCGCGGCCCGGTCCGCGGAGGTGCCGGACGGACGGGCGGAACAGATCGCGGCGATCACTTCGGGGCTGAGCGCCCTGACCGCCGGTGCGTCACGGGTGTTCCACGGCGGACAGGTCGGGCGGACCGTGGTGGAGATGCACCACGGCACCGTCATCGTGACCGCGATCGGCCACGGCGCGGCGCTGGCCGTGCTGACCGCGCCGCAGTACGACCGTGAGCTGGTGCGTGAGGAGTCCGCACGCCTCGGCGGGCGGGTCGGCCGGGGCATCACGGCGACCTCGCGACCGGCGGGGCCGGGCTCCCGGCGCACCGGCGTCGCCCTGACCGGCGTGCTCGCCCGCGCGCTGTCCGCCGAGGTCGAGAAGGGGGCCCGGCCCGGGGACGAGGCCCGGTGCTGGTTCGCCCGCCCCGGGCGTGCGGACGTCTACGGTCGGGACTCCGACACCGTGGAGGGCGACGTATGAACCACCCGCTGCAGCAGGAGTCCGACCTCCGGCGCGACCTGCGCGACACCGTCGACCGGATCTGCAAGGACTTCCCGGACGAGTACTGGCGCGACCTCGACCGCGACCGCCGGTACCCGGAGGAGTTCGTCGCCGCCCTGACCACGACCGGTTGCCTCGGCGCGCTGATCCCGGAGGAGTACGGCGGGCTGGGCCTCGGGCTCGGCGACGCGTCGGTGCTGCTGGAGCAGATGCACGCCAACGGCGCGAACGCCGCCCCGGTGCACGCGCAGCTCTACACGATGGGCGCGGTGCTGCGGCACGGCAGCGAGAGGCAGAAGCAGACCTGGCTGCCCGGCATCGCCTCCGGCGAGGTCCGGCTGCAGGCCTTCGCGGTGACCGAGCCGGGAGCCGGGACCGACACCACCAGCCTGTCGACGACGGCCGTGCGCGACGGCGAGGACTACGTCGTCAACGGGCAGAAGATCTGGACCTCGCGCGTCCAGCACTCCGACCTGATGCTGCTCCTGGCCCGCACCACGCCGAAGGATCGGGTCGAGAAGCGCTCGCAGGGCCTGTCGGTGTTCCTGATCGACCTGCGCGGCCTCGAGGGGATCACGGTCAAGCCGATCCGCACGATGGTCAACCACGAGACGAACGAGGTCTTCTTCGACGACGTCCGCATCCCCGCCGACTCGCTCGTCGGTACCGAGGGCGAGGGCCTGAAATACATCCTCGACGGGATGAACGCCGAGCGGGCCCTGATCGCCGCGGAGTGCATCGGCGACGGGAGGTGGTTCGTGAACCGGACGACGCGCTACGTCACCGAGCGCGAGGTGTTCGGCCGCCCGATCGGCTCCAACCAGGGCGTGCAGTTCCCGATCGCCCGCGCGCACGTGAACATCGAGGCCGCCGACCTGATGCGGTGGAAGGCCTGCGACCTGTTCGACGCCGGCCTGCCCTGCGGCGCCGAGGCGAACATGGCGAAACTGCTGGCGTCCGAGGCGTCCTGGGAGGCGGCGAACGCGGCCATCCAGTTCCACGGCGGCTACGGCATGGCCGAGGAGTACGACATCGAGCGCAAGTTCCGCGAGACCCGGCTCTATCAGATCGCCCCGATCTCGACGAACCTCATCCTGTCCTACGTCGGCCAGCACGTCCTGAAGATGCCGCGCTCCTTCTGATGAGGCGCGCGGGCGCCTCGGTGATTCCGTCGGCCGTGGACACGGCGGACCACGAGGTCGAGCGTCACGAAACAGCGGAGCGGACCGCCACATCGTGACTTCCGATCCGGCGTGGCCGAGCGAGCGTCACGATGTGGCGTTCCGGTCGGTCGGAACGTGACGCCCGATCGTCCGCGGGGGCGTCTCGACGGTCGCGTCTGCCCGGTGACCGGGGCGTCGTCGGGGGATCGGGCGGGCGATCGCGGTGCTGTTCGCGGCCGAGGGTGCGGTGGCGGTCTGCGCGGACCGGAGGACGACCCGCGGCGCAGTGCCTACGCCGGCGGTCGGACCCCGTTCCCGCGCCTCGGTGTCCCGGACGACATCGCGCACGCCGCCGGCGTTCCTCGCCTCGGACGAGGCGCGGTTCATCAGCGGCGAGAACCTGATGGTCGACGGCGGGTGGACCGCATCCTGAGCCCCGCGGGCCCGGCGGGGACGGCATACGGTGCCGGGATGAGTGATCGCCTCGTCGACGACGCCGCACTGCGCCCCGAAGGGACCGGCCTCCCGCACGGCGGCCCGGAGGAGCTGTTCGCGATCTCCACCGCGCCGGTCGAGGACGGGCTGACCGCGGGCTCGTTGCGGACCGGGTCCTGGCTGTGCGGCGACGACGGCCACCCGCTGTCCGGGGCGCTGGCCGTGCTGCTCGACGACGTGGTCGGCCAGGCCGCGTTCGCCTTCCGCCCGGCCGGCCACTGGGCGGTGACGACCGAGCTCTCGATCGACTTCCTGGCGCCGCTGCCGACCGACGGCACGCCGGTCACCGCGCGCGGCCGTCACCTGCTCGGCGACGACGCGGGTGGGGCGGCCGACGGCGACGTGACCGACGCGCACGGCGTCCGCTACGCCGTCGCGACCACCCGTACCTGCTACGTCCCCGGGGTCCCGCACGACGCGATCGACCCGCCACCGGTGCCGCCGATCGCCGACCGCGACCGGCCCCTGCCCGAGCTGCTGGGTCTCCCCGCCGACCCCGAGCCGGTCGTGCTGCGGCCGACGCAGCTCGTCGCGAACGTCAACGGCGTCGTCCACGGGGGCGTCGTCGCCTGCGTCGGGGAGATCGTGGCGCGCCGGGCGCTCGGCACCCCGTGGCTGCGAACGGCCTCGCTGCGCACCCTCTACCTGCGCCCCGCCGCCGGTGCGATCACGTTCGAGCCCGAGGTCGTGCACGCGGGCCGCTCGCTCGCCGTCGTCGTGGTGACGGCCCGCAACGAAGCGGGCAAACCGGTCGCGACGATCACCGTCGCCTGCCGGTCGACCGGCGCCGCCCCCGGTCGCGGCTGAGCGGTCACATGTGGTCTTGACCACACAACTTCCGGGATCGTACGGTCTTCCGCAAATGGTCAGACCACACCCGGAGGCCTCGATGGTCAGCGCCGAGATCAGCGGAGATCTCACCGTCTCCAGCCGCTACGACGACGAGTCGGTCCGCCGTTTCCGGGAGCTCGGGTACTGGCGTGACGGCTCGGCCGCGGCCCTGCTCGACCACTGGGCCGACACCACCCCGGACCGGCCCTACGTCTCCGACGGTGTCGCGGACCTGACCTACGGCGACACCCGCGACCGCGCCTACCGGCTCGGGGCCCGGCTGCTGGAGCTCGGGGTGCGCCCCGGTGACCGGGTCGTGGTGCAGCTGCCGAACTGGAGCGAGTTCATCGTCTCCTACCTGGCGTTGGGCCGGATCGGCGCCGTGATGGTGCCGATCATGATGGTCTACCGCGACGCCGAGGTGGAGCACGTCCTGGCCAACTCCGACGCCGTCGCCGCGATCACCACCGGCACGTTCCGCAGCTTCGACCACGCCGCGATGTTCCGTGGGCTGCAGAGCTCCTCGCCGTCGCTGCGGCACCTGGTGATCGCGCGGGCCGACCCGGCGCCGGGCGAGACGTCCTTCGACGAGGCGAGCGGCGCCGGTGCGGCGATCCCCGGCGCCGATGTCCTGGGCCCGTACCCGGACCCGGACCTCCCGCACGTGATCGTCTACACCTCGGGCACCGAGTCGACGGCCAAGGGCTGCGTGCACACCTGGAACACCCTGGACTTCAGCGGCCGCGGCCTGGCGACCGACGTGTTCGCGATGACCGACCGCGACGTCATGTTCATGCCGTCGCCGGTCGCGCACGCCACCGGCCTGGTCGTCGGTGTGCTCGTGCCGCTGACCGTCGGTGCGCCGACGCACCTGCTCGACGTGTGGGAGCCGACCGAGGCGCTGCGCCGTATCGAGCGCTACGGCTGCACCACCAGCGCGTCGGCGACGCCGTTCGTGCGGATGGCCCTGGACGCCGCCAGGTCCTCGTCGAGCGACATCTCGTCGATGCGGTTCTGGCTCTGCGCCGGAGCCCCGATCCCGCCGGCACTGGGCGCGGAGTTCTCCACGGCGTTCTCCGGTGGTCTGCTGATGCCGCTCTACGGGTGCTCGGAGATCATGGCCGGGACGTCGTGCCACCTGGAGGACCCGCCGGAGAAGCGGTCGACCTCGGACGGGTCCCCGGCGCTGGCCGGGGTCGAGATCACGCTGATGGGCCCGGACGGCGAGGACGCGGCCCCCGGCGAGGAGGGCGAGATCTGCTACTGGGGCCCGGGCGCGATCCTCGGCTACTGGCGCGAGCCCGAGCGCACCGCGGCGACGATCGACTCCCGCGGCCGGCACCACACCGGCGACCTCGGCCGCGCCGACGCCGACGGCTTCGTCCGCGTCACCGGGCGGCTCAAGGACATCATCATCCGCGGCGGCACCAACATCAGCGCCGGCGAGGTGGAGGGGCATCTGTCCGCGCACCCGTCGGTGGCCGGGGTCGCCGTCGTCGCCTACCCGGACGAGCGGATGGGCGAGCGCGCCTGCGCCGTCGTCGTCCCGGCCGACGGTGCGACGCCGACGCTGGAGGAGCTGACCGGGTTCCTGCGCACCGAGCGGAGGATCTCGCCGCAGAAGCTGCCGGAGAAGCTCGTGCTGGTCGATCAGATGCCGATGACCGCGACGGGCAAGGTGCAGAAGTTCCGCCTCCGCGAGCTGGCCGCCGGAGCGTGAGCGGCCCGGTCGTCCTCACCATCCGCGACGGCGTCGGACACGTCACGCTGGACCGCCCGGACCGCGGCAACCCGTTCGACGTGGAGTTCTGCACGGAGCTGAGCCGGGTCGCGACCACCTGCGACGAGAGCCGTGACGTCCGCGCGGTCCTGATCGACGCGGCCGGACCGTACTTCACCGTCGGCGCCGACCTGAAGACGATGACCCGCGACCGCGACGACCTGCCGGTGTTCATCAAGAACGCCACGGTCGGGTTGCACTCGGCGATCTCGCGGTTCGCGCGGATGGACGCGCCGGTGATCGTCGCGGTGCACGCGCTGGCCGTCGGCGGGGGAGTGGCGCTGAGTGCGGCGGCGGACTTCTGCCTGGCCGCGCGGTCGGCACGGTTCTACGCCGCCTACACCGGGATCGGCCTGCTCTGCGACGGCGGCGGGTCGACGTTCCTGCCCCGGCGGATCGGCGCGCGACGCACCGCGGAGTTCCTGATGCGCAACCAGACCTGGACGGCGGCGCAGGCCCACGAGCGCGGCCTGGTGTCCGACGTCGTCGACGACGGGGAGCTGCCCGGCGCGGCCCTGGCTCTGGCCGCCGAGCTCGCGCAGGGGCCGACGAGGTCGTTCGGCGAGATCAAGAACCTGCTGCTGTCCACCTGGGAGCAACCGATCGAGGCGCAGATGGAGCTGGAGGCCCGCGCGATGGCGCGGGCGTGCCGCACCGAGGACGCCTGGGCCGGTGTCACCGAGGTCGCCGCGCGCCGGGTGCCCCGGTTCCAGGGCAGATGAGGCCTGCTCGCTCGACATGATCGACGTCCGAGGTCACCCTCGGGCCACCGGTGGCTCGGACCCGACCACAGGTGTCGATCACGGTCGCTGCCCATGAGCGGCGCTGCCCGTGAGCGGCGCCGCCGGCGCTCAGGCTCGGTCTGCGGCGATCGCGGCGGAGTAGATGTCGAGGAGATGGCGCTCGGCCCGTCGCAGGTAGGCGTCCAGCTCGTCCGCCGCCTCGGTGAGCCGGCCCGACACGACCTGCTCGCCGAGCGCGAGGTTCGCCTCGACGTAGGGCTCGTGCAGCGCCCGGGGGTCGGACACCACGAGGAACGCCAGTCGCATCTCCGCGACCAGGGCGCGCATCGTCTCGTCGACGCGGGTGTTGCCGGCCAGTGCGGCGAGCGCGAGGTGGGTCTGGGCGTTCGCCGTGCCCGCGGCGCCCCAGTCGCCGGCGTCCGCGGCCCGTCGTCCCGACTCGGCGGCGGCCCGCACCGCGGCGGCGAGCTCGGGGTCGACCGCGTGAGCGGCGGCGTCGCGCACCGCGCCCACCTCGACGGCGCGTCGCAGCCCACACAGGTCGGACAGGTCGTCGCGGCCGAGGCGACGGACGAAGACCCCGCGGTGACGGTGGTGCTCGACGAGACGTTCCTGCGACAGCTTCTGCAGCGCCTCACGGACCGTGTTGCGCGACACGGCGAGTGCCTCCACCAGAGGCTCCTCTGCGAGCTGCATCCCGGGCCGGAGCTCGCCCTCGAGGACCTGTCCGCGGAGAAGGTCGGCCACCCGTTCCGCCGTCGATCCCACCTGGATCCTGCCGCGCTGCTGCGCGAGCGACGCCGTCCAGGTCGTCGTCAATGCCGTCACGCCGCCAGCATACGACAGGCCTCTTGTTGGATTGTTCAACGAAAAGTAGGTTCTGGTGGGGGAGAGGTGATCACCGATGACCGATCGTCCGACGCCGTGAGCCGGACGCTGCGCCCGTGTGGGGACCTGGGCCTGCTGGCCGAGGTCGACGACACCGCCGCCGTGACCGCGCTGCACGCCGCCCTGCGCGAGGAGATGACGGCCGGGCGGCTCGCCGGGGTGGCCGACCTGATCCGCGGCGCGCGCACCGTGCTGGTGCGGATGACTCCGAGAGCCGACGTGCGGGCGGTCGCGGCGGTCGTCGGCGAGATCGAGCCGGCGCCGCAGGCCGCTTCCGGGCCGGACCGGGTCCTCGACATCGGGGTGGTCTACGACGGGGACGACCTCGACGAAGTCGCCGCGCACACCGGGCTCACCGTGCCCGAGGTCGTCGCCGCCCACACCGGGCAGGTCTGGACGGTCGCCTTCGCCGGATTCGCCCCGGGCTTCGGGTACCTGCAGGGGACCGACGACCGCCTCGTCGTGCCCCGCCGCGACGAGTCCCGGATCAGCGTCCCGGCCGGTGCGGTCGCCCTCGCCGCACGGTTCAGCGGCGTGTACCCGCGACCGTCCCCGGGCGGCTGGCAGCTGATCGGGCAGACCGGCGAACGCATGTGGGACCTCGACCGCGACCCGCCGGCGCTGCTCACGCCCGGCACGCGGGTCCGCTTCCACGAGGAGGGCTGATCCGGCGTGCCGAATGACAGGACCGCTCTCGTGGTCGAGGCGACGGGACCGCAGGCCACCGTGCAGGACGCCGGACGGCCGGGGTACAGCGATCTCGGCGTGGGTGTGTCGGGCGCCGCGGACCGGGCTGCCGCCCGGCTCGGGAACCGGCTCGTCGGCAACCCCGAGGACGCCGCCGTCCTGGAGGCGACGTTCGGTGGCCTCGCCGTCCGGGTCCGCGGAGGGGCCACCGTCGCCGTCACCGGGGCGCCCTGCGAGGTGGTCGTCGACGGCCGTCCGGTCGGTCACCACTGCCGGGTGCGGGTGCCCGCCGGGGCCCGTCTGCGACTGGACGCCCCCGCGGCCGGGGTGCGGTCGTACCTGGCGGTGCGCGGCTCGATCGCGGTCGATCCGGTGCTCGGGAGCCGCTCGACCGACGTCCTGGCCGGGCTGGGGCCCGCGGCCCTGAGCGTCGGCGACGTCCTGCCCGTCGGCGCGGCGCGTGGCGTCCCCCCGGCCACGGATCTCGCGCCGGTCGCGTCGCCGCCCGCGGGGGACGTGTCGGTGCGGGTCGTGCTGGGCCCGCGTCACGACTGGTTCACCGCGGACGCGGTACAGGCGCTCCTGCGCACACCGTGGACGGTGAGCCGGGACAGCAACCGGGTCGGGATGCGGCTCGACGGCCCGGCCATGGAGCGCGCGGCCGGGTTCGCCGACGCGGAGCTGCCCAGTGAGGGCGTCGTCCGCGGGAGCCTGCAGATCGCCGCGTCCGGGCGTCCGACGGTGTTCCTCGCCGACCACCCGGTGACCGGCGGTTACCCGGTGGCCGCGGTCGTCCTGGACGCCGACACCGATCTCCTGGCCCAGGTCCGCGCCGGACAGCGACTCCGCTTCCGCGCGGTCGGGGTCTAACGGAAGATCGTCGGGAGCTGGGCCAGCGACAGCACCCCGGCCACGACGGTGAACAGCCATGCGGCGACGCCGATCCCGAGGAACCACGCCGGGCTGCGGAAGCCGCCGAGCAGGTCACGGCGGCGCCAGGCGATCCAGAGCATGAGGCCGAGCCCGAACGGTAGGATCAGCCCGTTGAACGCCCCCGCGAAGACCAGCAGTGCGGCCGGCGTCTGCCCCAGCACCAGGTAGAGGATCGTCGAGACGGCGATGAAGACGCTGACCGAGAGGTTGAACCGCTTCGCCACGAACGGCGAGAGCGTCTTGAGGAACGTTCCGGAGGTGAACGACGCACCGATCGTGCTCGTCATCCCGGCGGTCCAGAACACCAGCCCGAACAGGGCGATGCCGACGGGCCCGGCTGCGAACCCGAACGCCGAGCCGACCGGGTCGGACTTCGACATCTGCGCGCCGGCCGTGACCGCGCCGAGGATCCCCAGGAACAGCGCGACCCGCAGCACCAGCGTGACCAGGATGCCGTTGACCGACCCGCGGGTGATCGACGTCAGGTTCTCCCGTCCGGTGGTGCCCGCCTCCAGGAAGCGGTGCGCCCCGGCGTAGGTGATGTAGCCACCGACCGTGCCGCCGATCAGCGTCAGGACCGGCAGGAAGTCGAGCCCGACCGGGGCGACCGTGCGCAGCGCGGCCTCGCCGACCGGCGGGTTCGTCACGATCGCGAGGTAGAGGATGAGACCGATCTTGATCGCGCCGAGGACCAGCACGGCACGGTCGAGCGTCCCGTCCAGGGCCTTGTAGGTGAAGATCAGGATGCACAGGACGGCGCTGATCGACGCCCCGATGCGTGGGTCGAGGCCGAACAGGTTCTTCAGGCCCGCACCGGTGGCACTGATGTTGCCGATGCAGAACACGACGCCGCCGACGACGATCAGGCCGGCCAGCACGTAGCCCGAGCCCGGGATGACCTTGTTGGCCAAGTCCTGGGCGCGGAGCCCGGACACCCCGATCACCCGCCAGACGTTGAGCTGCACGGCGATGTCGATCAGCACGCTGGCCACGATCGCGGCGGCGAACGACGCCCCGTACTGGACCGTGAACGTGCCGGTCTGGGAGATGAAGCCGGGGCCGGCCGCGGACATGGCCATCAGGAACATGGCCCCGACCACCGCCAGGCTCCGCTTTGGGTTCACCGTGGGGCGGTCCGGACTCGCCGGTGCGGGCACCGGGTTCGAGGAACGGTCGTCGTCGGGCTGGGTCATCAGGGTCTCCTGACGTAGAGTCCATCGAACGTAAGGATTGTTCAACAATCCGTCAATACGACGACCGGATAGCTGTGATGTCGCCACCCCCGCTGCGTGCGCACCGAAGAGGTCGGCGCCGCCGCCGCTACGGGACGAGAGCCCCGCTCGCGCGAAGGAGGTGGTGGCCACGCTCCTCCGCCGCCGCTGGACGACAGCCCCTCTCGCGCGCCCGAGGTGGACGACAGCTCCGCTCGCGCACCCGGGTCTTGGGCGCAGAACACCCTGCGACTACGCGAGAGCTGCCGTCGTACACCCCAGTTGGACGAGAGCAGCTCTCGTCGGCCAGACGCTGGGTGAGAGCACCGCTCGTGCGCCACGGTTCATCAGGGCAATGCCTGCGCCGGCCGAGCGAGCGCTGCTGTCGTCCAGCCGCGTTGGACGAGAGCAGCTCTCGTCGGTCACGGGTTGGGCGAGGCGCACCCCTGGGGCGCGGGGCACCCTGCGGCTGAGCGAGAGCTGCTTCTGTACGCCCCTGTTGGACGAGAGCAGCTCTCGTCGGGCGGGGCGGGTGCTACTCCTCGTCGGGGAGGGCGATGGCGGTGCGGTCCTCGACGGCCAGGACGGCTTCGGCGTAGGCGTGGACGTGCCGGCCCATCCGGCGGACGGCGGCGTCCGGGTCGCGGTCGCGTACGGCGCGGGTGATGGAGCGGTGCGCGCGGACGGTGATGCCGCGGACCTCGTCGTCGACGAAGCCCTTCGTGGCGGTGGCGGCGAAGATCGCGCGCGAGAGCGCGGTCATCATCCCGGTGAGGATCTCGTTGTGCCCGGCCGCCGCGACCCCGACGTGCCAGTCCACGTTGGCCTGCAGGAACTCCTCCAGGCCGTCGGCGGCCACGATCGCGTCGTTGGCCGCATCCAGGACGGCGAGGTCGGCGTCGGTCCGGTGCAGTGCGGCGAGGCGGGCGCAGAACGGCTCGATCGCCTCGCGCGTCTCGTGGATCGAGGCCAGGCGCATCTGACGGCCGCGGATCAGCAGCTCGACGGTACTGGCCACCGACTCCTCGCCGGGGTGCTGGACGAACGCGCCGCCGTTGCGCCCGGCACGGATCCGGACCAGGCCCTGGACCTCCAGGATCCGCAGCGCCTCCCGCACGGTGGTGCGGCCCATCCGGGTCTGCACGACGAGCTCGCGCTCCGGTGGCAGCGGGGTGCCCTCGGCGTACTCACCGGACAGGATCCGCTCGCGCAGCTCGTTGGCCAGGACGTCGGAGGCCTTGGGGACCTCCATCGGGGAGAGCCGGATCGCCGGGGGAGCGTCCTCTGCGGTCATCGGTGCCCCCGGTGCTGGTACTGGCCTGGATCAAAGGTCTGACCTAATGTAGCAAGCGTGCTGGCACGCAGGGTGACGTCGAGACCGGCGGCGCGTCGATGATCGACCTGGCGCCGTACGTCCCGGCCGGCTCCGGTCTCTGGTGGGGCCAGGCCGCCGCCGAGTCCGGGCCCCTGGTGGACGCTCTGCTCGACCAGGTCACCGCGATCGGCCCGTGCCGGGCGTTCTGCGGGCTCACCTGGAACCGCCGCGTCACCCATGAGCTGCCGGAGGCGTTGTCGCTGACGTCCTACGGCGCGCTCGGGGACCTGCGGGCGTTGTCCCGCGAGGGCCGCCTCGACGTCGTCCCGGTCCACTACTCGGGCCTGCCGCGCCTGTTCGCCGAAGGACTGTTGCCGAGCGACGTCGGGCTGCTGCAGGTCTCTCCGCCCGGCCCGGACGGCCTGTGCTCGGTCGGCATCGGCGCCGACTACGCCGCCGACGCGCTGCTGCACACCCCGACGCTGATCGCGGAGGTCAACCACCGGATGCCGGTCACCCGCGGCACGCCCGGCATCCCGGTCGAGCGCTTCGCGGCGACGATCGAGACCGACCGTCCGCTCGTCGCCGCGCCCGAACGCGAACCGGACGCCGTCGACGAGGCCATCGCCGGGCACGTCGTCGACCTGGTGGCCGACGGCGACACGGTCCAGATGGGGGTCGGTCCGCTGCCGACCGCGATCCTCGACGGCCTCGCCGGGCACCGCGACCTCGGCTTCCACGCCGGGATGGCGACCGACGCCGTGCTGCGCCTGGTCGAGAAGGGCGCGCTCACCGGGGCCCGCAAGGAGATCGACCCCGGTGTCGTCGTCACCGGGACCGTGATCGGCAGTATCGAGCTCTACGAGGGGCTGGACCGGATGCCGGTCGAGTTCCGCCCGGCCAGCTACACCCACAGCCCGCGGGTGCTCTCGCAGCTGCGGAGCCTGGTGTCGATCAACTCGGCGATCGAGGTCGACCTGACCGGCCAGGTCGGCGCGGAGGTGCGGCGCGGGCGCTACATCGGCGGAATCGGCGGGCAGGCCGACTTCTCCGGCGCGGCCGCGCGCACCGGGTCCCGGTCGATCATCGCGCTGCGCAGCCGTTCCGGCGACGAGCCGACGATCGTCCCGGTGCTGCGCGGCGGCGTGGTGACGACCGCGCGCGCCGACGTCGACGTCGTCGTCACCGAGTACGGCGCCGCCCACCTGCGCGGCGCCACCCCGGACCAGGCCGCGCGACGTCTGATCGCGATCGCCGCCCCGGAGACCCGCGACGAGCTCGCCCGCTCCCTCACCACCTGACCCGCCGACCGGAAGGAACCCCGATGTCCGACAACCCCGCCGTGACCTGGGAGAAGGCCGGCGACGGCATCCTGGTCGTCACCCTCGTGCAGCCCCCGGCCAACCCTCTCGGTCCGCCGATCATCGACGGGCTCGCCGCGGCGCTGGACGAGGCCGACCGGACCGGCGGGATCCGGACGGTCGTGGTCACGTCGGGCCTGCCGCGGTTCTTCGTCGCCGGCGCGGACATCAAGTACATGGCCGGCATCGACGCGGCCGGCTTCTCCGCCTACGGCGACCACCTGCGCGGTGTCCTGGACCGCCTCGCCGGGTCCGAGCGGGTCACGATCGCGGCCGTCGAGGGGCTGGCGCTCGGCGGTGGGCTGGAGCTGGCGATGGCCTGCACGCTCCGCGTCGCCGGCGCGGACGCGCGGTTCGGGCTGCCCGAGGTCGGGCTCGGCCTGATCCCCGGCGCCGGCGGCACGCAGCGGCTGCCCCACCTGGTCGGGCGCGGGCGGGCGCTGGACGTCATGCTCACCGCGCGCCAGGTCCCGGCCGACGAGGCGAAGGCGATCGGCCTCGTCGACCGGCTCGTCGACGCCGGGGCGGCCCTCGACGCGGCACTGGAGCTGGCCGGTGTGCTCGGGACGAAGTCCGCGGCCGCGCTGGGTGCGGTCGTGCGCTCCGTCGACGCGGCGTTCGACCGCCCGGCCGAGGGCATGCGCGTCGAGGCCGACGAGGTCGAGGCGCTGTTCGCCTCCGGCGAGGCCGCGGAGGGACTGGCCGCGTTCGTCGAGAAGCGCGCACCCCGGTTCGCCTGACCGTGCGGACGCGAAGGTGGCCACCACCGAGAAGAACGGACCGGCGATGACGCTGCCCGACCTCCGGACCCTCCGGCTCGCCCGGCCGCGCGAGGGCGTCGCCGTCCTGACGCTGTCGCGCCCGGACCGGCTCAACGCGATGACGAACGAGATGTTCCGCGAGCTCGAGGCCGTCGCGCTGCACCTGGGACGCGACGACGCGCTGCGCGTCCTGGTCGTCACCGGCGCCGGGCGGGGGTTCTGCGCCGGCTACGACCTCGACGAGGCCGAGCACCTCGCGGGCCTGACCCCGATGGGCATGATCGACCAGCAGGAGCTGGCCGTCCGCGCCGTCACCGCGCTGCGGGGGATCCGGGTCCCGGTGATCGCGGCGGTGAACGGCGCCGCGGCCGGGGGAGGGCTCGCGCTGGCGCTGGCCGCGGACTTCCGGTTCGCCGCCCCGTCGGCGACGTTCACGATCGCGTTCGTCCGGATCGGGCTCTCCGCCGGTGACCTCGGCACCTCCTGGCTGCTGCCCCGCCTGATCGGCCCCGCCGCCGCGGCCGAGTTCATCTACACCGGACGGACGATGGACGCGACCGAGGCCGAACGCCTCGGGCTGGTCAACCGCATCGTCCCGGACGACGGCCTGCTCGAGGCGTGCCTGTCCACCGCGGAGGCGATCGCGGCCAACTCGCCCGGTGGCATCCAGCTCACCAAACGCGCGTTGCAGGCGAACATGGAGAACGGCTCCTACGCCGCGGCGCTGGAGCTGGAGAACCGCGGTCAGGCACTGCTCACCCGCACCGAGGACATGACCGAGGCGCTCACCGCCCTGCGCGAGAAGCGCCCGGCCCGGTTCACCGGCCGATGACGACCTTCACCCCGCCGGCGCTGGACACGCTGACGCTGGAGATGCGGGACGACGGCGTCGCCGTCCTGACCCTGAACCGGCCGGACCGGGCGAACTCCCAGACCGTGGCGATGTTCACCGAGTACGAGACCGCCGGGTACGCGCTGCGCGACTCCGGGGCGCGGGCGCTGGTGATCCGCGGCGCCGGGGAGAAGGCGTTCTGCGCCGGGTTCGACCTCGCCGAGATCGAGGTCATCACACGGATGGGCGTGCGGGAGTTCCTGGCGTTCCAGGAGCTGGCTGCCGGCGGGTTCACCGCGCTGCGGAACCTGCCGTTCCCGGTGGTCGCAGCCGTGCACGGGCCCGCGGCCGGCGGCGGCATGTCGCTCGCGCTGGCCGCCGACATCCGTCTCGCCGCGCCCACGGCGAAGTTCGCGTGCTCGTTCGTCAAGGTCGGGCTCTCGGCGGGGGAGCTGGGCACGTCGTGGAACCTGAGCCGTCTCGTCGGACCGGGGCGGGCCGCGGAGATCGCGTTCACCGGACGGACCGTCGGCGCGGACGAGGCGGAGCGGATCGGGCTCGTCCACCGCGTGGTCCCGTCCGAGACGCTGTTCGACGAGGTGTTCGCGCTGGCCACGGCGATCGCGGCGAACTCGCCCGCCGGGGTCCGGATGTCGAAGCGGGCCCTGCAGAGCAACCAGGAGGTCGGCTCCTACGCCGCGGCGCTGGAGCTGGAGAACCGAGGCCAGGCGCTGATGACCAGGGGAGCGGACATGCCGGAGGCGCTCGCAGCCTTCCGTGGGCGTCGACCGCCACACGTCACCGGGAGATGAGATGGCCTTCTCGCCGAAGGACGACCTGCGCCACCGCCCGGTGCCGGGGAAGAAGATGCGCGACAGCCTCTTCTGGGAAATGATCATGCCGGACGAGCAGCTCGGCCTGCAGATCTACGTCTACCTCACCGACCGTGGCCGGACCGGCTACAACGTCGCCGTCTGGGGTCCCGGCGAGGAGCCGCTGGCGCTGGAGCTGGGCGGCGGCACGGTGGAGGACTCCGCCGATCTCGACGACTTCACGTTCGAGGGTCTGCACGTGCGCCAGCCGGAGTTCCAGCGCACCGCCGAGGTGCGCTACTCCCGCGGCGACGTCGAGGTCGAGTACTCCTTCGAGGGCATCCACGACGCGTTCAGCTTCCGCTCCAACCCGGACGGGCTGCCGTCCTGGTTCGCGGAGAACCGGATGGAGCAGACCGGTCGCGTCAGCGGGTTCCTGCAGGTCGGGGACCGTCGCGTCGAGTGGGACCGGCGGATCGCGCACCGCGACCACTCGTGGGGCGCGCGGAACTGGGCGGTCCCGCACCACTGGAAGTGGATCGTCGCCTACACCGACTCCGGGCGGGCCGTGAACGCCTGGATCTGGATCGCCAAGGGAGAGTGGGGCTTCGCCGGCTACGTCCTCACCGACGGCGTCACCGTCCCGATCTCGCACGTCGAGAGCAGGGCCACCTACGACGACGACATGACCCAGCGGCATCTCGACGCGGACGTGGTCACCGTCGACGGCGCCCGCACCCGCCTGGTCCTTGACCGCTACGCGCTGGTCAAGCTGCCGACCAACGCGCGCTCGGAGACCGAGATCTGGGAGGCCGCCTGCCACGCCACGATCGACGGCGAACCCGGCGCCGCGCAGTTCGAGACGCACTGGCCGTCGAGCTACCTGCAGCATCTGATCGAGGCGGGAGGGTGACCGCGGCCGTCGACCGCGACCGGCTCGGCGCCTTCCTGCGCACGCGCGGACTCGTCGACGGTCCGGTGACGGCGCGTCCGATCGGCGACGGGCACTCCAACCTCACCTACCTCGTCTCGGACGGGACGCGCGCCGTCGTCGTCCGGCGTCCACCCCCGCCGCCGACCCCTCCGGGCGCACACGACGTCCTGCGCGAGGCGATGTTCGTCCACGCACTGGCCGGCAGCGGCGTCCCCGTGCCCCGTGTCCTCGCCACCGCGGAGGCCGGTGATCTGTTCGACGTTCCCTGCTACGTCATGACGTTCGTCGACGGGCCGGTCGTCACCACCGCCACGCCGGAGGCGTTGGCGTCGTCGTCGGTGCGCCGCGGGATCGGCGAGTCGATGGTCGACACCCTGGCCGCGCTGCACGCGGTCGACCGGGCGGGGGTGGGCCTCGGGGAAGCCGGACGTCCGGAGGGCTTCAACGCGCGGCACCTGAAGCGGATGCGACGTCTCGTCGCCGGGCCCGACGGCGCGCTGCCGGACGGGTTCGCCGACGTCGACGCCTGGCTGGAACGCCACGTCCCGTCCGAGTCCGGCGCGGCGATCGTGCACAACGACTTCCGGCTCGGCAACCTAGTGATCGCCCCGTCCGCGCCCGGCCGGGTGGCCGCCGTCCTGGACTGGGAGCTGGCCACCGTCGGTGACCCGCTCCTCGACGTGGCCTACCTGCTCGCGTCGTACCCGCAGCCGGGGGAGCCGCTCGTCCCGACCGCGGAGATGGCCACCGCGGTGCTGGAGGACGGCTGGCCCGCCCGCGACGAGCTCGCGGCCCGCTACGCCGCCGCGACGGGCCGGGACCTGTCCGGGCTGGGCTGGTACACGACGATGGTGCTGTTCAAGCTCGCCGTCCTCTACGAGTACAGCCGCCGTCAGGGAACCGACCCCTACTACGCCGACCCGTCGCTGGTCCGGTCCTTCCTCGACGCCGCCCACAGGGCGACCTGACCTCCGGCTCGCGGCGCCGATCCGCACCCCTGCCCGCGATCCGCACCTCCTGCAGCCGGTGCGGATCGACGGAGGGGGTGCGGATCGGGTCGGGCCGGTAGGTGGCCCGGCCGGGGCCGGTGCCGGACTGTCGGGGGCGCGCACTACCGTCGGAGCCCGACGACGGTGAGGAGCAGTACATGGCGGACCAGGAGCCGGTCGGGCTCGTCGCCGGCACCGAGGACTCCACACCGCTGTTGTTCTCCGTCGGTCTCGCGCCGGGGCAGTACCTGCAGCTCGACGACGTCGTCGTCACCCGGCGCCCGGTCCCCGGCGTCGGTGAGGTGACCACGTCCGGCGTCGTCACCGAGATCCGCGCACGGCACGAGGGCGCCACCTACGGCTCCGACGTCTTCCTCATCGCCGACGGGGTGCTGCCCGCGCAGGTCCAGGAGATCGCCGAGATCACCACGACCCGGGTCGAGCCGGAGTGCTACGTGCCCCCGACGCCCGGGTCCCCGGCCCGGCGCGCCACCGGCGACGAGCGTTCCTCGGCGCTGTACTTCGACCAGATGGAGTCGACGGTCGCGGTCGGGCTGGGCCGCGACGGCGAGCCGATCCTGGTGAACCTGGAGTTCCTGGACGGCACCCGCGGCGGGCACGTGTCGATCAGTGGCATCTCCGGCGTCGCGACCAAGACCAGCTTCGCGCTGTTCCTGCTCTACTCGATCTTCCACAGCGGCGTGCTCGGACGGCGGTCGGTGAACGCGAAGGCGCTGGTGTTCAGCGTCAAGGGCGAGGACCTGCTGTTCCTCGACCGCGCCAACACCCGTCTCGACGACAAGCAGCGCGAGAAGTACCGGACGTTGGGCCTGCCCGCGGAGCCGTTCTCGTCGGCCGGGTTCTTCGCGCCGCCGATGCCCGACGACCCGTCCGGGCGCCCGCACGTCACGGGCCGCACCAGCGGCGTCACCCCGTTCTGGTGGACCCTCGCGGAGTTCTGCCGCGGCGAGCTGCTGCCGTACGCGTTCGCCGACGCCGAGGACGAGCGCAACCAGTACACGATGGTCATCCACCAGGTCGCCGCGCAGCTCAAGCGCGAGGCCGTCGAGGTCGACCAGGGCGCGGTCCAGCTCGGCGGGCGCACGATCCGGACCTACGCCCAGCTCGTCGAGTTCGTCTCCGACAAGCTCAACGACGAGGACGAGCGCCGCGACTGGGCGGGCCCCGTGACCGGCACCGGGACGATCAACGCGTTCCTGCGCCGCCTGCGGTCGAGCCTCAAGCCCCTGCGGACGCTGCTGCGCGGCGACCTCGCCGAGGTGGCGGGCCGCAAGGTCGGCACCGAGGGACAGCAGGTCACCGTCGTCGACCTGCACAACCTCCCGGAGCGGGCGCAACGCTTCGTCGTCGGTGTCGTGCTGGCCGCGGAGACCGCGCGCAAGGAGACGGCCGGCACCGGCGGCCTGCTGTTCACGATGATCGACGAGCTGAACAAGTACGCGCCGCGGGAGGGATCCAGCCCGATCAAGGAGGTGCTGCTCGACATCGCCGAACGCGGCCGGTCGCTGGGGATCATCCTGATCGGCGCCCAGCAGACGGCGAGCGAGGTGGAACGCCGGATCGTGTCGAACTCGTCGATCAAGGTCGTCGGGCGGCTGGACCCGGCCGAGGCCGGACGCCCGGAGTACGGGTTCCTGCCGCCGTCGCAGCGGGCGCGGGCGGTGCTGGCCAAGCCCGGCGCCATGTTCGTCTCGCAGCCGGAGATCCCGGTGCCACTGGCCGTGGAGTTCCCGTTCCCGGCGTGGGCGACGCGGCTGTCCGAGGCCGGTGACGAGCCCGTCGTCGCCTCCACGAACGGCCGGGGGAGCGCGACAGCCCGCCGCGACCCGTTCGCCCACCTGCCCACCACGACCGAGGACGACGACGCACCCTTCTGATGAGGATCCTGCACACCGCCGACTGGCACGTCGGCAAGACGCTGAAGGGCCGCAGCCGGCTCGAGGAGCAGGAACAGGTCCTGCGCGAGATCGTCGCGGTCGCGCGCGAGCAGGAGGTCGACGCCGTCCTCGTCGCCGGGGACCTCTACGACACGGCGGCCCCGTCGGCGGCGGCGCAGACCCTGGTCATGCGCACCCTGCTCGGGCTGGCGCGGGGCGGCACACCGGTCGTCGCGATCGCCGGCAACCACGACCACGGCCCGACCCTGGACGCCTACCGGCCGCTGGCGAACGCCGCGGACATCACGCTCGTCGGCTCCGCCCGTCCGGCCGAGAAGGGCGGGCTGGTCGAGATCACGGCACGCTCGACCGGGGAGCGGGCCCGGGTCGCGGTGCTGCCGTTCCTGTCTCAGCGCTACGCGGTGAAGGCCGCGGACCTGGTGACCCGCACGCCGGGGGAGAACACCAGTAGCTACGACCAGCAGCTGCGCGACATCCTGGGCGCGCTGACCGCGGGGTTCGGCGACGACACCGTCAACCTCGTGATGGCCCATCTGACCGTCCTGGACGGGGCGTTCGGCGGCGGGGAGCGGGCCGCGCAGTCGATCTTCGAGTACGCCGTCCCGGCGACGATCTTCCCGGTCGAGGCGCACTACGTCGCGCTCGGGCACCTGCACCGCCGCCAGCAGATGCCGGCCGCCTGCCCGGTGCACTACAGCGGAGCCCCGCTGGCCGTGGACTTCGGCGAGCAGGAGAACACGCCGGTGGTGTGCATCGTCGACGCGAGACCCGGGGTCCCGGCCAAGGTCACCGACGTGCCGATCACGTCCGGGCGGCGGCTGCGTACCGTGCGCGGCTCGGTCGCCGAGCTGGCGGCGATGGCCGGCGAGGTCGGTGACGACTACCTGCGCGTCCTCGTGTGCGAGCAGGCCCGGGCCGGGCTGCGCGAGGAGGTGAGCGGGCTGCTGCCGAACGCCCTCGAAGTGCGGATCGACCCGGAGTTCGCGGCGCCGGTGACGGTGTCGCGCCCGGCGTCGGGGCCGGAGCGGCACCCGTCGGAGCTGTTCGGCGAGTACCTGCGCAGCCGCAGCATCGCCGACCCCCGGGTGGAGAAGCTCTTCGCCCGCCTGCACGACGACGTGACGGGCGGCGCCTGATGCGCCCGGTCCTGCTGCGGATGGACGGCTTCGCCTCGTTCCGCGAGCCCACCGTCGTCGACTTCCGGGGCGCCGACTACTTCGTGCTCGTCGGGCCGACCGGCTCCGGCAAGTCCACGGTGATCGACGCGATGACGTTCGCGCTCTACGGCTCGGTGCCCCGCTGGGACGACCGGCGCACGGTCGGCCTCGCGCTGGCCCCGACGGCCGGGCGCGGCACCGTCAGCCTGGTCTTCGACCTCGCCGGCACCCGCTACGTCGTGGCCCGGGAGCTGCGCCGCACCGCCTCCACCGGCAACGTCACGGTCAAGGGTGCGCGGCTGGAGCGGCTCGTCAACCCTGAGAGCGACGGCGGCCCGGAGTCGGCGACCGAGCCGGTCGCGGACGGTGCGGCGACCGTGTCCAAGCAGGTGGAGGCCCTGCTCGGGCTCCCGTTCGAGGACTTCTGCACCTGCGTGGTGCTGCCCCAGGGCGACTTCGCCGACTTCCTGCACGCGGCGCCGAACGACCGTCAGAAGAAGCTCGAACGCATCCTCGGCCTCGACGTCTACGAACAGATCATGCGCCGCGCCAACGAGGACTCGAAGATCGCCGGGCAGCGGGCGGACCTGCTCGGCGAGCAGCTCGAGCGCTACGCCGACGCCACCGACGACGCCGAGCAGGCCGCGACCGTCCGCGTGACCGCGCTGGAGGACCTGGCGTCCCGTGTCGAGAAGGCCCTTCCCGAGCTGAGCGCTGCGGACACCGACCTCGCCGCGGCCGAGACGACCGTGACCCGGCTGCGCGGCGAACGCGACCTCCTGGCCGCGCTGCAGGTGCCCGACGGTCTCGCGGCGCTGGGCCTGCGCCGTCACTCCTCGGCCCGGGCGGCGGCGACGGCGCGCGAGCAGGCCGACGCGGCCGAGCGGGACGACCTCGCCGCCCGCGAGGCCCGCGACGCCGCGGCGCCGGAGCGCGGACGCCTGGAGCGGGTCCGCCGCGACCACGCCGAGCTGGCCGTCTTCGACGCGAAGCTACCGGCGCTGGTGACACGTCACGACGAGGCCGGTACCGGGGCCGCGCGGGCGGCCACCGACGCCGAGGCCGCCCGCACGGCCGTGGACACCGCGCGCACCGCCCGCGACGCCGCCGGCGACGCCCTCACCACGGCGCAGGAGACCCTCCGCCGCCTCACCACCGAGATCCGGGCACTGCGCACACCGTCCGCCCCCGGCGGCCTGGACGAGCTCGACCGCCGGAGGACCGCCGCCACCGTGGGGCTCGACGAGGCCACCCGGGCGGTGACCGCCGCCGAGGAGGCGGAGACCGCGGCGCGCGACGCCGCCGCGGCCGCACCGGACCGCGCCCCGCTGGAGCAGGCCCGCCGCGACCACCACGAGCTGGCCGCCGCCCGCACCGAGCGCGACGCCGCCGACGCCCGCCTGACCGCCGCCGAACGGGAGGCCGCGGTCGCCGGCGGAGCGCTGGCCGACGCCCGCGACCACCTCGACGCGGCGCGGGCCGAGCAGTCCGGCATCGAACGCACCAACCAGGCCGCGGTGCTGCGCCCGGCCCTGGCGGTCGGGGAGGACTGCCCGGTCTGCGCGCAGACCGTCGCCACGCTCCCGCCGCCGCTGCCCGGCGCCGACCTCGACGGAGCCCGGCACGCCGTCGACGCGGCCGACGAGGTGTACGAGCGGGCCCGGTCGGCGAAGACCGCCGCCGACACCGCCCGCGCCACCGCCGTCGCCGAGGTCGAGCGGGCCACCGCCGCGGTGGCGCGCCTGGAGGCCGCACTGGCCGGGCTGCCGGACCCCGACGGCGTCGAGGAGACGCTGGCCGGGATCGACCGGCTCGCCCGCGACGTGGACGACGCCGCCACCGCGGCCCGCACCGCACGGAGGGAACGGGACGCCGCCGCCGGCGTCGTGGAGTCGGTCCGCACCGACACCGCAGCCGCGGCCGCGCAGCTCGGAACGGCACGTGACCCGCTGGTCCCGTTCGGCGCCCCCGGTGTCGACACCGACGACGTCGCGGCCGGATGGCGGGCCCTCGTCGCCTGGGCGAAGTCGGAGGCCGCTCGCCGGGAGAAGGAGGCCGGCCCGGCGCAAGCCGCCACCGAGGCCGCGGAACGCGACCGCGCCGCGGCCGAGCAGGCGTTCGCCGACGCCGACCACGCCGCCACCGCACGCCGGCGCGACGAGACCGCCGCCGCCCGCGCCGAGCAGGAGGCGGCCGGTGCGCTCGCGACGGCGCAACGCCGCGCCGGCGAGCTGCGGACCTCGCTCGACGGCGAGCCCACCGACACCCAGGCCGCCGCCGAGCTGGCCCGGATCGACGCGCTGGACGCCTCCGCCCGGGAAGCCGACGTGGCGCTGCGTGCCGCCCGCACCGCGCTGCGGACGGCCGAGGAGGACGCGCGGGCGGGAGAACGGGAGGTCCAGCAGGCCTGGGACGCGCTGCGCGCCACCCGCGACCCGCTCGTGGCGCTCGGCGCGCCGGCGCTGGACGGCGACGAGCCGGCCGCCGCCGGAAAGGCCCTGACGACCTGGGCGACGCGCGAGACGACGGCCCGGGAGCGGTCGCTGGCCGACGCCCACGACGCCACCGACCACGCCCGCACGCACCGGGACTCGTTGCAGGAGCGGCTGGTCGAGGACCTGCGCACCCACGACGTGAGCGCCGGACCGGAACCGGCCCGCACCGCGCCCGCGGCGGTCGCCACGGCGCTGGAGAGCGCCCGCGCCGCCCGCGCCCGCGTCGTCGAACGCCGGGAGGCCGCCGCCGGACTGGTCGCCGACCGGGCGCAGGCCCAGGAGTCCCGCGAGGTCGCGAAGCTGCTCGGGGACCAGCTGCGTTCCAACAACTTCCCACGCTGGCTGGTCGCCTCCGCGCTGGACGCGCTCGTCGTCGACGCCTCGGCGAGCCTGGCGGACCTGTCCGGCGGGCAGTTCGAGCTGACCCACGACAAGGGCGAATTCCTCGTCGTCGACCACGCCGACGCCGACGCCCGCCGCCCGGTGAAGACGCTGTCCGGCGGGGAGACGTTCCAGGCGTCCCTGGCGCTCGCGCTCGCCCTGTCGGCGCAGCTGTCCGGGCTGGCCGCCCACGGCGCCCCGACGCTGGAGTCGATCTTCCTCGACGAGGGCTTCGGCACGCTCGACGAGGCGAACCTGGAGATCGTCGCGAGCGCGCTGGAGAACCTGGCCGTGCGCGGCGACCGGATGGTCGGGGTGATCACGCACGTGCCCGCGCTGGCCGAGCGGATCCCGGTCCGGTTCTCGCTGAGCCGCGACCAGCGCACGTCGAGCGTGGTCCGGGAGGGCGCGTGAGGTTCGCCGTCGACCCGTGGGACCCGACCTACGGCACCAGCCTGGACGTCGAACCCGGCACGGAGACCGGCGCCGAGCCGTCGAGTGCCGAGATCGACGTCGCGGTGGAGGTCCCGGAGGCGGCGTGGGCCCCGGTCGGCCACGGTTCCGGCGTCGTGCTGCCGGAGACGGTGCTGTTCGTCGACGGGGTCCGGCGGGTGGACGCCCAGATCTGGGTAGACGAGCCGGACGGCGTCGCCTCGCCGGCGTTGTGCGCCTCGTACGCGGCGGGAGTCGTGTGCTGCCGCGCGGGCGAGGTCGCACACCTGAGCACGTCGCTCGTCCGCCGGGCGCTGGTCACCACCCGGGCCGACGCCGAGGACGTGGTCACCACGGCCGGGCGGTACCGCGCGAGCGTCACCGCCGAGCGGGCCGACACCGCCCCGATGCAGGTGCTCTCGCTGGCCCTGCAGCGTGAGCTGGCCGAGGTGGAGCTGGTCGCGGCGGGCACCGCGCGTGACGCGCTGCCCGGCGGGTCCGACCTGCTGGTGGTCGACGGGCCGCTGCGCGGGCGCCAGCACCTGCCCCGGGTGCTGGGGTTCGTGAAGAGCCACCGCAGCGAGTACCTGCCCGCGCCTCTCGGCGCCGTGGTGTCGCGGCTGCGGGCGGGGGAGCGGACGCCGGTGTTCCGCGTCGGGACGTCCTGGTCGCGCTACACCTGGTACCTGCGCCTGCCCTGCGCGCCGGGCGCCCCGTGGGCCGGGGTGGTCCGCGTCGAGTGCGGGGCCGAGCTGCCCGCGGCGGACGCGATCACGATGGCGACGCTGTCGCAGGCGGTCCTGCCGCGCTACGCCTCCGTCGAGTACAAGGACTCCCGCGCCCCGCAGAACCTCTACCCGATCGCCGGGCTGGAACGTGCCCTGCGGAGGAGGCTCGGCGAGGTCCCGGTCCTCTACCGGGCCCTGCGCCGTGCCGCCGCGGGCCCGGCCGTCCCCGTCAGCGCAGGGCGACCGGCAGGCTCGCCAGGCCTCGGAGGGTGATGTTCTCCTTCCACACCGGGTCACCGGCGGCGCGCAGGTCGGGTGCCCGGCGGGCCAGCTCGCGCAGGGCGGTGCGGCCCTCGGCCCGGGCCAGCGGCGCCCAGGCAGAAGTGGATGCCCTGGCCGAACGCCAGGTGACGCGACGGCGGGCGGGTCACATCGAGGCGGTCCGGGTCCTCGTGCGCGGACGGGTCCCGGTTCGCCGCCCCCACCAGGAGCAGGGCGACCGTGCCGCGTGCGGCGGGGACGTCGCCGATCGTGGTGTCCTCCAGCGCCTGGCGGACGGTGAGCTGGACCGGGGAGTCGTAACGCAGCAGCTCCTCCACGGCCGGCTCGGCGACGTCCGCGTCGTCGCGCAGAGCCGCGAGCTGCTCCGGGTTGCGCAGCAGGGCCAGGGTGCCGTTGCCGATCAGGTTGACCGTCGTCTCGTGGCCCGCGGTGAGCAACAGGATGCAGGTCACCAGCAGCTCGTTCTCGGTGAGCGTGTCCCCGGCGTCGGAGACCCCGACCAGGGCGGAGAGCAGGTCGTCCCCGGGATCCGCGCGGCGCCGGGCGGCGAGATCGCGGAAGTACTCGCTGTACTCCTCGCGGGCGGTCGAGACGGCGGCCAGGGTCTCGTCGGAGAGCAGGAACGCCGGGTCGGTGCCGCGGGCCATGGCGTGCGACCAGGCGGCGAAGCGGGCGTGGTCGGACGCCGGAACGCCGAGCATCTCGCTGATCACCCGCACCGGCAGCGGCTCGGCCAGGGCGCCGAGCAGGTCGACCTCGCCGGCGTCGAGCGCGGCGTCGAGCAGCTCGGCGGTGATCTCCTCCACGCGCGGGACCAGCCCGGCGACGGTGCGCGCGGTGAACGCCTTGGACACCAGCCGTCGCAGCCGGGTGTGGTCCGGCGGGTTCAGGCCCAGGAACGAGATGACGGGACGGCCCTGGTCGTCGAGCAGCGAGGTGTCGCCCCCGCGGGGACGGCCGCCGCCCAGCGGGCCCGGGACGTCGTCCCCGGGCTCGGCGTGGCCGAACGCCGGGTTGCGCAGCACCTCCGAGCAGGCCTCGTGCGAGCTGAGCACGAGGAACCCGGGCGCGAGCTCGGCGATCGGGGTGTTCTCCCGCCACCGGCGGTAGGCGGGGTAGGGGTCGGCGCGGTGCTCGGGGGAGAACAGCGTGGCGAGATCGGGTGCGTCGGTGGTGGTCACAGGGGCTCCTCGGATCGGGAGAGGCCGTCGAACAGCCAGGTCAGGGCGCGTCCGTACAGGTCGTCGGGGACGCTGGCGGGGTCGAGGCGGCGCTGGCGCACCAGACCGCCGAACAGGGCGAGCACCACGGTGGCGATCTCGTCGTCGCCCGCCGCCCAGCGCTCGTCGTCGCGGGCGCGCTGCTCGCCGAGCAGGGCGGACACGGCGTCGTGCGGGCCGCGCAGCTGCGCGGCGATCCGGTCGCGGACGTCGGGATTGCGCACGGCGTAGGCCCACAGCTCCGACTGCAGCAGGGTCAGGTCCTCGGAGTCGGCCACGCGGGCGAGCCGGCGGTTCAGTGCCGGCATCCGGTCGGCGTCCGCGCCGTCGGCGAGCACCTCGGCCGTGTCGGTGACGTGGTCGTTCGCCCGGTCCGCGACGAGGGCGACCAGCAGCTCCTCCTTGTTACGGAAGTTCGAGTAGAGCGCGCCGACCGAGTAGCCCGCCTCGGCGGCGATCTCGTCGACCCCGGCGCCGGCGTAGCCCTTGCGCGCGACGATCCGCTCCGCCGCGTCGAGCAGCGCGGTACGCGTCCGGGCCTTCGACTCGGCGCGGGTCATCCGGGGCACGGCCCGAGTGTGCTCCGCGAGCGATCGCTATGACAAGAGCGATCGTTATCCGAAAATCGGACGTACCGACTGTGATCGCCGGAACGATCGGGAACCCGATCACGTGCCGGGGAGTTGCACCTGACATGAACGACGTGACCGGCGCCGCCGGCAGGCCGAGGCTGCGCGGGGTCCTGCGGGTGGTGATCGTGGCCGCGGTGCTTCTGGCGCTCCTGCTGGTCGAGACGACGTCGCGGTCGGGGGTGCTGTGGCGGCTGACCACGTTCACCTACCAGGTCAACGTGCTGGCGGCGGTGTTCTACGCGTGGTCCCTGTTCTCCGCCCGGGCCGACGCGCGGCCCGGTCTGCGCGGTGCCGTGGTGCTCTACGTCGTCGTCGCGGGTCTGGTGTGGAACGTGTTCCTGACCGACCAGAGCATGGGCTACACCCCGGCGAACGTCCTGCTGCACGTCGTGATGCCGGTGCTGGCGTTGACCGACTGGCTGCTGGTGGGCCGCAGCCAGGGCGACGTCCGGTGGTGGCAGCCGATCGCCTGGCTCGCCTACCCGGTGGCCTACCTGGGGCTCGCGCTGGCCGTGCTCAACGAGGCCGGACGGCGGGCGCCGTACTACTTCCTCGACCCGGACTCGGTCGGCACGGCCGCGGTCGTCGGCAACATCGGCCTCCTCGCGCTGGGTTTCGTCGGGCTCGGGTACGTGATCACGGCACTGGGCCGGGCCTCCGTGGCGGCCCGCGCGAGAGTCCCCGAGCCGGTCGCCTGACCGGAGTCCGCATCCGGTGCGCCGGTCCGCACCCTCTGCGGCAGGTGCGCATCGACGGCAGGGGTGCGGATCCGGCCGGGGTCGGCGCCGGTGTGGCCCCGCGCCCGGCCTTGACTCCGCCGACGGCCCGGTGCCAGCCTCGATCAACACTCCGGCGCGGGAGCCCGGACCTGCAGCGGTGCAACGAGGACGGGGCAGTTGACGATCACGGTGGAGCAGCAGCCGTCGCGGTCCGGGAGCCCCGCGTGAGCGGGCCGGTCGGACCCACGACCCCGGTGCTCGTCGGGGTGGGCACGGCGTCGCAGAAGTGCGAGGACCACACCGACGCCGCGGAGCCGCTGGAGCTGATGCGCCGCGCGCTCGACACCGCCGGGCGTGACGCCGGGGCCCCGTCACGCGGGGGGCACGGGGACCTGCTGGGCCGCATCGAGCACATCGCGGTGCCGCACGGGCGGTGGGACTACGGCGACCCCGGCCGCCTGCTCGCCCCCGGGGCCACGACGGTCCTGGCCGAGGTCGGCGTCCTGCAGCAGTCGTTGATCTCCGAGTGCGCACAGAAGATCGCCGACGGCGAGATCGCGGTGGCCGCGGTCGTCGGCGGCGAGGCGGGGCACCGGATCCGTCAGGCCGCGCGGGCCGGCACCGAGGCGTCCGAG